>NZ_CEEDEK010000003.1:0-874415 GCF_979253875.1 Rathayibacter sp. AC182 | reverse complement strand
GTACTTCGTTCAGTTTCAGGTCCGGGTGTTTAACCGTTTTCGCATTTATCGTGAAACGCTTTCGCGTTTTTCGTGCGCCGCTTCAGCTCGACCCCAGGGCCAGAAAAAGGAGGAACCGGTCATCATCACGAGTGAGAAGATAATTGGGTGCCCGGTAGTCCCTTGTATTCGTACGAGACCGGGGGAGGAAGGGGTTGTAGCTGTGGAAACGCTGTTGAGAGATTTCGGTAGCCAAGATCGGTTCCGGAAGAATCGTTAATTCTGCGACCCCGATCACGAATTGCAAAAGCAGGGTCAGGCCCGTCCATCGTAAAAGAAGGCCTGATGTCGGGAGCGATCAAGCGCGAAGCGACCAAGGAACCAAGGAGGAGTGGGACGCCGACAAGGACGTAGGCGCTCAGCGGCGATCGCTCGGCGAATAGGGACACGCCGATCGACCAGAGCGAACCAGAGCAGGAGGCCCACGGGAGATCTTGCGCGTCTGAGTCCGGTCTCCGAAGGACCACCGTGAGCAACACTGACCGCAGCTATACTTGATTGAAGCGTATCGGACGGAATCCGGCGCTGGGGTGCTTGACCCAACGGATAGAACCAGGAGCGCGACGCCCAAACATAACCACGCAGTCCGACGCCGCGGCGGGTTACAAGTAGGCGAGAAAAGCAACAGCTGCAAGCGGCTATAAGCATTGAATACTCTTTCGTTGTAGCGAACTCTCGCGTCCGACAATCTCATCAGGTCCGAGCTTCCTGCCGCTGAGCGATTGGGAGACGAAGCATGCGCGTCTTGACCCTTGTTATCCCCTGGCTGCGGGCGTCAAACTGCGCGGCTGCGGTACGCGAATTTGAGCAAGCCGGTAGCGTTGGAAGGTTTCGGACTGCAGTATTGCTCGAACGTACCCATCCGCCAAGCTGCGGGATGGTGCGAATGATGCGCTCGGAATCAAGCGGAGCTTGCCTGGATTCAGGTGCCCCTGGATCAAGCCCCAGATCATCTTAAAGAAATTGTTTTATAGTCACGACTGAGAGCGGCGGTCAAAATCGGCACAGCGGGACTTGGCACCCAGCTCTCGGCGGATTTCCCAGCTTACGAGCCCGGAGACCTTGAGTATGCGGAAGGCTGATATATGTCTAACTCGTAAAAGATTGAGCGCATCGTCTCCATGGTTCCGGTGATCTGCGCTTCGCTTGCGATGCTCGCTAATTCCTCGGCCGTGAAATTACGGCGCGCGTATTCAACGAAGAAAGTGCTAATATCGGGCGCATCACGTTTCCACAAATCCCAGAAATGTGGTTCGAATTGCGGAGATCGTCCAACTCCCTTCTTGAGGGGGCGAGGCAATCGCGGTTTGCGATGTTGATCAGTTGTGCGGTCTTTCAGAGGAGTTCAGCGACCGATGCGACGCGGACAAAAAAAGCCGAAGCCTTTATGGATAATCACAGATCACCCGGGCCAATCGCCCGGTAATGAGCGTCGCTGGCGGTGGTTCTCGAGCACCGTGTGCGCTCCTCGGCCGGTCGCTTCCGCCAACCGGTGCTCGATGAGTTTGTCCACGAGGACGCGTCGACACGGATCGACGAGGATGTCGGCCAGCAGGTAAATTGCGGAGGCCGTACTCAATAGCTACCACGGGCCTTTGATCGGGAAGTGCTCGTACGCCATTCTCATCCGCGAGAGACGCGCAGAGGAGAGCATGCGCGAGCTGAGTAGCAACGCTCAGTGGTAAAAGCTTGCTCAACTTCGCTTCCTTTCGCTACCTTTGTGCTGCCGGTGAAGAGATGAAGTCGTGTTCGTACAGGCTGATGCTGTTGCTCAATCTCGAATAGGTGATGCGGCGTACGTCCTGCTCTCTGAGCGGTCCGCGACGTTTCGTTCCTGTCGTTCTTGAGGGCCCGTCGCTCGTCGCCTGGGACCGACTCGGATCGGTTTGCTCGAGGAGGAGGAGGTCGCAGCCTCTCGGGCCTGATTTTGGGCTTCGAGTGTCGAACCGTGCGACTGCGCTGGAGGCCGCATCTGATTTTGTGATGCGGTTGCTTGAAATGCAGCTGGTTCATCAAATCCAGCGAGCCTCACTGACGCATTCCGATCAGGAGTCGGTCTGAGCCGCGTACTTCGCCTCGGTCGCCGCCTTCTGCGGACGCCACCACGCTTCGTGCTCCCGGTACCACTTCGGCGGTCGCCGCGAGAGTCCGGATTCGAAGTCGGTGTAACGCGGCTGCCAGCCGAGCTCGGTGCGCAGGCGCGTGGAGTCGATCGCGTAGCGCAGGTCGTGGCCGGGACAGGGTCGGTGACGTGGTCGAAGGCGCGTCTCGGCGGGGCCGAACTCGTCGAGGATGAGCTTGGCGACCTCGGGGTTGTTCTTCTCGCCGTCGGCGCCGATGAGGAAGTGCCGCCGCCGATCTCGCCGCGCTCGATGATCGCCCGAGACGCCGCTGTTGTGGTCGTCGACGTGGATCCAGTCGCGCACGTTCTCGCCGGCGCCGTAGAGCTTCGGGCGGATGCCGTCGATCACGTTGGTGATCTGGCGGGGGATGAACTTCTCGACGATGCGGTGGGGCCCGTAGTTGTTGGAGCAGTTCGAGATCGTGGCCTTGACGCCGGAGGAGCGGACCCAGGCGCGCACGAGCAGGTCGCTGCCGGCCTTGGTCGAGGAGTAGGGGCTCGAGGGGTTGTAGGGCGTACTGCTCGGTGAACTTCGCCGGGTCGTCGAGCTCCAGGTCGCCGTGGGCCTCGTCCAGTCCGGGATGTGGTGGTAGCGGACGTCGTGCTTCCGCACTGCCTGCAGCAGCGTGTATGTGCCGATGATGTTCGTCTCGAGGAACGGGCTTGGATCGTTCAGCGAGTTGTCGTTGTGCGACTCGGCGGCGAAGTGCACGACCAGGTCCGAGTCGGCGACGAGGCGGTCGACGGGCTCGGCGTCGATGATCGTACTCCTCGACGAGGGTGATGCGGTCGGCGACCGGAGCAGGGATCGCGGTTGCCGGCGTAGGTGAGCTTGTCGAGCACCGTGATCTGGACGTCCGGACGCTCGCTCAGGGTGAGGTGGACGGCGGTTGCCGGATGAAGCCGGCGCCGCCGGTGACGAGGATTCGCACGAGCGCATCCTGCACGTAGTGGAGAAGAGAGGAGGAGGAGGAGGCGGATTCGCTCGGGATCGACGCTAGCGCGAGGCGCGGTCCGCTGCTCGGTGTTCACTGGCAGGGACGCGGATTCGAGTTGGAGCAGCCGTTTGAGAGCCGAGCCGCCGTAGCCGCTCTTGACCAGGGGGCGGCGAGGTCGGCGAAGGCTGGGCGTCGTCGATCCAGGAGATTCCGCCGGCGATCTCCTCGATGCGGCCGATCTTGAACCCTTGACGCTGCTCGATGACCCGCACGAACTCTGGTCGCCCTCGATCATCGAATCGAACGTCCCCGTGTCCAGCCACGCCGTCCCACGATCCAGGACCTGCACGTTCAACCGGCCCGACTCGAGGTAGCGCTCGTTGATCGTCGAGGGTCTCCCAGCTCCCCCCGATGCCGACGGCTCGATCGTGCTTCGCGATCGTCGACGACGTCGTTGTCGTAGAAGTACAGACCCGGGACCGCGTAGTTGCTCTTGGGCGACTGCGGCTTCTCCTCGATCGACAGAGCACGGAACTCGTCATCGAACTCCACCACCCCGTACGCACGAGGATCCGCGACCTGGTACGCGAAGATCACCGCACCTCGATGACCAAGTGTTCGCCGCCAACGCCGTCCCCAGCGCCGTCCCGTGGAAGATGTTGTCCCCCAGCACCAGCGCGACCGAGTCGTCGCCGATGAAGTCCTCACCGGTCAGGAACGCCTGCGCCAACCCGTCCGGCGACTCCTGCACCGCATACAGGATCGACATCCCCAGACTCGACCCGTCACCAGCAGCGCCCGGAACTGATCGTTGTACTCCGGCGTCGTGATCACCAGGACCTCATCGATCCCGGCCATCATCAACGTCGACAACGGGTAGTAGATCATCGGCTTGTCGTAGATCGGCATCAACTGCTTCGAGATGCCCTTCGTGATCGGCCACAACCGCGACCCCGACCCACCCGCCAGAACGATCCCCTTCATCGAGCCGCCCTCGGCGGGCGGCGGAACGACGACGGGAGGACGCGAGGCGAGCTGCCGCGTCGGCGGAGCGAGGAGCACGCCGGGTCGAGGGAAGGAGCTGAATCACCCATCCAAGGTACCCCGGGCAGGTTTCGGAAAGTTGCCCAGGAGGGTGCTTCGAGCCCGACTTCGGCGCAGCGTGGCCCCCTGTGAGGGCCCGGCCGGGTGAGGAAGGATCGACTTGCTCTGTGCGACTCCGAGGACCTTCTCCCCTAGGCGCGCTTCGATGTGCTCTCCCGCGGACGTCGCCGCGGGAAGCGGCGCTCGACGAGCGCCTCGTAGACATCGAGGTACTCACGGGTCATCCGTGAGACGTCGTAATGATCGAGGTCGAGAACTGCGCGAGCGGCGTACTCCTCTCGGACCTCCTCGTCGTCGAGGAGCAGCGCGAGCTCGGCGGCCAACCAGGTCGACGTCGCCCGAGGAAGATCGAGCGGCGGCGCCGAAGCCTGCGACCTCGGGCAGGCCGTCGGCCGAGCTCACGACGCAGGCGAGTCCCGCTTCGCGCTCCTCGATGACGACGAGCCCGAACGGCTCGCGCCGAGAGGCGGCGACGGCGATCGATGCGCCGAGCATGTAGGCCGCGAGGATCGGGAACCGAGCCCGTCAGGTGGATGCGGTCTTCCCCACTCCTGGCCGCGCGTAGGAGCGAGTACGTCGGGTTCGTCGAGGTTGCCGACGAAGTAGAGGTGCGCGTCTGGTCGGGTGCAGGCCACTCGCCCGAACGCCTCGACCAGGAGATCCGATCCCTTGCGGCGCGTGATCGATCCGACCGCGATGACGGCGGTCCCCTCGAGCGGTGCAGGGGCGACCGCTCCCTCCCGGCAGGGGGATCGAGCGGCGCGTTCTGGATGGTCGTGGTGCGACCCCAGCAGAGCAGCCGACGTCCGAAGTCCCGCTCGTTCGCTCGGCTCACGCATACGACGACGTGGGAGAGCCCCATCACGCCCACCCCGCGCTGGAACTCGTTGTGCACGGTGGCGACGCGGGGCGTCAGCGGGGCTGCGAGCGCAGCGAGGAGGGCGGGAGTGAGGGTGTGCGAGTGGACGACGTCCGCTCGGAACGCCCGCAGGAGCGTGCGCAACCGCAGCATCAGGAGGGGGACGGCACGAGGAGACCGGCGCCGGAAGTCCAGTACGGAGGTCTCCACCCCGTACGCCTCGACGAGACGGGGTGAAGTCACCGCCCGCAGAGGCGATGTGGACCGTGTGCCCCTGCTGCGCCTGTCGGATCGCGAGATCGACGACGACGTTGTTGATGCCGTTCGCCGAGTTCGTCAGCGTGTCGTTGAGGTGGAGGATTCGCATGCCACGCCTTCCGAGGGGATCTGCACCCTGTCCGTCGCGAAGAATCGCACGCACGACGCGTTTCCCGATGCTCGTGAGCCGATTCGGCACCTTCTGTCGTCCTCGGCGTCGCGGGGCGGGACGGACCTCCGCGCCCGGTCGTTCCGTCGGCAACTCCTGCTGCTTCTTTCCGCGTCGCGATTCACGCCAGGAATTCGACTGCGGGACGCTCGGCCCTAGCGTCCCCTCGTCTGCGCTCTCCGCCCTGAGCGCAGTCAGGAGGAGGCGTTGGCCGCGTGGATGCTGTGACCGTCTGCATGACCGCCCGGAACGCGGAAGCGACCATCGGGGGATCGATCCGGAGCCTGCTCCGTGCGCTCGGATCGAGCGGGAGGATCCTCGTCCGCGACGACGGGAGCTCGGACCGGACGGGTGACATCGTCCGACGAGCGGGCGATCCTCGCGTGCGGCTCCTCGACGACAGCTCCCCGCTGGGCATCCCGGGCTCCCGCAACGCCCTGCTCGACGAGGTGCGGACCCCGGTCTTCGCCGTTCTCGATGCGGACGATCGCGCATTCCCCTGGAGGTTCCGACGTCAGCTGGGCCTCCTCGCGACCGGCGTGGATGCGGTCTTCTCTCCTGTCGTGGTGCGCAAGCCGCCCCTCCCGATCCTGCGGCCGCAGCTCTTCCCCGCGCTCTCGACGGCCGCGGTGCCCCTCGCTCTTCTCCTCGAGAACCCCTTCATGCATCCGACGATGACCGCGCGGACGGACGTGGTCAGGGGCCTCGGAGGGTACCGGGCGGTCGCGGCGGAGGACTTCGACCTCTACCTCCGGGCGTGCACCGCCGGGCACCGTCTGATCCGCGACGCGGTCCCCACGGTGCTCTACCTCCGCCATTCGGGGCAGATCACGGTCGACCCGACCTGGAACCGCTCGAAGAGCGACACTTCGCTCGTCGAGGAGGCGTTCGGCCGGCTCGGCGCGGAGACGCTCGAGGTTCGTCCCGTCCTGGTTCGCCTGGCGTCGCGCCGGCTTCCCGAGGGGAGGGGCCCCCGAGCACGTCACCGAGCAGCTCGACGCTGTCGAGGCCGCGGTCCGCGTCCTGCGGCCGCTCGAGCGGCAGTACCTCGGCTCCAGGCTCGCCCGGATCCGCTCGGCGGTCGCGGCGTGACCGCGACGACGGCGAGGCCGGCCCTGACGATCCTCCTGGTCGTGCCCGGCTCGTGGCACGCGCCGGAACTCGAGCGTGCGTGGAGCGAGCAGGGCCACCGGGTGGTCGTCGTGACGTCGGAGCCGGAGGCCTTCCGGGAGCGGACGTCCGGCCGGTCCACGTGGGGACAGCAGGGTGGACCTCTTCCCACGGTGCATTCCAGACGGCGCGGCTCGCTCTCTTCAGTCGCCTCGCGGCCCGCGTCATCGCCGGTGCGGACGCCGACGTCCTCGTCGTCTGGGCCGGAGCGGCTCACGAGCTCGGACCACGCACCCGGCTCCCGAGGGGCGACCGTCCTCGTCAGGAGCGGCCCCCATGTGCGCACGCAGGCCCGGCTGCTGGCCGACTCGCCTCGCGGCTCCTGGCGCCCCTCTGCGTCCGCCGTTCGGCGGGGGCAGCAGGGTACGCCCGTTTCCCGGTGACGGTTCCGACCCGGGCGATCGCGGCCGACCCCGCCTGGGGCTCGGTCCCGGTCGTCGTGAGCGGCTACGGGTTCCCTCCTGTGTCCGTCGACCTCCCCGAACGTCCGGACGGACCCCTCCGGCCTCGTGACGCTGGGCGAGCCGGAGTGGCGGACGGGGATCGATCGGGTCGACCGTCTGGCGAGGCTGGAGGAGCGTCGACTACATCACTCTCGTCGCGGAGAGGAGACGATCGCTCGACTCCCTCGACGCGAAGCTGCGGTCGGTGGGACGGCAGAGTCCCAGCGGCGTGGCCGATCTTCCGCCGCTCGCACGCGATGGTCCTCCTCAGCGGGGAGGAGGGGCAGCAGCGCGCCGGGATGGAGGCGATGGCCGCCGGCCTGCCGATCATCGTGACGCGCGAGACCGGACTGGCGGCCTTCTGCGAAGACGGCGCCGGTGTCGTCGTGGAGGCGGACGCGACAGCGGACGACTGCTCGGCCGCGCTCGCGGGTGGCGGCCGAGTGGAGTCTGCTGTCCCGGCGTGCGCGGGAGATCGCTGCGGAGCGCACGTGGGCTGACCACGCCGACGAGGTCCTCACCGCAGCCCTGGAGATCGTCCATGCGTGACGACCGACCCGGCAACCATGTTCTGCCGCAGCGCGCGGCGCTCCGGCTCGCCGCAGTCCTCGCACTGCATCTGACGGCATCGGCCGGAGTCAGGGGGCTCATCGTGAAAGGCGAGGCGCTCGCGTGGCAGGGCATCCGCGCGCCGCGCAGCTCGGCCGACGTCGATCTCTGGGTCGACCCGAGGCGATTCGAGTCCGCGCTCGCCGCTCTCCGCGCAGCAGGGTGGGCTCGTCGTCCCGAAGCTCTGAGCTGGACGCTCTTCATCGACCACTCGGTGACTCTCGTTCACCCCTGGTGGCCACTGCGACATCGACGTGCACCGATCCTTCCCCGGTGCGCTGTCCGCGGAGAGCGCCGTCTTCGAGTCCATCTGGGCGTCCAGAGTCCTCATGCCGTACGAGGAGTCGGCGGTTCCGGTTCCCGACCGGGCCCATCACGTCGTCGTCCATGCGCTCCACCACCTGCGCAGCGGCCGCTCGGCGGACTCGCGCGCCGCCGTCGAGCGGCTCGCGGTCCTCGTGGGCGGCTGGTCCGCGGCGGATCGAGAGGCGGTGCGGGACGCCTCCGTCGAGCTCGGCGCCCAGGGCCCCCTGGCGGTGCTGCTCGAGGAATGGGGAGTGCCGGCGGACGCCGACCCGCACATCGGACAGGTCCAGTCCCTCTGGGAGGTGCGCCGTCGGTCGGACCGCCACACCTTCAACTGGCTGCATGCGATCGCGATCGCTCCGTGGCGGTTGAAGGGCCTGCTGATCGCACGCGCGGTCTTCCCTACTCGCGCTGACCTGGAAGCCAGCCACCCTGCCCTCGTCGAGCGCCCCCGATCGATCGTCCGTCTGCGCATCAGAGCCGAGCGCTCCCTCCGAGGCCTCCGGCGCCTGCCCTCCGCGGTCGCCGATCTGCGCGAGGTCGCCCGGCTCGGACGGGCCGACGAGCGGAGCGGAGACCGAACCGTGATCCCGCCCGCGGAGCACCTCGGCGAGACAGCCGTCGCAGCCCCGGCGGCGGCCGTCGACGACCCGCGGTCGCCTCGGTCGAACGCCGGTCAGGCGCCGTCGGCGGGTTTCGTCGTGGAATCCGATGGTGACGACGTCTACGTGCTCGATCTCGGACGTCCCGACGAGGCTCCGGTCGTGCTCTCCAGCAGCGGCTACGAGATCTGGCGCCGGGCCCTCGTGCACGGGGAGTCGAGTGCTGCCATCGTCCGCGACCTCTCGGGCGTCTTCGGAATCGACCCGCACCTCATCGAGGAGGACGTCGAGAACTTCGTGGCCGACCTGGCCCGGTACTTCCCGACGGCCGCGCCTCGGTCGACAGGAGGAGGACGGTGACGCCCCGCGGCGGCCGACCGTTGCGCATCCTCCACGTCCTCGACACGTTCGAGAACGGCGGAGCGCAGCGCGTCGCGCTCTCTCTGGGACTGTGGAGCAGCAAGCACGACTGCCGACCCGGATTCTGGGGAGCGGACGGCCCGCTCGCCGCCGGTCTGACAGCCCCGACCTTCGTCGTGCCGCAGCACCGCTCCTCGTTCGTCAGGGAACTCCTCTCCCTCGATGCAGCAGTCCGAGCCTTCTCGCCGGATCTTCTGCACGCGCACCAGCGGCGGCAGGCGCTCCTCGCCCACCTCGTCGGCACGGTCAGGCGCGTTCCGGTCGTCGAGCACGCGCACACCGACCTTCCGACGCGGGACCACCGATTCCTCTCGTACTCGCTCCCGCCGCGTCTTCGCTGTCTCCGATTCGATCCGCACCATGGTGGTGACCGACTTCCACCGTCCGGCATCACGAGTCGTCGCCACGGGAATGCTCCTGCCCACCTGTCGACCGAGAGCTCGGCGGCTGCCGACTTCGCTGCCGAGCCGCTGCACGTCCTCGGGATCGGGCGGCTGACGGAGCAGAAGGACCCGAACGGTTCATCAGTGCTGTCGAGCACCTGGCCGCCCGTCGACGCGTCGTCGGGCGGTGGGTGGGCGACGGTCCGCTCGAGGAGCGCCTCAGGGGAACGCGTGCGGGCGGCCGGCATCGTCGAACTCGCGGGAGCGAGCGCGGACATCGTCGGCGAGCTCGACCGCGCGCACCTCCTCCTGTCGACGTCGAAGTGGGAGGGGACCCCGCTCGTGCTCCTCGAGGCCATGGCTCGTGGACGTCCGGTCGTCGCGACAGCGGTGGCGGAGTGCCCGCCCTCCTCGGGGACGGGCGTGGAGTGACGTTCTCGCCGGACGCATCGGGTTCGAGATCGGCGATCTGCTCGACGAGGTCCTCGCCGATCCGGAAGCCCTCCTGGATTCCGCCGCCCGAGCCGAGCGCTGGGTCGAGGACAGTGCATCCCAGGACGTCGTCTTCGCTCCGATCCTCACCGCGTACCGGCTGATCGGACGGCGACGATGACAGCGCTCGGAGGCGTCACCGTCATCGCTCCGTGCCACAACGCCCAGCAGAGCCTGCCCTCCTTCCTCGTCCGACTCGGCGAGACGCTCGGGATCGGCGACCGGGTCGTGCTCGTGGACGACGGATCGACGGACGGCACCCACCGTCTGCTGAGGGAGTGGGTCGACGGTCGGGCGGAGCGACGCTCATCCGCCTCGAGTCCAACGGAGGCGTCGCGGCTGCTCGGAACCGGGCTCTCCTCCGAGAGCACGACCGATTTCGTCTGGTTCGTCGACGTCGACGACGAGTGGAACCGCGCATCCTGCGGACCCTGCGCGAGGAGGCCTTGCGGGCGTCGGCGGACATCGTCGTCTGCCGTGCGCTCTACAGGATCGGAGCGGACCGGTCGGGACGGGTGATCGACGGTCTCGCGCGCCGAGAGCTCGTCTCGTCGAGACCGCACTCGAGCGGATGGCGCTCGGGAGGATGCACGGCTTCCTCTGGAGCAAGCTGTTCCGCCGGAGCATCCTCCACGAGCGAGCAGTTCCCGCTGCTGTCGTCGCAGTCCGACTTCGTGGGTGTCCTGCGGGCCGTGCAGGAGGCGCAGCGGGTCCTCTTCATCCCCGAGGTCTCTACTCCACCTCTACACCGCCTCGTCCATCACCCGCCGCCGGAACCCGGACCTCGGGAATCTGCTCACGTGCGCTCACGAGATGGATGCCGCGCTCGAGGGGTCTTCGACGAGGTGCCGGCTCGGCTGAGCGACTGGTTCACGACCTGGTTCTACGCGATCCCCGTCGCGCTGACTCCCATCCGCCAGAACTCGATGCGGAGCTCGTCCGCCGTGGCGTCGCCCTCGGCTCAGCGGCGTTGCAGGACGTCCATCTCCTCCGCTCCGCCCGTCGGCCCAGACTCCTGCTCCTCGCGCTCGTGCTCAAGCCGCACCCGTGCTCTTCGCCGCGCTCAGTCGAGCGCTCTTCCGCATCCACGACACCGCTCGCCGCGTGTCGAGCCGAAGCGGCGGTGACGGATGATCCGCCCGGCCGTCGCCCGCCGCTCCCGTGAGTACTCGCGATCGCAGAGGAACGCACCGATGACCTCTACATCACCGGCCGTCTCCGAGTGGATGCCCGCCAGCATCACGTCCACTCGATCAGGCCGCCGACGCCGTCCTCGAGCTGGCGAGCGGCGGCCGGGACGAGCTCGTCGTCACGCCCAACACCGATCACTTCGTGCGGTGGAAGCACTCGGAGGCTTTCCGGCGGCACTACGGACGCGCGGCGCTGGTGGTCCTCGACGGCGCTCCTCGTGTGGCTCGCGCGAGGCTACGGCCACTCCGATGCCACCCGCGTCACCGGTATCGACCTGTTCACGGAGGTCTGCCGACGAGCTGCCGTCGAGGGCCTGGCCCTCGCGATCATCGGCGGGAGGGAGGGGTAGCGGCGCGAGCCGCTGGTCTCTGCGTCAGCGGTTCCCCGGGGTCGTCATCAGGTTGGCGGAGGGCCCGAGCAGCAGCGACCTCGACGATCCGGCCTATCTGGCAGCCCTCGCAGCCCGCCTCCCGCGCAGAGGGCGTCCAGATCCTCGCACTCTGCCTCGGCTCACCGAAGCAGGAGGAGGTCCAGAGCGGCACTTCTGCGCGCAGGCGGGCGGGGCCGTCTCCCTCGGGGTCAGAGCCGCTGTCGATTTCCTCGCGGCGGGCACGGCGGTCCGTGCGCCGATGATCCTGCAGAAGCTCGGTCTGGAATGGCTGCACCGGCTGGTATCCGAGCCTCGGCGGCTCGGCCGGCGCTATGCGACGGACGCGATCCTCCTCGCTCCGAGCCTGATCGCTCTGGCGCGCTTCCGGATCGTCCGTCGGCACCACCGCAGTCCCTCCTCCCCGGGCGACAGGACGTGAGCACCGCGTCGGCCCGTCGCCGTCGGCCGGTCGGCCGTGCGACAGCGCGTCGGGTGCTGGGCTTCGTCCTGCTGCCGCTGCTCGGCGCTGTCGCCCCGCTCCTCGTGCTGCCGATCGTGACGGGCCGCTTCGGACAGGAGACGTTCGCGGCGCTCGTGGTTGCTCAATCGGCTGGGCTCGGCCGGGGCGGTGCTGGTCGAGCTCGGCTGGGGCGTCAACGGGCCCAGCGCGTCTCCCGTCAGAAGCCGCGGAACCGGGCCCGCACGGTCGCGCTCTCGACGCTGACCAAAGCGCTCGTCCTCCTGCCGACATCCCTCCTCCTCGTCGTCGCGGCCGTCGCGCTGGTCGAGCCGGGGCACAGGGGTCGAGCCGCCCTGATCGCGGTCTCCGGTGCGTTCGGGAGCCTCAACACCGTCTGGGTCTTCATCGGGATGGGTCGTCCGTCGCTGGTCCTCCTCGTGGAGTCCCTCCCGCCTCTCGCTCCTGCTCGCTTCGGCGGTCGGCATGGCGCTCGGCGGGCCGTTCTGGCTGTACGTCGCCGCCTCCGTGCTTCCGCCGTCTGCTGCCACTGCTCGGCATGAGGTCGTCGGCACACGGTGGAGGGACCTGCGCTCCTTCGGCTGGAGGCACGTGCTCCGCGCGACACGAGCTCAGTTCAGCGCGCTCAGTGCGCGAGCGCTGAGCGCGGTCTACATCGCCTTGCCGGTCGCCCTCGTCAGCGCCGTCGCACCCGCCGGCACCGTCGCGGTCTTCGGAGCGCTGGAAAGGTCGCTGCGCGCATGCTCCTGACCGGTCTGCAGGCGCTTCCCCAGCGCGATGCAGGGCTGGGTCGGCGGTGGTGCCACCCGCGACATCCGGGCGTACGCGGTCTCTTCGGGCGATCCGCGATCAATGCCGGTATCGGTGCGGTCGCGGGCTCTGCTCTTCGCGCTCGCGGGCCCGGCTCTCGCCGAGGGTGCTGTTCTCCGGGGTCGTCGGGTTGGCCACCACCGCGAGACGACCGTCGGCGGAGCGCTGATCCTCCTCGTCCGGCGTGTCGCGAGCAACCGGGGGCCTCGCACTCGTCGCCGGTGCGGCGGGTCTCGGGGATCACCTGGAGCGCGCTGGCGGGGCGCCGCGCTCGGACTGCCGCTCGTGCCGCTCCTCGCGGCCTCGCACGAGGCTCTCGGCGCCTTGTCATCGAGGGAGGCGTCGGCCGCAGCCGCCGTCCTCCTCGTACAGGTGGTCGTCCTGCGACGGCGACTCGTGCGGATGCGCGCGCGGAGCAAGAGCCGTGTCCCCGGAGACGAACACCCGGCCCCTGAGGAGAGACAGTGAAGCCGCTCTCGATACTGCAGTACCGCGTCGACGACCGTTCCTACCCGCGCAACTCGCGGAGGATCAGGTCGTCCTGCGCTCCGCGGGCCACCGCGTCGCAGTGCACGATCGCTCGCGGGCGACCTCGCTCGTCCGCCGAGCACTCGTCGACCTGCGATCCGCTGATCATCGATTCGAGGGGCGCCGACGTCATCGTCGTCTCCGAGTTCCTCCCTGCCAGCACTTCGTCCCGTTCGCCTGGGCGGTCGCGAAGAGCGCGTCGCGCGGTCCTGGTCGTCGAGCTGCTTCGTCTTCAGATTACGAGACGCGACGGTGCTGGACTGGGGTGCGCGCTCGCCGAGGTCCCTGCGCGCGTGGATCTACCGGCTCATCGAACTGGTGGTCCAGGTCGTCCTGGCGGACGTCGTCCTGTGCAAAGGTCGACCACGCGGGTCCGTGCAGCCAGGATCCGGAGCGGTGGCCGACGTCGGCGGGTGGCGCTGTCGCTGCCCCGTCGGAGCTCCCGGCTGGGTCTCCGCGAGCCCTCACTCCGAGGGGCCACCGCTCCGGAAGTGCTCTTCTACGGCTCGTACCTGCCCCGCCACGGGGTCCCCACGATCGTCCGAGCTCTGATCGAGCTTCGAGACCGAGGACGTGCGGTTCACCTTCGTCGGGACGGCCCAGCACGACGGGGGCGTCCAGGACATGCGGCGGCTCGCGGACGAGGGCGGAGCGGCGCACACTGTGCCGTTTCCTCGACGCCGTCCCTGTGATGGAGCTCGGGAAACCGGCTGCTCGCCGAGCACGACGTGGTGCTCGGCGTCTTCGGGGGATCCGGAGAAGGCCGGTTCCGTGATCGCGAACCAGGTCTGGCAGGGCCTCGCCGCCGGGCGCGTCGTGGTGACTCGGGAGGAGTCCGGCTCCTCGATGAGATCCGCGACCTCGTCGGGGATCAACTGAGGACCGTGCCGCCCGAGGATCCGCTCCGTCTCGCCTCCCGGCTCCGCCGATCTGCTCGCGGAGGAGCCGACCGGACTACACGGGTGCGAGCGCGTCGCTCGAGCGAGTACGTGACGAGCGAGTTCGAGGTGCTTCCTCGGTGAACTCGAGGCGACCCGAGCCCGACGATGAGCGCCGACACCCTCCTCGCTGTCCTGGTCGCGGCCGTCGTCTGGCTGATCCTCGCGCTCCTGATCCCGCGCGCCGTCGCCCAGGCCGATCGTCCTGGGTGCGGCGCTCGCCGTCTGCTCTTCGTGTTCTCGAACGGCAACCAGTCCGGCGCGATGCTGACCGCCGCTCTCGCCTTCCTCCAGCGCGTCCTCGATGATCTGCCTCGTCCGGGTCCCCGCCCTGCCGGGCAAGGCGATCGCGCGCCTACCTCCTGGCGGCGTCGTGGTGGTCGGTGGTCCTCGTCGGCTCGGTGCTCATCGCCGAGGCCTATCCGCTGGTGAGGATCGCGAGCTACAGCCTCGCCTGCCGTTCTCGTGGCTGTCGTCGTCGGTTCGTTCTCGTCCGACGAGGTCGCTCTGCTGCTCCGGATCGTCCTCGTGCTCGTCCTCGTCGAAGTAGCGCTGGGCTCCTACTGGGCGGTGAACTCGATCGAGCCGGTGTGGGGGCACCGCAACGACGATCCGCGACCGAACCCCCTCTGCGACGGGGCCTTCCCGCGCGGGCAGGGCACTCTCGGCCACCCCATCTTCTTCGCGGTCGCCTGCGCGGTCGGGCTGCTCGTCGTGGTGACCGATGCCGTGCGGCTCGTACCCGCGGCGCGGATCGCGTCAGGAGTCGTTCTCGTGACGGGGCTGGCGATGTCCGGAGACGCGGAGTGTGATCGCGGCCGTCCTGATCTCGTGCCGGGTTCTGGCTGATCTCGCCGAAGTCGAAGCGCAGCGGTCTCGTCGAAGACGCCGCCGTACTCCCGGCGGCAGTCGAGGCCGCCCTCACGTTCTCCTCCTATCTCGGGTCGATCGTCGCGGCGACGATCGGCTGCGCAGTTCGTACGAGCAGCGCGCCTCGTCCTGGGGATCACTGCCGACGGTGCTCGAGGCGCTCCGACGTCGAAGTGCTGTTCGGCTCCGGCGTGGGATCGGAGAGTCCAGTCTCTACACATCCGGGATCCTGTACTCGCCCTGCAACTTCCCCCCCCCCCCCGGAGCAGGTCGTGGACAACTGGATTCGTCTACCTGCTCGCCACTCAGGGGGTCGTCGGGCTCCGGCTTCTTCGCGGCACTGCTGTGCGCGGTGCTGCTCGCGACGGGGGATTCGACGCGGCGAGTCGCTCCTCATCCTCTTCCTGGTGCTGACGTTCTCGTTCGACCTCCTTCTCGCGCCGTTCCCCGGCGTCCTGTTCTTCCTGGTCGCAGCGCTCCACGGCAGCGGACGTCCTGCTGTCCAGCAGCTCCAGGGCCCGGCACCGATCGTGGTGCGACGTCGGCGCGAGTCCTCGGCCAGCTCGGCGGCTGCCCGAGCGGGTCGGCACTGCCTCTCCCCCGCGGTCGGCACGGCTCGAGCACCTCCCACTGGATCGCGCCTCGATGACCTCGCCGTCGCCACGAGGAGAGCGTGACGAGCGCCGACTCGGCCGAGGACAGGGCGGCGGGACGGGGGCTGCCGAGTATCATTTGCCGCGTTGCCCGGCACGCATCTACGACTGCTCCGTCGACACGGACCTCCTCACCGGCACCCGGCTCGCGCGAACGGCGATCGGACGCGGTGAGCTCGTCGTGCTGCCGACCGACACGGTCTACGGAGTCGCGGCCAACGCCTTCGACGCCGCGGCCGTGCAGCGCCTGCTCGACGCGAAGGGGCGGACGAGGCAGTCGCCTCCGCCCGTCCTGATCGGCGATGTCTGCGCGCGCTTTCGACGCCCTCGCCGAGAACGTGCCGGAGCCCGTGCGCGGCTCGCAGAGAGCCTTCTGGCCCGGCGGGCTCACGATCGTCACTGCACGCCCAGCCGTCGCTCGTCTGGGACCTGGGGGAGACCAAGGGCACCGTCGCGCTGCGCATGCCCAACAACCCCGTCACGCAGCTTTCGAGCTGCTCGCCGAGGACCGGCCGCTTCGCCGTCTCCTCCGCGAACAAGACGGGCCGTCCCTCCGCCACCACCGCGCAGGAGGCCCCACCGAGCAGCTGGGCGACGCGGTCGACGTCGACACTCGACGCGGGTGCCGCGGGCACCGGCCACGCCGAGCGCCCGGCCGGAGCCAGCGAGTCGTCGACGATCGTCGACGCCACCGCTCTGAGCTTCGAGGGCGGGACGCTGCGCATCCTGCGTCAGGGCGTCGTGTCGGCCGAGAGCATCCGCGACGTCGTCGGGGACCTGCTGCCCGACGAGTCGGCGCAGGTCACCCCCGCTCCGGCGGTCGCCGAGCCGGAGGCCCGCGGGGAGTCGTTCGACGCCTCGCTGCCGATGGAGCCCGAGGTCGAGCAGCCCGCTCCCTCCCGCCCGGCCCGACTGGGCCTCGGGCGCGCGCCTGCCCCGGACGAGCCGGCGGCGAGCGGCTGCCGCGCGCCCCGACTCCGCCCGGGTGAGTAGCCCGTGATCGCCGCTTCGACACCTGGTCTCGCTCGCGTGCGCGGGCGGCACTTCGCGCTCTCGTTCATCGTCTGGAAGCTCGCGCTCGGGTTCAAGCTCTACCCGAAGATCCAGGGTTCGCGACGTCCACACGCGGCCCACGCGCGCCTCGGCCAGGACATCGCGATGTTCCTCGGGATGGTCGTCTCGTTCGGCATCGCCTCGCGGGTGCCGGCCAACTGCCGTCTCGTCTTCGCGAATCCCGAGCCGATCCTCGCGATCCTCGGGGCCAGCCTCCTCATCGTGCTGATCGGCTTCGGCGTGGCGGACGACATCTGGGACCTCGACTGGACGGCGAAGCTCGCCGGGCTGGCTGATCGCGGCCGGGCTGATCGCCTGGAAGGGCGTGCAGATCGTCTCGCTGCCGATCGGCGGCCTCACGGTCCGGCTCGCCCTGGATGTCGCGCTGATCATCACCGTGCTGGCGATCGTCCTCGTCACCAACGCCCTCAACTTCATCGACGGGCTCGACGGACTCGTGGCCGGAGTCGCCCACGATGTCGCGAACGGCGTCTTCTTCCTCTACAGCTACCTCCTGGTCCAGCGCCACCTCGCCGACGGACTACTTCAACCTCGCCGCGTCGCTCATCGCGGTGGTGCTGGTCGGCGCGTGCGCCGGCTTCCCCCTGCCGATCAACTGGCGCCCCGCGCGCATGTTCATGGGCGACGGGGGAGCGCTGCTCGTCGGCATGCTCGCTGGCCACGGCGGCGGTCCGCGGTCACCGGTCAGATCGACCCGGCGCAGCTGAAGGCCAAGGAGTTGCTCCCGGCGTCCATCCCGATCTGTCCTGCCGTTCGCGATCCTGATCGTGCCGCTGATGGACTTCGGCCTCGCCGTGTTCCGCAGGCTCCGCGCCGGCAAGTCGCCCTTCGAGCGCCGACCGGAAGCTTCACCCTGCCGGCTCCTCGGCATGGGCCACTCGCACCTGCTGCACGCGGTCCTCATCTTCTACTCCTGGACCGCCGTCATCGCCTTCGGCTGCCTCCTGATCTTCGTCGTCGACGTGATGCTGGATCCCGCTGGCGTTCCTCGGCGTCGGCCTCGTCGCCTGCACCGTCGTCACCCTCGCTCCGCTGAGCCGGCGCAAGCGGCTCGAAGCCGCCGCCCAGTCGGCGGAGGCGTCGCCCGTCCTCGATCCCCTCGACCGCGCGTCCGCAGCGGACCCGGTCGACCCTCCGGTCGGCCTGCCGCTCGGCCGGGACACCGCGGCGCCCTCGACGGCGCGGAAGGGAGCATCATGACCGGGGGCATCCCGGCCACCACCCGCCCCCAGCCCGCGCTCGGTGCCGATCCTGCGCCGCACCCTCGTGCTCGGCGGCGCGTTCATCGCCGCTCTCGCCGTCGTCGAGTGCGATCGTCGGCGCCCTCGTCGCCGGGGAGAGGGCGCGATCGGCGCGCTCGTCGGAGGCCGTCATCGGCGGAGGTGATGGTCGCGCTCACGGCGGTCAGCATCCTGGTCGCCAACCGGCTCGACATCGGCGGCTTCTTCGCCGTCGTGCTCGGCATGTGGCTGGCGAAGTTCGTGCTGTTCGTCATCGCCGCACTGGTCCTCCGCGACCAGCCGTGGCTGAACAGCACGGCCATGTTCGTGACGATCATCGTCGCGGATGCTCGGCTCGCTCGCGATCGACGTCCTCGTGGTGTCGCGCTCGCGGATGCCGAACGTGAGCGACATCGCCCGGGTAGAGCGAGCGCCACCCGTGCGCTTTCTGAGAGCGACACGATTCGGCTCTCGAGGCCGTTCTGTTTGCTACAGTAGGGACGAGATCCGCAGGCGAACGTGTGCCCGTCCTCAGGTCGTCTCATCGTTGATGTCGGTCGTCGAGTACGAACGCCGTCCGAGCGGAAAGACCCCACCTTTCGTCGTCGCGAGAGCGTTGTGTCCGAATGATGAAGATCATCCGGCTGCCGCACGTGCCACGCCCCCGAATTCCAGGAGCCGGCGCTGCTTGCTAACGCTGTGACCCTGTTGGTCTCTGCCTCGACCGGTGAAGTGACTTCCCGCACCCCGTCGATCTCGGAGTTCTTCCCGCCCGGTTTCCTCTTCGAGGGAACCCCTTTCGAGATCAACCGCGTCATGCTGGTCCGCTTCATCGCGGTCATCGCGCTGATGCTGTTCTTCTGGCTCGGGACGCGCAAGATGCGCATCGTGCCGGGACGCTTCCAGAGCGTCGTCGAGATGGCCTTCGACTTCGTGCGCGTCGCGATCGCCAAGGACATCCTCGGTGAGAAGGACGCCCGTCGCTTCCTCCCGATCCTCGTGACGATCTTCTTCGCGATCATCGCGATGAACCTGCACGGGAATCGTGCCGTTCCTCAACATCGCGGGAACGTCGGTCGTCGGGATGCCGCTCTTCCTCGGTCTCGTGGCGTACGTCACGTTCATCTACGCCGGCATCAAGGACCGCGGGATGGGCTTCTTCAAGAACGCCCTGTTCCCGCCCGGAGCGCCGTTCCTGATCTACTTCATCCTCACGCCGATCGAGCTCCTGCAGACGTTCATCATCCGTCCGCTCTCGCTCGCCCTCCGACTCGTGATGAACATGATCGTCGGCCACCTCCTGCTGGTGCTGTGCTTCTCGGCACGCAGTTCTTCCTCTTCAGCTCGCAGGTCGACCCGGGCTTCAAGCTCTTCGGTGTCGTGACCTTCGCCTTCGGAGAGCGCCTTCACGCTCTTCGAGCTGCTCGTCGCCGTCCTCCAGGCGTACATCTTCCCCGCTCTCCTCGCAGCGGTCTACATCCCGGATTGGCCGTCGCCGAGAGCACTGGCACCACAACTCACGGGCTCCCACACCGTTCACACGATCGGCACCACTGAAAGGACCCACTCGTGGACTCAGTCACCAGTGCTCGCCGAACTCACCGGCAACATCGCGACGGTCGGTTACGGCCTCGCAGCGATCGGCCCCGGCATCGGTGTCGGCATCGTCGCGGGCAAGACCGTCGAGGCCATGGCGCGCCAGCCCGAGATGACCCGGCCGCCTCCAGACCACGATGTTCCTCGGCATCGCGTTCACCGGAGGTGCTCGCCCTCATCGGCCTCGCCACCTACTTCATCTTCGCGGCGTAGTCGTGTTCAGCACCGCTGTGAACATCGCGCGCTGCGGAAGAAGCTGACGTCCCCGAGGTCATTCTGATCCCGGAGTTCCACGACTTCTTCTGGTCGGGGGTGATCTTCCTCATCCTCCTGTTCTTCTTCTGGAAGCTGGTTCTGCCGCGCATCCAGAAGATGCTCGACGCGCGGTCCGCCGCCATCGAGGGGAACATCGCCAAGGCCGACGAGGCTCGGCGACAGGCGGAAGCCGCTCTCGGGAAGTACACCGCTCAGCTCGCGGAAGCGCGTGCCGAGGCCGAGGTCATCCGCGAGAAGGCCAATGCCGACGGCAACGCGATCGTGGCGGCGAAGAAGGAGCAGGCTCAGGCCGAGGCCGAGCGCATCCTGCACAACGCGCACGCCCAGATCGAGGCCGACCGCCAGTCGGCCGTCGTCGCCCTGCGCTCCGAAGTCGGAACCCTCGCCATCGATCTCGCCTCCGGCGTGATCGGCGAGAGCCTCAACGACGACGCGAAGGCGTCCGCCATCGTGGACCGCTTCCTCGCCGACCTCGAGGCCTCGGAGAAGGCGAACAGCTGATGGGAGCGCGTCACGACAGGCTCCTGGCCGCCGCGAAGGCGGAGCTCTCCGCCTTCAACGGCCATGTGTCGCTCGAGGCGGCTCAGCAGCTCTTCGAAGCGGCCCGGGTCATCGACTCGCAGGCGCAGCTTCGCTCGGCCCTCTCGGACCCGAGCGTCGAGGCGGCGAGCAAGCGTGCCCTCGTGGCCCGCGTGTTCGCCCCCTTCGACGTCGCTGCCAAGCGCCTGCTCACCGTCATCGCCGGACACCGCTGGTCGAGCCCGAGCGACCTCGTCGCCGGGATCGAGGAGGTGGGGTCCGTGCGATCGCCTCCTCCGCACCCGAGGGCGTCTCGATCGAGCGCGAGCTGCAGATGTTCGGCGCGGTCGTCTCGTCCGACGCCGGACTCGAGCTGGCACTCGGCAGCAAGCTCGCCGCCGCCGACCGTCGAAGGTGTCGCTCATCCAGCGGCTCCTCGAGGGCAAGGCGTCGGCCGAGACGCTGGCGATCCTCCGGCAGCTGATCGCGCACCGCGCGGTCGCCGCGTGCCGGAGCTCGTCCGCTTCGCCGCCGGCGTGGTCGCCGACCAGGGCGGTTTCACCATCGCCACGGTCTCGGTCGCCTCGCCGCTCGCCCCGCACCAGCTCGACCGGCTGCGGACCGCCCTCTCGCAGTACGACCGTCCGGTCTCCGTCAACATGCTCGTCGACCCCTCCCTCCTGGGCGGGATGAGGCTGCAGGTCGGCGACGAGGTCATCGACGGGACCGTGTCCGCACGGCTCTCCGACCTGAAGCTCCAGCTCGCGTCCTGACGGGCGCACGTATCCTCCAGGGGCGGCTCGCGCCACTCCGCTCCCCGCACCATCCAGGTCAGGCCCCGACGACCTCTTCGGCTCGCACGGACCCAACGAATAGGAATTCCCATGGCAGATATCACCATCAGCCCGGATGAGATCCGCGACGCGCTGAAGGACTTCGTCTCGTCGTACGAGCCGGGCAAGGCCTCCACGACCGAGGTCGGCTACGTCATCGACGCCGCCGACGGCATCGCCCACGTCGAGGGACTCCCCGGCGTCATGGCCAACGAGCTCATCCGCTTCTCGAACGGCGTCCTGGGCCTCGCCCAGAACCTCGACGAGAACGAGATCGGCGTCGTCGTCCTCGGCGAGTTCTCCGGCATCGAGGAGGGCATGGAGGTCACCCGCACCGGCGAGGTCCTCTCCGTCCCCGTCGGCGACGGCTACCTCGGCCGCGTGGTCGACCCGCTCGGCAACCCGATCGACGGACTCGGCGAGATCGCCTCCGAGGGCCGCCGCGCTCTCCGGGCTCCAGGCTCCCGGCGTCATGTCGCGCAAGTCGGTCCACGAGCCGCTGCAGACCGGCATCAAGGCCATCGACGCGATGATCCCCGTCGGCCGCGGTCAGCGTCAGCTGATCATCGGCGACCGCCAGACCGGCAAGACGGCCATCGCGATCGACACGATCATCAACCAGAAGGCCAACTGGGAGTCGGGCGACACCGACAAGCAGGTCCGCTGCATCTACGTCGCCATCGGCCAGAAGGGCTCGACCATCGCCTCGGTGAAGGGCGCGCTCGAGGACGCCGGAGCCATGGAGTGCACGACGATCGTCGCGTCCCCGGCCTCCGACCCCGCCGGCTTCAAGTACCTCGCCCCCTACACCGGCTCGGCCATCGGCCAGCACTGGATGTACGGCGGCAAGCACGTCCTGATCATCTTCGACGACCTGTCGAAGCAGGCCGAGGCGTACCGCGCCGTGTCGCTCCTCCTGCGCCGCCCGCCGGGGCGCGAGGCGTACCGGGTGACGTCTTCTACCTGCACTCCCGTCTGCTGGAGCGCTGCGCGAAGCTGTCCGACGAGCTCGGCGCCGGATCGATGACGGGCCTCCCGATCATCGAGACCAAGGCGAACGACGTCTCGGCGTACATCCCGACCAACGTGATCTCGATCACCGACGGCCAGATCTTCCTGCAGTCCGACCTCTTCAACGCGAACCAGCGTCCCGCGGTCGACGTGGGCATCTCGGTCTCGCGAGTCGGCGGTGACGCTCAGGTCAAGTCGATCAAGAAGGTCTCGGGAACGCTCAAGCTCGAGGCTCGCCCAGTACCGCTCGCTCGAGGCCTTCGCGATGTTCGCGTCCGACCTCGACGCGGCGTCCCGTCGTCAGCTCGCCCGCGGTGCACGCCTGACCGAGCTGCTCAAGCAGCCGCAGTACTCGCCGTACCCCGTGGAGGAGCAGGTCGTCTCGATCTGGGCCGGCACGAACGGCAAGCTCGACGAGGTGCCCGTCCCCGACGTGCTGCGCTTCGAGCGCGAGCTGCTCGACTACCTGGGCCGCAACACGCAGGTCCTCTCCACGCTGCGCGACACCAACGTGCTCTCGGACGACGTCGTCGCCGAGCTGTCACGTGCCGTCGACGGCTTCAAGCTCGAGTTCCAGACCGGTGAGGGCAAGCCCCTCGCCTCGGTCGGGCGCGAAGAGCACCAGGCGATCTCGGCCGACGAGGTCGGCCAGGAGAAGATCGTCAAGGTCCGTCGCTAACAGCGGCACCCCGGCGATTCGTCACACAAGGACTACAGGAGACACATGGGAGCGCAACTTCGGGTCTACCGGTCGAAGATCCGTTCGGCCCAGACGACCAAGAAGATCACTCGGGCCATGGAGCTGATCTCGGCCTCGCGCATCCAGAAGGCGCAGAACCGCGTCGCCGCCGCGGCTCCGTACTCGAACGCGATCACGCGGGCCGTGTCGGCCGTCGCGACCTACTCGAACGTCGAGCACCCGCTCACGACCGAGCGCGAGAAGCTGGACACGGCCGCGATCGTGATCTTCACCTCCGACCGCGGACTCGCAGGAGCCTTCTCCTCGAGCGTGCTCAAGGAGGCGGAGGAGCTGGCCTCGCTGCTGCGCAGCGAGGGCAAGGAGGTCGTCTTCTATCTGGTCGGCCGCAAGGCGAACGCGTACTTCTCGTTCCGGAAGCGCCCCAGCGTGCGCGTCTGGACCGGAGGCACCGACCAGCCCGTGTTCGAGACGGCGAAGGAGATCGCCGACGCGGTCGTCGAGTCGTACAACCTCGATGACGAAGAGGGCGGCGTGGACGAGATCCACCTCGTGTACAACCGCTTCGTCAGCATGGTCACCCAGCAGCCGACGGTCGTCCGTCTGCTGCCGCTCGAGGTCGTCGAGGGCGCGGAGGACCAGAACAGCGACCTCTACCCGCTGTACGAGTTCGAGCCGGACCCCGAGACGGTCCTCGACCGCCTCCTCCCGGTCTACGTCGAGAGCCGGATCTTCAACGCGATGCTGCAGTCGGCGGCGTCGGAGCACGCAGCGCGTCGAAGGCGATGAAGTCGGCGAGCGACAACGCCGACACGCTGATCAAGACCTACACGCGTCTCGCCAACAACGCCCGCCAGACCGAGATCACGCAGCAGATCGCGGAGATCGTCGGCGGCGCGGACGCCCTGTCGTCCGCCAAGTAGACGGCTCTCCTCCCCAGACACGAAACTCCGCGCCCCGGGTGCGGTGAGACCAAGAAGGAAGAAGCAATGACACTGACCGCACCTGAGGCGGCGACCGGGACGTCGGGCGGGGCCATCGGCCGCATCGCCCGCGTCACCGGCCCCGTCGTTGACATCGAGTTCCCCCACGACGCGATCCCCGAGGTCTACAACGCGCTCTACACGCACGTCGAGGTCGAGGGCGTCTCGAGCAAGCTGACCTTCGAGGTCGCGCAGCGCCTGGGCGACGACCTCGTCCGCGCCATCTCGCTCAACCCGACCGACGGACTCGTCCGCGGTCAGGAGGTCCACGACACCGGCCTGCCGATCTCGGTCCCCGTCGGCGACGTGACCAAGGGCAAGGTCTTCAACGTCATCGGAGAGGTGCTCAACGCCGACGCCGATGGCAAGATCAACGGCGAGTCGTTCGAGATCACCGAGCGCTGGCCCATCCACCGCAAGCCGCCTGCGTTCGACCAGCTCGAGTCGAAGACGGAGCTGTTCGAGACCGGCATCAAGGTCATCGACCTCCTCACCCCGTACGTGCAGGGCGGCAAGATCGGCCTGTTCGGCGGAGCGGGCGTCGGCAAGACGGTCCTCATCCAGGAGATGATCCAGCGCGTCGCGCAGGATCACGGTGGAGTGTCGGTGTTCGCCGGTGTCGGCGAGCGCACCCGTGAGGGCAACGACCTCATCGCCGAGATGGAGGAGGCGGGCGTCTTCGACAAGACCGCCCTCGTCTTCGGCCAGATGGACGAGCCGCCGGGAACCCGCCTCCGTGTCGCCCTGTCGGCGCTCACGATGGCGGAGTACTTCCGCGACGTGCAGAAGCAGGACGTGCTGCTCTTCATCGACAACATCTTCCGCTTCACGCCAGGCCGGCTCGGAGGTGTCGACCCTGCTGGGCCGCATGCCCTCCGCGGTGGGCTACCAGCCGAACCTCGCCGACGAGATGGGTGTGCTCCAGGAGCGCATCACGTCGACCCGCGGACACTCGATCACCTCGCTGCAGGCGATCTACGTCCCCGCGGACGACTACACCGACCCGGCGCCGGCAACCACGTTCGCGCACCTCGACGCCACCACCGAGCTCTCGCGCGAGATCGCGTCGAAGGGCCTGTACCCGGCCGTCGACCCGCTGACCTCGACCTCGCGGATCCTCGACCCCCGCTACCTGGGCGCCGACCACTACCGCGTGGCGACGAACGTGAAGCAGATCCTGCAGAAGAACAAGGAGCTGCAGGAGATCATCGCGATCCTCGGTGTCGACGAGCTCTCCGAGGAGGACAAGATCACGGTGTCGCGTGCGCGCCGCATCCAGCAGTTCCTCTCGCAGAACACGTACATGGCGAAGAAGTTCACCGGCGTCGAGGGATCGACCGTGCCGCTGAAGGACACCATCGAGTCGTTCGACGCGATCACCAAGGGCGAGTTCGACCACGTGGCCGAGCAGGCGTTCTTCAACGTCGGCTCGATCTCGGACGTCGAGGAGAAGTGGGTCCAGATCCAGAAGGAGAACGGCTGATCATGGCCGGGACCCTGAAGGTCAGCGTCGTCTCCGCCAACGCGGAGGTGTGGTCGGGAGAGGGCGAAGCAGCTCACGGCCCGCACCGTCGAGGGCGAGATCGGAATCCTCGCCGGGCACGAGCCGCTGCTGGCGATCCTCGCCAGTGGTGAGGTCCGCGTCACCGCGGTCGACGGTTCGCGCATCACCGCGCAGGCCGATGACGGATTCCTGTCCGTCGAGAACGACGTCGTCACCGTCGTCGCCCGCGAGGCGGCGCTCGTCTGAGACACCGCCGCTCACCGCGGCACCGGAGGGGCCGGGCGATCATCACGATCGCCCGGCCCCTCCGTGCGCTGCGCGGGCGCGAGCAACCGAAGGAGCACCGTGCACGTCCTGCTGCCGCCGTCCGAGACCAAGCGCCCCGGGGGCGCTCTTGCGTTCGCCCTCGAGGCGCTCGCGTTCCCGGAGCTCTCGTCGCTCCGACGCGAGCTGCGCGACGCGCTGGTGGAGCTCTCGGCCGATCGCGAGGCGTCGGCCCGGGCTCTGAAGCTCAGCCCGCGGCAGAGCGGGGGAGATCGAGCGCAACGCGGAGCTTCCCCTCGCCCCGGCGATGCCGGCGATCGACCGGTTCGACGGAGTCCTCTGCCGACTCGCTCGGTGCGGAGACCCTGGACGGGGCGGCGCGATCGTTCCTCGCGCGCACTGTGCTCATCCAGTCGGCTCTCTGGGGCCCGGTCGCCGCGCTGGACCCCATTCCCGCCTACCGGTTGTCGCACGACTCCCGGATCCCGGGGAAGCCGCTCAAGCGGTGGTGGGCCAGGTCGGCGGGCGCGGCGCTGTCCTCGCTCGAAGGTCTGGTGCTCGATCTCCGGAGTGAGGCCTACGCGGCCCTCGGCCCGCTGGCGAGCGGTGAGGGCCGGTTCTTCGTCCGGGTGCGCTCGCGCGGCGCCGGACGGGGTGCTCCGCAACCTGAACCACTTCAACAAGTTGAGCAAAGGGCACTTCGTGCGGGCGCTCGCGGAGGACGCCGTCGAGACCGACTCGCTCTCGGAGCTCGCGGCGTGGTCGGCGGGCAGAGGATTCGAGCTCTCCCTGAACGAGTCGACGGGCGAACTGGATCTGGTGGTTCCCGAGGCCTGACTCAGCCGACCGCGCGGAAGCAGCCCCTCACGTGGTCGTCGACGATGCCGGCCGACTGCTGCAGCGCGTACATGGTGGTGGGGCCGACGAAGCGGAACCCGGCCTTCCGGAGCGCTCGGGCGAGAGCGAGCGAGGACGCCGTAGTCGTGGGGATCTGGTCGACGGAGACCGGTGCCGATGACCTGCGCTCGTCCGGGAACGACCAGACCAGACGATCGAGTGCGCCCTCGCCGTCGCGCTCGCGCAGCGCCACGACGGCCTGAGCGTTCTCGATCGTCGCGATGATCTTGGCGCGGTTGCGGATGATGCCGGTGTCGTCCATCAGCCTCTCGACGTCGTCGCCGTCCATCCGAGCCACGGCGTCCGGTTCGAAGTCGTGGAAGACCTGTCGGAACTTCGGTCTCTTGCGGAGGATCGTGATCCACGACAGACCGGCCTGGAATCCTTCGAGGCAGATCTTCTCGAAGAGCGGGCGGTCGCCGTGGAGCAGGGCCCCACTCCTCGTCGTGGTAGCGGCGGTACTCCGGGTCCTCGCCCGACCAGGCGCAGCGGGCGAGGCCGTCCTCGCCGACGAGGACGCCGTCGGCCGTCGTCATCGGTGGGGGATCCCCTCGTGATCGAGCAGCCAGGCCTTCGTCGGCAGCCCTCGCCGCCGCTGTAGCCCGTGATGCGCCCGTCGCCCGCGAGCACGCGGTGGCAGCCGATGATGATCGGGATCGGATTGCGACCGACGGCTCCTCCGATCGGGCGCCCCGCTCAACCGCCCGGTGGCGGCGCCCAGGGCCCCGTACGAGGTGATCTCCCCCCAGCCCAGACCCTGCAGCGCCCGCCAGATCTCGAGCTGGAAGACCGTGCCGCGCAGCCTCAGAGGCAGATCGAAGGTCCTGCGAGTCCCGGTGAAGTACTCGTCGAGCTGGGTCACGGCCGCGTCGAGGACGGGATCGTCCGACTCGCGGAGGTGGTCGTGGGGGAGCTCGTCGGCTTTCGCGATCGCGAGCGACACGACGGACTCGCCGTCACCGCCCACCTCGATCCTGCCGAGCGGGCTCGTCGTGCGGCGGACGAGGAGGGGAGTCGTTCTCATGCCACGAGAGTACCGACGCGTCCCCGCCGCGACCGGCGGGAATCGGACATCGGTGCACAGGTCGGGCGGAGGGCGCGTGGGGAGGAGCCAGGGGAGTGCGGGGTGGCGGCGCACGCGGTCTTCGGAGAAGAGGGCGCAGGGGGCGGCCGGGATTCCTCCACAGGAGCGCCTTCGGCCCGGTCGTCTTCGGAGGCGGACGAGTGGGCGAGCGGCGCCGCGTGCGGGCCGCCACTGTGCAGCCATGACTCTCCACGACACGACCGCCTCCCTTCTCCACCGACGAGCCCTCGCGCAGGTGCCGCGACTCGTCGGCTTCCGTCCTCGCGAGAGCGTCGTCCTGCTGCCGGTGCGGGACGGGTCGACGACCGGAGCCCTGCGCTTCGACCTGCCCCGCGGAGACCCTGCGCCCTCGGTCGGGGCGTTCCTCGGGGCGCTCGGACGATTCGGTCGGGCCGACTCCGTCGTCGCCGTCGTCTACACCTCGAGCGCGCGCAGAGGCGGGGCAGTCGCGGCAGCGCTCCGGGGACGGGCCCGGGCGCTGTCGGTCGACGTGGTCCAGGTCCTCGACGCGGACGACGATTCGATCGACGGATCCTCCACCGGTGCGATCGGCGAGGCGCCGGAGCAGGCGCGGTCGGTCGCGGAGCACGTCGACGCACTGCTCGACCGTCATCCTCGAGCGGAGCTGCCCGCGCGTCTCCGGGGCAGTGTCGACGGGCTGCTGCGGCGGACCGCGGACGGTGGCAGCCGTCTCCCGAGACCTGCTCTGACGGCCGCGCTGATCGTCAGTGCGCAGCGTCCCGGTTGGGTCGGCCACGCCCTCTCGCTGGTCTCCCAGCCGCGTGCGGTGACGCCGCGGGCCGCGCTCCTCTCGGCCTTCACCCTCGTCGCGGCGGTGGCCGAGCTCACTCCGAGGACCGAGCGGGCAGCGGTGCTCGTCCTGCTCGCCGTCCTGCACTGGTCCACCGGCGATCCCGAGGAGGCCGCGCGCGTGGCAGGGGAGGCGGGACGGACGGATCCGCACGAGGAGAGCGCACGGCGACTGCTCGCGGCACTCGGGCGAGGCGAGCGCTCACCGTGGCTGGTCGGGCAGGAGCGCGCCGCGTGACTCCGCGGCGCGCTCGTCGCTCAGAGCCGCGACCACGCCTCCGTGAGGACGCCGCGCAGGATCTGCTCGATCTCGTCGAACTCCTTCGGGCCGACGGTGAGCGGCGGCGCGAGCTGCACCACCGGGTCGCCCCGGTCGTCCGCGCGGCAGTACAGGCCCGCGTCGAAGAGCGCCTTCGACAGGAACCCGCGGAGCAGCCGCTCGGACTCGTCCTCGTCGAAGGTCTCCTTCGTCACCTTGTCCTTCACGAGCTCGATGCCGAAGAAGTACCCGGCTCCGCGCACATCTCCGACGATCGGCAGATCGAGCAGCTTCTCGAGCGTCGAGCGGAACACGGGCGAGTTCTCGCGGACGCGCTCGTTGGAGCTTCTCCTCCTCGAAGATGTCGAGGTTCTCGAGCGCGACCGCCGCCGACACCGGGTGCCCGCCGAAGGTGTAGCCGTGCGGGAACGACACCTGGCCGTGCCGGAAGGGCTCGTAGACGCGGTCGCTGACGATGGTCGCTCCGATGGGGGAGTAGCCGCTCGTCATCCCCTTCGCGCAGGTGATCATGTCGGGGACGTAGCCGTACTCGTCGCACGCGAACATGTGCCCGATCCGGCCGAAGGCGCAGATCACCTCGTCCGAGACGAGCAGGACGTCGTGGCGGTCGCAGATCTCGCGCACCCTCTGGAAGTAGCCGGGAGGGGGCGGGAAGCAGCCTCCCGAGTTCTGCACCGGCTCCAGGAACACCGCGGCGACGGTGTCCGGACCCTCGAACTCGATCATCTCCTCGATCCTGTCCGCTGCCCACACGCCGAACGCCTCGAGGTCGTCCCCGTGCTGCGGGGCCCGGTAGAAGTTCGTGTTGGGCACGCGGAATCCTCCGGGGACCAGCGGCTCGAACATCGACTTCATCGCGGGGATGCCGGTGATGGCGAGAGCTCCTGCGGAGTGCCGTGGTAGGCGACGGAGCGCGAGATCACCTTGTGCTTGCCGGGCTTGCCCTGGAGCTTCCAAGTGCTTCGCGAGCTTGAAGGCCGTCTCGACGGCCTCGCCTCCTCCGGTCGAGAAGAAGACCCGGTTGAGATCGCCCGGCGCGTGGTCGGCCAGACGGTCCGCCAGCTCGATGGCGGAGGGGGTCGCGTAGGACCACAGGGGGAAGAAGGACAGCTCGGACGCCTGCTTGGCGGCGGCCTCGGCGAGGCGGCGCCGCCCGTGGCCCGCGTTGACGACGAACAGGCCGGACAGGCCGTCGAAGTACTTGCGGCCGGTGCTGTCCCAGATGTGGTGGCCCTCGCCCCGCGTGATGATGGGGACGCCGGCGCCCGAGTCCATCACGGACTGCCGGGTGAAGTGCATCCAGAGGTGGTCCTTCGCCTTCTTCTGGAGCGCGGCGTCGTCGACCCCGCTCGGTGCGTCGGTGCCGCTGACGGCGTCGCCCGACTCGAGGGCGTCGGTGGAAAAGGCTGTATCGGTCATGGCTTACCGCGTTCCCCAGTTGTAGAACTGCTTGTGGAGCTTGAGATAGACGAAGGTCTCGGTCGAGAGGACTCCCGGCAGCGAGCGGATCTCCTGGTTGAGGAGGGCGATGAGGTCGTCGTCGTTCTCGCAGACGACCTCGGCGAGGATGTCGAAGGTGCCCGCGGTGAGGACCACGTAGTCGACGGCGGGAATCGCGGCGAGGCGGTCGGCGACGTCGCGCGTGTCACCGGTGACACGGACGCCGATCATCGCCTGACGGTAGAAGCCGAGCTGCATCGGATCCGTGACGGCGACGATCTGCATCACGCCGGATTCGGTGAGCTTCTGCACCCGCTGGCGGACCGCTGCCTCGCTCAGACCGACGGCCTTGCCGATCTCGGCGTACGAGCGGCGCCCGTCGGCCTGCAGCTGCTCGATGATCGCCTTCGACACGTCGTCGAGCTGGACGGGGCGCTGTGAAGGAGGGCGGTTGGGGCTCATGCGACGATCCTGGCAGTCAAGAGGTACCGCGGCAAGTGAATCCGCACGCTCGGCCCCCGTCCGTGCACGGATTCCACCGTCGTCCGGAGAAGCAGTGCGACCCGCTCCCGAGGCGGTCGCCTCCGGCCGCGCGCTCGGCCGGGAGAGCGCTCTGCCGCCCCGTCGTCAGCAAGTAGCATCGGAGGGTCCTCCGCCGCTCGCGGGCGGTGCAGCGCAGACGAGGAGACGCGATGACGCAGATCGGCCGCGGCCGCGCCTCCGTCACCGTCCCCGTCTCGGCGTGGAGCTCCGATGCGCCGTCGGCGGAGGTGACGCTGGGCTGGGCCGCGAGGACGCACACCGGCCACGTCCGCAGCGGCAACGAGGACAGCTACCTGGCGAAGTCCCCGCTCTTCGCGGTCGCCGACGGCATGGGCGGCCACGCGGCGGGCGAGGTGGCGAGCGACGCCGTCGTCTCCCCGGCTCTCGACGGCGGCGACCGGAGCGACGGTCGGCGCCGAGGAGATCGACCGGGCTCTGCGGGACGCCGTGAGCGACATCGCGCGCCAGTCGCAGTCGGCCGACCGCGGCACCGGCACGACCGTCACCGGAGCGGCGCTGACCGCCGTCGGAGGCGAGCCCTACTGGTCGGTCTTCAACATCGGCGACTCCCGGGTGTACCTGTGGGTCCAGGGGTCGCTGGTGCAGCTGACCGTCGACCACTCGGTCGTGCAGGAACTGGTCGACGCCGGGCTGATCTCGCGCGACGAGGCCGACGTGCATCCGCACAGCAACGTGATCACGAGGGCCGTCGGCTTCCACGAGGCTCCCGTCCCCGACTACCGGCTCGTGCCGGTGATCGCGCCCCTCGCGACTCCTGCTCTGCTCCGACGGACTGACGAAGGAGCTGACGGACGCGGGGCTCGAGCACCTCCTCTCCTCGACCACGAGTGCGCAGGACGCGGTCGACGCTCTGATGGACGCCGCGCTCGAGAACGGCGGCCGGGACAACGTCACCGTCATCGTGGTGGACGTGCTCGACGTCACGGGCGAACCGGGCTGATCCCCGCCGTCCGGGCGGTGGGCGGCGGACGCCGGATAGCATGGAGGACGGAAAGGGCGTTCTCGGTGATCTGCAGCACGCGTGTGGCTCCACCCTCGCCTCGGGCGCGATCCTCTGCGGCGAGTGCGGCAGCCCGGTGGCGACGCACGCGACCCCCGGGCTCTCCAGCCCGACGTCGTCCGGCGACACGACGGTGCTCGATCCCTCGCGCCGCGCCTGGCTGCCCGGGCTCGCACCGGGGCGCCACCGCCGACCGGCACCCGGCGCGCCTCTCGCCCCTCCGGTCCAGGGCCTCGTCCGCCTGTCCTTCGGGACCGGTCATCACGCGATCGTGACGGGCACGGGACTCGTCGGACGGCAGCCGCTGCCGGATCCCGGCGAGAACGTGCGCCACATCCTCGCGATCCCCGACGAGACCCGGTCGCTGTCGAAGACCACCTCGAGTTCGGCTTCGACGAGGGCGGGCTGTGGGTGAGGGACCGGTGGTCGGCGAACGGCACGGTGCTGGTTGCTCCGACGCAGGCACCGCTCCCGCTGGAGGCGGGGCGCCGCTACCGGGCGAAGATCGGCAGCCGGGTGCTGCTCTCCTCCGTCGAGATGGCCGTCGAGCGGGTCGACGGCTCCTCCACAGGCACCAGCCGTCCCCCGATCACCCGCTGACCTCCCACGCGCGGGCGTCCTCCGTTCTGATGGGGGGATGACCCTCCCGATCCGCTTGGCAGCACCCCGCCCTCCGATACGGCCCTCCGCTCCGGCGCGCCCGTCCTTCCCCTGGGTCGCGGCGCTCGCCCCCGTCCTCTCGGCGGTCGTGCTGTACGCGGTCACCCGCTCGCCGATGATGCTCGCCTTCGCCGCGCTCGGCCCGGTCGTGGTGATCGCCTCCTCCCTGGACGCGGCGAGGGTCCGGCGCCGGACGGTGCGGCGGGAGGCGGAGCGGTACGACCAGGAGCTGCGGGCCTACGACGCGGCGCAGGCGGCGCGGGCCCGGGAGGAGCTCGAGGCGATGAGGGTCGCCGCTCCCGACGCCAGGGCCGTCCTGCGCGGCGGACTTCCGGCCGACGCCCGCTGGCGGCGGAGGGCGAGGGAGTTCGAGCCGGTCCTGGGTCGGGGCACGGTGATCGCGGCGGAGGGTGGAGACGTCCGGTCGATCGCGGACGCGCCGCTCCGTGTCCCGTTCTCGGCCGGGACCGGGATCGTCGGGCCGCCCGTCGTCGCGCGGGCCGTCGCGCGGGGGCTCCTGCTCCAGGCGCTGGAGCTGGTGGCCCCTGACGAGCTCGGCATCGTCCTCCCCCCGGGGCGCGAGTGGGACTGCCTCCGGTCCGCCCCTCACGTGCGAGGGGAGACGTCCGCCGTCCAGTGGCAGGTGTGCGAGACGGGGGCCGACGCGACGCCCGCGGGAGGGGCGGGCCTGCTGGTCCTCGCGAGGTCCGCGTCCGAACTCCCTCCGTCGTGCCGCTGCGTCCTGGAGCTCGGAGGACGCGGTCCGGACCGCGTCATCGGCCGCGAGAGCGCGGGCCGCGCCGAGGAGCTGACGGTGGCCTACGTCTCGGCCGGCGAGGCGCTGCGGTTCGCGGAGGCCCTCGCCCGCTCGGCCGGTCGGGCCGGCGAGCGAGCGCTGCCGGAGTCCGTGAGCCTGTCGGACCTCGGTGCGCTCGAGCGGGTGGGCGGCGAGAAGGGGCTGCCGGTCGTCCTCGGGACGGGACCCGTGGGAGCGGTCGAGATCGATCTGGTCGCGGACGGGCCCCACGCCATCGTGGGCGGGACGACGGGGAGCGGCAAGAGCGAGCTCCTCGTCGCATGGGTCCTCGCCCTCGCGGCGCGGCACGGTCCGGCGGCGGTGACCTTCCTGCTGGCCGATTTCAAGGGCGGCGCGGGTTTCGCTCCGCTGGCGGCGCTGCCGCACGTGACCGGCGTCATCACCGATCTCGATCAGCACGGCGCCGACCGCGCCTTCGCCAGCGTCGCCGCCGAGCTGCGCCGCCGTGAGCGGCTGCTGGCGGAGCGAGGGGTTCCCGACATCGCGAGACTGCCCGTGGGAGCGCTCGCGCGGCTCGTCGTGGTCGTGGACGAGTGCGCGGTCGTCCTCGAGCGCTCGCCCGATCTGCACCGGGCCTTCGCCGACATCGCCGCCCGAGGCCGGTCGCTCGGAGTGCACCTCGTGCTGTGCACCCAGCGGCCGGTCGGCGTCGTGCGCGATGCGGTCGCCGCCAACTGCGGCCTCCGCATCGCTCTGCGTGTGCACGACGCCGCCGATTCGCGATCGCTGGTGGGCAGCGACGCCGCCGCCCGGATCCCGCACCGCACTCCGGGCCGCTGCATCGTCTCGCACGGTGGACGGAGCACTCTCGTGCAGGCGGCTCTGCCCCGCACGGACGATGCGGTCCGGGCCGCGCTGCCCGCGGATCGGGAGGTGCCGGTGCATCGTCCGTGGCTGGATCCGCTGCCCTCCCTCCTGCCGGCTCCTGCGCCGGAGGCCGGACGGCTGCTCCTCGGAGTCGTGGACAGGCCGAGCGAGCAGAGGCAGGACGTCGTCGAGCTCACCCGGTCCTCGCTCCTCGTCCTCGGGGCAGCGGGCTCCGGGCGCTCCACCGCTCTCCGGCAGCTCGCCGTGCAGATCCCCGGGCAGGCGGTCCTCGGTCCCGACGACCTCGAGGAGGTGTGGGACTCGGTCACGGGAGGCGAGGGGCCCGTCGTCATCGACGATCTCGACCTGCTGCTGCGCCGCTGCGCCGACGACGGGAGGCGACGACTGCTCGAGGCCCTGCAGACTGCGGTGCGCTCGGGTCGACGGAGGATCGTGCTGTCGGCGCGGCGGACGACGGACGGGATCGCGGCGCTCCGAGACGGAGTCGACGACGTCCTCCTGCTGCGCACCGCGAGCAGGCAGGAGCACCAGCTGCTCGCCGGGGACGGGGAGCCGTACCGTCCCGAGCTGCCGCCGGGAGGGGGTGGTGGCGCGGCGAACGGGTCCAGGTCTTCGCCCCGTCGACCCCGCACGCCGCCCGGGTGCGGCGGAGGCCGGAGCCCGTCCCGCTCGACGCGGCGCCGGTGGTCGTGGTCACGAACGCTCCGGTCGCGCTGCGGTCGCGGATGCAGGAGTGGTGCGCGACCAGCAGCGTGCCCGAGGCGCTCGCCTCGGACGGCGCGCTCCCGGACGGGGTCGTCGTCGGGACCGCCGCGGAATGGGCGTCCGCTCGCGCACTCCTCGCCCTGGCGCGTCGGAGCGGGCTGGTCGTGCTCGATGTCCCGCCGACGGAGGCGCGGATCCTCCTCGGACCGCTGCCCGATCCTCCGCTCTGCGCTCAGGGATCCTTCCTCGTCGAGCAGCACGGGGAGGTCCGCAGGGCGCGGTGGCCCGACACTGTGCCCGAGGTCGGCCGAACCGGAGGAATCCGTGGTCAGGAGGGCCCGGAAGCGCGGAATTCGTGACGATCATGTTTCCGAATGTCCGGTTTCGTCTGTTGCGCGTCGACAGGCCACCGGCGCTGTGCCAGTATTTCCCCACGTTCACGCCGGTGAGCCTCCCGCCGCACCGACGAAGTCAGGAGCCGCAGCCATGACCCGTCCCCTCCCGAGGGATCCCGTTCTCCGCGAGGCGATCGCCGTCGCCCGCTCCCGGGAGCGCGAGCGGCGCGCGATGCTCTCGCGTCGCGCGGTCCTCGGCGGTCTCGGTCTCGGGGCGGGCGCCCTCGCGCTCGCCGCGTGCGCGCCGGTCAGCCGTCCGGCCCCCACGGCCGCCGCCGACGGATCCGCCGACGACCCCAGGCTCGTCTGGGACAACTGGCCCGCCTACCTCGACGAGGACGACGAGGGCGCGTACCCGACCCTCCTCGCCTTCGAGGAGCAGAGCGGCATCTCGGTCACCTACAACGTCGCGGTCGACGACAACAACTCGTACTACGGCAAGGTCAAGGACCAGCTGGCGCTCGGGCAGTACATCGGCGCCGACACCGTCTGCCTGACCGAGTGGATGGTCTCGCGGCTCGTCCGCCGCGGCTTCGTGCAGGAGCTGGACCACGCCAACATCCCCAACCTCGCCAACCTCAGCCCGTCCCTCGCGAACCCGGACTTCGATCCGGGCCGCCACCTCTCGCTCCCGTGGCAGGCGGGCTTCGCCGGCATCTGCTGGAACAAGGAGAAGCTGCCGAACGGGCTGGCGAGCGTCGAGGACCTGTGGGATCCGGAGCTGCGCGGACGCGTCGGCGTGCTCAGCGAGATGCGCGACACGATCGGCCTGATCATGCAGGCGCAGGGGACGGACATCGCCGGATCCTGGGGCGACGACGAGTTCATGAACGCGATCGACGTCTTCCGGAAGCAGGTCGACGACGGTCAGATCCGCAACATCAAGGGCAACGCCTACCTCAACGATCTGCAGAACGAGGACACCCTCGCCGCCATCTGCTGGTCCGGGGACATCACCCTGATCAACGCGGAGGCGGGCGACAAGTGGGAGTTCGCGCTCCCCGACTCCGGCGGCACGCTGTGGAACGACACGTTCGTCGTGCCGATGGGCTCGAAGCGGAAGGCCAACGCGGAAGCCCTCATGAACTACTACTACGAGCCGGAGGTCGCCGCCGAGGTGGCCGCCTGGGTCAACTACATCACCCCTGTCGACGGAGCGAAGGACGCCATGGAGAGCATCGACCCGGAGCTGGCCGAGAACCAGCTGATCTTCCCCGACGAGCAGACGCTGTCGCAGGCGCACGTGTTCCGCACGCTCACCGCCTCGGAGGAGAAGGACTACCAGGCCGAGTTCCAGAAAGTGCTGCTGGGCATCTGATGGCGACGGGAACCTTCGCCGAGAGCGGCGCCGACCTCCAGCTGGTCGGGATCAGCAAGCAGTACCCCGGCTTCACCGCCATCGACTCGCTCGATCTGACCATCCCGGCCGGATCGTTCTTCGCGCTGCTCGGCCCGTCGGGCTGCGGCAAGACGACGACTCTGCGCCTGGTGGCCGGGCTCGAGGAGCCGTCGGCCGGCCGCATCCTGATCGGCGGAGAGGACGTCACCGCCACCAAGACCTTCCAGCGGCCCGTGAACACCGTCTTCCAGTCGTACGCGCTGTTCCCGCACATGTCGATCCTCGAGAACGTCGCCTTCGGCCTCAAGCGCCGGCGGATCGACGACCCGGTCGGCAAGGCGCACGAGGCGCTCCGCCTCGTGGAGCTCGACCACCTCGCGCAGCGACGTCCCTCCTCCCTCTCGGGTGGGCAGCAGCAGCGCGTCGCCCTCGCCCGGGCGATCGTGAACCGCCCGGCGCTCCTGCTGCTCGACGAGCCGCTGGGAGACGCTCGACCTCAAGCTCCGCCGGCAGATGCAGCTCGAGCTTAAGTCGATCCAGGAGGAGGTGGGTCTCACCTTCCTCCACGTCACGCACGACCAGGAGGAGGCCATGACCATGGCCGACACCGTGGCCGTGATGAACAAGGGCCGGATCGAGCAGATGGGCGCTCCGGAGGAGCTCTACGAGCTCCCGCGCACGGCCTTCGTCGCGAACTTCCTCGGTCAGTCGAACCTCTTCACCGGCGAGGTCGTCGGCTCGACGGACCGGGCCCTCACCGTCGAGGCCGGCGGGCACCGGATCACGGTCCCCTCCGCCCGCTCGGCGCGCACGAGCGGTGAGGTGACCATCGGCATCCGCCCCGAGAAGCTCCTGCTGCTGACCGAGGCGCCCGGCGATCTGCCTGATCCGGAACGTCCTGGGCCCGGGTATCGTCGTCGACGTCTCCTTCAGCGGGGTCAGCACGCAGTACACCCTCCAGATGCCGGGGCTCGGACCCGTGGTCGTCTTCGCCCAGAACATGGTCTTCGGACCGGTCGTGGGCGAGGGCGCCCAGGTGTGGGTCAGCTGGAGCACCGAGCACGGCTTCGGCCTCGCCGACGAGCCGGGGTCGGTGCCGCGGTTCGACGCCGACGACTCGACCCGGGCGATCGCGCTGCAGAAGCGCGGCCTGCTGGCCGGGCGAGCCGGGGGAGCGTAGGCATGGCCTTCGCCGCGTTCGCCTCCGGTCCGGCGAACCCGCTCGACGCGCCCATCCGCAGGCGCTCGACGCTCGCGCTGGTGCTTCTGCTGCCGGGCATCGCGTATATGCTGCTCTTCTTCCTGGCGCCGCTGATCTCGCTCGTGCTCACCTCGTTCCAGGCCGAGATCCCGGACGGCGACATCGGCGAGTACGCCCCCGGCTTCGCCTGGCAGAACTACCTCGTCGTGATGGCCGACTACTGGCCGCACGCCGTCCGCTCGTTCGGCTACGCCCTGATCGCCACCGTCCTCGCGCTCGTGATCAGCTATCCGCTCGCCTACTTCATCGGAGTCAAGGCGCGGCCGTGGCCGCTGGTGCAGAACCTGCTCCTGACGCTGGTCATCGCGCCGTTCTTCATCAGCTTCCTGCTGCGGACCCTCGCCTGGAAGCAGATCCTCGCCGACGAGAGCCCGCTGGTCCAGGGGCTCAAGGCCGTCGCGATCCTGCCGGCGGACGGGCACCTGACCGGGACGCCCATCGCCGTCATCTTCGGGATCACCTACAACTTCATCCCGTTCATGACGCTGCCGCTCTACACGACGCTCGAGCGGCTCGACACCAGGTTCCTGGAGGCGGGGTCGGACCTGTACGCGCATCCGGCGTCCGTCTTCTGGAAGGTGACCGTGCCGCTGTCGATGCCCGGGATCGTGTCGGGAACGCTGCTGACCTTCATCCCCGCGGCGGGCGACTACATCAACGCCAGCCGCGACTTCCTCGGCTCCTCGCAGACGTCGATGGTCGGCAACGCGATCGAGGCCAACTTCCTGACACTCGAGAACTACCCGGCCGCCGCAGCCCTCTCGATCGTGCTGATGGCCGTGATCCTGATCATCGTGGGCTTCTACGTGAAGCGAAGTGGAACGGAGGACCTGCTGTGACCGCCACCGCCGACCGGCCCGTCGCCAGCGCTCAGGAGGCGCTCGGTGCGCCCGCACCGGCTCCCGTCCGCGGTCCGCGCCGCTTCACGGGACTCGGGCTCGGGGTCTACACGGCCCTCGCGCTGATCTTCCTGCTCATCCCCATCGCCTACACGTTCGTCTTCTCGTTCAACGACTCGGGCAAGAGCAACATCGCCTGGCGCGGATTCACCTTCGACAAGTGGATCTCGGCGTGGACGAGCGAGGAGGTCATGACCGCGTTCGGCAACAGCCTCCTCGTCGGCGCCGTCGCCACGCTGCTCGCCACCGCCCTGGGCACCATGATCGCCCTGGCCCTCGTGCGCTTCCGCTTCCGCTTCCGCTCGGCGATCAGCCTGCTGCTGTTCCTGCCCATGGCCACCCCCGAGGTCGTGCTCGGTGCCGGACTCGCCGCGCAGTTCCTCACGGTCGGGGCCGAGAAGGGCTCGTGACGATCATCCTGGCGCACACGATGTTCTGCATCAGCTTCGTCGTGGTGACGGTCAAGGCCCGCGTGGCGAGCCTCGACCCCAAGCTCGAGGAGGCGGGACGCGACCTCTACGCGTCGCCGGGCCAGGTGTTCTGGCGGATCACCTTCCCGCTCCTGCTTGCCCGGCATCCTCGCCGCGGCCCTGCTCTCGTTCGCGCTGAGCTTCGACGACTTCATCATCACGAACTTCAACTCCGGATCCGTCACGACGTTCCCGAAGTACATCTACATCGCGGCGGCCCGCGGGATCCCGGCCGAGGCGAACGTGATCGCGTCGGCGGTGTTCCTCCTGGCGATCGTGATCGTGGTCGTCACGCAGGTGTCCTCGGCCGCGAGGGCCAAGCGGATCGCCCGGCTGCAGTGAGCGGGCGTCAGACGTAGGAGGCGCGGATCGCGCCGACCGGGCGCCCGCCGCCCGTGACGACCGGGTTCAGCCGCACGAGGACTTCGTTCGCCGCCCCCCGCTCCACCGCACCGGCCTCGACGAGGAGCTTGAGCGCGACGACCGTCGCCGCGCGCAGGCTCCCGTCGAGGATCTTCAGTGCGACCGTGGTGCCGTCGGGCGAGGCCATGACCAGCACGCCCTCCGCCCCGAGCTTCGCCACCAGGCCGAGCCGCTCGATGACAACGGTGTTGTCGCGGCCGGGGCCGTCGAGGGCCCAGGCGTTCTCGAGGATCGCGTTCGTGAGGACGCCCGCCTGGCGGTAGAGGCCGAAGGGCGACGCCGCGGAGGACGACACGATGCGGGAGATCCCCTTCGCCAGCGCGGTCAGCGGCAGGGCGTGCACGGGAGCACCGCAGCCGTCGATCGCGGTACCGGCGACGCGCTCGCCCGTCAGCCGCTCGATCGTGTCGACGATGTGCTGCTGCAGGGGGTGGGAGCGCTCGAGGTAGTCGTCCGTGCTCCAGCCGTTCTGGACGCAGGCCAGCAGCATGGCCGCGTGCTTGCCGGAGCAGTTCATGTAGAGCGGATCCTGCGTCGCGCCGGCGCGCAGGAGCTGCGCGCGGGTGGCCGAGTCGCTCGGCCAGTCGGCGGGGCACTGCAGCGCGGTGTGATCGAGCCCGGCACGGAAGAGCAGGTTCTGCACCAGGGCGACGTGCTGCGGGATCCCCGCGTGGCTCGCCGTCGCGATGACCGCCTCCGCGCCGCTCAGCTCGACGCCCGCCGTCATGACAGCGAGGGCCTGGAAGGGCTTGAGGCACGACCGGGGGAGGATCGGAGCGGACGGGTTGCCGAGCGTGCGGGAGACCCGGCCGTCCGTGTCGAGCAGCACGGCCGAGCCGGCATGGCGGGACTCGACGAAGCCCGAGCGCTCGACGACGGCGAGCTCGACGGACTCCGCGACGGTGAAGGTTCCTGCAGACATCCCCCCATCTTGCCCGACGGCCCGGCGCCTCCTGTGCGGGGGCCCGGGCCGTCGGGTGGTGGGAAGGAGGGTCAGAGGGTGGCGAAGGCCTCCCGCAGCACGGACACGGCGTCGTCGAGCAGGTCGTCGGTGAGGGCGAGGCTCGGCAGGAAGCGCACCACGTTGCCGTAGGTACCGGCGCTCAGGACGAGCACGCCGTGCGACGCCGCGTACTCGGTGATCGCGGTGACCGCGGCGGCGTTCGGGATCTTCGTGGTCGTCGCCGTTCCGGGCAGGACGAGCTCGATCGCCATCATGGCGCCGATGCCGCGGACGTCGCCGATGATGTCGTACTGCTCCTGCAGCTCGCGCAGCGCGGCCCCGAGTCGGGCGCCGATGCGGTCGGCCTCGGCCAGCAGGCCCTCGCGCTCGATGCGCTCGAAGACGGCCACGGAGGCGGCGGCTGCGACGGGGTTGCCGCCGAAGGTGCCGCCCAGACCGCCGGCCTGGGCCGAGTCCATGATCTCGGCGCGACCCGTGACCCCGGCGAGCGGCAGGCCGCCCGCGATGCCCTTGGCCGACAGGACGAGGTCGGGTACGAGACCGAAGTGCTCACTGGCGAACCAGGCGCCGGTGCGGGCCATGCCCGACTGGATCTCGTCGGCGACGAAGACGATGCCGTTCGCGGTGCACCACTCCTGCAGTGCGGGCAGAGTACCCGTCGGCGGGCACCATGAAGCCGCCCTCGCCCTGCACGGGCTCGACGACGAGGCAGGCGAGGGCGGACGCCCCGACCGTCTTCTCGAGGTACGAGATCGTGCGCTCGGCGGCCTCGGCCCCCGAGAGCCCGTCGTGGTACGGGTAGGAGCTCGGTGCTCGGTGGATGTCGCTCGCGAACGGCCCGAAGCCGAGGCCGTAGGGCAGCGCCTTGAAGTTCATCGCCATGGTCAGGTTGGTGCGGCCGTGGTAGGCGTGGTCGAGGACCGCGACACCGGGCCGGCCCGTGTGCTTGCGGGCGATCTTGACCGCGTTCTCGACCGCCTCGGCACCCGAGTTCACGAGGACGGTCTTCTTGGCGAAGTCGCCGGGGGTGTGCTCGCCGAGCAGCTCCGCGACGCGGATGTAGGGCTCGTAGGGCGTGACCGTGAAGAGGGTGTGCGTGAGCCGGCCGAGCTGCTCGGTCGCGGCGGCGACGACCTCGTCGTCGGTGTGGCCGATCGTGGTCACTCCGATGCCGGCGCCGAGGTCGATGAAGCGGTTGCCGTCGACGTCGACGAGGATCGCGCCGTGCGCGCGGTCGATGTACACAGGGAGCGCGGTGCCCACGCCGGTGGGCACGACGGCGAGACGTCGCTCGTGCAGGGCCTTCGAGCGGGGCCCGGGGATCTCGGTCGCGACGAGCCTCTCCTGCGGGACTGCCGACGTGGGAACCTGGGGGGCGAGCGTGTCTGTCATGGTCCTGCGATCCTACCCGCGGGTCCTCCGCGGCGAGGGGTCCAGACGGACGAGACCGGCTCGATCCAGGGAGCGGAAGAAGGAATCCGATGCAGATCGATCACCACTACGCGGTTTCCGTCGTCTGGGAGGGGAACCGCGGCACCGGCACGAGCGGGTACCGCGACTACGGCCGGCAGAACACGGTGCGCGCGGACGGGCGCGAGGTGATCCTCGGCTCGGCCGACAAGCCCTTCCGCGGGGACCCGGACCGCTGGAATCCGGAGCAGCTGCTCCTCGCCGCGCTCGCGCAGTGCCATCTGCTCTCGTACCTGCACGTGGCCGTGAAGAACGGAGTGGTCGTCACCGACTACGTCGACGACGCGGTCGGCCGCATGGTGCAGGAGGGCGACGGCGGCCGGTTCGCCTCGGTGACGCTGCGCCCCCGGGTGACGGTGGCGGATCCGTCGATGATCGAGCTCGCCCGGTCGCTGCACCCGGAGGCGGCGCGACTGTGCTTCATCGCCAACTCCGTCGCCTTCCCCGTCGAGCACGAGCCCGAGACGGTGGCCGCGGGCTGAACGGAGGCGCGTCCGCCCGGGCTCAGCGCCGCTCGTGCGGCAGGGCGCGGCGGATGCGCTCGGCGGTCGTCGTCGGCGGCGACTCGTTGTAGACGCCCGCCGCCTCCTGCTCCGAGAGCGCGTGGATCGCCGTCATCACCTCGTCGGTGGCGTGGCGGCGCGCACGGCCCGAGTCGGCCGATCCGTGGTGCGAGAGATCGAGCGGATCGCCGAAGCGCACGGTGATGCGGTGCAGGCGCGGGATCCTCGACCCCACCGGCTGGAGCTCCTGCGTGCCGATGAGGCCGACGGGGACGACCGGTGCGCCGGTCGTGAGCGCGAGCCATGCGACTCCGGTGCGCCCGCGGTACAGCCGGCCGTCGCGCGAGCGCGTGCCCTCGGGATAGACGGCGAAGGCCTCGTCGCGCTCGAGGATCGCGCGGCCGAGGTCGAGCGCCTCCTGCGCGGCCTGACCCGCGCCGCGCTCGACCGCCACGGCGCCGACGGCGGTGAAGAAGGAGCGCGAGAGCGCCCCGCAGGGCACCGGTACCGGTGAAGTAGTCGGCCTTCGCGAGGAACTGCACCGGCCGCGGCGCGAGGAGCGTGAGGACGGGGGAGTCGATGAACGAGAGGTGGTTGCTCGCGAGGATCACCCGGCCGGTGAGGGGGACGTTGTCGCGGCCCTCGATGATGGGCCGGTAGACCATCCGGCCGATGCCGCCCATCGCGAGGCGGGCGAATCGCGCCGAGAGACCGATGCCGGGAGGGGTCGGCGCGTCGTGGTCGTCGTCGGTCCGCATTCGCACGACGTTACCGGCGGACGCATGCCCCGCCGGTCATGTCCGGGGACACGATCCGGCGGAACAGCAGCGCTCAGCCCAGCTGGGCGAGCGCCTCCTCGAGGACGGACATCGCATCGTCGATCAGCTCCTCGCTGATGACCACGCTCGGCATGATGCGCAGGACGCTGTCCCAGCTGCCCGCATCGAGCGGGATGACGCCGTTGGCGGTGGCGTGCTTCAGGATCGCGGCGAGCGCCTCCGGGTTCTGCTTCTTCGTGCCGGGGTGCACGAGCTCGACGCCGAACATGGCGCCCTTGCCGCGCACCTCGCCGACGACGGGGAAGCGCTCGGCCCAGTCGCCGATGCGGGCCCACAGGGCGCGCTCGACGCGCTGCGCCTCCTCGAGGAGCCCCTCGGACTCGATCGCCTCGAAGGTGGCGAGCGCCGCGGCCGTGGAGACGGGGTTGCCGCCGAAGGTGCCGCCGATGCCGCCGGGCTGCACGGCGTCCATGATCTCGGCGCGGCCGGTGACGGCGGCGAGCGGGAAGCCGCCCGCGATGCCCTTCGCGGTGGTGATCAGGTCCGGGACGACTCCGTGGTGCTCGATCGAGTACCACGTGCCGGTGCGGGCGATGCCGGCCTGGATCTCGTCGGCGACGAAGACGATGCCGTTCTCCGTGCAGAACTCGGAGAGGCGCTGGAAGTAGCCGGGCGCCGGGATGATGATGCCGCCGTCGCCCTGGATCGGCTCGACGAAGAGGGCCGCGAGCTCCTGTGCTCCGATGTGGGTGCGGATGTAGTCGATCGAGCGCTCCGCGGCCTCCTCGCCCGTCATGCCCTCGGGGTCGCGGAAGGGGTAGCTGATCGGGAGGCTGTAGATCTCGCCCGGGAAGGGACCCATGCCCGCGCGCTCGGGGTAGGGGCGGTAGGTCATCGCCATGGTCAGGTTCGTGCGGCCGTGGAAGGCGTGGTCGAGCGAGGCGATGGCGCGGCGGCCCGTGTACTTGCGGGCGATCTTGACCGCGTTCTCGACCGCCTCGGCGCCGGAGTTGACGAGGATCGAGTGCTTCTCGAAGTCGCCCGGGGTGATCTCGGCGAGCTTCTCCGCGACCCGGACGTAGTTCTCGTACGGCGTCACCGTGAAGAGGGTGTGCGTCAGCTTCTCGGCCTGGGCGGCGGCCGCGGCGGCGACGGCGGGGTGCGCGTGGCCGATGGTCGTCACCCCGATGCCGCAGCCCAGATCGATGAGGCGGTTGCCGTCGACGTCGACCAGGACGGCGCCGGAGGCGTGGTCCATGTAGATGTTCGCGAGGGTGCCCGCGCCGCGCGAGACGCTCTTGACGCGGCGCTCCTGGAGGGCGATCGAGCGCGGGCCGGGGAGCTCGGTGACGAGCGCGCGGGACTGGGGGACCGAGAATTCACGCATGCCCCCATGCTAGGCGGCGCTCCCTGCACGAGGGGTCCGGCGCCGCGCTTCCAGGTCGTCCCTAGGCGCGTGACGGAGCATGGGGGTGTCCCTCGAACGTCGTCCGGCTCCACCGGGCAGGAAAGGCACCCCCGTGCGCAGAGCATTCGCGATCCTCGCCGTCGTCGGCGCGACCCTGGGCCTCACGGCCTGCACCGGCGGAGCAGAGGAGGCGGAGCCGAGCGCGTCGCCCACTCCGCTCAGCTGCGTCTCGGAGGGCGACGCCTCGGCGACCGTCGAGGCGAGCGGCGATTTCGCGACGAAGCCGATCACCGTCTTCCCGTCCCCCTCCAGGTCGACGAGACCGAGCGCACGGTCGTGATCGAGGGCACGGGCGAGGAGGTGGCGGAGGGCGACACCGTCCTGGTCGACCACGCTCTACAACGCGACCAGCGGAGCCGAGTTCTCGGCCAGCACCTACGCGTCCGGCGGCCGCGCGGCGTTCGCCGTCGACACCGAGCAGTACCTCTCGGGTCTGGTCAAGGCCGTGAACTGCGCGACCGTCGGCTCCCGCGTGGTCGCCGTCGTGCCGCCGGCCGATGCGTTCGGCGACGCGGGCAGCGCCGACTTCGGCATCGCGGCGGAGGACTCCATCGTCATGGTCATCGACGTCGAGTCGATCGTGCCGACCGCGGCCACCGGTGAGCCGCAGCCGCCCGTCGACGGGCTGCCGACGGTGGCGCTCGCCGAGGACGGTGCGCCGACCGTCACGATCCCCGAGACGGATCCGCCCGCCGAGCTGCAGCTGGGCGTGCTGAAGAAGGGCGACGGGGCCGTCGTGGCCGACGGCGACAGCCTGATCGTGCAGTACCAGGGCACCGTGTGGGGCACCGGCGAGGTCTTCGATCCAGAGCTGGGGCACGGGCACTCCGGCGTCGTTCGGCACCGGTGACGTGATCGAGGGCTTCAAGGAGGCGCTGGTCGGTCAGACCGTCGGCTCGCAGGTCGTCGTCGTGATCCCGCCGGCCCAGGGCTACGGCGAGGCGGGCAACGCGAACGCCGGCATCTCGGGCACCGACACGCTCGTCTTCGTGATCGACATCCTCGCGGTGAGCTGACCCGGGAGCGGCCCTGCGCAGCGTGCCAGGATGGGCGGATGCGCAGGGTCATCATCCTCGGCTCGACCGGGTCCATCGGAACGCAGGCACTCGACGTCATCGGAGCCAACCGCGACCGCTTCGAGGTCGTGGGGCTGGCCGCCGGGTCGAACCGCGCGATGGTCGCCGAGCAGGCCCGCGCCTTCGGCGTGGAGCACACCGCGTTCGGCGCGGTCGAGGCGGAGCAGCTCGTGCGCGGCGTCGAGGCCGACGTCGTCCTCAACGGCATCACCGGCTCGGTCGGACTCGGCCCGACCCTCGCCGCCCTCGAGGAGGGGCGGAGCCTCGCGCTCGCCAACAAGGAGTCGCTGATCGTCGGCGGCGAGCTGGTCACCTCGCTCGCGGCACCCGGGCAGATCGTGCCGGTCGACTCCGAGCACTCCGCGATCGCCCAGGCGCTGCTCGCGGGCGAGCACCGCGAGGTGCGCCGCCTCGTCCTGACCGCGTCCGGCGGGCCCTTCCGCGGGCGCGACCGCGACTCCCTCCGCGACGTGAGTCCGGCCGAGGCGCTCGCCCACCCCACGTGGGACATGGGGCTGGTCGTCACCACGAACTCGTCGACCCTCGTCAACAAGGGCCTCGAGGTCATCGAGGCGCACCTGCTCTTCGACATCCCGTACGAGCGGATCGACGTGACCGTGCACCCGCAGTCGGTCGTGCACTCGATGGTCGAGTACGTCGACGGCTCCACGATCGCCCAGGCGTCGCCGCCGGACATGCGCCTGCCGATCTCCCTCGGGCTCGACTGGCCGCACCGCGTCGCCGGAGTCGGCGTGCCGCTGGACTGGACCCGCGCGCACTCCTGGACCTTCGAGCCCCTCGACGAGGAGGCGTTCCCCTCGGTGCGCCTGGCGAAGAAGGTGGGAGCGGCGGGAGCGTCCTACCCCGCCGTGTTCAACGCCGCGAACGAGCAGGCGGTCCAGGCGTTCCACGCCGGCCGGATCGGCTACCTCGACATCCTCGCGACGGTGGAGGCCGTCGTCGACGCCCACTCCGTCGACGGGGCGCTGACCCAGGAGTCGCTCGCCGCCGCCGAGACGTGGGCGCGGCGCACCGCGGACGAGCGGATCGCGTCGGCCTAGGCGGCCCCCTGACTCATCGGGATCCTCCAGCGCCCGCCCAGCGGGGGCGACCGGCACCGGCTTACAGTGTGTCGGTGGAATCCGTGCTGCTCTTCGTCCTCGGCGTCGTCATCATCGCCGTGGGCGTGGCCCTCTCGATCGCCCTGCACGAGGTGGGGCACCTGGTTCCCGCCAAGCTCTTCGGGGTGAAGGTCACGCAGTACATGATCGGCTTCGGCCGGACGATCTACTCGCGGCGCCGCGGCGAGACCGAGTACGGGATCAAGGCGCTGCCGCTCGGCGGCTACATCGCGATGATCGGCATGTACCCGCCCAAGAACCCCGGCGACCGGGTCGCCGAGTCGAGCACCGGCTTCTTCAACGGCCTGAACGGCAACGAGTCCGCTCCCGAGCCGCGCCGCGCGCCTACTCCACCATGATCGACGAGGCCCGGGCCGCCAGCGCCGAGACGATCGGCGAGGAGGAGCACCGCGCCTTCTACCGGCTGCCGGTCTGGAAGCGCGTGATCGTGATGTTCGGCGGTCCGTTCATGAACCTCGTCATCGCGACCGTGCTGTTCGCCGTGCTCCTCTGCGGGATCGGAGTGGCGCAGAACACGTCCACGATCTCCTCGGTCTCGCAGTGCGTCGTGCCCGCCTCCGACACGAGTGCCGAGAGCTGCTCGCCCGACGACCCGCTCGCGCCCGGCGCGGCGGCGGGGCTGCTGCCCGGCGACACCATCGTGTCGATCGACGGCACCGCTGTCTCGAGCTGGAACGACCTGACCCCGATCATCCGCGAGTCGGCCGGCGTGCCGCTCGCCGTCGAGGTCGACCGGGACGGCACGCCCCTCACCCTGACCATCACGCCCGCCGAGAACGAGGTCGCGGTCACGGACGACGCGGGGAACGCGGTCCTGGACGACTCCGGCGCCGTCCGGACGCAGACCGTCGGCTTCATCGGCATCTCGCCCTCGCAAGCGCTGGTGCAGCAGCCGATCACGGCGGTGCCGGAGACGGTCTGGCAGAACGTCACGAGCGTCGCCGGCGTGATCCTGAACCTCCCGCAGCGACTCCTCGACGTCGCGCAGGCCGCGTTCGGGCAGGAGGAGCGCGACGCGAACGGGCCGATCAGCGTGGTCGGCGTGGGCCGGATCGCGGGCGAGATCGCCGCCTCCGATCAGCTGCCGGTGGTGTCCGAAAGTGCAGACCATGGTGGGCGTGCTCGCCTCGCTCAACGTCGCGCTGTTCGTCTTCAACCTCGTCCCGCTGCTCCCCATGGACGGCGGCCACATCGCCGGCGCCCTCTGGGAGGGACTGCGCCGCCGCATCGCCAAGCTCTTCGGACGACGCGACCCCGGACCCGTGGACATCGCGAAGCTCCTCCCTCTCACCTACGCGGTCGTGCTGCTGCTGGGCGGCATGAGCGCCCTCCTCATCTACGCCGACATCGTCGAAGCCGATCCAGCTGTTCTGAGCTTGTTGTGAACGCCGGTCCCTGCCCGGCGTTCCGCGGTCGGCTTCTCGGGGTTGTCGCGTTGCAGAGAGCGGGGTGCGGGCGGCTAGGGCGAATCGCTGGGACGCGATTCGCCCGTTCGCCTTGAAGGTGGGGGCCGGTCCTCGCCCGGCGTTCCGCGGTCGTCTCCTCGGGGTTGTTGCGTTCCGTAGAGCGGGGTGCGAGCGGCTGGGGCGAATCGCTGGGACGCGATTCGCCCGTTCGCCTTGAAGGTGGGGCCGGTCCTCGCCCGGCGTTCCGCGGGCGGCTCTCCGGGAGCCATTGCCATGCACAGAGCGCGGTTCGGGCGGCTGCGGCGAGATCGCTGGGACGCGATTCACCCGTTCGCCTTGACGGTGACGCCGGTCGCTGCCCGGCGTCCCGGCCGGCGCGACCGCGCCGGGGCGCGAGGGAACCTCGGAAGGTCGGGGGAACCAGGGGGAGCGGGCTCCCTCGACGGGGTGGGGTTCCTTCGGTGAGGGCCGGGGGAGGAGGCGGCGGCTGGGAAGACGCGGCGAGCGGACGGAGGGGCGGGCGGCGCGCGTACGATGGGCGGGTGCCAGCAGTGAATCTGGGTTTGCCCAAGGTCCCCGAGACCCTCGCCCCCCGCCGCAAGTCCCGTCAGATCAAGGTGGGGAAGGTCCTGGTCGGCGGCGACGCCCAAGTCAGCGTGCAGTCGATGTGCACGACCCCGACCACGAACATCAACGCGACGCTCCAGCAGATCGCCGAGCTCACCGCCTCCGGCTGCGACATCGTCCGCGTCGCGGTGCCGAGCCGCGACGATGCGGAGGCGCTGCCGATCATCGCCAAGAAGAGCCAGATCCCGGTGATCGCCGACATCCACTTCCAGCCCAACTACGTGTACGCGGCGATCGACGCGGGCTGCGCGGCGGTCCGCGTGAACCCGGGCAACATCCGCAAGTTCGACGACCAGGTCGGCAAGATCGCCGCTGCCGCGAAGGCCGCGGGCGTCTCGATCCGCATCGGCGTCAACGCCGGCTCGCTCGAGCCGAGCCTCATGCAGAAGTACGGCAAGGCGACCGCCGAGGCCCTCGTGGAGAGCGCCGTGTGGGAGGCCAGCCTCTTCGAGGAGCACGACTTCCACGATTTCAAGATCTCGGTCAAGCACAACGACCCCGTCGTCATGGTGAAGGCCTACCGCCAGCTCGCTGCACGCGGCGACTGGCCGCTCCACCTCGGCGTCACCGAGGCGGGCCCCGAAGTTCCAGGGCACCATCAAGTCGGCGACGGCCTTCGGGATCCTGCTCGGCGAGGGCATCGGCGACACCATCCGCGTGTCGCTCTCGGCCCCGCCCGCCCAGGAGGTCAAGGTCGGCTTGCAGATCCTGCAGTCCCTGAACCTCCGCGAGCGCAAGCTCGAGATCGTGTCCTGCCCGAGCTGCGGCCGCGCCCAGGTCGACGTCTACACGCTCGCCAACGACGTGACCGCCGGCCTCGAGGGCATGAGCGTCCCCCTGCGCGTCGCGGTCATGGGCTGCGTCGTCAACGGACCGGGCGAGGCCCGCGAGGCCGACCTCGGCGTCGCCTCCGGCAACGGCAAGGGCCAGATCTTCGTCAAGGGCGAGGTCATCAAGACCGTGCCCGAGGCCGAGATCGTCAAGACCCTCATCGAGGAGGCCAACCGCCTCGCCGCCGAGATGCCCGCCGACGACACCTCGACCGGCGCCCCGGTCGTCACCGTCGGCGCGAACTGAGCCGGAGCGGGAGCGGATCGCGATGGTCCGCCCCGCACTCCGCTTCGCCCTGATCATCGTCGCGGCCAGCCTCTCGGCGGCCGGAGTCGCGTCGCTCCGGCCCGCCTCGGCCGCCGGGATCGACGGCTGCACCGATCGCCCCACTTCGGCCGACCCGTTCGGCTGCGACCGCTGGGTGCTGACGGCGGCGTCGGGGGAGGGGCCCTACTCCGCCTGGGTCGAGGACGCGCGGGTGCGCCTGCGCACCGAGAGGGTCGACGGCTACGAGACGCTCGTCGTCGGCACGGAGTGCTCGAGCGTGACCGCGCCGTTCACCATCGACGACGCCCTGCTCGTCCCCGAGGAGGCCCGCCTGGCGGGACGAGTGCGAGGACCGTCCCGGACCCGCCGAGATCCGGCTGCTCGCACTGCTGTCGGCGCCCGTCGCGATCGGCGGTACCCCCGAGGACATCGTGCTGGAGGGGACCGGCGGCAGCCTCGTCTTCTCGCGGATCCCCGACTGACCGCGCGCACCCGCGCGCGGCCTGCGGATAGGATCGTCCCTCGTGGTTACCCGTCTCTCGCACCTGTTCGTCCGCACCCTCCGAGAGGATCCCTCGGACGCCGAGGTCGCGAGCCACCGCCTCCTCGTGCGCGCGGGCTACATCCGCCGCCAGGCCCCGGGCGTCTTCGCCTGGCTCCCGCTCGGACTGCGCGTGAAGCGCCGCATCGAGCGCATCATCCACGAGGAGATGGAGGCGGCCGGCGCCCAGGAGGTGCACTTCCCCGCGCTCCTGCCGCGCGAGCCCTACGAGGCGAGCGGACGCTGGACCGAGTACGGCGACGGCGTGTTCCGGCTGAAGGACCGCAAGGACGCGGACTACATGCTGGCCCCCACCCACGAGGAGTTCTTCACCCTCCTGGTCAAGGACCTCTACTCCTCCTACAAGGACCTGCCCCTGTCGATCTACCAGATCCAGGACAAGTACCGCGACGAGGCGCGTCCGCGTGCCGGGCTCCTGCGCGGTCGCGAGTTCACCATGAAGGACGCCTACTCGTTCGATCACACGGACGCCGGTCTCGAGGCGAGCTACCAGCTGCAGCGCGACGCGTACGAGCGGATCTTCCACCGTCTCGGACTCGAGTACGTCATCGTGCAGGCCGACGCCGGCGCGATGGGCGGCTCGCGGAGCGAGGAGTTCCTGCACCCGACCCCGGTCGGCGAGGACACCTTCGTGCGCTCGGCCGGGGGCTACGCGGCCAACGTCGAGGCGTACCGCACGCCCGTCCCCGAGGCGCTGCCGATCGACGGGCAGCCGGAGGCCCAGGTCTTCGACTCGCCCGACACCCCCACCATCCAGACCCTGGTCGACCTCGCGAACGACCGCGAGCCCCGCGCGGACGGCCGGGCGTGGACCGCGGCCGACACCCTCAAGAACGTCGTCCTCGCGCTGATCGCTCTCGACGGCTCCCGCGAGCTCGTCATCGTCGGCCTGCCCGGCGACCGCGACATCGACCTCAAGCGCGCCGAGGTCGCTTTCGCCCCCGCCGAGGTCGAGGCCGCCACCGAGGCCGACTTCGCGAAGCTACCCGGGCCTGGTCAAGGGCTACATCGGTCCCTGGTCGCCCGCGGGCGCCGTGCTCGGCGAGGAATCGACCACCGGCGTCCGCTACCTGCTCGACCCGCGCGTGATCGACGGCACCGCATGGATCACCGGGGCCAACACGGCCGGGAAGCACGTCCTCGACCTGGTCGCCGGACGCGATTTCACCGCGGACGGCGTGGTCGAGGTCGCGGACGTCCGCGCGGGAGATCCGCACCCGACGGCTCCGGCCCGATCGAGACCGCTCGCGGCATGGAGATCGGCCACGTCTTCCAGCTCGGCCGCAAGTACGCCGAGGTGCTGGGGCTGAAGGTCCTGGACGAGAACGGCAAGCTCGTCGCCGTCACCATGGGCTCGTACGGCATCGGAGTCACCCGGATCCTCGCGATCATCGCCGAGAGCAACCACGACGACCGCGGTCTGATCTGGCCCGGGAACGTCGCGCCCTTCGATGTGCACGTGATCGCCACGGGCAAGGACCCGGCGGCGCTCGCGCTCGCGGAGTCGGTCGGGGCCTCGCTCGAGAGCGCCGGCCGCGACGTGCTGATCGACGACCGGCCCAAGGTCTCCCCGGGCGTCAAGTTCGGCGACGCCGAGCTCATCGGCGTGCCGGTGATCGTCATCGCCGGCCGCAGCGCCGCCGAGGGGATCGTCGAGCTGTGGGACCGCCGCTCCGGGGAGCGGGAGCAGCTCCCCGTCGCCGAGGCGCTCGGCCGTCTCGGAGCCTGACCCCGGGGCGCTGTGCGCTGCGGTCCGGTAGGATCAATGGTCCCGACGCGCGAGCCGGGCTCCTCCGGGGGCCGGTGATCGCCCGGCGTCGGGCGAGACTTCGACGTGGTCGCACTGTGCGACGCCAAGTGAATAGAGAGAAAGGCCCGCCGTGGACATCGACCTGAGCGTTCTGCGCCTCCTGGAGCGCGAGCGCGAGATCCCCTTCGAGGAACTCGTGCAGATCATCGAGCAGGCGATCCTCACCGCCTACCTCAAGCACATCGGGCAGGCGGACGACGCCGACAAGGCCACCGCCGTGGACGCCCGCGTGCACCTGGACCGCAAGACCGGCCACGTCTCGGTCTTCGTGCCCGAGGTCGACGAGGAGGGAGCGGTGATCGGCGAGTCCGAGGACTCGCCGCGCGACTTCGGCCGCATCGCCGCGTTCGCGGCCAAGCAGGTCATCAACCAGCGGTTGCGCGACATCGGCGACGAGAAGGTCCTGGGCGAGTTCAAGGGGCGCGAGGGCGACATCGTCGCCGGCGTCATCCAGCAGGGCCCCAACCCCCGGATGATCCACGTCGACCTCGGCTCGATCGAGGCGATCCTCGCTCCCGAGGAGCAGGTGCCGGGCGAGGACTACAGCCACGGCCGCCGCATCCGCGTGTACGTGACCAGCGTCAGCCGCGGGCCGAAGGGCCCCTCGGTCCAGGTCTCGCGCACCCACCCGTCCCGCTCGTGCGCAAGCTGTTCGCGCTCGAGGTCCCCGAGATCGCCTCCGGAGTCGTGGAGATCGTCTCGCTCGCCCGCGAGGCCGGCCACCGGACCAAGATCGCGGTCCGCGCGACCGAGCCCGGAGTGAACGCCAAGGGCGCGTGCATCGGCGAGCTCGGGCAGCGCGTGCGCGCCGTCACCGCCGAGCTCAACAACGAGAAGATCGACATCGTCGACTACTCCTCCGATCTGCCCACCTTCGTCGCCAGCGCGCTGTCGCCGGCCAAGGTGACCAGCGCCTTCGTCATCGACCAGAGCCTGAAGGCCGTGCAGGCGCTCGTCCCCGACTACCAGCTCTCGCTCGCCATCGGCAAGGAGGGTCAGAACGCCCGACTCGCCGCGAAGCTGACCGGCGCGAAGATCGACATCCAGCCCGATTCGGTGATGGACGGGGAGTGATCCCCGAGCATCGGCCGTGCGGGCAAGCGCTCCCGGAGTCCGAGGGAGTAGAGTGGAACCCGTCAGAACGTGCGTCGGCTGCCGTCTGCGCGCCCCCGGGCCTCTCTTCTGAGGCTCGTCCTCCACTCGAACTCCCTCGCGGTAGATCCGCGCGCTGTTCGTGCGGGTCGGGGAGCGTGGCTGCACGACACGTACGAGTGCTACTGAACGCGCGGTGAAGCGCCACGCGTTCCCCAGAGCGTTCAAGACGCGCGAGAGCGTGGATTCGAGCGAGCTGGAGCGGTACATCACCCGCGGTCCGACCGGCCCGGTTCCTCCTCACGGGGAATCGACGCAGGGCACGGTCGCATCGCAGAGAGAACAGGCAGAACGGCCCGTGAACTGATCATGAGCAACGACTGATGAGCGGCTCGAAATGAGATCCGTCCGTTTGTGATGGCCTGCCCCGTCTTGGGCGCAGGCCCAAGACAGGAGAGAAGTGGCAAAACCACGCGTACACGAGATCGCAGCCGAACTCGGCGTCGATAGCAAGGTCGCACTTGCAAAGCTGAAAGAACTGGGCGAGTTCGTCAAGGGACCGTCCTCGAGCATCGAGCCCCCGTGGCCCGCAAGCTCCGCCAGGCACTCCAGGGCAGCGCGGGGACCGCCGCGCCGGCCCCGACCGCCACCAGCGCCCGCCCCGGCGCGCCGCGCCCCTCCGGCGCGCGTCCGTCCCGCTCCGGTCCCCGGTCCGGCGAAGCCGCCGCTCCGGCGCCGGCTCCTCCGATGTCGGTCGCCGAGCGCCAGGCCCAGGCCCAGGCCGCGCAGGAGGCTGCAGCCGCAGCCCGTGCGCAGGCCGCCGCCGACGCGCCTGCAGAGGCCCCCGTCGCAGAGGCTCCCGCCGCGAAGGCTCCCAGCGCCCCCGCTGAGAAGCCCGCTGCCGCCCCCGCCGCCGGTGGACCCAAGCCCGTCACGCCTCGTCCGGCTCCCGCCGCCAACCCCCCCGTCCCGGTGGCGCCGGTGGTGCAGCGGGCGGCTCCGGTCGTCCCGGTGCGCCCCGCCCCGGCAACAACCCGTTCGCCAGCAACCAGGGGATGGGACAGCGTCCCACCCCTCCGCGCCCCGGCAACAACCCCTTCGCCAGCTCGCAGGGAATGGGCTCGCGCCCGACCCCGAGCAGCATCCCCCGTCCTGCCGCACCCCGCCCCGGCGCACCCCGCCCGGGTGGACCCGGCATGGGCCAGCGCCCCGCGGGCTTCGGCCAGCGTCCGGGCGGTCCCGGCGGAGGAGCCGGTCGTCCCGGTGGAGCCGGTCGCCCCGCAGGCGGCGGCTTCCAGCGTCCCGGCGGCGGCGCCCCCGGTGCCGGCGGCGGCTTCGCCCCGCGTCCCGGTGGCGGCGGCGGTCGTGGCCGCGGACCCGGCGGCGGCACCGCAGGTGCCTTCGGCCGCGGTGGCGGCGAGAGCAAGGCCCGGAAGTCCAAGCGTACGAAGCGTCAGGAGTTCGAGCTCAGGGAGGCCCCGTCGCTCGGCGGCGTCAGCGTCCCCCGCGGCGACGGCAAGACGGTCATCCGTCTGCGCCGCGGCGCGTCGATCTCGGACTTCGCCGACAAGATCGAGGCCATGACCGGCGTGCCGGTGCCCCCGGCAACCTGGTCACCGTCCTCTTCGCCCTCGGCGAGATGGCGACGGCGACCGAGTCGCTCGACGAGGCCACCTTCGAGGTGCTCGGCGGGGAGCTCGGCTTCAAGATCCAGGTCGTCTCGCCCGAGGACGAGGACAAGGAGCTCCTCGAGGGCTTCGGTCTCGACCTCGAGCAGGAGCTCGACGACGAGACGGACGAGGACCTCGAGATCCGTCCCCCCGTCGTCACCGTCATGGGTCACGTCGACCACGGAAAGACGCGCCTGCTCGACGCGATCCGCAACGCCAACGTCGTCGCCGGCGAGGCGGGCGGCATCACGCAGCACATCGGTGCGTACCAGGTCGTCGCGGAGCACGAGGGCATCGAGCGCCCGATCACCTTCATCGACACCCCGGGTCACGAGGCGTTCACCGCCATGCGAGCCCGCGGTGCCCAGGTCACGGACATCGCGATCCTCGTGGTCGCGGCGGACGACGGCATCATGCCGCAGACCATCGAGGCGCTGAACCACGCCCAGGCGGCCAACGTGCCGATCGTGGTCGCGGTCAACAAGGTGGACAAGCCCGACGCCAACCCGGCCAAGGTGCGCCAGCAGCTCACCGAGTTCGGACTGGTCGCGGAGGAGTACGGCGGAGACGTCATGTTCGTCGACGTGTCGGCCCGTGCCGGCACCGGCATCCAGGACCTCCTGGACGCCGTGCTGCTCACCGCGGACGCCGGTCTCGACCTGCGCGCCAACCCCAACAAGGAGGCACGCGGCGTCGCCATCGAGGCGAAGCTCGACAAGGGACGCGGCGCGGTCGCGACCGTGCTCATCCAGTCGGGAACGCTGCGCGTCGGAGACGCGATCGTCGCCGGAACGGCCTACGGCCGAGTCCGTGCGATGGCGGACGAGAACGGCAACGCCGTCCTCGAGGCCGTGCCGTCGCGTCCGGTCCAGGTGCAGGGACTCTCGTCCGTGCCCCGGGCCGGTGACACCTTCCTCGTCACTGAGGAGGACCGCACCGCGCGCCAGATCGCCGAGAAGCGCGAAGCCGCTCAGCGCAACGCCCTGCTGGCCAAGGCCCGCAAGCGCATCTCGCTCGAGGACTTCACCCGTGCTCTCGAAGAGGGCAAGGTCGAGTCGCTCAACCTCATCATCAAGGGCGACGTGTCCGGTGCCGTCGAGGCGCTGGAGGAGTCGCTCGTCAAGATCGAGGTCGACGACTCGGTGCAGCTGCGCATCATCCACCGCGGTGTCGGTGCGATCACGGAGTCGGACGTCAACCTCGCGACGATCGACAACGCGATCATCGTGGGCTTCAACGTCCGCCCCGACCCGAAGGCCCGCGAGCGCGCTGCTCGAGAAGGAGTGGACATCCGCTTCTACTCGGTCATCTACAACGCGATCGAAGAGGTCGAGAACTCGCTCAAGGGCATGCTCAAGCCCGAGTTCGAAGAGGTCCAGTCGGGTGTCGCCGAGATCCGCGAGGTGTTCCGCTCCTCGAAGTTCGGCAACATCGCGGGTGTCATCGTCCGCTCCGGCACGATCACCCGCAACTCCAAGGCGCGCGTCATCCGCGACGGCGTCGTGGTGGGCGACAACCTCGCCATCGAGTCGCTGCGTCGCTTCAAGGACGACGTCACGGAGGTCCGTACGGACTTCGAGGCCGGTATCGGTCTCGGCAAGTACAACGACATCCAGATCGGCGACGAGATCGAGACGATCGAGATGAAGGAGAAGCCGCGAGGCTGATCCGACACGCAGAGGAGGCCCGGGGTTCGCCCCGGGCCTCCTCCGTCGTTGGAGGGTGCGGTCCCGGTCGTCTTCCTGGGCCGGTCGGAACGACGGCATCCTCTTCGCGTGCCCTTCCCGCGCCCTGCGGGCGCCCGCCAGACCCGAGCCGGGCACGCGAAGAGGACGCCGCCGCCCCTCCACTCCGGTGGGTGACGCTCCACTGGTCCAGGAGGAGAGTCTCGGGCGGGATGAGCTCGGGACGGGTATTCCTTCCGGACGGAGGAGCGGGCGGAACGCCTCGCGACGCCTCCTGGCTCGGGTCTGGCGGGCGCACCGCAGGTGCGCGGGAAGAGGCGTCGTGAGGGCGTTCCGTCTGCGACGTCACCCCAGCCGCCTGAACGGCGGACGTCAAGGCGGGGAGCCGTCTCGCGGCGCGGGAGAATAATCAGAGGACGGGCCCGACGGCCCGTCGAGAGAGGTGAGGACCAGCTATGGCAGATCCGGCACGGGCGAGGAAGCTCGCCGACAGGATCAAGGTGATCGTCGCCAAGCGGCTCGAGCGCGGCATCCGCGACCCGCGGCTCGGCTTCGTCACCATCACGGACGTCCAGGTGACGGGCGACCTCCAGCACGCGTCGGTGTTCTACACCGTCTACGGCACCGATGAGGAGCGCACCGACTCGGCCGCCGCTCTGAAAGCGGCGACCGGCATGCTGCGGACGGAGGTGGGCAAGAACATCACGTCGCGCCTGACCCCGTCGCTCGAGTTCATCCTCGACGCGGTCCCCGAGAACGCGAAGCACATCGAGGACCTGCTCGCCGCGGCGCGCAACCAGGACTCGCAGGTGCAGACGCTGGCGGCGGGCGCGAGCTACGCCGGCGACGAGGATCCCTACGTCAAGCCGCGCGAGGACGACGACGAGGACTGATCCACCGCACGGAAGACCGCGGAGCCCGTGGCGACATCGACCGATTCCAGGACGACGTCGACACGGGCTCCCGGCGTGAGCGGGGTCTGCACGTCGACCGTGATCTCGGGATCCAGGAGCTGCACGGAGGAGCGCGTCCGGGCGGTCGACACGACGACGCCGACGAAGACGGAGCCTTCGAGGCCGCGGAGGACCGCGGCCTCGACGACGGCGGTCGCGGCGCGGTTCGCGGCTCCCGATCGGCGGTCGCCGGCGGCCATGAGCGCCGGGACGACGGGCGAGAGCCGCGCGCAGCCGCTCCGGCAGCTCCTCTCCGCGGCTGACCGCGAGGCAGACGGCCAGGCCGAACCGGTCGACGAGGCGGCGCAACGGCGCGGTGACGTGGGCGTACGGGGCGGCGAGAGCGGCCTGCTCCGGCTGCTCCGGTCGGCTGCCGTCGAAGGCGGTGTAGCCGGCGCCGCGGAACAGCGCCGCGGCGGCGTGCATGACGGCCAGCTGTGCGGGATCGCCCGTGTCGAGGCGGCGCAGGTAGTCGCCGTAGGGCTCGTCGGCGGGCCACGGGGCTCCGAGGAGCTCGGTGCGGGCGCGGAAGGCGGCGACCGTCTCGGCGTCCGCGGGCGGCATCGTGCGGAGGATCCCGACTCCGGCGTCGAGCATCATCGTCGCGGCGGCCATGCCCGTCAGGAGCGACACCTGCGCGTTCCAGTCCTCGGACTCGAGGGGTGCGCGGCGCTCGACGCGGTAGCGGCCGTCGTCGGCGACGATCTCCTCCTCGGGCAGCGTCAGGCTCGCGCCGCCCCGCTCCGACTCGCGTGCCCGGCGCTCGCGGCCGAACCAGGGCAGCAGGGCGATCGAGGGATACAGGACGCCGTTCCCGGCGTCGCGCTGCACTCCCGCGTAGTCCAGGCGCGCGACGCTGGCGACCAGGGCCCGCTCGACGCGGACGGAGCGAGGCTCGGCGTCCGGCCCGAGCTCGACGGTCCAGACCAGGGCGCGGCGCCGCTGCTCGGGGAGCAGGGACGCGGCTCCCTCCGAGAGCACGGCGGGATGCAGGGGGACCCTGCCGTCGGGCAGGTAGTAGGTCTGCGTGCGGCGGCGCGTCTCGGCGTCGAGGGCGCCTCCGGGCCGAACGACGGCGGGGACGTCGGCGATCGCGTAGCGGAGGACGGCGCCGCCGGGGGACTCCTCGAGGTGGAGCGCCTGATCGAGGTCGAGGGAGCCGGGCGGGTCGATCGTGACGAACGGGATCGCCGTGAGATCGATCCGGCCGTCGTCGTCGGCCGTGCGGTCGGCCGCCGCGGCTTCCGCCAGGGCGTCCGCGGGGAAATCGCCCGGCAGGTCGTTCTCGGCTCGGACGGCGGCCAGCGCGCGATCGACGTCGGAGTCGGGGCGGGGGAGGCGGAGACGGCGGCGGGTCACGGCGCCACGCTACCCGTGTCCTCCGACGCCCGCCCTCGGCTCACGCGTGCGGGAGGAGGTAGCCGTCCTCGGGAGTGCCCGTCGCCAGACCGTCGGCGAGGAGCCCGGCGAGAGCCCGGTCGAGCTGCTCGGCGTCCGGCCAGAGCGAGCGCACCTCCGCCTCGGTGACGGGACCGTGCGACGCCCTGAGCTCCGCGAGCACCAGGCCGCGGACCTGCCGGTCCGACCCCTCGAACCTCTTCTGGCGCGCCTTCACGGGCCCGTCGTAGGCCGGGTAGCCCTCCGCGCGCCAGCGGCAGGAGTCGCGGATCGGGCAGACGTCGCAGCGCGGGGAGCGTGCGGTGCAGACGATCGCGCCCAGCTCCATCATCCCGGCGTTGAAGACGGCCGACTCGGTGACGTCGTCGGGCAGCAGCGCCTCCATGGCCGCGAGATCCGGAGTCGTGCGCGGCGGACCGGGCTCGCCGGATCCGGCGACGGCCCGGGCGATCACCCGCCTCACGTTCGTGTCCACGACGGGATGGCGACGGCCGTAGGCGAAGACGGCGACGGCGCGCGCGGTGTAGTCGCCGACCCCGGGGAGGGCGAGGAGCGCGTCGACGTCCTCGGGCACGACGTTGCCGTGCTCGTCGGCGATCGCGACGGCGCACCCGTGCAGACGGAGGGCGCGGCGCGGGTAGCCGAGCGACTGCCAGGCGCGGACGGCCTCGCCCGAGGGCACGGCCGCGAGGTCGGCGGGCGTCGGCCACCGGCGGGCCATTCGTCCAGGCGGGGGATCACGCGGACGACCGGCGTCTGCTGGAGCATGAACTCGCTGACGAGGGTCCCCAGGCGGGGAAGCCCTCCCGGCGCCACGGCAGGTCGCGGGCGTCGCGGCGGAACCACTCGACGATCGCGGGGGCGAATGCGGCGGGCATCCGACCAGCGTAGGCGCTGCCGCGTATCGTGGACGGATGACGAAGTGGGCTCCGCAGAAGGTCGATGTGCTCGACGCGCTCGCGGTGGAGGTGCTGCACAACTACGCCAGGGGTCGCGTCGCCGTCGCGATCGACAGCGACGATCCCGTGGTCTCGGCGTCCTTCGCGGACGATCTCGCTGCGGCTCTCGCCCGGGCGGGCCACGGTGCGTTCGTCGCGCATCTGAGCGACTTCCAGCGGGCGCGGACGGAGCGGGAGGACGCCTCCGTGCCGGAGGAGGAGCGCGCCTACCGCCTGCGCTACGACTACGAGCTCCTGCGCCGCGTGCTGCTCGACCCGTTCAAGCTCGGCGGCAGCACCGGCTTCGTGCTCGCGGCCTTCGACTCCGTGCGGGACGAGCCGAGGCAGCCGCGCTGGCGCACGGCGGGCCGCGACGCGGTGCTCCTCGTCGACGGCGAGTTCGCGCTGCGCCCGGAGCTGCGCGGAGCGTGGAACCTCGGCATCCGGCTCGACACCCAGGAGCCGCCGGTCGACCCCGCCTACCGGGCGAGCACGGATCCGCGCCGGCTCGCGCCGGTGCTGATCGACGTCCGCGATCCGGAGCACCCGCGCCGCGTCTTCGCCGACTCCTGCTGAGCCGGCCCGACGTCGAGACGGCCGAGGCCCGCCGGGCCACCTCGTCGGGAGCGAGGAACGCGCCCGAGCGCTCCACCTCGTGCACGAGCTCGACGAGGAGCTGGTTGACCGGGGCCTCCCGGCCGAGCCGGTGCGCGGGTGCGCACGACGGCCCCCGCGAGGTGGTCGATCTCGCTGGGCACGCCGCGGCGGATGCTCTGGAGCGTGGATCCGGGGTTCGGCACGTCGCCCATGCCCTTCGCCATCCTCCGGGGCAGGAGCTCGACCACCGGGAGGGGGCGGCCGCCAGAGCGCGGACCGCGGTCTCCGAGAGTCCTTGCAGAGCGCCGAAGCGGACCCCGGAGGCGAGGCCGGTGCGGGCCGCCTCCTTCATCGCGCGGGCGAGCAGTCGGCGCAGTCGCGGCTCGGCGATCGTCTCCCGCACCGAGAGCCCCGTGATCGCGGGCAGCGCGTTCACCTCGTTGATCAGGAGCTTCGTCCACTGCGCGCCGAGGAAGTCGTCGGTGACCGCGACGGGCACCGCCTCGCCGAGCACGGCGGCTGCGCGCCGCACCTCGTCGTCGGCCGGCCTGCCGGGGACTCCGAGAGTCGTGGTCGCGGGAGCCGTCACGGTGACGCGCCCCGGCTCGAGGTGGCTGGCGGCGAAGAGGGCGAGAGCGCCCACGAGGGAGGCGTCGCGCACCTGCCGGGCGGCTGCCTGGAGCCCGTCGAGGCCGTTCTGCACGACAACGATCAGCGCGCCGTCGACCGTGCGCCGATTCGCGCGCAGCGCGTCCTCGGCGTCCTGGGCCTTCGTGCAGAGGAAGGCGACGTCCGGGACCAGGTCGAGCGTCTCGCCCGTCCTGACCCACGCGGTGTGCTCGCCCCACGCCCCGTCGAGGCGGATGCCGGAGCGCCGGATCGCGGTGAGGTGCGCTCCTCGGGCGGTCGCCTCGACGTCGTGCCCGGCCCGGTCGAGGAGGGCGGCGATCGTTCCGCCGACGGCGCCCGTCCCGAGTACTGCGATCCTCATCCGACCAGCCTAGGACGGCGCGGTCGCCGCCTGCTCCCGCGGCTCGCTCCCGACCGGCGCGTGTATCCTCGCACCCGTGTTCGCGACCCCCACTCCTCCGGTGACGGCCCCGAACGGGATCCTCCTGCTGGACAAGCCCGGTGGCATCACCAGCCACGACCTCGTCTCGCGGACCCGGCGCCGCGCCGGCACGCGCAAGGTGGGTCACGCCGGCACGCTCGACCCGATGGCGACCGGCCTGATGATCCTGGGCCTGGGTCCGTCGACCCGACTGCTCACGTACCTCGTGGGCCTCGACAAGGAGTACGAGGCGACGATCCGCCTCGGCGCCTCCACCACGACGGACGACCGCGAGGGCTACGTGCTCGAGAGCGCGCCGCCGGCCGCGGTCGCCGCGATCGGCGAGAGGTCCGTGGACGCCGGGATCGCGGGGCTCACGGGCGCGATCGAGCAGATCCCGAGCTCGGTCAGCGCGATCAAGATCGACGGACGCCGCGCCTACGCCCGCGCCCGCGACGGCGAGGAGGTCGTGATCCCCGCGCGTCCCGTCACGGTGAGCGCCTTCGACGTCCTCGCCCGCCGCGAGGTCGACGGCTTCCTCGACCTCGACGTCCGGGTCACCTGCTCGTCCGGCACCTACATCCGCGCCCTCGCCCGCGACCTCGGCGCCGTGCTCGGAGTCGGGGGGCACCTGACCGCGCTGCGCCGCACGGCCGTCGGCCCGTTCGCGGTCGCCGCGGCCGGCGAGATCGACGAGCTGGACGTCCCGACCGCTCTGCTCACTCCGACCTCCGTGGCGGCCGAGCTCTTCCCGCTGCTGCGGCTGGACGCGCAGTCCTCCGCGGACCTGGCGAACGGCAAGCGGATCGCGGTCCCGGAGGAGCTGCGCGACTCCACGGGGCTGCTGGCCGCCGTCGCCCCGGGGAGAGGCTCATCGGTCTCGCCGAGCGCCGCGGCTCGGTTCTCAAGAGCGTCGTCAACTTCCCGACGGAGGACGTGCGGGCGGTCGCGCCGTGATCGAGTGGTTCACGATCGTGCAGGTGGCGGTCGCCGTCGCGGCGGGACTGCTCTGCCTGATCCTCGGGCTCCTGAACCGCCGCCCGTCCGACGTGTCGGTCGGCGCGACCGCGATCGTCGAGCTCCTGCTGATCGTGCAGCTGGCCGTCGCGATCGTCTCGCCTCTGATCGGCAACAACCCCTCCGGCAGTCTGCCGGAGTACTACATCTACCTGATCTCGGCGCTCCTGCTGCCGCTCGCGGCCGGATTCTGGGCCCTGATTGAGCGCACGCGGTGGAGCACGGTGATCCTCGGAGCCGCCTGCCTCTCGATCGCGGTCATGGTGTACCGCATGCACCAGATCTGGTTCGTCCAGGTCGCGTGAGGCGTCCGGGCCGGCGCCCGGCTTCGAGCGCCTAGCATTGACTCTGCGATGTCCACACACTCCAGCGAGGCCGAGGATCGGGGCGCCTCCACCCCGAACCGGCCGTCCCGTCCCGTCCGCTCCACCCGCTCGAGGGGGTCGGCAGCCTGCTCGTCACGGTCTACGGGATCCTCGCCCTGGCAGCGACCGGCCGCTCGGTCTTCCAGATCATCGACCGCTTCGACGAGGCCCCGCTCGCGTTCTCGCTCTCGGCCCTCTCGGCCGTCGTCTACATCGTCGCGACCGTGGCGCTCGTCGCGCGCGGGGCGTTCTGGCAGCGGGTGGCGTGGGTCACCATCACCTTCGAGCTCGTCGGCGTCGTCGTCGTCGGAGCGATCAGCGTCCTCGCACCCGAGCTGCTCGGCCTGACGAGCGTCGACCCCTTCGGCCGCCAGTCGACCGTCTGGTCGGCCTTCGGCGCGGGCTACCTGCTCATCCCGCTCGTCCTGCCGGTCCTGGGTCTCTGGTGGCTGCGCGTGCAGGGCCGCAGGAGCGCGCTCTGATGCGCGTCGAGACGCGAGCGCAGGACCTCGCCGGGGTCGGCCCCTCCGCGGTGACGATCGGCAAGTTCGACGGTGTCCACTCCGGGCACCGCGCCGTGATCGGCACGCTGCACGAGCGGGCGCGCGAGCGCGGACTCGCCGCCGTCGTCGTGACCTTCGATCGCAACCCGCTGAGCGTGATCGCCCCCGAGAAGTGCCCGCCCGCGCTCGTCGGCAACGAGCAGAAGCTGGAGCTGCTCGCCGGCACGGGCGTGGACGCGACGCTGCTGCTCACCTTCGACGAAGAGTTCCGCTCGCTCTCGCCCGAGGAGTTCGTGCAGCAGATCCTGGTGGACGCGCTCGAGGCGCGCGTCGTGCTCGTCGGCTCCGACTTCCGGTTCGGCGCCCGGGGTGCCGGCGGCATCGACCTGCTCCGGGCGCTCGGCGCCGAGCACGGCTTCGAGGTCGAGCTCATCGACGACGTGCGGCCCGAGCACGGCCGCCGCGTCTCCTCCACCTGGATCCGCGACCTGCTCGCCGAGGGCGACGTGGAGCACGCCACCCGCCTGCTCGGTCACGAGCCGGTCGTCCGCGGCGTCGTCGTGCACGGGGCCAAGCGCGGGCGGGAGCTGGGCTTCCCGACGGCGAACCTGTCGCCGGAGTCGCAGGGCCTGATCCCCGCCGACGGCGTCTACGCCGGGCGCCTGAGCGTCGAGGGGCGCACCTACCCCGCTGCGATCTCCGTGGGGAGCAATCCCACCTTCATCGGGGTCCCGCCCAAGCAGGTCGAGGCGTTCGTGCTCGATCAGACGCTCGACCTCTACGACCGGATCGTCGACGTCGCCTTCGTCTCGAGGATCCGCGGCATGGTCGCCTACGAGGGCGTCGAGCCGCTCATCCGGCAGATGAACGACGACGTGAGCCGCGTCCGCACGGTCCTCGGCAAGTCCTAGCAGCGCAGGACCGCCCGCACCAGCGGGGGAGGCGCCCAGGGCATCGGCGTACGGTGGCCGACATGAGCGAATCCTCCTCCGATCCGTCGCGCCCGCTGGCGCTCGTCACCGGTGCGACCGGCTACATCGGCGGCCGGCTCACCCCGCGCCTGCTGGAAGCGGGCTTCCGCGTGCGGGTCCTCGTCCGGGATCCGCGCAAGCTCGCCGAGGTGCCGTGGTCCGAGCAGGTCGAGGTCGCCCAGGGCGATCTGGGCGATGCGGAGTCGCTGACCGCCGCGTTCGAGGGCGTCTCGGTCCTCTACTACCTCGTCCACTCGATGGGCTCGGGAGCCGACCACGCCAAGTTCGAGGAGATCGAGAGCAGGGCGGCGACGAACGTCGCCGAGGCCGCTCTCGCCGCCGGCGTCGACCGCATCGTCTACCTCGGCGGTCTGCACCCCGAGGGCCAGGAGCTGTCGAAGCACCTGCGCTCGCGGGCCGAGGTCGGCCGGATCCTGATGGAGTCGGGCGTGCCGACCATCGCGCTCCAGGCCGGCGTGATCATCGGCTCCGGCTCGACGTCCTTCGAGATGGTGCGCCATCTGACGGACATCCTGCCCTACATGCCCGCCCCGCAGTGGGTGCGCAACTTCATCCAGCCGATCGCCGTGCGCGACGTGCTGCACTACCTCATCGGTGCGGCGTCGCTCGAGGACCGTACGCTCAACCGCACCTTCGACATCGGCGGTCCGGACGTGCTCCGCTACGGGCAGATGATGAACGGCTACGCGGTCGAGGCCGGGCTGCCGCAGCGGCCGATCGCCTCCCTCCCCGTCTTCACCCCGTGGCTCGCGTCGCAGTGGGTCAACCTCGTGACGCCGATCCCGCGCTCGCTGGCGGTGCCGATCATCGCCTCCCTGCAGTACGACTGCATCGTGCGGGAGCAGGACATCCGCTCGCTCATCCCCGATCCCGAGGGCGGGCTCACGCCCTACCGGCGCTCGGTCCGGCTGGCGCTGGGCAAGATGCAGGCCGGCGAGATCGAGACGAGCTGGCAGAACGCCGAGGTCTCCGGCGCACCGAGCGATCCGCTGCCGAGCGACCCCGAGTGGGCGGGCCACACGGTCTACGTCGACCGCAAGGAGCGTCGCACCGACGCCGACCCGGCGAAGCTCTGGCGCGTCATCGAGGGCATCGGCGGCACCAACGGCTGGTACTCCTTCCCGCTCGCCTGGGCGATCCGCGGGTGGATGGACAAGCTCGTCGGGGAGTGGGCCTGCAGCGCGGGCGCCGCGACTCGAGCGCCTGCACGCGGGAGACGCGCTCGACTTCTGGCGCGTCGAGGCGATCGAGCGGCCCACGCTGCTCCGCCTCCGCGCCGAGATGAAGGTGCCGGGTGGAGCGTGGCTCGAGATGCGCGCGGAGCCCTCCGAGGGCGGCGGATCGCTCTACACGCAGCGCGCCGTCTTCTTCCCTCAGGGCCTCGCGGGACGCCTCTACTGGCTCGCCGTCCTGCCGTTCCACGGCATCGTCTTCAACGGCATGGCGAACCGGATCACCGCCACAGCGCTCGATCTGCCGGACTCCGGTGACGAGCGGTCCCTGGCGGGCGCGGGGCGCAGCGGTGACAATGGAGACTCCGGAGAGCAGCGACACCGCCTCCGGACCGAACGAGAGGAGCACGATGAGCGAGCCGTCGGACACGGACGCGGGGCGCGATCTCCAGCTGGGGAAGGTCCTCTTCGTCGGGGACAGCATCATCCAGGCCGGGGCCTGGGACGAGTGGCTCACCTCGTCGACGGTCGTCGACGAGGGCCGCGAGAGGGCGACCACCGCGGACATAGTGGCGCGTCTGCCCGAACTGGTCGAGCAGGCCCCCGACACGGTGGTGCTGCTCATCGGCACCAACGATCTCGCCTGGCACCGCACCACCGAGCACATCGTCCGGAACATCGAGACGATCGTCGCCACTTCTGCGCCGGGACCTCCCGGACGTGCGGCTCCTGGTCAACTCGGTCCTGCCGCGCGGGCACGAGTTCGCGCCGCAGATCCGGGACGTGAACCGCCACCTCTGGCAGTTCGCCCCCACGGCGCACGCCGCGTACCTCGACCTCTGGCCCGTCTTCGCGACGGAGGACGGGGCGATGGACGACCGGTACAGCCCGGACCGCCTGCACCTGAACGAGGACGGCTACGCCGCCTGGCGCGGGGCGCTGGGGCCGGCGCTCGACGCGCTGCTGCGGATGCCGCCGCGCACCCGCCCGATCACGCTGCCGTTCGACGAGTTCGCGCGGCCCAAGACGGCCTAGCCCTCACGCGCCTGCCGGATCCCGAGGGGCTCGGCGGCGCTCACTCTCGTCCCGCTCCCTCCTCCGTGTGCGGGACGAGAGGACGCAGCTCGGGGTTTCGATGCGACCGGTGATCAGGGCGAGCGCGCGCATGAACTCCGCGAGCGCCTCGTCCGAGAAGAGCACGAAGCGCACCTCGACGATCGGATCGTCGTCGGTCGTCGCCGCGCGGACGGACTCGACCGCGACCCTCGCCGCGTCGTCCATCGGCCAGCCGTAGACGCCGGCCGAGATCGCGGGGAACGCGACGGTCCGCGCGCCGAGGCCCCGGGCCACTGCGATCGACTCGGCGTACGCGGAGGCGAGCACGGCGGTGCGGTCCTCGCTCCGCGAGTGGACGGGGCCGACGGTGTGCACCACCCAGCGCGCGGGCAGGCGCCCGGCGGTCGTGGCGACCGCGGACCCGGCCGGCAGGCCGTCGCGCAGCGTGCTCGCGCGCAGACGGCGGCACTCCTCGAGGATCTCCGGCCCGCCCGCGCGGTGGATCGCTCCGTCCACCCCTCCTCCGCCCAGGAGGGAGGAGTTCGCGGCGTTGACGACCACGTCGACGTCCTCGCGGGTGATGTCGCCGCGGAGGGCGACGAGGCGGGTCATGAGCGGTTGTTGGAGAGCTCGAAGATCTTCACGAGCTCGGCGATCGCCGCCTCGCGCGCCTCACCGCCCTCGTCGAACATCGTCGTCACGTGCGTGCGCAGGTGGTTCTCGACGATGAGCTTGTTGAGCGAACCCAGCGACTTCTGGATCGCGAGGGACTGCGTGACGATGTCGACGCAGTAGTCCTCGTTCTCGATCATCTTCGCGAGGCCGCGCATCTGCCCCTCGAGGATGCGCGCGCGGTGGAGGGACCGTTTCTTCAGATCGTCGATCACCCGGCCAGCCTACGCCGACGACCGCATACCCGGCGGGGGTATCGGCCCGGAGCGCCGCGTACGATCGAGGAGTGAACGCAGCTCCCACGTCCCGCGGCCCCGCCGGCCGCTATCCGTCCCGCGGCACCGCGAGGATGGCGCTGGCCCCGGGAGTGCTCGCCGCGATCGTGCTGCTCGCCGGGCTCGCCCTCGTCGGCGGCGACGCCTACGACTTCGTGCGGTACCCGGTCGCGATCCTCGCGGCGGTGATCGGCTGGTTCGCGATCCAGGCGCGCTCCCTCCTCTGGCTCGTCGGACTCGTGCCGATCCTCGTGCTGTGGAACCCGGTCCTGCCCTTCGACTTCCCCGACCAGGTCTGGGCCTCCCTCCACCTCGCCGCGGTGGGCGTCGTGGTCGCCGCCGGTCTGATCATCAAGGTCCCCGTCGCGGAGTAGGCCCGGCGCCTGCTCGGGGTAGGATGGGGTCGCACCCGCGCGCCGGGGATGCTGCGACCGGGTCTCAGATCCGTTGCTCGGAGCTCCCGACGGCCATCGGATGCACTGACGCCGTCCGCCTCCTCGGAGGCCGGGTGGCCAGCGCAAGACACTTTCAGTGCAATGCCGACGGTAGAGCCCGGGAACCCCTCCTGCGCCCCGTCGAACGTCGAGGAGGAGCATGGCTCGCAGCGGCCAGCGTCAGTCCGGTGGTCAGACGCGTCGTACGAGACGCGGCCGGGAGCAGGCCGCGGTCGCGGCCCCGCGGAGGCGACAACGCCGGGATCATCCCGATCCTCGCGCGACGCGTCCGCGAGGTGGAAGCAGAAGGCGCAGACCGGCAAGGTCGGCCCGACCAACCGCACGAGGTTCCTCGTCATCGCCCTGCTCATGCGCGAGGAGCGCAAGCGCGTCAAGGTCGACACCGAGCTGAGCGACTCGCAGCGCGCCGAGGAGATGAAGCGCCTGGACGGCATCGCGACCATCCTCGCGAAGACCGCCGCCCGCGACACGAGCCTCATCAGCCTCCTGGAGTCCGAGGCCGGCTACACCCCCGCCGCGCAGAAGCTCCGCCGCGACTGGCTGCTCGAGGCCGGTGCCGAGCTGAGCCCCGACGAGCTGCTGATCGTGACCGAGCCGGAGCCCAAGCCGGAGGCGCCGGTCAACCAGGTCGTCCCGCCGTCGGTGCGCGCGCGCCAGTTGGCCAACCCGTTCCTGCCGCCGGACTTCTCGATCGCCGCCGCCCCGGCTCCCACCCGACGTCGACTCGACGACTGGGAGCTGCTCGGTCCGCTCTTCAAGGCGTTCGAGTACGGAGCGGGCGGCCGCGCCGCGAGCATGGAGCTGCCGGAGCCGCCCGCGATCGACCGGGTCTCGCCCCGCGGCCGCGAGCTCATGGCCCACCAGGCGCGCTTCATCGGGAGTGCGCGCGGGGCCACCGCAGCTTCCTGCTCGCCGACGAGCCGGGTCTGGGCAAGACCGCGCAGAGCCTGCTCGCCGCCTCGGTCACCGGGTCCTACCCGCTGCTCGCCGTCGTGCCCAACGTCGTCAAGATGAACTGGGCCCGCGAGGTCGAGCACTGGACCCCGCACCGCCGCGCCACCGTCATCCACGGCGACGGCACCACCCTCGACGCGTTCGCCGACGTCGTCATCGTCAACTACGACATCCTCGACCGCCACCTGGGCTGGCTCGGGAGCCTCGGCTTCCGCGGCATGGTCGTCGACGAGGCGCACTTCATCAAGAACCTGCGCTCGCAGCGGTCGCAGAGCGTGCTCGCGCTCGCGTCGAAGATCCGCGAGACGACTCCCGGCCACGACCCGCTGATGATCGCCCTCACGGGAACGCCGCTCATCAACGACGTGGACGACTTCCGCGCGATCTGGCGCTTCCTGGGCTGGATCGACGAGACCAAGCCCGGGCCCGACCTGATGCGCAGCCTCGAGGAGACCGGTCTGACCCCGGCCGACACCGGCTTCTACCCCGAGGCGCGCGAGGCGGTCATCGACCTCGGCATCGTGCGGCGGAAGAAGATCGACGTCGCCGCCGACCTGCCCTCGAAGCGGATCGTCGACCTGCCCGTCGAGCTCGACGACGACCTCGGCCGCTCCATCCAGAAGGCCGAGCGCGAGCTCGGCGCCGGATGCTGCAGCGGTACAAGGCCGTCACCGCCTCGATCACGCACGAGCTCGACTCGGACGAGAGCGAGCGGTTCATCCATCGTCGCGCAGAGCGAGCTCGAGGAGTCGAAGTCGGCGAAGACCGGCGAGAACGTCTTCACCATGGTGCGCCGCATCGGCCAGGCCAAGGCCGCGCTGGCCGCGGACTACGCCTCGCAGCTGGCCCGCTCGGTCGGCAAGGTCGTGTTCTTCGCCAAGCACGTCGACGTGATGGACCAGGCCGAGGAGACCTTCGAGAAGCGCGAGCTCGCGTCCGTCTCGATCCGCGGCGACCAGACGGCGACGTTCCGGCAGTCGCAGATCGACGCCTTCAACACCGACCCCGACGTCTCGGTCGCGGTCTGCTCGCTGACGGCGGCGGGAGTCGGCGTCAATCTGCAGGCCTCCTCGAACGTGGTCCTCGCGGAGCTCTCGTGGACCTCCGCCGAGCAGACGCAGGCGATCGACAGGGTGCACCGCATCGGCCAGGAGGAGCCGGTCACGGCCTGGCGCATCATCGCGGCGCACACGATCGACGCGAAGATCGCCGAGCTGATCGACGCCAAGGCGGGCCTCGCCGCCCGCGCGCTCGACGGCGCGGACGCCGAGACCGCCTCGGCCGACACGGTTCAGCTGGACGCGCTCATGCACGTCCTCCGCGAGGCGATCGGCTGAGCGGAGCCGCGAAGAAGTCGCGCTCGAAGCGGCTGGAGCGCAGGAACGCGTCGCGCATGGCGGCGCGCTCCGTCGCTCCGGCCCGTGCGGCTGCGGCCTCGGTGACGGCGATCGCCCTCGCGGTCGCGGCGGCGAATCCGGGGTCGGCGTAGGTCGAGAGCCAGTCCTCGTAGGGGTGCCCCGGCCGGTTCGCCGCCGCCAGTCGCTCGCCGATATCGGCGTAGAGCTGGAAGCACGGCAGCAGCGCGGCGACGAGCTCGCCGTAGCCGCCCCTTGCTCCGACGGCCGCCAGATGGTCGACGTAGCCCCGGGTGGTGTCGGAGGGCTCGTCCCATCGGCTGCCGAGCCGATCGCGGTGCAGCTGAGCCTCCGTCGCGATCGCCTGCGCGAGGCTCTCGGCCCAGAAGACCTGCTCCTCGGCGCTCGGCGCCCGCTGGGCGGCCACGGCGAGCACGCGGGCGTACTCCGAGAGGTAGAGCGCGTCCTGCGCGAGGTACCACTCGAAGTCGTCGCGCTCGAGCGTGCCGTCGCCGAGGGCGGTGACGAAGGGCAGGGCGTCGATCTCGCGGCGCAGCGGCTCGGTCTCGGTCCACACCGCCTCGCAGAAGGCGGGCGTGCGGAGCCGGTGGAAGTGGTCGATCGGCCCGTTGCCGGTGCCGACCTCGAGGGCGTCGGCGCCGCGGAGTGCGCCGGTCAGCCACTCCTTCGCCTCGGTGAGCGCTGCCGCGAGGTCGTCGACGGCACCCGTCCGGCCGACGAGGAGCACGGCCATGGCGGAGGAGAGCGAGCAGCCGGTGCCGTGCGTGTTCGAGGTGGGGACGCGCTCGCCCGGGGTCTCGCGGGTCTCGCCGGAGGGCGTGACGATCGCGTCCGGAGTCGACGGGCCGTCGAGATGCCCGCCCTTCACCAGCACGGCGGTGCCGAGCGTGCGGGCGACGTCCGCGCCCTGCCGGAGCGCCTCGGCCCAGTCCCCGGCCTCCTCGGCGCCGGCCAGCACGGCGAGCTCCGGGAGGTTGGGGGTGACGAGATGCGCCCGGCGGACGAGCTCGCGGACGCTCTCCTCGGCCTCGGGGTCGAGCAGACGATGACCGCTCGTGGCGATCATGACCGGATCGACGACCACGAGCGGCGGACGGACCGCGTCGAGCCAGTCCGCTATCCCCGTGCCGATCGCGGCGGTCGCGATCATGCCGATCTTCACGGCGTCGATCGCGACGTCGTCGCTCACCGCGTCGAGCTGCTCGCGGAGGAACGTCACCGGAGGCAGGTGCACGGAGCGGACCCCGTGCGTGTTCTGCGCGACGAGAGCCGTGACCACCGCCATGCCGTAGCCGCCGAGCACGCCGATCGACTTGAGGTCGGCCTGGATGCCCGCACCGCCCGTCGGATCGGTGCCCGCGATGCTGAGCACGCGCGGGATGCGCGCGGTCACCGGTCCCACTCCGCGAGCAGGGTCGCAGCGGCGGCTGCGGGATCCTCCGCCGTGCAGATCGCCGAGACGACAGCGAGGCCGGCGGCCCCGCGGCGCGCAGGGCCGCCGCATCGTGCAGGCCCACGCCGCCGATGGCGACGCAGGGGAGCGGAGTCGCGGCCGCGAGATCCGCGAACCCGTCGATCCCGAGCGGTACCGGGTGGTCGGGCTTCGTCGCGGTCGGCCGGATCACTCCGACGCCCAGGTAGTCGACGGTACCCGCGGGCAGGGCGTGCACGGCCTCGAGGTGCGCGGGCGTGTTCGCCGTCAGTCCGAGGACGGCGTCCGGGCCCAGGAGCTGCCGGGCGGCGAGGACGGGCAGGTCTGACTGCCCGAGGTGGACCCGTGCACCCGCGCTCCGGCCAGGCGGGCGGCGAGGGCGACGTCGACGCGATCGTCCACCACGAGGGTCGTGCGCTCGTCGAGCACGTCGGCGACGGCGAGGACGAGGGCGAGCAGCTCGGCGGCCGAGGCGTCGTGGTCGCGGATCTGGACAGTGCGGACGCCACCCAGGACCGCGGCGGACACGACGGCCGGCACGCCGCGCGCTCCGCACTGCCGCGTGTCGGTGACGAGGTAAAGGGAGAGGTCGAGGGCGCTCACGCGATCCTCGCCCCCTGCGCGACGACGGACGCGTCGAGGGAGGAGACCTCGTCGAGGAGGGCCACGGCGAACGAGCCGGGACCGGCCGCGGTGCGCGCCGCGCGCTCGGCGGCCATCCCCCAGACGACCGAGCCCGCGACGGCGGCGCGGAGGGCGGCTCCGGGGGCGGGGTCGGCGGCGCCGAGGAAGGCGGCCATCACGGCGCCGAGGGCGCAGCCTCCGCCCGTGACGCGGGTCAGCAGCGGGTGCCCGCCGGTGACACGGACGACCGCGACTCCGTCGGTGACGACGTCGACGGGGCCGGAGACAGCGACGGCGGCTCCCGTGCGCCGGGCGAGTTCCTTCGCGGCGTCGAGCGCATCCTCGGCCCCGTCGACGGCGTCGACACCCCGACCGCCGGCACCGAGACCGGCGAGGGCGAGGATCTCGGAGGCGTTGCCGCGGATGATCGAGGGCCCCTGGTCGAGGATCTCGGCGGCGAAGGCGGTGCGGACCGGCAGTGGCCCGACGGCGACCGGATCGAGCACCCAGAGCGGCCCGGTCGCGATCGCCTCCCGCGCCCCGGAGCGCTGCTCTGACCCGGGCGTCCCGAGATTCACGAGCGTCGCCGACGCGAGCCCGGCGAAGACGCCCGCCTCGCCCGGGAGATCGGCCATGGCGGGGCTCGCCCCCAGGGCGAGGAGGCTGTTGGCGGTGAATCCGGTCACCACCGCGTTGGTGATGCACTGGACGAGTGGCGCCCTGCGGCGCAGCTCCTCGAGATCGCGGCCGACGGCGGCCCCGTCGAGGTCGTGGAGGGTCGGGTGGGCAGGCGTGCGAATGCTCATTCGCGACATCCCTTCGCTAGTACGAACTAGATCAGGTTCAACGGGTCTTCTCTCAGCCCAGGCGGGCACCCCGTGTCACTGCGCACGACCCTAGTGCCTGGCGACCACGATCTCGCCGTGCCCGCGACGGCGATCCCGAGTCGTCCGGTCACCAGCAGCTGGTCGGAGAGTTTCGGGCGGCGAGCACGACGGCAGGAGCGAGCGGGACGAGCTCGATCTCCCGTGCGCCGCAGGAGCAGAGTAGATAACCGACGACCCCTCGCTGGTCGAGTGGCGGGAGAGTCGGGTCCAGCGGTGCTCGTGCATGCACCGATGCTCTCGTAAGGGATCGGAGGCGTTCAACCATTACAGTCGGCGGATGACCTTCGACCACCGGCACCAGGTCGGTCCGCGACTCGCGGCCGCGCTGGTGAACGCCGCGCCCGACGACCCGATCGAGCCGCTGCTGCAGGCGCAGGGCGTCCGCGAGCCGGGCCTCGCTCCGTCCGACACGCTGGCGCTGCGGGACTGGGCGGCGCGGCTGCGGCGCGTCTTCGCGGCCGGCTCGGTCCAGGCGCGCTGCGGCGAGGTGAACGGCCTGCTCGCGGAGGTCGCCGGATCGCTGTTCGTCGCCACCCACGACGGGATGCCGCCGCATCTGCACCTCGTTCCCGACGGCAGTGACGTCGTCACCCGGGTGCGCTCGGTGACCGCAGGAGGTCTCGCCTTCTTCGTGTCCGCGGCGGCGGGGCTCCGGATGGGCGTCTGCGCCCGAGGAGGCTGCGACCGGGTGTTCGTCGACGAGTCCCGCGCCGGCCGGCAGCGCTACTGCTCCGCGCGCTGCGGCAACACGGACGCGGTCGCGAGGCACCGGTCCTCGAGGCCCTAGTGCAGGGTCGCAGTGCGGGGAGCGCGGCCGGGGCAGAACTGCAGGGAGCGGCGCTCAGTCGGTGCGCAGCGTGCTGTCGCCGCGGGCGCCCACCACGACGCGGAGCCCGATCGGCAGCCGCTCGCGCATCGCGTCGACGTGGCTGATGAGCCCGATCGTGCGACCGCCGGACCGCAGCGCGTCGAGCGTGCCCAGCGCGGTCTCGAGGGTCTCGGCGTCGAGCGAGCCGAAGCCCTCGTCGATGAACATCGTCTCGAGCGTGATGCCGCCCGACTGGGCCGTGACGACGTCGGCGAGACCGAGGGCGAGCGCGAGTGACGCGAGGAACGTCTCGCCTCCCGAGAGCGAGGCGGGCTGGCGGCGCACGCCTGTGAACGCGTCGAGCACCTCGATCCCGAGGCCGGAGGAGGCGTTGCGGTAGGCGAGGGAGTCGTCGTGGAGCAGCGAGTAGCGGCCGCTCGTCATCGCGCCGAGGCGGAGGTTCGCCGCGCCCACGATCTCCTCGAGGCGGCCCGCGAGCGCGAACGCCTCGAGATCCATGCGACGCGTGTTCTGCCCGCGCCCGTCGATCGTCTCGGCGAGCGCGCGCAGCTCCTCGTGCCGACGGAGCCGGCCCTCGAGCGAGAGCAGCCTGCTCTCGGCGAGGGCGGCCAGCTCGGCCAGTCGTGCGGCGCGGTGCTCGAGCACCGAGAGCCGCGAGCGCGCCTCGTCGCGGCGGGCGGAGGCGAGCCGGGCCGCTTCCTCGGCGCCGGCGAGGTCGACGGGGGTCGTGGGCAGCCCCTGCAGCTCGGGCTCCGCGAGTACCGCGTCGACGGCGGCCCGGCGCCGTTCGTGCTCGGCGACGACGGCCTCGGCCCGCGCACGCTCGCCCGCGGTGAGCGCCGCCGCCTCGGCGGAGGCCGCGCCTCGAAGCCGCGCTCGGCGAGCACCGACGCGAGGTGCTCCTGCGCCTCATCGGCGGCACGGGTGCGCACGACCAGGAGGTCCTCCGCCGCCACGAGGGCATCGGCGACGCGGCGCCGCTCGGTCAGCTCGGCCACGCGGGAGGCGATGCTGTCGGCGCCGTCGCGCTGCGCCCTCGACCCTCTCGAGGAGGGTCCGCAGCGCCTCGGCCGCGATCGTCGCCTCCCGGGTCAGGCGGTCGTCGTCGGTGCGGGCGCTCTCGCGGAGCGCGGTCAGCTCGTCGAGCCGGCGGCGCAGCGTGCCGCGCTCGCTCCGCAGGGCTTCGCAGCGCGACGCGGCGGCGCGGGCGGTGGCCAGCCGCTCGCGCCCCTCGATCAGCGCGAGGTCGAGAGAGGCCGGAGTGTCCACTCCCGCCCGCTCCTCGAGCGCGGCGAGCGCGAGCGCCGCGGTGCTCTCGCGATCACGGGCGCGGTCCATGGTCCGAGCGGCCGCGTCGACCGCTGCCCGGGCCCGGTCGAGGTCCTCGGTCGAGACCGGGGCGAGGTCGCCGTGCTCGGCCGGACGCGGGTGCTCGTGAGCACCGCAGACGGGGCAGGGCTCCCCGGGGACCAGGGCCGTGGCGAGCTCCCCGGCGAAGCCGGCGAACCGGCGGGAGACGAGGGCCGAGTGCTCGGCCGCGAGGTCGCGGTGCCGGCGTCCGGTCTCGGCGTAGGCCGTGCGGAGCGACGCGAGCGACGACGCGGCGGCCTCGCGCTCGACGGCGGCCGCGATCCGTCGCTCCAGCGCGGCGAGCTCCTCGGTGCGGGAGGGACGGTCGCCGCCTGGGGAGTGAGCGACTCCTCCTCCGCGGCGAGGGCGTCGAGCCGGACCGGCAGCCCCTTCAGCTCGTCATCGAGCCGCTCGAGCGAGGCGAGAGCCTTCGCACGAGCGCGCTCGGCCCGCTCCACCGCCTTCTCGGCATCGGGGATCCGGCGCTCCTCGGCGAGGGCCTCCGCCAGTGCTCCCAAGCGGCGCCCGAGAGCCTCCGACCGGTCGGCGGCCCCGGCTCGCTCGGCGGGCTCCGCGAGCACGGCGCCGAACAGCTCGGCCGCGCCGTCTCGCTCGGCGGCCGCCCTCTCGGCCGCGGTGCGGGCGGACGCCGCCGACCGGAGCACCGGGAGTACTCCGTCGGCCCGACGTGCGAGCTCGACGCGCTCGCGCTGGGCGACGACGACGGCCTCGGCGACCGCGAGCTCCTCGCTCTCGCGCAGGGCTCGGGAGCGGCGATCCTGGGCGCGACGGAGGAGCGACGCGGCGTCGAGGGCCGCCCGCGCCTCGATCTGCGCGTCGTCGGCCCGATCGACGTCCGACCGCGCCTCGAGGAGCGCCGGCGCGAGGGAGGCGACGAGACCCGCGAACCACGCCGCATCGATCACCTCGCCCTCCTCCGTCCTGCCCAGGCGGCGCGCCTCGTCGGCGAGGGCCGCGACGGCCGACCTCTCCTCCTCGAGGGCGGCGGCGCTCTCCTGCCGCTGATCGAGCAGGCGCCGCCGGAGCAGCTCGTAGCGCTCGGTGGCGAAGAGCGTGCGCAGCAGCTTCTGCCGCTCGTCGTTCTTGGCGAGGAGGAACTCGTGGAAGCGGTTCTGCGCCAGCAGGATCACCTGCAGGAACTGGTCCTTCGTCAGCCCGACGATGCGGCCGATCTCGATCCCCGTCTCCTTCGCGCTGGAGGAGACGCCGCTCCAGGAGCCGCCCACGCACTCCAGGAGCGAGACCTTCGCCGCCTGTCGCGTCGTGCCGCCCCCGCGCTTGGCCGGGCGCTCGTACTCGGGCGAGCGCCGGATCCGGTAGAGCCGCCCCGCGGCCTCGAAGTCGAGTTCGGCGAACGTCTCGTCCTCGGGCGCGCTGTGATCGCTCAGAGTCGTGCCGACGTGCCGTCGAAGCGGGGCACGGAGCCGTAGAGGGCGAAGCTGATCGCGTCGAGGATCGTCGACTTGCCCGCGCCGGTGCGGCCCGCGATGAGGTAGATGCCGACGTCCTCGAGTCCGGTCGAAGTCGATCTCCTGAGGGTCGCGGAACGGTCCGAGTCCGGCGAAGGCGAGGCGCCGGATCCTCACCGCAGGGCCTCGGCGTCGACCGCCGCGAGAGCGTCGAGGACGATCCCGCGCTCGGCGTCGGAGGCGCCGCGGCCGCGCACGTGGGCGAGGAAGTCGTCGACGATCTCGACGTCGCTGCGCCCGCGGATCCGCTCGGCGTAGGCGGTCGGCTCGCCGGCGGGCGCGCTCGGCGGCCGGTGCTCCAGGGTCACGCAGCCGGGGAATCGGGACTGCAGACGCGCCATCGCGTCGAGGGGGCGCACCTCGTCGGTCAGCACGGCCGAGACCCAGTCCTGCTCCTCCTGCGCGAGCGTCGGATCGGCCAGCAGCTCGTCGAGCCGCCCCTCGATCACGCTGAGCCTGCGGGGCACGGGAAGCGGCGACCAGCGGACGTCCTGCAGCCCGTCGGCGCCGACCTCCACGATCCAGCCGCCGCGGGGCTTCGCCGCCTCGCCGAAGGAGTAGTGCAGGGGCGCACCGGAGTAGCGGACGTTCGGCAGCAGCTCGGCCCGGCCGTGGATGTGCCCGAGAGCGGCGTAGTCGGCGTCGGCGAAGTGGTCGACCGAGACGTAGTCGATGCCCCCGGCGGTGATGTCGCGCTCGACGGTGCCGGCGGGCGCGCCGACGGCGAAGCAGTGCGAGAGGACGACCCAGCGTCGCCCGGCGGCCCCGGCCGAGGCGCGGATCCGCCGCATCGCGAAGGCGAGGACGTCCTCGTGCCGGCGGAGCGACTCCTCGGGGTGCCGGTGGCGGTAGAGCGCCGGCTCGAGGTAGGGGATGCCGTAGACGCCGACCTCCCCGTGCTCGTCGCGGAGCACGACCGGCTCGGCGTACGCCTCGGGATCGGTGAGCACGTGGACGCCGGAGGTGCGCAGGAGCCCGGCCTGGAAGCCCAGCCGCGCGGGGAGTCGTGGTTGCCGCTGGTCAGGACGACCTCGGCGCCGGCGCCGCGGAGCTCCTCGAGCGTGCGGGTGAGCAGGGCGTAGTGCTCGCCGGCCGGCACCGCCGAGTCGAAGACGTCGCCCGCCACGAGCACCACGTCGACGGCCTCCTCGCGCACGGTCGCGACGAGCGCCTCGAGCACCCGGCGCAGCGCGGGCACGCTCGAATGACCGTGGAAGGTGCGGCCGATGTGCCAGTCGGAGGTGTGGAGCAGCTTCACCGACGTCGTCCCTCCTGGCGTGCGGGGTGGCCCCCTGACTCGCTCCAGGCTACTGAGGGCCTCCGACACCGCCCGACCGCCCGGCCGCGTCGGGGCGGATCGACGTCGGACACCCGCTGTTCACCGGGAGGTGCACAATGGGTCGTCGGCGAAGGCGAGAGGAGTCGACCGTGAAGCTTCCCGCGTCCCCTCCCTCGGTCTCGGCTCGCGTACGCGCGCGGCCGCCGAGGACACCGCCCCGATCGAGCGGCTGCGCCCCGTCGAGGTCTCCGCCGCGCACCAGCACCGTCGACAACGCGATCTACCAGGACGGCCGCCGGATCGTCTCGCCCGGGAGCATCCCGGAGGCGCTCTCCGCGCTGCAGCGGCTCCCCGACGCCATGGCCTGGATCGGGCTCTACCGCCCGACCGAGGGCGAGCTCGCGGCTCTCGAGGACGAGTTCTCGATGCACCCCTCGCGATCGAGGACGCGATCAGCGCCCACCAGCGGCCGAAGCTCGAGCGCTACGGCAGCGACATGTTCGTGGTCCTGCGGGCCGCGAGCTACGCCGATCAGCGCGAGGAGGTCGACTTCGGCGAGCTGCACCTCTTCGTCGGCCCGAACTTCGTGGTGACCGTCCGGCACTCCGAGAAGCCGGACCTCTCCCTCGTGCGGCGCCGGATGGAGGCCGACCCCGAGCTCCTGCGCAAGGGCCCGGTGGCGGTCCTCTACGCGATCCTGGACGCCGTGGTCGACCAGTACTCGCCGGTGGTCGCCGGCCTCGAGAACGACATCGACGAGATCGAGGCCCAGGTCTTCGAGGGGGACCCCGCGGTGTCACGGCGCATCTACGAGCTGAGCCAGGAGGTGCTCGACTTCCAGCGCGCCACCCGGCCGCTCACGGGCATGCTCGGACGCCTCGTCACCGACTTCGAGGTGTTCCGCGAGGACGTCGAGCTGCGCCGCTACCTCCGCGACGTCGCCGATCACGTCGCCGTCGTCGACGAGCGCGTCGAGGGCTTCCGGACGACCCTCCGCGAGATCCTCGCGGTGAACGCGACCCTCGTCGCGCAGCGGCAGAACGAGGACATGAAGCGGCTGGCGGAGGCGGGCAACCAGCAGAACGACGAGGTCAAGCGCATCTCGGCCTGGGCGGCCATCTTCTTCGCGCCGACCATGATCTCGAGCGTCTACGGCATGAACTTCGACGTGATGCCGGAGCTGCACGTGGCGTGGGGCTACCCGGCCGCGCTGGGGCTGATGGTCGCGTCGAGCGTGATCCTGCACCGCCTGTTCAAGCGCTGGGGTTGGCTCTGACACGGTGAGCGGCAGCGGGTCCGGTCGGAGCGGCGCCCGCGCTCTCCCGGAACGAGGGCGGGAGGAGCCGCCGGTGATCCGGCTGCCCCTCCCGAGGTCCTACTTCCGGTCGTCCGCGGAGCCCGGTTCCGCGACCTCGGTTCCGTCGGCCCCCGAGGCGTCGCCGTCGGTGTGCAGATCGGTGTCACCCGGGATGCTGAAGTCGCTCAGCGGGTCCAGGGGCTTCTCGTCGGACTTCTCGTCGCGTTCGCTCATACCTGCACCCTACGAGCGTCCGACGAGCCGCTGCACCGCGGTGACCGGGATCGACAGCCACTGGGGGCGATTGCGAGCCTCGTAGATCGCCTCGTAGACGGCCTTGTCGAGCTCGAACGCGTCGAGCACGGCGCGGTGCGCCTCGACGGCGTCGCCCGCGCGCTCGGAGTACCCCTCGAGGAACGCGGCGCGGCTCGCCGCGGCCCACTCGGCGCGACTCGAGCCGGGGGAGCTCTGCTCGTGCGCTCCGGCGGCGTAGTCGAAGGAGCGCAGCATGCCCGCGACGTCGCGCAGGGCCACGTCGGGCATCCGCCGCTCGTTCATCGGACGCAGGGGCTCGCCCTCGAAGTCGAGCAGGACCCAGCCACGTCCGGGGACGAGGAGCACCTGCCCCAGGTGGTAGTCGCCGTGGATGCGCTGCAGCCGGGGCCAGGGCGCGGCCGCGGCCGCGCGGAAGACGGCGTCGATCGCCTCGGAGTCCTCTGCGATGACCGGCACCTCCGACGAGGCGATCCGCAGGCGACGGCGCATGGTGGCGACGATCCGCTCGACGACCTCGGGAGTCGCCTCCTCCGTCTCGAGGACGTCGGCGAGCGTGGCGTGCACCGCGGCGGTCGCCGAGCCCAGCTCGCGGGCGGGGCCGGTGAAGTCGGAGTCGGCGCCGACCGCCTCGAGGGCGACCCGCCACGCGTCCTGGACACCGGGGAGGAACTCCTGGGCGAAGGCGAGGTGCCCGAAGGCCCGCCCGCTCGGCTCGCCCTCATCGTCCCACTCGCCCGTGACGTTGCCGATGACGGGCGGGACCAGAGCGCTGCCGGCCGCGTTGAGCGCCGACTGCACCGTCACGTCGGGGTTGTCGCCGTGGTGCAGCGCTCGGAAGACCTTGACGATCACGGGGGTGCCGGCGGAGCCGTCCTCCGCCGTGGTCGACACGATGACGGAGGTGTTCGACTGCTCACCGCTGAGCACCTTCGACGACGCGAACGCGCCGATCACAGCACCCGGCTGCCGGTGCCCCTCGGCGCGGGCGCCGCCCTCGGCGCCGTCCTCGTCGGAGCGGCCGCCGTCGGCGATCATGCCGAGCAGAGCGCGCGCGAAGAAGGGGTCGCGCGGGGCGTCGTAGACCCAGCGCTCGCCGTCGGAGTAGACGAGCGCGTCCTCGAGGCCGGCGACGGGTGCCGGGTGCACGGACACGGGCACCTGGTAGAGCACGGGCGATGTCCCCGCCCGGTCGATGAAGAGGTGGTCCACCACCTCACCGCCCTCGGGGTGCAGCGACCACGCTCCGCGGACCTCGAGCTCGGGGCGCCGCCCCTTGCTCGCGTACCACCGCTGATCCGCCACCCATGCGGCGATCCGGTCGATCGACAGGCCTGCGCTCATGCTCTTCCCTTCGTCGGCACCCCGAACCCTACGCGTCGGGGGTGACACACGGGTGGGGCTTGCGGCGGGGCCGCCGGATCGGAGCGGGACGCTCAGGAGGCTCCGAGCACGTCCAGCATCCACGCGTACTCGAAGGCCACCTCGCGCCAGCGCTCGTAGCGGCCGCTCACCCCGCCGTGCCCGGCCGTCATCTCGATCTTGAGCAGAGCCGGCGCCCCGGCCTCGCGGAGCCGCGCGACCCACTTCGCCGGCTCCACGTAGAGAACCCGGGTGTCGTTGAGGCTGGTCGTCGCGAGGATCCGCGGGTACCGCACTCCGTCCCGCACGTTCTCGTAGGGCGAGTAGGACTTCATGTAGGCGTAGACCTCGGCGTCGTGCAGCGGATCGCCCCACTCGTCCCACTCGATGACCGTCAGCGGCAGCGACGGATCCAGGATCGAGGTCAGCGCGTCGACGAACGGCACCTGGGCCAGGACGCCCGCGAACAGCTCCGGGGCGAGGTTCGCGACCGCGCCCACCAGCAGACCGCCGGCCGAGCCGCCCTGGGCGACGAGCCGCTCCGGAGTCGTGAACCCGGCCTCGACGAGGTGCCGGGCGGAGTCGACGAAGTCGGTGAACGTCGCCTTCTTGGTGAGCGTCCTGCCGTTCTCGTACCACGAGCGGCCCATCTCGCCGCCACCGCGCACATGCGCGATCGCGAAGACGACTCCGCGATCGAGCGGTGAGAGCCGGGGGATCGAGAAGCCGGGATCGATGCTCGCCTCGTAGGAGCCGTAGCCGTAGAGGATCAGCGGAGCCGGGGCCGTGTCGGGATCGGCGGCGTCGCGGCGCCAGACCAGGGAGAGCGGGATCCGCGTGCCGTCCTGCGCCGTCGCCCACTCCCGGCGCTGCACGTAGCGCTCGGGGTCGTAGTCGCCGAGCACGGGCTGCTGCTTCAGCACGGTGCGCCCGCCGGTCGCGACGTCGAGCGAGAGCACCGTCGAGGGGTGACGAACGAGGTGTACGCGAGGCGGAGGGACGTCTGCTCCCACTCCGGATTGCCGGCGAGCCCCGCATCGTAGAGCGGCTCGTCGAAGACGATCTCGTCGAGCGCGGCCTCGCCGTCGCCCTCCCGGAGCAGGCCCAGGCGCGTCGCGCCCTCCGACCGGTAGGAGACGACCACGTGCCGGGCGAAGGCGTCGACGCCCTCGATGCGGCGACCGGCGAGGTGGGGCACCACGACGCGCCGCTGCTGCGCGCGCTCCTCGGCACTCAGGGAGAGATCGGCCGGCTCCTCCACGATCTCGAAGTCGAGCGCCGCGTCGTTGTGCACGATGAGGAGGCGGTCTCGCCCGTCGAGGACGGCGTGCTCGACCTCGTACTCCACTCCCTCGCGCCGCGGCCACACGGAGCGGAACTCGCCGGTGGGGTCCTGCGCGTCGAGCAGGAGGCACTCGCTGGTGATCTTGCTGCCGATCTCGATGACCAGGAAGCGGCGGCTGCGGGTGAGGCCGACGCCGATCCAGTAGCGCTCGTCAGGCTCGGTGAAGACGACCACGTCGGCGGCGGCGTCGGTGCCGACCTCGTGGCGCATGATCGTGTCCGGCCGCCACGACTCGTCGACGGTCGGGTAGAAGACGTGGCGGGCGTCGGCGCCGAAGGTCGCTCCGCCGCCCGTCTGCTCGACGACGTCGGGCAGGTCCTCGCCGGTCGCGAGGTCGCGGATGCGGAGCGTGTAGCGCTCGTCGCCCTCGACGTCCGTGCCGAAGAGCAGGTAGCGGCCGTCGGCGCTGATGTCGAAGCTGCCGAGGGAGAAGAACTCGTGCCCCTCCGCCTCGGCGTTGCCGTCGAGGACGATCTGCTCGCCGGGGAGCTCGGCGCCCTCTCCGAGGGCGGGCGGGGTCCAGTCGTCGGGCCCGCTGATCGGAGCCCGGCGGTGCACCGCGTACTGGCGGCCCTCGAAGGAGCGCGAGAAGTACCACCAGGCGCCCTCGCGGACGGGCACCGACAGGTCGGTCTCCTTCGTCCGCGAGCGGATCTCCTCGAAGAGCCGCTCCCGCAGCGGCGCCAGCGGCTCGAGGACCGCGTCGGTGTAGGCGTTCTCGGCCTCGAGATGGGCGAGGACCCCGGGGTCCTCCTTCTCGCGGAGCCACTCGTACTGATCGACCACCGTGTCGCCGTGATGACGGCGCTCCAGGGGGACGCGGCGGGCGACGGGCGGGACGGGCGCAGTCATCCCCTCAGCCTAAGCCGGAGCGGCACCCGGGCGCCCCGGGGTGCCGCACGCGTCCGCCGTGCGCAGAATGGACCATGCCGAGTGCGAAGAAGTCGAAGAAGCCCGCCGCGACCGGGGGTCGCACCTCGCACACGCAGACCGAGATCGAGCGCAAGTACGACGTCGGCGCCGAGACCGAGCTGCCCGATCTCGCGGGAGCCGGACCAGTGGCGTCCACGGAGCGCCAGGCCCCGGTCGCTCTGCGGGCCGAGTACTTCGACACCTCGGGGCGCGCCCTCTCGCGCGGCCGCATCACCCTGCGGCGCCGGGCGGGCGGAGCGGACGAGGGCTGGCACGTCAAGCTTCCCGGCTCCGCGGGGCGCACCGAGATCCACGCGCCGCTCACCGAGTCCAGCACGGTGCCGGCGGTCATCCGCTCGGCGGTGCTCGGCCACGTCGGCCGCTCGCGGCTCGAGCCCCTCGCCCTGCTCGAGGACATCGCGGGGGATCACCCGAGTGCTCGCCGCCGACGGCCGCCAGCTCGCCGAGGTGGCCGACGACCTCGTCGTCGCCCGCGACGAGCGCACCGGAGTCGAGCGGCGCTGGCGGGAGTGGGAGGTCGAGCTCGTCGATGCCCCCGGGGGCGAGGAGGCGGTGCTCGAGGCGGTGGAGCGGCGGCTGCTCGGAGCGGCGCCCGACCGGCCGAGAGCGCGTCGAAGCTCGCCCGCGCGACCGGGGGGCCGATCGACGTGAGCCGTTCCGCCCCGCGCGACGGGGGAGAGGCGGCGCTCGCCGCGGTCGTCGAGCTGCTGGCCGAGCTCCGCGCCGTCGACCCCTTCGTGCGCCTCGAGGCCGAGAACGCACTGCACCGGATGCGGACGCTCTGCCGGCGGCTGCGCAGCGTGCTCGCCGCCTCCCGCTCGGTCCTGGACCGCAGCGCCACCGATCCGATCCGCGACGAGCTGCGCTGGCTGGGCGGAGTCCTCGGCGCCGCGAGGGACGAGGAGGTGCTGGGAGCCCGGCTGCGCGCCGGTCTCGCCGCCGCCGCCGAGCAGCTGCCCGCGGCCGCCGTGTCGGAGTCGAGCATCCTGGTCGACATCGAGGGCCGGCACGGTGTCGCGCTCCGCCGCGTCGCCCGCACTCTGCGCGGCGGCCGGTACCTCGACCTGCTGGCGTCGCTCGACGAGCTGATCGGCGACCCGCCGAGGACCGCGAAGGCGGGCTCGAGCGCTCGGAAGCTGGTGAAGCGGTCGCTGAAGAAGGAGCTGTCGCGTCTGGAGACGGCGCGCAGCGGACCGGATCGGCACGAGGTCCGCAAGGCGGCGAAGCGGCTGCGCTACGTCGTCGAGGCGTGGCGCTCGGTCGTCCCCTCCGCGGTCGGCCCCCGCGTGCACCGGAGGGAGCGTCGCGGAGGACATCGCGGACGCACTGGGGGAGCAGCGCGACGCGCTCGCCGCACGCCGCGCACTGGGCGAGCACTCCGCTCGCGCCGCCCGGCTCGGCGAGCCGGCCGCGGCCCTCGGCGTCGCGTTCGCCGAGGAGGGGCACCGGGCCCGGGATGCGCAGAGCGCCGCCGACGAGGCCTTCGCGCGATTCGACTCGCTGTCAAGCTGATCCGGCGGTAACGCACGGGAAACAGGCGGCGGATAATGTGAATCATGCCTTCCGTCCGTGCTCTCCCGTCCCCGCTCCTGCGTCCCCGCCATTTCGACCGGGACGACGTCGTCGTCCACGCCGGTCTGTTCTCGCTGGTGAACTCGAGTACGACGCCGAAAGCAGCCTGGACGGAAGACCTGATCGCGATCGGCGAGGTGCTCGACGAGGCGGAATTCCCCTACCGGCTGATCCGCGGCACCGACGGCGCTCCGTTCCTCGCGGTCGACCGCTCGCTCGGCACCGAGCTCGCGACCCTGCTGGCCCGCGCCTTCGCGACCGAGCCCTTCTACGTGAAGACCCTCGACAAGCGCGGCACGCCGCCGCACCTGATCGCCGAGGGCATGATCGCGCCCTACCCGCGCGCCTACGTCTTCTCGCTCTTCCGCCCCCGCGTCTCCTCCACCGGATCACTCCGCTACGGCGCCCGCAGCGGGTGCGTCTCGAGCTGTGGAAGGTGGGCGAGGAGGAGATCATCACTCCCGCCGAGAACGCGCTCATGCGCAACAGCCTCCCCGTCGCCGAGGCCATCGACGCGCACGTCGAGGCCTACGGACGCACCTGGCCGACCTTCGAGGGCATGTTCGAGCCGCTCGTCAGCGACATCCGCTTCGAGGTCGACATCGTCTTCTCGTGGGTCGACGGCACCGATCTCGAGTTCCAGCGCGCCCGCGCCGCCCGCATGGCCAGCTACGTGGTCGGCGAGGGCGACGACGCCCCTGCCCGCTTCCGCCAGATCGACGAGCTCAAGTACGCGCTGCGCAGCGTCTACATGTACGCGCCCTGGATCCGGCACATCTACATCGTCACCGACTCGCCCCGTCCCCGGTGGCTCGACGAGCACCCGGACGTCACCCTCGTGCGCAGCGAGGACCACTTCCGCGATCTCTCGGTGCTGCCGACCCACAACTCGCACGCCGTCGAGAGCCAGCTGCACCGCATCCCCGGGCTCGCCGAGCACTTCCTCTACTCCAACGACGACATGTTCTTCGGGCGCCCGGTCGATCCGTCGATCTTCTTCTCGCCCGGAGGCATCACCAAGTTCATCGAGGCGACGACCCGCATCGGCATGGGCGACTCCAACGCCTCCCGGAGCGGCTTCGAGAACGCCGCGCGCGTCAACCGGCGCCTGCTGCGCGAGCGCTTCGGTGCGATGACCACCCGTCACCTCGAGCACGCGGCGACTCCGCTGCGCAAGAGCGTGATGGCCGAGCTCGAGACCGAGTTCGAGCCCGAGTTCACCGCGACCGCCGCGAGCCGCTTCCGCTCCTCGAGCGACGTCTCGGTCACCAACTCGCTCTACCACTACTACGCGCTGATGACCGGGCGCGCCGTCGTGCAGGAGAACGCCAAGGTGAAGTACGTCGACACGACGATGCACCAGGGCCTGAAGGACATGAAGAAGCTGCTGAAGAACCGCGGCGTCGACTTCTTCTGCCTCAACGACGGCAGCTTTCCCGAGATCTCGGCCGAGGCGCGCACCAAGGCCGTCATCGGGTTCCTCGAGGAGTACTACCCGATCGCCGCCCCGTGGGAGCGCGAGGACTGATCGTGCTCTGGAGCGTCGGCGGCGCGGTCGTCGGACTGCTGCTGGGGATCGCGAGCTCGCTCGTGTTCCCCGGCATCGGGGTCGGAGCGGGCGTGGGCGTCGGGCTCGCGCTCGGTGCCGCGCTGGCCTTCGCCGGTCACCTGTTCGCCCGCGACCGGGCGCGGGGGCGCTCGGAGCGCTGAGGACGGGCGCTGCTCGTCCTGGGCCTCCCACCTTCGCTCGTCACGGACTCCGCGCTGACGACGGAGTGCTCTCCGGCAGGAGAGGGCTCGGCGCGACGGACCTCGAGTCGGCGGAGCGGCGGATCGTTTCGAACGACCACGCGGTGGCCGGTCCGCTCTTGTGGAGAAGGGCTCTCACGTCCCTCCTCAGAACGGAGGTGGATCGCCGTCGACCGGCAGTCTCCCGGAATCCGTGCTCTGGAACGGCTGCGGCGGTGGCTCCGGCGCGGTGGTGTGGTGTCGTCCGGTGGGGCTAGTCCAGTGGAGGATTCCGCCCGGTCGGTGGTGGACCTGCCAGGTGGTGGTGTGGCGGAGTCGGTGGTGGTGGCGGCAGAGGTGGGCGAGGTTGTCGGCGTCGGTCGGTCCGTCGTGCTGCCACTCGATGCCGTGGTCGACGTCGCTGTCGCGGGCGGAGCGGGTGCAGCCGGGGAACCGGCAGGTGGCGTCTCGGTGGGCGAGGGCCCGGCGGAGGTCTGCCGGGACACGGTAGGTGGTGCGTCCGACGGAGAGGATCGCGCCGGTCTCGGGGTGGGTCAGAATTCGGGTGAAGGAGGGAGCGTCGGCGGCCAGGCGTCGGGCCGTGGCGGGGTCGATGGGTCCGTAGCCGTCGAGGAAGCCGGGTTCGTCGGAGCGTCCGAGCAGGGTCAGGACGGGCACGGTGACGGAGACCCGCGGCCGCATGCCCCGTGGGACCGCTGTCGCGGGCTGGGAACCATCCAGGCCCGGCGCGGTCTCGCCGTCGAGGAAGAGCGCGGTGGCGACGTCGGCGCGCAGCTGTCCGAGGGTGCGCTCCTCGTCGGGAAGGTCTTTCAGGCTGCGGGCGACGCGGTCGATGCGGTCGAAGGCTCCGTGCGCGTCGGGGGCGGGGAGGTGCAGGTGGAGGGTGGTCATGCCGTCGAGGTCGCCGTCGAGCCACACGCCGCGGCGGGCGGCGCACCGAGCGTGGCGGTCGGTGAGCGACTCCGGGTGCAGGCGCTCGCGCAGTGACCGCAGGCGGCGCCGGAGCTGGGGAGGTGTGCACTCGCGAGCGAGAGGCGTTGCGGCGTCGTCGAAGCGGCCGCGCACCTCGATCGGGAGATCGAGTGCGACCCGGATGATCACGCGCGCGTGCTCGGGTGCGATCGCGGCTTCTCGCAGAGCCGTCAGAGTCTGCGGCAGCTCGTTGACGAGCATCCGGCTCTCCTCCACGATGACAGCAGCGAGGGATTCGGAGACCCGCATGCCGGTCGCGATCTCCGCGATCAGGGCTCGCATCGCGGCTTCCTCGCGTTCGACGTGCGCCTGCACGCGGGGATCGACGAGCGCATCCGGGAGCGTCATCGCCGTGCGGCGGGCGAGCTCGATCAGTTGCGCCCGCTCGGCTTCGGCTCGTGCGCGGAACGCGTCGACCGCGCACGCGGCTCCGACGGCGGCGACGAGGGCGTCGTCGAAGCACTCGCGCACGCTCGGACCGCCGCCCGCGGGCCTCGCCTCGACATCCAGAAGAACCATACGAGGATGACACCACCGACCACCGACATCACGAGTGCGATCGCGCCGTCCAGAGGCGGAACGTGCCAGGAGCGATTCGGAGGCAGACCTGCTGCTGGACGTGGATCTCGATACGCCCGCTGCGCGGGCTACTCGACCAGCGAGGGAGACGCCCGCTGCGCGCGCTACTCGATCAGCAGAGGAGGGCGGACGGACGCGGTGCGGTGCGGTGCTGCTCGATCCGAGGAGGTGAGTGGCGGACGCGGTGCCTGCCGTTCGATCAGCGGAGGACGGCGGACAGAGGCGATCCGGGCTGGGCGATGGAGGAAGAGCGAGCGACGATCGTCGAAGACGCCCCCGCGGCGGGCGCCCGACGAGCCGTGCGCTAGGCGCTGACGCCCACGCGCTCCTCGAGCGGCGGGTAGAGCGCCTCGTCGCGCGAGACCGGTGCCGCGGTGGCCGGGGCGATCTCGACGCCGGCGGCCGCGAGGATCCGCTCGGTCTCGTTCGCCGAGACGTACGAGACCTCGGTCGAGGTGCCGATCGGCACGACCGAGTGCAGCACCGTGCCGTCGTAGACGTGGATGAGGTTGAACGCCTGGGCGCCGTTCCGCGCGCGGGTGCCGCCGACCGGGACGTTGAGGTCCTGGGTGTAGCAGGTGGCCGAGGCGACCGACACGGGGATCCCCGCGAAGGTGGCGGTGGAGGAGTAGTGCAGGTGGCCCGCGATGATGCTGCGGACGTCGGACCCCTCGAGGACCTCGGCCAGCGCCGGCTGGTCGCGTAGCTCCACGAGCACCGAGAGGTCGAGCACGGACGGCACCGGCGGGTGGTGCAGCGCCAGGATCGTGCCGTGGGGTGCCGGGCTCGCCAGCTCCTCGGCGAGCCAGTCGAGCTGCGCGTCCGAGATCTCGCCGTAGTGGGCGCCGGGCACGGTCGAGTCGAGCGCGATGATGCGCAGACCGTTCACGTCGTGCACGCGGTCGACGGGCTGCGTGGTCGGGAGCTGGTCGAGCAGCTCCGAGCGGAGCGCACCGCGGTCGTCGTGGTTGCCCATGACCCAGATCACCTCGGCGCCGAGGCGGGCGGCCGCCGGCTCGACGACCGCGCGGAGCTTGGCGTACGCCTCCGGCTCGCCCTTGTCGGCGAGGTCGCCGGTGATGACGATCGCCTCCGGCCGTCCGCCGGACTCCTCGAGCTCGTCGAAGAGCCGGCGGAGCTGCGCCTCGCTGTCGACGTCGGAGCCGTAGAGGCCCCCGTCGCCCGCGATGAAGTGGGTGTCGCTGAGATGAAGGATGAAGTGGTTGGGCCGCGGGTACTCGGCCTGACGGACAGTCATGATCCTCGGGTTTCACGATCGGCGGGAGCTGAATCGGTTGTTCCAGCATCGGCACTGGCGAAGGTACGACGCGGGATCCAGGACTGCACCCGCTGACGCCAGTCCATCATCGCGGGGTGAACGAGGGGCCAACACGGCGCGGCGCGTCATCGAACGCTTTTCCCAGCAAGCGGCGCGAACCGGAGGAACGAGGGCGGATCGGCTCAGAGCCGGTGCAGCAGCCGCTCGTAGAACTCGATCGCGCGCTCGAACTGGTCGACCTCGACCGACTCGTCGGCTCCGTGGATGCCGAGCTGCTGCTGCAGGCTGATCTCGAAGGGGATGAAGCGGTAGACGCCGTCGCTGATCGCGTGGAAGTGGCGGGCGTCGCTGCCGCCGGTCTGCACGTACGGCGCGACGATCGCCTCGGGGAAGACCTCGTGGATCACGGATCGCAGCACGTCGTAGGGTCCGCCGTCGCCCCGCTCGCCGGTCGAGGAGACCGGGGAGGGCTCGTGCGCCACCCGCACCTCGACCTCGACCTGCGGGTCGTCGATGACGTCGCGGATCCGGGCGACCACTCCCGCGACGGTGCCGCCCGGGTTGATCCGCACGTTCGCGACCGCGCTGGCGGTCGACGCGAGGACGTTCGCGCCGGTGCTGCCGCGGAGCTGGGTGACGGCGACGGTGGTGCGCAGCATCGCGGCCGAGCGGTTGGAGTGCGCGGCGAGGGCGCCGATCACCGCGTCCGGGTGCTCGTGCGGGCGGGCGTACCAGACGGCGTGCGCCGCATCGGCGTGCGGAGAGCCGCCTGCACGAGCTCGGCGATCGGCTCGGGCAGCGTGGACGGGAACGGGTTCTCGGTCAGCCGGTGGATGGCCCGCGCGAGCCGCTGCGTGGCGAGGAGCCCCGGGAAGGGCGGGGGAGCGGAGGCGTGGCCGCCGGCGTCGCGGCAGGTCAGCTCGAGGTTCATGATGCCGCGCTCGGTCACTCCGACGACGGCGATCGGAGTGGTGACGCCGGGCAGGATGCCGCGGCGGACGTTGCCGCCCTCGTCCAGCACGAAGCGGGGCCGCACGCCGCGCGCGGCGAGCAGGGCGACGACCGAGGGCGCGCCGTCGCCGGCCGTCTCCTCGTTGTGCGTCGGAGGAGGTAGACGTCGCGCTCGGGACGCTCGCCGCGCAGCACCGCGGCCTCGACCGCTTCGAGCAGGGCCACGAGCGAGCCCTTGTCGTCGAGGGCGCCGCGGCCGATCACCGAGGTGCGCCCGTCGGGCCGCAGGACGGTGTCGGCGGCGAACGGCGAGCTCGACCAGTCCTCCGGGGTGACGCTGACGACGTCGTAGTGGGCCATCAGCACCGCGGGATCGCCGTCGACCGTGCCGCGCCAGCGCCAGAGCAGGGAGTGCCCGGCGACGATCTCGCGCTCCAGCGCGCCGTGCAGGGCCGGGTAGAACTGCTCGAGCAGCTCGACGAAGACCTCGAAGCGCGACCAGTCGGTCGCGGATTCGTCGGAGTGCGACACCGTGTCGACCCGCAGCAGGGCCTGGAAGCGCTCGAGCGCGGAGGTGGTCGTCACCGGGCTAGCCTACGACGGCGGTCACCGGCCTCCGGCCCGCGCGAGAGCGGAGGTGCGCGGTGACTCCACTGCCCGAGGTGTGCGTGGTCTACGTCCTTCGCGAGCGCGCGGGAGGCGTCGAGGTGCTGCTCGGCGAGAAGCGCCGGGGTCTGGGGCGGGGCCGCGTCGTCGCTCCGGGCGGGAAGCTCGAGCCGGGGGAGTCGCCGGTCGAGGCCGCCGTGCGGGAGCTCGCCGAGGAGGTCGGGCTGCACGCCGAGCCGCGTGATCTCGTCGCGCACGGGATCCTGGACTACCGCTTCCCGCACCGGCCCGAGTGGAGCCAGCGGTCGCACGTCTTCCTCTGCCGCCGGTTCTCGGGTGAGGTGACGGAGTCGAGCGAGCTCGCCGCATCCTTCGTCGCGGTGGACGACGTCCCGTTCGAGCGGATGTGGGACGACGCGAGGTTCTGGCTCCCCGGCGTCCTGCGGAACGGGGAGAGCGCGCGCTGGCGCTTCGACTTCGCAGCGGACCTCGCGAGCGTCGCCGACTCGGACGCTCCCGGCTGGCCGGGCGCTCGCTGAGCTCAGACCTCGAGCACGTCCCCGGGCTCCAGCGCGTGGTACTCGCCGCCGCCCTCGCGGGTCGCCCAGCCGAGTCGGTCGTGGCCCATGTTCCGGCCCGCCGCGGACAGCACCCCCTCGTGCGTCGCGAAGGCGTGCCGCGGTGCGAGGGCGAGCACGTGGTCCATCGACTCGGCGATCTTCATCCAGGGAGCACCGGAGGGCGCGGCCAGGATCTCCACGTCGACTCCGTCGGGCCGGGTGAAGGAGTCGCCCGCGTAGTAGAAGCGCCCGTTCACCAGCACCGCGACGTTGTCGATCACGGGGATCGAGCTGTGGATGACCGCGTGCCGCGAGCCGAAGAACCGCAGCTCGAAGGGACCGACCTCGACGGTGTCGCCGTCGGCGACGGTCTTGACCGCGAAGCCCTCCGCGGCCGCCGCGACGCCCGCCGGTCCGAAGAAGCGGATCGACGGGTTCGCCGAGCGCAGGCGCTCGAGCTGCTCGGGCGTCCAGTGGTCCGGGTGCTCGTGGGTGAGGACCACGGCCACGGTCCCGGGGGTGCCCTCGACGGGACGCGTGAATCCTCCGGGATCGATCACGAGGCGGGATCCGGCCTCCTCGACGAGGACGGCGGCGTGCTCGAGCTTGGTGAGTCGCATGCCTCCGAGCTAACCGCCCTCGTCGCCCGGTCGCAAGGCGGAGCCGTCAGGCCCGGCGGGCGGCGAGGGCGCCGGCGAACGCGGCGGCGGAGGACGGCGAGCTGTCGATCCGCCAGTCCACCTCCTTGTCGTGGTGGAACCACACCAGGCCGACCACGTCCTGCTGGACGTTCAGGTACCCGACCAGGTCGCTGATCCAGGCCGCCTTCGAGCCGCCGGCCTCGGCGGACGCCGTCTCGCCGATGATGATCGGTGTGCCGGGGGCCAGCGACCGCACCTGGTCCAGCCCGCGGCGAAGAGCGCGCCGGCGGAGGTCCAGGGCTCCAGGTCGTCGCCGTGCCCCAGTTGTAGCCGTCCAGCGCGAGGACGTCGACGGAGGCCGAACCCGGGAAGAGCGTGTCGAGCGGGACCGATCCGTCGTAGGGCACGTTCGGGCTCCACACCCACTGCACGTTCGTCGCGCCCTGCGCCTGGAAGATCGCGTGCACGTGGTTCCACGCCGCCGCGTAGGAGCCGGGAGCGTTCCCGTTCACGCCGTCCGACCAGGGGTACCAGTCGCCGTTCATCTCGTGCGCGTAGCGGAGCAGGACGGGCGAGCCCCAGGCGGCGAGGTCCTCGCCCAGCTCGTGAGGTAGGCGTCGTGGTCCCCGGCGAGGATGCGCGCGGAGGAGTACGCGGGCTGGTCGACGCCGCCGCCCCAGCGCCAGGGCTCCCAGGTGATCAGGCTCGTCGCCCCGCGGGCGGCGACGCTGCGCAGGTCCGCGAGCGGAGCCGGCTGTCCGAAGTCCTGGTACGAGACGATGATCGACGGGCTCTCGCCGGCCAGCGTCGCGACGGCGTCGAGCTCGGCGTTCGCGGACGCTCCGCCGGGGGTCGTGACCCCGAAGCGGAGTCGCGCGCTGCTGATCACGGGCGCGGCCGGAGGGGCGGTGACGGTGAAGACCGCCGTCGCCGTCGCCGAGCCGGCTCGCGCCGAGACGGTCGCGGGGCCGGCCGCCGCGGCGGGGATCGTGATCGACGCGGAGAACGCGCCCGAGCCGTTGGTCGTGAAGGCGGCGGAGCGCCCGAGCACCGAGAGCGAGCCCGCGGAGCGCTTCGGGAAGGCTGCCCCGGTGACGACGACGTTCGTCCCGACCGGGCCGGACGCCGGGGAGAGGGCGACCGACGCGGGGGCGACCGCAGCGGCCGCCGTGGGGGCGGCGACGAGGGCGGCGGCGACGACTCCGAGGGCCAGGACGGCGGCGAGGAGTCGGGATCGGAGGTGCTGGCGGATCGGCATCTGTCGGCTCCTCAGGGTGGTGCGCCCGCCGAGCGGGTGGGGACTCGGGGGTCGTCCGCCCGCCGGGAAGCGGGTGGGGGGGACCTCGAGCGTAGGAGCCGGGCGCCCCTCGCGGTCGGCCCCGGAGGGGGCTGTCACAGCGGAGGATTGCACCGCGGTTCCGCGCCTCAGGAGGGGACGCTCCCCGCTCGACCGTCTCGATTTGCATCGATGCGGATCCGTGTGCAACACTCTTCGAGTTGCAAAAACGCGGCCCCATCGTTTAGCGGCCTAGGACGTCGCCCTCTCACGGCGGTAACGCGGGTTCAAATCCCGCTGGGGTCACCACGGCAACACCAGGAGAACCCCCGGCTCAGGCCGGGGTTCTTCTGCGTTAACGGCCTCGTCCAGGCCCGGTGGAAGCGGTCGGCCCTCGGGAGGCGCTTGCTCGCGCGGCCCCGCTCGGCCGTGCTCCGCCTCCGCCTCGACGTCCTCGCCCCCACCCGCCGCGCCGACGGTAGGATCGCATCCGCGAAGGGGAGCACTCCGGCCTTCCCGCTCCCTCCGATCACGTCGCACCGCGCGCTCCGGGAGGGGCGGGCTCCGGGCCGTCCCCGCGAGGACCGCCCGTCGGACCTGCTCCGCCGCACCCACTCCCTGCGAAAGGCCCCCATGCTCGATCTGCCCGTCTGGTTCGTCGTCGGCTCCTTCATCGGCCTGACGCTGATCCTCGCCGCCGACCTGCTGATCGTCTACAAGCGCCCGCACGTGCCGAGCCTGAAGGAGTCGAGCCTCTGGGTCGCCTTCTACGTCAGCCTCGCGCTGATCTTCGCGCTGCTGATGCTGATCCTCGGCGACGGCGAGCACGCGGGGCAGTTCCTCGCCGGCTGGCTGACCGAGTACAGCCTCTCGATCGACAACCTCTTCGTGTTCGTCATCATCATGGGGCGCTTCGCGGTGCCGCCGAAGTACCAGCAGGAGGTGCTGATGGTGGGCATCATCATCGCGCTGATCCTGCGCGGCATCTTCATCCTGCTCGGCGCGCAGCTGATCGAGAGCTTCAGCTGGATCTTCTACCTCTTCGGCGCGTTCCTCGTCTACACCGCCTACAACCAGGCGTTCGGCAAGGAGGACGAGAACGAGGGCACCGACAACCTGCTCATCCGCCTGCTCCGCCGCCGCGTCAACATCTCGGACAGCTTCGACGGCTCGAAGATCATCACCGTCATCGACGGCAAGAAGTTCTTCACGCCGATGCTGATCGTCTTCCTGGCGATCGGATCGACGGACCTGCTGTTCGCGCTCGACTCGATCCCCGCGATCTTCGGCATCACGCAGAGCCCGTTCATCGTGTTCACCGCGAACATCTTCGCCCTGATGGGGCTCCGCCAGCTCTACTTCCTGCTGGGCGGCCTGATCGACAAGCTCGAGTACCTCAAGTACGGCATCGCGTTCATCCTCGCCTTCATCGGCGTGAAGCTCGTGCTGCACGCCCTGCACGAGAACGAGCTCCCCTTCATCAACGGCGGCGAGCCCGTGCCGGTCTGGGACATCGACACCTGGACCTCCCTCGCGGTGATCATCGTGAGCATGGCGGTCGCGACCCTCGCGAGCCTGGTGAAGATGCGCCGCGAGCACTCGCACATCGAGCTGCACGACGGGCACCCCGAGGTCGTGCACGACCCGGAGGCGACGCGTCCCTCCGACGAGAAGTGACCCGCGGATGACGCCCCTCGAGGTCCAGCTGCCCCAGGGCGTGCTCCACCTGAGCGTGACCAGCAGCACCGACGTCGGGAACGTGCGCCGCGTCAACGAGGACGCCCTGCTCGCCGACGACCTCGTCCTCGCGGTCGCCGACGGCATGGGCGGTCACGCCCGCGGCGACCTCGCCAGTGCGACCGCGGTCGACGCGCTCCGGGCGAACGCCCCTCCGCCCTCGGACCGGTGGACGCGGTCTTCGATCTCGTCGAGGCGGCGAACGCGGCGGTCCGCGGCCTCGACGTCGGAGGAGAGGTCTGCGGCACGACCCTCACCGGGCTCACCCTCGTGCTGCCCGGCGCGACGGGACCGGCGCGCTGGGCGCTCTTCAACGTCGGCGACTCCCGGGCCTACCGCTGGGACGGCGCCGGTCTCGAGCAGCTCACGGTCGACCACTCGGCCGTGCAGGAGCTGGTCGCAGCGGGCCTTCTGACGCGAGAGCTCGCCGAGACGCACCCGGACCGCAACATCGTCACCCGGGCTCTCGGGGCCGACGACGAGGTCGAGACCGATGTCTGGACGCTGCCGGTCCTGCCGCGCTCGAGCTATCTGCTGTGCTCCGACGGACTGACCAAGGAGCTCTCCGACGAGTCCATCGCGGCGCTGTTCGCCGAGCGCGACTCCGGCGCGATCGGCTCGGCGGATCTCGCCCCCGGCTCGTGCGCGCAGCCGTCCAGGCCGGCGGGCGCGACAACGTGACGGTCGTCGTCGTCGACGCGGTCCTCGACCCGCGTCGCTGAGCGCGACGCCCCGCCGTGACCCTCCAACAGGTGTGGTTCTCGGGAGGGGCTCGAGGCGCCGCCCCCGCCGCCGCGTTGGCATACTGGAGGGATGGATACCGCCGAAGCCCTCGATCGCGCGAAGACGCGCTTCGCCGAGGGTGACGTCAGGGGAGCCGTGTCGCTCCTCGAAGCGCTGCGTCGAAGCCGATCCCTCGTGGCTCGATCCCCGGGTCCTCCTCTCGGAGCTCTACCGCCGCTCCGGGGACCTGATCGAGGCCGGGCGCTGGGGCTACCTCATCGAGCAGGGGGCGTCGCCCGAGGAGCTGCAGGCCTTCGAGCGCGCTCTCGTCCGCACCGACGACGATCCGTTCGAGCTGGCTGAGCGCGCTCTCGTGGAGCCGTGGGAGCTCGCGGGCGAGTCGTCGCACGCCGCGCGAATGCTCGCCGAGCTGCCCGCGAAGCTCCTGGAGGCCTCCCGCCACGAGGCGGACTCGGCGAACGAGGAGTCCGCGGAGTGGTTCGAGCACGACGCCCTCCCCGCCCGGAAGCGCGGCGGCATCGTCGGCATGCTGGGCGCCGCCGTGGCGGCCGTCTTCGTCGTCGGAGGAGTGGTTGTGGGCACCGCTGCGCTGCTCGTCGTCCCGGCCGTCCTCATCGCCATGCTCGTCACCTCCTAGCGCGTCGCGCACCCGGGAACGGCGCCGGCGCGGTGGTAGTGTCGGGGGATGCTGTTCGGCCGGCTCCTCCTTCTCCGCCGCGACGAGACCTCGATCTGACAGGCCTCCCTCGTCGCGGTGTCCCCGTGGGCTGACCACCTTTCCCGAGGAAGAGAAACCCGTCATGAACGACAGTTCCATCGAGTCCGCGAACCCGATCGCAGGCGCGGTCCGGCCGCGCACGCTGGCCGAGAAGGTCTGGGACGACCACCTCGTCGCCAAGGGCGAGGACGGCACGCCCGACCTCATCTACATCGACCTGCACCTGGTGCACGAGGTCACGAGCCCGCAGGCCTTCGACGGTCTGCGGATGGCCGGGCGACCGGTGCGGCGTCCCGATCTCACCATCGCGACCGAGGACCACAACACCCCGACGCTGGGCATCGACAAGCCCATCGCCGATCTGACCAGCCGCACCCAGATCGAGACGCTGCGCAGGAACGCCGAGGAGTTCGGCGTCCGCCTGCACTCGCTCGGCGACATCGAGCAGGGCATCGTGCACGTCGTCGGACCGCAGCTCGGTCTCACCATGCCGGGCATCACCGTCGTCTGCGGCGATTCGCACACCTCCACCCACGGGGCCTTCGGCGCGATGGCGTTCGGCATCGGCACGAGCGAGGTCGAGCACGTCATGGCGACGCAGACCCTGCCGCTCAAGCCGTTCAAGACCATGGCGATCACGGTCGAGGGCGAGCTGCGCGAGGGTGACCGCGAAGGACATCATCCTCGCCGTCATCGCGAAGATCGGCACGGGAGGCGGCCAGGGCTACGTGCTCGAGTACCGCGGCTCCGCCATCCGCTCGCTCTCGATGGAGGGCCGGATGACGATCTGCAACATGTCGATCGAGGCCGGAGCCCGCGCGGGCATGGTCGCCCCCGACGAGACGACCTTCGCGTACCTGAAGGGACGCCCGCACGCGCCCGCCGGTCAGGACTGGGACGACGCGGTGGCCTACTGGCGCACCCTGCCCAGCGACGAGGGCGCTTCCTACGACGCAGAGGTCGTGCTCGACGCCGACTCCCTCGAGCCGTTCGTGACCTGGGGCACCAACCCCGGGCAGGGCGTCTCGCTCTCGCAGTCCGTGCCCGACCCGGACGCGATCGAGGACCCGAACGAGCGCTCGAACGCGCGCCGCGCCCTCGAGTACATGGATCTCGAGGCGGGCACGCCGATGAAGGAGATCCCGGTGGACGCGGTCTTCATGGGCTCCTGCACCAACTCCCGGATCGAGGACCTGCGGGCCTTCGCGTCCGTCATCAAGGGCCGCACGAAGGCCGAGGGCGTCCGCGTCATGGTCGTCCCCGGCTCCGCCCGCGTGCGCATCGAGGCCGAGGCGGAGGGCCTGGACCGCGTCTTCACCGACTTCGGCGCCGAGTGGCGCTTCGCCGGCTGCTCGATGTGCCTCGGCATGAACCCCGACCAGCTCGCCCCCGGTGAGCGCTGCGCCTCGACCTCGAACCGCAACTTCGAGGGCCGCCAGGGCAAGGGCGGGCGCACCCACCTCGTGTCCCCGCTCGTCGCCGCGGCGACCGCCGTCCGGGGCACGCTGTCGAGCCCGTCCGACCTGGAGCCCGCTCGCGAACTGGTGGAGGCCTGATCATGGAGAAGTTCGAGACGGTCACGGGCATCGCCGCGCCGCTGAAGCGCAGCAACGTCGACACCGACCAGATCATCCCTGCGGTGTTCCTCAAGCGGGTCACCAAGACCGGCTTCGAGGACGCGCTGTTCCACGGCTGGCGCCAGGAGGAGGACTTCGTCCTCAACCAGCCGCAGTTCCAGGGCGCGCAGATCCTCGTCGCGGGCCCCGACTTCGGCACCGGCTCCAGCCGCGAGCACGCGGTCTGGGCGCTGCGCGACTTCGGCTTCCGCGTCATCCTCTCCTCCCGCTTCGGCGACATCTTCCGGGGCAACTCGGGCAAGCAGGGCCTGCTGGCCGCGGCCGTCTCCGAGGAGGCGATCGAGCGCCTCTGGGAGCTCATCGACGAGCAGCCGGGAATAGAACCGACCGTCGATCTGGTTGCGCGTACGGTCACCGCCGGTGGCGAGTCCTTCCCCTTCGAGGTCGACGACTACACTCGTTGGCGCCTGATCGAAGGGCTGGACGACATCGGCCTGACCCTGCGCGACGAAGCGCGTATTTCCGAATTCGAGACCCGTCGCGAGAGCTGGCGGCCCAAGACATTGCCGGTGAAATAGCGTGAACACACTTCTGCAGGATGCGAAGGCCCTCCAGGACGCCAAGGCGTCCGGAGCGCGGGTGGGGATGATGACCGAGCGCATCACGATCAACGGCGGCCGTCCGCTGAAGGGCCGGATCGAGCTCAAGGGTGCGAAGAACCTCGTCACCAAGGCGATGGTCGCCGCGCTGCTCGGCGAGACCGCCTCGACGCTGCGCGACGTGCCGGACATCAGCGACGTCCGCGTCGTGAAGGGCCTCCTCCAGGTCCACGGTGTCAAGGTCGAGCAGGGCCCCGAGGTGGGCGAGCTCATCCTCGACCCCTCGAACGTCGAGTCGGCCCACTTCGCCGACATCGACGCGCACGCCGGCTCGAGCCGCATCCCGATCCTCTTCTGCGGACCACTGCTGCACCGCCTGGGCGAGGCCTTCATCCCCGACCTCGGCGGCTGCCGCATCGGCGACCGCCCGATCGACTACCACCTCGAGGTGCTCCGCAACTTCGGCGCGATCGTCGAGAAGCTGCCGTCCGGCATCCGGATGTCGGCGCCCGAGGGCCTGCACGGTGCGAAGGTGTCGCTGCCCTACCCCAGCGTCGGCGCCACCGAGCAGGTCCTGCTCACCGCCGTCCGCGCCTCGGGCATCACCGAGCTCTCGGGAGCGGCCATCGAGCCCGAGATCATGGACCTCATCAACATCCTGCAGAAGATGGGCGCCATCATCTCGGTCGACACCGACCGCGTGATCCGCATCGAGGGCGTCGACCGCCTCGAGGGCTACACCCACCGCGCTCTGTTCGACCGCAACGAGGCCGCCTCCTGGGCGGCCGCGGCCCTCGCGACCGACGGCGACATCTTCGTGGGCGGCGCCCGCCAGCAGGAGATGACGACGTTCCTCAACGTCTTCCGCAAGGTCGGCGGGGCGTTCGAGATCGCCGAGGACGGCATCCGCTTCTACCACCCCGGCGGCGAGCTGAAGCCGGTCATCATCGAGACCGACGTGCACCCCGGCTTCATGACCGACTGGCAGCAGCCGCTCGTCGTGGCGCTGACCAAGGCCAAGGGCGTCTCGATCGTGCACGAGACGGTCTACGAGCAGCGCTTCGGGTTCGTCGACGCGCTGGTCGAGATGGGCGCGACCATCCAGATCCACCGCGAGTGCCTCGGCGGCCAGGCGTGCCGCTTCGGCCAGCGCAACTTCATGCACTCGGCCGTCATCTCGGGCCCGTCGAAGCTGCACGGTGCCGACATCGTGGTGCCGGATCTGCGCGGCGGGTTCTCGCACCTGATCGCGGCGCTCTCGGCCGAGGGCACCTCGACCGTCTCGAACGTGGGCATCATCAGCCGCGGCTACGAGAACTTCCTGACGAAGCTCGAGCTGCTCGGAGCCGACTTCTCGCTCGACGCGTAGTCGCCGCACCGCCTCGGCCACCCGAGGAGCACGACCCGGAGGAGCCCGCATCGTCGGGCTCCTCCGTCGTTCCCAGCCGAGTCGCCCGGGCGGTCTTGTCCTGGGCAGGAGTCCGGGCGTACGGTGTGCGCATTCTCAGGCGGGGCGACCCGCTGGAGCCGCCGCGGTCGAGGAGCGATGATGGACGATCCCGCGATCCTGACCGAGGGCCTGGTCAAGACCTTCGGAGCGACGAGGGCGATCGACGGCGTCGACCTCGCCATCCCGCGCGGCGGCGTGCACGGCTTCCTCGGGCCCAACGGAGCGGGGAAGACGACGACGATCCGCGTGCTCGCGACCCTCCTGCGCCCGGACGCCGGTCGAGCCCTGGTCCTCGGCCACGACGTCGTCGGCGAGGCCAAGGAGGTCAGGCGTCTGGTCAGCCTGACCGGCCAGTTCGCCTCCGTCGACGAGGACCTGACCGGCCGCGAGAACCTGAGGCTGATCGGGCGCCTCTTCGGGTACACGGGCGCCCGCGCCTCGCGGCGGGCCGACGACCTGCTCGACGCGTTCAACCTCCGCGACGCCGCCGACCGCCAGGTCAAGAAGTTCTCCGGAGGCATGCGGCGTCGCATCGACATCGCGGCGAGCATCGTCGTCACGCCCGAGCTGCTGTTCCTCGACGAGCCGACCACGGGGCTGGACCCGCGCAGCCGCAACGAGGTCTGGGACATCGTGCGGGCGATGGTGGCGAGCGGGACGACAGTGCTCCTCACCACGCAGTACCTGGACGAGGCCGACCGGCTCGCCGACCGCATCAGCGTCATCGACACGGGCAGGGTGATCGCGGAGGGTACGCCGGGGGAGCTGAAGGCGTCGGTCGGCTCCGGCTCGCTGCACGTCCGCGTGCTCGACCCCGCCGACCGCTCCGAGGCGCGGCGGCTCCTGGAGGCCGTGCTCGGCGTCGAGGTGCGGGAGGAGGCCGACCCGGCGGCGCTGGCGGCGCGGGTGGACGGCTCCGCCCGGGACGTCACCCGCGGCCTCACCGCGCTCGAGGGGGCCGGCATCGACCTGGCGCAGTTCTCGCTCGGACAGCCCTCGCTCGACGAGGTCTTCCTGGCGCTCACCGGCCGACCACAGGACGCGACGGGCGAGGAGGCCGCGGCATGAGCACTCGGACGAGCGAGGCGACGGCGCCCGATCGGGAGGCGCTGCTCTCGGTGCTGGTGCAGGGCGAGCGGCCCGCGCCGCCCGGTCCGCTCTCGACGTCGCTCACCTTCGGCTGGCGCGCGCTGCTGAAGATCAAGCACGTGCCGGAGCAGCTGTTCGACGTGACGGTGTTCCCCGTCATGTTCACCCTGCTCTTCACCTTCCTCTTCGGCGGCGCGCTCGCGGGCAGCACCGTCGACTACATCCAGTTCCTGCTGCCGGGGATCCTCGTGCAGGGCGTGATCATGATCACGATGTACACGGGCACGACCCTGCGCACCGACCTGGACCGCGGCGTCTTCGACCGGTTCCGGTCGCTGCCGATCTGGCGCCCCTCCGCGCTCGTCGGCATGCTGCTGGGGGACGCGGTGCGCTTCACGATCTCGGCCGTCATCACCGTGTGCCTCGGCCTGCTCCTCGGCTTCCGGCCCGGGGGAGGCGCAGTCGGCGTCGTGCTGGGGGTCCTGCTGCTGCTGGTCTTCGCCTTCGCGCTCGGCTGGATCTGGACCTTCCTCAGCCTGGTGCTGCGCACCTCCGGCTCCGTGATGGGCGTGAGCATGCTGGTGATCACCCCGATCACCTTCGGCAGCAACATCTTCGTCGACCCCTCGACCATGCCGGGCTGGCTGCAGGCCTTCGTCGAGGTGAACCCCGTCTCGCACCTGGTGACCGCCGTCCGCGCGCTGATGGCCGGCGCGGATCCCGGAGCGGACCTCGTGCTGACGCTCGTCTGGGCGGCGGGACTGGTGGCGGTCTTCGGCACCCTGACGATGTGGCGCTACCGCGACGCTCGCTGAGGGGCGATCGGTCCCTCGTCGGGCGGGCGTGGCCGGACGCCTCCGGCGGGCCTCGATGAGAGGATGGGCGGGTGTCTGAACGCAGTCGTCCGTCCATCTTCTGGTTCCTCGCGGCCGCGGTGATCCCCGTGATGACCGCCTCGGTCGATCTGCGGATCCGCGACGCCCACAAGATCCCCTCGACCGGCGCGTTCGTCTTCGCGCCGAACCACTACAGCGAGATCGACCCGATCATCACGGGCTGGACCCTCTGGAAGGGCGGTCGCGCTCCGCGGTTCCTCGCCAAGGCGTCCCTCTTCACGGTCCCGGTCGTCGGAGCGATCCTGCGCGCCTCGGGTCAGATCCCGGTCGAGCGCGCGGGATCGGTGCGCGGCAGCGAGCCCTTGAAGGCCGCGAAGGCGCTCGTCGACGAGCAGCGCTCGGTGATCATCTACCCCGAGGGCACCCTCACCCGCGACCCGGAGCTCTGGCCCATGCGGGGCAAGACCGGAGCCGTCCGGATGGCCCTGCAGTACGACCTCCCCGTGATCCCCGCGGCGCACTGGGGTACCCAGCAGCTGATGGGGCGCTACTCCAAGAAGATCACCCTCTTCCGCCGCAAGCGCGTCGACGTGCTGATCGGCGATCCGGTCGACCTCTCCGCGTTCCGCGGGCGCAGCCTCGACTCCGCGACGCTCAACGAGGCCTCTGCGGTCGTCATGGCCGCGATCACGGCGCTGCTCGAGGAGCTGCGCGGCGAGAGCGCTCCGGCGACCCGCTGGAACCCGTCCGAGCACAACCAGAAGGGGACGGGACGCTTTGACTCCCAGCAGTAGGAGATCCGCACCGATCCCGGTGGCCCGTCGGGTCGCGGTCCTGGGAGCCGGCAGCTGGGGGACGACCTTCGCGAAGATCCTCGCCGACGGCGGCTCGGACGTCGTCATGTGGGCGCGCCGGAGCGAGCTGGCGCGCGAGATCACCGAGGCCAAGCGCAACAGCGACTACCTCCCGGGCATCAACCTGCCGCGCAACATCCGCGCCACTCCGCGCATCGAGGAGGCTCTGGAGGGGCGGACCACGTGTACCTCTCGATCCCGTCCCAGTCGCTCCGCGAGAACCTCGAGGCGATCACGCCGCACCTGACCGAGCGCACGATCCTGGTCAGCCTGATGAAGGGCGTGGAGAAGGGCACGGGGCAGCGGATGAGCGAGGTGATCGCGCAGATGCTGCCGATCGATCCGAGCCGCATCGCGGTCGCCTCCGGACCCAACCTCGCTCTCGAGATCGCGAAGGAGCAGCCCACGGCGGCCGTCATCGCCTCCGAGAGCCTGGTCACCGCGCAGGAGGTGGCCCTCGCGGCCACCAACCGCTATTTCCGCTCCTACGTCAACACCGATGTGATCGGCACGGAGTTCGGCGGAGTGCTGAAGAACCTGATCGCGGTCGCGATCGGCATCGTCGACGGAGTGGGCTACGGCGAGAACACGAAGGCGTCGATCATCACGCGCGGTCTCGCCGAGATGACCGACTTCGCGGTCGCCTACGGGGCCCGCCCCGAGACGATGTCCGGGCTCGCGGGCCTGGGCGATCTCATCGCCACGTCGAGCTCGTCGCTCTCGCGGAACAACACGGCCGGGCGGCTGCTGGGCCAGGGCTACAGCTTCACCGACGTCGTCAAGTCGATGCAGCAGACGGCCGAGGGGCTCGCCTCCGTCGCGCCCGTCCTCGAGCTGGCGCGGGCCCGAGGAGTCGACATGCCCATCGTCCAGCAGGTGTCGCAGGTGCTCGCCGGTACTCTCGACCCGAAGGACATCGCGCCGCACCTGACCACGGATTCGGACGAGCCACAGGGTGAGAGGAACCTCGATGACCAGCAAGCTCCGCGTAGCCGTTCTGTTCGGGGCGCTCCAGCGAGCACTCGATCAGCTGCGCCACGGCGGCAGGGGTGCTGACGGCGATCGACCGTGACCGCTTCGAGGTGATCCCGGTGGGGATCACCTCCGACGGCGCGTTCGTGCTCGAGGAGGACCGCCCCGGGAAGTTCGCGCTCGACGCCGCTGCCCTGCCGCAGGTGGAGGACGACGGCAGCCGCGTGCACTGGCCGGAGTCGGCGCTCTCGCGCGAGCTGACCGTCACCCGGGCCGACGGCACCGTCGAGTCGCTAGGCGACGTCGACGTCGTGTTCCCGATCCTGCACGGACCGTGGGGCGAGGACGGCACGGTCCAGGGGCTCCTCGAGCTCGTGGGCCTGCCCTACGTGGGCTCGGGCGTGCTCGCCTCCGCCCTCGGCATGGACAAGCACTTCACCAAGACGGTGCTGCGGGCCGCCGGCATCGCCGTTGCGCCCTGGTACACCGTGGCCGAGGCCCAGTGGCGCAGCGCACCCGGCGACGCGGAAGCGGCGCTGGACGAGCTGGGCCTCCCGGCGTTCGTGAAGCCCGCGCGGGCGGGCTCGAGCGTGGGCGTGAGCAAGATCGAGGCGCGCTCCCAGCTCGCCGCGGCACTCGACGAGGCCTTCTCGCACGACGACCGGGTGCTGGTCGAGTCCGCGATCGTCGGCCGCGAGGTCGAGATCGGCGTGCTCGGGGGTCGCCGCGGCGGGCCCGCGCGCTCCTCCGTCGCGGGCGAGATCGTGGTCTCGGGCCGCGGCTTCTACGACTTCGAGGCGAAGTACCTGGGCGCCGCGGGCATCGAGCTCGTCTGCCCGGCGGACCTCACCGACGCCGAGCTCGACGAGATGCGCGAGCTGGCGGTGCGCGGCTTCGACGCCATCGGTGCCGAGGGCCTCGCGCGGGTCGACTTCTTCCTCACCGCCGACGGGTTCGTCGTCAACGAGATCAACACGATGCCGGGCTTCACCCCGATCTCGATGTTCCCGCGGATGTGGGGCGCGAGCGGTGTCGACTACCCCGACCTCATCAGCGAGCTGATCGAGCTCGCGCTCGAGCGCCGTCCGGTCGCGGTCGCGTGAGCGACGCGGCCCTCGGGCTGCGGATCGAGCCGGGCGCACGGGCGCCGTTCGAGCAGATCCGCGACGGGATCGCGGAGCGCATCGCGGCGGGGGAGCTGCTGGTGGGCTCGCGCCTGCCGCCCGTGCGCGCCCTCGCCGAGGCGCTCGGCACCGCTCCCGGCACGGTCGCGCGCGCCTACAAGGAGCTCGAGGCGGCGGGAGTGGTCGAGACGCGCGGTCGCGCGGGCACGGTCGTCGCAGGGGGGATCGAGGGCGCTGAGCACGAGGCGCAGCTCGCCGCGGTCGCGTTCGCGGCGCGCATCCGGGCGCTCGGAGTCGCCCCGGACGAGGCGCTGCGGACGGTGCGGACCGCGCTCGGCCTCTGAGCCTCGGCCCTCCAGCGCTGGCGATCCAAGCTTGCCGATCGGCGCTGGTCCGATCCGAGCTCTGCCGGTAGGAGCTCAGCCGGTCGGCGTGCCGCTCGGGTCGAGCGTGTCGGTCTCGGAGACGTTCGTGCACTCGCCGACCTTCGGCAGGTACGAGACGGCGTCGGCGAGATCGACCACGGCCGAGGTGCCGGAGGCGCGGTCCTGGTCGACGGTGATCTCGACGGCCGGATCGCGACCGTAGGTGGTCAGCGTGTAGACGTCCTCGTCCGCGCGGCTCTCGTCGATGATCCAGTCCACACCGCTGACCGAGACGCAGAGGTCCGTCGTCGGCCCGGGCACCGCGACTCCGCAGTGCAGGATGACCGCGGCGGGCGTGCCCCAGGCGCCCGTGCCCTGCGCGTTCGTCTCGCGCTCGGGCTGGTCGGCGACCACGTCGGGCAGCCGCACCGAGACCTCGGCGCAGTCGGCGCTCGTCGCGTCATCGGCCGGCTCGAGCGCGACCGGGGCGGAGCAGCCGGCGAGCAGGAGCACGGTGGAGAGGGCTGCGAGGGGGCTGGCGAGGCGGCGGGGGACATCGCGAGCCAGGCTAGCGTGTGAACCATGGCACCGGATCAGAGTCCCACCCTGGCTGAGCTGAGCGAGGGGGAGGTGCTCGCGAGGGTCCTCTCCCGGCTGGCGGCGGGCGCGCCGGACGGCGGCTCCGAGACGCTGGTCGGCCCGGGCGACGACTGCGCGGTGCTCCGCGCACCGGACGGCCGCTTCGTGGTGACGACCGACATGATGGTGCACGGTCCGGACTTCCGGCTCGCCTGGTCGACGCCGTTCGATCTGGGCTGGAAGGCGGCGGCGTCGAACCTCTCGGACGTCGCCGCCATGGGCGCGCGGCCGACAGCGCTCGTGGTGGCGATCGCGGCCCCGCAGGACCTCGGCGTCGACGTGCTGGAGGGCATCGCCGACGGACTCGCCGCCGGCTGCGCGGCGATGGCGCCGGGCTGCGCGGTGGTCGGAGGCGATCTCTCCGCCTCCGCGACGCTGACGCTCGCGATCACCGCCTTCGGGTCGCTCGACGGGCGGGCACCGGTGTTGCGCAGCGGAGCGCGCCCGGGCGACGTCCTCGCCGTGGCCGGTGCGCTCGGGGAGGCGGGTCTCGCCCTGCGGCTCCTCTTCGAGCGCGCGCAGGAGGACGGGGCGCCCTCGGTCCGACTCGCCCGCCTCCTCCGGGAGCGGCACCCGCGACTGCTCGACGCCCAGCTGCGGCCGACGTCCCCCTCGCAGCAGGGATCGCCGCAGGAGGATCGGCCACGGCGATGATGGACGTCTCGGACGGCGTGGTGCTGGACGCCCGGAGGATGGCGCGCGCGAGCGGAGTCGTCCTCGACCTGGACCCGTCCGCGGTCGACGCTCACGCCGCCGCGCTCGACGTGGTCGACGGCGTGGACCCGGCACTGGCCCGGGCACTCGTCCTGGGCGGGGAGAGGACCACGCGATGCTCGCGTGCTTCCCGCCGGACGTGGCGCTGCCGGCCGGCTTCACTCCGCTGGGACGGGTGCGCGAGGGCGCGCCGGAGGTGCGGCTGGGCGGGGTGTCGCTGGAGGACCGGGGAGGCTGGGACCCCTACGCGGGCTGGGACGGCGCGTCGGGCTGACCGCTCAGTCGGCGTCGGGCCGGGAGGCGTACCAGACGGCCGTGTCGCCGTAGTCCTTCCGGCGCTCGCGCTCGAGCCCGACCGGCCAGGCGGGCTCCGGGCTGCGGGTGCTGCGCTCGACGACCACGACGGCGTCCTCGCGCAGCAGCGGCAGCACTGCTCGGAGGTCGGCGGCCAGATCGTCCTCGCTCAGGTCGTACGGCGGATCGACGAGCACCGTGTCGACGAGGAGTCCGGCCGAGCGGTCGAGGAACGAGCGGACCGACGACGTCACCACCTCGATCCGCGGCTTCGGCAGCCGATTGGCGGTCGCCGCGGCAGCGAGGGCGCGAGCGTTGCCGTCGATGACGCGGGCGGACGACGCGTCCCGCTCGACCAGCACGACGTAGGAGGCGCCGCGGCTGGCCGACTCGAGGCCGAGCGCGCCGGAACCGGCGTAGAGGTCGAGGACGGTCGCTCCGTCGAGTGCATCGCGGGCCTCGAGCGCCGAGAAGACGGCCTCGCGGACGCGGTCGCTGGTGGGGCGGGTGCCCGCGCGCGGGACCTTCAGGGTGAGCGATCCGGCGAAGCCGGAGATGATCCTGGTCACCGTCCCGAGCATAGGGCGGCGGCTCCTGGCTGGGAGACCGCTCGGACCGACCGCCCGTCACCCGTTCGAGACTGAGAGAATCGAGGATCATGGCGTCCCTCGATGACACCCTCGCCGCTGTCGGCGCCCTGCCGGTCCGAGCGCGGCGACGACGCCGATGTCGCGCGAGGAGTTCACCGCCCACTGCCGTGCGATCCTCCGGAATCTCACCAGCGTCATCGACGGCAAGGACGCCGAGGTCTCGATGGCGCTGACCGTCTTCCTCGCCGGCGGCCACCTGCTGATGGAGGACGTGCCGGGCACCGGCAAGACGGTCCTCGCCAAGTCGCTCGCCGCGTCCGTCGGGGGCAGCGTGGCGCGCATCCAGTTCACCCCCGATCTGCTCCCCTCGGACGTCACCGGCGTCTCGGTCTACAACCAGGCGACGCGGGACTTCGAGTTCAAGCCCGGACCGGTCTTCGCGAACATCCTCATCGGCGACGAGATCAACCGCGCCTCGCCCAAGACGCAGTCCGCGCTGCTGGAGTGCATGGAGGAGCGCCAGGTCTCGGTCGACGGCATCACCCACCTGCTGCCGCGCCCGTTCGCCGTCGTCGCGACGCAGAACCCGGTCGAGATGGAGGGCACCTACAGCCTCCCGGAGGCGCAGCGCGACCGCTTCATGGCGCGGCTGTCGCTCGGCTACCCGGACGAGCGGGCCGAGCTCCGAGATGATCCGCACGCGCGACGCCGCGAGCCCGCTCGATGCCCTGCGCGCGGTGATCAGCCGCGACGAGCTCGAGCGGATGATCGACTACGTCCAGACGGTCTACGTCGCGCCGCCCGTGCAGGAGTACGTGGTCGCGATCATGCAGGCCACCCGCATCGACCCCGAGCTGCGGCTGGGCGGGAGCCCGCGCGCCACCCTTCAGCTGATCGCCGCCGCGAAGGCGCTGGCGGCCATCAGCGATCGCGACTTCGTGGTCCCGGACGACATCGACGCCCTCGCCGTCCCCGTGCTCGGGCACCGGCTGCTCCCGGCGACGCGCCTGCCGGGTCGCTCGGGGACGAGCGCCTCCCACTCGGTCACCGAGATCGTCCAGCGGATCCTGGCGTCGACACCGGTGCCCTTCAGCGGCCGTGGCGACTGAGCGGCGCGGCCAGGACGGCCCTCCTCGCGGATCGGCTCCCTCCCCGCGCTCGGCGGCGTCGCGCTGACCCTGCGCGGGTGGACCTTCGCGGTGCTGGGCACCGCGGCGATCGTCGCGGCACCGCTGGTCGAGTTCCGCGAGCTCCTCTTCCTCGGCCTCGTGCTGCTCGGGCTGCCGTTCGGAGCGGTCCTCTCCCTGGCCCTGAAGACACCCCGGCTCCAGGTCCAGCGCCGCTTCGCCCCGCGGGTCGTGGCGGTCGGCGACGTCGTCGACGTCGACGTCGTGCTCGAGAACCGGGGCGCGCCGCTGCGCTCGCCCGCCCGCGCCGAGGACAGGCTGACCCGCCTCGAGCACGGCGCCTCCTCGGACAGCGCCGCCGCGCGGGAGGCTTCGGCGTCCCTCCGATCGCCGGTGCGGGTCAGCGGACGAGCCGGGTGCGGGCCCGCTACCGCCTGCCCGCCGGGCGACGCGGCATCCACCGGCTCGGCCCGCTCCGGCTCGTGCGGAGCGAGGCGCTCGGGATGGCGCTGCGCGAGAGCGTCGTCGGGTCGGCGCAGCCGTTCGTCGTCACTCCGCGCGCCGTGCCGCTCGAGAGTGACGTGCTCGACGCGTTCGGCGCCGGCGGATCCAGTCCCGTCGCCCATGCGACGGCGGGCTCCGGCACCGACGACGTGATCCCGCGCGACTACCGGCCGGGCGACGCGATGCGCCGTGTCCACTGGCGTGCCAGTGCGCGCTCGGGCGAGCTGATGGTGCGCCAGGACGAGCAGAACACGGATCCGCACGCGTGGATCCTGCTGGAGTCGCGGGCGAGCCGGGTGCTCGGCGCCACCGGACGGGCGGGCGCGCGCGGCGGGACGACCGGCTCGAGTGGGCGGTCTCCATGACGGCGTCGATCGCCGTGCACCTGCTCGATCGCGGTTTCGAGACCCACCTCGTCGAGACCGGCGCCGGTCCCGGCATCGAGCACTCCGAGGACGAGCGCGAGGTCGCGCACGACGTGCTCCTGAGACTCGCCGAGCTGGCACCGGCGCCCGACTCCGGCGACGCCGTCCCGCGCATCACGGCCGAGATGCGCGAGGCCGGGGAGCGCGCCCCGTCTTCGCCGTGCTGACGCGGCTGCAGGAGGAGGACCTCGACGCCCTCGCCTCGCTCGCCTCGCACGCCCGACCCGCCGTCGCGTTCCTCGTCGAGGGCACGGAGCAGGAGGCGGCCGCACTGGCGTCGCTGGGCTGGTACCCCGTGGCGACCACCGCGGGCATGAGCGTCGAGGAGGCCTGGTCCCAGGCGCTCGCTCTGCGGGCGATCGCATGAGCCGCCGCACCGAGAGCGATCCGCGGGCCGGCTCCGCGCTGCTCTCGCTCCTGCTCTGGGCCTCGCTGGTCGCCGCCGCCTCCGGTGTGGGACGGCTCCTGGAAGGCGTGGGCTGGCTCGTCCAGCTCGCTCTCGCGGTCGCCGTGGTGCTCGCCGTGCCGGCCGGAGCACGGGCTCTGCGCGCGCACCCGGTCGTCCCGCCCGTGCTCGGGACGCTGACCGCGGTCGTGGTGCTGACGGCGATGTTCGTCCCCGCCCGCGCGCTCCTCTTCCTCGTTCCCACGCCCGCGGCGATCGCCGACGCGCAGGATCTCGCGCAGGCGGGCTTCACGTCGATCGCTCAGCAGGGGCTGCCGGCGGTGGCCGACAGCGGCATCGCGTTCCTGCTCGTGGGCGGGGTCGTCGTCCTCGCCTGGGCCGCCGACCTCTTCGCGTTCTCGGTGCGGCTGCCCGCGCTCTCGGGGCTGTTCCTGCTCGCGCTGGTCGCGGTCCCCGCGATCATCGACCCGAGCGGGGTGTCGTGGCCGAGCCTCGTGCTCACCGCCATCGCCTACGCGGGGTCCTCGTCGCCGGGTCGCGCCCCGAGCGCCGAGCGCCCGCCCGACGGCTCTCGCTCGCCGCCGCCCTCCCGGCGGTGGCCGTGGTCGGCACGGTCGTCGTCGCGGCGGGGGTCCTCGCGGGCTCGGCGACCGGGTACGTCCGCGCGCCGTCCTCCTCCGGGGTCTCGGGCACGCTGTTCAACGGTTCGATCGACCCGGTCGTGGCCCTCGGCGACGATCTGCGGCGGCCCAACCCGGTCACCGTGCTCCGCTACGCGACCGACTCCGATCTGCCGGTGTACCTCCGCGTGCTCACGGTCTCGGACTTCCAGGGCGAGAACTGGGCGCCGAGCGGCACGGAGGAGACCGCGCCGATCGAGGCCCCCATCGCACCGGAGGGACTCGCCGAGAGCGTGCCCCGCGAGACCGAGGAGGTCGAGGTCTCGGTCGAGACGCTACGCAGCGAGTGGCTGCCGGTGCCGTATCCGGTGGCGGCACTCGAGGGCATCGGCGACGGCTGGCTGCAGGACGTGCAGGACGGGTCGATCCGCGGCGACGCGACGACCCGGGCCGGCGACGAGTACGCCGTCGAGGCCCTCCGCCTCGATCCGGATCCGCAGCAGCTGCTCGCCGCGCCCGCCGCGGGCCAGGGTCTCGAGCGGTACCTGGAGCTGCCCGACGACGTCCCGGCGGTGGTCGGCACGACGGCGGCCGAGGTGACCGCGGAGGCCGGCAGCGCCTACGACCAGGCGAGGAGCTGCAGTCCTTCTTCCGCTCCTCCGCCTTCACCTACTCGGAGGACACTCCCGCCGAGGAGGGCTACGACGGCGACGGCGTCGGTGTCCTCGAGTCGTTCCTCGAGGTGCGCGAGGGCTACTGCGTCCACTTCGCCTCCGCGATGGCCGTCATGGCCCGCGAGCTCGGGATCCCCTCGCGGCTCGCCATCGGCTACCAGCCCGGATCCGTGGTGCCGTCGGCCGACAGCGACCTGACGAGCTACCGGCTCCTGTCCTCCGACCTGCACGCGTGGCCGGAGCTCTACTTCGAGGGTGTCGGCTGGCTGCCCTTCGAGCCCACGCCCAGCCGCGGCGCCCCCGCCTCGTACACCCTGCCGAGCGCGACGTCGTCGACCGGTTCGACCCCGGGCGCCTCGTCGAGCGCGGCGCCGGAGGAGGAGAGCGAGGCGGAGGCGACCCCGACTCCCACCGCGTCGACGGCCACCGCGACTCCGGGAGCCGCCGGAACCGTCGTCGGCCCCTCGGCTCCGGCGGTCACCGCCTGGGTCCTCCTCCTGCTCCTGCTGCTCGTGCCCTGGCTTTTGCGCGTAATGCAGCGCTCGCTGCGGCGACGCGCTGCGGGGGCGGGCTCCGCGGAGGCGGCCTGGGCGGAGGTGCTCGCGAGTGCCCGGGATCTCGGCGTGCCGGTGGAGGAGACCGACTCGCCCCGTGCTCAGGAGGCTCTGATCGGGGGCTCGCTCGGCGACGACTCCGACGCTCGTCGGGCGCTGGGCGGACTCCGCGACACCGTCGAGCGCGCGCGGTACGCCCCGGTGCCCGCGGCCGAGGCCGCGGGCTGGACCGCGGGCGCACGGGTGGTGCGAGCGCTGCGCGCCGCGGCGGGCACCCCGCGCCGCACCTTCGCCGCGGTGCTCCCGCGCTCGGCGCTCGGCGCGTTCTCCCGCGTCGGACGTCCGAGGGTCGACCTATGATCGCTAGGTGATCCCGGACCCCCTCGACGCCTCGCTCGCGCCGGTCGTCGGCCCGCGCACCGCCGCGGCCGTCGAGAAGGCCTTCGGATACCGCACGGTCGGCGAGCTGCTGGGCCACTACCCCCGTCGGTACGCCCAGCGCGGCGAGCTGACGGAGCTCTCCCGGCTCCCCGTCGGCGAGAGCGTGACGATCGTGGCGGAGGTGCGCGAGGTCCGGGAGCGGCCGATGCGGAACCGCCGCGGCTCACTGCTCGAGGTCATCATCTCGGACGGCACCGGCACGCTGTCCCTGACCTTCTTCGGGCAGCCGTGGCGGGCGGCGAAGCTGCGGAGGGGAATACGGGGGATCTTCGCCGGGACCGTGTCGATGTTCCGCGAGACCGTGCAGCTCACGCACCCCGATTACCGGCTCTTCGAGGACGAGGAGGCCGCGACGGCCGAGGCCGACAAGGGCTCCGCGCTCGCGAAGGACTGGGCCGAGCGCCCGATCCCGATCTACCCCGCGACGAGCGCGATCTCGAGCTGGCAGTTGCAGGCCGCCATCGGCGTGATCCTCGACGGCCTGCGCGACGTCCCCGATCCGATGCCGGAGTCGGTCCGCGCCGGCCGCTCGTTGATGCCGCTGGGCCGGGCGCTCGAGCTGATCCACCGGCCGGCGCGCGAGGGCGAGGAGTCGCAGGCGCGCGAGACGCTGCGCTTTCACGAGGCGTTCCTCCTGCAGCTCGCGCTGCTCGAGCGCCGTGCCGCCGCCCGGGCGACTCCTGCGACCCCCGGGTGCCGGCCCCCGGCGGCTGGCTCGAGCGCTTCGACGCCGCTCTCCCGTTCGCCCTGACGGGCGATCAGCGCTCCGTCGGCGCCGAGATCGCGGACGACCTCGCGGGGGAGAGTCCGATGTCTCGCCTGGTGCAGGGCGAGGTGGGGTCGGGCAAGACGCTCGTCGCGCTGCGCGCCATGCTGGCCGCGGCCGAGAGCGGCGGCCAGGCCGCTCTGCTCGCGCCGACCGAGGTGCTCGCGGGCCAGCATCTGCGCTCCATCGTGAGGACCCTCGGTCCGGAGCTGTCGACGGCCCTCGTCCCGACGCTCCTCACGGGCGGGCTGGGAGCGGCCGAGCGGCGCGCGGCGCTGCTGCGCATCGTCTCGGGCACGGCCAAGATCGTCGTCGGCACGCACGCGCTGCTCGGCGACAAGGTGACCTTCTACGACCTGGCACTCGTCGTCATCGACGAGCAGCACCGGTTCGGGGTCGACCAGCGCGACGCGCTCCGGCGCAAGGGCGCCGTGCCGCCGCACGTGCTCGTGCTCACCGCGACGCCGATCCCGCGCACGGTCGCGATGACGGTGTTCGGCGACCTCGACACGTCCACGATCCGCGAGCTGCCCGCCGGTCGTCCCGGCATCACGAGCCACGTCGTGTCCCTCACCGACACCCCCGGCCTGATCGCGAGGGCGTGGGAGCGGGCGGAGGAGGAGATCCGCAAGGGCCACCAGATCTACCTCGTCTGCCCGGCCATCGAGCCCGGCGAGGCGGCGGAGAGGGCGGCGGCGACCGCGCCGGAGGAGGCGGCCACGCCGCTGTCGACCGTGGCGCAGACGCTCGAGGGCGTCCGCTCGCACGCGCTTCTCAAGCACCGCCGCTCGGCCGCACTGCACGGCCGCATGACGACGGAGAAGGACGCCGTCATGCGCTCCTTCGCCGCGGGGAGATCGACGTCCTCGTGTCGACGACGGTGATCGAGGTCGGCGTGGACGTCCCCAACGCCTCGATGATGATCGTCCTGGACGCCGAGCGCTTCGGCGTCTCGCAGCTGCACCAGCTGCGGGGCCGGATCGGCCGCGGCGGCGTGCCCGGGGTCTGCCTCTTCGTCACGGCTGCGGAGGCGGGCACCATCGCGCGCGAGCGGGTGGAGGCCGTGGCCGCGACGCTCGACGGCTTCGCACTTGCGGAGGTCGACCTCGAGCTGCGCCGCGAGGGCGACGTGCTCGGCGATTCCCAGTCGGGCGGACGCTCCTCCCTGCGCCTGCTGCGGGTCGTGCAGGACGCCCACCTCATCGTCGAGGCGCGCGCGCTGGCCGAGCGCCTGCTCGAGGAGGATCCCTCCCTCGCCGCCCACGACCGGCTCCGCGCGGCCCTCGAGCGCCGAGTGCAGGACCGCGACCGGGAGTTCCTCGCGAAGAGCTGATCGCCCCTGACGGGTGACGCCGACGCCCGGAGGGGCGGGGGACCGGCCGGTACGCTGTCGGCATGGCCCGCATCGCCGTCGTCCCCGGCTCGTTCGACCCCGTCACCCTCGGTCACCTCGACGTCATCGAGCGTGCCGCGCGCCTCGTCGACGAGCTGCACGTGGTGGTCGTGCACAACCCCGCGAAGACGGCGCTTCTGCCGATCTCGCAGCGGGTCGCCCTGATCGAGCAGTCGATCGCGGAAGCGGGCATCGAGGGCTCGATCGTCGTCGCGTCCTGGAGCATGGGCCTGCTGGTCGACTACTGCGTCGACGTGGGCGCGACCATCCTGGTGAAGGGCATCCGCTCGCAGGTCGACGTGGCGTACGAGACCCCGATGGCCATCGTGAACCGCAACCTCGCCCACGTCGAGACGGTCTTCCTGCTCCCCGACCCGCGCACGCGCACGTCTCGTCGTCGCTCGTGCGTCAGGTCCTCGAGCCTCGGCGGCGACGTGGCGCCCTACGTGCCGCCGGCGGTCGCCGCGTACCTCACTGCCTGAACACCGCCGCGTCGGCCGGGCGGCGCGCCGAGGGGAGAATGGACGGGTGAGTGCGACACGCGTCCAGGCCTGGGCCCTCGACGGGATCCCCGAGGTCTCGCCCGGGGACGACCTGCTCGAGCTGATCCTCGCGGCCGTCGCGGGGGCCGCCGACGAGGACCGCCCCGTCGACGGGGACGTGCTGGTCGTCACGAGCAAGATCGTCTCGAAGGCCGAGGGCCGCGTCGTCGCGGCGGTCGACCGCGAGGACGCGATCACCGCCGAGACCGTGCGGGTCGTCGCGACCCGCGCCCACGCCCACGGCGTCACCCGCATCGTCGAGAACCGCCTCGGCATCGTCCAGGCGGCCGCGGGAGTCGACGCGAGCAACGTGGCCGAGGGCACCGTGCTCCTGCTCCCCGACGATCCCGACGCGTCCGCCCGCGCCCTCTGCGCCGGTCTCCGCGAGCGCCTCGGCGCCCGGGTCGGCGTGGTGGTGAGCGACACCCTCGGCCGCGCGTGGCGGGTCGGTCAGACGGACGCCGCCATCGGAGCGGCGGGGCTGCACGTCGTCGACGACCTGCGCGGAGCCGTCGACGCGCTGGGGCGCACCCTCGGTGTCACCATGCCGGCCGTGGCCGACGAGATCGCGGCGCTGGGCGACCTGGTCAAGGGCAAGTCGAGCGGGCGCCCTGTCGCCGTCGTCCGCGGGCTCGGACGGTTCGTGACCGGCCTCGACGCCCCGGGCGCGCGCACCCTGACGCGCACCGGACCCGAGGACATGTTCCGGCTCGGCGCCGACGAGGCGTACGCGGAGGGCTGGGCGGCGGCCGTCGCGGCCCGGGGCGAGGCGTCGGAGTGAGCACTCGCTGGAGCGCGGTCGTCGTCTTCAAGGGCCGGGGTGCGTCGAAGACCGCCTCGAGCACGAGGGCCGGTCCGCCCTCGCCGAGGCGTTCCTGCTCGACACGCTCGCGGCGGTGGGAGCGGCGACCGGTGTCGACCTGCTCGTGCTGGTGACGTCCGACGCGGCCGCCGCCGCGCGAGCCGTCGGGCGGCATCCCGCCCTCGTGCTCGTGGAGGACCCGGGATCTCCTGAACTCCGCCGTGACCGCGGGCGTCGACGCGGCGCTCCGCCTCGCCCCCGCTGCTCCCGTGATCGCCCTGACCGGCGACCTGCCCGCACTCGCCGCGGCCGATCTCGACGGCGCACTGACCCTCGCGACGGCGCTCCCGGCCGTCGTCGCCGACCGAGCGGGGACGGGCACCACAGCCCTCCTCGTCGCGGCGGCCGCGCGCGTCGCGCCCGCGTTCGGCCCCGACTCGCTCCGCCGCCACCGCGACGCGGGCTGCCGCGTGCTCGACGTGCCGCGCGACTCGACGCTGCGCCTGGACGTGGACACCGTGGACGACCTGCGCGACGCCGAGGCGGCGGAGTCGGCCCTGCACCGCCAGGGGCTCGCGGAGGCGGCCTGAGGGTCAGCCCGCGAGCAGCCCCTGCTCGAAGGCGTCGGTGAGCTCGCGATCCACACGGAGCGGGGCGCCGTCGACCGAGCGGACCGGAACGGCGCGCCGCGTGCTCGGGACGAGCCACGCCGCGTCCGCGCCGCTCAGCGCCTCGACCGCCAGCTCCCGCCGATCGGTCGCGAGTCCCTGCTGCGCGGCCAGCTCCAGCACGCGGGCGACGGTCGTGCCGTCGAGGATCCCGTTGCCGACGGCGGACGGCGTCAGCAGCGCGCCTTCCGGAGCAGGACCAGGCTGGAGGTGGCGCCCTCGAGCAGCTGCCCTTCGCTCGTGCGCCAGACCACGTCGTCCGCTCCGCGGCGACGCGCCTCCCGCAGGGCCGCGCGGGTGACCGCGCCCGAGGTCGACTTGACGCCGCCGAGGAGCCAGGGGCCGCCTCCTGCGCCCCGCGTGCGTAGCCCCGGTCGAGCACGACGACGGCGACGCCGTCGCGCCGCAGGGCGCTCGCGTCGGCCGTGGGCTCCGCGCGCACGGTGCACCGGGCCGCCGGCTCCGCGTGACTCGCGACCAGCCGCACGGACAGATCGTGGACGTCGTCGTGCTCGGCCACGGCGAGGGCGACCGCCGCCTCCCAGGCGGATCGTGCGGGAAGGACGAGGTCGACGGCCGCAGCGGAGGCCTCGGGCCGGGCGAGGTGCTCGTCGAGACCGTGCGCGCGGCCGCGGATCACCGCGAGCGTCTCGAAGACGCCGTCGCCGCGGAGGTAGCCGGGTTCGTCGACCGCGACGAGTCCGGCCGAGGGATCACGCAGAACGGGCGTGGCGGAGGCGTCGATCTCGACGAGGACGGGGAGGACATGACCCCATCCTGGACCGGGCGGGCCGTCAGTGCTCGGCGAGTCCCGCGCGGACGTCGTCGGCGTCGGCGAGCTCGCGCCGCAGGGTCCGGGGCGCGCTCCGGCCGCGACGAGCACGTCGGCCGCGGCGAGCGAGGAGACGTCGAGGCCGGTGACCTCGCCGATCTCGGCGACCGGCACCTGGAAGGTGCGGAAGGCGCCCAGGCCGGGGGCGGCGGTCTCGCGGATCGGCTCGACGAGGTCGGACTGGTCGAGGAGGTACGCGCTGGCGGCGAGGGTCTCGCCGTCCGGGCTCCACGCCGCGATCTTCCAGAAGCGGCGGGGCACGCCGACCCCGCGGTAGACCGGATCGCCCTCGGCCAGAACGGGGCCGGTGAAGACGCTCAGGCGCGTGCGCCAGGTCTGCGCGTACTGGAGGACGAGGTCCTCCAGGCCCAGCCACAGCTCCTTCGATTGGTTGAAGCCGCTCGCCTGCGGAGCCGCGTTGGTGTAGCAGAAGCTGTCGTGGTTGGCCGCGCGCGCCTCGGCCGGCTCGCCCCACACCGGGTCGCGACGGCGCACGAGATGGCCGCGGTCGAGGTCGTTGCGGGAGTACACCTCGGGACCGGTCTGCTCGGAGGCGGGCGCCCGGTCGTCCAGGTGCCAGTCGTCGCCGCGACCGAGGTCCAGGAGCGATGCCCCGTCGATGTTCACCGCGGTCGACAGCGCGAGCCGGCGCCGGGGATCCAGCAGCACCTCGAAGTGCGTGTAGGGGAGTCGCCGCACGACCCGGTCGGCCTGCGGCGCCGGCGCGATCAGCGCTGCGCCCAGGAAGGCGGGGTCGAACCCGGTGCTCACTCCGTCACGTCCGCGGTGGGCGTGGCCGTGGGAGCGGCGGTGGGAGTCGCGGTCGGCGCCGCGGGCTCGACCGGCTCGGTGGGAGCCGGAGCGGGCGCCGTCTCGGTCGGGGCCGGCGCAGGAGCCTGGGTCTCGGGAGCCGCGGCGGGCACCTGGGAGCCGTTGCTGATCAGCAGCGTGATGCTCGAGTAGCGCGCGATGGCCGTGCCGGCGCCGGGATCGGTTCCCGCCACGGTGCCCGCGGGGGCGGCGGAGTCGACGGTGCCCCCTCCTCGACGTCGAACCCGAGGTCCTCGAGCACGTCCGTCGCGTGAGTCGACCGAGCGGCCGGTCACGTTCGGGATCGTGACCTGGCGGCCGTTCAGCAGGGCGGCGCTGGGGTCGGCGAAGTCCTCTCCGCCGTACTTCTCGTCGGCGCGGGTCATCACCGCGTTCCAGATGTAGTGGCGGACGTTCGAGGCGTAGGCCCGCGTCCCCGTCTCGGCGTTGCGCACCCGGACGTTGCGCATGGACGCGTCCCCGGTGATGTTGCCCACCCAGACGACGGTCGCGACCTCGGTCGAGGCCCCGTCCATCCAGGTGTGCACCGCGTCGTCGGTGGTGCCGGTCTTGCCGATGTGCTCGATGCCGTCGTCCGGGTCGGAGGCGGCGGCGGTGCCGCCGGTGACGACGTCCTGCAGCGCGTCGGTCGCCACGGCGGTCAGCTCGGGGGACAGGGCCTGGTTGCAGGTCGACACGGGCGGCTGCACCGGGTTCCCGGCGGCGTCCGTGATGGAGTCGATCGCGATCGCGCTGCACGCGGTGCCGTTGTTGGCGAAGCCGGCGAAGGCGGTCGCCATCGACAGCGGCGCGATCTGGTCGGCCGAGCCGAGGATCGCCGAGGGGAGGTACTGGAGCTCGGCGCCGGACGCGGTCTTCACGCCGAACGCGGCCGCCTGGTCGCGGATCGCGCAGAGGTCGAGCTGCTGGGCCATGGCGACGTAGACGGTGTTGATCGAGCGCATCGTGCCCTGGAGCACGCTGAAGGTGCCGGTCTCGTCGTCGTCGTTGCCGACGGGGAAGTCGCCGAACCACTCGCCGTCCGGTGCGCAGGAGGCCGGGAAGTCCTCGAAGGTGCGCTCGCGGCCGTTCACCGTCTCGTAGATGGTGTGCCCGTTGGCGATCCACTGCGCCAGGGTGAAGACCTTGTAGGTCGATCCGACCTGGAAGCCGTTGGATCCGCCGTACGCGGTGTCGGTGTTGAAGTTGATGGCCGAAGTTCTCGCCGTTGACCGAGCCGGCGGCGTCGTAGTCCTTGTTCTGCACCATCGCGAGGATCCGGCCGGTGCCGACCTCCATCGAGACGGTCAGAGCTGCCGATGTTGACCTCCTCGATGGGGGTCTTGGGCACCCACTGGTTCGTGGCGGCCGTGGCGACGGCCTGAAGGTCGCGGTCCAGCGTGGTGTAGATCTTGTAGCCGCCGCGCTGGAAGTTCGCGAGGCGAGTGGCCTCGTCGGCGCCGAACGCGGGGTCGTTCTGCACGACGCGCGTGACGTAGTCGCAGAAGAAGGCGGCGTCCTGAGCGGTCTGGCAGCCGGTCGGGGTCTGCGTGATGGCCGGCACGACCTCCTCGGCGACGGCGGCGTCGCGGTCGGCCTGCGAGATCTTCCCCTCCTCGAGCATGCGGCCCAGGACGTAGTCGCGGCGCTCCTTGTTCGCGGCGACGTTCTCGGGCAGGTCGATGCGGAGCCCGTTGGGGTTGTTGACGGTGGCGATCAGGCTGGCGGCCTGAGCGAGCGTCAGGGCGGAGGCGGTGGTCGAGAAGTAGTACTCGGCCGCGGCCTGGATGCCGTAGACCTGCCCGCCGAAGCCGGCGATGTTGAGATAGCCCAGCAGGATGTCGTCCTTGCTGTACTTCTTCTCGAGGTCGACGGCGAGCTTCATCTCCTTGAGCTTGCGCGCCGGAGTGGTGGCGGTGGCCTCGTCGTACGCGGCCTGCGAGGCGGCGGGATCGCTCAGCGCCTCGGCCTGCTGGATGAGCACGTTCTTGACGTACTGCTGCGTGATCGAGAGCCGCCCTGCAGGTCGCCGCCGATCACGTTGCTCACCACGGCGCGGATGGTGCCCTGCAGGTCCACTCCGCCGTGCTCGTAGAACCGCGGGTCCTCGGTCGCGAGGGTGGCGTCCTTGACCGACTGGGCCACCTGGTCGAACGTCACCTCCTCGCGGTTCTGCGCGTAGAAGGAGGCGAGCAGGCCGTCGGTGCCGTCGGCGTTCTTCGCGTAGATCTCGGTCTTCTGGGCCAGCTGCCCGAGCTCGAGGTATTCGGGGACGGTCTCGAACAGCCCGATCGGGTTGTTCGAGGCGAGGCCGGTGACGGCGAGAGCGGGGGTGACGCCGACCGTGATCAGCAGACCCCGGCGACACTCGCCCCGACGATCCCCAGAACGCGGGCGAGCACGCCGCCGCGGGCGGTTCCTTGCGCAGACATGGCTACGAGAGTAGGCGACGCGTCCGACAAGCGCGCACCGGCGGAGCCGGGAGTACCGTGAGCGGATGAGCCGGAACCGAATGTGAGCGCCTCCGATCCCACCGTCGACGAGGGGGAGCGGCGTCGCCGGGCGGTCCTGGTCGTCGCGATCCTCGCCTCCTTCGTCGCCTTCCTCGACGGCACCGTCGTCAACGTCGCGCTGCCCGCGATCACCGACGAGCTCGGCGGCGGCCTGGCGGTTCAGCAGTGGGTGGTGGACGGCTACCTGATCACCCTCGGGGCGCTGATCCTCGTCGCGGGGTCGTTCGCCGACCGCATCGGACGCGCGCGCAGCATGATGATCGGCCTCGTCGGCTTCGGCGTCACCTCGCTGCTCTGCGCCGTCGCCCCCACGGCCGAGGTGCTCATCGTCGCGCGCATGCTGCAGGGCGCCGCGGGAGCGATCCTCGTGCCGAGCTCGCTCGCCCTCATCGTGTCGACGGTGCGCGGAGCGGCGCAGGCGAGGACGATCGGCGCGTGGACCGCGTGGACGGGCACCGCGACCATCGCCGGACCGGTGCTCGGCGGGCTGCTCGTGGACGCGGGCTCCTGGCGCTACGTCTTCGCGCTGAACGTGCTGCCGATCCTCGTCACGATCGTGCTGCTGCGCCGCCTCGGCCACGTGGACGCGGGCACGCGCGTGCCGATCGACGGCGTCGGAGCCGTGCTCGGCGTCGTCGGACTCGGCGGCCCGGTCTTCGCGCTGATCGAGCAGGAGCGGCTGGGCATCGCTCATCCCCTCGTACTGACGGCGCTGATCGTGGGGGTGGCGGCGCTGGTGGCCTTCGTCGTCTGGGAGCGGCGGGCGCCGCATCCGATGCTGCCGCTCTCGCTCTTCGCGTCGCGCAACTTCACGGTCGGGAACATCGCGACCGCTTTCGTCTACGGCGCCCTGTCGTTCGGCTTCTTCGCGCTGGGGCTCTTCCTGCAGCAGAGCCTGGGCTTCTCGGCGACGCTCGCGGGGCTCGCGACCCTGCCTCCGACGATCCTGCTTCTGCTCGTCTCGCAGTACGCCGGCTTCTCTCGGCCCGGTTCGGTCCGCGGTTGTTCATGGGATTCGGGCCGATCCTCGCCGGAGGCGGCTTCCTCCTCCTGGTGGGCGTGCGCGAGCCGGCCGACTACCTGACGCAGCTGCTCCCGGGGATCCTGCTGTTCGGACTGGGGCTCGCCCTGACGGTCGCCCCGCTGACCTCGACGATCCTGGGCGCCGTGGGGAGCGAGCACAGCGGAGTCGGCTCCGCCGTGAACAACGCGGTGTCCCGCATCGCGGGCCTGGTCGCCATCGCGGCCACGACGCTGGTGGTCGGCGGCACGCTGGACGACGGCGGCTTCTCGCGAGCGGCGCTCGCGACCGCCGTCCTGCTGATCCTCGGCGGTCTCGTCTCGCTGGTCGGGATCCGGAACCCGGCGACCGACTCCAGGACCGCGACACGCCAGAAATAGTTGTAGCTACATGGAATAGTCGGATCCTCGATACGCTTGCATGTATCGGACGGGGAGGTGCTCCCCGCGACGACCGTTCTCTCGAGGAGTAATCATGACCGACACGCTTTCCATCCCCGGTTACAAGGCCGGCTCCTGGGTCATCGACCCCACCCACAGCGAGGTCGCCTTCAGCGTCCGCCACCTGATGATCAGCAAGGTCAAGGGCAAGTTCGAGCGCTTCACCGCGACGTTCACCACCGGTGAGAACCCGCTCGACTCGACCGTCGAGGCCACCGCCGAGGTCGCCTCCATCAACACCAACGAGCCCAACCGCGACGGCCACCTCCGCACCGGCGACTTCTTCGAGGCCGAGACGTACCCCGAGATCCACTTCGCGTCGACCGGCGTGCGCGCGAACGGCGACGACTTCCTCGTCGACGGGAACCTCACCATCAAGGGCGTCACCAAGCCCGTCACCTTCGAGGTCGAGTTCGGCGGCTTCGGCACCGACCCGTACGGCAACTACAAGGCCGGACTGACCGCGAAGACCACCATCGACCGCACCGACTTCGGTCTCACCTACAACGCCGCGCTCGAGACCGGCGGCGTCCTCATCGGCGAGAAGGTCACCATCACGCTCGACCTGCAGGCCGCTCACCAGGCGTGATCGTCTGAGAATGCGAGAGGCCGCCGCCCCCTCGGGGACGGCGGCCTCTCGCGTTCCGGCGGCCTCTAGAGCAGGCCGAGCTCGGTGAGCTGCTCCGAGATGCCCGCACCGTCGGGCGCGTAGACCCACGGCGTCCCACTGGTCTCGGAGCGGTCGGCGGCTTTCGAGCGCCCACCCGCCAGCACCGCCTCTCCGGTCGAGAGCTGCCGGATGGCGATCGCGGCGACCCTGTCGGGGTGCTCGTGGGCGAAGTCCGAGTAGATCTCCTCGTCGTGCTGTCCGTCGTCGCCGACGAGCAGCCAGCGCATGTCGGGGAACTCGGCGACCAGGCGGCGCAGGTTCTGCTCCTTGTGCTGCTTGCCGCTGCGGAACCAGCGGTCGTGCGTGGGGCCCCAGTCGGTGAGCAGCAGGGCGCCGGAGGGGTAGAGGTGGCGCGAGAGGAAGCGCGTGAGCGCCGGCGCGACGTTCCAGGCTCCGGTCGAGAGGTAGATGACGGGGAGCCCTCGTTCCGGCGGGCGAAGCGGTCGAGGAAGACCGCCATGCCGGGAGTGGGCATCCGCGCGTGCTCGTTCAGCACGAACGTGTTCCACGCGGCGATGAAGGGCCGGGGGAGCGCCGTCACCATGACCGTGTCGTCGATGTCGGAGACCATGCCGATCCGGGCCTCGGGGTCCACGATGAAGACCGGGGCCTCGACCGGTGCGGCGTCGGCCGTGGTGAAGGTGATCGTGTGCCATCCCGGCTCCAGCGTGATCGGGATGTCGGAGTCGACGACCCCGCCGCGGTCGGCGACGATGTCGTGCCGCTGCCCGTCCACCTCGACGGAGACCACCGCTCCGCTCACGAACACGCTCGTGAAGCTGCGCCAGCCGCGCACGCCCTCGACGGGCGACTCCTCCGCGGCGCCGGGCGGAGTGGGGCGGGTGTAGAGCACGCGCGCCAGGACCCGGAGCTGTCCGGTGGAGCCGTAGCCGGTGTACGGGATCACCCGGGCGACGTAGCCCGGCGCTTCACCCGCCTCATCCGGAACCGGTGGATCGCGTCCTCGAGGCGTGCGGCGCGGTGCATGACCTCCGCCGCCCCGGCGCTCATGGGCTTGCTTGCGGGCGTCAGCGGCATCCGCCCAGTGTGGCAGACGGCGCCCCGGGCCGCAGAGCCCTCTAGACCGGTCGGATCAGCTCCGGCCCGCTGCTGGAGACCGAGCCCACGGCGTCGCCGACCCGCTGGACCTCGAGCTCCTCGGCGAGCTCCGCGGCACCGTCCGACGCCGCGCGCAGGAGCGAGCCGTCCGGCTCCGCGAGCGGGTCGAGCCAGTCCTCGATCAGCTCGGGCTGCAGGAGCACCGGCATCCGCTCGTGCACGTCCGCGAGCACCCCGGCCGACGGGCGGGTGAGGATCGTCGCCGAGAGCAGCCAGGGCGCGCCCGGCTCCGCGGACCGCCACCACTCGTACAGGCCCGCGAACAGCACGACGGAGTCCCCGCCCGGCGAGACGAAGAGGGCGACTTCGCGCCGTCGGCGCCCGTGCGCCACTCGTACCAGCCGGAGGCGGGCAGGATCGCGCGGCGGGCGGCGTACGCCTCCCGGAACGAGGGCTTCTCGGCGACGGTCTCGATCCGCGCGTTGATCAGCGGCGCACCGGCCGAGGGGTCGGCGGCGGAGCGGGGCACGAGGCCCCAGCGGGCACCCGCGAGACGGCGGCGGGGCGGGCTGCCCTCCTCGACCCCCTTCATCGACTCGGCGACGATCGGCACGCGCTGCGTCGGCGCGATGTTCCAGGACGGCTCGGGCAGATCCGCGCCGACGTCGTCGATGTCGAAGAGGGCGACGAGGTCGGCCGTGGTCTGCGAGAGGACGAAGCGTCCGCACATGGGGTCCCTCCTGATGAGGGCGGTTCGTCCTGCGGCCGTCGCCCATCGGGGGGCGTGGAACACGAGGGACATTCGGCGAAGTGACGCGGACGGCGTGTGCGCGTGCGTACGATTGTAGGAACCGTCAGCGAAGGAGCCCGCCGTGCCTCTAGGAAATCTCGTGGATCGACCCTTCGGCGAATCCCCTCAGGTCCGCAACGAGCCCGTGCAGGTGCGCAGTGCCGCGCGACTCGCCTCGCTGCTGGACGCCGCGGCCGCCGTCGTCGACGAGGTCGGATTCGACCGCCTCACCACCGCCATGGTCGCCGAGCGCGCGGGTGCCGCCATCGGCACCGTGTACCGCTACTTCCCCGACCGCATCGCCGTGCTCCAAGCGCTGCGCGAGCGGGCGCTCGAGCGCTTCCGCAAGAAGGTCATCTCCGAGATCCGGGACACGAAGCCCGCGACGTGGTGGGGTGCCGTCGACTGCGCGGTGGACGCGTTCTGCGACATGCACCGCACCGAGGCGGGCTTCCGCTCGATCCGCTTCGTCGACACGGTCCACGCCCCCGAGGTCGCGGGCGAGGCGTTCGAGGCCGGCTTCTTCGCCCGCCGGTTCGCCGAGATCCTCTCGTCCGAGTACGGCCTGCCGGGCGGCGCGCAGCTGTCCTTCCGCCTGGAGGTCGTCGTCGAGGTCGCCGACTCGCTGCTCACCCGCGCGTTCCTGATCGACCCGAACGGCGACCAGCGCTTCATCGACGAGAGCCGGGCGCTGCTGCGCAACTACCTCTCGATGCACTACGGCCCGGTGGGGGACAGCGCCTAGGGCCTGTTGAACAAGAGATCGCCGTCGCGAGCACGGCCTGGTCGTGCGAGCTGCAAGGAGGGAGCCGAAGGTCGATGCGGGCATCGACCGAGGGATCCCGACGCCGCAGATCGTGCGACCAGGACGAGCGGAGCACGCGAGATCTTGTTCAGCAGGTCCTAGTCGTCCTGGCCGCCGCGCGCAACACTCCGCCATCCGGTTGGCGGGCGTCTCCGAATGATGTTTTGCTGACAGCCGGGTTCGCGAGGTTCCCGACCCGGGACAGGCCCGGTACGGCGGAGCGAGAGCAGGCACAGGCGTGATCGAATTCCGTGGAGTGAGCAAGCGGTACCCGGACGGCACCCGTGCCGTCGACGACTTCTCGCTCGTGCTGCCGTCGCGGCGCACCACCGTCTTCGTCGGCTCCTCCGGTTGCGGCAAGACGACGATCCTGCGGATGATCAACCGCATGATCGAGCCCACGGGCGGCACGATCGAGATCGACGGCGAGGACATCTCGACGCTCCCGGCCGTGGCGCTGCGCCGCCGCATCGGCTACGTCATGCAGAACTCGGGCCTGCTGCCGCATCGCGCAGGGTCGTGGACAACATCGCCACGGTGCCGCGGCTGAACGGAGTCGCGAAGAAGGCCGCTCACGAGCGCGCGCTCGAGCTGATGGACACGGTCGGCCTCGACCGCTCCCTCGCCACCCGGTACCCGAGCCAGCTGTCGGGCGGGCAGCAGCAGCGCGTCGGAGTGGCGCGCGGCCTGGCCGTCGACCCCAACATCCTGCTGATGGACGAGCCCTTCGGCGCCGTCGACCCGCTCGTGCGCGCCGATCTGCAGCGCGAGACCCTGCGGCTGCAGCGCGAGCTCGACAAGACCGTGGTCTTCGTCACCCACGACATCGACGAGGCCTTCCTGCTCGGCGACCAGGTCGTGATCCTCGGAGAAGGGCGGGCGGATCGCGCAGAAGGGCTCGCCGGCCGAGATCCTCGCGGCCCCCGCCAGCGACTTCGTCGCCGGCTTCATCGGCGCCGACCGGGGCAAGCGCACGCTCAGCATCGAGGAGCGCGACGGGGTGCGCCTGGTGATCGACGGCGACGGGCGCCCCACGGGAGTGCTCCGCGGCCGGGACGGCGTCGATTCGTGAACTGGGTCGTCAACAACGTCGACTCGATCGTCGCGAACCTGCTCGCGCACCTCGCCCTCTCGGTGCCGCCGATCCTGCTCTCGTTCGTGCTCTCGGTGCCGTTCGGCTGGTTCGCCAACCGGTACCGCTGGAGTCGCGGCACGCTGCTCACCGCCCTCGGGGTGCTCTACGCGATCCCCTCGCTGGCGATGTTCATCCTGCTCCCGGCCGTGCTCGGCATCCCGCTGCGCTCGACCGCCAACGTCGTCATCGGCCTGACGCTGTACGGCATCGCGCTCATGGTGCGCACGACGGCCGACGCGCTGTCGGCGGTGTCGGACGACGTCATCCAGTCCGCGACGGCGATGGGCTACTCCGCCTGGGCGCGCTTCTGGAGGGTCGAGTTCCCCCTCGCCGGGCCCGTCCTGCTCTCGGGCCTCCGGGTGGTCACGGTCAGCACCGTCAGCCTGGTCACCGTCGGCGCCGTGCTCGGCATCCAGAGCCTCGGCCTGCTCTTCACCGACGGCTTCCAGCGCGGGATCACCGGCGAGATCGTCACCGGCATCGTGCTCACGATCGCACTGGCCCTCGCCCTGGACGGCCTGCTGGTCCTGCTCGGACGCCTGCTGATGCCGTGGACCGCGGCGGACCGCGTCCGCTCCGACCGCAGAGCCTCCGCGCCCCGGAAGGCGGTCACGTCGTGAACCTCATCCTCGAGGCCTTCGCCTGGATCGGCGATGCGGAGCACTGGACCGGGATCTACGGCATCCCCACCCGGGTCGCCCAGCACCTGGGCATCAGCCTCCTCGTCCTCGTGATCGCCGCGGCGATCGCGATCCCGATCGGCTACGCGATCGGGCACACCGGCAAGGGCAAGGGCGTCGCGGTGCCCGTCGCCGGCGGTCTGCGCGCGCTCCCCACGCTCGGCGTGCTGGTGCTCGCCGCCATGAGCCTGGGCCTGGGCCTGGGCGCACCGCTCATCGCGCTGGTGATCCTCGCCGTCCCCTCGATCCTCGCCGGCGCCTACTCCGGTCTCGAGGCCGTCGACCGTCGCACCGTCGACGCCGCGCGCTCGGTCGGCATGACGGAGTGGCAGATCCTGACCAAGGTCGAGATCCCGCTCGGGCTCCCGCTGCTGATGGGCGGCCTCCGCTCGGCGACGCTCCAGATCATCGCCACCGCCACGCTCGCCGACTTCATCGGCGCCGGGGGGCTCGGCCGCTACATCTTCCAGGGCGTGAAGGCGGGGGATTACCCGCAGATGCTCGCCGGGTCCATCATCGTCATCGTGCTCACTCTGATCAGCGAGGTGGTCTACGCCGTCCTCCAGCGGGTCGCCGTCCCGCGCGGAGTGGTCCTCGGTCTCGCCGGCAGCGCCGCCGGCCGTTCGAACATCCGCGCCTCGTCGCCCCGACGACGCGCGGTGGTGGGGATCCCCACCGAAGAGAGGAAATAGCAATGTTCACAGCACACTTCACGAAGGGCCGTGTCGCGCTGGGCGCACTCGCGGTCGGTGCCGTCGTGGCACTGGCGGGGTGTTCCTCGAGCGATCCGCTGGACGAGGGATCGGGTGCCGCCGAGGGCGGCGACACGATCGTCGTCGGCTCCCAGGACTACTACTCGAACGAGATCATCGCCGAGATCTACGCGCAGGCGCTGGAGGACGGCGGTTTCACCGTGCAGCGCGACTTCCGCATCGGACAGCGCGAGATCTACCTCCCCGAGATCGAGAGCGGCTCGATCGACGTCTTCCCCGAGTACGGCGGAAGCCTCCTCCAGGCTCTCGAGCCCGACACCACCGCGACCTCCGCCGACGACGTGTACTCGGCGCTGACCGAGGCGCTGCCCGAGGGCCTGCGCGCCCTGGACGCGGCGGACGCCAGCGACCAGAACTCGTACACGGTCACCCAGGCCTTCGCGGACCAGTGGGGCCTCACCGACATCGCCTCGCTCTCGAAGGTCACCGACCCGATCGTGCTCGGCGGCAACTCCGAGCTGCAGACCCGCCCCTACGGGCCGGACGCGCTGCAGGAGAAGTACGGCGTCGCCACCACGTTCCAGGCGATCGAGGACAGCGGCGGATCGACGACCGTCGACGCGCTGACCAGCGACCAGATCCAGCTGGCGAACATCTACACCGCCGACCCCAACATCGAGTCGAACTCGCTGCTGCCCCTCGAGGACCCCGACGGCCTGTTCGTCGCGGACAACGTGGTGCCGATCGTCTCCGAGAAGGTCGACGAGGAGGCCGCGGACGTGCTGAACGCGGTCAGCGCCGAGCTGAGCGCCGAGGACCTCGTCTCGCTCAACTCCGAGAGCGTCAACGAGCAGAAGTCGGCCGCGGCCATCGCGACCGAGTGGCTCACCTCGGCCGGCCTGATCGGCTGACCGGGTCGGCTCCGGCCGACCGCACTGCGCAGGGGCGCGTCACTCGTCGAGGTGACGCGCCTCTGCTCGTGAGAGCAGCTTCTTGCCGCCGAGCACGAGCAGCACGAACAGCACGATGACCCCGACGAAGAGGTACCCCGCCCCGTGCAGGGTGTCCGAGAGCTCCCGGTAGCCGCCCGCGACCGCCGTGCCGACTCCGACGTAGGCGAAGGACCAGATGACGCAGGCGGGCGTCGTCCACGCCATGAACGTGCGGTAGCCCATCCCGCTCATCCCGACCGTGAGGGGGATGAGCGAGTGGAGCACGGGGAGGAAGCGCGAGAGGAAGACGGCGATCCCACCGCGGCGCGCGAGATAGCGCTCGGCGCGGAGCCAGTTCTTCTCGCCGAGCCGGCGCCCGAGGCGCGAGCCGCGGATCCGGGGCCCGAAGAAGCGGCCCAGTGCGAATCCGACGGACTCGCCGCCGAGCGCTCCCACGATCACCGTGAGGGCGAGGGCGAAGAACTGCAGGGAGTGGTGACCCCCGTCGCGCTGACGATCACCACCGTGTCGCCCGGCACGATCAGTCCGGCGAGGATCGTCGTCTCGAGGAAGATCGCGAGCCCGGCGAGCAGGGTGCGCCAGACGGGCGGCACGGAGACGACGACGTCCAGGATCGCGGTGAGAGCGTCGTTCACGTCGGAACCGTCGCCTCAGTGCACGCGCTTGAGCAGCGCCCAGAAGGTCTCGACGATCGAGCCCATGTCGACCTCGTCGTCGAGGAGCCACTGGATCTGCAGGCCGTCGGAGAGAGCCGTGATCATGCGCGCCGCGATCTCGGGATCGACGTCCGCCGCGATGAGCCCCTCGCGCTGGTCCTCGCGGACCCGGGACGCCAGGAGCTCGATGACCATGCCGTAGCGCTCGACGAAGAACGGGTGCGCGGGATGCGACCGGTCGGTCCCGTCGGCGGACAGCGTGGCGTAGAGGTGAACGAGCCCGGGCACGTCGCTGTTGTGCCGGATGAGGCGCACGAGCTCCTCGATCGCGGCGTCGCCCGACTGGTCGAGGTCGTAGGCCGTCCGGTCGAGGTCGTCGCGCTTGCGGAGGACCTCGGCGAAGCTCCTCCTTCGAATCGAAGTAGTGCAGCAGGCCCGCCTGCGTCAGTCCGACCGCCTCCGAGATCTCGCGCAGTGAGGCCTTGCGGTACCCCTGGCGCGAGAACACCTCGAGCGCGGTCTGCAGGATCTCCTCGCGCTTGGCGACACCCTTGGCGTAGCTCCCCTTGCTCGGCATGGATCGATCGTACGGGGCGCGGCCGGGCGTGCGGTGCATGCGCGGTCACCCGCGGTCACCCGCGCTGAACGGACGTTCAACACGCCGGTGCGATCCGTTCATCCTGAGAGGAAGCCGGGAACCGGGGCGTCGGATCCTCAGCTTCTGCGCGCTGCGGGAATCGCTCGTCCTCGAGACGTCCGCGGCAGCGCGTCTGCCGATCCCGAGTCCTTCTCGACCGTCCTCAGGCGGAGGTGTTCCTCGACGTCGAGACACTCCCCCTTGACGTCGACAGACCTTCTGCGCGCGGCCCTCCGGAGGCGGTCGAGAGCGGCCCGTGAAAGGGTGTCGCAGGAGGAGTCGGAAGGGGCGCACATCCGCCCCAGTACTGGGATCGGAGGCGATCGGCGACCGGACGCGGACCTAGGCTCGGGGCCGTGAACGAACTCCTGGATCCGCTCCTGCTGTCGAGGTGGCAGTTCGGTCTGACGACGATCTACCACTTCCTCTTCGTGCCGCTGACGATCGGCATGGCCCTGACTGTCGCGATCTTCCAGACCGCCTGGGTGCGGACTTCGAAGATCCACTACCTGCAGCTCACGAAGTTCTTCGGGAAGCTCTTCCTGATCAACTTCGCGATGGGCGTCGTCACCGGCATCGTCCAGGAGTTCCAGTTCGGCATGAACTGGAGCGACTACTCCGATTCGTCGGCGACGTCTTCGGCGCGCCGCTCGCGTTCGAGGGGCTCCTCGCCTTCTTCCTCGAGGCGACCTTCATCGGCCTCTGGATCTTCGGCTGGGACAAGCTCCCCGAGAAGCTGCACCTCGCCACCATCTGGCTGACCTCGCTGGGCACGACGCTCTCGGCGTACTTCATCATCGCCGCGAACGCCTTCATGCAGAACCCGGTCGGCTTCCGGATCAACGAGGCGAAGGGCCGGGCCGAGCTCACCGACATCTGGGCCCTGCTCACCAACAAGGTGGCGCTCGCGGCGTTCCCGCACACGGTCTTCGCCTGCTTCATGGTCTCGGCCGCGGTCATCATCAGCGTCGCCGCGTACCACCTCTCGCGCAGCCAGCACCTCGAGACCATGCGCCCGGCGCTCAAGTTCGGCGCCTGGATGATGATCATCAGCGGCGGTCTCACCCTTCTGACCGGCGACCAGCTCGGCCTCGCGATGGTGGACACCCAGCCGATGAAGATGGCGGCGGCCGAGGCGCTGTACCGCACCTCGACCGGCGTGGACGCCTCGTTCTCGGTCTTCACGTGGGGCACGCCCGACGGCTCGAGCGAGCTGTTCTCGATCCGCATCCCCTACCTGCTGTCGTTCCTCTCGACGCACACGTTCACCGGCACGGTCGAGGGCATCAACGACCTGCAGGCGCAGTACGAGCAGGTCTACGGCCCCGGCGACTACACGCCGATCATCTGGGTCACCTACTGGTCGTTCCGCTGGATGATGGCGCTCGGCGTCCTCGCCATCGGCGTCGCCGCCGCCGGCCTCTGGTTCACCCGCAAGGGCCGCGAGCCGAAGCAGTGGATGTGGCGGATCGCGATCTGGGCCGCTCCGCTGCCCCTGCTCGCGATGATCGTGGGCTGGATCTTCACCGAGATGGGCCGCCAGCCGTGGCTGGTCTTCGGCCTGCTGAAGACCGCCGACGGCGTCTCTCCCGGCGTCAGCGGAGTCGAGGTGCTGATCTCGCTCCTCGCGTTCACCGCGATCTACGGCACCCTCGCGGTCGTCGAGTTCCGGCTCATCAAGCGGGCGGCCCAGGCCGGACCGGACGACGCCCCCGAGATCGACGAGGAGAGCGGTCGCCCGCAGCTCGTCGGCACCGTCTACTAGGAGGCACCACCATGGATCTGCCCACCCTCTGGTTCTGGATCGTCGCCGCGTTCTTCATCGGCTACTTCGTCCTCGACGGCTTCGACTTCGGCGTCGGCATGTCGCTCCCGTTCCTCGGTCGCGACGACACCGACCGCCGGGTCCTCATCAACACCATCGGCCCGGTGTGGGACCTCAACGAGACCTGGGTCATCGTGGCGGGGGCGGCGATGTTCGCGGCGTTCCCCGAGTGGTACGCGACGCTCTTCAGCGGCTTCTACCTGCCGCTGCTGCTGATCCTGCTCGCGCTGATCGCGCGCGGCGTCTCGTTCGAGTACCGCCACCAGCGCCCGGAGGCGGCCTGGAAGACCCGGTTCGACCGCATGATCGTGGTGGGCTCGGCGCTGCCGGCGTTCCTCTGGGGCGTCGCCTTCGCGAACATCGTGCAGGGCGTGCCGCTGGACGCCGACCACAGCTACACCGGCACCGTCTTCGACCTGCTGAACCCCTATGCGCTCCTGGGTGGTCTGACGACCCTCCTGCTGTTCTTCACGCACGGAGTGGTCTTCGTGTCGCTCAAGACGGACGGGGAGATCCGTGAGAGGGCGCGCCGGCTGGCGACGAAGGCGGGGCTGCTCACGATCGTGGTCGCGGCGGTGTTCCTGGCCTGGACGAACCTGCAGTCGGGCACCGGCCCCTCGTGGCTGCTCTCGCTCGCCGCTGCCGGGGCACTGATCCTGGCCTGGGTGGCGAACCTCCGAGGTCAGGAGGGCCGCGCCTTCGGCCTCCTCGCCGGCACGATCGCCCTCGCGGTCCTCGCGCTGTTCACGACGCTGTTCCCCGCGGTGATGCCCGCGTCGAACGACGCGGCGAACAGCCTCACGATCGAGAACGCCTCGAGCACGCCCTATACGCTGACGGTCATGAGCTGGACGGCGCTGGTGTTCGTCCCGCTGATCGTGGGGTACCAGGCCTGGACCTACTGGATCTTCCGCAAGCGCATCACCCGCACGCAGATCCCGGTGGACGCCCACTGACGTGACGCCCGCGACCGGAAGCCCCTCTGACGTGAAGCCCCTCGATCCCCGTCTGCTCCGCTACGCCCGGGCGGCGCGTGCGTTCCTCGTGCTCGGCGGCGCTCCGCGCTCGCCCGCACCCTGGGAGCGATCGCGTTCGCCTGGCTGGTCGCGCAGCTCGTCGCCGGAGCGGTCGACGGCCGATCGGCATCGGCGCTCGGTCCGCTGCTGGGCGGGCTGCTCGGGGTGGTGGCGGTGCGCTCGGCGCTGGCCTGGGCGACCGAGGTCACCGCGGTCCGGGGAGGAGTGGGGGCGAAGGCGCAGCTGCGCGCCGCGGTCCTCGAGGCCGTCGTCGCGCTCGGTCCGTCCGGGCGCTCCGGAATCGGTTCCGGGGGCGACGTCGCGCTGCTGGGCGGCGGGCTCGACGCGCTCGACGGCTACTTCGCCCGCTACCTGCCGCAGCTGATCGCGACGGCGGTGACGACTCCGATCCTCGTCGGCGTGGTCCTGCTCGCCGATCCGCTCAGTGCGCTCTTCCTGGTCGTGACGCTCCCGCTGATCCCGGTCTTCATGATCCTGATCGGCTGGGCGACGCAGGCCGTGCAGAAGCGGCAGTGGGACCGGCTGCAGGCGCTCGCCTCCGGCTTCGTCGACACGGTCGGCGGGCTCGCGACGCTCAAGATCTTCGGGCGGGCGGAGCGCCAGAGCGCCAGGATCCGCGCTCTGACCGAGGAGTACCGCGTGCACACCATGAAGGTGCTGCGCGTGACGTTCGTGAGCGGATTCGTGCTGGAGCTCGCAGGGTCGCTGTCGGTCGCGCTCGTCGCGGTCTCGATCGGCCTGCGGCTGGTCGACGGGTCGCTCGCGCTGGCGGTGGGCCTGTTCGTCCTCGTGCTGGCGCCGGACGTGTTCCTGCCCGTCCGGCAGGTCGGCGCCGAGTTCCACGCGGCGGCCGACGGTGTGCAGGCCGCCGACGCGGCCTTCTCGGTGATCGAGCGCGCGGCGCTCCTGCCCGCGGCGTCCCCTGCTCCCCGCGCGCGCGGCGCCCTCGAGCTGCGGGGGTCGCGGTCGACGACGGAGCGGGACGCGTGCTCGCTCCCGTCGACGCGACGTTCGCCCCGGGCACGATCACGGCGCTGGTCGGAGCGAGCGGATCCGGCAAGTCCACCCTGCTCGGCGTCCTCGCGGGCTTCGTGCCCTCCTCGGAGCCGTCCTCCTCGGCGGGGAGCCGGTCGCGACGCGGTCCGGCCGCGACTGGCTGGCCTGGGCGGGGCAGCGCGCCGATCTGCTGCCCGGCACGGTCGCCTCGAACACCGCCCTCGGCGCGAGGTCGGTGGACGCTGACCGCGTCGAGCAGGCCCTGCGGCTCGCGGCGGTGGACGTCGATCCGTCGCGCCGCGTGGACGCGGAGGGGACGGGCCTCTCGGGCGGGCAGAGCGCCAGGGTGGCCGTCGCGCGCGCCGTGCACCGCCTGCTCGAGCGGGACGGCGCCGTGCTGGCGCTCGACGAGCCGACCGCGGCGCTCGACGACGAGTCGGAGCGCCGGCTGCTCGCCGGACTGCGCTCCCTGGCCGATGACGGCGCGATCGTGATCGTCGCGACGCACCGGCCGGCGACGATCGCCGCCGCCGATGCCGTCCTCGCGCTGTCTCCGGCCGAGGCGGTTCTCCGATGAGGCGCGCCGACGTCCTGCGCGCGGCGATGCCGCCCGCGCGGCGCTTCCTGCCCGGCCTCTCCTTCGGCCTGCTCTCCTCCGCTTCCGTCGTCGCCCTGCTGGCCTGCTCGGCGTGGCTGATCGTCCGCGCGGCGGAGCAGCCGCCGATCCTCTTCCTCTCGATGGCCGTCGTCGGGGTCCGCGCCTTCGCCCTCGCCCGGGCCTTCTTCCGCTACCTCGAGCGGCTGAGCGGTCACGACGCCGCCTTCCGGGCTCTCGCGGACCTTCGGGCCGGCGTCTACGACCGGCTCGTCCCGGTGGCGCCCGACGGGCTCGGCCGGGTGCGCCGCGGCGACCTCGTCTCGCGCGTGGTCGCCGACGTCGACGCTCAGCAGGACGTGCCGCTGCGGATCGTGCAGCCGCTGGTGGTGGCGCTGACCGTGTCGACGCTCGCCGTCGTGGGCGTCTGGCTCCTGCTCCCCGCCGCGGGAGCGGTGCTGCTCGCGCTCCTGCTCGTGGCCTTCGTCGCGGGGGCGCTGGGCTCCGGGCTCGTCTCGGCCCGCGCCGACCGCGAGCTGGCGCCGTTGCGCGGAGAGCTCGCGGAGCGGCTGAACCTGCTGATCACCCGTCTCGACGTCCTGATCGCCTTCGACGCGGCGGAGGGAGCGCTGGCCGACGTCGCCGAGGCGGAGGCGGCCCTCACCCGCGCGGCCCGGCGCCGCGCGATGTCGACGGGACTCGCCGTGGCGATCCTGGCGCTCTGCTCCGGCGGCGCGGTCTGGGCGTCGCTGGCGCTCGGCATCCCCTCGGTGGAGTCGCTCCGGGGGTCCCGCCCTGGGGGTGCTCGCGCTGGTGCCGCTGGCCGTCTTCGAGGTCGTGGCGGTCGCTCCGGCGGCGGTGCAGTCGGCGCGCACGGCTCTCTCGAGCGCGCAGCGTCTCGCGGATCTCGACCGCGAGGCCGCATCCCCGGCCCTCGCGACCGACGCCGACGTCGAACCGCTCGCCCCGGCGCCGCAGGGTGCCGATCTCGCGCTCCGCGACGTGTCGGTCTCGTGGCCGGGCGCCTCCGCTCCGGCGCTGGCGCACGTGACCCTGGATCTGCCCGCGGGCGAGCGGGTGCTCGTGACCGGTGGCAGCGGGTCCGGCAAGACCACGCTCGCCCACGCGCTCGTGCGCTTCCTCGACCACTCCGGTTCGTACCTCGTCGGGGAGTGGAGGCGCGCCTCCTGCCGCAGGCCGACGTGCGGCGCGTGGTCGGCCTGGTCGAGCAGCAGCCCTACCTCTTCGACGACACCATCCGGCAGAACCTGCTCTTCGCACGGCCGTCCGCGTCGGCGGAGGAGCTGGAGGCCGTGCTCGCGCGGGTCGGACTCGCGGGGTGGACCGCGTCCCGCGGCGGGCTGGACGCCCGCGTGGGGGAGCGCGGCTCCCTCGTGTCGGGCGGGCAGGCGCAGCGCCTCGCCCTGGCGCGCGCCCTGCTGGCCGACTTCGCGGTGCTCGTCCTCGACGAGCCCACCGCCTCGGTCGACGCCCCGGTCGCCGACGCGCTGCTCGCGGATCTGCTGGACGCTGCGGGCGGGCGCACGGTGATCCTGATCGCGCACCGCGTGGATCCGTCGCTCTGCTTCGACCGCAGGGTCGTCGTCTCGCGAGGGACCGCCGTCAGCGTGTGACGAGCGCGGCGGCCGGGCGGGCATCCCGCCCTCGGACGCCCAGCGGTCCAGGACCGCGTCCATCCGGGCGCGAGCGCGCCCGTCGAGTGCGTCGCGCAGGGGCCGCACGACGTCCCGGGCGAGCGGATCGACGAGCTCGGCCACCCGGCCGTCGCGCACGAAGCCCTCCAGCCGGGTCAGATCGGAGGCGCGCAGCAGAGCGACACGGGACTGCAGCAGCACCACCGCGGCGAGCCGGTGCTCGAAGACGGGAGGCAGCCAGAGCTCCGAGGCGAGCGCCGTCACGTCGTCGTGGGTCAGCCCGCGGAACTTGTTCAGCGCGTCCCGGACGCTCCCGCGCACCGCTCCGACCGACGCCCCGGTCGAGGTCCAGGTCGTTCCCCAGCCGCTCGCGCACGTCCTGAGCGCGCCACTCGTCGCCCTCGTAGGCCAGGACGGCGCGCAGGAAGTCACCGGCCTCGCTCATACCGCCACTGCGCGAGAGGCGCACGGGCGCCGTCGGAGGCGAGGAGGATCGCGAGCTCCTCGCGCTCGAGCGACGCGACCGGAGCGTGGTCGGCCATCGCGAGGAAGGCGCCGTCGGACGCCTCGTAGCTGCCCGCCCCGCCACCGAGGGTGGCGGGGCGCTCGCCCGCGCCGAGGAAGAGGAGGTAGTCCTCGCCGGGGACGAGGAGGGGCTGCTGCGCGCTGGTGGTCAGCACGCCGTCGAGGACGCCGCCCCACTGCGTGATGACGAGGCGGTCCGGGCTCTCGCCCTTGTGCACGCCGGTCACGTCGAGCACGACCTCGGTGGTGGCGTGGGCGCCTTCCCTGCTCGCCGCCTCCCGCTCCTCCTCGGACGCCTCGGAGAAGGATTCAGGTACGGGTCGTCCCCCTCGAAGACCGGGTGCGCGACGACGTCCGATGTCGAGACGACGGTGCCCTCGACGATCCGGTCGGCGTCCGCCACCAGTTCCTCGAGCTCGTAGTACTGGTACTCGAGGATCGCCTGCGTGGTGCTCGTGACTGCGGGCGCGGCGGGAGCGGTCGCGCATCCTGCGACGAGGAGGGCCGGGAGCAGGAGCACCGCCGGGGCGACGGCACGGGTCGGAGGAGAGGGAGGCACCCCTCCATCCTGCAGGATCGGCAGAGCGCCGTCAGGGCAGGGGGCGGCGGAGCGCGTCCAGGCGGCGACGCCACGCGTCGAGCCGGCCGGGCTCGGCGGCGAGCGCCGGTCCGCCGACCCAGGAGGTCGCCAGGCGCGCCCCGTGCAGGGCGTTGACCACCCACACCTCCCGGCCGTCGAGCGACTCCGGCTCGGTAGGCGCCTCGAGGACATCGACGCCCAGGGCGCCGGCGAGCACCGAGATCGTGCGCGCCGTGACGCTGCGCACGCGCGGGCTGGTGGGCGGAGGGACGACGAGGGTGTCGCCGAGCCACCACAGCACGGCGCTCGTCGCGCCGTCGAGGATCGCGCCGTCGGCGTCGAGGATCACGGCCTCGTCGGCGCCGTTCGCGATCGCCCGCGATCGCAGGAGCGCGAGCCGGGCGATGTCCGGACCCTTCCACTCCGGGACGCGCCGCGGGTCGACGGGGCTGGTCCAGAGGGCGACCGTGCGGGTGCGGGGCGGGGCGGGGCGCAGCCGCAGGCGCAGTCCGCCGGAGTCGAGCTCGACGCGGGGGAAGAGGTCGCCGGTGCGGGAGAGCGGCGACGGCCGCGTCGAAGAAGGCGCCGGCGTCGGCCGGGCCGCGGGCCGCCGAGACCGCGCCCAGGAAGCGCTCGCGGTGCAGGTCGAGTCCGCGCACGCGGCCCTCGGAGACGAGCCACGAGTCGGCGGCGAGGAGCGGGGTGCTCGACGGCTCGCGCGGGGCGCCGAGCTCCCGCCCGTCCCAGTCCCGCATCTGCTCGTCGTCCACGACGGCCTACGCTAGCCCAGTGGTCGGCGCCCCGCTCTTCGAGGACCTGCACGAGGTGGTCCTGCCGTGGGTGGACCCCGAGCGGGCGTTCCTCGCCCTGTACCGCGACTGCGAGGCCGCCTTCTGGCTCGATTCAGGGGCGGGCCTGGGCCGGTCCTTCCAGGGCTCCTGCGCGCCGTCCGAGGCGATCGTCGTCGAGGCCGGCGGCGACGTGCCGGAGGCGCTCGCCCGCGTCGATGCGGAGTCGACGGGCGGCGACCGCGCGCTCGGCCGTTACGGCTGGCTCTCGTACGAGGCGGGCGCGCCCTTCGTCGCGCTGCCCGTCCCCGAGGCGTCCGCCGACGCGCCTCCGGCCCTCGTGCTCCTGCGCGGCGACCCCGTGCTCGAGTTCGACCACGCCGCGCAGTCGCTCCGGGTCGTGTCCTCCCCGCCCCGGCGGAAGGAGGCGGACCGCCTCGCCGCGGCGCTGACGGCGCTCGCCGAAGAGCCCCTCGCGGATCCCGCTCCCGCCGAGCCCGTGTCCGGAGTCCGCTGGCGGCACGGGCGCGACGCCTATCTCGAGCTGATCCGCCTCTGCCAGGCCGCGATCCGCGCCGGCGACGCCTATCAGCTCTGCCTCACCAACGAGGTGGTCATCGAGGGCTCCTTCGACGCCGTCGAGTGCTACCGGCGGCTGCGACGCTGGAGTCCGAGCCACCACGGCGGTCTGATCCGCTTCGGCGGGCGCTCCCTCGTCAGCGCCTCGCCCGAGCGCTTCCTGACGCGCGAGGCGGGCGGACGCGCGGCGACGCATCCGATCAAGGGCACCCGCCCCCGCGGTCGCGACGCCGCCGAGGACGAGGCCCTGCGTGAGGAGCTGCTCTCCAGCGTCAAGGAGCGCGCCGAGAACGTCATGATCGTCGACCTCGTCCGCAACGATCTGGCCCGCATCGCGAGTCCCGGCTCTCTGCGCGTGGACCGGCTGCTCGAGGTCGAGACCTACCCGCACGTGCACCAGCTGGTCAGCGAGGTGTCGGCGCTGCCGGCCGAGGGAGTGGGGCCCGCGGCGTTGATCGCCGCGACCTTCCCCGCCGGCTCGATGACGGGAGCGCCCAAGCGCCGTGCCGTCGAGCTGCTGCGCGAGTGGGAGCAGGGGCCGCGCGGCGTCTACTCCGGCGCGTTCGGGAGGATCGGCGCCGACGGCTCGCTGGATCTGGCGATGACGATCCGGAGCCTCGTGATCGAGCCGGAGCGGGCACGGCTGGGCACCGGCGGCGGCATCACCGTCCTCTCGGTGCCCGAGGAGGAGGTCGAGGAGACGCGGCTGAAGGCGCGCGCGCTGCTCGCCGCGCTCGGAGTGCCCCCGGAGGTCGCGGAGGATTCGTCGCCCGGTCGCTAGGGGCCAGTAGGGTGGTTCGTCGGACGCCGCCCCCGGGGGCCGTGCGCGTCCTCCCCACCCTGATGAAGTAGGACACACCTGTGGCAGACGAGACCTCCCAGCACACCGGCGCGAACGACGAGGACCGCTACGACTTCCGCGCGCTTCAAGAGAAGTGGCTGCCGATCTGGGAGGAGACCCGCCCGTTCTCGACGGACCTCCCCGACGACAAGCGCCCCCGCAAGTACGTGCTCGACATGTTCCCGTACCCCTCGGGCGACCTGCACATGGGCCATGCCGAGGCGTACGCGCTCGGCGACGTCATCGCGCGCTACTGGCGCCAGCAGGGCTTCAACGTGCTCCACCCGATCGGCTGGGACAGCTTCGGCCTGCCCGCCGAGAACGCGGCGATCAAGCGCGGACTGAACCCCGTCACCTGGACCTACGACAACATCGAGCAGCAGAAGCGCTCGATGAAGCGCTACGCCGCCTCCTTCGACTGGGACCGCGTCATCCACACGTCCGACCCGGACTACTACAAGTGGAACCAGTGGCTGTTCCTGAAGATGTACGAGAAGGGCCTGGCCTACCGCAAGGACAGCTGGGTCAACTGGGACCCGGTGGACCAGACGGTCCTCGCCAACGAGCAGGTCCTCGCCGACGGCACGTCCGAGCGCTCGGGCGCCGTCGTGGTCAAGAAGAAGCTCACCCAGTGGTACTTCAAGATCACCGACTACGCCGACCGCCTGCTGGACGACCTCAACCAGCTCGAGGGCTCCTGGCCGTCGAAGGTCATTGCGATGCAGCGCAACTGGATCGGCCGCTCCATCGGCGCCGACGTCGAGTTCGAGATCGAGGGCCGCGACGAGCGCGTCACCGTCTTCACGACGCGCCCCGACACGCTCTACGGCGCGACCTTCATGGTCGTCGCCCCCGACTCCGACCTCGCGACCGAGCTGGTCGAGGGCGCGGAGCCGGAGCTCCGGGAGGCGTTCCGGTCGTACCTCGAGAAGGTGCAGAAATCGAGCGAGATCGAGCGCCTCACCGCCGACCGCCCCAAGACCGGCGTGTTCCTCGGCCGCTACGCGGTCAACCCGGTGAACGGCGAGCGGCTGCCGATCTGGGCCGCCGACTACGTGCTGTCCGACTACGGCCACGGCGCGGTCATGGCCGTGCCCGCGCACGACCAGCGCGACCTCGACTTCGCCCGCGCCTTCGACCTGCCGGTCCGCGTCGTCGTCGACACCTCCGCACCCGTCACCGGTGCGATCCCCGTCATCCCCGAGGACCCGGAGGAGCTCGCAGCTCTCGAGGCGCGCTACTCCGCCGATCCCGCGGTCACCGGCGAGGCGCTGACCGGCGACGGACGCCTGATGAACTCGGGCCCGCTCGACGGACTCTCCAAGCGCACCGCGATCGAGCGCGTGATCAAGCTGCTCGAGGAGCGCGGCCGCGGCCGCTCGGCAAAGAACTACCGCCTGCGCGACTGGCTGATCTCGCGCCAGCGCTACTGGGGAACGCCCATCCCGATCATCCACGGCGAGAACGGCGAGCTGATCCCCGTGCCCGAGGACCAGCTGCCGGTGGTGCTCCCGCCGACCGAGGGCCTCGACCTGCAGCCCAAGGGCTCGTCGCCGCTCGGTGCGGCGGAGGACTGGGTGAACGTGCCGAACCCCGTCGACGGCACCCTGCGCGCCGCGACCCGGACACGATGGACACGTTCGTCGACTCCTCCTGGTACTTCCTCCGCTTCCTCTCGCCCAAGGACGACACGCAGGCGTTCGACCCCAAGCTCGCCGAGAAGTGGGCGCCCGTCGACCAGTACGTCGGAGGCGTGACGCACGCCATCCTGCACCTGCTGTACGCGCGGTTCATCACCAAGGTGCTCTTCGACCTCGGCTACGTGTCCTTCACCGAGCCGTTCACGGCGCTGCTCAACCAGGGCATGGTGCAGATGGACGGCGCCGCGATGTCGAAGTCCAAGGGCAACATCGTGCGCTTGTCGGAGCAGCTCGACGAGTACGGCGTGGACGCGGTGCGCCTCACCATGGCGTTCGCCGGACCGCCCGAGGACGACATCGACTGGGCCGACGTCTCGCCGTCCGGAAGCGCGAAGTTCCTCGCCCGCGCCTGGCGTCTCGCGAAGGACGTCACCTCGAAGCCCGACATCGAGTGGAAGAACGGCGACGCCGCACTGCGACGCCAGACGCACCGGTTCCTCGCGGAGTCGCCGTCGCTCATCGAGGCGTTCAAGTTCAACGTCGTCGTGGCCCGCCTGATGGAGCTCGTCAACGCGACCCGCAAGACGATCGACTCGGGAGCCGGAGGCGGCGACGCCGCGGTGCGCGAGGCCACCGAGGTCATCGCGATGGCGCTCAACCTGTTCGCGCCGTACACGGCCGAGGACATGTGGAACCGCCTGGGCTACCAGGGCCCCGTCGCGCACGTCGTCTGGCGGAAGGCCGACGCGACGCTGCTCGTCGAGGAGAAGGTCACCGCGATCCTCCAGGTCGACGGCAAGGTGCGCGACCGCCTCGAGGTCTCGCCCAAGATCTCGTCGGACGAGCTCGAGGAGAAGGCGCGGGCCACGGCCGGCGTCGCGCGCGCTCTGGTCGGCCGCGAGGTCGTCAAGGCGATCGTGCGCGCACCGCGCCTGGTGAACCTGGTGACGAAGGCCGTCTAGCTCTCCGTCTCGAGGGCGCGAGTCCGCGTCCGGCCGCAGGGGCTCCTCCACATCGGAGGGGCCGCGCGTCGTCCACGGATGAGTGCTGCCGGTCCGCTCGGCCGGTCGCTGCGCTCCTAGCGTTCTCGGATGCAGCAGAGCGACGGGACGGAGGAACTGGCGCTCCTCCTGCGCCCGCGGCGGCCCCGGGCCCGCTGGCGGATCGGGACGGGGGTCGCCGTCGTGCTGGTGCTCGCCGCGGCGGTGATCGCCGTGCTGCTCGCCGGGGCGCAGGCGAGCGGTCGGACGAGATGCTGCCGGCGGTCTCCGCGGCGCAGAGCGGAGCACCGTCCGCAGCGCCCTCCTCCGCGGCGTCGTCGACGCTCTACGTGCACGTCGCGGGAGAGGTCGCGTCGCCCGGGCTCTACCTGCTGACGGACGGTGCGCGGGTCGCGGACGCTCTCGCGGCAGCGGGCGGGGCGACGGAGTCGGCCGATCCGGACGCCGTCAACCTCGCGCGCCGCGTGGTCGACGGGGAGCAGCTGCTGGTGCCCGCGGTCGGCGCGGTTCCGGCGGCGGGTGCCGCGCCGGGAGCGGCGGCCGCCTCCGGCCCGGTCAGTCTCAGCACCGCCACAGCCGCGCAGCTCGAGGAGCTGCCGGAGGTGGGGCCCGCGACCGCGGCGAAGATCGTCGCCTACCGCGAGGCCAACGGGCCCTTCAGCTCCGTCGATCAGCTGCTCGAGGTTCCGGGGATCGGCGAGAAGACCCTCGAGGCCTTCCGCGACCAGGTGGGGCCGTGAGGGCGGCCGACCTCCGGCTCGCGCCGATCGCCCTCGCGACGTGGACGGCCTCGGCCTCGTGCGGACTGCTGCCGATCTCCGTCGTCCTCGGCAGCGGCGCGGGGATCGTCACGACGGCCTGGGTACTCGTGGTCGTCGGGCTGCTCGTGGCGGCGCGGACGCGCAGAGCGGTCCTCGCGGTCGTCGCCGTCTCGCTCGCCGGAGCCGCCCTGGCGGTCACCGCGGTCGTCCTCTCGGCTCCGGGACGGCATCCGGAGCCGCTCGTGCGGGCGGCCGAGGAGCGGACGCGGATCGAGTTGGAGGTCGGGGTCGAGACAGCGGCCCGGCCTCTCGCCACCGGCGGCGTCTGGTTCGACGCGGTCGCGCTCTCGGTCCGAGGCGCTGCGACCGCCGCACCCGTGCGCGTGTTCCTGGCCGATCCCGGCGGACGGGTCCCCGTCGGCTCCGAGCTGCTGCTCGGGTGAGGGCGGACGGCGGAGGGGACGATCCTGTGGCGCAGCGCACCCTCGTCACCGCGTCGGCGGTCCTGGGCAGGCGACCGCCTGCGGGAGTCGCCGGTGCCGCCGAGGTCCTGCGGTCCCGCTTCCTCGCCCGCACCGCGGTGCTCGGCGGAGACGTCGCCGGGCTGCTGCCCGGGCTCGCGACCGGCGACACGACCGCCCTGCCGGCCGATCTCGAGGAGGACATGCGGACCGCGTCGCTCACCCACCTCACGGCCGTGTCCGGCGCGAACTGCGCCGTGGTCGTCGTCTCGGGCTGGACGCTCGCCTCCCTCCTCGGAGCGAGCCGGCTGCTCCGGACGCTCGCGGCCCTCGCCGCGCTCGCCGCCTTCGTGGTCCTCGTCACGCCGGAGCCGAGTGTGGTGCGCGCCGCGGCGATGGCGACCGTGGTCCTCCTGGCCCGCCTGAGTCGGCGATCGGGAGCGGCCGTGCCGGCGCTGCTGCTGAGCGTCGTCGTGCTCGTGGTGGCCGATCCGAGCATCGCGGGGAAGCTCGGCTTCGTGCTGTCCGTCCTCGCCACGGCCGGTCGCTGCTGCTCGCCGAGCCCCTGATGCGCCGGCTCGCCGAGATCCTGCCCCGTCCCCTCGCCCTCGTCCTCGCCGTGCCGACGGCCGCGCAGCTCGCCTGCCAGCCCGTCGTGCTGCTCGTCGACCCGTCCGTCCCCGTATACGGGATCCTCGCGAACCTGCTCGCCGAGCCCGCCGCTCCGCTCGCCACCGGGCTCGGGCTGGTCGGCTGCCTGCTCGCGCCGTGGTGGCCGTCCGCGGCCGACGTCGCGATCCGCCTGGCCGCGGTGCCCACCTGGTGGATCGCGTCGATCGCCCGCGCCGTGTCGGGCTGGCCGTCACCGCGGCTCGCCTGGTGGCCGGGCTCGTCGGGGTGCTCGCGCTGACCGTGCTGACCGTGCTGGCGCTGCTCCTGCTGACGCGCTCGCGCCGGTGGGCGGCGGCACGACGGGTGATCGCCGCCGGTCTGGCCGCTCTGCTCGTCGCCGGAGCGGCCTCCACTCTCGCCACGCCACTCCTGCGCTCCGCGTCGGTGCCCGAGGACTGGCGCGTGGCCATGTGCGACGTGGGTCAGGGCGACGCGATCCTGCTCCGGGGGGACGCGGGCGTGCTGCTCGTGGACGCCGGCCCGCTGCCGGAGCGGCTCGACGCCTGCCTCGACCTGCTCGGCGTCGAGCGCGTCGCGCTGCTCGTGCTGACCCACTACGACCTCGACCACGTGGGAGGGCTGGAGGCGGTGGTCGGTCGGGTGGATGCCGCGCTCGTCGGCCCCGCCGTCGAGCCCGAGGACGAGCGCGACCGGCGGGCGCTCCGGGAGGGAGGGGCGGAGGTGCGCGAGACGGCACGGGGCGAGGAGGGAGCGCTCGGGTCCCTCCGCTGGCGCGTGCTGTGGCCCGAGCAGGGGAGTGCGCTGAGCAGCAACGCCGCGAGCGTCACCGTGCGCGTCGACATCCGACCGGACTCGATCGGCGGCGCGCTGTCGATCGCGCTCCTGGGCGATCTGGGGGCGGAGGAGCAGGGCCGGCTCGCGCGCCTGGCGCCGGAGCAGGTGGACGTGGTCAAGGTCGCCCACCACGGATCGTCCGACCAGGCGCCCGCGCTGTACGACGCCCTCGCCGCGCGCCTCGGTCTGGTCTCGGTCGGAGCGGACAACGACTACGGGCATCCCGCTCCGTCACTGCTCTCGCTCCTCGCCGAGCGCGGGGTCGAGGCGCTGAGGTCGGATGTCGAGGGTACGGTCGTCCTGGCGTCGCGGCCGGACGGGATCGCGGTGTGGGCGAGCGGCGCAGCGGCGGTCCCGGCGGCCGCGGGCGGGCACGGGCAGACCGTAGGGTGGATGGCGCTCGAACGGGCGGGCGACGGCGATCGCAGGACGGAAGGACGACGGCATGGCAGGCAGAGCCCCCTCGCGCGCGAAGGCGGCGCCCTCGAAGGCGGCGATCCCGCAGCTCGCGTGGAACGAGACGCGGCCCGCTCCCGTGGTGCTGATCACCGGCCCCGAGCAGTTCCTCGCCGATCGCGCCCTGCGGTTCCTCCGCGAGTTCCTCCGCGCCGAGGATCCCAGCCTCGAGGTCAGCGACATCGACGCCGGCGGCTACGCGCCCGGCGAGCTGCTGACGCTCGCGAGCCCGTCCCTGTTCGACGAGCCGCGCCTCATCCGCGTCTCGAACGTCGAGAAGTGCACCGACGCGTTCCTCATCGAGGCCGTCGAGTACCTCGCGGCGCCCGCCGACGGAGCGACCGTGGTGCTGCGGCACGGCGGCGGCAACCGCGGCAAGAAGCTCCTCGACGCCATCCGCTCGGGCAGTGGAGGCGGCATCGAGATCGTCTGCGCCGAGCTCAAGCGCGAGAGCGACAAGGTCGACTTCGCCGTCGCCGAGTTCCGCACCGCCGGCCGCACCGCGACGACCGGTGCCGTCCGTGCCCTGGTGTCGGCGTTCTCGGACGACCTCGACGAGCTCGCGTCCGCCTGCCAGCAGCTCATCTCGGACGCCTCGGGAGAGATCACCGAGGCGACCGTCGCGAGAAGTACTACGGCGGCCGGGTCGAGACGACCGCGTTCACCGTCGCCGACTCCGCGATCGCCGGCCGCCACGGGGAGGCGCTGCTGGGCCTCCGGCACGCGCTCGCGTCCGGCGCCGACCCGGTGCCGATCGTCGCCGCGTTCGCCAGCAAGCTCCGCACGATGGCGAAGGTCGCCGGTTCCCGCGAGGGCTCCGGCCAGATCGCCTCGCGCCTGGGCCTCGCCCCTGGCAGGTCGACCGAGCGCGCCGCGACCTCCAGGGCTGGACCGGCGACGGCCTGGGCACCGCGATCGAGACCGTCGCCGACGCCGACGCGAACGTCAAGGGCGGCGGCCGCGACCCCGTCTACGCCCTCGAGCGCATGGTCTCCGTCATCTCCGCCCGCGGGCTGCACCCCTGAGGAGGGGGGCTGGGGGCTCGGGGGGCTGGGGTCTCTGGGTCTCTGGGTCTCTGGGTCTCGGTACGCCCCTGCGGGGCTGCTCGACCACCGGGTACGGAGGCGGAGGCTCAGGGGCGCGCTGCTCCGTCCGCGAGCGGTGCGCCCATCCCTCGTTGCCCTCCCCGCGAGCGGCGCTCCCGCTCGCGCCTCTCTGCTGATCCAGTAGTCCGCGCACCGGACGTCTCGGGATCCCCCGCACTCCCGGAGTCGCCGGGTCTCGATACGCCCCTGCGGGGCTACTCGACCAGCAAGGGTGAGGTCTCGACACGCCCTTGAGGGCCTGCACGACCAGCAAGGGTGGAGGGCCCGATCCGCCCCTGCGGGCCTACTCGACCAGCGAGGGTGCAGGTCTCGTCGACACGCGACCGCCGCACCGCTGGAACATCCTCATCACCCCACGCCCCCGCAGGACCACCCGACCCGCGCAGCGGGAGCCCCCCTCGACCAGCCGCACGCCCCGCAGCGTCACCGCCGATCCGCGTCCCAGCGGATCGCCGTACGCGGAACGCACCACGCTCCTCTCACCGCGACCCCCTCCGCGAGCCGACCGCGCGACGGACGACGAGGAACGAGGAGTCCGTCGACCGCGAAGCGGAAACGACGAAGGGTCCGGCCATCGGCCGGACCCTTCGTCGTTGCAGCGAAGCGCAGTATTCCAGCGCAGCGACCTGCTTCGCGATGGCCGACTTGCGGTTCGCGGCCTGGTTCTTGTGGATGACGCCCTTGCTGGCGGCCTTGTCGAGCTTCTTGGCGGCGAACGCGAGGGCGGTCGCGGCCTGGGCGGCGTCGCCGGCGGCGATGGCGGTGTGGACCGAGCGGACGGCGGTCTTGAGCTGGCTCTTGACGGCCTTGTTGCGGTCGTTCGCCTTCTTGTTCGTGAGGTTGCGCTTGATCTGCGACTTGATGTTTGCCACGTGGATTACCTTCTTCTCGGATGTGCGTGTGTGCAGCCGGCTACTCGTCGGAGTGCCCCTTCCGGGCGGCGCGGGCCGTCCCGGTGCGACTGGAGGTCGCCGGCTTCTGATCACTCCACGTACGCCGGGGGTGCCGGTGGTGGAGCGCAAGCCAACAAGGAACTTTAGCGCACCCGTCGTCCCGCTTCAACCGCGGCCCGCCGACGAGTCGGCCCCTCGGGCGGTACGGTGATCAGCGATGCCACGTCTCGCCGATCACCTCCCCGCGGTGCCGCCGTCCGGCATCCGCCGCCTGTTCGAGATCGCCCTCCGTCTCGAGGGCGTCACCTTCCTCTGCGTCGGTGAACCCGACGTGCCGACCGCGCCGCACATCATCGAGGCCGCGCGCGCGGCGGCGAGGGCCGCGGACGACACGGACTACGGGCCCAACGGCGGCCTCCCCGAGCTCCGCCGCGCGATCGTCGAGAAGCTCGCCCGCGACAACGGCATCCGCGCCGATGTCGAGCAGGTCTGGCTCACCGTCGGCGGCACTCAGGCGCTCTACCAGGCGATGACCCTGACGCTGCGCACCGGCGACGAGGTGCTGGTGCCCGATCCCGGGTACACCACGTTCACCATGAACGCCCGGATGATCGAGGCCGTCCCGGTGCCCTACACGCTCCGTCCCGAGAACGGCTTCCTCCCCGATCTCGACGAGCTCGAGCGCATCGTCACCGACCGCACCCGGGTGATCATCGTGAACAGCCCGTCGAACCCGCTCGGGATCGTCTTCCCGCGCCCGGTCCTGGAGCGGCTCCTCGAGTTCGCCCGCCGGCACGACCTGTGGATCATCAGCGACGAGGTCTACGAGTACTTCACCTACGGGCGCCCCCACGTCAGCCTCGCGAGCATCGCGCAGGAGCTCGGGCACGACGACGACCGCGTGTTCAGCGTGTTCTCCTTCTCGAAGACCTACGCCATGACCGGCGTCCGCGTCGGCTACCTCGTCACCCCTCCCGGCCTGACGACGACCATGGTCACGGTGCAGGAAGCGGCGATCAGCTGCGTCGCCTCGCCCGACCAGCGCGCGGCCCTCGCGGCGCTGACCGGCCCGCAGGAGGCGGTGGCCGACGCCGCCGCGCACTACCTGTCGAACCTGCGTCTGGCGACGTCGATCCTCGACGAGCAGGGGATCCGCTACCGCGAGCCCGAGGGCGCCTTCTACCTGTGGATCGACCTGTCGCACGCGACCGGTGGCGACGTCGCGTCCTGGGTCGAGGCGTTCCTCCTCGAGACGCTCGTCGCCGTCGCCCCGGGCAGCGCGTTCGGGCGCACGGGCGAGGGCTGGATCCGGATCTGCCTCGCGGCGGACCCCGCCGACATCGAGCACGGCCTGCGCACGCTGCCCGCTCCGGCGCGCCCGTGAGCGCGGACGGGATCCTCGTCCGCCGCGTGCGCGAGGACGAGCACGCCGAGGTGTCGCGCCTGCGTCTGGCCGCGTACGCGCACGACTACGAGCTGGGGGAGGAGTACGCGGCCGACGTCGCGGACGTGTCCCGGCACGACCGCGAGGGCGAGGTGTGGGTGGCCGAGGACGCCGACGGCCGGATCCTCGCGACGGTGACCACCGCCGCTCCGAGCACGAACCTCTACTCCCTCGGCCGCCCGGGCGAGCTCGACTGGCGGCTGCTCGCCGTCGCTCCCGAGGCGCGCGGCCGGGGCCTGGGCCGCCTGCTCACCGAGTTCGTCGTGATGCTCGCGGTCGAGCGGGGCCTCGACCGCGTCGTGATGAACAGCGGGACCGACATGGTCGCCGCGCACGCTCTCTACGAGAGCATGGGCTTCGTCCGCCTTCCCGAGCGCGAGAACCCGCCCGGAGTCGAGCCGACGCGCACCTACGGCCTCGACCTGTAGCGCAGAGCGGCGCACGCTCGCGGAGGGGCGTCCCCGGCCGACAGCGTCCGATCCCTCTTCTCCGCCGAGGTTCTGCACCGCATCCCACCCGCCGCGCACCGACGTCACCGGCCCTCCAGGCCCTCCGCCCGCCGACGCACCCCGACCGTGGGACAATGGCCCCACGATGTCTCCACGTGCACACCTCGGGCTCGAGCCCGCCGCGACCGATCCGGCGTCCATCCGCAACTTCTGCATCATCGCCCACATCGATCACGGCAAGTCCACCCTCGCCGATCGCATGCTCGGCATCACAGGTGTGGTCGAGGACCGCGCGATGCGCGCGCAGTACCTCGATCGCATGGACATCGAGCGCGAGCGCGGCATCACGATCAAGTCGCAGGCCGTGCGCATGCCGTGGGAGCACGAGGGCCGGACCTTCGCCCTCAACATGATCGACACCCCCGGTCACGTCGACTTCTCGTACGAGGTCAGCCGCTCGCTCGCCGCGTGCGAGGGCGCGATCCTCCTGGTCGACGCCGCGCAGGGCATCGAGGCGCAGACCCTCGCGAACCTCTACCTGGCGCTCGAGAACGACCTCACGATCATCCCGGTCCTGAACAAGATCGACCTCCCCGCCGCCGACCCCGACAAGTACGCGAAGGAGCTCGCGAGCCTCATCGGCGGCGATCCCGACGACGTGCTCCGCGTCTCGGGGAAGACAGGCATGGGCGTCGAGGCCCTGCTCGATCGCGTGACGCAGCTCATCCCGCCGCCCGTCGGCGACGCCGACGCCCCCGCGCGCGCCATGATCTTCGACTCGGTCTACGACGCCTACCGCGGAGTCGTCACCTACGTCCGCATGATCGACGGCAAGCTCTCGCCGCGCGAGAAGATCCAGATGATGTCGACGCGGGCCACTCACGAGATCCTCGAGATCGGCGTCTCGAGCCCGGAGCCGGTCGCCACCCAGGGTCTCGCCGTCGGCGAGGTCGGCTACCTGATCACTGGAGTGAAGGACGTCCGCCAGTCGAAGGTCGGCGACACCGTCACCACGGCGTCCAAGCCCGCGACGCAGGCGCTGCCGGGCTACACCGAGCCGCTGCCGATGGTCTTCTCGGGCCTCTACCCGATCGACGGCAGCGACTACCCCGACCTCCGCGAGGCGCTCGACAAGCTCAAGCTGTCCGACGCCGCGCTCGTCTACTGAGCCCGAGACCTCGGTCGCGCTGGGCTTCGGCTTCCGCTGCGGCTTCCTGGGCCTCCTCCACCTCGAGATCGTGACCGAGCGCCTGGACCGCGAGTTCGGCCTCGACCTCATCACCACCGCTCCCTCCGTCATCTACGAGGTGATCACGGAGGACAAGAAGACCGTCACCGTGACGAACCCGAGCGAGTTCCCGGGCGGCAAGATCGCCTCGGTCACCGAGCCGATCGTGAAGGCCGCGATCCTCGCGCCCAAGGACTACGTCGGCACGATCATGGAGCTTCTGCCAGAGCCGCCGCGGCACCCTGATCGGCATGGAGTACCTCGGCGAGGACCGGGTCGAGATCCGGTACCACATGCCCCTCGGCGAGATCGTCTTTCGACTTCTTCGACAACCTGAAGTCCAAGACCGCCGGCTACGCGTCGCTCGACTACGAGCCGGCGGGCGACCAGGAGGCCGACCTCGTGAAGGTCGACATCCTGCTCCAGGGCGAGCAGGTCGACGCGTTCAGCGCGATCGTGCACCGCGAGAAGGCCTACGCCTACGGCGTGCTGATGACGGGGCGCCTGCGCAAGCTCATCCCTCGGCAGCAGTTCGAGGTCCCCATCCAGGCCGCGATCGGCGCCCGCATCATCGCGCGTGAGTCCATCAGCGCGATGCGCAAGGACGTCCTGGCCAAGTGCTATGGCGGTGACATCACCCGCAAGCGCAAACTGCTCGAGAAGCAGAAGGAGGGCAAGAAGCGCATGAAGATGGTGGGCCGGGTCGAAGTGCCGCAGGAGGCGTTCATCGCCGCGCTCTCCGGAAGACGTCGAGACCAAGGACAAGAAGTGAGCGTCCGGCGCTCGAGCTTCGAGGAGCAGCCGCAGGTCACCTACGCGGCCGTCGGCGGAACCCTGGCGCCCGATCTCCTCGAGTACCCGCCGGACGGCTTCACCGCCGAGCGCTTCGAGGCGCGCCTCGGGTCCGGAGACGAGCGCTTCGCGATCACGACGGCGTCGCTGATGACCTGGGGCGTGCAGCGCGGCGGCGGCATCCGCGTCGAGGACATCACGAGCGGCAGCGGCGTGCAGTACACGGGGTCAACTTCGACTCCGCCGGGACTCCGATCGATCTCACGAGCCGCCCCACGGAGGAGCGGTTCGGTCCGGACGGCACCCCCTACATCACCGCCGGCGTCACCGCGGTGCTCAAGGTCGACCTGCTGGGCCGCACCTTCGACGCTCCAGTGCGCGTGGTCTACGTCGTCGACGAGCCCGACCAGGTCGGCTTCGCCTACGGCACGCTCGAGGGCCACCCCGAGAGCGGCGAGGAGTCGTTCGTCGTCGAGAAGCGCGCCGACGACTCCGTCTGGCTGGTCATCCGCGTCTTCTCGCGCCCCTCCACCCGCCTCTACCGCCTCGGCTCCCCGGTGCTGCGCGCGGTGCAGAAGAAGCAGGTCAAGAAGTACCTGCGCGCGCTGCTGCCGGCGCGCGTCGGCTGACGTGGGCAGCGCCCTCCCACTGGCCGATCCGGCCCCGCTCGACGGGCTCCTGCCCGGTTCCGTCGCCGACGGCGCCGAGCAGCGCGACCTCGGCCTCTACGTGCACGTGCCGTTCTGCCGGGTGCGCTGCGGCTACTGCGACTTCAACACCTACACGGCGACCGAGCTGCGCGGGGCGAAGCAGTCCGACTACGCCGAGCAGGCGGTCGCCGAGATGACCCTCGGCGCTGAGGTGCTGCGCCGTGCGGGACTGCCCGAGCGGCCCGCCGCGACGGTGTTCTTCGGCGAGGCACGCCCACGCTGCTCCCGGCGGAGGACCTCGTCCGCATGCTCGACGGTCTGCGCTCGCGCTTCGGCATCGCCGACGGCGCCGAGATCACGACCGAGGCGAATCCCGACTCCGTCGACGCCGCGTACTTGCGCGCCCTCGCCGACGCCGGGTTCACCGCACGTCAGCTTCGAGGATGCAGTCGGCAGTGCCGCACGTGCTCGCGACCCTCGAGCGCACCCACGACCCCGAGCGCGTCCCGCTGGTGGTCGAGTGGGCGCGGGAGGCGGGACTGCAGGTCAGCCTCGACCTCATCTACGGCACTCCGGGGGAGTCGCTCGCCGACTGGGAGCGGTCGCTCGACTCCGCTCTCGCGAACCGCCCCGACCACCTCTCGGCCTACGCGCTGATCGTCGAGGACGGCACGAAGCTCGCCCGGCAGATCCGCCGCGGCGAGGTGGCGACGCCCGACGACGACCTCACGGCCGACATGTACGAGCTGGCGGACGAGCGCCTCGCGGCCGCCGGCTACTCCTGGTACGAGGTCAGCAACTGGGCGATCGACGACGCCCACCGCTCGCGCCACAACCTGTCCTACTGGCTCGGCCACGACTGGTGGGGCGTCGGACCGAGGTGCGCACAGCCACGTCGGAGGCGTGCGCTGGTGGAACGTGAAGCATCCGGCGGCGTACGCCGACCGGCTGCAGGCCGGATCGAGTCCTGCCGCCGGTCGCGAGACCCTCGATGCCGCGACGAGGGGCGTCGAGGACGTGCTGCTGCGCTCGCGCCTCTCGGACGGCCTGCCCGTCGAGGCGATCGACCCGGAGCGCCGGCGCGAGGTCGCCGGGCTCATCGCCGACGGGCTGATCGACGGCCGGGCGGCTCTGCAGGGCCGCGTGGTGCTGACGCTGCGCGGCCGGCTGCTGGCCGACGCGGTGGTGCGCCGCCTGACCGACGGCTGATCGAGGCTCCTGCCGGCCGACGCGGAAGTGCGGCGGCTGACGGACCGCTGACGAACGGCCCAGTCGCCCCACCTGCTGGTCGAGTAGCCCGCGGAGCGGCGTATCGAACCCGCCGCTCCCGGAGGACGTGGGTCTCGATACGCCGCCGGCGGCGCTGCTCGACCAGCAGGGAAACGGGCCGCTCGACCGGCGGCAGCCGCCTGCCGAAGAACGGGATGCTCAGCGGGTACGTGTAGTACTCGCCCGCGCTCGCGCGCACCGAGGCGATGATCGCGAACACGATCACGAGGATCGGCACGACGAGGAACACGATGAACCCGACGAGGACGAACGTCAGGATCGTGCCCGCCACGTAGGCGATCAGCGTCGTCAGGTGGAAGTTCAGCGCGGTCTTCGCGTGCGCCTCCAGGAACGGGCCCCGGCCCTTGAACACGAGGTACACGATCAGCGACGGCAGGATGCTGAAGAAGATGCCCAGGACGTGGGTCACGATCGCCCAGGTCTTCTCGTCGGCCGGGTTCAGCGGGGGCGCCGGCGTGCTGTACGCGGGGGGCGGGGAGGGGGAGGCGTGGTCGACATGAGGTCTCCTGTTCCGGGCGTCATCGCGACGGGCGACCCCCGTGCGCTCGGCGTCCATCGTGGCACGTCGTGTGGCGCACCGCGCGGGCCGCGCAGCCGCGCCGGAGGAGGAGTCCCCTCCTCACCACGCCGATCCCGCGCGATCCCCCGTCCCTCCCCCCGCTCGCGGGTATGATTGGCACTCGAAGTTGCGGAGTGCCAAGCTCCGTGCGGCGCGTCGGCGCCGCGGTGGTTCGTGCCGAGAGGCACCCGGAGCCCGGCGGGAGGTCGGTCGTATGGTGACGGAGCGCGGTCTCCAGGTCCTGCGCGTGATCGTGCAGGACTACGTGGCCCACCGCGAGCCCGTGGGCTCGAAGTCGATCGTCGAGCGGCACTCGTTCGGCGTCTCGGCGGCGACGATCCGCAACGAGATGGCGCAGCTCGAGGAGGAGGAGCTGATCGCGGCTCCGCACACCTCCTCGGGGCGCGTTCCCACCGACAAGGGCTACCGCCTCTTCGTCGATCAGCTCACCGACCTGCGCCCGCTCACCGCCGCGCAGCGCCAGGCCATCGAGACCTTCCTCGGCCAGAGCCCCGACCTCGACGAGGTGCTGGTCAAGACCGTGCGGCTGCTCTCGCAGCTCACCAACAGCGTCGCGCTCGTGCAGTACCCGTCGTTCGGAGCCGCCCGCATCCGCCACGTGGAGCTCGTCGCCCTCGCGCCGCGCCGCCTGCTCTCGGTGCTCATCACCGACACCGGCCAGGTCGATCAGCGCGTCCTCGAGACCCCGGCCGACGTCGACGCCGAGTTCCTCGGCGAGATCCGCGCCAAGCTCAACACGGCCGTGATCGGCCTCGGGCTCCAGGCCGCCGCCGAGACGCTCCAGGCGGCCGCCGAGCGGTTCACGCCGGAGCGCCGCGACGTGCTCGCGCCGATCCTCCAGACGCTCCTCGAGCAGGTCGGCGCGAATCGGCAGGACCGCCTCGTCATGGCCGGCGCCGCCAACCTCGTCCGCACCGAGGAGGACTTCTCGGGCAGCATCTACCCGGTGCTGGAGGCGATCGAGGAGCAGGTGGAGCTGCTCCGGCTGTTCGCCGAGATGGTGCCGGACCCCGCGGCATCTCGGTGCGGATCGGCCGCGAGAACGCCCCGTTCGGCCTGCAGGAGACCTCGGTCCTCACGAGCGGCTACAACACCGCCGGCGGCCAGGTCTCGCGCCTGGGCGTCCTCGGACCGATCAGGATGGACTACTCCGGCAACATCGCCGCGGTGCGCGCCGTCGCCCGCTACCTCTCCCGCCTCCTCGGCGAGGACTGACCCCTTCACTTCCCCGACTCGCCGGTCGCCCCGGCTCCCATCCGGTCCGCCGTACCCGGTGCACCGACCCACGAACGAAGGACGAAGCCACCTGTGGCCGATCACTACGAAGTGCTGGGCGTCGCCCGCGACGCCTCCGCCGACGAGATCAAGAAGGCGTACCGCCGACTCGCCCGCGAGCTGCACCCCGACGTCAACCCGAGCGCCGACGCCTCCGAGCGGTTCAAGCTCGTCACGCACGCCTACGACGTCCTGAGCGACGCCCAGCAGCGCCAGCAGTACGACCGCGGGCCCCAGGAGGGCTTCCCCGGCGGCGGTCAGGGCTTCGGCGGCTTCGGCGACATCTTCGAGACGTTCTTCGGCCAGGGCGCCCAGGGCTCCTCCCGCGGGCCGCGCTCCCGCCGTGAGCGCGGGCAGGACGCGCTCCTGCGCGTCGAGGTCTCGCTCGACGAGGTCATCTTCGGCACGCACCGCGATCTCGAGGTCGACACGGCCGTGCTCTGCGAGACCTGCCAGGGCTCCTGCTGCCAGCCCGGCACCTCGCCGGTCACCTGCGACATCTGCCACGGCTCCGGCCAGATCCAGCGCACCGTCCGCTCGCTCCTGGGCAACGTCATGACGGCGAGCCCCTGCGGCACCTGCCGCGGCTACGGCACCGTCATCGCCACCCCGTGCTCGACGTGCCAGGGCCAGGGCCGCGTCCGCGCGCGCCGCACGATCCCCGTCGACGTCCCCGCGGGCGTCGACACCGGCCTCCGCCTCCAGATGCCGGGCAGCGGCGAGGTCGGACCCGCCGGCGGACCGAACGGCGATCTCTACCTCGAGATCAAGGTCAAGCACCACGACGTCTTCAGCCGCAACGGCGACGACCTGCTCTGCACCCTCGAGGTGCAGATGACGGATGCGATCCTCGGGTCCACCACGACGCTCGCCGCCCTCGACGGCGACATCGAGATCGAGGTCAAGCCGGGCACCCAGAGCACCGAGATCGTCACGATCAAGGGCCGCGGAGTCACGAAGCTGCGCGGCAACGGCCGCGAGGATCTGCGCGTGGGCATCCAGGTCGTCACCCCGACCAAGCTCGGCCACCGCGAGCGCGAGCTCGTGCAGGAGTTCGCGAAGCACTACAAGCCGCAGAAGCCCGCGCTCACCCACTTCCAGCAGGGCCTCTTCTCGAAGCTCCGCGACCGCTTCCTCGGCTGATCGGCGCACGGCGGTGGCGCACCACTACATCGACGAGTCCCTCGACTCCGGCGACTTCGTCGCGAGGCGGACGCCTCGCCCTGACCGGTGCCGAGGCGCGTCACGCCGCGACGGTGAGCCGGATCCGCGCGGGCGGAGACGATCCGGGTGGGCGACGGGCGGGGTCTCGTGGCGACGGCCGTCGTCGAGAGCGCCGAGCCCTCCCGCGTCGCCCTGGTCGTCGAGTCGGTGGAGGAGTCGGCCGCTCCGGCGCCGCGCCTCGTGCTCGCCCAGGCGCTCGCGAAGGGCGACCGGGACGAGCTGGCCGTGCAGGCGGCCACTGAGCTCGGGATCGACGAGGTCGTCCCGTGGCAGGCCGCCCGGTCGATCTCGCGCTGGAGCGGACCCAAGGAGGAGAAGGGCCGCGAGCGCTGGCGCAGCATCGTGCGCGAGGCGAGCAAGCAGTCGCTCCGCGCCCGGGTGCCCGAGGTCTCGGCCGTCGCCTCGACGCGCCTGCTCGCCGACCGCGCGGCGACCGAGCGCGTCCTCGTGCTCGAGGCCGTCCGCCGAGGTCCGTCTCTCCTCCCTCGAGCCCGACGGCCGCGACATCGTCCTGGTGGTCGGCCCGGAGGGCGGTGTCGCTCCGGAGGAACTGGCGCTGCTCGCGGCGGCGGGCGCCGAGGCCGTCGCGCTGGGCGACACCGTGCTCCGCACCTCGACCGCCGGCCCGGCGGCCATCGCCGTGCTCTCGGCCCGCCTGGGCCGCTGGTAGCCGCGACGCGCGCCCTGGGCGAACGGGGCCCCCTCGCCGGCTCCCCGGCGTTTAGATGGACCCATGAGCGAACCCACCGTCTTCACGCGCATCGTCCGGGGCGAGATCCCCGCCGACGTGGTGTTCGAGAACGAGCGGGTTCTCGCCATCACCGACATCGCGCCGAAAGCGCCGGTCCACCTGCTGGTCTTCCCCAAGACGCAGGAGTACGCGACCGTCGCCGAGCTCGGCGCCGCCGACCCGGCCCTGCTCGCCGAGATCGTCCAGGTCGCGCAGACCCTGGCCGACGCCCACTGCGGCGGGCAGTTCCGCCTCGTCTTCAACTCGGGCGAAGCGGCCGGGCAGACCGTGTTCCACGTCCACGCCCACGTGATGGGCGGACACCTGACGGAAGGCTCCCTTGCCACCGGTTGACCACGCGGGCGACAGCCCCGAAGCACCGACCCCCGCCGAGTCGACCCCGACCGGCACGACCCTGGGCACGACGCGACGCGTCATCGCCGTCGACGGAGTCGCCATGGTGCGCCTCCTCGGACCCCAGGACCGCCTCATCAAGGCGGTCGAGACACGATTCCCTGACGTCCAGGTGCACGTGCGCGGCAACGAGGTGACGCTCGAGGGCGAGCCCTCTCGTCTCCGCGGCGGCGCGCCTGGTGGAAGAACTGGTGACCATGACCGCAGGCGGCCACGACCTCGACCCCGAAGGGGTCCGCGAGTCCGCTCGCATCCTCCAGAACGGCGGATCCGTCAGCCCGGCGGAGGCGTTCGGGCAGGCGATCCTGACGGCGCGCGGCAAGAGCATCCGCCCCAAGACCCTCGGTCAGCGCGAGTACGTCGACGCCGTCGATCACAGCACGATCGTGTTCGGCATCGGCCCGGCCGGAACCGGCAAGACCTACCTGGCGATGGCGAAGGCCGTGCAGGCGCTGCAGCGCAAGGAGGTCGAGCGGATCATCCTGACCCGTCCGGCCGTCGAGGCGGGGGAGCGGCTGGGATACCTGCCGGGCTCCCTCACCGACAAGATCGACCCCTACCTCCGTCCGCTCTACGACGCGCTCAACGAGATGATGGATCCGGAGATCGTCCCCAAGCTGCTCGCCGCGGGCACCATCGAGGTCGCCCCGCTCGCGTACATGCGCGGGCGCACCCTCAACAACTCGTTCGTCGTGCTCGACGAGGCGCAGAACACCACGCCGGAGCAGATGAAGATGTTCCTCACCCGGCTCGGCTTCGGCTCCAAGATGGTCATCACCGGTGACATCACGCAGGTCGACCTGCCGACCGGGGCCAGCGGCCTCCGGCTCGTCACCCAGGTGCTCGACGGCATCGACGACATCCACTTCTCGGGCTCGACCAGCGAGGACGTGGTGCGCCACAGCCTCGTGGGCCGGATCGTGGACGCCTACACCGAGTACGACCAGCAGAAGCAGGCGCAGCACTACGAGCGCGAGCAGGCCCGCGACTTCGCGAACCGCGCCGAGCGGCGCGCCGGCTCCCCGCGCGCCTCCGGCGACGCGCAGCCCAAGCGCCCGCGCGGCTGACCCGCCGACCCGATCATCCCGACGAAGAGGAACACCGCCCCCGTGAGCATCGAGATCAACAACGAGTCGAGGCGTCCCCGTCGACGAGGCGGCGCTGCTGCGCCTCGCCGGCTACGCGCTCGACACGATGCACGTGCACCCGGACGCCGAGCTGGCGATCGTGCTCGTCGACGAGGGCGCCATGGAGCAGCTGCACGTGCAGTGGATGGACGAGCCGGGCCCGACCGACGTGCTCAGCTTCCCGATGGACGAGCTGCGCCCCGGCACCGAGGACGAGCAGACCCCGGCCGGTCTGCTCGGCGACATCGTGCTCTGCCCGCAGGTCGCTCAGACGCAGGCGGAGGCCGCCGGGCACTCGGTGCTCGACGAGCTCCTGCTGCTGACGGCCCACGGGCTCCTGCACCTCCTCGGCTTCGACCACGCGGAGCCCGACGAGGAGCGCGAGATGTTCGGCATCCAGCGCGACATCCTCGTCGGCTTCCACATCAGCGAGCGACGCCGCTAGGCCTCGCCGTGCTCACCCTCCAGCTCCTCATCGCCGCCCTCGTCCTCGTCGCGGTCGGCGGATGGTTCGCCGCGACCGACGCGGCCCTCGGCGTGCTCTCGCGCAGCGACGTGCTCGAGATGGCGAACCACTCGCGCAGCGCCCGCGCCCTGCGCGCCATCGCCGGCGACATGAGCGCGCATGTGAACGTCGTCAACTTCTCGCGGATCGCGGCCGAGACGACGGCCGCGGTCTTCGTCACGACGGTCCTCGTGGTCGTCGTCGACCAGCTCTGGCTCGCGCTGCTGCTGGCGATCCTGATCATGGCCGCCGTCTCCTTCGTGCTCGTCGGCTCGAGCCCCCGCAGCGTCGGCCGGGCGCACGCGCGCGCCGTGCTGGGCACGAGCGCCTCCCTGATCCACGTGCTGCGCGTGGCCCTCGAGGCCCGTGGCGCACGGCCTCGTCGCTCTCGGCAACCGGGTGACCCCCGGCACCGGCCGCTCCGCCGGCTTCTCCTCCGAGGAGCAGCTGCTGAGCATGGTGGACGAGGCCACGGAGCAGGACGTCCTCGAGCAGGACGACCGCGAGCTCATCCACTCGATCTTCGAGTTCAACGACACCCTCGTGCGCGAGGTGATGGTCCCGCGCACCGACATGGTGACGATCGAGTCGACGGCGTCGATCGGAGCGGGCATGGGACTCCTGCTCAGCCGCGGCATCTCGCGGCTCCCCGTCATCGGCGAGGGCGTGGACGACGTCCTCGGCGTGCTCTACCTCCGCGACGTCGCCCGCCACACCTACGAGCGGCCCGACGACGACGACGTCGTCGCCGACCTCGCTCGACCGGCGCTCTTCGTGCCGGAGTCGAAGATGGCGGACGAGCTGCTTCGCCAGATGCAGCTGGAGTCGAACCACCTCGCCATGGTGGTCGACGAGTACGGCGGCATCGCCGGCCTCGTGACCCTCGAGGACCTGATCGAGGAGCTCGTCGGCGACATCTCGGACGAGTACGACCGCGAGGTCGATCTCTTCGAGGAGATCGAGCCCGGCGTCTACCGGGTCTCGGCGCGGCTCCCGGTCGACGAGCTCGGCGAGCTGTTCGAGATCGATCTCGAGGACGACGACGTCGACTCGGTCGGCGGACTGCTCACCAAGGCCTACGGCCGCCTCCCGGATCGCGGTGCCAGCGCCCGGATCGACGGCGTGATCCTCGAGGCCGAGCAGGCGGACGCGCGCCGCGGCACCATCTCGACCGTGCTGGTCCGCCGCGATCCCGACTACGACCCGAGCGGCGAGACCGGCGACGGTTCCGCTCCGATCGGGGGCGACGACGGCGAGGCCGACGCCGATGAGGGCCCGACCGGGGATACTCGGAGCCGGGACGCACGCGCCCGGGACCCGCGCGCCGCTCCGACCCGGACGGCCCCGTCGCGGGCGTCGCAGACCGAGCGGCGAACGCCCGGGCCGCGAAGGACCGCGAGACGCGGAGCCGAGCAGCCGACGACCGATCAGCGGGCGCCCCCGCCGACGACAGACAGAACGAGGACGCACGATGACCGACTCCAGCCCGCCCACGACGCCCTTCCGCGCGGGATTCGTGTCGTTCGTCGGCCGCCCCAACGTCGGCAAGTCGACCCTGACGAACGCCCTGGTCGGCGAGAAGATCGCCATCACGAGCTCCAAGCCGCAGACCACGCGCCGCGCGATCCGCGGCATCGTCCACCGGCCCGACGGCCAGCTCATCGTCGTCGACACCCCGGGCATCCACCGCCCGCGCACGCTCCTCGGCGAGCGCCTGAACTCGCTCGTCACCTCGACGCTGGGCGACGTCGACGTCATCGGCATGCTCTTCCCCGCCGACGAGCCGATCGGCCCCGGCGACCGCTTCATCAACGAGCAGCTCGACGCGTTCCCGCGTGCCCGCAAGGTCGCGATCGTGTCGAAGGTCGACCTCTCCTCGAAGAAGTCGGTCGCCAAGCAGCTGCTCGCCGTCTCCGAGCTCCGCGAGTGGGACACGATCGTGCCGATCTCGGCCGTCACCGACGAGCAGCTCGACGTGCTCGCCGTGGAGCTGCTCCGTCTGATGCCGGTGTCGCCCGCCCTCTACCCCGAGGAGGCCGTGACCGACGAGGACCTCGGCTCGCGCATCGCGGAGTTCATCCGCGAAGCCGCTCTCGAAGGCGTCTCGGACGAGCTGCCGCACTCCCTCGCCGTGACCCTCGACGACATGGTCGAGCGCGAGGACGGCTCCTTCATCGACATCTACGCCAACGTCTTCGTCGAGCGCGACAGCCAGAAGGGCATCATCATCGGCAAGGGCGGGCAGCGCCTGCGCGAGGTCGGCGCGGTTTCGCGCGAGCAGATCGAGCGCCTGCTGGGACGCCGGGTGTTCCTCTCGATCCGGGTGAAGGTCGCCAAGGAGTGGCAGCGCGACCCGAAGCTGCTGGGGCGCCTGGGCTTCTGATCCGCTCGGCGCACGTCGATCAGCCGTCGGGACGACGACTCCGCGGCGCTCGACGTCTAGCGTGAAGGCATGCGCGTGCTCCTGGACCGACCGGCGACGCTCCCGATCGCCGGTGCCCTGCTCGCCGTCGCGCACCTGCTGGCGCTCGCGAGTGGCGTCTCGAAGCGCCTCGCCGTCCGCGGGCCTGCTCCTCGGGCTCGCCCTCGCGCTGGCGGGCCTGCTCCCGGCGCTCGCCCCCACCCTGGCCGCCGCCGGGATCCTCCTCGGCGGAGCGGTGCCGGTCGGCGGTGTGCCGTTGGACGGCGTCGTCGTCGAAGCGGTCGTGCTCCTGGTCGACGGCGCGCCGACTCAGGCCGTGGACCCGATCGCTCGCGCTGGTCGGCGCCCTCCTGCTCTGCGGGCTCGGCGGCGTCGTCCTGTCGGCGTCGCTCCGCCCGTCGCTCGACTCGCCCGAACCGCCCCAGAGCATCCGCTTCCTCGTCCTGGTCGCGGTCGCGGTCCTCGTCGCCGCCGTCCTGGCGGCGATCGCGGTGCTGTCCTTCGTCCGCGGGCTGCGGAACCCGGTCGGTCCGGAGGATCGGATCGAGCGCCTCCTCGAGCGCGTCGCCGGACCGCAGGACGCTTTCGCGGCCGGATCGGCCGGTGCCCAGGCGCTCGTGCTGCTCGTGATCTCCGGTCGTGCCGTACTCCGTGGGCGAGGACTCGCTGCACCCCTTCGTCGCCGGAGTGCTGGCCGTCGCGCTGGTGCTGCACCGCCGCTCGCCCGGGCTCGCGCTCGGCGTCGCTCGGATCGGCGCCGCCCTGCAGATGGGCGTCCGGCTGGAGCCCGCTCCGTCCGACCTGGCGATCCTCGTCGTGCTCTTCGGGGCCGGCGCCGCCGACTCGAAGCGGGTGCGCACGGCGGGTGCGGTGTCGGCGGTCGTCGGCACGGTCGTCGCGGTGGCGTACCTCTCGATCGCCTTCGGCCTGGCCCAGGACTCGCCGAGCAGTCTGCAGTCGCCGTCGGCGCATCCTCCGGCGGCATCCTCGCCACGCTCGGCCTGTCCTGGACCATCGGCCTCCTCTCCCGCGCGGCCCGCCGCGCCGCGTGGGCCAGTCCGAGCGCGACGAGGCCGAGCGCGAGCGCGCGCGAGCCCAGCGCGAGCTCGACACCGTCGAGGAGCGCAACCGCATCGCCCGCGACATGCACGACGTCGTCGCGCGCTCGCTCGCGGTCGTGATCGCCCAGGCCGACGGTGCCCGCTACCTCGGCTCCACCAGTCCCGAGCAGACCGACGCGGCCCTCCTGACGATCTCGGGCGTGGCGCGGGACGCCCTCGGCGGCGTGCGACAGCTCCTCGCGCAGCTGCGCCGCGCAGTCGGATGGACGGCCCGCGGCCCGAGGCGCGCGATCTGCCCGCGCTGCTCGGAGGCGTCAGCGGCACGGGCGCTCCCGTCCGCTCCGAACTGGGTCTCGACCTCCGGAGTCCGTCCACGCGGGCCACCGGACTGGCGCTCTACCGGATCACGCAGGAGGCGACGACCAACGCCCTCCGCCACGGCCGGCCCGGCGCGCCCCTCGACATCGCGCTGCGCCGCGAGGGCGGCGATGTCGTGCTGACGGTGCGCAATTCCCGGTGCGAGGACGCGCTCGACACTCCGGGGGAGGGCCACGGCCTGATCGGCATGCGCGAGCGCGCGGTCCTCGCGGGCGGCACACTGCTCGCCGGTCCCGACGGCGACCACTTCGTGGTCGACGCCCGGCTCCCCGCTCCACCCGTGCCCCCACGCACCTCGCCCGTCACCCTCGTCCCGCCGCTCGCCTCCGGAGGCATCCCGTCATGACCGACCCCATCCGCATCGTCCTCGTCGACGACCAGGCGCTGTTCCGCGCCGGCATCCGCATGCTGCTCAGCTCGCAGCCCGACCTCGAGGTGGTCGGCGAGGCGTCCGACGGCGCCGAGGGCGCGGAGGTCGTCGCCCGGGTCGCACCGGACGTCGTGCTGATGGACATCCGGATGCCCGGTGTCGACGGCATCGAGTCGACGCGGCGGATCCTCGCCCGCGCCGCCGAGGACGGGGACGCCCGCTCCGCGCATCCTCGTGCTGACGACCTTCGACCTGGACGAGGCCGCGGCCCGGGCGATCCGCGCCGGGGCGAGCGGCTTCCTCCTCGGACACCGAGCCCGGTTTCCTCCTCGCCTCGGTGCGGACGGTCCACGCGGGCACGGCCGTGGTCGCGGCCTCCGCCACGCGCGAGCTCTTCGAGCACTTCGGCGCGCCAGGCAGCGGTCGGGAGCCCCCGTCGCGTTCTCGACGCTCACCGACCGCGAGCGCGAGATCTTCCACCACGCGGCGCGAGGACTGAGCAACACCGAGATCGCGACGGCCGAGTTCCTCGGCGAGGCGACCGTCAAGACCCACATCAGCCGCACGCTGGGCAAGCTGGGCCTGCGCGACCGCGTGCAGCTGGTCGATCTACGCCTACGAGAACGGCCTCGTCGCCTGAGAGCGCCCGGGCGACCTGGGCGCGGAGGCGGTGCTAGCCTGGCCCCGTGCGCTTCGGTCTGCTCCTTCTTAGCTGCCGCGACGAGTCCTAACCCCCAGGCCTCCCTCGTCGCGGAGTCCGTCGACGCCTGATCGCAGTTCCCTCCGCGAGGTCGCATCCGATTCCCGGATCCCCGCGAGACCGACACGGGCGCGCATCCGCGCCGGGAGACCCTCATGAAGAACACGCAGAAGCCCTCGACCATGCCGATCCACAAGTACCGGCCGTACCACGAGCAGATCACGGTCGATCTGCCCGACCGCACGTGGCCGACCAAGCGCATCACGACCGCGCCGCGCTGGTGCGCCCGTCGACCTCCGCGACGGCAACCAGGCGCTGATCGACCCGATGAGCCCCGAGCGCAAGCGGATCATGTTCGATCTGCTGGTCTCGATGGGCTACAAGGAGATCGAGGTCGGCTTCCCGAGCGCGAGCCAGACCGACTTCGACTTCGTCCGCAGCCTCATCGAGGAGGGAGCGATCCCGAGGACGTCACCATCCAGGTGCTGACGCAGGCGCGGGACCACCTGATCGAGCGCACGTACGAGTCGATCCGGGGCGCCCGGCAGGCGATCGTGCACCTGTACAACTCCACCAGCGTGCTGCAGCGCGAGGTCGTGTTCCGCAAGGACCGCCAGGGCATCATCGACATCGCCCTGGCCGGCGCGCGCAAGTGCCGCGAGATGGAGGCGTCGGTCCCCGGCACCACCGTCTACTACGAGTACTCGCCCGAGAGCTACACGGGCACCGAGCTCGAGTTCGCCCGCGAGATCTGCGATCGCGTGGTCGAGGTCTTCGAGCCGACCGCCGACCGCAAGGTGATCCTCAACCTGCCCGCGACCGTCGAGATGGCCACGCCCAACGTCTACGCCGACTCGATCGAGTGGATGAGCCGCAACCTGGCGCAGCGCGAGAACATCATCCTGTCGCTGCACCCCCACAACGACCGCGGCACGGCCGTCGCCGCCGCCGAGCTGGGCTACCTGGCCGGCGCCGACCGCATCGAGGGCTGCCTCTTCGGCAACGGCGAGCGCACCGGCAACGTCGACCTCGTCGCGCTGGGCGTCAACCTGTTCACGCAGGGCATCGACCCGCAGATCGACTTCGGCGACATGGACGGCATCAAGCGCACCGCCGAGTACTGCAACCAGCTCGCCGTGCCCGAGCGCAGCCCCTGGGCGGGCGACCTCGTCTTCACCGCGTTCAGCGGTTCGCACCAGGACGCGATCAAGAAGGGCTTCGAGGCCATGGAGGCCGAGGCCGAGCGCACCGGTCGCGGCGTCGACGAGCTGACCTGGGCCGTTCCCTACCTGCCGGTCGACCCGAAGGACCTGGGGCGCTCCTACGAGGCGGTCATCCGCGTCAACTCGCAGTCGGGCAAGGGCGGAGTCGCGTACCTGCTGAAGACCGACCACGCGCTGGACCTCCCGCGCCGCCTCCAGATCGAGTTCTCGGGCGTCGTGCAGGCCAAGACCGACGCCGAGGGCGGCGAGGTCACGAGCGAGCAGATCTGGACGATCTTCCAGGACGAGTACCTGCCCGCTCCCGCGCACCGCGCCGACGAGAAGTGGGGCCGGTTCGAGCTGACCCGCACCAGCACGTCGAGCGACCTGGGCGGCACCATCGCCCTGAACGCGGTGCTGCGCGTCGGCGACGAGATCATCGAGGCGAACGCCTCGGGCAACGGCCCGGTCAACGCCTTCGAGTCCGTGCTGAGCCAGCACGGCGTCGAGGTGCGGGTGCTGGACTACGTCGAGCACGCTCTCAGCGCCGGCGGCGACGCGCTGGCCGCCTCGTACGTCGAGTGCTCGGTCAACGGCCGCACCCTGTGGGGCGTGGGCGTCGACGCCGACATCTCGACCGCGTCGCTGAAGGCGATCGTCTCGGCCGTGAACCGCGCCCTTCGCGAGGAGGCTCCCGACCGCGAGCTGGCGTCCGCCTCCGTCTGACGCGCGTCCGTCCTCCGGCCCCGCCGGGGAACCCCCGCACCGTCCAGGGGCCTGCACCAGCGGGTTCCCTGGGCGGGTCGGGGTTCCTCGGTGCGGGAGACGGGGCTCGGGGCTAGGCGCGGCGGCGCCAGCGGAGGCGCGGCACGCCGCTGAGGGCGCGCTGCTCGGGCAGGCTCCAGCCGTAGCGCACGGCGAGCAGACGGATCAGCGTGGTGACGCCCACGGCGAGCGGCGCGGCGAAGTCGATGAGCATCCCGAAGCGCAGGCCGGTGACGAGGACGGCCGTGCCCGCGGTCGCGGCGACGGCGTAGAGCGAGCCGACGTGCATCAGCGCGATCGGCCGGTTCAGCAGGATGTCGCGGATGACCGAGCCGCCCACCGCCGACACCGTGCCGACGAAGGCGGCCGGCACCTCCGGCACTCCGAGCGCCAGCGCCTTCGTGGTGCCGATCGCGCCGAAGAGGCCCAGGGTCAGGGCGTCGAGGGCGGTGATCGTGCCGTCGACCCGGTTGAGCACGTGCTGGAGCAGCATCCCGACGAGCGAGGCCGTCACCGCGACGATCAGGTACGCGTTGGTGTGCAGGGCCACGAGCGGCGTCTGCAGCAGCAGATCGCGCAGCACACCGCCTCCCAGGCCCGTGGCCGTGCCGATGATCGTCACGCCGAGCAGATCGATGCGGCAGGTCGCGGAACTCGCCCGCGAACATCGCGCCCTGGAGGCGGCCGATGGCGATCGCCAGGAGGTCGGCCCAGGCGGGGATCACGAAGAGGGTGTCGGCCACCGGCCCATCGTTCCACGGGGAGACCGGCCTGTCGGCCCGGCGGCCGGGAGGTTGTCGGTGGCGGGGAGGATAATCGAGGGCATGCCCACCTATCGTGACGAAGCCGTGGTGCTCCGCACGCACAAGCTGGGCGAGGCCGACCGCATCGTGACCCTGCTCTCCCGCGGGCACGGCAAGATCCGCGCCGTCGCCAAGGGCGTCCGCAAGACCGGTTCCAAGTTCGGCTCGCGGCTCGAGCCGTTCATGGTCGCCGACCTGCAGCTCTACGAGGGCCGCAGCCTCGACATCGTCACGCAGGCCGAGTCGATCGGCGCGTACGGCGCTCTCATCGCGGCCGACTACGACTGCTACACCGCGGCGAACGCGATGGTCGAGACGGCTGACCGGCTGACCGACTCCGACGCGTCCCTCCAGCAGTACCTGCTCCTCGTCGGCGCCCTGCGCTCGCTCTCGCGCCGCGAGCACGAGGCGGTGCTCACCCTCGACTCCTACCTCCTGCGCGCACTGTCGATCGCGGGATGGGCGCCGAGCTTCGAGGACTGCGCCCGGTGCGGCGCCCCCGGCCCGCACGGCGCCGTCGTCGTGCAGATGGGCGGCGTCGTCTGCCAGGACTGCACCCCGCCCGGTGCTCCGCGCGTCGCCCCGGAAGTCGTCGTCCTGCTCGGAGCGCTCCTCACCGGAGACTGGGCGCACGCCGAGACGACCGAGCCGTCGACGCGGTCGCGGGCGAGCGGGTCGTCGCCGCCTACACGCAGTTCCACCTCGAACGCGGACTGAGATCACTGGAGCACGTCACCCGATGAAGCCCTTCACGCACAAGGACGCCGAGCCCTACCGCGAGCTCGACTGGACCGGCGTCCATCCGCCCGAGATCCCCCGGAAGGCCGTGCCGGGTCACGTCGCGATCGTGATGGACGGGAACGGCCGCTGGGCGAACGGCCGCGGACTCACCCGCATCGAAGGGCACAAGCGCGGCGAGGCCGCCCTGCTCGACGTCGTGGCGGGAGCGATCCAGATCGGCGTCAAGCACCTCAGCGTCTACGCGTTCTCGACCGAGAACTGGAAGCGCTCGCCCGAGGAGGTGCGCTTCCTGATGGGCTTCAACCGCGACGTCCTGCACCGCCGCCGCGACCGGCTGAACGAGTGGGGCGTGCGCATCCGCTGGGCCGGCCGCAAGCCACGGCTCTGGGCCTCGGTGATCAACGAGCTCCAGTTCGCCGAGAAGCTGACCGAGGGCAACGACGTCCTCACGCTCACGATGTGCGTGAACTACGGCGGCCGCACAGAGATCGCGGACGCCGTGCAGCGTCTCGCGGGCGAGGTGGCCGCGGGCAGAGCTGAAGCCGTCCGGCATCACCGAGAAGACCATCGCCAAGGCGCTCTACGTGCCCGAGATGCCCGACGTCGACCTCTTCGTGCGCTCCTCCGGCGAGCAGCGGACGAGCAACTTCCTGCTCTGGCAGAGCGCCTACGCCGAGATGGTGTTCCTCGACCGGCTCTGGCCGGACTTCTCGCGCACGGATCTCTGGGAGGCGATCGAGCACTACTCCGGACGCTCCCGCCGATTCGGCGGTGCCGTCGACGTGCCGGGAGCGTCGAAATGATCCGCGTCGGCGTCGTCGGCTACGGACTGGCCGGCAGCGTCTTCCACGCGCCGTTCCTGGCGGCCGACCCGGTCTTCGGGATCGTCGCGATCGCCACGTCGAACGCCGAGCGCGCGGCGTCGGCGGCCGCCTCTCATCCGGGTGCGCGCATCGTGCCTGACCTCGAGGCGGTGCTCGCGGAGCGCTCCGGAGCTCGTGGTGCTCGCCTCCCCGCCGTCGGTGCACCGCGAGCAGGCCGTGGCCGTGCTCGAGGCGGGCGTCGCCGTGGTCGTCGACAAGCCGTTCGCGCCGAGCGTCGCCGACGCCGAGGCGATCATCGCGGCGTCCGAGGCGAGCGGAGCGCCGGTGCTCGTCTTCCAGAACCGCCGCTGGGACGCCGACCTCCTGACTCTGCAGCGGCTCCTCGGCGAGGGTGCGCTCGGCGACGTCCTCCGCTTCGAGTCGACCTTCGAGCGCTGGAGCGCTCCGAAGACCGGCCGCTGGCAGGGCGAGATCGGCCCCGAGCAGGGCGGCGGGATCCTCTTCGATCTCGGCAGCCACCTCGTCGACCAGGCGCTGGTCCTGTTCGGGCCGGCCGTGGTCACCGCGGCTGAGACGCGCATCGTGCACCCGGGCGGTGCGAGCGAGGACGATGCGTTCCTCTCGCTGCTGCACGAGAGCGGCGTGCGCTCGCACCTCGCGATGAGCCGCGTCGCCCGCGCCTCCGGTCCGCGGTTCCGCGTGCTCGGCACGACGGCGGCCTTCTCGGTGGACGGTCTGGATCCGCAGGAGAACGCGCTGCGTCACGGAGGCGCCCGCCCCGACGACGCGGACTTCGGCGAGGTCCGCGCCGAGCGTGGGGGCTGCGGAGCGACGACGCCGGATCGCGCGCGGTGCCGAGCGAACGGGGCCGCTACGCCTCCTTCTACGACGGAGTCGCCCGCACCCTGCTCGAGGAGCGCCGCCGCCCGTCGACGTGCACGAGGCCCTGTCGGTCGTCGCCGTGATCGAGCAGGCGCACCGCCTCGCCGCCCGCTGAGCGCCGACGCGCCCGGCGAGGGTGCGGTCTTGGCGATCGGGCGGGGAGGGGGATCCTCGAAGGGTGAGTACTCGGGCCCGTCCGATGACCGCTCTGCGCGAGCGGTTCGCCGGGGCGCGCGGCTATCACAACGCCTGCACCCTCGGCCTGCCGCCACGCGAGAGCGTCGAGGCGCTGCGGGTCGACCTCGACCGCTGGTCGGCGGGGGAGAGCACCGCGGCCGGCTACGGAGTGGTCGCCGAGAGCGCCCGATCGTCGTTCGCGGGGCTCGTCGGCGTGCCGGTGGATCGTGTCGCGATCGGCTCGCAGACATCGGTGATGGCGTCGGTGCTCGCCGGATCGCTGCCCGACGGCGCCCGGGTGCTGTGCGTCGACGGCGACTTCTCCTCCATCGTCTTCCCGTTCCTCGCGCAGGCGCACCGGGGAATCGAGGTCCGCTCGGTGCCGCTGGAGGCGCTGGCCGACTCCGTCGAGCCGGCGGACGACCTCGTCGTGTTCTCGGCCGTGCAGTCGAGCAGCGGCGCGATCGCCGACCTCGACTCCGTGATCGAGGCGGCGGCCCGGTGCGGTGCCCGCACGGCGTGCGACCTGACGCAGGCGGCGGGGGTGCTGCCCGTCGACGCCTCCCGCTTCGACGCGACCCTGACCCACGCCTACAAGTGGCTGTGCTCGCCCCGCGGAGTGGCGTTCCTGACCGTCTCGCCCGAGTACGCGGCCGAGCTCGTCCCGCTGCAGGCCGGCTGGTACTCCGGGGAGGACGTCTGGTCCTCCTGCTACGGACCCGCCATGCATCTCGCCGAGAACGCGCGCCGCTTCGACGTCTCGCCCGCGTGGCAGGCCTTCGTCGGAGCCGAGGCGTCCCTCGCGCTCCTCGGGTCGCTGGACGCCGACGAGGTCTGGCGGCACGCCTCCGGGCTCGGCGATCTGCTCTGCGAGCGGCTCGACCGCGACCCGCAGCACCGAGCGCTCGTCTCGTGGCCCGACGAGGACGGCGCCGATCTCGCCCGTCTGCTGGAGGCGGGCATCCGCGTGTCGGGGCGCGGCGGTCGGCTGCGGGTGGCCTTCCACGTCTGGAACGACGAGTCCGACGTGGACGAGCTGGTCCGGCTGCTGAGGAATAGCAGTGCCGCGGCGCGGTTGTCCTCCACGTGACTGACGCGCAGCCCCATCACCGTCGACATCTGGTCGGACATCGCCTGCCCCTGGTGCTACATCGGCAAGCGGAAGTTCGAGCGCGGGCTGGAGGCGTTCCGCCTCGCCCACCCGGAGGCCCCGAGGTGTCGCTCGAGTACCGCAGCTTCGAGCTGTCGCCCGACACCCCCGAGGACTACCGCGGCGGGGAGGCGGCGTTCCTGGCCGAGCACAAGGGCATCCCCGAGGCGCAGGCCCAGCAGATGCTGGACGACGTCACCGCGATCGCGGCGAGCGTCGGCCTCGACTACCACTTCGAGACGGTCCGGCACGTCAAGACCGTCACCGCGCACCAGGCCCTGCACCACGCCAAGACCGAGGGACTGCAGCTCGAGCTGAAGGAGCGCCTGCTGCGCGCCTACTTCGTCGAGGGCGCGACCTCGCGGATCCCGCCGTGATCGCGTCGCTCGCCGCGGAGGTCGGCCTGGACGAGACCGGCACCGCGCAGGCTCTCGCCGAGCAGCGCCACCTCGCCGACGTGCAGGCCGACATCGCCCAGGCACGCGAGTACGGGATCAACGGCGTGCCCTTCTTCGTGCTCGACGGGCGCTTCGGCGTCTCGGGAGCGCAGGAGCCGCAGGCGTTCACCGAGGTCCTCGAGCACGTCCTCGCGCAGCGGGTGAGCGCCGCGTGAGCGGATTCGAGATGCTCGGCGCGGCGGACGTGCCGGTGTGCGAGGACGGCGTCTGCGCCGTCCCCGCCGTCCCGCCGTCGTCGCTCCGGTCAGCGCGGAGGCTCCTCGACGCTGATGTCGGCCACGGTCGCGCCGTAGGCCGCGATCAGAGCGTCCGCGTCGACGAACGCGCTGCGCCCGCCGGTGCCCGCGCCCATCGCGATCCGCTGCCCGCGGATCCGCTCGTCGGCGAAGACCGGCCACGCGGTGGTGGAGCCGATCGGGGTGATGGTGCCGCGACGGTAGCCGGTGGCCTCGAAGGCCGCCGTCTCGTCGGGCAGGCGCAGCTTGTTCACTCCGGACGACGGCGCGGAGCTTCGGCCACGAGATCTGCCGGCCGCCCGGGATCAGCGCGAACAGCAGAGCGGCGTCGTGGCGCTTCACGACGAGCGACTTCACTATCGTGGCGGGGTCGATGCCCAGGAGCCGCGCCGCCTCCGCGAGGCTGCCCGCCTCCGGTCGGTCGACGACCTCCACGTCCAGGCCGCGCGCTCGCGCATCCTCCTCGAACCGCGCCGGTCCGTCCTCCACAGCGTCGATCGTGCTCATCGTCCGGGTCTCCTCTGCTCGTCCCGCCTTCCCCAACACAGGATCTGGGAGAATCATTACCGATGTCCTCCACTCTTCTGGCCCCACCGCCCGCGCGACCCGCGCCGGCGCTGCGCATCGGCCCCTCGAACTCGACGCGCCGGTCGTCCTCGCTCCCATGGCGGGGATCACCAACACCGCGTTCCGCCGCCTGTGCCGCGAGTTCGGCGCGGGCCTCTACGTGAGCGAGATGATCACCTCCCGCGCGCTCGTCGAGCGCACGCCGGAGTCGATGCGGCTCATCCGCCACCACCCGAGCGAGTCCGTCCGCTCGATCCAGCTCTACGGAGTCGATCCGAAGACGGTCGCCGAGGCCGTCACCATGCTCGTCGCGGAGGACCGCGCCGATCACATCGACCTCAACTTCGGCTGCCCCGTCGCCAAGGTGACCCGCAAGGGCGGGGAGCGGCGCTGCCGTGGAAGCTGCCCCTGTTCCGCCAGATCGTCGAGGGAGCGGTGAAGGCGGCGGGCGACGTCCTGCTCACCGTCAAGATGCGCAAGGGCATCGACGCCGACCACCTGACCTACCTCGAGGCCGCCCGCGCGGCGGAGGGCGCGGAGTCGCGTCGATCGCCCTGCACGCGCGCACCGCATCCGAGTTCTACAGCGGTCACGCCGACTGGTCGGCGATCGCGACGCTCAAGAAGGCGATCACGAGCGTGCCCGTGCTCGGCAACGGCGACATCTGGTCGGCCGAGGACGCGCTGCGGATGATGGCCGAGACCGGCTGCGACGGCGTCGTCGTCGGTCGCGGCTGCCTCGGCCGCCCGTGGCTGTTCGGCGATCTCGCCGCGGCCTTCGCCGGGTCCGACGAGCGCTTCCGCCCGACGCTCGGGCAGGTGGCCGCCGCGTTCCGGCGCCACGCCGAGCTCATCTGCGAGTTCTTCGAGAGGCGAGGAGCGCGGCTGCCGCGACATCCGCAAGCACGTCGCCTGGTACTTCAAGGGCTACCCCGTCGGCGGCGAGCTGCGCGCGCGCATGGCGTCCGCCGAGACGCTCGCCGAGCTCGACGAGCTGCTCGCGCAGCTCGACCCCGAGGTGCCGTACCCGGGCGAGGCCGCCGAGGGGCAGCGCGGTCGCGCCGGATCCCCGAAGGTCCCGTCGCTGCCCGACCGCTGGCTCGAGTCGCGCGAGCTCGACGCCGGTCAGCGCGCCGACGTGTCCGCCGCCGAAGTCCACCACAGCGGTGGATGACCGCGCGCTCTGGGAGTACTCGCTCGTCGATGTCGAGCGGTTCCTGCCGGAGGACCACTCCACCCGCCGCTCCGACTTCGCCCGCGACCGGGCGCGGCTCTTCCACTCCAGCGCGCTGCGCCGCCTCGCGGCCAAGACGCAGGTCCTGAGCCCCACGGCCGGAGTCGACTTCGCCCGCAACCGCCTCACGCACTCGCTCGAGGTGGCCCAGATCGGCCGGGAGCTCGCCACGAGCCTCGACCTCGACCCCGACGTCGTCGACACCGCCTGCCTCGCCCACGACATCGGGCACCCGCCCTTCGGGCACAACGGCGAGCGCGCCCTCAACGCCTGGGCCGACGGCATCGGCGGCTTCGAGGGCAACGCGCAGACGTTCCGCCTGCTCACCCGCCTCGAGCCCAAGGTCTTCGGCGATGACGCGCGGCCGTACGGACTCAACCTGACCCGCGCGAGCCTCGACGCGAGCTGCAAGTACCCCTGGCCCGACACCCGCTCTGTCGCCGACCCGTCCGGGCGGGCCAAGTTCGGCTTCTACGCCGACGACGCGCCGGCCTTCACCTGGATGCGGGAGGGCGCGCCCGAGGGCGTGCGCTGCATCGAGGCGGAGGTCATGGACCTCTCGGACGACATCGCCTACTCGGTCCACGACTTCGAGGACGCCGTCGTCTCGGGCTACATCGACGTCGAAGCGCTCGGCTCCCGGAGCGACCACGACGACCTCGTCGCCTCGATGCACGCCTGGGTGGGCGGCGAGATCGAGCACTCCGAGCTCGTCGCGGCCTTCGACCGTCTCGACTCGCTCGACGTCTGGCTCGACTCCTGGGACGGCTCCCGCCGCGACCAGGCGCGCCTGAAGAACCTGACCAGCCAGCTCATCGGCCGCTTCGCCGCCGCCGCCACCGAGGCGACCCGCGAGGCGTACTCGCACCCCGACCTCGTCCGCTTCGGCGGTCACGTCGTCGTCCCGCGCGAGCAGCAGGCCGAGATCGCCGTGCTCAAGGGCATCGTCGCCACCTTCGTCATGTCGCGGAACACCCGCCAGCCGATCTACGCGCAGCAGCGCGAAGTCCTCACCCGCCTCGCCGACACCCTCCTCGAGCGCGGAGAAGGCGCCCTCGAGCCCGGCTTCGCCGAGGACTGGCGCGCGAGCGACTCCGACGACTCCCGCCGCCGCGTCGTCGTCGACCAGGTCGCCAACCTCACCGACCAGAGCGCCCTGGCGTGGTTCAGAGGTTGTGCCCATAGGGAGCCGGTCCCTGCCCGGCCCCGCGCGGTCGGCTGTGCTCATGAGGAGCCGGTCCCTGCCCGGCTCCGCGCCGTCGGCTCGGGCGGGTGGTCGCGTTCCGCAGAGCGGGGTGCGTTCGCCTAGGGCGATCCGCTCGCACGCGGATCACCCATTCGGCTCGGAGAGGGTCGCCGGGTCGTCCGCTCGCCTCTTGGTGATCGAGTAGGGCGCGCAGCGGCCGTATCGAGATCCGCGGCAGTTCGGTGGCTGGGTCTCGATACGCCCCTGCGGGGCTGCTCGACCAGCAGGTTTCGCTCGTCCGCTCGCCTCTTGGTGATCGAGTAGGGCGCGCAGCGGCCGTATCGAGATCCGCGGCAGTTCGGTGGCTGGGTCTCGATACACCCCTGCGGGGCTACTCGACCAGCAGAAGGAGACGAGAGCGTTTCCGGAGCGGCAGCGCGATAGGCAACGTCTGCTGACAAGGGGTCTAGAGCCTGTCAGCGGTCGAACTCCCTCCTCAACTCATGTTGTGCAGCACACCCCGGCGGCAGCGCCCGAGTGCGCGCCGCCGCGGCCCATCCGAGCCGAACCGGTGATCCGCGTGCGAGCGGATCGCCGTAGGCGGACGTGACCCGCTCTGCGAGTACCCGCACCGTCGAGAAGCCGACCGCGGGGAGCCGGGCAGGGACCGGCTCCGAATGAGTACGGCCGACTGCGCGACGCCGGGCGGGAACCGGCGCCGACGACGGCACAGCCGAACAGGTGATCCGCGTGCGAGCGGATCGCCGTAGGCGGACGGAGGACGCTCCACGGAACCCGCACCGTCGAAAAGCCGACCGCGAGTCGCCGGGCAGGGACCGGCGACTACGATGGACACCGTGCCAGGACGGATTCGACAGCAGGATGTCGAGGAGGTCAAAGCCCGCGTCAACATCGGCGACATCGTCGGCGAGTACGTCACCCTGAAGTCGGCGGGTGTCGGCTCGCTGAAGGGCCTCTGCCCCTTCCACGACGAGCGCAGTCCCAGCTTCCACGTGCGTCCGCAGGCCGGCTTCTACCACTGCTTCGGCTGCCAGGAGTCGGGCGACGTCTACAGCTTCATCATGAAGATGGACCACACGTCGTTCAGCGAGACGGTCGAGCGGCTCGCCGCCCGCGTCGGCATCGTCCTGCAGTACGAGGAGGGCGGCGGTCAGGCCCCCGAGACGGGCGGTCGGGTGCGCCTGCTCGAGGCGAACAGGGCGGCGGAGGAGTTCTTCCGCGAGCAGCTCGCGACTCCAGGCGCCGACGTGGGGCGCCGCTTCCTCGGTGAGCGCGGCTTCGACCGCGCCGCGGCCGACCGCTTCGGCGTCGGCTTCGCGCCCGACGGCTGGGACGGTCTCACGACCGCCCTCAAGCGCCGCGGCTTCTCCGAGACCGAGCTCACCGCCGCCGGCCTCGTCAGCAGCAGCAACCGCGGCGGCGTCTACGACCGGTTCCGCGGTCGGCTCGTCCTGGCCCATCCGGGACGTGACCGGTCAGACCGTCGGCTTCGGCGCCCGCCGCCTCCTCGAGGAGGACAAGGGGCCGAAGTACCTCAACACCCCGAGACGCCCGTCTACCACAAGTCCCAGGTCCTCTACGGGCTCGATCTCGCCAAGCGCGACATCTCGCGGGGCCACCGCGTCGTCGTCGTCGAGGGCTACACCGATGTGATGGCCTGCCATCTCGCGGGCGTGACCACCGCGGTCGCCACCTGCGGCACGTCCTTCGGCGTCGACCACATCAAGGTGCTCCGCCGGGTGCTGGGGGACGACAGCGGAGTCGGCGAGGTCGTCTTCACGTTCGACCCCGACGCGGCCGGCCAGAAAGCGGCGATGCGCGCGTTCCAGGAGGAGCACCGCTTCGCCGCGCAGACGTTCGTCGCGGTCGCTCCCGAGGGGCTCGACCCCTGCGACCTACGGCTGAACCGCGGCGACGACGCCGTGCGACGGCTCATCGACGACAAGAAGCCGATGTTCGAGTTCGTGATCCGCCAGCTGCTCGCGCGGTACGACCTCGAGACGGTCGAGGGGCGGATCGCCGCCCTGCGCGCCGCGGCCCGGTCGTCGCCGAGATCCGCGACCCCGCGCTGCGGCCCGGGTACTCCCGGAGCTCGCGCGGATGCTCGGCCTCGACATGTCGGAGGTCAACTCGGCCGTCCGCTCGGCCGGCTCCCGCCCCCGCTCCTCCGGCTCCCGGGACGAGCGCCGCGAGCCCGAGAGCGCAGCGCCCGAGGCGCCCGCCGGCGCGCGCCTGGCCGACCTCCCGGTCGACGTCGTCACGCGCATCGAGCGCGAAGCGCTGATGGCGATGCTCCAGCTCCCGCAGGCGATGGGCACCGAGCTGCTGGCGCGCGCCGCTCACGCCGCCGTGACCAACGAGACGCTGCGCGTCGTCCGCGACGCCGTCGTCGCCAACCTCGAGCGCGCGGAGGACCGCGACTGGGTCGAGCACGTCGCGAACGACGTCCCCGGCCCGTTCGCCTCGCTCGTCCGCCAGCTCGCCGTGGCGCCGATCCCCGCGGCCGACGAGGCGAAGCTCGCCCGGTACGCGCGCGACGTCGCCGTCTCACTGATCGAGCGCGATCTTCTGCGCGAGATCGCCGAGCTGCGCGGTGCCCTGCAGCGCGCCTCCGCCGATCCCGTGATGTCCCGAGCCGTGCAGGTGCGCCTCGTCGAGCTCGAGCGCGAGAAGCGCGCCCTGCGGAGCGAGTGATCGCCGCCCGCGGCGCGACCGTCACCCGTCCAGGGGCGTGTTGCAGTCGTGTGAAGTTTCGGACCCGGCGGACCCCGCCTGTCCGGAGAGCGCTTCCACATGTGTTACCCATGAACAACAGCACTGCGGGCGCACGCCTCCGCGCGCCCGTGCGCTCACAGGAGACCTGTGCGCCACGCAACCGCGCCACGAGCGCGCCCGCATCGAATCCTTACCAGGAAGAGGTAGACGGACAATGACATCCGCATCCACCCGCAGCGCTCGCGCGCTCTCCGCCGCCGCCGGCTTCGCCGCGGTCGCGATCGTGCTCGCGGGCTGCTCCGCCGGCGGTTCCGACTCGTCCGGCGACAGCGCCGGCGGGGGCACCCTGACCATCGGCACCACCGACAAGATCACGACGCTCGACCCGGCCGGCTCGTACGACAACGGCTCGTTCGCCGTGATGAACCAGGTCTATCCGTTCCTGATGAACACCCCCTACGGCAGCCCGGACGTCGAGCCGGACATCGCCGAGTCGGCCGAGTTCACCGCGCCGACCGAGTACACCGTGACCCTCAAGGAGGGTCTGAAGTGGGCGAACGGCAACGACCTCACCTCCTCCGACGTCAAGTTCACTTTCGACCGCCAGCTCGCGATCGCGGACGCGAACGGCCCGTCGTCGCTCCTCGCGAACCTCGACAGCGTCGCGGCACCGGACGACACCACCGTCGTCTTCACGCTCAAGTCCGAGAACGACCAGACGTTCCCGCAGATCCTCTCGAGCCCCGCGGGCCCGATCGTCGACGAGGACGTCTTCTCGGCCGATGCGCTCACCTCGGACGACGAGATCGTCTCGGGCGAGGCGTTCGCCGGCCAGTACACGATCGCCAACTACGACGTGAACAACCTCATCCAGTACAAGGCGTACGAGGGCTACGAGGGCGTGCTCGGCGCGGCCGAGACCGGCACCGTCAACGTCAAGTACTACGCCGACTCGTCGAACCTCAAGCTGGACATCCAGGAGGGCAACATCGACGTCGCGTTCCGGAGCCTCTCCGCGACCGACGTCGAGGACCTGCGCGGCAACGACGCGGTCAAGGTCGTCGACGGCCCCGGCGGCGAGATCCGCTACATCGTCTTCAACTTCGACACCCAGCCGTTCGGCGCGACGACCCCGGAGGCGGACGCCGCCAAGTCGCTCGCCGTGCGCCAGGCCGTGGCCGACCTGATCGACCGCGAGGAGATCGCCGACCAGGTCTACAAGGGCACCTACACGCCGCTCTACTCCTTCGTCCCCGAGGGACTGACCGGCGCGACCGAGCCCCTCAAGTCGCTCTACGGCGACGGCGAGGGCGGACCGGACGCCGACAAGGCGAAGGCGACCCTCGAGGCCGCCGGCGTCACCGAGCCGGTGAACCTCAGCCTCCAGTACTCGAACGACCACTACGGCCCGTCCTCGGGTGATGAGTACGCGCTGATCAAGGACCAGCTCGAGTCGTCGGGTCTGTTCACCGTCGACCTGCAGACCACGGAGTGGGTCCAGTACTCCAAGGACCGCAGCTCCGACGTCTACCCGGCCTACCAGCTGGGCTGGTTCCCGGACTACTCGGACGCCGACAACTACCTCTCGCCGTTCTTCATCAAGGAGAACTTCCTCGCGAACCACTACGACGACGCCGAGGTCCAGGGGCTGATCGCCGAGCAGGTCTCGACGACCGACGCCGACGCCCGCACCGCGCTCATCGAGCAGATCCAGGAGAAGGTCGCGGCGCAGCTGTCGACCGTCCCTACCTGCAGGGCTCGCAGGTCGCCGTCGTCGGCAGCGATGTCAGCGGCACCGAGGACACGCTCGACGCGTCCTTCAAGTTCCGCTACGCCGCGCTCAGCAAGGGCTGATCCACCCTCCGGCGGTCGGCGCCTCCCCGCTCGGGAGGCGCCGGCCGCCGTTCTCCACGAAAGGCATCACGTGACGACAGCCACGACGGCTGCGGCGACGGCGCCCACCCGGCGACCGCGCGGCTCCGGGGGCGGACTCGGGCGCTACCTGCTCGTCCGCTTCCTGCTCATCATCCCGACCGTCTTCATCCTCGTGACGATGGTGTTCCTGCTCATGCGCACGACGGGCGACCCGATCACGGCCGCCCTCGGCGGCCGCCTGACCGCCGACCAGCTCGCCGAGCGCGTGGCGGCGGCGGGCTACGACCGCCCGCTGATCGTGCAGTACTTCGAGTACCTCGGCCAGCTGCTCACGGGCGACTTCGGCACCACCCTCAGCGACAACCGCCCCGTCACCGAGGTGCTGCTCACCTACGGAGCGGCGACCGTCGAGCTCGCGTTCTACGCGCTCCTCGTCGCGTTCCTCGTCGGCATCCCGCTGGGCATGCTCGCGGCCTACCACCGCGACCGCACGCCCGACGCGGTGCTGCGCATCTTCGCGATCCTCTGCTACGCCACTCCGGTGTTCTTCGCGGGTCTGCTGCTCAAGCTCGTCTTCGCGGTCTGGCTGAAGTGGTTCCCGGTCGCCGGACGCGCCTCGACCAGCACCGAGCTGTCGCTGCAGTTCCTCGAGAACAAGACCGGCATCTATCTGATCGACGCGTTCCAGACCGGCGATCCGGCCGCCGTGTCGGACGTGCTCTCGCACGCCGTCCTGCCCGCCGTCGCGCTGGGCCTGCTGACCGCGGGCATCTTCCTCCGGCTCGTGCGCACCAACGTGATCGGCACCCTGGGCACCGACTACGTCGACGCTGCGCGGTCGCGCGGAGTGGGGAGTTCCGCCTCGTCCGCACGCACGCCTACCGGCCTGCGCTCATCCCGATCATCACGGTGATCGGCCTGCAGATCGCCCTCCTGCTGGGCGGAGCGGTCCTGACCGAGACCACCTTCGAGTGGAAGGGCCTCGGCTTCCAGCTGGCCGAGTACCTCCAGGCCCGCGACTTCGTCGCCGTGCAGGGCATCGTCGCCCTGCTGGCCGTGATCGTGGCGCTGACCAACTTCATCGTCGACGTCATCGCGGCGCTCATCGACCCGCGAGTGAGGTACTGAGCATGAGCACCACCACCGCCTCCGCCGCGCGACCGCGGCGCCGCCTCGTCGACCGCCTGCCCGTCGTGCACCAGCTCCGCCAGAGCGTGGGGCTGCAGCGCGGGATGCTCGTCACGGGCCTCGTCATCACGGGTGCGTTCCTCCTGGTCGCCCTCTTCGCTCCGCTGATCGCGCCCTACGGCTACTCGCAGCTCCGCTCCGACAGCGGATCCTTCGGCGCTCAGCAGCCGCCCAGCGCCGAGCACCTGCTCGGCACGACGGTCGGGGGCTACGACGTCCTCAGCCGCGTGCTCTGGGGAGCGCAGACCGCCTTCCTCGTGATCGTCGTCGCCGTCGTGCTCTCGATCTTCGTCGGCGTCTTCCTCGGCCTCGTCTCGGGCTACCTCGGGGGCTGGCTCGACCGGGTCCTCGTCGTGGTCTGCGACGCGATCTACGCCTTCCCGACCCTCCTGCTCGCGATCGTGATGTCGATCGTGATCTCGGAGCGGGCAGTCGAACCTGTGGGCCGGCATCTTCGCGGCCGCCGTCTCGATCACGGTCGTCTACATCCCGCAGTACTTCCGAGTGATCCGCGCCGAGACGGTGCGGATCAAGGGCGACGCCTACGTCGAGTCCGCGAAGGTCGTCGGAGCCTCGACGAGCCGCATCATGTTCCGGCACGTGCTGCGGAACGCGACGCGGACCCTCCCGTTGATCTTCACCCTCAACTCCTCCGAGGCGATCCTGACCCTCGCCGGCCTGGGCTTCCTCGGCTTCGGCATCGAGCCGACCTCGGCGGCCGAGTGGGGCTACGACCTCAACAAGGCGCTCTCGGACGTGACGAGCGGCATCTGGTGGACCTCCGTCTTCCCGGGCCTCGCCATCGTCCTCGTCGTGCTGGGCATCACGCTCGTCGGCGAGAGCCTGAACGATCTCGCCGACCCGCGCCTGCGCGGTCGGCGCGCGGTGGCCGCCGGTTCCGGCGACGTGGCCGCGACGTCCGTCGTCCCGGGCGGCGTGCTCGCCGCGGACGGCCTGGAGACGCCGGGGCACGACCCCGTCGCCGGAGTGGAGGGGACGCGATGAGCGACCAGCGGCCGATCGTCGACATCAGCGACCTCGAAGTCGCCTTCGCCAGCGACAGGGGCGCCGTGCGCGCCGTCGCCGGGGTGAGCCTCCGCGTCGAGCGCGGCGAGGTGCTCGCCATCGTCGGCGAGTCCGGCAGCGGCAAGACGGTGACGGCGAAGACGATCCTCGGCCTCCTGCCCGAGACGGCGACAGCCTCGGGCGTCGTGCTGCTCTCGAAGAAGGACGGCAGCTCCTCCACCGATGTCGTCTCGGTGCCGAAGGCGCGCCTGCGCGAGATCCGCGGCACCGACGTCGCGATGGTGTTCCAGGAGCCCTCGACGGCGCTCAACCCGGTGTTCACCGTGGGCTGGCAGATCGCCGAGGGGCTGCGCGCCCACGGCAGCGTCTCGAAGAAGGAGGCGCGCGCCCGGGCGATCGACGTGCTGCGCACCGTCGGCATCCCGGAGCCGGAGAAGCGGGTCGACTACTACCCGCACCAGTTCTCGGGCGGGCAGAAGCAGCGCGTCGTCATCGCGATGGCACTCGTGCTCGATCCCGGCCTCATCGTCGCCGACGAGCCGACCACCGCGCTGGACGTCACGGTGCAGGCCGAGATCCTCGACCTCCTCCGCCGCTGCCGCGACGATTTCGGCACCTCCATCGTGCTGATCACCCACAACATGGGCGTGGTCGCCGATCTCGCCGACCGCGTCGCGGTGATGTACCAGGGCGAGCTGGTCGAGGAGGCGCCCGTGGCCGAGCTCTTCGCCTCGCCGAAGGCCGACTACACGAAGAAGCTGCTCGCCGCTGTGCCGCACGTGGGCCAGGGCGTCGCTCGCGCGAAGGACCGCGCCATCGAGCGCGCGAGCCGGCCCCAGGCCGAGGTCCTGGTCGAGGCCGACGACCTGCGGATCCAGTACCCGGGCCGCCTGGGCCGCGCCGGCTTCGTCGCGGTCGACGGCGTCTCGTTCCGCATCCGCGCCGGCGAGGTCCTCGGACTCGTCGGCGAGAGCGGCTCGGGCAAGACGACGATCGGGCGGGCGATCGCCGGCCTGACGACAGTGACCGGCGGATCCCTGCGCGTGCTCGGCAAGGAGATGCGCGGCATCCGCGAGCGCTCCTTCCGCCCGGTGCGGGGTGACATCGGCTTCGTCTTCCAGGACCCGGCGTCGAGCTTCAACCCGCTGCTCACCATCGCCGAGTGCGTCGCCGAGCCGCTCGTCGTGCACCGGAGGTTCCCCGACGCGGGGTCGGCCAGGACCCGCGTCGACGAGCTCCTCGAGGCCGTGCAGCTGCCGAAGTCGTACGGCGACCGCTACCCGCACGAGCTCTCGGGCGGCCAGCGCCAGCGCGCGAGCCTCGCACGGGCGCTGGCGCTGCAGCCCAAGCTGCTGATCGCCGACGAGCCCACCTCGGCGCTCGACGTCTCGGTCCAGGCGCGCGTGCTCGGGCTCTTCTCGGAGCTGCAGCGGGAGTTCGGCTTCGCGTCGCTCTTCATCAGCCACGATCTCGCGGTCGTCGATCTGCTCGCGGACCGGATCGCCGTGCTCTATCGTGGCGAGCTCGTCGAGGAGGGCACGGGCGAGGAGGTCCTCTCGGCGCCGAAGCACCCGTACACGCAGCGCCTGCTCGCCTCGCTGCCCGTTCCGGATCCGGCTGAGCAGGCCGAGCGCCGCGAACTCCTGCGCAGCATCACGCGGGCGGAGCGCGACGCGTGAGCACCCCGGCCGCGCCGATCGTCGTCGACGATCTCAGCGTCGAGTACCCGCCCCGCGGCATCAGCCGGCGCTGGACGGCCCTGCGCGGCATCAGCCTCCGGGTGGAGCCGGGGGAGGTGCTCGGGATCCTCGGTGGCAGCGGCTCGGGCAAGTCGACGCTCGCCCGCGTGCTGGGCGGCGACGGGCTCGGCAGCGACGGCGACCGCGCGCGCCCGGTCATCACCGGCGGCGACGCGACCGTAGCCGGTCACGGCCTGCGCCACCTGCCCGCCCGCGAGGTCAAGCGCTTCACGTTCGACGTGGCCTACCTGGCGCAGGACGCCGGAGCGACTCTCCGCCCCGAGCTGACCGTGTCCGAGCTGATCGCCGAGCCGATCTACCTCCGCGATCGCCGCTACGACCCCAAGAGCGCCGCGGTGCGCGTGGCCACACTGCTCGATTCGGTGCATCTGCCCCTGTTCCTGCTCGACCGCTTCCCGTACGAGCTCTCGAGCGGGCAGCGGCAGCGCGTCGCGATCGCGCGGGCACTCGTCCTCGGACCCAGGGTGCTCGTCGCCGACGAGCCCACCTCGGGCATCGACGCGACGGTCCGGGAGTCGATCGTCGACCTGCTCGCCGATCTGCGCCGCCAGGAGGACTTCGCGGCGGTCGTGGTGGGCCACGACATCGACGTCCTCAGTCGGGCGACCGACCGCATCGCGGTCCTCGTCGGCGGGGAGGTGGTCGCCTACGGCCCGCTGCTGGAGGTGCTGACCGAGTCGCGCCACCCGTACGTGCAGGAGCTCGGCGCCGCCTTCGCCGAGTACGAGCGCTTCGACGCCACCCGCGCCCAGCGCGTCGCTCCGGCCGAGGAGGTCCTGTGACCGCGCCGCGCGTCGCGGTCCTGCCGCGCTCCAAGGACGTCTTCACCCGCGCGATCCGGGAGGGCGGCGGACGCGTCGTCGACCTGGACGACGCCCCCGACGTCCTCCTCTGGCTCTCGTACGGGCGCACGCAGGAACTCGAGGACGTGCTCGCCGAGCACCCGACGATCCGCTGGGTGCAGCTGCCGTGGGCGGGGGTCGACGCCTTCTCGGAGGTGCTGCAGCGCGCCGCGCGGCCGGGACTCGCCTGGACGAGTGCGAAGGGCGCCTACTCCGAGCCGGTGGCCGAGCACGCCCTCGCGCTGACGCTCGCGCTGCTGCGCTCCCTGCCGGAACGGGCGCGGGCGGAGTCGTGGGGCGCGAAGCACGCCACGACGCTCCACCGGGCCCGGGTCGTCGTCGTCGGAGCGGGCGGCATCGCCACGGAGCTCCTGCGGCTCCTCTCGGTGTTCGACGCCCGCGTGAGCGTCGTGCGACGCAGCCCCGAGCCGATGCCCGGTGCGGAGCGGACCGTGACCGCGGACCGCCTGGCCGAGGTCGCGACCGAGGCCGACGTGCTGGTGCTCGCCGCCGCCGCCACTACCGGGACGAGGCGTCTCGTCGATGCCGAGCTGCTCTCGCGGCTGCCGGCCCGCGCCGTCCTCGTCAACATCGCCCGGGGCACGCTGGTCGACACCGACGCCCTCGTCGCCGCGCTGGCCGAGGGACGTCTCGCCGGCGCAGCCCTCGACGTGACCGATCCGGAGCCGCTGCCGGACGGGCACCCGCTCTGGACCGAGCCGCGCTGCCTGATCACCCCGCACACCGCCGACACCCCGGAGATGACCGCTCCGCTACTCGCGGAGCGCGTCCGCGCCAACGTGGCGGCGTTCGCCGCGGGGAGGACCTGCTGGGATCGGTCGACCCGGAGGCGGGCTACTGACCTCCGCTCCTCTCGATTTGGTCTTCACGCAGAGTTTGCTAAAGTAGACGTGCGCTGATCGCCTCCGGGTGGTCGGATGATCCTCGATAGCTCAATTGGCAGAGCAATCGGCTGTTAACCGGTAGGTTCTTGGTTCGAGTCCAAGTCGGGGAGCGAAGGGCCTGGGACTCCACTCTCAGGTCCTTTCTTTTGCCCTGGTGGGTCGTCCCGCGCTCCGGCGGCGGGTGTCCCGTCGCCGATCGGAGGCGCGATGCGCGAGGACGTCCTCGGCCTCCTGCGTCGCCGGCCCGACGTCGAGGCGCCGTCCCTCGTCGCCGTCGACGCGACTGACCGGCTCCTCCTCGGGCTCCTGGAGCAGAGCTCGCAGGTCGCCGTCGTGCAGGACGCCTACGGAGCGCTGACGCTCTCCCTGGCCGCCGAGGGGATCGCGGTCCGCAGCGTGCAGGACTCCGTCACCGCCGAGCGGGCGCTCGACGAGAACGCCCGGATCGTCCGCGAGGCCGGCATCGAGCTCGCCCCGTTCACCGTCGTCGACTCGGTCGCCGACGCGGTGCGCGGGAGCGACGCCGTCCTCCTCCGCCTGCCGCGCTCGCTCGACGCGCTCGCGGCGATCGCCGCCGGCACCGCGCTCTCCGCTCCCTCCGCGCCCCTGATCGCAGCGGGCCGCATCAAGCACATGACGCACGGCATGAACGAGGTGCTGCGCACGCGCTACGAGCGGATCGACGTGAGTCTCGCGCGTCAGAAGTCGCGGGCGCTGCTCGCGAGCGCCGCGCACGCCGTGCAGCCGCCCGCTCCTGCAATGCAGCGCCGTTGGCTCGACGAGCTCGACCTGGAGGTCGTCGCCGTCGCCGGAGCATTCGCGGGCGCCCGGCTCGACATCGGCACCCGCGCCCTCCTCGCCGCCCTCGACACCGCGGCCCTCCCGGGAGGCACTGCCGTCGATCTCGGCTGCGGCACCGGCATCCTGGCCTCCGTGCTCGCCCGATCGCGCCCCGACCTCGACGTCGTCGCCACCGACACGTCCCGCGCGGCGACGGAGTCGGCCCGCGCCACCGCCGAGGCGAACGGACTGCGCGTCCGTGTCCTCCGCGACGACAACGCCTCCACGCTCGATGCGGGCTCGGTCGACGTGGTCGTCTGCAATCCGCCGTTCCACTCGGACGGAGCGGTCACCGACCTGGTCGCACGCCGCATGATCCGCGCGGCCGGACGCCTCCTCCGACCGGGCGGCGAGCTCTGGACCGTCTTCAACTCCCACCTCGCCCACCCCGCCGAGCTGCGCCGGTCGGTGGGTGCCACCTCGGTCGTCGCGCGCGACGGCAAGTTCACCGTGACGCGATCGGTCCGGGCGACCGGACGCTGAGCGCAAGCCCCGTCGCCGGCTCAGCGGGCACCCCCGCTCGCGGGTACCATCGCTCTCCGGCGTCCCCTGCGCCGATCCCCGTCACCCCGTTCCGGAGGCCGTCGTGCTCGAAGTCGTCCTCGTCCTCGCCCTGATCGCCGCCGTCGGCGCGATCGTCCTGTGGCGCCGCTCCGTCACCGCCGAGAAGGAGCTGCGCGAGGCGGCACGCTCGCGAGGCCGAGCGCGTCGTGCGACTCGAGATGACCGTCGGCGAGCAGGAGGCGCGCCTGCGGATCGTCGGCGAGCTCGAGCAGCTCGCGGTGCGCAGCGCCGCCCGCGTCGTCGAGGAGGCCGAGAGCGTGCGCCTGACGATCGAGCGCGATCCGCGGCGGCCGAGCGCTCGGCGGTCCGGGCGGTGCGCGCGGCCGAGTCCTCCCTCGCCCAGCTGCGCCGGATCGCGAGCGTCGCCGCGGTCGACCCGGTCGAGCTCCCGTCCGCTCAGGGTGCGGAGACTCTCGTGACCCTCGCGCGGGATCGCGGACTCACCGTCCACGAGGAGACCTTCGGCGAGTCCTTCCCGCTGCAGGACGGCGCCGAGGTCGCGGTGCTCCGCGTCCTCGAGTACGCCTTCGACGAGGCGGTCGCCACAGGTGGCTCCGGGACCGAGGTCCGCATCAGCTCCCGCTGGACGTCCACGGGCCTGCGCGTCGAGGTCGACGACGACCGCGAGCGGCACGGCGCCGCCCAGTCCGACGCGAGCGCCGTCGACGCCGATCTGCACGCGCTGACCGAGCGGATCGACAGCCCGGCGCTCGCGGAGCTCCGTCAGCGCGCCGCGCTCTTCGGCGGCGACGTCGTCGAGAAGCGGACGCCGGGCGTGGGCCGCTCGGTCACCGCCTCCTTCCCCGCGCTGCGCCACCACAACGGCGTGCACGGGGTCGACCTGACCTGAGCGCGATCAGCCCTCGAGGTCGTCGACGCCCGGCAGCCAGGACGTGCCGGGAACGCCCCAGCCCCGCTTGCGGGTGACCTTCGCCACGGGCTTGCGGTAGTCGTGCTCGAGGCGGTCCGTGTAGAGGATGCCGTCGAGGTGGTCGAACTCGTGCTGGAAGACGCGCGCGAACCAGCCCTCCGCCTCGATCTCGAAGGGCGTCCCCTCGAGGTCGAGGGCCCGGAGGATCGCCTTCTCGGAGCGGCGCAGCAGGAAGCGCTCGCCCGGGAACGACAGGCACCCCTCCGACTCCGTGTCCTCGTCCGCCTCGCCGAGCGGCACGGGTGAGACGAAGAGCTCGGGATTGATCGCCACTCCGCGGCGCGGGGTGCCGTCGTCGGCGGCGTAGTCGTAGACGAAGAGGCGGAGCGCGACGCCGACCTGGGGACCGGCGAGGCCGACCCCGGGCGCCGTGTCCATCGTCTCGAACATGTCCGCGACGAGCGTGCGGAGCGAGTCGTCGAAGACGGTGACGGGAGCGGCGGGGGAGTGCAGGACGGGGTCGCCGGCGATGAGGATGGGGAGGACGGCCATGAGCACCAGGGTATCGCGGGGCTCCGCGGGCCCGTCCGGGTGTCATCCGCTGGTCTTCCGCCCTCACCCGTGCGCCGGACGGCCCGCCGGGGGATTGTGGGTAGGGTCGAGCGCATGTCCACAGATCTGTCCGAGTTGACCGAGCAGTTCACGCTCGACCCGGCACAGTTCATCGGCATCCCGATCGCCCTCGTGGGCGCGGTCTTCCTCTCCCTGGGGGCCCAGTTCCAGCACCGCGGAGTCGTCAAGGTCGAGCGCTTCTCGGGCGGCGCCAAGTCGTCCGGGCTCAGCGGCGGTCAGCTGTTCGCCCTGCTGTCCCGGCCCTCCTGGGTCGCGGGCACGCTGATGCTGGCCCTCGCCATCGTCTTCCAGCTCACGAGCCTGGGCTTCTCGCCCCTCATCGTGGTGCAGCCGCTCGGCGCCGTCGCGCTGGTCATCACCGCCGTGGTGAACGCGCGCGTGAGCAAGGTCCGCCTGAACAGGGCGTCCGTCCGTGCGATCGTGCTGTGCGTAGCGGGGGTGGGCACCTTCGTCCTCGTGGCGGCCTTCAATGCGGTGGACAGATCCATCCGGACTCCCCAGCTGGTGACGATCCTCGTGATCCTCGCGATCGTCCTGGTGATCTTCGTCGTCGCCTTCTGGATCTTCCGCCGCAAGGCGCGCGCGATCTTCTACATCCTCGGCGCCGGAGTGGTCTACGGCTTCGTCGCGACCCTCGCGAAGGTCGTCCTCAACCGGATCAAGTTCGGCGAGTTCGACCCGCTGACGGTGGTCTGCATCGTGGCCCTGCTGGCGGCCACCGCACTCGGCGGGTACTTCGTGCAGAACGCCTACTCGTCCGGCCCGCCGGACCTCGTCGTCGCGGGGCTCACCGTGATCGACCCGCTGGTCGCCGTGGCGATCGGCATCGTCGTGCTCGGGGAGGCGCAGTACGCCGCTCCGTGGGCGATCCCGCTGTTCGTGCTCGCCGGAGCCGTCGCCATCTGGGGCGTCCTCCTGCTCGCCAAGCACCACCCCCAGGCCCGCTGAGCCCGGGCGACGCGGGTCGCCAATCCGCGGATCCGCGGGCACCGCTGTCTACAATGAGGGCGCGCCGAGGTGCTCCGAAACCGACCGACCACACGCCGATCGTCTCCTCACCGTCACGATCGGCACGACACCGTTAGGAACCACCCCCGTGTCAGACCCCCGCGACGCGTCACGACCGGAGTCGCCCCGGAGCCGCGAGTCGGCTCCCGCCTCCGACGATCCCTCCCCGTCGCTCCCGGAGCCGACCGGCGACGCAGCGCGGCCGCTCACCGTGGTCATCGGCTGCGACACGTTCGCGCCCAACGTGAACGGAGCGGCGAAGTTCGCCGAGCGCCTCGCCGCCGGACTCGTGCAGCGCGGTCACGTGGTGCACGTCGTCGCACCGTCGGCCGACGGCTGGAGGGGCACGCGCTTCGAGACCCACGAGGGCCAGCGGATGATCGTGCACCGCCTCTACAGCTGGCGCTGGTTCCCGCACGACTGGATGCGCTTCGCCATGCCGTGGCGCATCCGGCAGAACAGCGCACGGATCCTCGACGAGGTGAAGCCCGACGTCGTGCACTTCCAGTCGCACATCATCGTCGGCCGCGGCCTCGGCATCGAGGCGGCCGAGCGCGGCATCCGCATCATCGGCACGAACCACTTCATGCCCGAGAACATGCTCGAGTTCACGCTGCTGCCCAAGGCCGTGCAGGCCAAGGCCGTGCAGATGGCGTGGCGTGCAGCCCGCCGCACCTTCGGCCGCGCCGAGGCGGTCACCACTCCGACCCGCAAGGCTGCGCAGTTCCTCGAGCAGTACACGGGCCTGCGCGGAGTGCACGCCATCTCGTGCGGCATCGACGCCGACAACTACACCCCCGACTTCACCCCGCGCACGGCCAACCGCATCCTCTTCGTCGGCCGGGTGACCGGCGAGAAGCACATCGACGTCCTGCTGCGCGCCGTCTCCCTCCTCGACGAGTCGCTCGACGCGCAGCTCGAGATCGTCGGCGGCGGCGACCAGCTGCGCAACCTGCAGCAGCTGGCCACGAGCCTCGGCATCGCCGACCGCGTCCGCTTCACCGGCTACGTCTCGGACGACGAACTCAAGCAGGCCTACTCGCGGGCGACAGTCTTCGCGATGCCCTCGATCGCCGAGCTGCAGAGCATCGCGACCATGGAGGCGATGGCCTCGGCCCTCCCCGTGGTCGCCGCCGACGCGATGGCGCTCCCGCACCTCGTGCACGAGGGCGAGAACGGGCACCTCTTCGAGCCCGGCAACGCCCAGGCCCTGGCCGACCGCCTCACCGACGTCCTGTCGTCGACCCCGGAGCGCCTCGAGGAGATGAAGCGCGCCTCCCTCCGCATCGTCGCCGCGCACGACATCAACCGCACGATCAGCACATTCGAGAGCCTGTATCGTGGGGAGCCGGTGGCCGATCCGACCATCGACGCAGCCTCCGCCACGGCTGGCCGAGCCTGACGGCTCTCCCGCCTGCGGGGTCCGCGGGGCGTTAGCTCAGCCGGTCAGAGCAGCGGACTCATAATCCGTCGGTCACGGGTTCAAGTCCCGTACGCCCTACCAAGTGAGCACTGGGGAGTAGGGCCGTCGCGGCGGTAGCTCCATGAGCAGAACCCCTCCGCGGGCCTTATCCCCTCGGCGGCGCTCGTGGCTCATGCTGGTTCCATGGAACCGACTCGCGACCTGACAGACGAAGACATGCTCTTCCACTACACGACCTCGGAAGGTATCCGCGGCATAGTGGAGAATGCTGAGCTCTGGGCGACCGGTGCTCGATACCTCAACGACCTCGCAGAGCTGCGGTTGGTCTTCGAGGCGGCAGTCTGGGTGCTGCAGACCCAGTATCTCAAACAGCGGCCTGAGATGCGGGAGTCCATTGAGCTGGCAATTGATATGTTCGCGAAAGAAACCGGCGCGTTGCCGTACTACGTGACATCATTCTCGACCTTTCCTAACGCGCTTAGCCAGTGGCGTGGTTATGGCGGTTCCGATCAGGCCTACGTTCTCGGACTCGTGCGAGAGGACCTGGCTCGCCACGCTGCGGCGATCGGATGGAAGCTAGTCAAGGTGGAGTACGGCGTGCAGAATGCGCGGATCGCAGCGGCGCAGGTTGTCGCCCGCGGCTTCCAGCGCATCGACGCAGGCGAATTCCATGAGTGGGATGACCGAAACCGAGTGCAGGGGGCGTTGCGGCTTGGACTAAACGCCATCGCTGCGGAGCACAAAGACGACTCTTTCGAAGAAGAGCGGGAGTGGCGGTTGATATCGCCGAGGCTACAGGGGCTCTCGGGCGACAGAATCTTCTTTCGCTCGAATCGAAAAGGGCTCGTGCCATATGTGAAGTTCCCGCTCCGAAAGGAACGCTTCCTGGCGCCAGGGAAGCCCAGCGGCCAGGAGGAGTACGTCGAGATGCTCGACCTCGGAGAGGTGGCTGCGGGCCCGGGCGCAACGCGCGACACGTGGGGTGCTCTTAGCGAGCTACTGTTCACTAACAAAGTGCATCTGCAAAGAAACATCAGTCGCAGAACCATCCCCTACTCCGGCTGACTAGTCAGCCCTCCAGGCACACCGGGCCGGACGCGATCCTCTCCGATGAGTGGACGATGGGTGGATCCCGCAGACCCGGAATCGATTGCAGGGATCCCAGGGGGAAGTAGGGCGTGTGGGACTTGAACGCGTGACCGACGGATTGTGAGCGCGGCGCCCAGTCAGAACCGGCCCGAGCCGAGCTAGACCGCCGCGAGCCATGGAGGACCGGGAATCCCGCGCCGTTGCTCGGGTCGGGCCACCTTCGACACCCCGTTTGCGGTCCATCTCGGTGCGACTCGGATCAGCTCGGCGCGAGTGGAGGATTTTCGGAGGGACGCCGTCACGCAGCGGCGCCTGGCCGTGGCCCTGCCTTATAGCCAATTGGGTGAACGAGGGCTCAGCAGGGTGGCCCTTCGCCCTCCCGTCCTTCCGCACGAGCTGGCGGGGTGCCTCGCCGCGGTTGGTGCGGCGCGCTGCACCCGCCGGTCGCGATGACCTGCACGCCCCCCGGTGCGGGGTCGTGGCGTGGAGAGATGCCTCGTGAACGCTCGAACGGGCTCCTGAGCATCTAGCGTCGTCCGTACACCACCCCGAACGGCGAGCGGGAACAGGACGCTCGCCACGACAGCGACAACGACGACGCAGCTTGAGGACCCACCATGGACACGATTCTCCGTTCGATTTTCACCACCCGCAGCTGCATGACCTGCGCCAGCGGCCGGGCGCGGGTGATGAGCCTGTTCTGCTCGTCCACGTGCGAGAGCATCAACGAGCTCGACGCCTGACCCCGGCGGCAGCATCCGGGTCCGATCCGAGGATCGTCTCGGCGCCGCTCCGACCGTCGGTCGGACTCGATATGGAGTAGCACCGCGCGGTTCACCGCAGCCGCCGCCCAGCCATCGCGAACGACGAAGCGCCTCCCACCGACCGCCCAGCGGACGGTGAGGGGCGTTTCGCGCGCCGGCGGTCAGGCGACGATCCTGCCCAAAAGAGGGTCGGAGAAATCGGGTACGCAGAAGTCGTCGTACTCGGCGTCGAGTACGACGACTTCCGCCCAGTGGAGCTCCGTCAGGCGGAGGGCGACTTCTTCAGCCGCGACTTCGCCGCGCGCTCGGTGAGCACCGAGAGGTAGTCGCGGACCGGGCGGTCGGCGAGGGCGTCGAGCTCGGCGCGGACCGTCGACTCCACCTCGTCCGCGGAGTGGTCCGGGAAGCGCGCGCGCAGGCGCGCCGATACTTCGGAGGCGATCTCGTCGAGGTTCACGTCAGCAGGCACCAGAGGATGATGCACCACTGCGGTTAACGGGAGGTGCTCGTGCGGTCCGGAGAGGACGGCGCGGACGGGGGCGCGGATCCCCAGGCGACCTGCCTACCCTGGTGGAGGATGCGACGGAGCGTTCGCCCGCACTGCAGGAGGACCGCGGCGGGCGAGAGGGCCCCGCGTCCGACTCGTCCTCGAGGTCCGGACGGACGACGGAGGACACCGGTGGATCGCATCGAGCTCGCGAGGACGCTGCACGAGATGGGAGGGGCGCCCTGTCGGACGCGGTCACCCGCGCCGTGAACCGGGGCGACCTGTCGGTGGTGCCGCTCCCGGTCCGCTCCGCCACGCACGAGACCGTCCGCAGGAGCGGGCGACGGCGCCGCACGGTCGACGACGTGGTCGAGACCGCGGGGGTCAACGCCTGGCTGCTCGACGACGACACGGCGGTGGCGCTCGCCCGAGGTGGGATCCTCCTCCGCGACCCCGTCGACCGTGTCTTCTCGGCCCCGACGGTCGACGAGCTCGCCGTCGCGCGCGACGAGACGGCTCTCGGCGGCTACCTGGCGGACGCGGAGGAGCTCGTCGCGACCGTCCTCGGCACCCCTCGATCGCCTCGTCGTGATCGCTAGCACGTCCGCCGTCCGCGCGCCCGTACTGGCCGCTCGGAGCGGTTCGTGATTCGCTGTTCTCGTGCCTGACCTCCCGATGTTCCCGCTCGGCTCCGTGCTCCTGCCGCACATGCCGCTCCCGCTCCGGCTCTTCGAGCCGCGGTACCTGCGGATGCTCGGCGACATCCTCGAGGACGAGAATCCGTCGTTCGGCGTGGTCCTGATCGAGCGTGGTCAGGAGGTGGGCGGCGGCGATCAGCGCTTCGCCGTCGGCACCGTGGCGCGCATCCTGAACATCGACGGTGCGGAGTCGTTCGTCGCTCTCGACTCGGTCGGCGAGCAGCGCTTCGAGGTCGTCCGCTGGTACGAGGACGATCCCTATCCCCGCGCCGAGGTCCGCTTCCTCCCCGATCTCGAGTGGGAGCCGAGGCTCGACGAGTCGCTGGCGACGGCCGAATCGGCGGTCCGCACCTCCTCGCCGTGGCGAGCGAGTTCGTCGAGCAGCGCTACGGAGCCGTCGTCGAGCTGGCGGAGGACCCGGCCGCGCACGCGTGGCAGCTCGCCGGAGTCGCCCCGGTGACGGAGTTCGACCGCCTCGCGTTCCTCCGGAGCGGGTCGATGGAGCAGCTGCTCGACGGGGTGCGCGAGAAATCCACCGAGGCGACGGAGTCCTTCCGCGCCGGCTGGGCCTGACCACCGGCCCGACGGCGGAGTCAGCCCTCGAGGTCGACGCCGCGATCCTGGGCGAGCTTCGCCAGGTCGTCGACGACGACGAGCGCCATCCGCACCGAGCGGTCGCGACGGTAGTCGTCCGCGGTCGGGTCGATCCGCGGGGCGCGGTCGAGCGTCTCCTCGATCGACTGCGACAGCTCGCGCCACGCGTCCTGACGGGCGCCGTCGACGAGCGCGGCCAGGTACGCCCTGTCCTCCGCGCGGCTGCGGAGCGTCTCGGCGACGGCCAGCGACAGCCGCTCCCGGTGATCGAGGTTGTCGACGTCGGCAGAGCGGTAGTCGTGCACGTGATCGGAGCGGCCGTCGACGAAGGTGACATCGGCGGCGATGGTGCGCAGCCGCTTCGCCGCCGCTTCGGACTCGTCGGCGAGCTTCCGCAGCTCGACGGCCGCGGCGCGGGAGTAGTGACCCACGTCGAAGGGGACGTCGGCGGTGAGGCCGTCCATCAGGACCCGGTTCTTGACGGCCATCCGGCTCGCGTACTCCGCGAGCATCAGGCCCTCCTCCGTGGCCTCCTCGACCGAGACGGGGTCACGGGCGGGGTTCTCGTCGGGATCGTAGGGCCGCATCTTCAGCCTGCGTCGACGGCGGAACCACACGCGCGTCACCTACATCCTGAGCACGGCGCTCCGCCCACCGGAGCACCTCTTCGAGAATACCGGTCGGGGGAGCGCCGCGGGAGAGCGGCTCAAGCGTCGCGCCAGTCGTCCTGCAGGAGGTGGGAGCCGGCCTGCGGACCCATCTGCAGCATCCCGCCGTCGACGACGTACGACGAGCCGGTCACGTAGGCCGCGCCGGGGGAGGCGAGGAACGCGATGACCTCCGCCACTTCCCGGGCGTCGCCCGGGCGGCCGAGCAGGATGCCCGGGCGGTCGATCGTGAACGGATCCACGTCGTCGGCGTCGTTCATCGGGGTCGCGATCTCCCCGGGCGCGACGGCGTTCACGGTGATGCCGTGCCGTCCGAGTTCGAGCGCCGCGACCTTCAACAGCCCGCCGAGGCCGTGCTTGGCGGCGACGTAGGATCCGGCGCCGACCCGCGGCTGGTGCTCGTGGACGCTCGTCACGGCGATGAGCCGGCCGCCGGTACCGCCCTCCACCATCAGGCGGGCGGCCCGCTGCAGGCAGACGAAAGCGCCGTCGAGGTTCAGCGCGACCGTCCGCCGCCAGCTGTCCAGGCTCTGCTCGAGGAAGGTCTCGCCGCCGCCACCGCCCGCGTTGTTCACGAAGACGTCGAGCCCGCCGAGGCGCCGGGCGAGATCGTCGATCACGTCGCCGGCGCCCTCCAGGTCGGTCGCGTCCAGTCGGGCGATCTCGGCCCTCCGCCCGAGAGGCGGACCTCCTCGGCGGTGGCCTGGGCGCCTTCCTGATCGCTGTGCCAGGTGATGCCGACGTCCATTCCCGCCCGGGCGAGGGCGACAGCCGTCGCCTTCCCGATCCCCGAGTCGGACGCGGTCACGAGGGCGCGAGTGGGCTGGAAGTCACGGGGTCCGTGGGTCATGTCGTCTCCTGAGTGCTCATCGAGGTCCGTCCCCACCGATCCGAGCATCCCGGCGGCGGTCCCGGGAGCGCCTTGACAGGGAGCGCGGGAGCACCGACCGGCGTGGGAGGGACCCGTCCACGGTCCCGATCGCGTTGACTGGGCGGATGGATCACCGGCGCATCTCGGTCGTCGTCCCCGTGAAGGACGACGCCCGACACCTCGAGCGACTGCTCGCCCTTCTCGACGAGCAGACGCTCGCCCCTCTCGAGGTGGTCGTCGTCGACGACGGCAGCACCGACGACAGCGCCGACGTCGCGCGGGCGCACGGTGCGCGCGTCGTCGTGCACGGGGGTAGCGGGATCCCGGCGAGCACGGCCTTCGGGTTCGACGTCGCCCAGGGCGACGTCCTGGCGCGACTCGACGCCGATTCGCAGCCCGGGCCGGACTGGATCGCCCGCCTCGCCGGCCACTTCGCCGATCCCGCCGTGGGAGCGGTGACCGGGCCCGGGCGCTTCGTCGAGCTCGCGCCGCTGCCGCGTCTGCTGGCACGCATCCTCTACATGGACGCCTACTTCGCCCTGATGGGCTCCGCCCTCGCGAACTGGCCGCTGTTCGGGTCCAACTGCGCGCTGCGCCGCTCCGCCTGGCAGGAGATCGCGGAGGAGATGCACCGCGACGACGCGTACGTGCACGACGACGTCGAGATCAGCGTGCATCTCGGAGTGCGGCACCGGATCGTCCTCGACCGCCACCTCGAGGTCGGCATCTCGGCGCGGCCCTTCGGCACCGCCGGGGACATGGTCCGCCGGCTCGACCGCGCGATGCACACGCTGCGCCGGCACCCCGGCCTCGGTGCTCCCGTCCTGCGCTGGACCCACCGGGTCCGCCGCTCCCGCCTCGAGCGTCTGCAGCGGATCGCGGCGTCCCGACGCGCGGTGGCCGCGGCCTCCGACCGCACCCGCGACTGAGCGGAGGTCAGTCGGCGGCGGGCCGCCCCTCCTTCGGCATGGCGGCGACGGCGACGAGCATCCCGACCGCCACGACGGCGAGGGCGATGCAGACGAACCGCGTACCCGCGGCGAGATCCTCGGGCGCAGGGGTGCCGCCTCCGGTGGCGGAGTTGACGATGGCGCCGAAGACCGCGACGGCGACGGCGCTGCCGATGTTGCGGGCGAAGAAGTTGGTCGACGAGACCACTCCGCGCTCGTTCCACTCGACGCTGGACTGCGCGCGGATGAGGGTCGGGTGGCGACGAGTCCCATCCCCGCTCCGATGAGGACGCAGTACCCCGCGATCTCCCAGAGGGTCGAGCCGGGGCCGAGCAGGACCGTGAGCGCGCTGCCCACGACGACGAGCAGCGCTCCGATGAGGCCCGTGCTGCGGAATCCGATGCGCAGGTACAGGCGCCCGGACAGGCTCGCGGCGACCGGCCAGCCGAGGGTCATGGCGGCGACGGCGAACCCGGCGCCGAGAGCCGAGCTGCCGAGCACGCCCTGCGCGAAGGTGGGGAAGTAGGAGGTGACGCCGAGCGTGATGGCGCCCACGGCAGCCGAGACGAGACTCGTCGTGAGCAGGAGGCGTCGACTGAGCACCCACAGCGGGAGCACCGGGGCTGCGGCCCGGCGCTCGATCGCGACGAAGCCGGCGAAGGCGAGCGCCGAGAGCGCGAACACCCCGATCCCCGCGGGCGAGAGCCACGGCCACGCCGTCCCGCCTTCGAGCAGCCCCAGGATCAGCAGAGCGGTGCCGACGGCCAGGACCACGGCCCCCGCCACGTCGAGCGGCTGGCGCTCGCCCCTCGTGGTCTCCCGGAAGCTCCTCATCGGGAGGACCGCGGCGAGAAGGCAGAGCGGGATGTTCACCAGGAAGATCCCGCGCCACGCACCCAGATCCGACAGCACGCCGCCGAGGGTCGGCCCCACGACGGAGGAGATGCCCCAGACGCTCGCCAGGTAGCCCTGCGTCTTCGCCCGCTCGGCGACCGTGTAGATGTCGCCGGCGATGGTGATGCCCATCGGCTGGATCGCGCCCGCGCCCAGCCCCTGCAGCGCGCGGAAGGCGATGAGAGCGGGCATGCTCCAGGCGAGGCCGCACAGCAGGGAGCCGACGAGGAACAGTCCGATGCCGATGAGCATGATCGGCTTGCGCCCGATGACGTCCGAGAGCTTGCCGTAGAGGGGCACCGAGACGGCCTGCGCGAGCAGGTAGATCGAGAAGAGCCACGGGAACTGCGCGAAGCCGCCGAGGTCGTCGACGATCGCGGGCACCGCCGTCGCGAGGATCGTGGCGTCGAGAGCGACCAGCGCCGTCGAGATCATCAGCGAGAGGAGGATCGGACCGCGCTCGGAGCGCAGCCCGACGCTGGCGCGGGTCGGGGCGTCGGTCATTCCTCCGACGGTATTCCATGGCAGTGGGAGGGAGGAGGACTCGACGCGCTCGGTAGACTCGTCGTATGGAACTCGTGCTCTGGCTCGTCATCGCCGCTATCGCCGCCGCCGGCCTCGTCTCGGGCACGGCCGCGCTCATCGCCATGACGAAGTCGCCCTGGTCGGCCGACAAGTAGCACGTCCCGCGTCGCGCCTCACTCGTAGACCCGCACGACGCTCCAGCACGGCTCCGTCGACGCGACGACGTCGAGGACGAACGATCCGCCCGTCTCGACGTGCGTGGCCTGGAACCGCCAGCCGCCGATGCTCACGGGACGCCGCCCGAACGTCGGCGGGAACGGCTCGAGCGGCGCCCACCAGGCGCTCGTGCACGTCCACACCGTCGGCCGGTCGGTGACGCGGTAGCGACCGCCCCGCCAGTCGAGCGCGACAGGCACGCCCTCGCCGTCGGTCGAGACCACTGCCGTCTCGTCGATCACCGCCATCATCGCGCTCCCGTTCCTCCTGCCGGCGACCCGCCCGGGGGTGCCCGGGACGGTTGGCCGTTCGAACATGTGTTCGATAGTCTGCGAGTGTACGCCGGGGCGGTCCTGCCCGCCACGGCCCCACGAGCCGAACGGCTGGAGGCGCGATGATCGAGTGGAGTCCTCTGCAGATGCTGCGCAGCAGCGGTCCCGACGAGTGGGTGATGGTCGACGCGCTCCGCACCGGCAGGATCGGTCTGGTGCGCCGGATCGAGACGGGCCCGTACCGCGAGACGTGGTTCAGGGCCGTCACCTGGGCCGCGGAGCCCGAGAAGCGGACGCTCGTCGGCTACTCCCGCGACATGGAGACGATCGCGAAGGCGCTCTGGGAGCGCCAGCCGCCCACGGCGCAGGAGAAGCCCTTCCCGGGCTACCCGCCGTCGCGGCCGGCCCAGGGCGCGGCCACGCGGTGAGCGGAGCCCGTGCCGACGCCGCCGACACTGCTGGGGCGGAGGAGAATGGCCGGATGCTCCTCGTCCTCGCCGGTTCCCCCTCGGGCGCCTGGACGGCGTCGTCGATCGACGACTCCGGAGCGGTGACCGAGGAGCGCGCCGGTCGCGGACCGGCGTCCCTGGCCGCGTTCGTCCGAGCGGGCGAGCAGGGCCGGCCGCGCTGGGTCTGGGACGACACGGCGCGCTGGTACCCCGGGCTGCTCGAGGCGGGGGTCGCGGTCTCGCGCTGCCACGATCTGCGCCTGTGCCGCGCGATCCTCCGACGCTCCTCCGCAGCGACCGGCTCGGTCCTCGCCCGCGCTCCGCGGGACGCCTGGGACGCGGAGGCGGCCGCTCCCGCCGCCGCCGACACCCTGCTCGGCTTCGAGGAGGCCGCCGTCGACCCCGCGGCGCTGGATCCCGTCGTCGAGCTCGCGCTGCAGGAGGACGCGGTGGCGGGCTCCCCGCAGTCCGGACGACTGCGCCTCCTCCTGGCCGCGGAGTCCGTGGGAGCTCTGATCGCGCGTGAGATCGCCGCGGCCGGACTCCCGTGGCGCGAGGACGTCCACGACCGCGTGCTGACGGAGGCGCTCGGTCCGCGACCGGTGTTCGGCGGTCGGCCGGCCCGGCTCGAGGCCCTCGCGAACCGCCTCCGCGAGGAGCTGGCGGCGCCCGAGCTCAACCCCGATTCGCCGGCCGACGTCATCCGCTCGCTCCGTCGCGCCGGGCTCGCCGTCGAGTCGACCCGCTCGTGGGAGCTCCGCACGATCGAGCACCCCGCGATCCCTCCGCTCCTGGAGTACAAGAAGCTGTCCCGCCTCCTCACGGCCAACGGCTGGGCGTGGCTCGACGCCTGGGTCCACGGGGGCCGGTTCCGGCCCGAGTACGTCGTCGGCGGCGTGGTCACCGGACGGTGGGCGACCTCCGGCGGCGGCGCGCTGCAGCTCCCTCGGCGAGATCCGCGCCGCCGTGGTCGCCGACGACGGCTGGAAGCTGGTCGTGGCCGATGCCGCGCAGCTGGAGCCCCGGATCCTCGCGGCGCTGTCCGGCGACGCGGCGATGGCCGCAGCGGGGCGCGGCCGCGACCTCTACCAGGGCATCGTCGACGCCGGAGTCGTCCCCGACCGCCCGCGCGCGAAGGTCGCGATGCTCGGCGCCATGTACGGGGCGACGAGCGGAGAGGCGGGCGGCCTCCTGCCCCGGCTCGCGCGCGCCTACCCGCGCTCGATCGCGCACGTCGAGGCCGCTGCGCGGGCGGGGAGCGCGGCGAGTCCGTCTCGACCTGGCTCGGCCGCAGCTCGCCTCCCGGAGCGGTGGGCCCGAACGACGAGAGCCCCGACGCCCGCAGCGCGCAGCGCGCCCGCGACTGGGGGCGCTTCACCCGCAACTTCGTCGTGCAGGGGACGGCCGCCGAGTGGGCGCTGTGCTGGATGGGCGACCTGCGCGCACGGCTGCGCGACGGCGGGCCGGGCCTGGACCGCGCGCACCTCGTGTACTTCCTGCACGACGAGGTCATCGTGCACGCGCCCGCCGAGGCGGCGGACCGGGTCGCCGAGATCGTCCGGGAGTCCGCGGCACGCGCGGGTCGGGCGCTGTTCGGCGGAGCCGACATCGACTTCCCGGTCACCGTCGCGGTGGTCGACGCCTACGACGAGGCGAAGTGAGGCGCGGGCTCAGTACCAGTGCGGCGAGCGGCTGTTCCACTTCGCCCAGGCGCTGCAGGGCGAGCCGTACAGGCTCTTGATGTACGAGAGACCCCAGTTCACCTGCGTCGCCGCGTTGGTCTGGTAGTCCATGCCCGCGGAGGCCATCTTGCTGGCGGGCAGCGCCTGGGGGATGCCGTAGGCACCGGAGGAGCGGTTCAGCGCGTTCCAGCGCCAGCCGGACTCGCCGTTCCACAGCAGGACGAGGCACGCGTCCATCTGATCCGAGCCCCAGCCGTAGTTCCCGAGGACCGACCGTGCGTAGGCCTGCGCCTGTGCGGGCGACATGCCGTCGGTGCGGCCGGCGTAGGTGCTGAGCGCGGCGATGGTCTCGGCCGAGCTGTTCTTCGCTCCGGTCGGGTCGTCGTTGCCGAGCTGCAGCGGGCCGCCGCCGGGAGCGGCCGGAGCCGGAGCAGGTGCGGCGGGTGCCGCGGGGCGGGAGCGGCGGCGGGTGCCGTGCGGCGGGCCTCGGCCTCGGCCGCCTCGCGTGCACGGCGCTGCTGGTCCTCGAAGACCGCCTTCTCCTGCTGACCCGTCGCGTACTGCTCCTCGAGCGCCGCGGTCGTGTTCTTGAGATCGGCGAGCTGCGCGTAGAGAGTCGAGCTGTACTGCTCCTGCTCGGCGACCTTGGCGTCGGCGGCGCTCTGGGCCGACTCGGCCGCGTCGAGCAGCACTCGCCGCGTCGACGAGGGCGACGCGCTCGGGCGGGCCTGCTCGGCCTGGGAGGCGAGGGCGCCCGCCGTGTTCTCGGTGGTCTCTGCAGCGGTCTGCAGGGTGCTCGTCTGCAGCGTGAGCTGGCTCATCGTGCCGAGGCGGTAGAGCAGCTCGTCCGACTGCTCGCCGCCGACGAGGAGGTTCAACGTCGCATCGGTGCCGCCGCTGCGGTAGAGCTGCGCGGCCAGTCGGCCGGCCTGCTCCTTCGCGGCGTCCGCATCGGCGCGCGCGGCGTCGGCGCGGCTCTCGAGAGCGGTGACGCGCTGGTTCGCCTCGTCGAGCGCGGTCCGGGCGGCATCGGCCTCGGAGGCCCGCGCGATCGCGGCGTCGGTGAGCTCGGCGGCCTGGTCGCGGAGGTCGGCGAGGAACGCGGTGATCCGGTCGACCTCGGCGGCGGTCGCGCTCTCGCTGTCCTTCGCGGACTCGACGTCCGACCACGACGGGTAGTCGGACGGATCGTAGGCGGCGGAGGCGGTCAGTGGCGAGGCCAGCGAGGCGCAGAGGACGAGGAGGGTGCCCGCACCGGCCGCGATCAGGCGTCGGCGCGCGCGCGAGGGCTCGCGGAGGCCGAGGGTGTGCGGGACATGCGCTCCACCCTAGGCGACGGCACCCGCGCCTGTCTCGTCGCGGGACACCGCTCTGCGGCCGCGGCGGGGGCGCTCCAGGGCGAATCCCCGCACTCCGGCGCCGGCGTCGGCGCCGGACAGCTCCTCCCGGGCGGCGGCGAGCAGGCCGCGGAGGGCGTCGTCGCGGACCCGCATCGCGCGGGCGGCGAGGCGCCGCTGCGGGTGGTCGTCGAGCGGCTCCTCCTCCTCGGGGAGGGTCACGGCGTACGCCGACAGCACGGCCTCCAGGTCGGCCTCCTCGAGGACTCGGGCGAGCAGGATGCGGTCGAGCACGTCGTCCCAGTCCTCCTGGGCCGTGGCGCCGTCGCCGTGGAGCCAGGCGACGGCCTCGACGCGGCCCTCGTCGGTGAGTGCGTGGAGGGGCCGTCCTCCGTCGCGCCCGCCGAGACGACGAGGCCGCGCTCGCGCAGGCGATCGAGGGTGGAGTAGATCTGGCCGACGTTCACCCGGCGGCGATGCGCCGCGCGGTCCAGGAGCTCGGAGTGGAGCTGCAGACCGTAGGCCGGGCCGAGGGTGAGGAGCGCCAGGAGGCCGTCGCGGACCGACACTGGACTCCTCTCGGGCGGGCCCGGATGCGAGGAGGCACCGGACGATCCCGAGTATAGGCAGGGGATCCGGACGGTCCCGGGGCGGGCGCGGCGAGCCGCCTTGTCGGCGCGGGACGCCTGATGCATACTCTGACGTGGTGGCTCGTCCACCGCACAATCGAAGAATGCACCACTTGTCGTACGTGGTCCGGGTCGTTGGGGAAGACGCACCAGGACGGACGGAGGACAGCATGGTGGCGCAGCAGACTCGGGGTGTGCTCTTCGTGCACTCCGCCCCGCGCGCGCTCTGCCCCCACCTCGAGTGGGGAGCCGGGCGCGCTCTCGGTCGTGCCGTGAACTTCGAGTGGATCGAGCAACCGGTCCTCCGGGGCACGCAGCGAGCCGAGTTCACCTGGGAGGGACCTCCCGGGACCGGTGCGGGCATCGCCTCCGCCCTCCGCGGCTGGGAGGACGTCCGCTACGAGGTGACCGAGGAGCCGTCCCCCGGAGTGGACGGCGGCCGCTGGATGCACACGCCCGGCCTGGGAATCTTCTTCGCCCAGACCGACAGCGTCGGCAACACGGTGATCCCCGAGGACCGCGTCCGCGCCGCCATGGAGACCGCCGGCGCCGACCCGATCGAGCTGCACCGCGAACTCCGCCTCGCCCTCGGCCAGGCCTGGGAGGACGAGCTCGAGCCCGTTCCGCTACGCGAGCGATTTCGCGCCGGTGGTGTGGCTGCATCGAGTCGGCTGACGCCGACTCGATGTCGACGCCGTTCCCTACGCGGCGTCGCGCGGTCGGCTTCGCGACGGGGTCGCGTTCTGCAGAGCGGGTTGCGAGCGGCGACGCAGAATCGCTGGTACGCGATTCGGCGGATGCTGCCTTGCGGGGCTCGGCGATCCGGAGCCGGGGCTTCAGTGCTTCGGCGCGTCGAGGAGGCGCGTTCGGGACCTTCGGCTCGATAGGTTCGGACGGGCGCAGCAGCGTCGGCTCGTGGAAGGCGGTCGGGCTCGTCGGGATCGTCGGTTCTCGTGAGTCGAGTGCGATTCTGCGAGCCGGAGGTGACGTCCGAGGTGGCGGGACAACGCCTCGGCCCTGGGGAGACTGGCCTAGATCATCCCGCTGGGATGGTCCGCCCGTGGGTGCGGTTCGACCATCGGTGTCGGAGCGTATCGGTCACGGGTCCCGGCTCGTGGAAGAGGGTCGGGCTCGTGGGACATGGCCGTTCTCGCGAGCCGGATGCGATCGAGCGAGCCCGAGTCGCGATCGGCGACGCCGGGATCGAGTGCCGATGCCGGGCGCGGCGGGCGGTGCGTCCGTTTCCGCTCGCGCATCCAGTCCCGGCCGAGAACCTGCCCGGATGACCCCCAGCCGATCGCTGGTCAAGCGAATCCTCTGCCGGCCGTCGTCAGGGCGACTCGGCGCCGCCAGTCGGCAAGCCGGGCTCCCTTCCGAGGCCCGGTGAGAGGCGCGCACCGGTGCCCGTCAGCGGTGTGCCGATACCGGCAGGCCGAGCCGTGCCCCGATGCCCGTGAGGGCGAGCACTGCGCCGATGCCCGGTAGGGCGAGCGGTGTGCTCGATGCCCCTAAGGGCGAGCCGTCTGCCAATGCCCGGTAGGGCGAGCGGTGTGCCCGATGCCCGTGAGGGCGAGCCGTCTGCCGATGCCCGTGAGGGCGAGCACCGCGCCGCCGCCCGGAGGGTGGCGCGCAGCCCACCCGAGCGCCGCGAGGCGTAATCCGGCGATCCGCGTCCCAGCGGATCGCGTCGCTACCCTGCACCGGCCCTCGGAAACCCAGCCGCGTAGGGAGCGGACGCGCCTTCGTTGCGCCACGCGCAGCGAGCCCACGTTCCGGTCGGTGTACGAGGCTACGCCCGCTACACCGACCGGAACGCGGCAACTGCATCGTGCCCCCGAGGCCGAACGAGTTCGAGAGGGCGACCAGCGGGCCGGCGCCGAGGGCGCGGGGGCTGGTGACGACGTCGAGCGGGATCTGGGGGTCCTGCTCGGTGAGGTTGATCGTCGGCGGCGCGGTGCGCTCGTGGAGCGCGAGCACCGTGAAGATGGCCTCGAGGGCGCCGGTGCCGCCGAGGAGGTGGCCGGTGGCCGCCTTGGTCGCCGACACGGCGATGTTCGGGAGGTGGTCGCCGAAGACGCGGGCGAGGGCACGGTACTCGGCGACGTCTCCGACCGGGGTGCTCGTCGCGTGGGCGTTGACGTGGGTGACGTCGGTGCGGGAGGCGCCGGCCTGCTCGAGGGCGGCGATCATCGCGCGGGCGGCGGCGGATCCCTCGGGGTCGGGCGCGGTGATGTGGTACGAGTCGCTGGTGACGGCACCGCCGGCGAGCTCCGCGTAGATGCGGGCGCCGCGGGCGACGCGCGTGCTCCTCGGTCTCGAGGACCAGCGAGGCGGCTCCCTCGCCCAGGACGAAGCCGTCGCGGCTGACGTCGTAGGGCCGGGAGGCGGTGGCCGGGTCGTCGTTGCGGCGCGAGAGCGCCTGCATGGCCGCGAAGGCGGCGAGGGGAAGCGGGTGCACGACCGACTCCGTGCCGCCGGCGATGACGACGTCGGCGAGGCCCTGCTGGAGGTGCTCGTAGGCGTTCGCGATCGCCTCGGTGCTCGACGCGCAGGCCGAGACGTCGGTGCGGGCGTAGGCGCGCGAGGGGATGGACATGCTGATCGCCGCGGCGGCGGCGTTGGGCATGAGCATCGGGATGGTCATGGGCAGGACGCGGCGGGGTCCGCGCTCGCGCAGGGTGTCCCAGGCGTCGAGGAGGGTCCAGAGGCCGCCGATGCCGGTGGAGTAGTCGACGCCCACGCGCAACGGGTCGACGTCGGTGATGCCGGAGTCGGCCCAGGCCTCGCGTGCCGAGATCAGTGCGAACTGGCTCGAGGGGGTCGAGGCGCTTGAACTCGGGGCGGGGGAGGACGTCCTCCGGGCGCACCTTCGCCTGAGCGGCGAACGTCACGGGGAGGTCGTGCTCGGCGACCCAGTCGGCCTCGATGGTGCTGACGCCGGACTCGCCCGCGAGGAGGCGTTCCACGACTCGCGCGCCGTCCCTCCCAGGGGGTGCTGGCGCCGATGCCGGTGACGACGATCTTCTTGCTGCTCATGACGACGATCTCTGTTCCGTGACGGGGTGGGTGCCGGGCGCACCCCGGCCGGGCCTGTGCCGGGCCGGGGTGTCCGCCTCGCGGACGGCTGGAGCGGTGAGTCCTACTCGGACGCCTTGACGATGAAGGTGACCGCGTCGCCCACCGTCTTGAGGTTCTTGACCTCGTCGTCCGGGATCTTCACGTCGAACTTCTCCTCGGCGTTGACGACGATCGTCATCATCGAGATGGAGTCGATGTCGAGGTCGTCGGTGAACGACTTGTCCAGCTCGACGGAATCGGTCGCGATGCCGGTCTCGTCGTTGACCAGTTCGGCCAGGCCGGCGAGGACTTCTTCGGTGGACAGTGCCATGGTTCTCTCCTTGAGGGTGTGATTCGAGTTGTCGTCGAGTGACCGTGAGTCAGTTTAGGGTGGGGCGTCTCCCCCTAAGGGAGCACCACGACCTGCGCGCCGAACACGAGTCCGGCTCGAAGCCGATCTGCAGGGCGAGTCCGCCGCTGAGCTCGGGGTGCTCCTCGAGCAGGCGGTGGGTGGCGAGCGGGATCGACGCGGCCGACGTGTTGCCGGTCGTCTCGATGTCGCGGGCGATCGTGACGGTGTCCGGCAGCTTCAGCTGCTTGGCGAACTCGTCGATGATGCGCATGTTGGCCTGGTGGGGGATGAACGCGGCGAGGTCCGAGGGCTCGACTCCGGCCTCGGCCAGCGCCTGCTTGGCGACCTTCGCCATGTCCCAGACCGCCCAGCGGAAGACGGAGGGGCCGTCCTGGCGCAGGGTCGGCCACTCGGCGCGCCCTCGCGGTAGGCGAGCAGCGGGCTGTCCATGCCCACGGTGTCCCAGCGGGATCCGTCGGAGCCCCAGACGGTCTTGGAGATGCCGGCGGAGTCGCTCGGCCCGACGACCGCGGCGCCCGCTCCGTCGCCGAGGAGAGAAGGAGATGCTGCGGTCGGTGGGGCTGAGCGAGGTCGAGAGCTTCTCGGCGCCGACGACGAGCACGTACTCGGCGAGTCCCGAGCGGATGAACGAGTCGGCCTGGGCGATGCCGTAGGTGTACCCGGCGCAGGCGGCCGAGATGTCGTACGCGGGAGCGGGGTTCGCTCCGATGCGGTCGGCGAGCAGCGCGGCGAGCGACGGGGTCTGCACCGTGTTGCTGATGGTCGAGACGAGCACGACGCCGATCTGGTCCGGGCGGATGCCGGCCTTCTCGATCGCCTCGAGGAGGCCGTGGTCGCCAGGTCGACGGCCTCGACGCCGGCCGAGGCGCGGCGGCGCTCGATGATGCCGGTGCGCTGGCGGATCCACTCGTCGGAGGAGTTGATCGGCTCGATCAGGTCGTCGTTGGGCACGACGCGGTCGCCGCGCGCGGCTCCGATGCCGAGGATCCGGGTGTAGGCGGTGCCGCTGGACTGGGTGAGGGTGGGGGGCGTCATGGGGGTCTCTCCTGCTAGGCGGCGTGCTCGTCGATGAAGGCGCGGGCGGCGTCGAGGTCGTCGGGTGTCTTGACCGCGAGGGTCGGCAGACCCTTGAGGCCGCGCTTGGCCAGGCCCACGAGGGCGCCGGCGGGGGCGAGCTCGATGAGGCCGGTGACCCCGGCCTCGGCGAACGCCTGCCATGCAGAGGTCCCAGCGCACGGGGGAGGCTACCTGGCCGACGAGCAGCTCGAGGAACGCGGACCCGGAGTCGACGACGGAGCCGTCGCGGTTGGTCCAGAGCCGGAGCGACGGGTCGGAGGGGGTGATCCCCGCGGCGACCGCGGCGAGCGAGTCGCGCGCGGGCGCCATGTAGCGGGTGTGGAACGCTCCGGCGACCTGGAGGGGGATGACGCGGGTGCCGGCGACCGGCTCGTCCTTGAGCGCCTGCAGCGCGTCGACGGCTCCGGCGACCACGATCTGGCCGCCGCCGTTGTAGTTGGCGGGCTCGAGGCCGAGCTCGTCCAGACGCGCCAGGAGCGCCTGCTCGTCGCCGCCGAGGACGGCGCTCATGGCGGTGGGCTGCGCGGCGGCGGCCGAGGCCATCGCGCGGGCCCGCTCGCGGACGAAGACGAGGGCGTCGGACCCGGAGAGGACGCCTGCTCCGGCCGCAGCCGTGATCTCGCCGACCGAGTGGCCCGCGATCCCGGCGATGCGGTCGCGGCGTCCGCCCTCGAGCAGTGCGGCGAGGCTGACGAGCCCGGCCGAGACGATCAGGGGCTGGGCGACGGCGGTGTCGCGGATGGTGTCCGCGTCGGACTCCGTGCCGTGGGCCGCGAGGTCGATGCCGACGGCCTCGGAGTGGGCGGCGACCTGCTCCGCGACGGAGGGGACGGCCAGCCAGGGGGCGAGGAATCCGGGGGTCTGGGAGCCCTGACCCGGGGCGACGACGACGATCACGTGTTCAGTCTTCCGATCCGCGCCGCCGGGAGCGGCGCTGGTGCGCTACGGAGAAACCACAAAGGCTTGTGGCGGTTCTGACAACGGGCGGCGCTCAGCTCCGCGTCGGCCGGCGGCGGACGGCACCGTCGGGATCGCTCATCGAGCCCAGGATCAGCGCGGACTGGAGGATCAGGGCCTCCCGCGCGCCGGTCGCGTCCCAGCCGATCACCTCGGCTACGCGCTTCAGCCGGTACCGCACCGTGTTGGGGTGCACGAACAGCTCGCGCGCCGTGGCCTCCAGGGAGCGCCCGTTGTCGAGGTACGCCCACAGGGTCGTGAGCAGCTCGGTCGAGTGCTTCTGCAGCGGCTTGTAGATCTGGGTGATCAGGCTCTGACGCGCGAGCGGGTCCCCGGCCAGAGCGCGTTCCGGGAGCAGGTCGTCGGCGCTGACCGGGCGGGGGGCGTTGCGCCAGGAGCGGGCGACGGCGAAGCCGGCGAGGGCGGCGCGGGCGCTCCGGGACGCCTCGACCAGGGTCGGGACCTCGTGCCCGAGAACGAGGTGACCCGTCCCGAAGCCGAGGCTCGAGCGCCTCCGCGATCTCGAGGAAGGCGACCGGCGGGCCGGTCTCCTCCGTCGCGTTCTCGCTCGGCTCGGCGCGACCGATGACCAGCACGAGCCGGCTGCCCTGCACGCCGATGAGGACGTCCGCGTCCATGTGCCTCGCGGTGCGGCGCAGCTGGTCGACGTCGAGCATCTTGGGAGCCGTGCCGACCAGCACGGCGACCTCGCCGTGCCCGTGCCAGCCGAGAGCGGCGATGCGGCTGGGGAGCTCGTCGTCCGCCTCGCCCGTGAGGATCGAGTCGACGACGAGCGCCTCGAGGCGGGCGTCCCAGAGTCCGCGCGCGCTCGGCGGCGCGGGCGTACACGTCGGCCGCGGCGAAGGCGACCTCGCGCGAGTAGAGCAGGATCGCCTCGCGGAGGTCCTCGCTGCCGTTCTTGACCCGGTCCTCGACGACCTCGACCGTGACCTTGATCAGCTGGAGGGTCTGGGTCAGCGAGACGGAGCGGAGGAGCTCCCGCGGCGCCGCCCGAAGGCGTCGGCGGCGATCCACGGGGTGGCCGTCGAGGTCGTCGAACCAGGAGATGAACGAGGTGATGCCGGCCTGGGCGACCAGGCCCACCGCCGAGCGCCGCCCCGGAGGCATGGCTCCGGTACCAGGGCAGCGTGTCGTCGAGGCGCTTGATGGTCTGCGTCGCGAGCTCACCGGCGATGGTGCGCAGCCACGCGAGGGTCTGCTCCTTGGTGCGGGCAGCACCCGGCCGGGAGGCCGGGGCTGCCGCAGCAGACCCTCGCGCGGTCGACGACGACCCGTGGGGGGAGGGCACCGACTCGACCGTCAGCTCTCGCCGCCCGCGTTGCCGGTGGTGCCGGCGTTGACGTCGTGCAGACGGTACTTCTCGATCGCCTGGACCGAGAGCGACGGGTCGACCTCGCCCTGCTTGGCGAGCAGCTGCAGCGTGCGCACCACGACCGACGGTCCGTCGATCTTGAAGTGGCGACGCGCGGCGGCGCGCGTGTCCGAGAAGCCGAAGTCATCCGCTCCGAGCGTCGCGAAGTCGCCCGGGATGAACTGGCGCAGCTGGTCGGGGACCTGGTGCGAGAAGTCCGTGACGGCGACGAAGGGGCCCTTCGCGTCGGCGAGCTTCTGCGTGACGTACGGCACCTGCTGGGCGTCCTCGGGGTGGAGGAAGTTGTGGTGCTCGGCCTTGATGCCGTCGCGCCGCAGCTCGTTCCAGGAGGTCACCGACCAGACGTCGGCCGAGACGCCCCAGTCCTCGGCGAGGAGCTTCTGCGCCTCGATCGCCCACGGCACCGCGACGCCGCTGGCGAGCAGCTGCGCCTTGGGACCGTCCCACTGGCCCCAGGAGACGCGGTGGATGCCGCGGACGATGCCGTCCACGTCCACGTCCTCGGGCTCGGCGGGCTGCACGATCGGCTCGTTGTAGACCGTCAGGTAGTACATGACGTTCGGGTCGGAGTGCTTCCCGCCGTACATGCGCTCGAGGTCGGACTGCACGATGTGCGCGATCTCGTAGCCGTACGCCGGGTCGTAGCTCACGACGGCCGGGTTGGTGGCGGCGAGGATCGAGGGTGGCCGTCCGCGTGCTGCAGGCCCTCGCCGGTCAGCGTGGATGCGTCCGGCGGTCGCTCCGATCATGAAGCCGCGGGCCATCATGTCGCCCGCCGCCCAGATCGCGTCGCCCGTGCGCTGGAACCCGAACATCGAGTAGAAGACGTAGACCGGGATGAGCGGCTCGCCCTGCGTCGAGTGCAGGTGCCCACTGCGGTGAACGCCGCCAGGGCGCCCGCCTCGTTGATGCCGACGTGCAGGATCTGGCCCTGGGGGCTCTCCTTGTACGCCAGCAGCAGCTCGCGGTCGACCGACGTGTAGTGCTGTCCGCGCGAGGTTGTAGATCTTCGCGTTCGGGAAGAACGCGTCCATGCCGAAGGTGCGCGCCTCGTCCGGGATGATCGGGACGACGCGGTTGCCGAAGTCCTTCGAGCGGAGGATGTCCTTCAGGATGCGGACGAACGCCATGGTCGTGGCGATCTCCTGCGTTCCGGAGCCCTTCTTGCCGATCTTGTACGCGGAGTCGTCCGGGAGGTTCAGCTGCGTGTACTTCGAGCGGCGCTCGGGGAGGTAGCCGCCCAGCGCGCGACGGCGCTCCTGCAGGTACTCGATCGCCTCGTCGTTCTGACCGGGGTGGTAGTACGGCGGGAGGTAGGGGTTCTCCTCGAGCTGGGCGTCCGTGATCGGGATCCGCATGGTGTCGCGGAAGCCCTTCAGGTTGTCCAGCGTCATCTTCTTCATCTGGTGGGTCGCGTTGCGGCCCTCGAAGCTGCGGCCGAGACCGTAGCCCTTGATGGTCGTGGGCGAGGATGACGGTGGGCTGGCCCTTGTGCTCCGTCGCGGCCTTCATGGCCGCGTAGATCTTGCGGTAGTCGTGGCCGCCTCGGCGAAGGCCCCAGATCTGCTCGTCGGAGTAGTCCTCGACGAGCTTCTTCGCGCGCTCGTCGCGGCCGAAGAAGTTCTCGCGGACGTACGCGCCGTCCTCCGTCTTGTAGGTCTGGAAGTCGCCGTCGGGCGTCTTGTTCATGAGGTCGAGCAGCGCGCCCTCGGTGTCGCGGGTGAGCAGGTCGTCCCACTCGCGGCCCCAGATGAGCTTGATGACGTTCCAGCCGGCGCCGCGGAAGTACGACTCGAGCTCCTGAACGATCTTGCCGTTGCCGCGGACGGGTCCGTCGAGGCGCTGCAGGTTGCAGTTGACGATGAAGTTGAGGTTGTCGAGGCCGTCGTTCGCCGCGACCTGCAGCTGACCGCGCGACTCGACCTCGTCCATCTCGCCGTCGCCGAGGAAGGCCCAGACCTGCTGGTCGGACGCGTCCTTGATGCCGCGGTTGGTGAGGTACTTGTTCGCCTGCGCCTGGTAGATCGCGTTGATGGGTCCGAGCCCCATCGACACGGTCGGGAACTGCCAGAACTCCGGCATGAGGCGCGGGTGCGGGTAGCTCGAGGCCCTCCGCCGCTGTGCGAGCGCTCCTGGCGGAAGCCGTCGAGCTGGTGCTCGGTCAGGCGGCCCTCGGGTAGAGCGCGGGCGTAGGGGCCGGGGGAGGCGTGGCCCTGGATGAAGACCTGGTCCCCTCCGCCCGGGTGGTCCTGCCCGCGGAAGAAGTGGTTGAAGCCGACCTCGTACAGCGAGGCGCTCGACGCGCGTAGGTCGAGATGTGGCCGCCGACGCCGATGCCGGGGTCGCTGCGCGCGGTGCACGAGGATCGCCGCGTTCCAGCGGATCCACGCGCGGTAGCGGCGCTCGACGTCCTCGTCACCGGGGAACTCGGGCTCGTTCTCGGGCGCGATGGTGTTGATGTAGTCCGTGGTCGGCACCATCGGAACGCCGAGGTGCAGCTCCTTGGAGTGCTTGAGGAGGCTGAGCATGAGCGTCGCGTCCGCGACCCGCACCTCGCTCCGCAACGAGCGCGTCGAGCGACTCGTTCCACTCCGACGTTTCCTCGGGGTCCGAGTCCACGTGACCGACGGAATACGGGTCCTGATCGTTAACCAGTCACCCTCGACCTCTCTCTGGGGGCAGATCGTGCCCGGGACATCATTCTCATGAAGCGGTGCCGGATCCGCGCGCGGGCTGCGGATTGACGAGCCGCGCGCGGGCACCTGTGCCAGCCTAGCGATTCCGGCCTACTGTGGCGATCCACGACGGAAGCGCTCAGCGGTCTGTGGGGTTCCACCATCCGGAGGGCCCTCCGCGGCCATCGCGGGGCCGGTTCCGATCCCCGCTTCGCCGATCCCCCTTGGTGGGGGCTCGCAGCGGGTCTAGCATTGCCCCTCGTGCTCGCGCGACTCTCGTGCGCACGGAAGGACATCGGACCGATGGCTCTCAGAAGCTGACGCTCGCTCCCGACTTCGAACTCGCCAACCAGTACGGCGAGCGGATCCAGCTCGGCGACTTCCACGGACGGCGCAACGTCGCCCTCGTCTTCTTCCCCCTCGCCTTCTCGGGGACCTGCACGGGCGAGTTCTGCGCCCTGCGCGAGAACCTCTCCCTCTTCGAGCACGCCGACGTCGAGGTGATCGGCATCTCGGTCGACTCGAAGCACACGCTGCGCGCCTGGGGCGAGAAGCAGGGCTACGACTTCACTCTGCTGTCGGACTTCTGGCCGCACGGCGATGTCGCCAAGCAGTACGGCGTCTTCGTCGAGAGCAAGGGCTACGCGACCCGCGCGACGTTCCTCATCGACCGCGAGGGCGTCATCCGCGACACCTTCATCACCGCGCCCGGCGAGCCGCGCTCGATCGAGGCGTACCGCGCGGCCATCGAGGCCCTGCAGCCGGCCACGCCTGACGCTCCCCGCGGGATGCCGCTTCGGTGCGGCTCCTGCGGCGTGTCGTGCATCGGAGCGGCATCTCGCGGAGACGCAACCCGAGTGATCGAGGAGGGTCAGCTCAGGATGTTCACCGCGCGGGCGATGACCAGCGCGAGCAGGACGAAGCCGGTGACGCCCTCGACGGCCATCAGCAGCTTCGCGCGGCTCGGGAGCGGCATGGTGTCGGTCGGGCTGAACGCCATGGTGTTCGTCGTCGAGACGTACAGGTAGTCGACGAAGCCGGGCCGCCAGTCGGCGCGCTCGGACGAGGTCGCCGAAGACCTCCTGCACGGTGTCCCGGTAGCCGTCCTGCGGGAACGCGAGATCGGCGGCGGGCAGGTCGCTCCGCGGAAGTGTTCCGCGGGCGACAGGAGCCGCCGCGGTCGAGCTCCCAGTAGAGCAGTGCGTAGGCGACGACGTTCGTCACCCAGACCTGCAGCGCGGTGAGCAGGAGCAGCGGACCGTCCGTCGACCCGTCGACGAGCGCCGTGACCAGGGCGACGACGTTCACCTGGTTCGCCGCGGCGAGCACCACCGCGAGCGCGATCGAGACGACGCGCGACCACTTCGTCTCGGTGTCGAGCCGGTGCGGGTTGACCACGAACAGCGGAACGAGGAGCGCCAGCGTGAGGGCCGCGGCAACCGAACGCACCGCCGACGTCCGGTCGTCGTGCCCGACCACGTTGAGGACGACGGCCGAAGGATCGCGGCCGAGGCGGGCCAGCGGCTCTCGGCGCGTCGGCGGGCGCGGTCAGCCGGGGCGTCGTCGGTCATGGGGCGAGAGTAGCGGCGCCCCGCGCGTCGGCGCCCCGGCCTCGGAGCGACGGTGCCGTACGATGGGGACGCTCGTGCGGCCCTGCCGCCACGAGGGCCTTTAGCTCAGTTGGTAGAGCGCCACGTTTACACCGTGGATGTCATCGGTTCGAGCCCGGTAGGGCCCACTCCTCGACTCCCGGCTCCGTCGGATCCTCCCGACCCGCGCTTCGCTCCGACGCGCCGCCGTCCCGGTCCCGACGTCGGTCCATGGAGCGCCTCGGAACGCGCCGATGCAGACGGCGGTCCGAGCATGCGCGGCTCCGCGGCGTCCCGACGTCCGGGGGACGGATCCGACCGACGGGGGCCCGGGCGGTCGCTTCCCGGCGTGTGCGCGGAGCGTCCGTCGTGGGACGCCTCGCGTGAGGATCCGCGCTCGGTCTCCTCGCGCTCTTCGCGCCAGGCCCCTCGGCGCGCTGCCGGGGTGCCCCACAGTTCTGAGCGACCCTGGCTCCTCGCGAACGGACTCCGCACTTGACCGAGCACACGCCCTCCGGCCCCTGCCGCCGCACCGTCGCCTGGGCGGTGCCCGCCGTCGTCGCCGCCGTCGCCGCCCCGCTGGCCGCGGCGTCGCCGACCCTGGATGCCCTGGTGCTCGCAGCGGTCTCCCCCTCGGCGGAGCACCCCTGACGATGCGCGTCGGGCAGCACCCGGCCGCGTCGGGCGGGGACGTGGAGGTCGCGGTGACCGACCGGGAGACGGGAGCCGCGGTCAGGGGGGCGCTCGTCACGTTCGTCCTGGTCGCGGGCACCGGCCGCGCGGCCTTCTCGACCACCGGCGGCCCCGGCACGGTGACCGGCACCACCGGCGCGACCGGACGCGCGGTGAGCCGCGTCGTCCACGGTGCGGCGGTCGGAAGCGCGGTCCTGCTGGTCTCTCGACCCCCGGCGCACCGACTCTGTCGTACCCGGTCGTCGTCCAGCGCTCCGCGGTGCTCCAGCTCGAGGCGGTCGCCGTCGACCGGGCGTCCGTCGCCGCCGGCCAGGTGCTCGTCCTCAGCGCCAGGATCGACCTCGATCTCGGGACGATCGGGGACGACGAGCCCGATCCCCTCCGCCTGACCTGGCGGAACGCGCCCGCAGCGCTGTTCGGCGATCCCGTCCTCAGCCGCCGGACGGGAACGCAGGACGACTCGCCGAACTGGACGCTCGAGCGATCGGGGACGACATCGTGCTCACCTGGCCGGCCGGATTCCTGCGCGAGGGCCTCGAGGGCACGGCCGGCTGGGTCCACCTCAGCGTCACGCGTCCGATCGGTTCGGCCGCCGGGAGGAACTCGCTCGACGCCGTGCTCTCGACGGACGACGCCTTCCGCCTGGGCGATCCGTCGACGCGCACCGTCGCGGTGCGCTACTCCTGATCGCGGATCAGCGCGACTGGCGGCGCTTGTAGGGCTTGGGCTGGCCCTTCACGATGGGGGCCCGGCCGGTGCCCTTGGAGGCCTTGGCCTTGCCTCCGGCGAGGGCGCTGGTGCCGGGCTCGTCGCCCAGGGCGGCGAGCTCCTCGCGGGCCTGGGCCAGCCGCTGGCGGCCGCCGCGGTCAGCACCGTGCGCGAGGCGCCCGGCTCGAACAGCGGGCGTCCGAGGTCGAGCTCGACGGCGGCGACGGAGGAGTCGAGCTTCTGCCGCGAGATGCCGAGCTTCTCGGCGGCGCGCACGAAATGCAGCTCCTCGGCGACCGCCACAAAGTGACGCAGCTGGCTGATCTTCATCCGGAACCCTTCGCGGCCGCGGGCACGGCCTCGGCCACTTTACGCGGTCCGGCGGGGGACAGCGGGGTGGAGTGCCGCGACCCTCCGCCGATCGCCGCCGGATGTACCGTCGATCCTTGCGTGGGAGCGCTCTCGCGCCTACCCTCGCGCTCGTGGACGGAACCCGAAGCCGTCCGCAGGGGAGGCCGACGTGGGCGCGCTCGTCTACAGCGGGATCGCCTCGATCGACGGGTTCACCACCGACAGGGCCGGCGGCTTCGCGTGGGCGGAGCCGCGACCCGAGGTGCACCGCTTCATCACCGAGACCGAGGAGCGGGTGCGGACCTACCTGTACGGGCGCCGTATGTACGAGACGATGCTGCCGTGGGAGGCGGGCTTCGCCCTCGCGGAGGACTTCGTGTTCATCCAGGACTACCAGCGGATGTGGCGCGCGGCCGACAAGGTCGTGTACTCCCGGACGCTCGACGAAGTGCGCACCGGGCGCACGCGCCTCGAGCGCCGCTTCGATCCCGCGCGGGCGAGGGAGCACGCCGCGGCCCTGGAGGACGACGTGTCGATCGAGGGAGCCCAGCTCGCCGCGCAGGCGCTCCTGGCGGGGATCGTCGACGAGATCCGCTGGTACGTCGTCCCGATCGTCGTCGGCGGCGGCACGCGGTTCCTGCCGCGAGGGCTCCGGAGCTCACTGGAGCTCACCGAGGAGCGGCGGTTCGCCGACGGCACGGTGTTCCTGCGCTATCGGGTCGCGCACTGAGGCGGGCGCGCGAGGGCGCGCCGGCTCAGGCGCCGACCAGGGCCGAGACCACTCCTGCGATCCGGGCGCCCTGTGCGCGACCGGCCTCGGCCGACGCGGCGCGCACCGACGGATCGAGCGAGTTGGGCCCGAACGCGCGGATCGACGCCTCGTCGGCGTAGACCACCTCGACGCGGGAGCCGGACAGGGCGTCCAGCTCGTTCGTCGGCAGCGTGCCCGCTCCCGGTGACCCGACTCCGGGGAGCGGAGTAGACGATGAGGACCCAGTCGGCTCCCGCCGCGAGGTCGGCGTTGCTGCCGGAGCGCACGCCCCCGTCCATGTAGCGGACGCCGTCGATGGTGACCGGGGGCCAGACGCCGGGGACGGCGCAGCTGGCGGCGATCGCGTCGACGAGCCCGACTCCGCTCGTGCGGTCGAAGACGGCGAGCGCGCCCGTGGCGGTGTCGACCGCGGTGATCAGCAGGGGGCGCTCGGGCCAGTCGGCGTCGGCGACCCGAGCGGCGATGACGGCGCGGCGCGACTCCTCGGGCAGCGTGGCGGTCGTCAGAGCGAGCGCGCGCCGATGCGGCGCCGCGCGTCCTCAGCCGACACCGCGCCCTCGACCGCGGCGGCGAACATCGCCTGCAGCCCTTCGGCGTCGATGACGGCTCCGATCTCGGCGGACTCCTCGCGCAGCTGCGCGGCGTACGACTCGTCGAGTCCGACGGAGGTGCTGAGCTGGGCGGCGACCGCCGAGCCGGCGAAGACGTGCCGATGAAGACGGTCGAGGGATCGAGCAGGAGGCGGGCCGCCTCGGGGGAGGCGTCGGCGATGCCGCGGACGACTCCGAGCTCCCAGGCGATCCCGGCGAGGCCGCCTCCGGCGAGGACGAGGGCACCGGGCCTGACGTGTTCCTTCCGACGGGGGTCTGCGGCGTCGGCGGACGCGCAGCGGGATCCACGCTGGCACATCGGCCTGGGTGCGGACTCCTCGCCCCGGTGTCCCGCTCGCAGGACCGGGTCAGGAGCGCTTGCGCTCGCGGACGATCGTCCAGACGTTGCGGCCGTCGACCCGCTGATGCTCGAAGCGGGTGACGAGCGCCTGGATGAACGGGATGCCGCGGCCCGCCTCCGCCCATTCGTCGGGCATGGCCCGCGGGTCGGCGACGTCGATCCCGACGGCGTCGCCGGTGTCCTCGAGAACCGCGCGCATCTCGTGCTCGTCCAGGCCGAGATCGATCCGGCAGACGACGTCCCGAGGGGCCCGGCCGTGCTGGAGGACGTTCGTCGCCAGCTCGACGACGGCGGTCGTGAACGCCATGCGGTCCCATGAGCCGAGCTCGGGGGCCTCGGCCCACAGCTCCTCGAGGGCGGAGTGGACGTCCTCGAGGCCGTCCTCCGCCGTGCGCACGATCACGGAGCGCTCAGGCACCGGGAGCCTCCGCGGCTCGATCCGGTCGGACGGCCGACGCGCGGACCCGGGGGTCCGTCGACCCGGTGCTGTGCTCCATGCGTCCTCCTGCGGGCGTCCGCGCCCTGCGGTCCGGCCGGAGGATCACGCGGGTGCGGTCCAGGACGGGGTCGTGCGACTCCGGATCCGGTGCGAGCACCGGGAAGTCGATCCGGGACGACCGTACAAGGGATCGGGACTCGCGGCGCGCTCCTTCGCGGGCGGACCGCGGGAGCGGCGGACGCCGATCCGGTCGGGTCAGCCGCGCGAGGCCGCGATCGCGTCGGCGGCGAGGCGCACCGAGGAGGCTCGGTCGCGCAGCCAGAGGGGCACCGAGCGGGCGCGCAGCCCGGTGGACTCGAGTCCGGCGACGGCGTCCGCGTCCTCCTCGCCGACGAGCCAGGCGTCGAGCAGCCCGCCCGAGGAGCGGACGCCGTAGTGCCGGCCGACGGCCTCGGCCGAGGTCTCCACGCCGATCGCGGCGAGGCGGGCGTCGGCCATGCCGCGCACCACCGCCCCGCCGATCACGGGGGAGACTCCGACGACGGGCGCCGCCGTCGCGCGCACGGCGTCGGCGATGCCGGGCACTCCGAGGATCGTGCCGATCGACACGACGGGGTTCGACGGAGCGACGAGCACCGCGTCCGTGTCGGCGATCGCCTCGAGGACACCGGGGGCGGGACGCGCGGCCGCGACCCCCTGCTGCACGAAGCGGCGCGCGGGGACGGAGGCGCGCAGCCGCACCCACCACTCCTCGAAGTGCAGCAGTCGCACGCCCTCGCCGGGGAGCTCGACCTCGACGTGCGTCTCGACGTCGTCGTCGGACATGGGGAGCAGGCGGACGCCGAGAGGCCAGCGCGCGGTGATCCGCTCGGTCGCCTCCGAGAGGGTGAGGCCGTCGCGGAGCATCGAGGTGCGGGCGATGTGCGTGCCGAGGTCGAGGTCGCCGAGGGTGAACCAGGGCCAGCCGACGCCGAACGCGGTGAGCTCGGCCGACACCCGCTCCGACTCGCCCGCGCGGCCCCAGCCGCGCTCGGGTCGTTCACGCCGCCGAGCGCGTAGGTGAGGGAGTCGAGATCGGGGCAGACCTTGAGGCCGGTCAGCCACATGTCGTCACCGGTGTTCGCGACGACCGTGATCTCGGAGGGACCTCCGCCCGCGGCCTCCAGATCGCGGAGGTGCTCCCGCACCGCGGAGGTGAAGCGGGCTCCGCCGACGCCGCCGGCCAGGATCGTGATGCGCATCCGCTCACGGTACCGCGCGTGGCGCGCACCGACGGAAACGGTGGCACGTGAGCCGCTAATGCTGCGGATCCCCGCTCGAAACACGCGGGAAACGTCGAAGGACGACGATGGCCCCTGTCCACGGAGCTCGGCCGGGAGCGTTGCCTTCGGGCGCACGGCCCACCACAGTGGGGACCACGGTCTCTCGGCTCCGCATCCGCACGGCGCCGAGGCGCCCGAGGAGTTCCGCCGATGGAGACCCGCCGGCGGATGACCCACGTCATGGAGGTACCGATGACCATCGTCCGCGCAGCGATCACCCAGACCACCTGGACCGGCGACAAGGAGTCGATGCTCGACAAGCACGAGCAGATGGCCCGCGACGCCGCGGCCGAAGGAGCGCAGATCGTCTGCTTCCAGGAGCTGTTCTACGGCCCCTACTTCGGCATCACGCAGGACAAGAAGTACTACCGCTACGCGGAGCCCGCGGACGGGCCGATCGTGCAGCGCTTCGCGGCGCTGGCGAAGGGCTCGGCGTCGTGATGATCCTCCCGATCTACGAGGAGGAGCAGACCGGGGTGTACTACAACACCGCTGTCGTGGTCGACGCCGACGGCACGATCCTCGGCAAGTACCGCAAGCACCACATCCCGCACCTCGACCGCTTCTGGGAGAAGTTCTACTTCCGCCCGGGAAACCTCGGCTTCCCGGTGTTCGACACCGCCGTCGGCAAGGTGGGCGTGCACATCTGCTACGACCGGCACTTCCCGGAGGGTGGCGCGAGCTGGGCCTGAACGGGGCGCACCTCGTCTTCAACCCGAACGCGACCAAGCCCGGGCTCTCCAACCGCCTGTGGGAGGTCGAGGGACCGGCCGCCGCCGTGGCGAACGGCTACTTCGTGCTCCAGCCCAACCGCGTGGGCCGCGAGGACAACGAGTACGGCGAGCTCGCCGTCGACTTCTACGGCACGAGCCAGGTCATCGATCCGCGCGGGAACTTCGTCGGCGAGCGCGGCTCCGGGAGAGCGAGGAGATCCTGATCCGCGATCTCGATCTCGACATGGTGCAGCAGATGCGCGACGACTGGCAGTTCTACCGCGACCGCCGACCGGAGTCGTACACCAGCATCCCGAAGCCGTGACCGCCCGATCCACCCAGGAGCGACGATGAAGACCCTCATCACCAACGGCACGGTCGTGAACGCGACCGGCACCGGCACCGCGGACGTGCTGATCGACGGCGAGACCATCGCCGCGGTCCTCGCACCGGGATCCACGCTGCTCGGCTTCGATCTCGCGGCGAACGTCGACCGCGTGATCGACGCGACGGGCAAGTACGTGATCCCCGGCGGCATCGATGCGCACACGCACATGGAGATGCCCTTCGGCGGCACGTTCGCCTCGGACACCTTCGAGACCGGCACCCGGGCCGCGGCCTGGGGCGGCACCACCTCGATCGTGGACTTCGTGGTCCAGTACCCCGGCGAGAGCGTCGTGGACCGCTACCAGGCCTGGCAGGCGAAGGCCGCGGGGGAGTGCGCGATCGACTACGGGTTCCACCAGATCCTGTCGGATGTGCAGGACTCGTCGCTGGTCGCGATGGACGAGCTGATGGACGAGGGCGTGACCAGCTTCAAGCTGTTCATGGCCTACAAGGGCGTGTTCCTCTCGGACGACGGGCAGATCCTGCGGGCGTTCCAGAAGGGCGCCTCGAACGGGGCGATGATGATGATGCACGCCGAGAACGGCGCGATCATCGACGAGCTGGTGAAGCAATCGCTGGCGGCCGGCAACACCTCGCCCTACTTCCACGGCACCTCGCGGCCGTGGCAGGCGGAGGAGGAGGCGACGCACCGGGCGATCATGATCGCCGATCTCACCGGCGCGCCCCTCTACGTCGTGCACGTGTCGGCGAAGCAGGCCGTGGAGCAGATCGCCCAGGCCCGCGACCGCGGCATGAACGTGTTCGGCGAGACCTGCCCGCAGTACCTCTACCTCTCGCTCGAGGAGCAGCTGGGCGCTCCGGGCTTCGAGGGCGCGAAGTGGGTGTGCTCCACCCCGCTGCGCTCGAAAGCGGAGGGGCACCAGCACCACATGTGGCAGTCGCTGCGGACCAACGACATCCAGATGGTCTCCACCGACCACTGCCCCTTCTGCATGAAGGGCCAGAAGGACATGGGTGTCGGCGACTTCTCCGAAGATCCCCAACGGCATCGGCTCGGTGGAGCATCGGATGGACCTGATGTACCAGGGCGTGGTGTCCGGGCAGATCTCGCTGCCGCGCTGGGTGGAGCTGACCTCGACGACTCCGGCGCGGATGTTCGGCATGTACGGGAAGAAGGGCGTGATCCAGCCCGGCGCCGACGGCGACGTCGTCGTCTACGACCCGGACGGCCACACCTCGATCGGCATCGGCGAGGGGCGCAGCCACCACATGAACATGGACTACTCGGCGTGGGAGGGGTTCGAGATCGACGGCCACGTCGACACCGTGATCTCGCGCGGGAAGGTCGTCGTCGACGACGGGCAGTACATCGGCACGAAGGGCGACGGGAAGTACATCAAGCAGGGCCTCTCGCAGTACTTGATCTGAGTTCGGAGCATCGCTCCGAGCTCCGATCAAGAAGGCGGCGAGCCCCGACGACCTCCGTCGTCGGAACCACGGAAGACCACGACACGCGACAGCGACCCTCAATGGGTCGCATGACACCTCCGTCACCACCTGCATCACAGCACCATGAAGGAACCCCCATGGATTTCGGAGTCGTCCTCCAGACCAACCCGCCCGCCTCGCGCACCGTCGCCCTGGCCGTCCTGGCCGAGACCTACGGCTTCGACTACGCGTGGACCTTCGACTCGCACCTGCTCTGGCAGGAGCCCTACGTGATCTACTCGCAGATCCTCGAGAAGACCCACCGGATCACCGTCGGCCCGATGGTCACCAATCCCGCGACGCGCGACTGGACGGTCATCGCCTCCCTGCACGCGACGCTCAACGAGATGTACGGCAACCGCACGGTGTGCGGGATCGGCCGCGGCGACTCCCGCGGTGCGGGTGACGGGAGGGGCCCCGACGACGCTCAAGGCGCTGCGGGAGTCGATCCACGTCATCCGCGAGCTCGCCAACAGCCGCTCGGTCGAGTACGGCGGCTCGACCCTGCAGTTCCCGTGGAGCCGCGGGTCCTCCCTGGAGATGTGGGTGGCGGCCTACGGACCCGCTGCGCGCTCAAGCTGGCGGGCGAGGTCGGCGACGGCTTCATCCTCCAGCTCGCCGACGTCGACATCGCGCGCTGGATGATCAGCACGGTCAAGGAGGCGGCCGCGAACGTGGGCCGCGATCCGGAGTCGCTGCAGTTCTGCGTCGCAGCGCCCATGTACATCGGCACGGACCGGGCCCACATGTACGAGCAGTGCCGCTGGTTCGGCGGCATGGTCGGCAACCACGTGGCCGACATCGTCGGACGCTACGGGACGAGCGGCGCGGTGCCCCAGGCCCTCACCGACTACATCGCGGGGCGCGAGGGCTACGACTACAACGAGCACGGACGGGCGGGCAACAGCCACACCTCGTTCGTGCCGGACGAGATCGTGGAGCGCTTCTGCGTGCTGGGCACGGCTGAGGAGCACATCGCGAAGCTCGAGGCGCTCGCCGCGATCGGCGTCACGCAGTTCGCCGGCTACCTCCAGCACGACAACAAGGAGGAGACGCTGCGCGTCTACGGCGAGCGTGTCATCCCGGCTCTCGGCCCGCACATCACGGCCAAGGCATGAGGGCTACGGCCGCGACGCGCGGGATCCTGCTCGGCGCGGCCGGCCTGCTCCTGCTCGCTGCGGTCTGGGAGGCGTACAAGGCGCTCGGACCCGAGGCGGGAGTGGTCGTCGGCGGTGTCACCGTGCTCCCGCGCACGAGTGCGATCGCGATGCCGCACCTGTGGGAGATCGCGGCGCGCCTCGCCGAGCCGGTGACGGGTGCCCGTGGCGCGCCGGCGCTGTGGCTCGCGGTGCTGCAGGCCAGCGCCTTCTCCCTCGGCATCGCCGCGGTCGGCTGGGTCGTCGGGGTGGTCGTCGGGATGCTGCTCGCCCTGCTGATGCAGCGCTTCCGCACCGCGGAGTCGGCGGTGCTGCCGTGGATCGTGCTCAGTCAGACGGTGCCGCTCATCGCGATCGCCCCCTGGTGCGCCGCTGGGGCTCGCAGCTCGGGCTCGGCGCGTTCACATGGGAGAACTGGATGTCGGTGGCGCTGATCGCTTCCTACCTCGCCTTCTTCCCGGTCTCGATCGGGGCGCTGCGCGGGCTCGGATCCCCGCCCGTGCACCAGGTCGAGCTGATGCGGGTCTACGGGGTGGGCTGGTGGAAGACGCTGCTGCGCCTCCGTCTGCCCGCGAGCGTGCCCTACCTGCTGCCGGCGCTGCGCCTGGGCGCGGTCAGCGCGGTCATCGGCACCGTGGTCGCCGAGGTCTCGATCGGCCTGCGCGGCGGAGTGGGCCGCATGATCATCGAGTTCGCCTCCGCCGCCGGGGAGACCCGGCCAAGCCCTGGGCGCCGATCCTGGGCGCGGTGCTCGTCGGCCTCGCGGCCGCCGGCGCCGTCGCGCTGATCGGGGTCGCCCTCCGTCCATACCGCAGAGGAGCAGCCCGCATGAGCGCTGCCGAGTCCGCCGTCGTCGTCGACGCCGTCACCAAGACGTTCAGCACGAAGAAGGGTGCGAGCGTCACCGCCCTGCAGGACGTGTCGCTCGAGATCTCGGCGGGCGAGTTCGTCTCGCTGATCGAGGCCGTCCGGCTGCGGCAAGTCGACGCTCCTGCGCCTGATCGCCGATCTCGCCGAGCCGTCGTCGGGCGCGATCTCGGTCTTCGGCAAGACCGCCCGGCGCGCCCGCCTCGACCAGGACTACGGCATCGCCTTCCAGCAGGCGGGCCTTCTGCCCTGGCGCAGCATCCGCGCGAACATCGCGCTGCCGCTCGAGCTGCACGGGGCGAGCACGGCCGCCCGCCGCTCGCGCGTCGACGAGCTGCTCGCGCTCGTGGGGCTCGGCGACTTCGCCGACTCCTACCCCGACCAGCTCTCGGGAGGCATGCAGCAGCGCGTCGCGATCGCGCGGGCGCTCGCCGAAGGCCCGCGGCTGCTCCTGATGGACGAGCCCTTCGGTGCGCTGGACGAGATGACCCGCGAGCGGATGCAGACGGAGCTGCTGCGCATCCGCACCGAGACCGGGGCGGCCGTGGTGTTCGTGACCCACTCGATCCCGGAGGCGGTGTTCCTGTCGGATCGTGTCGTCGTGATGTCTCCGCGGCCGGGCCGCATCCGCGACGTGCTGAGCATCCGCCTGCCCGAGGCCGCCTCTCGCGATGAGGGCGTTCGCGAGGACGAGGCCTTCTTCCGCGACGTGAGCGCCGTGCGCGAGCTGCTGCACGACGAGGCGGCGGCCGTGCCGCGCGGCGTGGAGAACCGATGACGACCCCGGCGCTGGCGCGCAGCGTCCTCGCGCCGCTGCTGCTCGGCGTGGCGGCGCTGGTGCTCTGGCAGGTCGTCGTGACGGCGCTCGACGTGAAGCCGTTCGTGCTCCCGTCGCCGGTGGCGATCGGCGCGGAGTTCGCGCAGAACCTGGGCTCGGTCGCCTCGGGCAGTCCGGGTCACCGGAGGGAACGCGCTGATCGGACTCGTCGCCGGTGCGGTGATCGCGGTCGTCGTCGCGAGCCTCGCGGCGCTGCTGCGGGTCTTCGACGGCCTCGTCGCTCCGATCGTCGCCGCGGCCGCTGTGGTGCCGATCGTCGCGCTGGCGCCGGTGCTCTACACGATGTTCGGAGCGAGCGCCGAGACCGCGCGCCAGCTCGTCGCCCAGCTCTGCCGTCTTCGTGCCGGTCTACGTGAACACCCTGCGCGGGCTGCGCCAGGCCACTCCGGTGCACCGCGACCTGATGCGGGCCTACGCGGCGACTCCGTGGCAGAGCACCCTGACCATCACCCTCCCCGCCGCCGTGCCGTTCTTCTTCACGGGACTGCGGATCGCCTCCTCCTCGCCGTCATCTCGGCGCTGGTCGCCGAGTACTTCGGCGGTCCGGTGGGCGGACTCGGCAAGTCGATCACCACGGCGGCCTCGGGCAGCGACTACGCGCTCGCCTACGCCTACGTGCTCGGCGCCGTGCTCGTCGGCCTCCTGTTCTACTGCGCCACCGCGGGGCTCGAGGCCCTGGCTCTGCGGCGCAGTCGCGCGCGCTGACCCGTCAGCCGCACCCGTCCGGGTCCGCCCGGCGCACCACCGTTCACCCGGGTCCGCCCGGCGCTCCACCGTTCCACCCGGGTCCGCCCGGCGCTCCACCTGCACCACGGCACGTCGCTCCCCAGCACCGCCCAGGCACGTCCTGCACCACACCACCAGGAGGAACGGTGAACAGACGCACGCGCATCGCGACGACGACGACGGCGGGGCTCGCCGCCGTCGGTCTCGCGCTCGCCGGATGCAGCGCATCGGCACCGACGACGGCGGCTCGGGCTCCGGCTCGGGCGACCTCACGCCGGTCACCCTGCAGCTGCAGTGGGTCGCCCAGGCCCAGTTCGCCGGGTACTACGCCGCCCTCGACCAGGGCTACTACGAGGACGAGGGCCTGGACGTGACCATCGCCGAGGGCGGCGGCGACATCGTGCCGCAGGACGTCCTCGCCTCCGGAGACGCGGACTACGCGATCTCGTGGGTGCCCAAGGTGCTCGGCTCGATCGAGCAGGGCGCGGCGATCACCGATGTCGCGCAGATCTTCGAGCGGAGCGCCACCACGCAGATCTCGTTCAAGGACGAGGGCATCACCTCGCCCGCCGACCTGTCGGGCAAGACGGTCGGCGGCTGGGGCTACGGCAACGAGTGGGAGCTCTTCGCCGGCATGCAGCAGGACGGAGTGTCACTCGACGACATCTCGCTCGTGCAGCAGCAGTTCGACATGAACGGCTTCCTCGCCGGCGACATCGACGCGGCGCAGGCGATGACCTACAACGAGTACGCGCAGGTGCTCGAGAGCGTGAACCCCGAGACGGGCGAGCTGTACACGCCCGACGACCTGAACGTGATCAGCTGGAACGACGTCGGCACGGCGATGCTGCAGGACGCCATCTGGGCCGACGCCGAGAAGCTCGAGAGCGACGACGCGTACGCCGAGCAGACGGTCGCGTTCGTGAAGGCCTCGATCAAGGGCTGGATCTACGCGAAGGACAACCCGGAGGAGGCGGCCGACATCGTCACCGCCGCCGGGTCCACGCTCGGCACGAGCCACCAGCTCTGGATGACCAACGAGGTCAACAAGCTGATCTGGCCCTCGACCGGCGGCATCGGCATGATCGACGAGGCCGCCTGGCAGCAGACCGTCGACATCGCCAAGGAGACGCAGAACGAGACCGGCGCGACGATCATCAGCGACGACCCGCCGGAGACGGCGTACTCGAACGAGTACGTCGAGAAGGCGCTGGCCGAGCTCGAGGAGGAGGGCGTCGACACCAGCGGCGCCGACTTCGAGCCGATCGAGGTGACGCTGCAGGAGGGCGGCGCCTGATCCGTGCTCCCCGGGCCGGGTCGTCGCTCGCGACGGCTCCGGCCCTTCGCGTTCTCGGCCGGCCCTCGCGCGTTCCCGGCCGGTCCGCGCGCCGCGTCCTCGGGTGCGGTGCGCCCTCGACCGGCGCCTCCGCTCGGACGGCGCTCCCGGGCGTAGATGGACCCTCGTGACTACTTTCCGAAAGACGCCGTTCACCGTGCACGTGCGCGATCTCATCGGCCGTCCGGGGGAGATGCGCGAGCACCGTCTCGACATCGACGCGCCCGAGCAGTACGGCGAGGGATCGTGGCCGTCCGCGAGGGCGCTCCGATCGAGCTCGACGTCCGCGTGGAGTCGGTGCACGAGGGATCCTGGCCAGTGTCGAGGTCTCGGCGGAGGCCGTCGGCGAGTGCAGCCGGTGCCTCACCGACATCTCCCTGCCTGTCGATGTCGAGTTCCAGGAACTTTTCGCGTACTCTTCTGACGAAGCTTTCGACTATGAGGTTCACGACGACCACGTGGATCTTGAACCTCTGGTCAGGGATGCGGTGGTTTTGTCGCTGCCGTTCAGCCGGTCTGCCGGCCGGATTGTCCGGGCCTCGACCCCGTCACGGGGGAGCGGCTGGCCGATTCCTCCGAGCGCGAACCCGATGCGCCGCACGACCCCAGGTGGGCCGCGCTCGCCGGGTTGAGCGAGACGGGGAACGGCGGGGCCGCAGCGCCCGGAGCTCCGCAGACAGCGGTGCAGGCGCGAACGCCCGCACCGAATCCGGCCTAGCCCCGTTACGGGACCTTAGGTAGAGAAGAGAATCATGGCTGTTCCCAAGGGGAAGAAGTCCCGCGCGAACACCCACGCCCGTCGTTCGCAGTGGAAGGCCGAGGCCCCCAAGCTGGTCAAGACCGTCGAGAACGGCAAGGTCGTCTACAGCCTTCCCCACCGCGCCAAGGTCGTCGAGGACTCCGCGGGCACCGCGCTGTTCCTCGAGTACAAGGGGCCGCAAGGTCGCCGACGTCTGATCCGATCCTCCGGCCGTCCGCCGCTCCGCGGCCGGCGACGAGGTGGTCCATGGTGAACCAGACCTCCGCATCACCCTCCAGCGACGACCGGTCGCGTCTGGAGGCCACGCTCGGCGTGAGCCTCGACGGTGAGCTCTTCGAGCTCGCCCTGACGCACCGGTCGTTCGCTTTCGAGCTCGGGGATCCCGCACAACGAGCGCCTCGAGTTCCTCGGCGACTCGATCCTCGGCCAGGCCGTCACGGTGATGCTCTACACGGAGTACCCGGCCCTCAGTGAGGGCGACCTGGCGAAGCGGCGCGCGAGCCTCGTCTCGACGGTCGCGCTGGCCGAGATCGCCCGCGGCATCGGGCTGGGCGCGTTCGTCCGCCTCGGTCGTGGCGAGGAGTTGACCGGCGGTCGCGAGAAGGCGTCGATCCTCGCCGACACCGTCGAGGCGATCATCGGCGCCGTGTACCTCGGCACCGGTCCCGACGCCGCGCGGGACCTCGTCCTGCGCCTGATCGCTCCGCTGCGCGCGGATCCGGGACGCTTCGGGGTCTCGATGGACCCCAAGACGAGCCTGCAGGAAGCGGCAGCCGAGCGCGGCGCGCCCGCCCCGCGCTACGAGATCGCCGCCACCGGGCCCGACCACAACAAGGTGTTCGTGGCCACCGTGATCGTCGGCGGTCTGGTCACCGCCCCGCGGCGAGGGGACCAGCAAGAAGGCCGCCGAGATGGCGGCCGCGCTGGACGCCTGGACACGCCTCGCGGCACTGCCGCCCGTCTCCGGGGCCTAGGCGTGCCGGAGCTCCCCGAGGTCGAGGTGGTGCGCGCCGGCCTCGCCCCGGCCGTCACCGGCTCTCTCGTCACCGGCGTCGAGATCGTCGACGAGCGCTCGCTGAAGCGCCACGTGCATCTGCACGGCGCGTTCGAGCGTCTGCTGGTCGGGCGCCGGCTCGCCGGAGCCGTGCGCCGCGGGAAGTTCCTCTGGATGCCCGCCGGCCGCGACGAGGCCCTGCTCGTGCACCTCGGGATGAGCGGGCAGGTGCTGCTGCGCGCCGCGGATGCGCCGCCGGCCAGGCTGACGCGCATCCGGATCGCCATCGAGCACCCCGAGCACGGCGAGCTCGCCCTGCACTTCGTCGACCAGCGGATCTTCGGCTCCATGGCGATCGACACGCTCGAGCCCACCCCGGACGGCGCCCCGGGCGGCTACTCCGGCGACGGGCCGCTGGGAGACTGGACCGCACGCGTCCCCTCGCAGGTGGCGCACATCGCGCGGGACCCGCTCGATCCCTTCTTCGACCTCTCCGGCATCGTGACGGCGCTCGGGCGCCGGAACAGCGGGATCAAGCGGGCGCTGCTCGATCAGACCCTCGTCAGCGGCATCGGCAACATCTACGCGGACGAGTCGCTGTGGGCGGCCGAGCTGCACCCGGAGCGCTCGAGCGCGTCGCTGAGCGAGCCGCGGATCCGCCGCCTCTTCGCGGAGGTGCGCTCGGTGCTCGAGCGTGCGCTGGCCGAGGGCGGGACGAGCTTCGACGCCCAGTACGTCAACGTGAACGGGGCGTCGGGGTACTTCGCACAGCCTCAACGCCTACGGGCAGACCGGCAAGCCGTGCCCGCGGTGCGGCGAGGCGATCGTGCGGGTGCCGTTCATGAACCGCTCGTCGCACCTCTGCCCGCACTGCCAGCTGCTGCCGCGGGTGGCGGAGGAGCGGCGCGACCTCAGCTGAGGCAGGGTGCGGAGGCCTGACGGACGACGGTCACCCCGCACTGCCGATGGGGCGGAGCGGCGCGGTCAGGCCGTGGCCTTCTCGGATGCCGGAGCGTGCTTCACATGCGCGACGAGGTGGCCGAACAGCGACGCGATCAGGGTGATGGCGGCGGCGATCGCGAGGCCGAGCCAGAGGCCCGCGGTCAGCGCGAGGGCACCGACTCCGGCTCCGGCTCCGATCAGCACGACGGCCGCCAGGCGGCGGAACCAGGGCTGGCCCTTGCCGCTGCCGAGCCAGGAATCGGCGGCCAAGCCGGTGATGGTGGAGGTGACGACGACCGTGGTCACGTCCTTCACCGCGATGTGGCGGGCGGTCGCCGCCTGCAGACCCATCGCCAGGCCGAGGATGCCCGTCACGGTCAGGGCGAGCGGCTCCGGGTGCTCGGGGACGACGCCGAGGACGATCGCGAGCACGGCCATCAGCAGGCCGACCACGGTGAAGAGCCAGGTGGAGCGGGTCGTCCAGCCGGTCTTCACGGGGCGCAGCACGCGGCCGCCGATCGCGGCGCCGAGCATGAAGCCGACGAGCGCGATGATCGGGCCGACGACGGGCAGGTCGTCGGCGCCGGCGAGGGCCATGCCGAGGATCACGACGTTGCCGGTCATGTTGCCGGTGAAGACGCGGTCGAGGCCGAGGTAGCCGACGGCGTCGATGATGCCGGTCGAGAAGGTCAGGGCGAGCATCAGGCCGAGGTGGACGTTCTCGGTGCGGGTGCGCAGGCGTCGGAACACGGGGGTCCTGTCGTCGGAGGGAGGGAGGCGCCCGCGAGAGGCCGTTCCGGCACGCTCGCGACGGCGCGTCGCGTGCTCGAGTGCATCTCGCGGGGTGGAGCGGGGGCTGAGCCCCGCCGATCCTGCCACGGATGCGCGCGAAGAGACGAAACACGGCTTCGGTACTGTCGGACGGTCGCGGAGGCTCCCGCACAGGAAGGCGGGCGGCGCATGCGGTTGGCGGAGCGGGCGGTGCAGCCCGGAGAGTCGATCCCGGAGGGTGTGGGGTACCTGCCTGCGAGCCCCGACTCGGTGCTCTGGGGGCGGCTGCCCTGCGCGAGCGACCGCGCAGTGCTGACGATCGACTCCGGCGCCGAGGTCGTCATCGACACCCTGAGCCACGAGGGGGTCCTGGAGGATCAGGGCCGCGATCCGGTCGCGTTCTTCGGCCGCCACGGCGTCGCTCCCGAGGGCGTGCTGCGCGACGCGATCGAGCTCGCCGCCTCCGGTCCGTTCCGCGACGTCGAGGCCGACGGACCGCACGTCGTCACCGGTCCGATCGCCGTGAGGGGCGCGCGACCGGGCGACCTGCTGCGGATGACCCTGCTCGAGGCCGAGCCGCGCGTGCCCTACGGGGTGATCTCGAACCGGCACGGTCGCGGAGCGCTGCCGGGGAGTACCGCTCGCCGCGGGGCCCTTCAGCGCCTTCGCGCACGTCGAGGACGGTACCGACGGGATCCGGCGCGGCGTGCTCCCGCTGGTCGCGGGCGGTGAGCGCTCGGCCAGGTTCGAGCTGCACCCGTTCCTCGGGATCATGGGCGTCGCGGTCGCGGGCGAGGAGCGCCCGCACTCCGTGCCGCCCGGTCCGCACGGCGGCAACATCGACATCTCGCTGCTGACGGCGGGGACGAGCCTCTACCTGCCGGTGCAGGTGCCCGGAGCGCTCGCCTACGTCGGGGATCCGCACTTCGCGCAGGGCGACGGCGAGGTCGCGCTCACGGCGATGGAGGCGAGCCTGCGCGTGCGGGTGCGCTTCGAGGTGGTGACGCGCGCCGACGCGCTCGCGGCGTTCGGCGAGCTCGTCGGGCCGCTGGGCGAGACGAGCGAGTTCCTGGTGCCGACCGGCATGGACGCCGATCTCGACGTCGCGGTGCAGAACTGCGTGCGCGCGGCCATCGCGCTGCTCCAGGCGCGCTACGGCATGGACGCGAGCCTGGCCTACGCGTACCTGAGCGCAGCGACCGACTTCAACATCTCGCAGGTCGTGGACCTCGTGAAGGGCGTGCACGCCCGCGTGCGGACGGCGGACTTCGATGTCTGACCCGCGCGTGACCTCGCTCGAGGGCGAGCTGCCGGACGGCCTGGTCGACGCGGTGGTGGCGTACGAGGCCGCCCTCGCGGCCGACGACGTGCCGGCGCTGGCGGACGCGTTCGTCCGCGCGCCGACGACGCTCCAGGGCGACGCCTCGGGGCTGCTGGTCGGCCACGACGCGATCACCGGGTTCCGCGGACGGCGCGGTGGGACTCCTCCGCGCGGCCTCGCCGAGCTGCACGTGCGGGCGGTGGACGCCGGCACCGCGCTGGTCGTCACGGTGAACACGCCGTCCCGCGGGGGAGAGGTCTGGTCACGCAGCTCTGGTCGCTCGACGAGGGCGTGTGGCGGGTGCGCGCCGCACAGGTGCAGGCGCCCGCACCGGCGCTGGACGCGCGGGTGTGGCGGGTCGTCGGCGCGCCGCTCGTGCCTCCCACCGGCTCGGGGAGCTGGACGGGCTCGACATCGCGGTGAAGGACCTCTTCGCGATCGAGGGGCAGCAGATCGGCGCCGGGGTGCCCGTGCGCCTCGCCGAGGCCTCGGTCGAGTCGCTGACGGCTCCGGCCGTGGCCGATCTGCTGGAGGCCGGGGCGGCCGTGCGCGGCATCGCGCAGACCGACGAGTTCGCGTACAGCATCGCGGGCCGCAACTCCGGCTACGGGACCCCGCCGAACCCCGCCGTGCCCGGGGCGATCCCGGGCGGCTCCTCGAGCGGGCCGGCGACCGCCGTCTCGCTCGGGCAGGCGGCCATCGGCCTCGCCACCGACACGGCGGGCTCCATCCGCGTCCCTGCGTCCTACCAGGGGCTCTGGGGGCTGCGCACGACGCACGGCGCGGTGCCGGTCGAGGGGCGCTGCCGCTGGCTCCGAGCTTCGACACGGTGGGCTGGCTGACGCGCGACGCCGAGACGCTGCTGCGCACGGCCCGGGTCGGGCTGCGCGGGTCGGAGCAGCGCCCACTCGGCGGAGGCGTCGCGATCGCTCCGGCACTGCTCGAGTCGGCCGACCCGGCCGTGCGCAGTGCGTTCACCGACGCGGTCGAGGCGCTGGTCGCCTCCGGCGTCCTCACCGCTCCCGAGGGCGTCGAGCTGCCGCCCGTCGACGGGATGCTCGAGGCCTTCCGCACCGTGCAGGCGGCGGAGGCGTGGGCCGCCGACGGCGAGTGGGTCGCGGCGCATCCGGGTGCTCTGGCTCCCGACGTGCAGGGCCGGTTCGACGCCGCGTCGCTGCTGGGTCCCGAGATCGTCGCCTCCGCTCGGCTGCGGCTCGCGGGGTTCAGGCGGGCGCTCGACGTCGCCCTCGACGGTCGTGTGCTGCTCCTGCCCTCCGCCTCCTCGCCCGCTCCCGCGCTCGACGCCTCGGCCGAGCGGATCGACGCGGTGCGGACGGCGACGCTGAGCATGACGTGCGTCGCGGGGATCGGCGGATACCCGGCCCTGTCGGTGCCGCTGCTCAGCGTGGACGGCGCTCCTGTCGGGTTCTGCCTGATCGGCGGGCGCGGCACGGATCTCGCGCTGATCGAGCTCGCCGCCGGCTTCGGCCGGTCCTGATCGCCGGGTGCGCCGAAACACGGGTGAAACGTCTGTTCCGTGCTGCTGGGCGCTTGAAACAGGTTTTCCTCCTGCGTCCCCGTCCGTGAAGAGGTGGTTCCCATTCCGACCGCGCCCGCGATCTCGACGTTCCTGCCGATCGACTCCGCCCCCGCGGCTCCTGATGGGTCCCGGCCCGATCAACGCGGACCCCCGCGTGCTGCGCGCCATGTCGGCGCAGCTGGTCGGCCAGTACGACCCCTCCATGACCGCGTACATGACCGAGACGCAGGAGCTCTACCGCCGCGTCTTCGTCACCGAGAACGAGAAGACGCTGCTCGTCGACGGCACCAGCCGCGCGGGCATCGAGGCGGCGCTCGTCTCGATGCTCGAGCCGGGCGACCGCGTGCTCGTGCCCGTCTTCGGCCGCTTCGGCCACCTCCTCCGCGAGATCGCCGAGCGCCGCGGAGCCGAGGTGCACGTGATCGAGGCGGAGTGGGGGCAGGTGTTCCCCGTCTCGGTCATCGCGGAGGCGATCGAGAGGTTCTGGCCCAAGGTGCTGGCCGTGGTGCACGGCGACACCTCGACCACCATGGCGCAGCCGCTCGAGGAGCTCGGCGCGATCTGCGAGAAGCACGGCGTGCTCTTCTACACCGACGTCACGGCGTCGCTGGCGGGCAACGCGTTCCGTGCCGACGAGCTGGGGCTCGACGCGGTCACGGCCGGGCTGCAGAAGTGCCTCGGCGGACCCTCCGGCTCGGCGCCCGCCACGTTCTCGGAGAAGGCCGTCGCGGTCATCGAGTCGCGCAAGAGCATCGAGGCCGGCATCCGCGACGAGGGCGACGCAGTCAGTGCGCACCCCGTCCGCTCGAACTACTTCGACCTCGGCATGGTCTTCGACTACTGGGGTCCGCGCCGGCTCAACCACCACACCGAGGCCACCACGATGCTCTACGGCGCGCGGGAATGCGCCCGGATCATCGTGGAGGAGGGCCTCGAGAACACGATCGCGCGGCACGAGCTGCACGGGGCGGCGATGCTCGCCGGCGTGCAGGGCCTCGGTCTCGAGGTCTTCGGCGACGTCTCGCACAAGATGAGCAACGTCGTCGCGGTCCGCATCCCCGAGGGAGTGAACGGCGACGCGGTCCGCGGCGCGATGCTCGAGGACTTCGGCATCGAGATCGGCACGTCCTTCGGTCCGCTGCACGGCAAGGTCTGGCGCATCGGCACGATGGGCTACAACGCCCGCCCCGACACCGTGCTGACGACGCTCGCGGCACTCGAGGCGGTGCTGCGCCGAGCGGGCGCGCGCGTCGCTCCGGGCGGCGGGGTGGACGGCGCCTACGGCGTGTACGGGAGCGCCGCGTGAGCGCCGTCGACGCCGCCGCGATCATGGAGCGCTGCGACCTGCTCGCGGCCGTCCTCGAGCACGCGCGGCGCGATCGAGCGCGTCTACCTCTCTCCGGAGCACGCCCGCGTGAACGCGATGGCGGCGGCCTGGATGGAGGAGGCGGGCATGCGCTCGTGGCAGGACGCCGCGGGCAACCAGTGCGGCCGCTACGAGGGCGCCACCCCGGGTCAGCCCGCGCTGATGCTCGGCTCGCACCTCGACACGGTGATCGACGCCGGCCGCTACGACGGGATCCTCGGCGTGATGCTGGCGATCGGGGTCGTCTCGCGCCTGAACGCCGCCGGCGTCCGACTGCCGTTCGCGATCGAGGTCGTCGCGTTCGGCGACGAGGAGGGCACCCGCTTCGGCACCGCGCGTCCTCGGATCGCGCGCCGTGGCCGGCACCTGGGACGAGCGCTGGTGGGAGCTCGAGGACGCGCAGGGAACCACGCTCGTCGAGGCGTTCCACGAGTTCGGACTCGATCCCTCCCGCATCTCGACGGCGGCGCGCGCGGCCGACGACCTGCTCGGCTACCTCGAGGCGCACATCGAGCAGGGCCCGTACCTCGAGGAGGCCGATCGGGCGCTCGGAGTCGTCCTCCTCCATCGCCGGCGCCCGCCGCTTCGCCGTCACGCTCACCGGTAAGGCCGGTCACGCGGGCGGCGTGCCCTTCGACCGCCGCCGCGACGCCGCTCGCCGGGGCTGCGGAGGCGGTGCTCGCGGTCGAGCGGATCGCCCGCGACAACGGCTGCATCGCCACGGTCGGCCGCCTCGAGGCGTTCCCCGGAGCGGTCAACGTGATCCCGGGCCGGGTCGAGTTCAGCATCGACCTGCGCGCCGAGTTCGACGACGTCCGCGACCGCGTGTGGGACGGGATCCAGCACGCGATGTCGGAGTCGGCCGGCCGCCGCCGGCTCTCGCTGACCGTCGAGGAGACGCACGGCGCTCCCGCCGTCGTCGCGTCCGCGGCGCTCCAGGACGTGATCCGCGAGGGCATCCGCGCGACCGGCGACGAGGAGCCGATGGTCCTGTTCTCGAAGGCGGGCCACGACGCGATGGCGATCGCCGAGCTCACCGACTACGCGATGCTCTTCCTCCGCTGCGAGGGCGGCGTCAGCCACCACCCCGAGGAGAACGTGACCGAGGCCGACGTGGCCGTGGCGCTCGACGCCTTCGAGGCGGCGGTGCACGCCTTCGCGAGGTCGCGGGCATGACGACGGCCGCTCCCTCCGACGCCGACGCGCCGCCCAGCATCGGGCACCGCATCGACGCGGGCTACGCGTCGCTCTCGCGGCAGGAGCAGCGGGCGGCCGACTTCATCCTGGACCACCTGGGCGACCTCGCGATCTACACGGCCACCGAGCTCGCCGCGCACAGCGGAGTGTCGAAGGCGACGGTGTCGCGCCTCTTCCGCCGGCTCGGCTTCTCGAACTCGCAGGAGGTGCGCGAGCACGCCCGTGCGCTGCGCAGCTCGGGGGTCCCCGTCGGACCAGCCTCCGCCCACGGCGACCCGATCGCCGCGCACCTCGAGAGCGAGCGCGCCAATCTGCAGCGCCTCGCCCTCGACGTTCAGCGACGGACGACTGGACGAGGCGGTCCGGCTCGTCGCGGCCGCCCGCGAGGTCGTGGTCGTGGGGATGCGCAACAGCTACCCGGTGGCGCTCCACCTGCGCCAGCAGCTCGCCCAGGCCCGCGCGCGTGTCAGAGTGGCCCCGCAGCCGGGGCAGTCGCTGGGCGAGGAGATCGTGGGGCTCGGAGCCGAGGACGTCGTCGTGCTCGTGGGCTTCCGGCGCCGGCCCTCGGCCTTCACCGCGCTCCTGGACGGGCTGGCCGACCGCGGGGTGCCGGTCGTGCTTCTCGCCGATCCGCAGGCCCGCCGGCTCGCCGACCGTGCCGCGGTCTGGCTCGAGTGCCCGGTCGACAGCGAGGCGGCCTTCGACAGCTACGCCGCGGCGATGAGCGCGGTCGCGCTGCTCGCCTCGGGGGTACTCGGCGCCCGTCCGCGCGAGGCGCGCGAGCGGATCGCCGGGATCAGCACCGTCTACGCCGAGCTCTCCGAGATCGAGGACCGGGCGTGAGCGCCGTCGAGGCCGCGGATCTGATCCAGGCCCACGCCCGTCACCCGATCGGCCGGATCGACGAGGACGTGACGGAGGAGGTGCTCGGCCGCGCCGAGCTGCTCACGCCGACCTGCGGCGACCGGCTCGTGGTGCGCATCGTGCGAGGTGGACGACTCCGTGTCGCTGCGCTGGACGGGACGCGGCTGCGAGCTGTCGCAGGGCTCGGCGTCGCTGCTCGTCGACGAGCTCGACGGACTCGACGAGGAGGCCCTCCGCGCCCGCGTCGGGGCGTTCCTGACCTCGATGCGGCTGCGGGTCGCGGATCCGGTGCTCGGCGACGAGGAGGCGCTGCTCGCCGTGGCCGCGAACCCCGTGCGCTCGGTCTGCGCGACGCCTCGCCTGGCGGGCGCTCGGCGACGCCCTGGATCAGGCGGGCCGTCGTGATCGCGGCCGTCGGCCAGATCGCCGCACTCGATCTCGACGGCACCGTGGTCGCGCAGGTGGTCCCGGGCTCCCGCGTCTCCGCGCAGTCCGCCGGCCAGCGCCGCCCAGTGCGCGCGGCCGATCAGCACCGGATGACCGGGTCGACCGGAGTGGACCGCTCTCACGAGCGCATCGGGCGAGTCCGGGGCCGCCGCCAGGATCCGCGCGCCGACGGCGGCGGGCTCCTCCGGGAGGTCGACGAGCGTCACGAGGGCGGCATCGCCGGTGGCCGCGGCGAGACCGGCGCGCGCAGCGAGGCGGACATCCCGTCCGCCCAGTCCTCCGCGACGACGGCGTCCGCGCCCTCCGGGACGAGAGCGAGGGCCTCGTGGGCTCCCGCTCCGAGGACGACCAGCACCCGTCCGCAGCCGATCGCCTCGAGGCGCCGGACCGCGAGCGCGAGCCACGGGGTGCCGTCCGGGGCCCGGCGCAGCGCCTTCGGGCCGCCCGCGCGTCGACCCGCGCCGGCGGCGAGGACGATCCCGGTCACCGCAGCAGCCTCCATCCCACCATCGTGCCCCACCCCGCCGCCCGACGAGGAGAGTCCATGACCACCCCGCCCCCCTCCGCGACGCCCTGCTCGCCTGCCTCGCCGTGCCCCGCTGGGCCGACGAGGTGGCGGCCGGAGCGCCGTACGCCTCGACCGGGCTGCTTGCCGAGGCCGCCGACCGCGTCGCGCGCACGCTCACCCCGGAGGAGATCGCGTCGGCCCTGGCCGACCACCCGAGGATCGGCGAGCGGCACGCCGCCTCCGGACGCGCCTCCGCGTTCTCGGCCGCCGAGCAGGCCGCGAGCCTCTCGAGCGACGAGGCCCTGGCCGAGCGCCTGATCGCGGGCAACCGCGCCTACGAGGAGCGGTTCGACCGGGTGTTCCTCATCCGCGCGGCCGGTCGCTCGCGCGAGGAGATCGTCGGGGAGCTCGAGCGCCGCCTCTCCCTCGACGACGACGCCGAGAGCGCGATCGTCGCCGACCAGCTCCGCGAGATCACCGTCCTGCGCGCTTCGCGCCCTCGGGCCCGCGACCGGCGCCGTCACCGAGGAGGCCACCCGATGAGCGCGCACACCAGCCACGTCACGACCCACGTCCTCGATGCCGTGCACGGGGCGTCCCGCCCAGGGGGTGCCGGTCGTGCTCGAGGCGCGCGCCGGCTCGGGCTGGGAGAGGCTCGCCGAGGCGAGCACCGACTCCGACGGGCGTGTCGCCGCTCTCGGGCCCCGGTCGCTGCCCGCGGGCGTCTACCGGGTCGTCTTCGACACCGCCGCCTACTTCGGCGACGTCGAGTCGTTCTACCCGGAGGTGGTGATCGCGTTCCGGCTCGCCGACGAGGGCGCGCACTACCACGTGCCGCTGCTGCTGAGCCCGTTCGCCTACTCGACGTACCGGGGGAGCTGACGGTGCAGCTCCAGGACGTCCTCGACGCGCCGCAGCTGCGGATCCGCGCCGTCTTCACCACTCCCGAGGCGCTCGCGCGCCCGGTCAACTGGACCTTCACGACCGACCTGCTCGACCCTCGCCGCTACCTCGCTCGCGACCAGCTCGTGCTGACCGGCATGATGCGCGCCGCACCCCCGAGGACAGCGAGACCTTCGTGTCCGCGGTGGCCGCCTCCGGTGCCGTCGCCCTGCTCGCGGGCGAGGGCCTCCACCGGCTTCGTGCCCGACGACGTCGTCGAGGCGTGCCGCGCGCACGGAGTGGCGCTGTTCGCGGTGCCGGCCGACGTGTCGTTCGCCTCGATCACGGCGCACCTCTCGAACGCCCTCGCGGGCGACCGGGTGGCGAGGCTCACCGCGGGGCTCGCCCGCCAGCGGCAGCTGCTGACGGAGGTGTACCGCGGACAGCTCCTCGACGAGCTGATCGCGCGGACGTCCGGCGAGCTCGGGCGTCCTGTGCGCGTGCTGACCGCCACCGGGCGCTCCGCCGCGTCCGCGGAGCCGCTCGGCCTCACCGAGATCGAGCGGGTGGTGCACGCCGGGCTCACCGCGCGGCAGAACCCGGTGACCGTCGCGGACGCCCACGGCGGCACGCTCTCGGTCTTCGCGGTCGGCGGAGCAGACGAGCACCGCGCGACCCAGTGGTTCGTGGTCGTGGCCGGCGACTGGAACGAGTGGCACCCGTCGCTGCTGGACGCGGTCACCGAGCTGACCGGAGTGGTGGGCCTCTACCGCCTGCAACGCGACGCGGAGACGCTGGCCGACACGGCCCTCGCCGACCGGCTGCTCGAGCTCGTCGAGGAGGACAGCGAGCAGCCCGAGGCGGCGGTGTACCTCCGCCAGCTCGGACTGGGAGGCGCCGGGCGCTGCGCCGTGATCGCCGCCGGGTTCGACGGCGACGACTCCTCCGAGCTCGCCCGCCGGATCCTCACCGACGCGGCCTCGCACCTCGGCCGCGCCGTGGTCGGCCGAGACGCGGACGGCCGCGTCGTGGCGGTGCTCCCGGTCGACGCGACCGACGCGATCCCCACAGGCAGCGGATCCGCTCTCGGTCGTCACCGCGGCGCTGCGCCGGGTCGGGTCGGGGCTCGGCGACCAGGTGCTGCGCGTGGGGACGAGCGCCGCGACTCCGCTCGCCGCCCTCGGCGGTGCCCTGCGCTCCGCCCGGTACGGATGCTGCTGCCGGGAGTGCCCGGCGACGGATCGAGGGTGCGGATCAACGACGCCGGCGAGGTGACCTCGGCGGTGCAGTCTGCTGACCGCGGTGCCGGACCACCTCCGGAGCGTCTTCGTCGAGCTCGTGCTCGGCCGGCTGATCGAGCACGACGCCCGCTACAACTCGCAGCTCGTCGCGACGCTCGCGGCGTTCCTCGACTGCGGCGGCTCGTGGGTGCGCGCCGCGAGCAGACGCATCTGCATCTGAACACCGTGCGGTACCGCATCGCGCGCGTCGAGGAGCTGACGCAGCGCGACCTCTCGAACACGTCGGACCGCGCGGACCTGTTCCTGGCCCTGCAGCTGCGCTGACCGGGCGCGGGCCTCGTCCGGAGCGTCCCGGTGCCGTCTGCAGGGGAGTCGCCGGCCCTCTCGGCGTGTCCGCGTGCGGTCTGCAGGGGATTCGCCGGGCGGGCGCACCGGTGGGGCGGAGGAAGGCGCGTTCCTGCGCGGATCCCCTGCGAATCGTACGGGTGTCTGCAGAGCGCACCGGGTCTCGCTCCGCAGGGCCTCTGCACCGTCTGCAGGGGATCCCGGCACCCGCGCGTCGATCTGACGGAGGACGGCGCGTTCCCGCGCGGATCCCCTGCAGATAGTGCGAGCCCCTGCAGATCGGCGCGCTCCCCTGCAGATCGTGCGCGCTCCTGCAGATCGCACCCGGGCCTACTCTGAGCGAGCACCTCGCGGCCCCGCACGTGCACGGCCGCGATCGCCGGCTCGCGCAGCCCCATCAGCAGCGCGAAGAGCAGCTGGGCGGTGGCGGTCGCGTCGTCGTCGGCCCGGATCCCGCGCTCGAGCACGTCGGCCAGAGGCTCCCAGCGCGAGGGCTCGATGCGGAGGAAGTCGGCGTCCTTGCCGCGATCGAAGTTGCCGAACCGCTCCTCCATGTCGAGCGCGCGGGCTCCCGCGAGGGTCGCCGAGAACAGCATCTCCGCAGGGTGCAGCGCGACCGACGCCTCGCCGGGCTCCGACAGGTGCACCTTGAAGGCGTCGTTCGCGACGCGCGACAGCAGCCATTCGTCGCCGGCGCCGACGTCGCTCCCGAGGGCCACCGTCACTCCGCTCGCCACCGTGCGCCGCCACGGCATCGCCCGAGCCGAGGAGTCTGCTGCGACGTGGGGCAGTGCGCGATCGACGTGCCGGTCTCGGCGAGGCGGTGCAGCTCCGCGTCTTGGCAGTGCACGGCGTGCGCGAGGATCGTGCGCCTGCCCAGCAGCGACGAGCCGCCGCGCGCGGAGCCGGGGAGGAAGAGCCCGTCGTACGTGTCGAGGTAGCTGCGCGTGCCGTACGAGCCGAGCACCGCGGCGATCTCGCCGTCGCCGGGGCGGTCGTTCTCGTTCAGGTGGCTGTGCACGTAGACGCCGCGGCCGCGCACGTCGTCGTAGAGGTCGCCGAGGGCCCCCAGGGTCGTCGGAGTGACCGAGAGCGAGAAGCGCGGAACGATCGCGACCTGCAGCAGAGCGGTGGCGGAGTCGCCGGTGTCGACCGCGTGCCAGCGCTCGATCTCGGCGGCGACGAGGTCGACCGCCTCGGTCTCGCCCGTGAGCAGGGGTGCGGCGGAGGCGGGCCCGACGGTCTGCACACCGCGCCCGGAGACCAGGCGCAGGCCCGTCGCGCGGGTCCGCTCGAACAGGCGCGTCCTGCGCGTGCGGGAACGCCGATCCGAAGACCATCGCCGCAGTCGTGCCCGCAGCGATGCGGCGGCGGGTGAAGTCGCGGGCGATCCGCGTCGCGAACTCCTCGTCGGCGAGACGCGCCTCCGCCGGGAAGATCGCGCCGTCGAGCCACTCGAGCAGCTGGCCGCCGCCGAAGCCGTCGATCGAGTAGGTCTGCGGGAAGTGGACGTGCGCGTCGACGAAGCCGGGCACGAGGATCGCGGAGGAGTCGCCCACGACGTCCGCGCCGCGGTGGGCGTCCGGCAGCTCGGCGAAGCGGCCGGTCCAGACGATGACGCCCGAGTCGTCGACGACCAGCGCGCCGTCCGGCACCGAGACGAGGGCCTCGCGGGCCTGCTCGAGCGTCGGACGGCCCGCGATGTGCAGGAGGTGCCCGCGGTGGACGGTGGTCACACCAGTCCCGTGTAGGCGTACCAGGCGGGGCCGGCGTCCGGTGCGTCGTCGCGGACGACGCTCGCCTGGATCAGCCCGTAGGGCCGGTCGGCGGCGTGGAACACCTCGCCGTCGTTCGCGACGCCGAACGGCGACAGGTCGTAGAGGAAGTGGTGCTTGTTGGGGGCGGAGAGACGCACCTCGACGATCTGCGGGAACTCCTCCAGCACCGCCTTGCCCATCTCGAAGAGCGTCTGCTGAAGGGCGAGGGAGTGCACGGTCGCGAAGCGGCTGATCATCAGAGCCTTCACCCCGGCGTAGAGGACCTCCCAGTCGAGCGAGCCGAGCTCCTCGGGAGTGAGCGCGAACCGCCACTTCGCGACCAGCGAGGTCGCCATGACGCGGTCGTCGGTCGGCTGCAGGACGGTGTACGGGTCGGTGAGGAAGCCGTGGAACTCGGAGCCCGTCGACTTCAGGATGGTCAGGTCCTTGAAGCCGCCGGTGACCCAGATCTGCTGCGCCTCGCCGGTGCCCTCGACGGAGACGGATGCGGTGCGCACCTCCTGACCCTTGCGGACCCAGGTGTGATCGTGCTCCTGGCCGTCGACGAGGACGCGCTCCCACGCGAACTCCTCGATCTCGACCCGCGCGCCGTGCACCGGCGCGTAGCCGTCGACGAAGTGGCGGGCGAGCTCGAGGCCGTACGCCTCGATCGAGCGCAGCCCCTTCTCCTTCGCGAAGGAGTAGGCGGTCTGCTTCTGCGTGTCGGTCGGCAGCACCGCGGACTGGTCGCCCTCGAGGTGCGCGGCCTCGAAGTCGCCGCGCAGCGCGGTCGAGACGGTGACGTCGTGGATCTCGTGGCGCGGGGTGTCGCGGTAGATCCGGACGACGCGGTTCTCGGCCTTCCCGTACTGGTGGTCTCCGAGGATGATCGACATGTCCGCTCCTGTTCGCGTTCGGGATGGGCGGCAGGCGGGTGCCCGTCTGCCAGGATGCTGCCCGCGTCGCCGCGCCGCTTCGTCCGAGCGCTCAGCATCGGGCGCTCGTCGGGCTCCAGTCTTGTGCGATCCGTCCGGATCCGGTGCCGGACCCGCTCCTGTTCACACGCCCGAAACGCGGCCGGAACACGACGCTCAGAGGCGCTCGAGCAGACGCCCGACGGGAGCGGCGGTGCTCGCGTCGACCCGGCGCCTGCCGACCCAGGTGCCCGTCACCGCGCCGCGGATCGCGCGGCCGTCGTAGGCGGACACCTTGTTCTTGTGCGCGAGGGCCTCGACGTCGACGTGCGACTGCGCCTCCGGATCGAACGCGACGAGGTCGGCGTCGGCGCCCGCCCGCAGCAGGCCCTTCTGCCCGAGCCCGGCGAAGGCGGCGGTCCCGGTCGACATCCAGGCGACGACCTGCTCGAGCGGGATCCCGCGCTCGCGGGCCCGGTCCACACGGCGCGGAAGCTGAGCCTCGAGCCCCGAGATGCCGCCCCAGGCGAGGCCGAAGTCGCCGTCGTGCGCGAACTTCAGCTCCTTGGTGGCGGGGAGTGGTCCGACGCGATGATGTCGATCGTGCCGTCGAGAAGGCCCTTCCAGAGCAGTTCGCGGTTGTGCTCGTCGCGGATCGGAGGGCAGCACTTGTACTGCGTGCCGCCGTCGGGGATCGTCTCGGCGTCGAACGTGAGGTAGTGCGGGCAGGTCTCGGCGGTGATGCGCAGCCCCTCCGCCTTCGCCTCGCGCAGCAGCGGCAGGGCCTTCGCGGAGGAGAGGTGCAGGATGTGCGCACGCCCGCCGGTCTCGCGGACCGCCTCGATCACGTGCAGGATCGCGCTGCTCTCGGAGGCGTCGGGGCGTGAGGCCACGAACGCGTCGTAGGAGGTGCCGCCCGCGTTCGTGTGCGCGTCGAGCTCGTCCGGGTCCTCGGCGTGCACGATCAGCAGGCCGTCGAAGGCGGCGATCTCGTGCATCGCCTCGAAGAGCTGATCGGTCGAGAGGTGCGGGAACTCGTCCACCCCGCTGGGCGAGAGGAAGCACTTGAAGCCGAACACCCCGGCGTCGTGCAGCTCGCGGAGCGTGCCGAGATTGCCGGGGACCGCCTGCCCCAGAAGCCCACGTCGACCAGGGCCTGCGGGCCCGCGGCGGCGCGCTTGGCCTCCAGCCCGGCGACCGTGGTCGTGGGCGGGATCGAGTTGAGCGGCATGTCCAGGAGCGTCGTGACGCCTCCGGCAGCGGCGGCGCGAGTGGCGGACGCGAAGCCCTCCCACTCCGTGCGGCCGGGCTCGTTCACGTGCACGTGCGTGTCGACGACGCCCGGGATCAGCACCTGGCCGTCGGGCAGGTCGACCACCTCGCGCGCCTCCCACGGTGCGTCGATCGCGCTGACCGCGACGATCAGGCCCTCGGCCACGGCCACGCTGGCGGGTTGGAACCCGTGCTCCGTGAGGACGGCGGTGGAGCGGATCACGAGGTCGAGGAGGGGGAGTCCGAAGGCATGGATCGACCCTATACTCGGCATGTTTCGTGCGGACGAGCCCTCCCGGCCGACCCCGCGCCCCGGCAGCGCCGCCTCCCACCCGTTGCCCGAGGAGGCCGCCATGCTCGAGCTCGCCGTCCCGATCCTGCAGCGCGTCGAGGCGGGCGAGCGGGTCGCGGTCGTGACCGTCACGCACGTCTTCGGCTCGGCGCCCCGGGCTCTCGGCTCGTCGATGGCGGTCGACGCGGGCGGAGCGGCGATCGGCTCGATCTCGGGCGGCTGCGTCGAGGCGCAGGCCTACGCTCTCGCGCAGGACGTGCTCGGCACGGGCGCCGCGGCGGCCGACCACTTCGGCTTCGACGACGAGGCGGCCTTCTCGGCCGGCCTCTCCTGCGGCGGGACAGCTGCGCGTCTTCGGCCACGCGGTCGACGCAGGATCGGGAGCCGTCCTGGCGGAGCTGCGCGCGGTGCGCGCCGGACGTCCCGCCGGGCTCGCGATGATCGTCGGCGGTCCCAAGGAGCTGGTCGGCCTGGTGCTGACCGGCGCGACGCGCGCCCAGGACGTCGTCGGCCCCTCCCTCGACGACGACACCCTGCGGCGGATCCTCGCCGAGCGCGAGTCGAGGCTGCGCTCGGGACGCTCGGCGACGATCGAGATCGACTGCCAGGGCGTGGAGCTCGAGGTCGCGTCTCGTCGTGAGCGCCGAGAAGCCGCGCCTGATCGTCTTCGGCGCGGTCGACTTCTCGGCCGCCCTCTGCGCCGCCGGAGCCCTGCTGGGCTACCGCGTGACCGTGTGCGATGCCCGTCCCGTGTTCGCCACGGCCGAGCGCTTCCCGGGGGCCGACGAGGTCGTCGTCGAGTGGCCGTCGGACTACCTCGCCCGGACGGCGGTCGACGAGCGGACGGTACTCGCCGTGCTCACGCACGACGAGAAGTTCGACGTCCCGCTGCTCGAGCTCGCGCTCACCCTCCCGGTCGCCTACGTCGGGGCGATGGCTCGCGGCGCACGCACGAGCGGCGGCTGACGCTGCTCCGCGAGGCAGGGACGACCCCGGAGGCGCTCGCGCGGCTGCACTCGCCGATCGGACTCGATATCGGGGCGTCCACGCCCGAGGAGACCGCGGTGTCGATCCTCGCGGAGGTGCTCGCCGTGCGGGCGGGCGCCTCGGGAGCGCCGCTGCGCGGCGGTGCGGGACCCATCCACACGGCGGCGCCCTGACCGGTCGGCCCGCCGCGGGTAACGACCGCGAAACACGGACCCGCCATGCTCGGGGGATGCAGCGCCACATCATCACCGGAGCCCACGTCGCGACCGTCGACGCGCTCGGCACCGAGCATCCCAGCGGTCACGTCGTCGTCGACGGCTCGCGCATCGTCGCCGTCGGAGCGGGGGAGGCGCCCGCGTGGGCGATCGAGGGCCGCGCCCCGACCGGGCTCCCCGCCGCGGAGACCGTCTCGATCACGCGCGTCGACGGCCGCGGCCACCTGCTGACTCCGGGCCTGATCAACACCCACCACCACCTCTACCAGTGGCTGACCCGCGGCTGGGCGCAGGACTCGATCCTCTTCGACTGGCTCGTCGCGCTGTACCCCGCGTGGTCGCGGATCGACGCCGACCTCACGCGCTCCGCCTCGCTCGGCGCGATGGGCGTGCTCGCCCGCTCCGGCTGCACGACCGTCGGCGACCACCACTACGTCTTCCCGCGGGGCTCCGGCGACATCGTCGGCGGCATCGTCGATGCGGCCTCCACCCTCGGGGTGCGGCTGCACGCGACCCGCGGCTCGATGGATCTCGGCGAGTCCCAGGGCGGGCTGCCGCCGGACTTCGCCGTGGAGACGACCGCGGCGGCCCTCGAGGCGAGCGGGGCGGCCGTCGAGCGCTACCACGACGCCTCCTTCGAGTCGATGGTGCGCGTCGCCATCGCCCCCTGCTCACCCTTCTCGGTGACCCCGGATCTGCTCCGCGAGTCCGCGGTCCTGGCGCGGCAGCTGGGCGTGCGGCTGCACACCCACGGCTCCGAGACGGTCGAGGAGGACGCGTACACGCGTGAGGCCTTCGGCATGTCTCCCACCGACTACCTCGAGTCGCTCGGCTGGCTCGGCGACGACGCGGGATGGCGCACTGCGTGCACCTCGACGACGACGCGATCGCGAAGTTCGCGGCGACCGGCACCGGCGTCGCGCACTGCCCGTCCTCGAACGGCCGGCTCGCAGCGGGATCGCGCCGGTGCCGCAGCTGCTGGCAGCGGAAGTGCCGGTGGGGCTCGGCGTCGACGGTGCCGCGTCCAACGAGTCGGGTCAGCTCGGCATCGAGATCCGCGAAGCCGTGCTGATGAACCGTCTGCGCGCCGGGGCGGATCGGATGAGCGCCCGCCAGGCGCTCTCCGTCGCGACGATCGGAGGCGCGCGCGTGCTCGGCCGGCAGGACGAGATCGGCTCGATCGAGGTCGGCAAGCTCGCCGACCTGGCGCTGTGGCGGGTCGACGGGATCGAGCACGCGGGCATCGCGGACCCGGTCGCCGCCCTCGCGCTCGGCTCGCAGCCGCCGCTGACGCTGCTGCTGGTGAACGGCCGCCCGACGGTCTCGGCGGGGCGCCTCGTGAATGCGGACGAGGACGCGATCGCCCGCGAGGTCGCCCGCGCGAGCGCGGAGCTCGCCTCGCGCGTCTGACCGCGGTGACCGCTGCAGTACGCGGGTCTCGATACACCGCCTCCGGCGGCTACTCGACCAGCAGTATGCGAGCCCGCGGGTATGCGAGCGGCGGCCTTCTCTGCTGATCGAGTAGCCAGCAAAGCAGGCGTATCGAGATCCACGTCCTCCGAGGTGGGCGGGTCTCGATACGCCCCTTCGGGGCTACTCGACCAGCGGTATGCGCCGTCGGGTCCTCTCGCGGGACCGCTGCCGGTCTGACCCGTCGTCCTGTCCGCAACCGAGGTCAGGAGGGCTCACGGGATCCGTTCGAGCCGTCCGAGCAGCTCCTGACCTCGGTTGCGGACCGCTCGGCCTGCAGAACTGAGGCTGAGTGCGGTGATCGGAGCGAGAATCGCGCGATCGCGTCACGGAGCCTCACTTCCGAGGCCCGTCCGGGCACCTCCGACGCCCCCGGTATCTCCTGCCTGGAGATCCCGCGCTCGACGACGGTCAGGAGTGGGGCACCGCCACCATCGTCACGTCCACAAGGGAGAGCTCAGCCCTGCGGCGCCTTCGCGTCGACGGTGCGGATCGGCTTCGCGTCCGGGTGCAGCATCCGCCACACACGGTCGCGCGACACCGGCAGTGCGTACGGCCGGACGCCGACCGCGTCGCGCACCGCGTTCGCGAGCGCCGGGGCCACCGGGTTGTACGGCGCCTCGCTCATCGACTTCGCCCCGAACGGCCCGAGCTCGTCGGCGGTGTCGGCGAAGTGGACCTCGGTCACCGGCACGTCCGCCATCTGCGGGATGTGGTAGTTCCGCAGGATCGCGGTCGTGACGGTGCCCGCGCCGTCGAGGAGCACCTCCTCGTACAGCGCCGAGCCGATCGCCTGCGCCGTGCCGCCCTCGACCTGGCCGCGGCACTGGTCCGGGTTCAGCACGTAGCCCGCGTCGGCCGACTGCACCGACTGCAGGATCCGCACCTCGCCGGTCGGCACGTGCACCGCGACCCGGAAGCCGTGCACGTTGAAGGCGAGCGAGCGCTTCGCCTCGTCCTCGGTGCCCGTCGCCGTGATCGGGCCACCGGCGGCGCGCACCAGATCGTCGAAGCCCACCCGCGTGCCGTCGGGCGCGACGAGTCCGGCGTGGTCGGGCTCGAAGTCGTCGTGACCGGTCAGGCGCTTGGCCAGCGAGCGCAGGTCGGCGAGCAGCCGCACGGCCGCCGAGTACACGGCCTTGCCCGCCACCACCGTGCCGGCGCTGCCGAACGCGCCCGTGTCGTACCGGGCGGCCGCCGTGTCGGACTGGTGGATCCGCACCCGGTCGGCCGACGCTCCGAACGCGCTCGCCACGAGCTGCGTGTGCACAGTCGTGGTGCCGTTGCCGAACTCGGCCGTGCCGACTCCGATCGTCAGCATCCCCTCGGCGTCGACCGTGACGGTCGCCTCCGAGAAGTGCCCCCGCGGAGGGATCGTGGCGATCATCGCGACCGCCATGCCCTCGCCGGTCCGCCAGTCGGGTCCCGACGGCGCGACGATCCCGGACCCCCGCGCGAGCGCCTGCTCGGTGAGATCCAGGCACTGGTCGAGCCCGTACGAGGCGAAGCCGATGTCGTCGCCCTCGACGTGCGTGACGACGAGCGGGTCGCCGGGGCGCACCGCGTTGATCCGCCGCAGCTCGAACGGGTCGATGCCGAGCTCGCGCGCGAGCTCGTCCATCGCCGACTCGATGCCGAAGATCACCTGGCCCAGGCCGTAGCCGCGGAAGGCTCCGGACGGCAGGTTGTTCGTGTAGACCGCCTGCGCGTCCACGCGCTTGCTCGGCGCGTTGTAGACGGCGACGGACTCCGACGTGCCGTGGAACATCACTCCGGGTCCGTGGTTGCCGTAAGCGCCGGTGTCCGAGAGCACGTCCACGCTCATCGCGGTGAGCGAGCCGTCGCGGCGGGCGCCGAGGCGCACGTCCACCCGCATCGGGTGGCGGCAGGGAGCCATCGTGAACTCGTCCGACCGGGTGAACTCGAACTGCACCGGGCGCCCGGTCGCGAGGACCGCGAGGGCGACCACGTCCTCGGTCAGGATCTCCTGCTTGCCGCCGAAGCCTCCGCCGACGCGGGCGGTGAATACGCGCACGCTCGCCGGTTCGCGGTCGAACAGCCGCGCGATCTCGTCGCGCACCAGGAACGGCACCTGGGTCGACGTCCGCAGCACCAGCTCGTCGCCCTCGAGCCAGCCGATCGTGCCGTGCGTCCTCGAGCGCCGTGTGCGCGACGCGGGACGTGCTCCAGCGCCTCGCCCACCACGACGTCGGCCTCGGCGAAGCCGGCCTCGACGTCGCCGTGCTCGCCGTGCAGCTCGGCGACGACGTTCGACTCCGGCTTCGCGATGCGCGACGCGATCGGGTCCTTCTCGCCGTGCAGGAGGGGCGCTCCGGGCGCGCGGGCCTCCTCGGGATCGAAGACGGCCGGCAGCACCTCGTACTCCACCTCGATGGCGCGGCAGGCGATCTCGGCCTGCGCAACGGACTCGGCCACGACCACGGCGACGCGCTGCCCGCGGAAGCGGACCACGGTGTCGAGCATCCGGGTGTCGTCGGGGTCGTCGAGTCGCGACTCGTGCCGGGCGGTGGAGTAGAGGACGTCGGGCACGTCGTCCGCGGTGAGCACGGCCACGACGCCGGGCAGCTCGCGCGCCGCCCGCGTGTCCATCGAGACGATCCGCGCGTGGGCGTGCGGGCTCTGCAGCACCTTGAGGTGCAGGACGCCGGGCACCGCGACGTCGAGGGTGTACGGCTCCTGCCCGGCGACGATGCGGCGGCCGGCGGGAGCGCCGAGCGAGCGGCCGACCCTCGACTCCTCCGCAGTGGTGCGCCCGGTGCGGCGCACGGGCGTGAGGCCGCTCGGGTGCTCGTGATCGCAGGAGGCGATGGCCTCGCCGATCGCGCGGTAGCCGTGCAGCGGCAGAGGTTGCCCTTCATCAGGCGCGGCACGTCGACGGGGTCGGCGCCCTCGATCGCGGTCGCGGTGACGACCATGCCGGCGGTGCAGAAGCCGCACTGGAACGCTCCCGAGTCGACGAACGCCTGCTGCACCGGGCTCGGCTGCTCCGGGGTCCCGAGACCCGCGGCGGTCGTGACCGAGCGCCCCTCGACGCGGTGCGCGGGGTAGAGGCAGGAGTGGAACGGCGTGCCGTCGACGAGGACCGAGCACGCCCCGCAGTCGCCCGCGTCGCAGCCCTTCTTCACCTCGAAGTGCTCGTGGTCGCGCAGCAGAGTGCGCAGGACCTGGCCGGGGCGCGGATCCGCTTCGACGGCCTCCCCGTTCACGGTGAACCTCATGCCACGCCTCCGTCGAGCTCGATCCGGATCTCCTCCGCGAGGACGCCGACCACCGCGTGCGCCGCCAGTCCGCGGCGCCGTGCGGATCGGTGAACCAGGTGCCGATCGCGTCGACGGCGGCGGCCAGCTCGGCGGCCGAGGGCGGCGAGGCGAACCTCAGCACCTCCGGCCGGATCGTCGCCGCCGTGACGGTGAGGACGAACGAGGCGTCGCGATCGAGCCTGCCGATGACGACCGCACCGGAGCGGCCGAGCGGCGACAGGGCGATCTTGCGGTACGCCGTCCGGGCGTCGAGGGCGTGCGCGGGGAACTCGATCGAGCGGATCACGTCGCCGTGGCCGAGCAGGGTCGTCGTGTTCCCGGTGACGAGCTCGGCGACGGGCACGAGGTCGTCGGAGCCGTCCGCCCGCCACACCAGCGCCCGGGCGTCGAGCGCGGCCGCGAGGCTGGTCATCGGGCCGGCCGGCAGCGCGTTCGCGATGTTGCCGCCGACGGTCGCGACGTTCCAGATCTTGAACGATCCCAGCAGTGCCGTGCAGCACTGGAAGAACAGGCGGTGGGCGGCGCGACCCGTGTCAGGCATCGCGGCCAGCTCGGCGAAGGTGCAGGTGGCGGCGATCGAGAGGCCGTCGGCGCCCTCGCGGACGGGCTCCCAGCCGAAGCCCTGGAGGTCGAGCAGCTCGTCGAGGTGGTCGTGCGGGAGGGAGAAGACCCAGGAGCCGCCGCCGATGACCGCCGTCCGCGGCCCCATGGCGGCCAGATCGGAGCGCTCGCGCACGACGCGGACGCGCTGGATCGTGCTGAGGTCCATGGTCCGCCTCCCGCCGGTGCCCGCCGGATGCGCGCTCCTCCAGTGAACAGCACGCATGTGACACCGGTGTTTCCCGTGCCGGGCGGTCCGCCGATCGCCCGTCGGCGACCCTGGCGGATCCGCCAACCCGCTCAGCCCAGCGAGGCGACCCACTCCGACGTGCCGTCGACGAAGGACTGCTCTTCCAGATGGGCACCGACGCCTTGATGTCGTCGACCAGGGCCGCGCAGGCCTCGAAGGCGGCCGCGCGATGCGGGGAGGCGACCGCGCAGGCCAGGGCGAGGTCGCCGACCACCAGATCGCCCACCCGGTGCACCGCGGCGACGCGGACCTCGGGGAAGCGCTCGACGATGCGCCGGGCGGAGGCGGCGAGCGCGGCGGACGCGTCCGGGTGCGCCTCGTACCCCAGTCGCACCACTCCGCGGCCCTCGTCGTGGTCGCGAACGACCCCTGCGAAGGTGACGACCGCGCCGTGCGCGGGGGAGTCGACGGCGTCCTCGCACTCGTCGACGGTGATCGGCTCGCTCGAGATGCGCACGAGGGCGACGGGATCAGCGGACATGGTCGCCTCCGCCCAGCTGGTCCAGGAGGTGCCCGATCACCGGGTCGAGCACGTCGATGCCGTCGCGCACGCCTCCGGGCGAGCCGGGGAGGTTCACCACGACGCTGCGACCCGAGACTTCTGCGGTGCCGCGGCCGAGGACCGCCGTCGGCACCTTCGCCGCGCCCCGTGCACGGATCGCCTCGGCGAGACCGGGCAGCGTGCGCTCCAGCAGCGGCGCGGTCTGCTCCGGAGTGACGTCGCTCGGAGCGACGCCGGTGCCGCCGGTCGTGACCACGACGTCGATCCCGGAGGAGAGCGCGTCGCCGATCGCCTCGCCCACCGCGTCGCCGTCGGCCACGACGACCACGTCGCCGCTCCAGCCGCGGCTCTCGAACCACGCGAGCAGCGCCGGTCCGGTGCGGTCCTCGTACACGCCGGACGCGGCGCGCGTGGAGGCCACGACCGCGACCGCGCGCCGGCTCACTCCCTGCTCCACGAGCCGCTCCTGCCGCCGTCCTTCGCGAGCACGCGGATGCCGCTGATGACGGCTCCGCGGTCGACGGCCTTGATCATGTCGTAGACGGTGAGCGCCGCCACGCTGACGGCGGTGAGCGCTTCCATCTCGACCCCCGTGCGCCCGCTCGTGCGCACGCGCGCCTCGATCCGCACCCGGTCCTCGAGCGTCTCGAGGTCGATGTCGACCCCGTCCAGCGCCAGCGGGTGGCAGAGCGGGATGAGGGTGGCGGTCGCCTTCGCGCCCATGATGCCGGCGATGCGCGCGACGCCGAGGGCCTCGCCCTTGGGCAGCTCGCCCTGCGCGAGCAGCCGCACCACCTCGGGGGTGGTGATGACGACGCCTTCGGCGACGGCCGTGCGCGAGGTGACCTCCTTCGCGCCGACGTCGACCATGTGCACGGCCCCGTCGCCGCGGACGTGGGTCAGGCTCTCACTCATCGATCCTCCAGATCTCGACCGTGTCGCCGGTCGCTGCGTGCTCGGTCCCGACCGGGACGTGGATGAGGACGTTCGAGCGCGCGTAGGACGCGAGCAGGTGCGAGCTCGGCCCGCCGACCGGGTGCACGAGGCCCTCGTCGTCGAGGACCCCCCGCCGGATCTGGTGCAGGTGGGCGGGCGAGTCGAGCGCCGTGCCGAGTCGCGCGCGGATCCGCGGCCGCTCGGCCGGCAGCCGTCCGGCGAGCGAGCGGAGCACGGGGCGCAGGAACACCTCGAACGAGACCAGGGCGCTGACGGGGTTGCCCGGCAGCGACACGATCGGCAGGTGCACGTCGGGGGCCACCGCGACCAGGCCGAGCCCCTGCGGGCCGCCCGGCTGCATCGCGACGTGGCCGAACTCGGAACCGGCCGGACCCAGCGCGTCGCGCACCACCTCGTACGCTCCGGCGCTCACTCCGCCGATCGTGATCGCCAGCTCGACGTCGCCGGCGCGCGAGCGGAGGATCGCCAGCAGGTCCTCGGCCCGGTCGCTCGTGCAGGGGGCCACGACGGGCACCCCGCCCGCCTCGCGGACCGCCTCGGCCAGCAGCGCGCCGTTCGCGTCGTAGATCTGCGCGTCCTCGAGGTCGCTGCCGGCTGGGCGGATCTCGTTGCCGGTCGGCACGATCAGCACGCGGATCCGCGGCAGCACCTCGACCTCGACGAGACCGAGCGAGGCCAGCAGCCCGTAGTGGGCGGCGCGCAGGACGGTGCCGGCCGGCAGCGCGACCGCACCCGCCTGTGCGTCGCTGCCCCGGGCGCGCACGAAGGTGGTGGGAGTGACGGGGCTCGCGAACGCGACCCGCGCCTCGTCGGCCGCGTCCGGGAACCGCGGCGGGTCGACCCGCTCGATCGGGACGACGGCATCGGCGCCCGCGGGCAGCGGCGAGCCCGTCATGATCGGAACCGCGGTGCCGGGGGAGTGACGGGGTGCGCTGTCGCCCGCGGGGACGGGCGCGGCTACCGGAAGGACGACGGGACGCTCGGCGGAGGCTGCAGCGAGATCGGACGCACGCACGGCGTACCCGTCCATCTGCGAGTTGTCGAAGCGGGGCAGGTCCAGCGGCGAGTGCACGGTGCGGGCCAGCACCCGGCGGTCGTACGCGCCGAGGTCGGCGGCCACGGCGCCCGGATCGAGCGCGAGCGTCTCGCGTGCCCCGCGCGTCGCGAGCGGCGCCAGCAGCGCCCGCACCCGGGCGGCGTGGATGTCGATCGAGGTCATCGGGTCCTCTCCGGCGGGCGTCCCGCGAGCGGCGGGCAGGACTCCTATCTTGCCGGGTCGCACACGGATCCGGCGCGTAGTCTGAGCGGATGAGCACAGTACTCGGGATGCCCGGCGTCCGCCCCCGCCCCCGGGGCGCCGAACTCCCGGCCGACCGACCCGAGACCCCGCTCCTCGTCGACACCTACGGACGCGCCGCCGACGACCTGCGCATCTCGCTGACCGACCGGTGCAACCTGCGCTGCACCTACTGCATGCCGGCCGAGGGACTCCCCTTCCAGCCGCCCGCGGCCCTGCTCACCCGCGACGAGATCGTGCGGCTCGCCCGCATCGCCGTCGAGCAGTTCGGCGTCCGGCAGATCCGGTTCACCGGAGGGAGCCGCTGCTGCGCAAGGACCTCGTCGACATCATCCGCGGTGTCGCAGCCCTGGAGCCCCGCCCCGAGATCTCGCTGACCACCAACGCGATCGGCCTGTCCGGCCGGGCGGCGGCGCTCGCCGAGGCGGGGCTCAACCGCGTCAACGTGTCGCTCGACTCCATCTGCGCCGAGACCTTCGCGAAGGTCACCCGCCGCCCCTTCCTCGACCGCGTGCTCGCCGGCATCGACGCCCTGGCGCCCGCGGGCCTCGCGCAGACGAAGATCAACGCCGTGCTGCTCCCGGGCATCAACGACCTCGGAGGCGCCCGAGCTGCTCGCCTGGGCGCTCGCCGGCGGCCACCAGCTCCGCTTCATCGAGCAGATGGCCCTCGACGCCGACCACGGCTGGGACCGCGCGACCATGATCACGGCCGAGCGCATCCGCGAGCTGCTCTCGGAGCGCTTCGCCCTGAGCCCCCACCCCGCGCCCCGCGACGGCGCCCCCGCCGAGCTGTTCGACGTGCACGCCCGCGAGGGCGGACCGCTGCTCGGGCAGGTGGGCATCATCGCCTCCGTCACCGAGCCGTTCTGCGGCGACTGCCGCCGCACACGCTTGACGGCCGAGGGCGGCGTCCGAGCTGCCTCTTCGAACGAGGAGACCGATCTGCTCGGCCCGATGCGCTCCGGTGTCGACGACCACCACGTCGCCCAGCTCTGGCGGGGCGCGATGCGGGCGAAGCCCGCCGGGCACGAGATGAACCGCGTCGGGTTCGTGCAGCCCGAGCGCACGATGAGCGCGATCGGCGGATGAGCGTGCGGGTCCGCTACTTCGCCGCGGCGAAGGCCGCTCTCGGGCGCGCGTCCGACGAGTTCGACGGCGTCCTCGATCTCGCCGCCCGAGTCGCGGCTGGTCACGGCGACTCTGTCCGCCGCCGCGGTCCTCGGCCGGTGCACCTATCTCGTCGACGGGGTGTCGACGACGGATCGGGCGACCGCCCTGCCCGCGAGCGCAGCGGTCGACGTGCTGCCGCTGCTCGCCGGAGGCTGAGCGGTCAGCTCCGCAGCGCCGCCGCCCCGCCCACGAGCGAGTCGGCGCTGATCCCGGCGGCTGCCGCCCGGTCGGCCGCGATCCGCGACCGTACCCCGGACGCGCAGTAGAGGACGAGCGGTCCGGCCGGCAGGTCCGCCGGATCGAAGCGCGACATCGGCAGCCGCACGGCGCCGGGCACCGCGATCGAGCGGTCCTCGGAGTCCTCGCGCAGGTCGACCACGGTGAGCGGTGCGCCGCCCTCGAGCCGCGCGCGCAGCTCCGGGGCGGTCACGGCTCCCGCGACCGCCGCAGGGGCAGGCACCTCGGGCACCCGGCGCTCCAGCGGCAGCTCGGTCCAGGATCTCGTCGAGGGCGTCGTGCACGACGATGCGGCCGACGAGCGGAGCGCCGACGCCGGTCACGAGCTTGACGACCTCGCTCGCCATGGCGGATCCGATCGCGGCGCACAGGGAGCCGAGCACGCCGACGCTCGCGCAGCTGTCGGCCGCGTCCTCGGCTTCGGGGTGCAGCGCGCGCAGCGTCACGCCTCCGCCCGGCGCCCGCGACCAGAAGGTCGAGAGCCGCCCGTCGAAGCCCAGCGCCGAGCCCCAGACGTGCGGCACGCCTGCGCGGGTGGTCGCGTCCGAGGCGAGGTAGCGCGAGCCGAAGGTGTCGAAGCCGTCCACGACCACATCCCAGCCGGCGACGAGAGCGTCGGCGTTCGCGGCGGTGAAGGAGACGGGGAAGGCGCGGGCGTCGATCCCGGGGGAGAGGCGGCGCGCGGTCGCGACGGCCGACTCCGCCTTCGAGAGCCCGACGGAGGAGTCGTCGTGCGCGGTCTGCCGCGCCAGGTTCGAGGGCTCGACCACGTCCGCGTCGACGACGCCGAGCCGGCCGATGCCGGCCGCGGCGAGCGCCGTGATCACCGGCGATCCGATGCCGCCCGCTCCCAGCACCAGCACGCGGGCGTTCCGGAGGCGGCGCTGGCCGAGCTCGCCCAGTGCGGAGAGCCGGATCTGCCGCGCGAAGCGCTCCTGCTCCGCGGCGGTGAGCGGCGGGCCCGGTTCGACCGGCAGCGTTGGAGCGGAGGGGAGCGGAGGAGTCACCGCTCCAGTGTGCACGCCGCGGGGCGCGGAGAGCCCGCCTCCGCGGATCGGCGGCACTCGTCCAGTACCGTGGGGAGCGTTTTTCGACAGGAGCGAGGCCGGCGGGTGCATCTGAAGAGCCTGACCCTCAAGGGGTTCAAGTCCTTCGCTCAGCCGACCACGTTCGCCTTCGAGCCGGGGGTCACCTGCGTCGTCGGCCCCAACGGCTCGGGCAAGAGCAACGTCGTCGACGCGCTCGCCTGGGTGATGGGGGAGCAGGGGGCGAAGACCTCCCGCGGCGGCAAGATGGAGGACGTGATCTTCGCGGGCACCTCGACCCGCGGTCCGCTCGGCCGCGCCGAGGTCGCCCTCACGATCGACAACACCGACGGCGCCCTGCCGATCGAGTACACCGAGGTCACGATCACCCGGACGCTCTTCCGCAACGGCGGCAGCGAGTACGCGATCAACGGGCGCTCCTGCCGGCTGCTCGACGTGCAGGAGCTGCTGAGCGACTCCGGTCTGGGGCGCGAGATGCACGTCATCGTGGGGCAGGGCCAGCTCGATGCCGTGCTGCACGCGACTCCGGAGGAGCGCCGCGGCTTCATCGAGGAGGCCGCGGGGATCCTCAAGCACCGCCGTCGCAAGGAGAAGACGCTCCGCAAGCTCGAGGCGATGCAGACCAATCTCACGCGCCTCTCCGACCTCGCCGGCGAGATCCGCCGCCAGCTCAAGCCGCTCGGGCGCCAGGCCGAGGTCGCCCGTCAGGCGCAGACCATCGCCGCGGTCGTGCGCGACGCCCGTGCTCGCCTGCTCGCCGACGACGTCGTCACCCTGCGGACGGCCCTCGACGGCTTCGCGCGCTCCGAGAGCGAGCGGCACGGCGAGCGCATCGTGCTGCAGGAGAAGCTCGAGCAGGCGACGCTGCGGATGGCGCGGATCGAGTCCGAGATGGTGGGCGACGCCGTCGACGACGCCCGCCGCACCACGTTCGAGCTCGAGTCGGTGCAGGAGCGGCTGCGCAATCTCGCCGCGCTCGCGGGCCAGCGGCTCGCCCTGCTCGAAGCGGAGTCGGAGCAGCCGCAGGCAGCCGCGCGTGACGCCGCAGCTCCTCCAGGAGGCGCACGACGAGCTCGAGCGGCTCCGGCGGGCCGTGCTCGACGCGGAGGAGGCCTGGGCCGCCTCGCAGAAGGACACCGTCCGCGCCCGGCAGGCGCTCGACGCCCTCGACGACGAGATCGCCGCGCAGTCCGCGCTCGTCTCCCGGCACGACCCCGAGATCTCGCAGCTCAGCGGGCAGGCCGACTCGGCGGCCTCCCGGCTCGCCGCCGTCCGCGGCGAGGTGCTCCGTGCGCAGAACACCCTCGACTCCGCCGTGCAGCGCCGCGACGCCGCGGAGCGCCAGCTCGACGCGCTCGAGGACGAGATCGGCGAGGCGGGCGGAGGCACCGACGGCGCCCTCGACGAGAGCTACGAGCTCGCGCAGTCGGCCGTGTTCGAGGCGGAGGGCGAGATCGAGCGACTGCGCGAGGAGCTGCACGCGCTCGAGCGCGAGCGCGACGGGCTCGCCGCCCGCACGAGCGCCCTGTCCCTCGCGCTCGACGTCTCGGACGGCTCGTCCGAGCTCCTCGCCGCGCGGCTCGACGGAGTCGACGGGCGCGTCGCCGAGCGGATCCAGGTGCGACCCGGCTACGAGGCCGCCGTGGCCGCCGCGCTCGGCACCCTCGCCGACGCGGTCCTCGCGGACGAGGCGGCGCACGCCGAGGCGGCGCTGGACGAGGCGGTCCGCCGCGACCTCGGCCGGGTCGAGCTGCTCGTGGCGGCGTCCTCGCGGGCGCCGCTGGATCTCGCCGTGCCCGACGGAGCGACGCGGGCCCGCGATCTCGTCACCGGCCCGCCAGCCGTCGTCGCCCTGCTCGAGCAGGTCGTCGTCGTCGACGATCTCGCCGCGGCCCGCCGGATCTGGCCCGGACTGGCCGGTCGGGAGCATCCTGTCACCGTCGTCACCCGCGACGGCGCCACCGTCTCGGACTTCGTCCTGAGCGGCGGAGCGGGCGGGCAGCGCAGCCGTCCGCGAGCTCGTCTCGGAGCGCGACGCGGCCGATGCCGCACTCGAGGAGATCGTGGGCCGGATCGACCGGCTCCGCTTCGACCTCGCCGAGCAGACCGGGGCCCTCAAGGGCGCCAAGGAGCAGTCGCGCCTCGCCCTCGCCGCCCTGCGCGAGCACGACTCCGCTCGCGCCGCGCACACGGAGCGCCTCGGCCGCGTCCGTGCGCAGCACGAGTCGGCCGTCGCCGAGCTCGGCCGCGGCGAGAAGGCGCTCGCGATCGCGTCCGACCGGGTCGGCGACGCCGAGCGCGCCGCGCAGAAGGCCAGGAGCGAGCTCGACACCGCGCGCTCGCGCCCCCGCCCGATCCTCGACGTGACCGGACGCGACGCCCTGCAGCAGGGTGTCGACTCGGCCCGGGAGCGCGAGATCGAGGCGAGGCTCGGAGTCGAGACCGCGAAGGAGCGCGTGCGCGCCGAGCAGTCCCGCGGCGAGGCGCTCGCCCGACAGCTCGCCGCCGATCGCGCCGCCGCCGACGAGGCCGCCCGCCGCGCCGTGATCCGCCGTCGTCAGCACGAGGCCGCGGCCGACGTGACCCGCGCGATCCCGGCGGTCCTCGCCTCCGTCGACCGGTCGGTGCAGCAGGCCCGCGCCGAGCTCGTGCAGGCCGAGGCCGCCCGATCGCAGCAGAACGAGGAGCTGCAGGGGCTCCGCCGCCAGGAGTCCGCTCTGCGCGAGCGACTGCAGTCGGTCACCGAGAGCGTGCACGGGCTCGAGCTGCAGATCTACGAGAAGCGCCTGCAGCTCTCGGGGCTGCTGGAGCGAGCGGGTCCGAGCTCGGACTGGTCGAGGACGTGCTCGTCGCCGAGTACGGGCCGGAGGTGGGCGTGCCCGGCGAGGAGGAGGACGCGCCTGCGCGCCCGTTCGCGCGGGACGAGCAGCGCCGCCGACTCGAGAAGGCCGAGAAGCAGCTCGCCCAGCTCGGCCGGGTGAACCCGCTCGCGCTCGAGGAGTTCGCGGCGCTCGAGCAGCGCCACGTCTTCCTCACCGAGCAGCTGACCGACCTCACGAACACCCGTCGCGACCTGCTCCTCATCATCGAGGAGCTCGACGAGACGATGCAGACGGTCTTCGCCTCGGCCTTCGACGACACGCAGGCCGCCTTCGCCGACGTGTTCCCCGTGCTGTTCCCCGGAGGAACGGGCAGCATCCGCCTGACGGACCCCGACGATCTGCTCACCACGGGCATCGAGGTCGCGGTGCGCCCCGCGGGCAAGAAGATCGAGCGGCTCTCGCTGCTCTCGGGAGGTGAGCGCTCGCTCGCCGCGGTGGCCTTCATGGTCGCGATCTTCAAGTCGCGGCCCAGCCCGTTCTACATCATGGACGAGGTGGAGGCGGCGCTGGACGACGCCAACCTCGGCCGCCTGCTGACGATCTTCCAGGACCTCCGCACCTCGAGCCAGCTGATCGTGATCACCCACCAGAAGCGCACGATGGAAATCGCCGACGCCCTCTACGGCGTCTCGATGCGGCAGGACGGAGTCTCGGCCGTGGTCGGCCAGCGCGTGCAGGCACCCGCCGACTGACCCTCGCCCTCCCGCCGAGGGAACCTCTCGCCGTCGAGGGAGCCCGCTCCGGCTGGTTCCTCGACGGCTCGGGGTTCCCTCGGCAGAGGCGGTCGGGCCGAGCCGTCGCCGGTACCCTGGAGCACATGGCTGAACGCACCTCCTGGTCGCTCGGCCGCGCACTGCGCGGCCTGTTCGAGAAGCGCACGATCGACGACCAGACGTGGGACGACCTCGAGACCGCGCTCATCACCGCCGACTTCGGTCCCGACATCACCGAGGAGATCGTCGAGGACCTCCGTGCGAAGGTCGAGCGCTACAGCACGACCGATCCGCGCGACCTCCGGCGCATGCTCCGCGAGTCGATGGAGGAGCGGCTGTCGAAGTACGACACGACGCTCAAGCTCAGCGAGCGCCCGGCCGTGATCCTCGTCGTGGGCGTCAACGGAGTGGGCAAGACCACGACCATCGGCAAGTTCGCCAAGTTCCTCCGCAACTACGACCGGAGCGTCGTGGTCGGAGCGGCCGACACGTTCCGCGCCGCCGCCGTCGACCAGCTCGCCACCTGGGCCCAGCGCGCCGACGCGCAGATCGTGCGCCCGCAGCAGGAGCGCCAGGACCCGGCCTCGGTCGCCTTCCAGACCGTCCAGTTCGCGAAGGACAACGGCATCGAGATGGTCATCATCGACACCGCCGGCCGCCTGCACACCAAGGGCGGGCTGATGGACGAGCTCGGCAAGATCAAGCGCGTCATCGAGAAGCAGGCGCCCATCTCCGAGATCCTGCTCGTGCTCGACGCGACGACCGGTCAGAACGGGCTGAGCCAGGCCGAGGCGTTCATCGAGCACGCCGGAGTGACGGGCCTCGTCATCACGAAGCTCGACGGCTCCGCCAAGGGCGGGTTCGTCCTCGCCGTCCAGGAGCGCACGGGCATCCCGATCAAGCTCGTCGGCCAGGGCGAGGGCATCGGCGACCTCACCGGCTTCACCCCGCACGTCTTCGCCCAGCAGCTCGTCGGCTGAGCACCGGAAGACGTCCACGGCGGTACCGCCCACCTCTGCCGGTCACCGGAGGCGAGGCCGGATCAGCGTCGTCGGGCGCGGGAGGGCGTTGGCGAGGGAGATCAGCTCGTCGTCGAGGATGCCGAGGATCAGTTCGGGCTGGATCCGGAAGTACTCGTGCACGATGACGTTCCGCAGTCCCGCGATCGCCGCCCACGGGACAGCCGCGAATCCGTCGCGCTCCTCGACCGGCAGCGCGCGCACCGCCTCGCCGATCACCGCGAGGTTCCGGAGGACGGCGTCGAGCGCCATCCGCGCGAGGGCGGTGTCGCCACCGCCGAGATGCTCTCTGTACTCGAGGCAACGGTCGATCGCCGCGAGGATGTCCGAGAACCGCTCCTCGACCGACCTCCTCACAACGGAACCATGTCACGTCGTGCGCTCGTCGCCACCGGGTCCCGCAGCAGCGACTCCGCCACGACGTCGACCCGTACACCGAGGAGCCCGCCGAGCTCCTCTCCGATGCCGGCGACTCGGAGGAGTGGATTTCCCGCTCCTTCGTCGAGATCGACGAGGAGGTCCACATCGCTGCCCGGTCCGGCGTCTCCCCGAGCGACCGACCCGAAGAGCCGGGGGTTGGTCGCGCCGTAATGGGCGAGCACCGCGACGAGCGCGTCGCGTCGCGCGTCGATCGTCCGACGCATGGTGCTCGCGTACTCCGTCACGGCTGACATGCCGCCAGGATACGCGGACGCCACCGGACGCGGTCCGCCGATCCGCGTCCGGTGAGCAGCCACGCCGACGCAGGAGCGGTCACACCGCCTGGGAGAACCCCAGCGCCGCATCAGCGAGGTGCCGCAGGTGCTCCGGCACCGGCCGCCCCTTCGACTCCATCGACTGCGCCCACAGGCGGCCCGCCCGGTAGGACGAGCGCACGAGCGGCCCCGAGAGCACGCCGAGGAACCCGATGTCCTCCGCCTCCTCCTTGATCGCGACGAACTCCTCCGGGTGCACCCAGCGGTCCACCGGCAGGTGCCGCGGGGTCGGCCGCAGGTACTGCGTGATCGTCAGGAGGTCGGTGCCGGCGTCGTGCAGGTCCTGCAGGGCCTGCGAGATCTCCTCGCGCTCCTCGCCCATGCCCAGGATGAGGTTCGACTTCGTGATAAGCCCCGCGTCCCGCCCCTGGGTCAGCACGTCCAGCGAGCGCTCGTAGCGGAACGCGGGCCGGATCCGCTTGAAGATCCGCGGCACGGTCTCGACGTTGTGCGCGAACACCTCCGGGCGCGCGTCGAACACGCGCCCGAGGTGCTCCGGACGTCCGGTGAAGTCGGGCACGAGGATCTCGACTTCCCGTTCCGGGGACTGGGCGTGGATCTGCCGGATCGTCTCGGCGTAGAGCCAGGAGCCCTCGTCCGCCAGGTCGTCGCGCGCGACTCCGGTGACCGTGGCATAGCGGAGGTTCATCCGCGCCACCGATTCGCCCACGCGCCGCGGCTCGTCGGCGTCGTAGTCGGCGGGCTTGCCGGTGTCGATCTGGCAGAAGTCGCAGCGGCGGGTGCACTGCGCGCCGCCGATGAGGAACGTGGCCTCGCGGTCCTCCCAGCACTCGAAGATGTTGGGGCAGCCCGCTTCCTGGCAGACCGTGGCAGCTCCTCGCTCTTCACGAGCGACTGCAGCTGGCGGTACTCCGGCCCCATGGTGGCCTTGGTCTTGATCCAGTCGGGCTTGCGCTCGATCGGAGTCTCGGCGTTGCGGATCTCGAGCCGGAGCAGCTTGCGTCCGCCCACCTCGGCGCTCACGCGGCCACCACCGCGGCCTGCTCGGCCGAGAACTCGAGCGAGCACTCGCGGAACCGCCGATCGACCAGGGCGCGCACCGCCTCCATCGAGACCTCGCTCCCCGTCTCGCGCTCGATCGTCGTCACTCCGGCGTCCGCGATGCCGCAGGCGACGATGCGGGAGTAGGGCCCGAGGCTGTTCGAGACGTTGAGGGCGAAGCCGTGCATCGTCACGCCTCCTGCCACCCGGATGCCGATGGCGGCGATCTTGTCCGCGCCGAGCGGCCGGCGGATCCAGACTCCCGAGCGTCCGTCGATGCGCTCGCCCGCGACGCCCAGGGTCGGCGAGAACGGCGATCAGCATCCCCTCGAGCGAGCGGACATAGGCGACCACGTCGACCGGTTCGCGCAGCCGCACGATCGGGTAGCCGACGAGCTGACCCGGTCCGTGCCAGGTGATCCGGCCGCCGCGGTCGACGTCGACCACGGGGGAGCCGTCGACCGGGCGCTCGTGCGCCTCGGTCCGCTTGCCCGCCGTGTAGACGGACGCGTGCTCGCAGAGCACCAGCACGCCGTCGCGCCCGGCGACGACCTCGTCGTGGAGCCGGCGCTGCAGCTCCCAGCCGTCGCGGTAGTCCAGGGGATCGGCGGAGTCGCCCGCCAGCAGAGTCTCGATCACATCGTCACCCTAGACGCATTCCTGCACTCAGCCCAAGTTAATCCGGGAGGAACGGCGGCAGAACCGAGCACTCCGCGGCTCCGGTAGAATTCCGGGCATCATGGCTACTTTCGGCACCCTCTCCGATCGACTCGTCGAGACCTTCAAGAACCTGCGCACGAAGGGCAAGCTCGGCCTCGACGTCGACGGCACCGTTCGCGAGATCCGGCGCGCCCTGCTCGACGCCGACGTGGCGCTGGACGTGGTCAAGGCCTTCACCGGCAAGGTCCGCGAACGCGCCCTCGGCGACGAGGTCAACAAGGCGCTGAACCCGGCTCAGCAGGTCGTCCAGATCGTCAACGAGGAACTCGTCGCGATCCTCGGCGGGCAGTCGCGCCGCCTCGAGTTCGCCAAGCGTCCGCCGACGGTCATCATGCTCGCGGGCCTCCAGGGTGCGGGCAAGACGACCTCGCCGGCAAGCTCGGCAAGTACCTCGGCAAGGACGGGCACACCCTGCTCCTCGTCGCGGCCGACCTCCAGCGCCCCAACGCGGTGCAGCAGCTGCAGGTCGTCGGCGAGCAGGCCGGAGTCGCGGTCTACGCTCCCGAGCCCGGCAACGGGGTCGGCAACCTGGTCAAGGTCGCGCAGAACGCGATCAAGTTCGCCGTCGACAAGCAGTACGACACGGTCATCATCGACACCGCCGGCCGCCTGGGCGTCGACGCCGACATGATGAAGCAGGCGTCCGACATCCGCCGCGTCACGAACCCCGACGAGGTCCTCTTCGTCATCGACGCGATGATCGGCCAGGACGCCGTCGCCACGGCCAAGGCCTTCCAGGAGGGCGTGGACTTCACCGGCGTCGTGCTCTCGAAGCTCGACGGCGACGCGCGAGGCGGAGCAGCGCTGTCGGTCGCCTCGCTGACCGGGCGTCCGATCCTCTTCGCCTCCACGGGCGAGGGCCTCGACGACTTCGAGCAGTTCCACCCCGACCGCATGGCGAGCCGGATCCTCGACCTCGGCGACGTGCTGACCCTCATCGAGCAGGCGCAGTCCGCGTTCGACGAGGACGAGGCGCGCAAGGTCGCCGAGAAGATCATGAGCGACTCGTTCACGCTCGACGATTTCCTCGGCCAGATGCAGCAGCTGCGCAACATGGGCTCGATCAAGAAGATGATCGGCATGCTCCCGGGCGCGAAGGGCATGCGCGAGCAGCTCGACCAGTTCGACGAGCGCGAGATCGTGCGCACCGAGGCGATCATCCAGTCGATGACGAAGGCGGAGCGGATCAACCCCAAGCTTCCTCAACGGCCTGCGGCGCCTGCGCATCGCGCGCGGTTCCGGCATGACCGTCACCGACGTCAATCAGCTGGTGCAGCTGTTCGAGCAGGCCGCGAAGATGATGAAGACCGTCGCCAAGGGCGGCATGCCGAACGTGCCGGGCATGGGCCCTGTGCCTCGGAGCCGGCTACCAGGGCCGCCCGAAGCCGCAGAAGAAGAAGACGTCGAAGTCGGCAACCCGGCCAAGCGCGCGGCCGAGAACGCGGCGATCACGTCCGGCCCCGCCTTCGGCGACGCCGGCGGATCGGGCTTCGGTCTCGGTGGCGGCGCGGGCGCGCAGGCGCAGCCGACCCTCGAGGAGCTGGAGCAGCTGCAGAAGTTCCTCGGTCGATGACCGTGCGGCGGAGCCTCGCCGTGGCGGCTTTCGCGGCCGTGGCCGTGCTCGGGCTCACCGGGTCGCGCTGAGACGTCCGGCGCCGAGGCGATGTCGGCTCCGGCGCCCGAGGAGCTCGTCGGGCGCTGGATCACCGGGGTGCGTACGAGTCGCCCGAGGTGCCCTTCCTGCTCATCGCCGACGACGGGACCTGGACCGGTTCCGACGGCTGCAACGGCGCGCAGGGGGAGTGGGCGATCGACGACGAGGGCGCGCTCAGCGTCGACGCCGGTCCGAGCACGTTCATCGCCTGCGACGGTGTCGCGCTGCCGACGATCTTCGCCGAGGCGTCGATGGCCGCGATCGACGGCGGCCGGCTCCGCCCCTTCGACGACGAGGGCGCGACCACCGCGTCAAGCTCGCCCGCTCGACGGTCGACGAGGCCCCGACCGCAGCTCCGGACCCGGCCGGCGAGTAGCCTGCGCAGTGGGGGCCCTCGCTGATCGAGGAGCTCGCCCAGCAGGCGTCCCTCGAGATCCCCGTCGACCGGCGGACCTCCGCCACCGTCGAGGCTCCAGCGTGGTGGGCATGACAACCACCACCGCGCGCCCGGTCCGCATCGGCGTCCAGATCGCCCCTCAGCACGTCTCCTACGAGGTCATCCGCGACACGCTCGCCGAGCTCGAGGACCTCGGCGTCGACATCGCCTTCAACTGGGACCACTTCTATCCGCTCTCCGGCGAGCCCGACGGCCTGCACTTCGAGGGCTGGAGCATGCTCGCCGCCTGGGCCGAGCAGACCAGCCGCATCGAGTTCGGCCCGCTCGTCACCTGCAACAGCTACCGGAACCCCGACCTGCTCGCCGACATGGCCCGCACCGTCGACCACATCAGCGCCAAGGGCGCCGAGGGGCGCCTGATCTTCGGCATCGGCTCCGGCTGGTTCGAGCGCGACTACCAGGAGTACGGCTACGAGTGCCCGGCACCGCCGGCTCGCGTCTGGACGAGCTCCGAGGCGATGCCGCGCATCCGGAGTCGCTGGGGCGTGCTCAACCCGGCTCCCACCCGCGAGATCCCCGTCATGATCGGCGGCGGCGGAGAGAAGAAGACGCTGCGGATCGTGGCCGAGCACGCCGACATCTGGCACAGCTTCTCCGACGTCCCGACCCTGGAGCGCAAGCTCGGCGTCCTCGGCGACTGGTGCGGGAAGGTCGGCCGCGACCTGTCGGCGATCGAGGTGTCGACCGGGGTGAACATCCCCGCCGAGGGCGGTGACGGAGCGTCCGCGCGCCGCCGACCAGCAGCACGAGCTCGAGCGCGCCTGTTCACACTCGGCATCAGCGGACCCGGACATCGACCTCGCGCCGGTGCGCGAGCTTCCCGTCGCGGGCGGCACGGCAAGAACAGCACCAGCCAGCTGAGGGCGACGAGGGGCGGGCGGCTCCCGGGCCGCCCGCCCCTACTCCTCGCGGGTGGGCGTCGGGAGTCGGCCGGCACGCTTCCTCGCCCAGGCCTTCGCCTTCTGAGCGGCCAGCGCGAACGCCTCCGCCAGAGCGAGCCGCCCGGCCTCGGTGGGATGCACGCCGTCCTCGGCGAGGAGGCCAGTCGGTCCTCAGCGGGTCCGGGTACTTCGAGCGCTGAGCCTCCGGCCGACGCGACGGCGTCGACCAGGGCGGCGTCGTACGCGTCCAGATCTCCGGGTCGCGGGTCAGGCCCCCAGACGGAAGCTCGAGCGCGGTCAGCTCCTCGCCGACGGCACGGCCCGGGCGGTCGCGTCCACGGGCCGGCGGGATCGCGGCGACCACGTCCTCGACGGGGTTCCGAGATCGCTGCTGCTCGCGACGACGATCACGACGTCCGGCGACGTCGCGGCGATGTCGTCCGCGCGGTCGCCGATCGGCTCCCTGCAGTACGCCAGCGCACGAAGCCGCCCTCTGTCGCAGCCGAGACTCGTCACCGTCCAGCCGAACGCGTCGCCGACGAGAGCCGGCCAGGCCGCCCCGGCGTCGAGCACTCGTGGCTCCCTGACGATGCTGTCGCCGACCACGGTGACCCTCGAACCGGCGGGGACTCGACCCCGCCCACCTCGAGCGGAGCGGGGTCCCCGGCAGCGGGAGCCCCCGGCGTCGGAGAGCGCGCGCTCGTCGCCGAGGGGGGCGGTCGTCGCCGAGGACTCGGACGCGGGCTCCGCCGCGGAGGAGCACTTCGCGAGAGCGAGCACGAGCACGCCGATCGCGGCGAAAGCCGCCGCGTCGCGATCATGCCCAGCGGGTCCCGCAGCCCGTCGCGCAGCTCGCCCGCGAGCGCCTCGGACGACGGCACGGAGGCCGCCGCCGTGGGCCGCGGCGACCCGCAGCCGCCGCTGCGTGCTTCGCGCCCGCGGACGAGGACCAGCTCGACGTCGGCGAGCCCTTCGCGCAGTCCAGGGCGCTCCGGGGCGACCGGATGCCGCGCGTCACCAGGAGGTCGGTGCGGATGTCGTCCGTCACCAGGCGCTCGGCGCCCGCGCTGTCGAGGATGATCTCGGCGTCCAGGCTTCGTACCGGGCGGCCCGCCACTTGTTCTCGCGCACGTACCAGGGCTGCATCGTCGGCAGGTCCTCGCCGTCGTCGAGCCGGGTGGACAGGTGTCGCTCGACGAGGCACTGGATGAGCGCGGCGACGGCGCCGATCTCCTCGGCCGAGGACGAGCCCGCCGCACGCGCGCATCTCGAGCGTCCCCCACTGCGGCGAGGGGCGGATGTCCCGGCGTGACCTCGGTGTGGTCGCTCGACGACTCCGGTGCGCATCACGTCGTCGACGCGCTCCTCGTAGTTCGCCCATGCTCCGAACTCGCGCGCGGAGGCCGGCGGTCGGCAGCTGCTGGAACATGAGCGCGGTTGGACGCGTAGCCGGTGTCGACGCCGCCCCAGAACGGGCTCGAGGCCGAGAGCGCCTGGAGGTGCGGGTAGTAGTCGAGCAGGGAGTTCAGGATCGCGGCGCCACCTTGTCCCGGTCCTCGATCCCCACGTGCATCGTGGATGCCCCAGATCATCATGCTGCGGCCCCACCACTGGGTCCGGTCGATGAGCCGGTGGTAGCGCTCCTTGTCGGTGATGCTCTGGTCGTACCACTGCGCGAACGGGCGGGTGCCGGAGGCAGACGAGGTCCAGGCCCATCGGGTCGGTGATCTCGCGCACCTGGCGCAGCTGGTCCTGCAGATCCGCGACGGCGTCGCCGACCTCGCGTGTGTGCACGCCCGAGACGAGCTCGACGGTGTTGCGCAGCAGCTCGCCGGTATGGGCGTGCGGCTCGCCGTCCTCGCCGCGCAGAGCCTCCAGCACGACGTCGGCGACGTTGGCGAGTGTCCCCCGTCTGCCGGTCGACGATCGCGCACCTCCCACTCGATCCCGAGTGTGGAGCGGTCGGACTGGGCGAAGCTGATCTCCATGGCGTCGTTCTCGTCGATCCGGCGTCCACCGGGTTTCGGCGACGCGGGTCCCATCGTCCCACGAGCCGCCGGGACGGGGCCGAGGGCGGGGCCGGGGGCGGCTGCGCGTCCTCCCGCGCGATGAGCCGCATGTCGCGCCCGCACGCCGGGGTTTTTTCTGGCAGAATGATCCGTCGGGTCCGAGGCGGTCGACCCTCTACTCACCGCCGAAGAAACCCCCTCGAGCTTCCGGCCGGGTGCGACCCCACTGCTCACGGCTCAGTTCATCCATCCGCACCTTCTACAGGTCAACGACCACACAGGAGAATTGTGGCTGTCAAGATTCGTCTGAAGCGCCTGGGCAAGATCCGGCGCCCTACTACCGCAGGGACGTCAGTCGCCGACTCGCGCACCGGGCGCGACGGCCGTGCGTGATCGAGGAGATCGGCAAGTACCACCCCACCGAGGAGCTCCCCTCGTTCATCCAGGTCGACTTCGGAGCGCGCGCAGTACTGGCTCGGAGTCGGCGCGCAGCCGACCGAGCAGGTCGCCGCGATCCTCAAGCTGACCGGCGACTGGGGCCGCTTCAAGGGCGACGCCGACGCCGTCGTCAGCGATCTCTGCCAAGGTGAAGGAGCCCAAGGCCCCCTTCGTCATCGACGCGCAGAAGAAGCCCGTCCTCAAGCCCAAGACCGAGGGCGCCCGGCCAAGGCCGCCCCCGCCGAGGACACCGCCGACGAGACCTCCACCGAGGCCCAGTCCATGCTCGCTCCCGCCGTCGAGCACCTCGTCAAGGGGATCGTCGAGGAACCCCGATGAGGTCCGTGTCGTGGCGACGGGCTCCCCACGCGGAGAGGTCCTCGAGGTGCGCACCCCCGAGGACCTCGGCCGCGGTGATCGGACGCTCCGGTCGCAACCGCCAAGTGCCAGTCCTGCGTACCCTGGTCGCCGCTCTTCGCCGACGGCCGTCGCGTCCAGCGCCGACGTCGTCGACACCGACAAGGAGAGCGCCGACCCCCGAACCGGGCAGGACGCAGCCCGCGCAGTCGCCCGACTGACCAAGGCGCACGGCCTCAAGGGCGCCATCAAGACTCGAGCTCTACACCGACGAGCCCGACAAGCGCTTCACCCTCGATCCACGTCTACGCGTTGCAGGTGCCCCGCACCTCCGAGTGGCACGCCGAGGGTGAAGCTCGGAGCTCGTCGGAGCATCCGCTGGTACAACAGCCACCCCGTCGCGGTGTTCTTCAAGGGCGTCGACGACCGCAGCGCCGCCGAGACCCTCCTCAAGGCGATCCTCTGGATCGACGAGGAGGTCCGCACCGCGCCGGGCGACGACGACTCTGGTACGACTACCAGCTCGTCGGCATGAAGGTCGTCCGCGACGGCGCCGAGGTCGGCACCGTGCGCCGCGTCGACCACTTCCCGGCGCAGGACCTGCTCATCGTTGCGACCCCGTCCGGCGAGGTCATGGTGCTCGTTCGTCACCGCGATCGTGCCGTCGATCGATCCCGTCGCGCGGGATCGTCACCGTCACGCTCTCCACCGGCCTTCGAGGAGGTCGTCGAGGTGGAGCCGGCCGAGGTCGACCTCTCGCACGTCGACCTTCGACTCGGCCCTCGCGACTCGGGCCGAGGACGAGGAGTCCGACGCCTCCGCCGAGGACGACTCCGGCACTCCCGCAGCGGACGCCGCCTCCACCGACGACGAGGCGCCCGCGGAGGACACCCGGTCGTGAGGATCGACATCGTCACGATCTTCCCGGAGTTCTTCGGGGTGCTCGACATCAGCCTGCTCGGGCGCGCGCTCGAGCGGGCTGATCGAGCTCGGCGTGCACGATCTCGCGCTCGTTCACCCACGACCGGCACCGCACCGTCGACGACACGCCCTACGGCGGCGGCGCCGGCATGGTGATGCGGCCGGAGCCGGGGTGAGGCGCTCGACAGCATCCTCGAGGCCGACGCCGACGCGGATCCGCTCGTGATCTTCCCCTGCCCGCCGGCGGGGTCTTCACGCAGGCCACGGCCCGGCAGCTCGCCGACGAGAAGGCGCTCGTGTTCGGCTGCGGCCGCTACGAGGGCATCGACCAGCGCGTCGTCGACCACACCGCCACCCGCGCCCGCGTGCGGATGATCAGCCTCGGCGACTACGTGCTGAACGGCGGCGAGGTCGCCGTCATGGCCATGATCGAGGCTGTCGGCCGCCTGGTGCCCGGCGTCGTCGGCAACCCTGCGAGCCTCGTCGAGGAGAGCCACTCCGACGGCCTCCTCGAGTACCCCAGCTACACCAAGCCCGCGTCCTGGCGCGGCCTCGACGTGCCTCCCGTGCTGCTCAGCGGCAACCACGGAGCCATCGCCGCCTGGCGTCACGAGCAGAGCGTCGAGCGCACCCGCCGCGTGCGCCCCGAGCTGCTGCCCCAGATCCTCTCCGACCCGTCCGCCCTCCGCGCGGCGAGGTGCCGCTCGCGGACCGCGAGGAACAGCGGGAACGCGAACGCGAGTGCGACGAGCGGTGCGAGCAGCACGTAGACCCACAGCCGCGTCATCCCGAGTCGGCGTCCTTCGACGACGATCAGGGCGACGGCTGCGATCGCGACGATCAGCAGATCGGTCGTGAGCGAGGACACGGCCGGTCCGCCGTCGAACCAGGCCCCGAGGAAGTCGACGCCCGAGCACCGCGGGATGTTGTGCGTCCAGGTCCCGACGAGACCGAGGACGGCGAGGACGAGGTAGACCAGCGCCAGCGCAGTCCAGCCCTTCAGCAGACGGGTCATCGGGAGACCTCCGGGGTACGGGGCGGGCGAGCACGACGGCGGTGCCGACGAGGAGGAGGCCGCCGAGCACGAGGCCGGCGGTGAGGGTGAGCGGGTCCGGTGCGACGATCGACTGCCCTCGGGAGCGCCTGCCAGCAGGTGGATCGCGACGGCACCGGCCCAGCCGGCCGAGGCGAGGACGAGCAGGCGGGCGCGCACCGCCGCCTCGCCGAGGACCGGCAGGCGGCGTCCGAGCAGGCGGAGGCCGATGGCGAGCAGCGGCAGCACCTGCAGAGCGTGCATCCCGAGGAAGTGCGGGATGCGCAGATCGCCGCCCGTCGTGCTCCAGCCCAGGAGCGGGGTCCCGGCCGCCGTCCGCGACGCCGACCGCATGGGCGCCGACGACTCCGCCGTAGTCCGAGAGCTGGTCGGCGGTCGGGCCGGTCGCGAGGAAGGCGAGCGCCATCCCGATCAGTCCGATGACCAGTCCTGCCTCGCACGGCGGTCGTCAGCGCGCCGTCGCCGAGGTGCAGCCGGGCTGGCAGGAGGATCGCCAGCACGAGAGTGGCGAGCCGGACGACCACGATCGAGACGGCCATGGTCGTCCACATCATCGAGTGCAGGAGTGCTCACGTCGAAGTGGCTCGCGGCGCCGACCGCCGCCGCACCGCCGATGACGACCATCTCGACGACGAGGCCCGCGGTGGCCACGGTGCCGAGGATCCGCCCGAGACGGCGGCGGCGGGGGAGCAGGCCGATCAGCCAGGCGAGGGTGAGCGAGTAGACCGCGATCGAGAGGCAGAACTTCAGCGGCTTCGCCCAGACCGACTGCCCGCCGAGCTCGCGCGGGTCGAGCAGGAGGGCGACCGCGCAGAGGAGGGCGCCGACGCCCATCGCGATCGCGAGAGCGAGCAGGGGGCGGTGCGGGCGGGCGACCGCGTCGGCGACCGGCGCCTCGCGCACGGCGGTCATCGCGCCGCCTCCGCCGAGTCGTCGGCCGGAGCGAACCGGCGCTGCGTCTCGCGGGCCTGCGCCACGCGGCGGAGCGACTGGAGCACGACATCGCCCAGTGCGGTGCCGACCGCCGCGATCGACGCCTGCTCGCTCACGCTCGCGCGCGCCTCGAGCTCGTCGAGGTCGGCGCGGGCGACCAGCTCGGCGGCCTCTTCGTAGCGCTGGAGCCAGTCCGGCGTCATCGCACTCTCCCGACGCCCGAGCGCGTCGAGTGCCCGGGCGGCCGTGGCGACCGCAGGGTGCTCGCATCATCGGCCCGACGAGCGCGCGGACCCGCTCGAGCGAGGCGTCCGTGGCGGGGAGTCGGAGTCGGCGTGCGCCGAGACCACGTCCTGGGCGACCTCGAACGCGTGGGCCGGAGGGGCGCCGCTGTCCAGGACCGCCGTGATCCGCTTCGCGCCGGCGATCCCGACTCCTCCGCTCTCGATGAGGCCGCGGAGCAGGCGGAGCCGTGCGACGTGGTCGTCACCGTACTCCGCCCGCTGGGGGCCGAGGACTCGCCCGCCGCGAGGATCCCCTCGCGGATGTAGTACTTGATCGTCGCGACGCTGACGCCGGTCAGCCGTCCGAGCTCGGGAGATGCGCATACGGAGAGTATTGCTATCCGATAGTGTCGCTGTCCAGAGCGACGGCGAGATCAGTCGCGTGCGGTGAGGACGACGCTCCCCGTCTCGGTGATCGCGATCGTGTGCTCCATGTGGGCGCCGCGCGAGCCGTCGCGGCTGCGCAGGGTCCAGCCGTCCTTGTCGGTGAAGATCTCGTCGGTGGTCTGCAGGAACCACGGCTCGATCGCGATCACGAGCCCCGGGCGCAGGGGGAATCCGCGTCCGGCACGGCCGTCGTTCGGGACGTGCGGGTCGCCGTGCATCGTGCGGCCGACGCCGTGCCCGCCGAAGTCGGTGTTGATGGTGAGCCCCTCGGCGTGGGCGACCGCGGCGATCGCGGCGAGATGTCGCCGATCTTCCCGCCGGGCTTCGCCGCGGCGATGCCGGCGTCGAGAGCGCGCGTCGTGGTGTCGATCAGCGCCAGGTCCTCGGCACGGGGCGTGCCGACCACGACGCTGACGGCGGAGTCGGACACCCAGCCGTTCACGGAGGCGGCGAAGTCGAGGGTCAGCAGATCGCCGTCGCGAGGCGGTAGTCGAACGGCAGGCCGTGCAGCACGGCGTCGTTGACGGAGGTGCAGATCACCTTGCCGAACGGGCTGGCCCCGAAGGACGGGTGGTAGTCGATGTAGCAGGACTCGGCCCCGGCCTTCCGGATCATGTCGTGCGCGAGGCGGTCGAGCTCGAGGAGGTTCACTCCCACCCCGGCGGCGGCGACGGTGGCCTGCAGGACCTCGGCCACGAAGCGGCCGGCGGGCCGCATCTCCTCGATCTCGGCGGGCGTGCGCAGCTCGATCATCCTGATCCTCCGGGGTCGCTGAGGCGTTGCTCAGCGGTGGTGGGTACGGTCGGTGCATGCGCACGCGACGGGCATTCGGTTCCTGGCAGTATCCGGCCGCGATCGTCCTGCCCTGTGGATCCTCCTCGGGTACGGACTCTTCGGGGGATCGAGCGGGTGGACCGTCGTCGGTCTCGTCATCGCCCTCCCCATTCTGGCGCTCAGCCTCGCCGCCGTGGCGAGCATCGTGGCGTTTCGGTGACCGTGCGGCCGACTCGCACCCCCGCGTGGGGCGACGTCGCCGCGGTCGGCGCCTGGCACGCGTCGCTGATCGCGCTCGGCTTCTTCCCTCCGGGGGCGTGGGCGATCGGACTGCTGTCGGTGCTCCTCGGGGTCGTGGCGCTCAGTCACTCCCTGTGGCGGTTCGTGAAGGACGCGCGCGCCACGCTGATCGCGTTCGCCGAGGCGTCCGCGGTGCAGGCGCAGGGCGGGCAGCGGCCCGTGGTGGGCGACGGCTTCGATCCCGAGCGCCCCCAGGACGGGCAGACGCTCATCCTCTGACCGCGCGAGCGGACGCTCCTTCCCCGAGGGGAGCGCGCCGTCGCAGCGCGGCCGACCGTCCCGCCGTCTCCACTTTGACGCCGATCGCCGCGCCGTGACAGAATAAGCGCTTGTGCCTCGCGCAGGCTCTGCCACAGGGGAGCCGCTACGACGCGGGCGCGCACCGACTTCCCACCCACGAAACGGTGCTCGACCTGTGGCGGGCACGGGAGAGCGATAGAACATGCACATCCTCGATAACGTCGATGCGGCGTCACTCCGGACCGACATCCCCGACTTCCGTGCGGGCGACACCGTCAAGGTCCACGTCAACATCGTCGAGGGAACCCGCTCGCGCGTCCAGATCTTCCAGGGCGTCGTCATCGGCCGCTCCAACGAGGGCGTCCGCGAGACCTTCACCGTCCGCAAGGTCAGCTTCCAGGTCGGCGTCGAGCGCACCTTCCCGGTGCACTCCCCGGTGATCGACCACATCGAGGTCGTCACCCGCGGAGACGTGCGTCGCGCGAAGCTCTACTACCTCCGCAACCTGCGCGGCAAGAAGGCCAAGATCAAGGAGAAGCGCTGACCCCCAGCGGGTCTCCGCACACTCTCCCCGAACCCCGGTCCACTTATGATGGACCGGGGTTCGACCCTTTCCAGGGGCCTCTCCCGACCGGGGATGCACGGCCCCGGATGATGCACAGTAGGGGCGACGGCACGCGATGACAGACAGCACGGCCCCGGTCACGATCCACAGCGACGGCGACCACGCGCGCCACTCCGCCGCACCGGGCGACGGGCACCGGCCGCGCCGTCGCCGCGGGTGCTGCTCTTCCTCCGCGACGTGCTGATCATCTTCGTCGTCGCGGTGCTGGTCTCCTTCCTCGTGAAGACCTTCCTCATCCGCTCGTTCTACATCCCGTCCTCCTCGATGGAGCAGACGCTGGTCGAGAACGACCGGATCCTCGTGAACGAGCTCGTGCCGGATCTCGTGCCGATCTCGCGCGGCGACGTCGTCGTCTTCCGCGATCCGGGCGGATGGCTCTCGCCGAGCACCGAGCCCGATGTGCCGCCGTTCCAGGCCGCCGTCGACTCGGCTCTCGCGATCGTGGGCCTCACCGCTCCCGACAGCAACGACCACCTCATCAAGCGGGTCATCGGGCTGCCCGGCGACACCGTCACCTGCTGCACTCCGCTCGGCCAGGTCGAGGTCAACGGCAAGCCGATCGACGAGCCCTACGTGAAGCTGCCCGACGGCGTCCAGGCCGTCTCGGCGACGCCCTTCGACGTGGTCGTGCCCGAGGGATCGCTCTGGGTGATGGGCGACAACCGCTACAACTCCGCCGACTCCCGCTACAACACCGACAAGCCCGGCGGCGGCTTCGTGCCGATCGACAACGTGGTCGGCCGCGCGATCCTCGTGACCTGGCCGGTGGAGCAGTGGGCATGGCTCGACGACTACCCGGCCGTGTTCCGCGGGGTCGAGAACGACGCGGAGTCGTCGGACTCCTCGGACTCCTCCTCCGAGGCCGGGCAGGACTAGGTGGTCGTCACTGAACCCACTCTGACGATGGAACGGCGCCTGTTCCGCCAGGGCTACGAGAGCATCATCGGCTGCGACGAAGTGGGCCGCGGAGCGATCGCCGGCCCCGTCTCGGTCGGCGTCGTCTCGATCGCCCGTCGCTGCGGCCGCTTCCCCGAAGGACTGCGCGACTCCAAGCTGCTGGCTCCCGCCCGCCGTGAGGCGCTGCTGCCCGGCGTCGTGAGGTGGGTGTCCGGCTGGGCGATCGGCGAGTCCTCCGCCGACGAGATCGACGACTCCGGCATCATCGCCGGCCTCGGCCGCGCCGCGTCCCGCGGGATCGAGCGCCTCGTCGACCAGGGAGTCGACCTCGCGACGTCCGTGGTGCTCCTCGACGGCAAGCACGACTGGCTGACGCCCGCGCTGGGGGAGTGGGCCGCGCAATTGACCATCGTCACCCGCATCAAGGCCGACCGCGACTGCGCGTCGGTCTCGGCCGCCTCCGTCCTGGCGAAGGTCGGCCGCGACGGCCAGATGGTGCGCCACCACGACGAGTTCGCCGACTACGCCTGGGACAGCAACAAGGGCTACGGCAGCGCCGCGCACTGGGCGGGGCTGGATCGCGTGGGGCCGTCCCCGTTGCACAGGGTGACGTGGTTGTCGAAGCCGCGCGAGGCGGTTCCGGCCGTGGACGCCGCGCCCGCCGAGGAGGCCGCCCCCGCTGACGAGCTCTCGGCGTCCGGCGCTCCCGCACCGGCGTAGGATTGACGGACGATGGATGAGGACGAATTCGAGGACTACGACCGCGAGGTCGAGCTGGCACTGTACCGGGAGTACCGCGACGTCGTCTCGCAGTTCTCGTACGTCGTCGAGACCGAGCGCCGCTTCTACCTCGCGAACGAGGTGGACCTGGTGCGCCGCGACACCGAGCACGACTTCTACTTCGAGCTGACGATGCGCGACGTGTGGGTCTGGGACGTCTACCGCTCCGACCGCTTCGTGAAGTCGGTGCGCGTGCTGACCTTCAAGGACGTCAACGTCGAGGAGCTCTCCCGCAAGGAGTTCGAGCTCCCCAAGGAGCTCGCGCTCGACGAGTAGCGCTCCGCGCTTCACTCCACGAGGATCCCCAGCTCGTCGATCGCGACTGCGGAGCCGGTATCGAGCGAGCGGTTGCCGCCGATCCCGACGGCGATCGAGCGGAGCCCATCGCGGTAGTCCGCCGCCCGGCCCAGCGGATCCTCCGCCGCACCCCGGAACAGGTCGCGCAGCATCCTGTCGTCGCCGCCTCCGTGCCCGCCGCCCTCGGTGCGGATCGGGATCTCCTCGGCCGCCTGCCAGTGCCGCTGGAGGAGCAGGCGGTCGCTGTCGGGTCGCGGGCCGTAGTCGGCGGCCTCCGCGCCGGCCAGCGAGGGATCCACGGCGATCCGTCCGTCGGGCCCGGGCAGGACGGCCCCGCGTTCGACGACGTCGAGCTCGACGCGGCCGCGGGTGCCGTTCACGGCGACGCGGTACCCCTCCCACGGCGAGTGCGCGTTCAGCGAGTAGCTCAACGTCGCTCCACGGCGGTAGTCGACGACCAGCGCGAGGTTGTCCTCGATGGTGATGCCGGTTCCGAACGCCGACTGGTCGCGCCGGTAGTCGTCGTGGTGCTCGGCCTCGAGGTAGAGCGCGCGCAGGCGAGGGTCGCGGCGGAGGTCGAGGGCGAAGGGATCGGCCGCCGACGCGTCGCTGCTCCCGCGCTCGGTGCTGACCGGTGCGCTCTGACGGCCGGCGTTGGCCTCGCCGTAGAAGCGCAGACCCCCGAGGCGAAGACGCGCGACGGGACGTCGCCGATCCACCAGTTCACGAGATCGAAGTGGTGGGAGGCCTTGTGCACGAGAAGGCCGCCCGAGTTGCGCTTGTCGCGGTGCCAGCGGCGGAAGTAGTCGGCACCGTGCGCGGTGTCGAGCAGCCACTCGAACGTGATCGACGTGACGTCGCCGATCGCTCCGCCCGCGATCAGCTCCTTGAGGGCGGAATTGCGGGGCGAGTACCGGTAGTTGAAGGTGACGACCGGCTCTCGTCCGGTGTCGCGCGCTGCCTCGGCGACCAGCCGAGCGCCGGGCTCGTCGATCGTGAGCGGCTTCTCGACGACGACGTCCACGCCGGCGCGGAGGCAGCGGTCGAGCAGTCCGGCGTGCGTGACGTCGGGTGTCGTGATCACGACGCGGTCCACCCGCTCCTGCGCCAGTGCGCGCTCCAGCTCGTCCGGTCCGGCGAGACGGGGTCGTGGGGCGGCGCCGTGGCGCAGCGCCGCCTCCGCGGCGTACTCGGCGCGCGTCGGATTCGACTCGATGACGGCGACCAGCTCGGCCACGTCGGCGTGGGGTCCGGCGATCGCCGCGATGTACATCTCGGCGCGGTGGCCGGAGCCCACGAGGGCGTAGCGGAGCGGGCGGGCGGGGAGTCGGTTCCCATGGCGGGGAGTCCTTCCGGGTCGGGTCGGGTGCCGGTGCGGGCGAGGGTGGTCAGCAGGATCAGCTCCAGGGGACGCGGCACCGCGTCGACGAGGGTCTCGGGCCACTCGCCGTCACGGGTCAGGACCTCCACCCGCTCGCCGTCGATCACGATCGTGTCCTCGATCTTGGCCGCTGAGGCGGTCGGGTTCCAGGCGAAGGCCTGGCCGTCGTGCACGACATCGTCCGCGGTCGGCGTGGCACGGGGGTCCCGCCCGGCGTATCCCGCGGCGCCGCCCTGGTGGTGGCGGGTCCACTCGTGCTCGTCGAAGCCGTGGCGCGGATAGGCGGCGGCGATCTCGGCGAGGACCTCCGAGAGCGGCGCTCCCGGTCGGGTGGCGCGGAAGCGCGTCCGCCTCGACCCGCCGCAGGGCGGCGGAGCGCGCGGCGGCGGCCGGATCCTCGGCGTCGAAGCGGATCCAGCGGCTGAGGTTGGCGACCAGTCCGTGGCGGCGCGCGCAGACGACGATCATCGCCCGGCGGCCGAGGGAGCCGAGGTCGGGAGAGGGTGGCGGTGGGCGAGGCGTCCGTCGCCGGCCACCATCACCACGACGGGATCCGCCCCTGCGGAGACGAGCGCTCCGGCCAGCCGAGCGGCGATCTCCCTCTCCGAGTCCTCCGGGTGAGCACCGACGAGCTCGCGGGTGAGGGCTGCGGCGGCGTCCCGGCAGAGGGAGCGGTAGCGCTCGCGCTCGACGGGCAGCAGCACGGCGCGGGCGGCGCGCAGGCCCGCGGCCAGCGACTCCTCGGATCTCGACGCGGCCGACGCCCTCGGGCAGGAGCGGCGCGTGCCACGGGACGGTCTCGACGGCGACGCTCCCGGCGAGTGCGCCGAGCTCCTCGTCGAGCAGGCGGTCGACCTCGTTCGAGAACACGCGGACCCGGTCGCACTCGCGGTCGACGAGCACGGCGGCGATCGGGGCGCCGAGCGGACTCGTGTGCACCCGTGCCCCTCGAGGTACCAGGAGAGGGCGGTGGAGGACGTGAGCGCGACGGCGTCGGCGTCGGATCCGTCGAGCAGCGCCAGGACCCGCTCGCGCTTGACCGCGTGGTCGCCGGCGCTCACGCCGTCACCTCGACGGGTCCGAATGCGACCCGGCCGGGCCCGCGGGCCGCGAGCCCCCACTCCGCGCCCGTCCACCGCCGGCCCTCGAGGGCGAACGGCTCGCCGACGGCGCGGCCGTCGAGCAGGAACCGCGCCACGGATCCGTCGATGCCGACGCCGATCCGGGTGCCGACGGCGTCCAGCGGCGTCGCGGGGGAGTCGCCCAGGACGAGGTGGGCACGGCCGTCGGCGTCCAGGCGCAGCTCCCTGGTGACGGAGTCGACGAGGACGAACGCGGCCTCGGCGCCGTGCGCGGAGAGCACGTCGGTCTCGATGCGGCGGTGCGCGCCGTCGAGCAGGCGCAGGAGCGCGGCGTCGGGATGCCCGAGCAGGGTGAGCCGCCCGCCGCCGACGGACTCGACCAGCTCCGCAGGCAGCGCGTGCCGGGAGTGCCAGGCAGCGCTGAGCCGCTCCTCGGAGAACGCGTCTCCACCGCGCGGTCGCGGCGCGGGCGCCGATCCGCCGCGCGGAGTCGGCCAGGAGGGCACCGGGGTCCCGGTGCCGTCCTCGTCCGTCTCCCCGATCAGCGGCCAGCCGTCGTCGCTCCAGCGCAGCGGCTGCAGATGCAGCACCCGGCCCAGCGCGCCCTTCGCCTGGAAGTGCAGGAACCACTCCTCCCCGTCCTCGCCCCGGATCCACGCGCCCTGGTGCGGGCCGTTGACGGGTGTCGAACCCTGCTCGAGCACGAGGCGGTGCTCCCACGGTCCGTCCCACGTCGGTGCGCGGAAGGCGTACTGCCAGCCGGTCGCGACTCCGCCTGCCGGCGCGAGCACCCAGAGCATCCCGTCGCGGGAGTAGGCCTTCAGGCCTTCCAGGGTCGAGCAGCCCTCGATCGCGTCACCGTCGATCACCGTGCGCGAGGCCCCGAGAGCGCGAGTCAGCGCCGGATCGACGTCGAACACGTCGAGTCGGTTGGCGGAGCCGGCGCGGGAGCGGGCCCAGCCGTGCACGATCACCGCTCCGTCCTCGCCCCAGAACGGGCACGCGTCGATCACTCCTCTCGCCTCGAGCACGAGTCGCGGCTCGCTCCACGGACCCTCGATCGAGGGCGCGTCCACCACGAGCACCCCGCGGTCGGGATCCCCCCAGACGACGAAGAGGCGGCCCTCGTGCTCCCTCATGCTGGGCGCCCAGACTCCGCCGTCGTGAGGGGAGTCCGGCCGGTAGCCGCCGGCGTGGCCGACGGGCCTCCAGGTCATCAGGTCGTCCGAGTGCCAGAGCGGGAGTCCGGGAGCGCGGTCGAAGCTGGAGGCGACCAGGCCCCATCCGCCCGTCGAGAGGGCGATCGCATCGGGATCGGGGACGTCGTGATCCAGCAGAGGGATTCGTGTACACGGAGGTGGTCTCGCGGTCGTCGGGCATCGTCGCCTTTCTTGCAGTGCACCTGTTGGCACCCTGTGTGCCTCCTGCTACAGTACGTGAGAAACCGGTTTCTCGGAACCGTCTCGAGCGACCTGACCCGGCCGCCGCCATCGCCCGAACCGGGCGCACGCTCAACGAGGAGTTGCACATGATCCGTCCCACCCCGCACCGGGCGCTCAGGGCTTTCAGCGCCGGCGCCGTCGCGCTCGGCCTGGCCGTGAGCGTCACCGCCTGCTCCGGCCCGTCCCAGGAGGCCGGCGAGGAGTCCGCCGGCCCCGTCACCATCTCCTTCCAGTGGTGGGGCAACGACGAGCGTGCCGAGCTCACCGAGGCCGCCATCGACGTGTTCGAGGAGAAGAACCCGGGAGTGACGGTCGAGACGTCCTTCTCGGCCATCGACTCCTACATCCCCAAGCTCGCGACGCAGATCGCCTCGGGGTCGCAGCCCGACCTGTTCCTGATCCCCATGGAGTCGGTGAAGGAGTACACGCAGAAGCAGGCCACCACCGACATCAGCGAGTACGTGGGCGACATCATCTCGGTCGACAAGATCCCCGAGGCCACGCAGAAGATCGGGCAGATCGACGGGAAGACCTACGGCTTCACTCTCGGCACCGCCACCTACGGGTGGGCCTACGACCCCAACGTCTGGGCCGCCGCCGGACTCGAGACGCCGGACGAGGACTTCACCTGGGACGACCTGATCGACGCGGGCACCGCCATCCGCGAGGCCAGCGGAGGCGCCAAAGCCGCGATCAGCGACCCGGGCGGCTACATCGCCCTGTTCTCGACCTGGCTGAGCCAGCAGGACAAGCTCCTGTTCACCGAGGACGGCGAGCTCGGCTTCACCGAGAAGGACCTGCTCGGCTGGTTCGACCTCATGCAGGAGCTGCGCGACTCCGGCGCCTCGACCGACCCGCAGACGACGTCGACGATCGACCAGAGCATGCAGAACTCCGGATTCGCCCGTGGGCTCGCCGCCGGCGAGTTCATCGCGGCGTCGATCACCGGCGCGTTCGTCGACACGCTCGGGGAGGGCAACGTCGCACTCGCTCCGATGCCGACCGACACGGGTGTGATCGGGCTCGGCATGGCCGGGACGAACGTGGCCGCGATCTCGCCGCAGTCGGACCACCCCGAGGAGGCGGCCGCGTTCCTCGACTTCCTGATCAACGACCCCGAGGCGGCCGAGATCCTGAAGCTCAGCCGCGGCATCCCGCTCAACACCGACAACTACGACGCTCTGGCGCCGACGCTGAGCGGTGGCGACAAGATCGTCAACGACTTCGTGCAGAAGTACCAGCCGCAGTTCTCCGGACCCCGCGCCGCTGGCTCCTCCGGGAGTGAGCACCCTGCCCGCCGACTTCACCCTCGCCTACGAGGGCATCACCTTCGGTCAGCAGTCGAACAAGGACGCCGCGAAGTCGCTCTACGCGACCTTCGAGGCCGCGATCTCGTGACCCGCCGGTCGGCGGGGTCACCCCATCAGGAGGCACGGCGATGACCCTCACCGAAGAGGCGGTCACCCCGCCCTCCTCAGGCGCCCGCGAGCGCGCCCACCCGCCCGAGGAGGTCGAAGCGGCGGTCCGAGAGCGCCGCCTGGGTGTTCCTCTCGCCGTGGGTGATCGGGGCGACCCTGCTGACCATCGGGCCGATGATCGCCTCGCTGGTCCTCTCGTTCACCGACTACGACCTGTTCACGCAGCCGCAGTTCGTCGGGTTCGACAACTACCAGCGCATGCTGACGGAGGATCCGCGGTTCTGGAAGTCCGTGGGCGTGACGCTCACCTACGTCCTGGTCGCGGTCCCGCTGAAGCTGGGCCTCGCCCTCGCCGTGGCGCTGCTGCTCAACCGTCCCCGGCGGGGGCAGGGCTTCTACCGCTCGGCGTTCTACGCGCCGTCCCTCCTCGGAGCGAGCGTCGCGGTCGCCATCGTCTTCCGCACGCTCTACTCGCAGGACGGCGTCGTCGACTCCGGTCTCGGACTCGTCGGGCTCGACCTCGGCGGCTGGATCTCGAACCCGTCGCTCGCGCTCTACGTGCTGGTCTCGCTCGCTGTGTGGCAGTTCGGCGCGCCGATGGTGATCTTCCTCGCCGGGCTGAAGCAGGTGCCGTCCGAGCTGTACGACGCGGCGTCGGTCGACGGAGCGGGCAAGTGGCGCAGCTTCTGGTCGGTCACCTGGCCGATGCTCTCGCCCGTCCTCTTCTTCAACCTGGTGCTCGAGATGATCGGAGCGTTCCAGTCGTTCACGTCGGCGTACGTGGTCAGCGGCGGGCGCGGCGGGCCGATCGACTCGACGCTCTTCTACACGCTCTACCTCTACGACCGGGCGTTCACGGCGTTCGACATGGGCTACGCCTCCGCCATGGCGTGGTTCCTGCTCATCGTGATCGCCGTCGTCACGGCCCTCATCTTCCGGAGCTCCCGCGGACTGGGTCCATACGCAGGAGACGACCGATGACCGCCACCGCCGCGCGCCCCGCCGCCGTCGCCCACCGCCCCCCGCTCCTGAAGGCGCGGCTCGCCTCGGTCGCCTGGCACGTCTTCTCGTTCGCCCTGCTCGCGGTGCTGCTGTACCCCGTGCTCTGGCTCCTCGGGTCGGCGTTCAAGCCCGGCACGGAGATCCTCACGAACCCCACGCCGATCCCGCGGCAGTTCACCCTCGAGAACTTCGAGATCGCGGTGCAGGGCGTGGCGGGACTGAGCCTCGCCCAGCTGCTCGGGAACTCGCTCACCATCTCGGCGCTGTCGGTCATCGGCAACGTGGTGAGCTGCGCCCTGGCGGCGTGCGCCTTCGCGCGGCTGAGATTCCGCGGGCGCGGGCTGCTGTTCGCCTTCATGATCTCCACGATCATGCTGCCGATGCACGTGGTCCTGATCCCGCAGTTCATCATCTTCAACGAGCTCGGGATGGTGGGGACGTTCCTGCCGCTCGTGCTGCCCAAGTTCCTGGCGACGGAGGCGTTCTTCGTCTTCCTGATGGTGCAGTTCATCCGGGGCATCCCGCGCGAGCTCGACGAGGCCGCGTTCATCGACGGCGCCGGTCCGTACCGCTCGTTCTGGTCGATCATCCTGCCGCTGATGCGGCCGGCACTCATCACGACGACGATCTTCTCGTTCATCTGGAGCTGGGACGACTTCTTCCCGCAGCTCATCTACTTGAACAGGCCGGAGTCGTTCACGCTGCAGATGGGTCTGCGGCTCTTCGTCGACCAGACGAGCGCGTCGGCGTTCGGCCCGATGTTCGCGATGAGCGTGCTCGCGATCCTGCCCGTGGTCATCTTCTTCGCGCTCTTCCAGCGCTACCTCGTCGACGGGGTCGCGACGTCGGGGCTGAAGGATGAGCGCGACGAGGGTCGACGACCGTGCGCCGGCTCCGATCCGGCGCCGCAGCGGCCTCGATCCCCACTCGGACACCTTCCACGCGTTCGCGGACGTGCTCTACACCGGAGTCCTCGTCTTCGCTCTGTCCCTGCCCGTCGTCACCGGCTTCGCCGCCCTCGGGGCGGGGGTGCAGGCTCTCCGGGAGGCGCGGGCGGCGGACGGGCACGTGAGCGTCGGCTCCGTCCTGCGGGCCTTCGGCCGGCGCCTCCGGCACCCGGTGGCGCAGCTGCTGCCCACCGTCGTCGCGGCGCTGCTCGTGCTCGATGTGCTCGTGCTGCCGTTCCTCGGCGCCGACGACCGCCGCCGCGGTCGTCCCGATCGTGCTCGCGGCGACCGCGGGCGCCGTGGCGCTGCGGGTGGCGGGGGCCTGGCGCGACGATGTGCCGGCTCGCCGCACTCTCGCCCTGGCGTGGCGCCGGATGTCCGCCGACGCCGGCGGGACCGTTCGTCCTGATCCTGGCCGTCGCCTCCGCCGGCGCCGTGATCGCCGTCGTGCCGCTGCTGGTCGTCGTGATGGCGGGTCCGCTGGCCCTCGCCGCCCTGGCGATGGACCGCGACGGGGAGGCGCCGCGGTGATCGTCGACGACCCCCCACCCGCCGCGTCATCGTGGTGTCGGACGTCGCGAACGAGGCCGACGACCAGTTCGCCGTCGTGCACGCCCTGCTCTCGCCGTCCCTCGACGTCCGGGCCGTCGCGCCCTCCCACTTCGGCGACTCCCGGTCGTCGCGGTCGATGCTCGACTCGCGCGAGGAGCTCGACCGCCTCCTGGAGCTGATGGGACGCACCGGCACGGTGCCGATCCGCGAACGGAGCGACCGGCGCGCTGGCCGGTGAGACCGAGCCGCAGGACAGCCCGGGCGCCCGCCTGATCATCGAGGAGGCGCGTCGCGCCGATGCCGGACCGCTGTTCGTCGCAGTCCTCGGGCCGCTGACCGACGTCGCGAGCGCGCTCCTCCTCGCTCCGGACCTCGCCGCGACCGACACCACCGTGATCTGGATCGGCGGCCCGCCCTACGGCGACGTCGAGTGGCGCGGCACCTGGCCCGAGTTCAACCTGCGGGAGACGACATCGCGGCCGCCAACGTCGTCTTCGGCTCCGGCATCACCCTCCAGCAGGTGCCGTCGGACGTCTACCGCCTGGTGAGCGTGGGCTACGCCGAGCTGCGCCGCAAGGTGGAGCCGCACGGCGCGCTGGGCCGGTACCTCGTGCAGACCGTCGCCGACTTCAACCGCGAGCACCACCGCGTGCCGGTGGAATCGCGCTGCGCTCGGCGACTCCCCGGCGATCGCCCTGATGCTGGATCCGTGGTGCGCGGTGTTCCGTCGGCAGACGCCCGTCCGCTTCACCTCGACCGGGCACTGGGAGCCGGCGACGGCGGGGTCGGCGGTGTCCGTCGTCGAGCGGATCGACGTGCGCTACCTGCTCGAGGACCTGTTCGCGAAGCTCGCCGAGCACGGGGAGGCGGTCGCGGCCTGAGCTCAGCGCGGCGCGGGGCCGGAGCTCTCGCGCTGGCGGAGCGCTCCCTCGAGCCAGAGCGGACCCGGGACCGCCCGCCCGTCGATCGCGAGTCGGAGTCGCCGCCACGTGTCCACCCCGAGATCGTCCTGCGGAACCGAGACGGTGGTCAGAGTCGGCTCGCTGAACCGCGCGTAGGGGATGTCGTCGACACCGACCACCGAGAGGCGCCCGGGCACGTCGACCCCCAGCTCGCGCAGCCGCGGGAGGAGTCCCAGCGCGGTCAGGTCGTTGAAGGCGACCACTCCGGTCGCTCCTGTCTCGAGGACCGCCTCGGCGCTCTCGAAGCCGTCGTCCAGGCTCGAGCCCACCGTCCGCCGGTCGATCCGCAGACCGTCGATGCGCGCTTCCGCCGCGTCGAGGCCGGCGATGCGGAGCCGGTTCGAGGCGCTCGTGATCGGTCCGCCGAGGTAGACCAGGTGCCGATGACCGAGCTCGACCAGGTGGTCGACGACGAGGTTCACGGCCTGCGCGTAGTCCATCGAGACCTGCGGCACTCCGTCCCGCGCCACGACACGGTTGATCAGGGCCACCGGCGCCGTCTCGTCGACGATCCGGGCCAGGCGCTCGTCGCTCATGCGCGGGGCGCAGAGGATCAGCGCGTCGCAGCGGCGCCGCGCCTGGACGGCGGCGTCCGGCTCGGCCTCCGCGGTCTCCTGCGTGTCCCCGACGAGCACCCGGTAGCCGTCTTCCGCGGCGGCGCGGGTCACCCCTCGCAGGATGGCCTGGAACATCGGGTTCCCGAGGTCGGGAACGACCACGGCCACCGTGTGCGTGCGTCCCAGGGAGAGGTTGCGGGCGATCTCGCTGGGGCGGTAGTCGAGCGAGACCGCGGCCGTGCGGACGCGTTCGGCGATCGCCGGATCGACCGTGGCCAGGCCGTTCATCACGCGCGAGACGGTGGCTCGGGAGACGCCCGCGGCGGCGGCCACGTCGGCGATCCGGGCCGGTCGCGCCTGCTCTGGTGTGCTCATCCGGGTCCTCCTGGCGTGCGGGGTCCCATTGTCGGATCCTTGCCGCGAGGATATCCGACCGCTACGGTGGGCGAGAAACCGGTTTCTGACTTGTCGACGACATCGCCGGTGCAATGGGAGGCGGAGCATGCGCATCGCTGTGACAGGAGCATCGGGCCGGCTCGGCCGGAGCGTGGTGGCGGTGCTGCGCGGCGCAGGCCACGACGTCCGTCCACTGGATCGCGAGCTGCCGGAGGGGCCGGGGGCGGTCGCCGTCGACCTGGTCGACGCGGTCGCCGCGCGCACGGTCCTCGCCGGCATCGCTCCGGACGCGGTCGTCCACCTGGCCGCGATCGCCGTGCCGTTCAGCGCCCCGAGCACCGCATCTTCACGACGAACACGGTCATGGCCTTCTCGGTCGTCGAGGCCGCCGTCGCCGCCGGCGCGACGCGGGTGCTGGTCGCGTCGAGCCCGACCGTCCTCGGCTACGGAGCGCGCGACTGGGTCCCGAGCGGCTGCCGCTCGACGAGCGCATCCCGGTGGCCCCCGCGCACGCCTACTCGCTGTCGAAGGTCTGCGTCGAGGAGATGGCCGCGATGTTCGCGCGGTCGACGCCCGGCGTCCGCTTCGCGTCCTTCCGCCCGTGCTTCGTGATCGCTCCCGAGGGTGGGCCGGCGCGACCACCCAGCAGGGGCACTCGATCCTGGATCGACTGCGCGACCCGGCGCTGGCCTCCGTCTCGCTCTTCAACTACGTCGACGCCCGGGACGCGGGGAGTTCGTCGAGCGCTGGCTCGCCGCCGATTCGGCTCCGAGCGGTGCCTGCTACTTCGTCGGTGCTCAGGACGCGTTCGCCACCCGTCCGCTCGCCGAGCTGCTGCCGGAGCACGTCGGGCACCGCCTCCGCGGCCCGGAACCTCCTGGGCACGCTGCCCGCGTTCGACAGCTCGGCCGCCGAGCGCGACACCGGGTGGGTGGCCCGGCGCTCGTGGCGGACGGAACTCGATCCGGCCGCGCTCGCCTCCTCCTGCCGTCGGACGCGCTCGCGGCCTCCGCTCACGAACCCGCCCTCTCGCAAAGGACCCCCTCATGACCTCGCCTTCCCGACGGCCCCCTGTACTTCCCCGTCACCGCCTTCGACGCCGGCGGCGACGTCGACCTCGAGGTGACGGCGCAGGTCCTCTCGGCGGGTCTCGAGCACGGTCCCGGCGGTGTGTTCGCCGCCTGCGGCGCGGGCGAGTTCACGCGTTGTCTCCCCAGGAGTCGCTGGCTGTCTCCACGCGGTCGAGGTCGTGGGCGGACGCGTGCCGGTGCTCGCCGGCGTGGGCGGGCCCTCGGCCAGGCCGTCGCCTCGGTGCGGGATCTCGGGGAGTCGGCGTCGACGGCGTCCTCCTCCTGCCGCCCTATCTCGTCGGCTCCTCGCAGGACGGACTGTCCGCTACGTCGGCCGGGTGGCCGACGCCTCCGGGCTGCCGGTCGTCGTGTACCACCGCGGCACCGCGCAGTTCACGGCCGAGACGGTGCGGAGGCTCGTGACCGAGCACCCGACCATCGCCGGGTTCAAGGACGGCGTGGGCGACGTCGCCCTCGCGCAGGAGATCGTGCTCGCCGCGCGGAGCGTCCGCGACGACCTGCAGTTCTTCAACGGGCTCCTCACCGCGGAGGCGAGCCAGGCGGCGTACCGCGCGCTGGGCGTGCCCTCTACTCCTCCGCCGTCTTCGCGATGGCCCCGGCGATCGCCACCGCGTTCTACCGCGCGTACACGGCGGGCGATCAGGCCGCCTGCGACCGCCTGCTGGTCGGCTTCTTCCATCCGCTCATCCACCTGCGCGACACGACCCCGGGCTACGCCGTCTCGCTGATCAAGGCCGGTCTCCGGCTCTCCGGCGCCGAGGTCGGCGGAGTGCGCTCCCCCTGACCGACCCGGGAGCCGAGCACCTCGAGCGACTCCGCGGGCCCTCCTGCGCGCGGGTGAGGAGCTCGTCGCCGCATGAGCACGATCGAGGCGATCAGCGTCCGGTCGCTCTCGGCCCGCATGCCGCGGCCCTGGGTGCCGTCGGCGCCCGATCTGCACCTCGTGCGGGTCGACGTCCGCGACTCGGACGGCTGCTCCGGCTCCGGTTTCTCGTGGACGCCGACCATCGGGGCGAGCGCCGTCGCCGCGCTGCTGCGCGACGACGTCCGCGGTTCGCGCTCGGGCGCGGGCGGATCCGAGGTGCTCTGGCCCCGGCTGTGGGAGCACCTGCACGAGGCGGGCGGGGAGGGATCACGACCATCGCCATGGCCGGTCTCGACCTGGCGCTCTGGGACATGCGGGCGCGCTCGCGGGGTCTCGGCCTGCCCGACCTGCTCGGCCGCAGGCAGGAGCGGCTGCCCGTCTACGGCTCCGGGGTCAACCTGCACTACAGCGAGGACGAGCTCGCCGAGCAGGTCCGGCGCTGGATCGCTCGCGGCCTCGACGCCGTCAAGATCAAGGTCGGCCGACCGGACCTCGGCGAGGACGTCGCGCGAGTCGGACTGGTCCGCGAACTGCTCGGCCCCGAACGCCTGCTGATGATCGACGCCAACCAGCGCTGGGACGTCGAGCAAGCGGCGCGCGCCGCCGGCGAGCTGGCGCAGTTCGGTCTCGACTGGATCGAGGAGCCGCTGCGCGCCGACGACACCGCCGGGTACCGCCGACTCGCCGAACGGATCGACGTGCGCATCGCCCTCGGCGAGAACCTGCACACGGTCCACCGCTTCCGCGAGGCGATGGACGACGGGTACGCCGGAGTCGTGCAGCCCAACGTCATCCGCGTGGGCGGAATCACGCCGTTCCTCGCCATCGCCGCGCTGGCCGACGAGCGCGGCGTCATCGTCGCCCGCACCTCCTGCCCGACCTCTCGGCGCAGCTCGCCGTCGCGCGCGAGCAGCCGACCTGGGTCGAGGACGTGGAGGACGCCGGCTTCGACGCCCTCGGCGTCCTCGCGTTCCCCTCTCCGGTGCGGATCGACGGCGCCACCGCGACCGTCGGCACGTCTCTCGGCCTCGGCCTCGACCTCACCGCCCCTCACCTCGACCTCCCTGGAGACCCCGTGACCCTCACCGAGACGACCGCGCTCGACGCCGTCCTCGACCGCTCCTCCTCGGCCGCCCGCATCCTGCGCTCGACCCCCGACACCGACCGCGCGGGCTGGCTCGAGGCGGTGGCCGACGCCCTCGACGCCGCCCGCGACGAGCTCGTCGCGATCGCGAACGACGAGACGCACCTCGCCCCGGCCCGCCTCGTGGGCGAGGTCGCGCGCACGACGGGGCAGCTCCGCCTGTTCGCCGCGGTGGTCCGCGAGGCTCGTTCCGCGAGGCCGTGATCGACCACGCCGCCCCGCAGGCGGTGCCGCCGCGTCCGGATCTGCGCCGCATCCTCGTGCCGCTGGGTCCCGTCGCGAACTTCGCCGCCTCGAACTTCCGTTCGCGTTCTCCGTGGCGGGCGGAGACACGGCCGCCGCTCTGGCGGCCGGGTGCCCCGTGATCGTCAAGGCGCACAGCAGGCACCGGGAGCTTTCCCGGCGCACGGCCGAGGTCGTGGCCGACGCCCTGCGCGAGGCGGGCGCGCCCGACGGCGTGTTCGCCCTGGTGGAGGGGCGCGAGGCGGGCACGGCCTTGGTCGCGCATCCGGCCGTCCGAGCCGCGTCCTTCACCGGCTCGGTCGCGGGCGGTCGCGCCCTCTTCGACATCGCGACCGGACGACCCGACCCGATCCCGTTCTACGGCGAGCTCGGCAGCGTGAACCCGGTCGTCGTCACTCCGGGAGCGAGCGACGCCCGGGCCGACGAGCTGGCGCGCGGACTCGCGGCGTCGTTCACCGCAGGCGCGGGTCAGTTCTGCGCAAGCCCGGCATCGTGCTGGTGCCCGAGGCGAGCGCGATCCCGGTGCCGCCGCGTCGGCCGTGGCGGGGACCGCGGCCGCCGAGCTGCTGACTCCGTCGATCGCCGACGCGTTCGCAGGCGGCTGGGCCTCGCTCGCCGCGCTCCCGGGCGTCGAGGTGCTGACCGAGGCGACCGCCGGCCCCGAGGGGGTCACGCCGGGCCTCCTGCGCGTGCCCCTCGAGGTGCTGCTCGCGGAGCCGCTCCTGCGCGAGGAGCTGTTCGGCCCCGTCACGCTGCTCGTCACCTACTCCGGCCTCGGGAGGCGGTCGCGGCGCTGGCCGGTTTCGAGGGCTCGCTCACCGGCACCGTGCACGCGGAGCCGAGGAGGACGTCGCCGCACTCGTCGCCGTGCTCGCCGAGCGCGTCGGCCGCGTGCTGTTCGACGGCTGGCCGACCGGCGTCGCGGTCACCTGGTCGCAGCACCACGGCGGACCCTGGCCGGCCACGACCTCGCTCTTCACCTCCGTCGGTGCAACGAGCGTCCGCCGCTTCCAGCGCCCGATCGCGTTCCAGGACGCACCGGAGCAGCTGCTGCCCGAGGAGCTCGGGAGTCGAACCCGCTCGGCGTGCCCCGCCGCGTGGACGGCGTGCTCGGAAGCGGCCGATGACCGCGGTCGGAGGCGTCGTCGAGCTCGGGCTCCGCAGTCCCGCCGAAGCGCTTCCGGCGGATCGCACGCCGGTGACCGTGCTCTTCCGGCACGCCGACGCGTCGGTCGAGGTGCCGGGCTTCTGGGACGGCGACGACGTCTACCGTGTGCGCTTCAGCCCGTCGCTCGAGGGTCCGTGGTCGTGGACGAAGCCGCAGCGGCACGGCCGAACTGGACGGCGCGTCGGGGTCGGTCTCGGTCGACCCGCGCGAGACCCCCGGCCCCGTGGGCGTGGTCGCGACGTGCCACTTCGCCCACGCCGACGGCACGCCGTACCGTCCGGTCGGGGCGACCGTCTACAACTGGCTGCACCAGACCGACGAGCTGGTCGCCTCGACGGTCACCGCGATCGTCGACGCGGGAGTTCACCGAAGCTGCGCTTCCTGGTGTTCCCGCAGGCGGGCGGTCACGTGGAGCACGTGCCCGAAGCTGCTGCGCCTTCGAGCGCGGCGAGGACGGACAGTGGGACGTCTCGCGCCCCGTCGTCGCCTTCTTCCGGCTGCCTGGACGAGGCCGTCGTGACGCTCGGCCAGCACGGGATCCAGGCCGACGTCCTGATCCTCAACTCCTACGACGGCGGCGCCTTCGGACTCGACGGCTTTAGCGAGGAGGAGGACGCGGCGTACCTGCGCTACCTCGTCGCCCGCCTGTCCGGCGTTCTCCGAACGTATGGTGGTCGCTCTGCAGCGAGTTCGACATCCTGCCGCGTCCCGTCGAGCCGCTGGACTCGCCCTCGGCGAGCTGCTGGCCGGGGTCGACCCGCACGCAGCGCCTCCCGCTCGATCCACCGGTGGATGGAGTTCTACGACCACAGCCAGCCCTGGGTCACCCACGCGTCGATCCAGAACGGCGCGGCGAACGGAACAGTTCGGCCGCGCTTCGCTCTACCGCGACGCGTACCCCAAGCCGATCGTCCTCGACGAGATCGCCCAAGTACGAGGGCGACATCCAGGACCGCTGGGGCCATCTGGCCGGCGAGGAGCTCGTGCACCGCTTCTGGGTCGCGACCGTCGCCGGCTGCAACGCGCCTCGCACGGCGAGAGGCTTCCGCACCCAGAGCGGCGAGCCTGCACATCGTGGAGGGCGGAGGAGCTGCGGGGCACGAGTCCGGCCCGCCTCGGGTTCCTCCGCGAGGTGCTCGACTCGCTGGTGGTGCCCGGCCACGGATCCGATCGACCGGTGGGACGACCCGGGCTACGTGGCCGGGGTTCCGCGGGTGCAGTACGTGCAGTATCTGGGGTCGTCGTCGCCCGCGTCGTGGAGCTTCCGGCTGCCGCAGGGGGACGTGGGGGAGCGGCTCCGGAGTGGGCGACGTCTTCGAGGTCGACGTTATCGACACCTGGGGCATGACCATGACCCCGGTGGGCCGGCGCTTCGCGCTGACGGAGGTGCTGCGCAACGACGCGTACGCCGACGGTGCGGTCGAGCTGCCGGAGGGACAGGCGCTGGCACTGCGGATCACGCTCGGGTGGTCTGAGTCCCTCACGCATCCGCATCCGCTCGCCTCTCCCCAGTTCGTTCCGACGGGGCCTCCCGCGCATGCCTTCTCGGTGAGGGTTCGTGCGGGAGGTCGTGATGATGGACACAGAACGAGTTGGGACGGCGGGGCGAGGACATCGCTGCTGAGCATCTGAGGGCGAAGGGCTTCGAGCTCCTGGACCGGAACTGGCGGGTACGGGAGGGCGAGTTGGACATCGTGGCGCGCGAGGGTGTGGCGCTGGTGGTGGTGGAGGTGAAGACGCGCTCCTCGGCGCGCGGTTCGGGATGCCGATCCGAAGCGATCACCAGGGGCGAAGGCTGCCAGCGGTTGCGGCGGCTCGCGTATGCGTGGGCGCGGGAGCACGGTCAGCGGTCGCGGCATCTGCGGATCGACGCGGTGGGCATCATCGCGCCGGACGGGGTGCCGGTGCAGGTGCGGCACTTCCGGGCGGTGGCGTGATGGGGATGGGCCGCACCTCCGCGGTGGGTGCGCTACCGTCGGGTTCACCGGTGCGGTCGTCGGAGTGGAGGCGCACTCCTCCGACGGCACTCCCGGCATCGGGATCATCGGGTTGCCGGATGCGGCGCTGTCGCAGGCGAAGGAGCTGGGTGCGGTCGGCGGCGATCAACTCGGGCGGCGTGATCTCCGGAGTACAAGATCACGGTGAACCTCTCGCCGGCGGCGATGCCCAAGCACGGGTCCGCGTTCGATCTCGCGATCGGACTCGCCGCGCTGGCGGCACTGGGGGAGGTGAACGGCGAGTCCGTGGCGGCCGTGGTCCACGTCGGTGAGCTCGGTCTCGACGGACGGCTGCGCTCGGTGCCCGGCGTGCTGCCCGCGGTGCTCGCCGCGGCCCGGGCAGGACTGGCGGCGCGCGTCATGGTGCCGCTCGAGGACCGCGCCGAGGCGGAGCTGATCGACGGAGTCGAGATCATCCCGCTGCGTGTCGTCGCTCGCGGCGGCTGCGGTGTGGCACGGGAGGCGGAGTGGGAGGTGCCGGTGCTGCCGGAGCCCGCGACTGCGATGACAGTCCCCGTCGAACCCGTCTCGCGCCTGGACTTCGCCGACGTGATCGGCAACGAGGAAGCCGCGGAGGCGATGATCGCGGCGGCGGCCGGTGGTCACCACGTGTTCCTCCTGGGTCCGCCCGGCGCGGGAAAGACGATGCTCGCGTCGCGGCTGCCCGGCATCCTGCCCGACCTCGACGACGACGCCGCGCTCGGAGCGACCTTCATGCGGTCCCTCGTCCGCGGTGCTCCAACCGGCGGCGCCCTCGCGATCCGCCGTCCGCCGTTCGAGAGCCCGCACCACTCCGCCTCGGCCGCCGCGCGGAAGTCGTCTGGCGGAGAGCCGGCGGACGCATCCGCCCCGGAGCCGTCGCCCGCGCCACCCGCGGCGTCCTCTTCCTCGACGAGGCGCCGGAGTTCAGCTCCGTCGCTCTCGATGCACTCCCGGCAACCGCTCGGGGGTCGGGGGTGATCCGCATCCACCGGGCGAGGCGCGGTCGCCGAGTTCCCCGCGCGCGTCCAACTCGTCCTCGCGGCGAACCCCTGCCCGTGCGGCCGGCGCGGCATCCCGGGGAGACCTGCCTGCGCTCCCGCGCTGCGCCGCCGCCACCTCGCGCGGCTGAGCGGTCCCTTGCTCGATCGGGTCGATATCGCGCCTGACGGTGCGGAGGATCGGTGCCGCCCAGCTCGCCGCTCGGCGGGACGAACAGGGGCTACCACAGCCGAGGCGCGCCGTCGCGTGACCGCCGCTCGCGTCCTTGCCGCAGAGCGCCTCCGTCGAGCGCCCTGGTCGACGAAGAACGCCGAGGTCTCCGGGAGCTGGCTCCGCGCCACGGACCAGCGGCCGACCGCCGCCGAATCCCGCACTCTCGACAAGGCGCTCGAGCGCGGACTCGTCACCATGCGGGGCTACGACCGCGTCCTCCGCCTGGCCTGGACGCTCGCCGATCTCGACGACGTCGACCGCCCCTCGGCCGCACACCTGGGTCGTGCGCTCGTCCTGCGCGGAGGTGCGTCATGACCGCCGACCTCTTCGATCGCACCGAGCTCCGCGCCGAGGCGGTCCCTGCTCGCCGTCGGCGACGCCCTCCGGCCGGCTGAGGTGCTCGCTCGCGCGGCCTGGAGCGGTCTGACGGAACCGGGGGACGCCGTGGCGGCTGATGCTCGTCGACGCCTGCGGGCCCGCGACGGCGCTTGCGCACGTGGTCTCGTCGGCGACCGCCTCCGAGATCCTCGCCGACTCCGACTGCACTCCCGGCTTGGGCTGACCGCTCTCGCGGCGGGTCTCGATCGCTGGCGGCCGCGTCGTGGATCGCGCGCTGCTCCTGCGCCGGGTCGAGATCGCGCAGAAGCTGAGGGCTCATCTGCTCCTCCCGGGCTCGCCCGGCTGGCCGGAGTCGATGAGACGATCTCGGACCGCACCGCGCCGCTCGTCCTGTGGGCGCGCGGCGACACCGGCGCCTTCGCCCCCTCCCACCGGCTGGCCCTCGTCGGTGCGCGGCGGCGACTCGGCTGCTGGCGAGCACGTCACGGCCGAACTGGCCGCGGTGAGTCGCGGACCGCGGCGTCCTCGTCGTCCTGGCGGGCCTTCGGATCGGCCGTCGGTCACGCCGTCCTCGGCGCGGAGGACTACCGATCGCCTTCCTCGCCGGCGGCCCCGACCGGCTCTACCCGACCGCCCACTCCGAACTCCTGCACCGCATCATCGCGACCCCGGATGCGCGGTGGTGACGGGGGTGCCGCCGGGAACGCTCCCACGAGGTGGCGATTCTCAGAGGAACAGGCTCATCGCGGCGTCCGCGGACGCGACAGTCGTCGTGGAGGCGGGGGCCGCTCGGGCTCGCTGAACACCGCGGGCCATGCGGCGGCCCTCGGCCGTCCCGCTCGGCGCCGTCCCCGGACCCGTGACGGCGCGTCCTCAGCAGGCTGCCACCGCCTCTTCCGCGAGTTCGCGGCGACGTGCGTCACCACGGCTCCGAGTCCTCGAGCTCCTCGGCGCGAGGGAGAGCCCTGCCGAGGACGTCGCGCCCCGAGCCCGCCTCCCGGATCGTCGCTGCTCTCCGGGAGCACGTACCCGCAGGAGACCGGCGCTCTCGCGCACAACTGGAGTTCCGCCGATTCCCGACACCCTCGCGATCCTCGGAGCGCTGCTCGTCGAGGCGCACATCGACAGGGCCGACGACGGGAGGTGGACCGCGGCCACCCTCTGACTCGTCGGCCCGCCGCCCAGCTCGGTCGTCCGCCCTACGCTGACAGCAGGTCAGTGAGGGGAGCGGCATGAACGACGAGGCGAACACGGGGGAGCGCCCGCAGCTCGGGCAGTTCCGGGCGGCCGATCCGTCGCCCACCTCAGCGACACACGCTTCCTCGCCGAAGGCGCTCCTCTCTACGGAGTCGTCGACACGGTCGCGCGCCTCGACCAGGCCCTCGCGCGGCTCGAGGAGCGCGGCGGCCGGCTCGACGCGATCGTCATCACGGGTGACGTGGCCGACCGGGGCGAGGAGGACGCGTACCGGCGGGTGAAGGCGGCCGTCGATCCGCTCGGCGCGCGCTTCGGCTGCCCGGTCGTCTGGGTCATGGGCAACCACGACGAGCGGTCCGCGTTCCGCCGGGTGCTCCTCGAGCAGCAGCCCGACGACCGCGAGACCCCCGTCGACCCAGTCGTCGACCTCGACGGACTTCGGCTCATCGCGCTCGACAGCGCGAGTTCAGCTTCCACCACGGCGAGCTCACCGCCACGCAGCTCGAAGGCCTCGGCGAACTCACGCGACGCCCGCACCGCTCGGCACGGTCCTCTCCGCCCTCCATCACCGCCGCTCCCCACTCGCTCGGCGCCATGACGGTGCTCGAGCTGCGCGGGATGGAGCGCCTCGAGGAGGTGGTCAGAGGCAGCGACGTCCGCGCGATCCTCGGCGGGCGCCTGCACTACCCCACAGCCGCGACGTTCGCCGATGTCCCCGTCTTCGTCGCCGAGGCCACCAGCTACACCATGGATCTCGGCGCCCCCGAGCGCAGGCTGCAGGGCATCGACGGTCCGCGCGACTTCTCGCTCGTCCACGTGCACCCCGAGACGATCGCGACCTCCCTCGTGCCGAGTGCGTCGGCTCCGATCGCCACCCGCTTCGGCACCACGACCTCCTCGAGCGGCTCGAGGAGCTCGACGAGCAAGGGCGCATCGACCTCTGGTCGCGCACCCGCCGTCGAGGCGTGAGGCCAAGTGCGTGAGCAGAGCCTCGCCGGCGCCGTCGACGACTTCCTCCGCTACGTCCTCGACGAGCGCTCGCTCTCACCGGCGACCGCGAAGGGCTACCGCGACGATCTCGCCACCCTGACGGCGCATGCCGCCACGAAGGGAGTCACGGCCCTCGCCGACGTCGACCTCGAGCTCTCCCGCGACTGGCTCTGGCACCAGACGCAGACCGGAGTCGCCCGCGCCACGCTCGCGCGCCACCCGCCGCGGCAGTCCGCTCGTTCTCGTCATTGGGCGCAGCCCGGACCGAGCGGATCCCGACGTCGCCGCACGCCTGCGCACCCCGAAGGCCGAGGCGGCCGCTCCCGCCGCGTCCTCGCACGGGCGCAGGGCGAACGCGAGGTGATCGACGTGGTCGCGGCGCGCGGCACCACGGACGATCCCGTCGCCCTCCGCGACCTGGCGATCATCGAGCTGCTCTACGCGTCGGGAATCCGCGTCTCGGAACTGGTCGCCGTCGATGTCGACGACCTCGACCTCTCGCGGCTCACCGTCCTCGTCACCGGCAAGGGCTCCAAGCAGCGCGTCGTCCCCTTCCGGGGTCCCGGCGAAGGAAGCGCTCGTCGCCTACCTCGGAAGGCCCGGCCGCTCCTCGCGAAGCCGGAGTCGCGGAACCGCGCTGCTCGGCCGCCGCGGTGCGCGCCTGACGCCCCGCACGGTCTACAGGTGGTCACCCGCCTCCTCGAGGACGGGTCCGGCCCCTCGGGTCCTCACACGCTCCGCCATTCCGCCGCCACCCACCTGCTCGACGGAGGCGCGGACCTCCGTACCGTGCAGGAGATGCTCGGTCACGCGAGCCTGGGCACCACGCAGATCTACACGTCTCGACCGAGCGCATCCGCGACGCCTACCGGCTCGCGCACCCGCGCGCCTGACGCTCCGTCGAGCGGCAGCAGAACCGCCCGCAGGATGCCGCCGTAGAAGCGCATCGGAGAGATGTAGTCCCCGTCGGCCCGCACTCCGAGGTGCACGCAGCGCCCGTCGCAGTGCCCTCCCGCTCCGACGGTGCCGATGACCTCACCGGCCACGACCACGGCTCCCTCCGCCACGGTCGCCTCCACCGGCTCCAGGCTCGACACCAGCCCGTCGGCGTGTGCGGTATACCACCCGCGGTCCACGACGCGGCCGGCGAACGACACCGTCCCGCCGGTCACCGCCACGACCGGGGCGCCCGCGATCGCCGCCAGGTCGATGCCCCGGTGACCCGCAGCGAACCGGTGCTCCGGCGCCCGCCACGGCTCGATCACCTCGAAGCCCGGCACCGGAGACGACCAGAGCGCAGGCGCCGGCGAGGCCGCAGCAGGCGCGATGAACGCGGCGGGAAGGCCGGAGGCAGGGCGGAGGCGAACGGCGCGAGCGCCAGGAACACGCCCGGGCGGGCAGCGAGGGGAGGTCGGCATCCCGCCACCCTGGTGCTCGGACGACCGCCGCGGGCCGACCAGCGGCGCGACCAGGGCGCTCCACGAACCCCTCCGGTGGAGAGTCTCCCTGATCACCTCGAGCGCAACCCGTCGAGGCCGACTCGCGGGCGGGGTAACGTCGCTTCGCGTGAATCCGGGACGAGGGCGCCATCAGCGCCGCCGACCGGCGGCAAGAGCGGAGACGGTACTTGACCAGCGGACGATCCGAGACACCGGCCCCTTCCAGCCGCCAAGCTCCGGAGGAAGGTGATCGGCCTGGCCATCGCCGCCGCGGTCGGCGGGTTCCTCTTCGGCTTCGACTCCTCCGTCGTCAACGGCGCGGTCGAGGCGGTGCAGGGCGAGTTCGACCTCTCCGCCGCGCTCATCGGCTTCGTCGCGTCCGCGCTGCTGGGCTGCGCGCTCGGCGCGTACATCGCGGGGCGCCTGGCCGACCGCTGGGGCCGCATCAAGGTCATGCTGCTCGGCGCCGCCGCATCGCCCTGGCCGTCTCCTCCATCGGCGCCGGCGCCGCGTTCGCCGTCTGGGACCTGGTCCTGTGGCGGGTCGTCGGAGGCCTCGGCATCGGCATCGCCTCGGTGATCGCCCCCACCTACATCTCCGAGATCGCCCCCAAGGCGATCCGCCCGGGCTCCCCTCGCCTCGCTTGCAGCAGCTCGCGATCACGCTCGGCATCTTCGCCGCGCTGCTCTCGGACACACTCATCGCCGAGGGCGCGAACGGCGCGTCCGAGCCGTACTGGTTCGGCGTAGCCGCCTGGCGCTGGATGTTCATCGCCTGCGCCGTCCCGGCCGTCATCTACGGCCTGCTCGCCCTGACCCTTCCGGAGTCGCCGCTTCCTCGCCACGCGCGGCAAGACGGAGGAGGCGCGCCGCGTCCTCGCGACCGTCACGCCCGCGAAGAGGTCGACGGCCACCTCGCCGACATCCAGAAGCGCATCGACGAGGACGCCGAGAACGCCAAGCGCTCGGGCACGCGCGGTCCCGCACTGGGCCTCCTGCCCGTCGTCTGGGTCGGCATCCTGCTCTCGGTGTTCCAGCAGTTCGTCGGCATCAACGTGATCTTCTACTACTCCACGTCGCTCTGGAGCGCGGTCGGCTTCGACGAGTCGAACTCCTTCGCCATCTCGGTCTTCACCTCCGTCGTGAACGTCGTGGTCACCTTCGTCGCGATCTTCCTGGTCGACAAGGTCGGCCAGGAAGCCACTGCTGCTCATCGGCTCCGCCGGCATGGCGGTCTCGCTCGCTCTGATGGCGATCGCGTTCAACCAGTCGACGATCAACGGCGAGGACGTCTCGCTGCCCAGTGCCTGGGGCCGATCGCCCTGGTCTCGGCCAACGCCTTCGTGGTCTTCTTCGGCGCGACCTGGGCCCGCTGGTCTGGGTCCTGCTCGGCGAGATCTTCCCGAACCGGATCCGCGCCGCCGCGCTCGGACTCGCCGCCTCGGCTCAGTGGATCGCCAACTTCGCCATCACGGTGACGTTCCCGGTCCTCTCGCAGGACGTCTCGCTGACGCTCGCCTACGGCCTCTACGCCGCGTTCGCCGCCATCTCGTTCGTCTTCGATCTTCAGCCTGTTCGTGCCCGGAACCAAGGGCCGATCGCTGGAGGAGATGGACACCCTGCATCCGCACCGTGATGAAGTCGGCGCGCAACTAGCGGCGCCCCACGGCGCCCGGAGGCCCTCCCGCATCAGCGGGGGAGGCGGCCTCCGCAGTAGGATGCTCGGAGCACCTCGCTCGTCGGGGTGACTACGCGCGCCCATTCGGCCTCCGCTCCCCACGGTCCTCCTCCGCTCGCGGGGAAGGCGGGAGCACGCCGGGCGCCAGGGCGACGTGCCGACCGGCCGTCGCAGACAACCGAACGGGAGTTCGGCGCCGTCGTGCGCCCGGACCCCGAGACAAGGAGAACGACTCATGGCAGTCGTCACCGCTCGCGCCAGCCTGCTCGACAGCGGCGTCCACTTCAGGCACCAGACCCGCCGCTGGAACCCGAAGATGAAGCGCTTCATCCTGACCGAGCGCTCGGGCAGCTACATCATCGACCTCCCGGCAGTCGCTGGCCTACATCGACAAGACCTACGACTTCGTCAAGGAGACGGTCGCCCACGGCGGCACCATCCTCTTCGTCGGCACGAAGAAGCAGGCGCAGAACGCGATCGCCGAGCAGGCGACCCGCGTCGGCCAGCCGGCGAACCAGCGCTGGCTCGGTGGCCGCCTGCCGCTTCCAGACGGTCTCCAAGCGCCTCGCGCGCATGAAGAACTCGAGGAGCTCGGCTTCGACGACACCACCAAGAGCGGCTTCACCAAGAAGGAGCTCCTCATCAAGAAGCGGGAGCTCGACAAGCTGCACAAGTCGCTCGGCGGCATCCGCAACCTGTCGAAGACCCCGTCCGCGCTGTGGGTCGTCGACACCAAGAAGGAACGCCTCGCGATCGACGAGGCCAAGCTGGGCATCCCGGTCATCGGCATCCTCGGCCTGAACTGCGACCGGACGAGGTCGAGTACCCGATCCCGGGCAACGACGACGATCCGCTCGGTGAGCCTCGCCCGCATCGTCGCCGACGCCGCCGCCGAGGGCTTCAGCGCCACCAGAAGCCCGAGGCCGAGGGCAGCGTCTCCGCCGTCGAGCCGCTGGCCGAGTGGGAGAAGGAGCTTCTCCAGGGCCGGAGCGGGCCGCAGGCCGGCGCCGAGACCGAGAAGGTCGCCGACGCCGAGGCCGCCACCGCCGATGAGGCCGTCGCCGGCCGCCGAGGCCCCCGCCGCGGACGAGGCTCCCGCCGAGACCGGGCGCCCGCCGCCGACGAGGCGACCACCGAGGCCCCGGCCGACGAGACCGCCACCGCCTGACACCCCTCCTGAGCCGGAGCCGGGCGCACTGCTGACCGCAGGCGCCCGGCTCGCTCGGACAGGCACCCGATCGCCACCGCGATCGCCGCTTCAGACAGACTGGAGTCCCGCAGTCGACCGGGAACCACCGGGTCGGCCGGACGCCAGAACCACAGAAGGTTCGCAGAACTATGGCCAATTTCAGCCTCGCTGACGTCAAGACGCTGCGCGAGCAGCTCAGTACCGGCATGGTCGACACGAAGAACGCGCTCGTCGAGGCCGACGGCGACCTGGACAAGGCGGTCGAGATCCTCCGCCTCAAGGGCGCCAAGGGCAACGCGAAGCGCGCCGGCCGCTCACCAGCGAGGGCCTCGTGGCCGCCGCGGAGAACGGCGGAGTCGCCACCCTGATCGAGCTCGCGTGCGAGACCGACTTCGTCGCCAAGGGCACGAAGTTCATCGCCCTGGCCGACTCGGTGCTCGCCATCGTCGCCGCCGGCTCCACCACCGTCGAGGAGGCCCTCGCGGCCCCGCCGGTGATAGAGACCGTCGCCGACCTCATCAACGACGAGGCTGCGATCCTCGGCGAGAAGGTCGAGGCTCCGCCATCGCCACCGTGCAGGGCGAGCACTTCGCCATCTACCTGCACAAGACCAACAAGGACCTGCCCCCGCAGGTCGGCGGTCGTGGGCTACGCCAGGGACGACGCCGAGACCGCCGCTCGATCGCGCAGCACATCTCGTTCGCCAACCCGTCCTACCTCTCGCGCGACGACGTCCCGCAGTCGGAGGTCGACAACGAGCGCCGCATCGTCGAAGTCTCGCGCGGCGAAGGCAAGCCCGAGGCCGCCCTGCCGAAGATCATCGAGGGTCGCGTCAACGCGTACTTCAAGCAGATCGCGCTGCTCGACCAGGACTACGCCAAGGACAACAAGCTGTCCGTCAGCAAGGTCGTCGGCGACGCGGGCCTGACCGTCTCGGGCTTCGCCCGGTTCAAGGTCGGCGCGTAGCACGCAGCAGGGAGTCCGGGTCGTTCAGTCGACCGGACTCCCTTCGCTCTACCCGGGGGAGTGCCCCGGGCGTGGTCTGGGGCGTGCTCCGCGCAGGACCAGGACTGGCGCAGGTCCACGGGAGGAAACGTCCATGACGCAGACGGATGCGATGACGACGGGCGGCGCCGCAGGGTGCTTCTGAAGCTCTCGAGGGAGGCGTTCGAATTGGGACCCTCGGGGTGAATCCCGATGTGATCAGCGCGCTCGCTCGCGAGATCGCCGACGCGGCGACCGAGGTCGAAATCTCGGTCGTGGTCGGAGGAAGCAACTTCTTCCGCGGCCGCGAACTGTCGCAGCGCGGCATGGACCGCGGACTCGACTACATGGGCATGCTGGGCACGGTGATGAGCCGCCCTCGCGCAGGACTTCCTCGAGCAGGCCGGCGCCGAGACGCGCGTCCAGTCCGCGATCGCGATGACCCAGTCTCGCCGAGCCGTACATCCCCCCGCCGCGCCATCCGGCACATGGAGAAGGGGCGCGTCGTGATCTTCGGCGCCGAGGCCGGCCTGCCCTTCTTCTCGACCGACACCGTCGCCGCGCAGCGCGCGCCGAGACCCACGCCGACGTGGTGCTCGTGGCGAAGAACGGTGTCGACGGCGTGTACGACGCCGACCCGCGCCTGAACCCGAGCAGCAAGAAGCTCGACGCGCTGACCTACCAGGAGGCGCTCCAGCGCGGCCTGAAGGTCGTCGACTCCACGGCCTTCAGCCTCTGCATGGACAGCGGGATGCCGATGCAGGTGTTCGGCATGGAGCCCTCAGGCAACGTGGCGAAGGCCATCCGCGGGGCCGGCTCGGCACTCTCGTCTCGAACTAGACTGACCGCTTCCGCCTACTCTTCTGGAGCTCCGTGATCTGGATGTACTCGCCGACGCGACGACCAAGATGGACAAGGCCGTGGAGGTCGCGAAGGAGGACTTCGCCACCGTGCGGACCGGCCGCGCGAACCCCGGCATGTTCCAGGGTGCTCGTGAGCTACTACGGCACCCCGACGCCCCTCTCGCAGCTGGCGTCGATGCAGAACCAGGAGGCGCGCACCCTCGTCCTCACGCCGTACGACAAGGGCTCGCTCCGCGACATCGAGCAGGCCATCCGGGACATGCCGAACCTCGGCGCCAACCCGACGAACGACGGCACGATCATCCGCGTCACCCTGCCCGAGCTCACCGCCGAGCGCCGCAAGGAGTTCGTGAAGATCGTCCGCACAAGGCCGAGGATGCGAAGATCGCGGTCCGCAACATCCGCCGCAAGGGCAAGACGAGCCTGGACGCGCTGAAGGGCGAGCTGGGCGATGACGAGTCGGCCGCGCGAGAAGGAGCTCGAGGCCGTCACGAAGAAGCACGTCGACGCGATCGACGAGGCTCTCAAGCGCAAGGAAACCGAGCTGCTCGAGGTCTAGTGGTGGCCGACGAATCCGAGGGCTCCGAGCACGGGGAGGAGCGACGAACGCCCGCACGTCCCGGGTGCCCGCGGCTCGCGGATGGTCACCCGCGACGCTCTCGTCGCGCGGGCGCAACGTCGCGCCGATGTGGAGCGTCAACTGGAGGCGACCCGGGCGCAGCTCGAGGAGTACAACGACCGGCTCACCGCTCGATCCGGCCGCAACCTCGTCTCGGCCACGCTGATCGAAGGCCTGATCGGCGTCGGCGCCATGGGCGTGGTACTCCTGATCAAGGAGCTCTTCATGGTGCTGGCCGGGGCCCTTGTGCTCCTCGCGGCGCTGGAGCTCTCGAACGCGCTCGGCACGCCGGCCGCGACCCGCGGATCCCGACCGGCATCGCCGGGGTGATCGTGGTGCCTGCCGCCTACTACGGCGGACTGTCGGCCGCCTGGCTCGCGGTCCTCGGCGGCTCGCTCCTCGTCGCTGGCGGCTGGGGGAGCAGGTCCTCGGCCATGCCTCCTCGTCGCGCCGCGATCTGCTGCTCGACCAGGCCTCGGTGCGTTCGTGCAGGCCTACGTGACGTTCCTGGGCGCCTTCGCGGTGCGCCTGGTGGCCGAGGAGGGTCAGCTCTGGGCGCTCTCCTTCCTGCTGCTCGTGATCCTCGTGGACATCGCCGCGTACGCGAGCGGTCTGACGTGGGGAAGCACCCCATGGCGCCGCGGATCAGTCGAAGAAGACCTGGGAGGGCTTCGCCGGTGCCGCCGTGGCCGGCATCGTCGCGGGAGTCCTGCTCGCTGTCCTGCTGCTGGATCAGCCGTGGTGGGTCAGCGCCGTGTTCGGCGCGGTGGTGCTCCTCACGGCCACGCTGGGCGACCTCGCGGAGTCGCTGATCAAGCGCGACATCGGCATCAAGGACATGAGCTCCTGGCTGCCGGGCCACGGCCAGGTGCTCGACCAGCTGGACTCGATCCTGCCGTCGGCCGCCGCGGCGGCGTACGTAAACGCGCTTCGTCTTCGCGCGCGACGAGAGGAACCGAGGTCGATCCGGTCTCGGAGGCGGCTCCCACCGCCCGGCGACGCGCCGGTGCTCGGACTCGGCCCCGCAGTTGGCGATGGCCGGTGACCGCTCCCTTCCCTCGTGCCCGTGACAACCGCCCCGGCTACGGCGTCGAGGAGGTCGACTCCTTCCTCTCCTCGGCTCGGGAGGCGTACGCCCAGCTCTCGGGAGGCCCGGCCGACCTCGCGCGGCGGACCTCCGCCACACCGCCTTCACCCTGCGCAAGGGCGGCTACTCCGCGCCGCACGTCGACGCCGCGCTCGAGCGGCTCGAGGACGCGTTCGCCAGCAGGGAGCGGCAGTACGCCATCGCCACGAAGGGGGAGGACGTCTGGCTCAAGGAGGCCCGCGCGACGGCCCAGGAGGTCGTGAACCGCCTCGCCCGCCCGCAGCGCGAGCGCTTCCAGCGGCTGGGCGCGCTGACCACCAGGTACAACATCCGGCAGGTCGACGCGTTCTCGGATCGTATCTCGGGCTACTTCCGCGACGGCTCCGTCCTCAGTGTCGACGACGTCCGGACCGTCTCCTTCGCCCCTCAGCGGGGCGGGTACTCGGAGCCGCAGGTCGACTTCGTCCTCGACACGGTCGTCGACGTGATGCTGGCCGTCCGCTGACGTTCCGCGGCGGTCTGGAACATCGGGTCCCGGTCCGTTATGCTTTCGTAATCGTGGAGCAGATCGAACGCCGTCACCGGCCACCCGTCTCGCGGCCCTCGGCCGTGAAGCCCCCCGGTTCCGCGTCGAGCCCCAGCACGCCGTTCCCGAGGACGCCTCCCCCTGGCCGTCCTCGCGTTCGCAGCGTCCATCGGATTCGTGATGGTCTCGGTCGTCGACCCTTCCAGCGGTGCCGTGGCCTCGCCCTACCAGGCTCCGGCGCGCTTTGATGGAGATCCGTCCCAGCGGCTCGTCGTCGTCGGCGCGGTCGAGAGGGCCGTGCAGCGCGACACGTTCGACGCGCAGGCGAAGCCGACTCCGACGCCCACTCCCTACTCCGACCCCCACCGAGACCGAGGAGGTCGAGGCCGAGGAAGGACGAGTACGAGCTCCTGCACCCGTGGCGCGTTCGGCGGCTCCCGATCCGGGGTCGCCAAGGCCATCGCGTACGACATGGTCGTGCAGCGCGGCCAGGCCGACAGCGAGTACGACTGCCTGGTGCTGCTCTGGACGCGCGAGTCCGGCTGGAACACGTTCGCCGAGAACAAGTCGAGCGGCGCCTACGGCATCCCGCAGGCTCTTCCCGGCAACAAGATGGCCACCGCCGGCGGCGGCAGCAGACCAACCCCGCCACCCAGATCCTGGGGCCTCGGCTACATCGAAGGCCGCTACAGCTCGCCCTGCGGCGCCTGGGCGCATTCCGAGGGCGATGAACTGGTACTGAGCGCTCCCTCCACACGGCGAACAGGGCCCCTCACCTCGGTGACGGGGCCCTTCCGCGTCCAGGAGCTCCGCCGCCTCTCGGTAGCCTGGAGGAGTGGATTACGCGCTGCTCGGGGTCGTCGGGATCATCACCGTCGTCACGGTCGCGCGCTTCTCGAGCCGCCTGGGCATCGCGGCTCCGCTCGTGCCGTGGTCGTCGGCATCGGCGCCTCCTACCTTCCGGGCGTGCCCGAGATCGAGGTCGAGCCGGAGCTGATCCTGGCGGGCGTGCTGCCGCCGCTGCTCTACTCCGCCGCGATCCAGGTGCGGATTGACCGATCTCCAGCGGAACCTCCGGTCGATCTTCGGCCTGTCCGTGCTGCTCGTCTTCGTGACGGCGATCGTCGTGGGCGTCTTCCTCTACCTCCTCCTCCCCGACCTGAGCCTTCGGCGGCGATCGCGCTGGGCGCCGTCGTCAGTCCGACCGACGCGGTCGCGGCGACCTCCATCGGCAAGAAGCTCGGGCTGCCGCCGCGTCTCGTCACCGTGCTCGAGGGCGAGAGCCTCGTGAACGACGCCTCCGCGCTGGTGCTGCTGCGTGCGGCGACGGCGGCGACGGCCGTCGTGGGCGCCTCGGTCTCGGCCGATGCGATCGACATCGGCGAGGTCAGGGTGCTCTTCGTCTACTCCGTCGTCTGGCGATCGTGCTCGGGATGGTGATGGGCGTCATCACCGTCTTCGTCCGCTCCAAGCTCCGCGACCCGGTGCTCGATACCGTCTCCTTCGCCGTCCCGTTCCTGGCCCATCCGGGGCTTCGGCCATCCGGGCGTTGCTCGCCGTCGTCGTCGACATCACCGGCAACGGCCGCTTCCTCGGCCGCAGTCGCGGTCAGCGAGCGGGTGAACTGGCGCACCGTCCAGTTCCTGCTCGAGAACGGCGTCTTCCTGCTGATGGGCGCCGAGATCAAGGTGATCATCGGCGAGGTCGAACCCGGCGAGCTGGGGGTCGGCGAGGCGGTCTTCCTGGGGCTCGCGACCGTGGTGCTGCTGATCGTGCTGCGGACGCTCTTCGTCTGGCCGCTCCTGGTGTGGCTGCGCAACTCCGGGCGCCGGGCCAGCATCAACCGCCGCCTGGCGGTGGGGGTCGTGCGCCTGCGCAACAGCGCGACGACGGACGGCGCTTCCACCGACGCCAGGTCCGCGCGGAGAAGCTCTACACCCGTCGCGAGACCGACCTGGCGGCGACCACCAGCGAGGCCTTCGGCTGGCGGGGCGGAGTGATCCTGTCGTGGTCCGGGATGCGCGGCGTGGTCACGCTCGCCGCGGCGCAGTCGCTGCCGGCCGAGACGCCGTACCGCGAGCAGCTGATCCTGATCGCCTTCACCGTCGCCGTCGTGACGCTGCTGCTGCAAGGGGCGACGCTCCCCGCCCTGATCCGGCTGACGGGGATCCGGGGGAGCGACCGCGACGCCGATCGACGCGAGCTCGCGACGCTGCTCGACGAGGTCGCGGCGACGAGGACCCAGGCGCTGCCCGAGGCGGTGGCGGAGCTTCCGGACGGGGTGGTCGGCCCGCGCGTGCTCGAGCGGGTCCGTCGCGACACCCTCACCCGCTCGCAGGTCGCGTGGGAGCGGGTGGACCGCGACGAGGCGCTCCGCTCGGCGCACGCCCAGTACCTGCTGCTGCGCCGCGCCGTCCTGCTCGCCGAGCGCGAGGCGCTGCTGGAAGCCAGGGACGCGGTCTCTACTCGTCGCGGATCCTGCGGCAGGCCCAGATGATGCTCGACGCCGAGGAGACCCGGCTCGAGCTGGACGACACCTCACTGAGCGGCTCCTACACTGGGGGGATGCCGCGCAGCAATCGCTCGGGGAGTCGGCGCGAGGGCGACGTGACGGGCACCCGCGACCTCTCGCAGATGATGGCGGGCTGGCGCCGCACCGAGATCCGCGGAGGCCGCGACTGGGTGGTACGGCCCGTCTCCTCCGCCCGCGCGGTCAAGAACTACCTCTGCCCCGGCTGCGGCCAGACCATCGACGTGGGCCTCGCGCACGTCGTCGTCTGGCGCGGCGACGGAGCACTCGGCGACGCGGCTCGCCGGACGCCGTCACTGGCGCAGCCACTGCTGGCGCATCGAAGGAGCACGATGACGAACGAGATCCGCGGAGGCGTCGTCCTCCCCGCGAGGCGCGAGGAGATCGAGCTGCAGACCTCCGACGGGCTCGTGCTCGTCGGCGAGCTGGCCCTGCCGCTCGGGCGGGAGCCGGTCGCGACGCTGGTGACCCTGCATCCCCTCCACCCACGGCGGGTTCATGGACTCGCACATCCTGCGCAAGGCTGCTGCCCGCCTGCCGGCGCTGGCCGATCTCGCCGTCCTGCGCTTCAACGAGGACGTCCTCGCCGCGCGGCACCAGCGAGGGTGCGTTCGACGGAGGGACGGGGGAGCGCGCCGACGTCGCTGCGGCGATGCAGCTGGTCGCCAGCCGCGGCCTCCCGCACCCCTGGCTGGTCGGCTGGTCCTTCGGCACGGAGCTGGCGCTGAAGTGGGAGGAGCACCCGGTCGACGGGGCGATCCTCCTGTCGCCGCCGCTGCACCGCGCCACGGCCGACGAGGTCGCGGCGTGGGCCAGCGGTCGCCCGCTCGTGGCGCTCATCCACGAGTTCGGCGACTACCTCCGCCCCGAAGCCACGCCGCGGAGCGCTTCGCGTCCGTTCCGCAGATCGAGCTCGTCGCCGTCGACGGGGGCAAGCACCTCTGGGTGGGCGAGGCGCAGACGAGGCGGGTGCTGGACGAGATCGTGCGCGTCGTCACGGCGTCCTCCCCGCTGCCGACCAGTGGGCGGGCGAGCTGGGCTGATCACCGCGGCCCAGCCGTGAAGAGGAGGAGCCCGCTTCCGCAGGCTCCTCCCTGATCCCTCCTCGACTCAGCGGGAGGAGCGCTCCGATCCGTCGTCGTCGGACTCCTCGCCCGAGTCGCCGCGATCGTCGATGTGCCCGATCAGGCCGCGCAGCCCTTCACGTAGCCGGCGATCGCATCGCGCTCGGTGCGGATCTCGTCGAGGCGCCCCTCCGCGGTGCTGACGAGCTGCCTGTTGCGCTTCTCGGCATCGGCGATCATCTCCTGCGCCCGCTCGCGCGCTTCGGCGAGGAGGCGGTCCGACTCGTCCTGGGCGTCGCGGCGCAGTCGCGTGGTCTCGTCGAGGGCGTCGCTGCGCAGAACATCGGCCTCGGGCGCTTGTCGTTCGCGCGCCGCAGGGCGTCGGCCAGCTGCAGGTTCGACTCGTCCAGGTAGCGCTGCGTCTGCGCCACGGCCTCCTGGTGGCGGAGGTGGTCGCGGTCGGCCTCCTCGCGACGGGCCGCGAGCTCGACGGTCAGGTCGATGCGCGCCTGCTCCACGTCGCGCGAAGCCGGAGGCCTCGTCGGCCGCCGCGCTGCGCAGGTCACCGCGATCTCGGCGTCGAGCAGTGCGACGGCCTCGGCCCGCTCGTGCGCCAGTCGCGTCCGCTGATCGTCGAGCTCGCGGGCGGCCTCCGCGCGCCCGGCCACCAGCTCGGCGTCGAGCTGCGCGAGCGGCGTCCATGCAGCGTCCAGCGCGGCGCGTGCCGACGACACCTCGGCGGCGACGGCGGCGCGGGCCTCGGCGATCTCGGCCTCGACGGCGGCGCGGAGGCGGGCCACCTCGGAGGCGACCTCGGCGCGCAGAGCTCGTTGCTCTGCGCCAGGCGCGCCACGGCCTCGGCGCGGGCGATCTCGACCTCCCGGGCGGCGACGGCGCGCATCTCGGCGCCGCGCTCGGCCTCGGAGCGGATGGCGGCGGCCTCGCGCTTCGCGGTCGCCCACGGGTCTCGGCGGCCTCGGTCGCGACGGTGCCGCGGATGGCGGCCTGCGCCTCCCCGGACCGCGTCCTGCGTCATGACGTCCCGGTCGTCGGCGGCCTTGCCGAGGGTGGCGGCGGCCTGCGCCTCGGACTCGTTGCGGGTCGAGTCGGCACGGCGGCGCGCCTCCGACACGAGGCGCTCGGCCTCGTCGCGCGCCTCCTGCAGGATCCGGTCGCCGTCGTCGCGGGTGGAGCGCCGCAGCGCCGACGCGTCGTTCTCGGCCTGCGCGATGATCCGCTCGGACTGCTCCTCCGCCACGCGGAGGGTGTGCTCGAGCTTGGCGCCCAGACCCGCGTAGGTCAGGGCGCCGACCTGCTGCAGCTCCTTCTGCCAGGCCCTGGTCGATGCGCGCGGCGAGCCGCTTGGACTCGCGGCCGCTCTCGGCCGCCTGGGTGTTCGCGTGGATCAGCTCGCGCCGCGAGCCCTGGATGGCCTTGTCGACCTCGTCGCGGTCGTACCCGCGGAACGCCTGGGTGAATTCGGCCTCGTCGCTTGCCACGTCGTCTCCTCCGGATGGATCAGCGCCACGCTCGCGGCACTCCGGGAAGGTTGATCGGCGGCTCGCTCCCGGCCCGGGGCGACACCCGCGCGCGCCGCCGACCGTGCGCACTCTCGGCTGTTCCCTGGGTTCGTCGGAGGGCATCGGCGCATCGTGGACTGTCTTTGTCTGTTGCCGTCGCGCCCCGGTCCGTCGTACCACCCGAACGGCGGAGGCCGCCCACCCCGATCCGGCAACGCAGGAGGTACTTTCGTGCGGTTCGTCTTCGCCATCATCGCCACGGTCATCGCAGCGGCGCCGATTCGCCCTCGCGCATCGGTCAGAGGACGGTGTGGGCCCCGCCCGAGTCGCTCACCGCCCCGAGCGGTCCCTCGACTCCGATGCGCCCTACGCTGTCGTCGACGGCAGCGTGCTCGCCTCCAACGAGGGCCGCCAGTCGATCACCGTCGAGGGGGAGGGCGACCTGGTCCTCACCTACGCCCGCACGAGCGACGTGCTCGGCTGGGTCGAGGAGGTCTCGAGGCCGACGAGATCGGCTACGACGCCGAGACCGACGAGCTCACCGCCACCACCGAGACCTCCGGCACGCCGATCGAGCTCGCGGCGGACGACGCCACCGCCGATGCCGCCGTCGTCGACCCCCGTGGTGCCGACCTCTGGCTCGAGCAGGTCGAGGGCGCCGGCCGCATCGACGTCGCACTCGATGTGCCTGGAGGACATCTCCCTGCTCATCGCCACCGACGGCACCGCTCCGGCGGCCGACGAGATCCGGAGTGAGCTGGCCCGTGGACACCGCGACCCCGGCTGGCCGGACCGACTCGCTCGCGGGCGGCGCCCTGTTCCTCCTCATCGGCCTCGGTCTCGCCGTCTGGGCCTTCGTGCACCTGCGCCGCCAGCACGGACCGCGTCGCAAGGGACCGCAGGGCAAGGCGGCCGCGCGGCGCCCGCCGCCCGCGCGCCCGCGCCGGGATCCAGGCGGCCTGCGCCGCCTCGCCGGCGCCGAGGCCGCCGCCGCGGACTCCTCGTCCTGCCGGTCGTGCTCGGAACGACCGCACTGCTCGCGGGCTGCAGCTCCGACTACCGGCCCGACCTCGCGGTGGGCGCCGAAGCGCGACCCCGACCGCCACCGCGACGTCCACCGCCGGAGCGGAGCCGATCGCCGAGATCCCGACCCCGTCGTCACCACGCAGCAGGCGGAGGCGATCGTCGCCTCGATCGCCGACGTCGCGTCGGCCGCCGACGCGGCCCGCGACGCGTCGGTGCTCGCCGAGCGCTTCCAGGGCGAGGCCCTGACCGAGCGGACCACCAACTACGACGTCGTGAACAAGGGCGGGACGATCGATCCGCCGCAGGCGATCCCCGCCTCCCCGGTCAGCGTCGTCCTGCCTCAGGACACCGAGACGTGGCCGCGCCTCGGCCTGCCGCCGTGGCCGGGGACCCCGCCGACACGACCACGGCGCCCATCGCCCTGATGATGAGCCAGGCCAGCCCGCGCGTGGACTACAAGGTCGACTACGCGATCTCGCTCGGAGGCCAACGCCCGCATCCCCGATGTCGCGCCCGTCACCGCCGGCACCTCGATCGTCGCCCCCGACTCCAAGCTGATGACCCTCGCGCCCGAGACGGTGGGAGCGGCCTACGCCGACATCCTCGCCAACGGCGACGCGAGCCAGTACGCCGAGCTGTTCGCCCCCGAGGGCGACACCCTGCGCGGCCAGGTCGGCGTCGACAAGAAGACCGCCGACCAGGAGGCGCTGCCCGACACCGCCTCGATCGAGTTCTCGAACAAGGCCGGCACCTCGCCCACCATCGCCCTCGCCCACGAACGAGCTTCGGGCGCCCTCGTCGCCGCGAGCATCGCCGGGGTCTCCACGGTCCGGACCGACCGCGGAGGGGTCGACCGTCTCGACGTCCGGCGCCTCGCAGACGCTGCTCGGCACCGACAAGTCGACGACGGGCATCGAAGACCACCTACGGTTATCAGTTGTTGTTCTACGTACCGCCCGTCGGATCGGAGGAGAAGATCGTCATGCTCGGATGGAGCCAGGGACTCGTCTCGGTGGTGCAGCTGCCGTGAGCGCCGTCCCGCCCCTGCCCGGAAGCCGCCGCGGCGCCCGTCGACCTGTCCGGCCTCGTCGAACCGGCGCGCGCCTCAGCCACGCCCGCGCCGGCCGCCGCTCCCGGAGGCGCGCCCGCCGGATCGGCCCCCGCCAACCCGCTGCTGCTCACCGCCGGCGACGCAGAGTTCGACCAGGTCGTGCAGCTCTCCTCACGCGTCCCCCGTCATCGTGGATCTGCGCGGTGCTCCTGGTCCGAGCAGAGCACGAGCATGACCGCGCTGCTCGAGAAGGTCGTCGTCTCGTACGCCGGAGCGTTCGTGCTCGTCGGCGTCGACGCGGAGATCGAGCCCCCCGGCTCGCCCAGGCGTTCCAGGTGCAGTCCGTGCCGGACCGTCGCCGCCGTCATCGCCGGGCGCCCGGTGCCGCTGTTCGGCGGACTCATCACCGAGGAGCAGCTCCGCGACCTGCTCGAGCAGCTGCTCCAGCTCGCCGCGCAGAACAGGAGACCGGGGTCGGTCCCCGTCGAGGGCGTCGCGACCGAGGACGGTGCCGAACCCGAGGCAGCCCCTCTGCCGCCGCACCACCCAGGAGGCGTACGACGCCATCGACGCCGGCGATTACGACGCGGCGATCACCGAGTACGAGACCGCCATCGCACAGAACCCGCGCGACGACCTCGCCAGTCGCCGGTCTCGCACAGGTGAAGCTGCTGAAGCGACCTCCAGGGGAAGACCCTGGAGGAGGTGCGCTCCACCGTGCAGCCGCCGAGCCCTCGAACCTCGACGCGCAGCTCGCCGTCGCCGATCTCGATGTCTCCGGCGGCCACGTCGAGGACGCCTTCGACCGCCTGCTGTCGATCTTCCCCCGGCTCGACGCCGACGGGAAGGCCGAGCGTCCGGGCGAGACTGCTCGAGCTGTTCGAGATCGTCGGGACCACCGACCCCCGCGTGAACAAGGCGCGGGCGCGGTTGACGGGCTTGCTGTACTGAGTCCTTTGGCGGGGCGAGCGCATGCGCTCGCCGCCGCCGCAGTCGGCAGGGTGGGTGGTCGCGCATCGCAGAGCACGTCCTGCGAACGGCTCGCTCGAAACGCCGGGTACGCGCTTCTCGCTCATCGCCTCGCAGACGGGCGGCTGCGGCCAGTCCTCCGGGACTCGAGCGAGACCTCCGTTGCGCGGTCGGGCTCGGCGCGGACAGGGGGTGAGGCGTGGCTGCGCACGGCTCCCTCGAGTGGCGCGTGTTGCGCACGGCTCCTTGGGCTGAGGGTGCTGCTCAGGGGTTCTTCTACTGAGCGTGCTGCGCACGGCCTCCGTCGAGCAGGTAGCGTGCTGCGCACGACTCGCTCGATCGTGTGCGCCGCGCCTAGTTCCCTCGACCGGGCTGTGACGACGCGCGCGGGTCGCCGGTGAACGCAGCGCCGCCGCGGGCTCGTGGCAGTTGCGCCGAGAAGGGTCGCCGCCGGTCGTAGGTCGCCGATCGGTGGGATGGGGAACGAGAACGGCGGGCGGAGGGGCGCTGGGCGCCCGCTCCGCCCGCCGTGACGTGGCTCCGGGGTCAGTCGGAGGCGGGGCGCAGGTAGAGGGCGGCCAGCGGGGGAGGACGACCTCGGCGGAGGCGGGGGCGGCCGGACCGCAGCTCGTCCTTCGCCTCGACGGAGCCGAAGTTGCCCACTCCCGAACCGCCGTAGATCTCGGCGTCCGTGTTCAGCAGCTCCTCCCAGCGACCGGCGACCGGCAGGCTCACGCGGTAGCCGTGCACCGGCGACCCCGAGAAGTTGACGATCACCGCGACGGGTCGACCCTGCTTGTCCTTGCGCAAGAACGAGATGACGTTCGGAGCGGCCGAGCCGCCGTCGATCCACTCGAAGCCGGCCTGGTCGAAGTCGAGCTCCCAGAACTGCGGCGACTCGCGGTAGACGCGGTTCAGAGCGCCGACCAGGTCGAAGAGGCCGCGGTGAGCGGGCTGGTCGAGGATCCACCAGTCCAGGCCCCGCTCCTCCGACCACTCGGAGTACTGGCCGAACTCCTGGCCCATGAACAGCAGCCGCCTGCCCGGGTGCGCCCACATGAAGGCGAGGTAGGCCCGCAGGTTCGCCCGCTGCCAGTGGTCGCCGGGCATCTTCTGGATCAGCGAGCCCTTGCCGTGCACGACCTCGTCGTGGCTGATCGGCAGGGACGAAGTTCTCGCTGAACGCGTAGACGAACCAGGAGGTGATCTCGCCCAGGTGGTACTGGCGCCACAGCGGGTCGTTCGCCATGTAGTCCAGCGAGTCGTGCATCCAGCCCATGTTCCACTTGAGCCCGAAGCCGAGCCCGCCCAGAGACGGTGGGCTGGGGTGATGCCCGGCCAGCTGGTCGACTCCTCGGCGATCATCATGATGCCGGGGTAGAGCTGGAAGCCGTGGCGGTTCACCTCCTCCAGGAAGCTGACCGCCTCGAGGTGCTCGCGTCCGCCGTGCTCGTTCGGCAGCCACTCGCCCTCCTTGCGGGAGTAGTCGAGGTCGAGCATCGACGCCACGGCGTCGACGCGCAGTCCGTCGACGTGGAACTCCTCGAGCCACAGTAGAGCGCGCCTGCGCGACGAGGAAGTTGCGGACCTGCGCTGCGTGTGACCGAAGTCGTAGCCGACGTAGGTGCCCCAGTCCATCTCGCGTCGCGCCACGGCGCCAGTCCGGGTGCTCGTAGAGCGAGCCCGGCCGCCGAAGCGGGCGAGCGCGAAGTCGTCCTTGGGGAAGTGTCCGGGCACCCAGCCGACGATGACGCCGATGCCGGCCTTGTGCAGCCGGTCGATCAGGTACTTGAGGCCGTCGGCGGTGCCGAAGCGGCTTCGGAGGCCGCGTAGTAGCCGGTGACCTGGTAGCCCCAGGAGCCGCCGAAGGGGTCCGGCTCGGCGAGCGGCATGAACTCCACGTGGGTGAAGCCCAGCTCGGTCACGTGCTCGATCAGCGGATCCGCGAGGTCGCGGTAGCCCAGGCCGGGGCGCCAGGAGCCGAGATGGATCTCGTAGACGCCGAGCGCCTGCCCGTGCGGGTCGACGGCGGGCGCGCCGCCCCATCGACGCGGAGTCGCTCCACCGGTGGTGCGAGACCGGGATCCGCGAGGCGGTCGCGGGCGGGACCTCCGTGGACCGCGCCATCGGGTCCGCCTTGCGGACCCGGCGGCCGTCCCGCGAGGGCAGGTCGAACTTGTACGGGGCGCCGGGCTCTGAGACCCGGGACGAAGATCTCCCAGACGCCGGTGACCCCGAAGGGTTGCGGAGGGAGTAGGCCCTCGCCGCTCCAGTCGTTGAAGTCGCCGACGACGCGCACGGCCTGGGCGTGCGGCGCCCAGGACCAGGGAGCGAGGGTGCCCCAGACGCCCTCGTGCTCGCGGTGCCGTGCGCCGAGAGTCCTCCCAGAGCCGCTCGTGGCGGCCCTCGCCGATCAGGTAGAGGTCGAAGCCGCCGACCGTCTTGGAGAACCGGTAGGGATCCTCCGCGGTCCACTCGCCGCCGTCGCCGTACCGCGCCTCGATCGTGTACGGCTGCGGGCCGAGGATGCCGGAGAAGCCCTGCCAGATGCCGTCGTGCAGGTGGGTCAGCTCGACGCGCGCTCCGGTGGAGAGCACGGCGACGACCTTCTCGGCGAGCGGGCGGCGCACGCTGCACGACCGTCACCGGATCCACGACGCCCGGCGCCGCGACCACGTGCTGTCCGAGCACGTGGTGGGGGCTGCGCGTCGCCGCCCGTCGCGAGCTGCTGCAGGATCCACTCCTCGATCACGGGGAGCTCGATCGCGGCGGAGCCCTCGATCACGGAGTCGGCCGCTGCCGCACCGGCCGCGCCGTCCGCCACCTGCGGACCGTCGACGGCGGCGCCGCCGTCCGACGCGTCGTCCGAACCGGTCGCCGCGGGCCGGGACCGGCGCCTCGTCCATGCCGGTGCCGGTGGTCGTCGCCGAGCTCGTGCCCGTGGTCACGACCAGGCGCGGCACGCTTGCCTGAGGTCCTGGGCCCCCTCGTCGGCCGGGGTGGGGACGTCTCCGCCGGGAACAGTGCCGCTCATCGCTCGTCCGCCTTCACGCTCAGGATGTGCACCGGCTCGACGAAGGAGTCCAGGCGCACGTAGTTGTCGCTCGACCAGGTCCAGACGGCCCCGGCAGATCAGGTCCTCGACCTCGTGAAGCTGCCGCCCCACTCCAGACCGAGGGAGGGGAGGTCGAGGTGCACCGTCGTCTCCCGGGCGGAGTGCGGGTCGGTGTTGACCACGATGATCAGGGTGTCGGCCGTGCCGGTCCCCGTGAACTCCTTCTGCAGGTGCTTCGTGTAGACGATGATCGCGTCGTCGTCGCTGCCGTGCGCCTGGAGGTTCCGGCGCTGCGCGAGCGCCGGGTGGAGCCCTTCCGGATCTCGTTGAGCCGCGTGGATGTACGGCGCGAGGTGAGGCGTCCGGAGAGGCCTCGGGAGGCGTCCCAGTCGCGCGTCTTGTACTCGAACTTCTCGTTGTCGATGTTCTCCTCGGCACCCGGACGGGCGACGTTCTCGACGAGCTCGCAGCCGGCGTAGACGCCCCAGAGCGGCGAGGCCGTCGTGCAGCGAGGGCCGCACGCACCTTGCAGGCTGCCGCCGGGCCGCCGTACTGCAGGTACTCGGTGAGGATGTCCGGCGTGTTCACGAAGGAGGTTCGGCCGCATGTAGTCGGCCGTCTCGTGCGAGATGCTCGTGAAGAACTCCGCGAGCTCCTCCTTGAGGGTGGTGCGCCAGGTGAAGTACGAGTACGACTGCTGGAAGCCCACTTTGCCCAGAGCGCGCATGATCGCCGGCCGGGTGAACGCCTCCGCGAGGAAGACGACGTCGCGGGTGCTCGGCGTTCACCTCGTGGATGATCCACTCCCAGAAGTCGAGCGGCTTCGTGTGCGGGTTGTCGACACGGAAGATCTTGACCCCGAGGGAGATCCAATGGCGCGTGGATCCGCAGCGATCTCCTGGCGGATGCCCTGGGGGTCGTTGTCGAAGTTGATCGGATAGATGTCCTGGTATTTCTTCGGCGGGTTCTCGGCGTAGGCGATCGTGCCGTCGGGGCAGGCGCGAACCACTCCGGGTAGAGGCTCGTCACCCACGGGTGGTCCCGGGCGACGCCTGCAGGGCGAAGTCGAGGGCGAGGAGCTCGAGGCCCGCCTCCTTCACGGCGTCGTGGAGACGCGGTGAAGTCCTCGACCGTGCCGAGGTCGGGGTGGATCGCGTCGTGCCCGCCCGGCCGCGCCGATCGCCCAGGGCGAGCCGGGGTCGGAGGGGCCGGCGTCCGGCGGCGATACGGCGAAAGCCCCACTGCGGAAGGTGCCGCCCGAGCGGGTGGATCGGCGGCAGGTCAGAGCACGAACTGATGAGACCCGCTGGCCGCGACGGCCGGGAGCCGGCTTCGCCGCCGCGCGGAACGTGCCGCTCGAGACGGTGCCGTCCTTCGCGTGGCGCACGGCGCCTCGCCGGAGCGGGGGAAGAACTCGTACCAGGCGCCGACGCCCGCCCGGGTGCGCTCCACGTGCACGGTGCGCGGCTCGGAGAGGCTCGAGAGGCTCATCACCGGACGCTGGGCGAGCGCGCCGTGGACCGCCGCGTCCTCGGCGGCGGCGAGTCGCTCCTCCGGGGACAGCGAGGTGTCGCCGACGCTCCGAGGCGGCCTCGGCGAGCAGCGAGCGCTCGGCGCCGGAGCGCGTGGCGTCCTCGGCCGCCGTTCCGAGCAGCTGAGCGCCGACCGCGAAGGTCACGTCGATGTCGGCGATCCAGGCCGGATCTTGATCTCGGCGGTGTGCCAGCCAGGTCGCCACAGTCGTCGGCGAACGAGCGGATGCGGTAGGTCCAGTCGCCCTCGGCGTCCAGCAGCACCAGGCGTCCGCGCCGGTCGGTGCCGGTGGCGAGGAGCGCCATGCGGTGCTGCGACTCGGCGCCGGGGCAGGGCGGAGGTCAGGTCCACGCCGATGAGGTCGTGGCCCTCGCAGGAACGCGGTGGCGGCGAACGGGACGACCTCGCCGACGAACGCCTTCGCCTTGAGCCAGCGGTCGTCCTCGAGCCTCGGCTGCGGGTCGATGATCGGGATGTGCGCTCCGCGCGGGTGCGGTAGCCGCTGCCCGCCGGGACACTGGCGCCTGGGCCGCGGGCGGTGCCTGCTAGCGCCGCGACGGGCGGCACCGGCGCGCGTCACCGCCTGCTCGGTCGGGGCGGGACGGGCCGCGGCCGCTCGCCGTGCGTCTTTGCCGTGTGAGGGACGTGCCGGTGCGGTGTTCCCGAGCCACGTCACGACAGCAGCGACCCCGGGCGCGCATCGGCACTGCCGGCTGCGCCCGCCCGCAGCCCCCAGTGCAAATGCGCCGCGCGGAAGCCCCGCGACGAGTCCGCTCGCGGGCCGATCCGGTCCGCTAGGGTGTGCGCGCGCGCGAGCCCGGCGCTCTGCGCCCGTGCACGCCGGGGTCCGCGGGAGAGTCGAGGAGTCCCGTGCAGGGCGCATCCCGTCGCTTCTATCCGGCCGAGGCCGGTCCTGCCGCGCCGAGCTTCTGCCGCTGCTCGGCGAGCTGGCCCTGGAACCTGCGCTGGGCCTGGCGCGAGCCGCACCCGCCGCCTGTTCGAGCGCGGTGGATCCCGAGCTCTGGCGCCGCGGGGAGCCGACCCCACCGCTCGAGCTCGGCGCGGTCAGCCCCGAGCGCCTCGCCGAGCTCGCCGGCGACCGCGGCTTCGTCGAGGACGCGCGGCGGCTGCGCGAGGAGCTCGAGCGCTACCGGAGCGAGCCGCTGGGCACCAGTCGCTGCCCGCGACGGCCCCGCGCTCCATCGCCTGCTTCTCGCCGAGTTCGGCATCGCGGCCGCGCTGCCCCAGTACTCCGGCGGTCTCGGGATCCTCGCGGGCGACCACCTCAAGGCGTCGTCCGACCTCGGAGTCCCGGCTGGACGGGTGTCGGCCTTCTACCGCTCGGGCTACTTCTCGCAGGCCTCTCGGCCGACGGCTGGCAGATCGAGTCCTACCCCTCCTCGACCCCGACGGGCTGCCGCTGCGCGTCGTCCGCCTCGCCGACGGCTCGGCCGCCCGGATCGTGCTGGCGCTGCCCGAGGGCCGAGCGCTCCACGCCCGCGTCTGGCGGGTCGAGGTCGGCCGGGTGACGCTGCTCCTGCTCGACACCGACATCCCCGAGAACGAGGACTCGCTCCGCTCGGTCACCGACCGCCTCTACGGCGGCGGAGGCGAGAACAGGCTGCTGCAGGAGCTCCTGCTGGGCATCGGCGGCGTCCGCGCGCTCGAGCTCTGGGCCGAGGTGTCGGGGACCGCGCTGCCGGAGGTGTTCCACACCAACGAGGGTCACGCGGGCTTCCAGGGGCTCGAGCGCATCTCGGGCCTGATCGGCTCGGGGCTCGCGTTCGACGAGGCGCTCCAGGTGGTCAGGCGGGGACCGTCTTCACGACGCACACCCTCGCGCCGGCCGGCATCGACCGGTTCGACCTGTCGCTGGTGCGGGAGTACTTCTCGACCGAGCTCCTGCCGGGCGTCCAGGTCGACGACGTGCTCGCCCTGGGGGCGGAGTCGTACGACGGCGGCTCCGAGCGGATGTTCAACATGGCGGTCATGGGGCTGCGCCTCGCGCAGCGCTCCAACGGCGTCTCCCAGCTGCACGGCGAGGTCAGCCGCGGCATGTTCTCGGGGCTGTGGCCCGGTTTCGACACCGCCGAGGTGCCCATCGGATCGGTCACCAACGGCGTGCACGCGCCGACCTGGACCGACCCCGTCCTGGACGTCCCTGGCCCGCGAGCGGCTGGGCACTGAGGACACCACACGGGCCGACTGGTCCTCGGGCGCGCTCAGCGACTACGACCTCTGGGCGGCAAGGCGCACGATGCGCGAGCAGCTCGTCCGCGACGCCCGGATCCCGCGCCGCGCGCTCCTGGGCCGAGCAGAACCCGGGCGGCCTGCCCCGGCCTGGCTCGACGAGCCCCTGGACCCGGACGCCGACGATCGGATTCGCCCGTCGCGTGCCGACGTACAAGCGCCTGACGCTGATGCCCACGACCTGGAGCGGCTGCGCGCCTGCTCACGCATCCCGAGCACCCGATCCAGATCGTGATCGCGGGCAAGTCGCATCCGGCCGACGAGGAGGGCAAGCGGCTGATCCAGCGTCTCGTCCGCTTCGCTCAGGAGGCGGACGTCCGGCGTCGCATCGTCTTCCTCCCCGACTACGACATCGCCATGGCGCAGCTGCTCTACCCGGGCACCGACGTGTGGCTGAACAACCCGCTGCGCCTGCTCGAAGGCCTGCGGCACCTCCGGCATGAAGGCGGCGCTGAACGGCTGCTCAACCTGTCGATCCTCGACGGCTGGTGGAACGAGTACTTCGACGGCGAGAACGGCTGGGCGATCCCTCCTCGATCCGCGCCCTCGACCCCGAGGCGCGCGACACCCTCGAGGCCGATGCACTGTGCGAGCTGCTCGAGACGGAGGTCGTGCCGCGGTTCTACGAGCGCGACCACGACGGCGTCCCGAGGCGCTGGGTCGCTCGATCCGCGCACACCCTGGCGACGCGTCTCGCCCGAGCCGCTCGGCCGAGCGGATGGTGCAGCAGTACGTCGACGCCCTCTACCGGCCGGCGGCCGAGGTGGCCGCGAGGTCGCCGTCGATCACTTCGAGCCCGCGAAGGAGCTGTCGGCGTGGAAGTCGCGCGTCCGCGCCGGATGGCCGGGAGTGGCGGTCGCCTCGGTCGAGTCGAGGCGGGATCGACGCGGTCCCGCAGCGCGGTGATCGGCTGGCGGTGCGCGCCGGGGTCCTGCTCGGCGATCTCGCGCCCGAGGATGTCACGGTGCAGGTCGTCTACGGCACGACCGCGTCGGACGGCTCGCTCACCGATGTCCGCAGTCAGGACCTCGAGGTCGCCGAGGCCGCCGGAGCGGTCGTCCCCGCCGATGCGGTCGGCAGGACCCCCTACGCCGGTGTGGTGGAGCTCGATCGCAGCGGCACCTTCGCCACACCGTCCGGGTCGTCCCGAAGCACCGTCTGCTCGCCGCGCGGCGGAGCTCCGGCTGGTCGCGGCCGCCGGCTGAGGCGTCCAGCGGCCGATGGCGGCCGGGTGATCGCCCCGGTCGCCGCGATCAGGTCGGCCGGGGCGAGCTCGATGTCGAAGCCACGGCGCCCGCCCGAGACGAGGACCGTGTCGAAGAGCTCGGCTGTCTCGTCGAGCACCGTGCGGTGGCGCGTCTTCTGGCCGATCGGCGAATGCCGCCGAGCACGTAGCCGGTGCGGCGCTGCGCGAGAGCCGGGTCGGCCATCGCGGCCTTCTTGCCGCCGACCGCCGCCGCGAGCTCCTTGAGATCGAGCGATCCGGTGACCGGCACGACGCCGACGACGAGCTCGCCGTCGACATCGGCCAGCAGCGTCTTGAAGACGCGGTCGGGCTCGACGCCGAGCGCCTCGGCCGCCTCGGTGCCGTAGCTGGTCGTGGACGGGTCGTGGCGGTACTCGCGCGGCGTGAACGGATGCCGGCCGTCGTCAGCGCGACGGTCGCCGGCGTGCCGGGGCCGCTCCTGGCCGCCATCAGCCGGCTTCCCGGTCATCGCTCCGTGCGCCGCGAACAGCTGCATCGACGTCCCCGCGACGCGGATGACCTGCCCGGGCTCGAACGTCTCGCCGTGCTCGAGGGGCACGGCCTCGTCGCCGTTCCAGGCGGGTGTACCCGGTCACGCCCCCGCTCTCGGCGAGCACGACGCTCGTCTCGTGCTCGACGCCGTGCACCACGAGCAGCACCCGGTCCGGATCCTCGGTCTCGGGGTGGAGGTGGCGAGGTACTGCATCGCCCTGGTTCTCGGCCGAGGTCCAGCTCGCGCTCGGACATCCGCCGGCCGTGCACGTCGAACCAGTGCATCGTGCTCGCGCTCGGCGTCACCTCGCCCTCCCTGCCGTAGCGGGAGGGTCGCAGCCGCCGGGTGCTCGCGGCGGAGCCGGATCAGAGCGCGGGTGTGCTCGCGCAGGTCGAGCTGCCAGTCGCTGCGGCTGTCCCAGCGGAGCCAGGTGAGGTCGGAGTCCTGGCAGTAGGCGTTGTTGTTGCCGCGCTGACTCGCGGCCGAACTCGTCGCCCGCGGTGATCATCGGCACCTGGCCGAGAGCAGGAGCGTGCCCAGCAGATTGCGCATGGCCTTGCGGCGCGGAGCGTGACACCCTCGTCGGGAGTGGGCCCTTCGAAACCGTGGTTGAAGGAGCGGTTGTTGTCCGAACCGTCCCGATCGACCTCGCCGTTGCCGATGTTGTGCTTGACGTTGTACGAGACCAGATCGGCGAGGGTGAAACCGTCGTGCGCGGTGACGAAATCGGAGGCGAGCGGTCCGCGCTCGGTCGAGAACGTGTTGAGGACCCGGTCAGTCGGGTGGCGAAGCCGCCGATGCCGACGGGGGCCGGCCGGCGCGGCGGGCGTAGTCGATGTCCGACAGCCAGAAGTTGCGGACCCGGTCGCGGTAGCGGTCGTTCCACTCCGACCAGCCGATCGGGAAGTTCCCCGTCTGCCAGCCGCCCATGCCCACGTCCCACGGCTCGGAGATCATCTTGACGTCGGCGAGCTCCGGGTCCTCGACTGCGGCGACGAGCAGCGGGTGATCGGGGCGGAAGTGAGCGTTCTCGTCGCGGCCGAGCGTCGCGGCCAGGTCGAGCCGGAAGCCGTCGATGCCGACCTCGGAGGACCAGTACCGGAGGGAGTCGAGCACCATGCGCTGCGCGACGGCCGCCCGAAGTCGATCGTGTTGCCGCAGCCGGTGACATCGACGTAGTGGCCCTCGTCGGTCTGGCGGTACCAGCTCGCGTCGTCGATGCCGCGCAGACCGAGCGCGGGCCGGTCGGGACCTCCTCGGCCGTGTGGTTGTAGACGACGTCGAGGATCACCTCGAGCCCGGCCTCGTGCAGCAGCGTCACCATGCCCTGAACTCGCGGAGCACGGCCGTCGGTCCGCCGCGCTGAGCGGAGGGGGAGGCGTAGGCGGCGTGCGGGCTGAAGAAGTTCAGCGTGTTGTAGCCCCAGTAGTTCGTCAGGCCCTGACGCAGCAGGCGCTGCTCCGAGACGAAGGCGTGCACCGGCAGCAGTTCGACGGCGGTCACTCCGAGCTCCAGGAGCGAGGACACGGTCGATTCGTGCGCCAGCCCCGCGTAGGTGCCGCGGAGCTCGACGGGCAGCGCGGTGTTGAGCTTCGTGAGGCCCTTCACGTGCGCCTCGTAGATCACGGTGCGGTCCAGCGGAGTGCGCGGTTTCGCGGAGGAGCCCCAGTCGAAGGAGTCGTCGACGACGACCGAGCGCCACTCGTTCTCGGCGACCCGGAGCAGTCCTTCGAGTACGGCTCGAGGAGGGCGGTGCGCGGATCGAAGCGGTGGCGCGGACCCTCGGACCGTCCACCCGGATCGCGTACCGGCGGCCGACGCTCAGCAGGGCGGACCGGGCGGACCACACGTCGTCCTCGCCGCGCGCGAGCGGCACGGTGCGGGTGACCCAGGCGGGGTCCTTCTCGTCGTAGAGCAGGAGGTCGATCGCGCTCGCGTTCGCCGACCACACGCGCAGCTCGCCGCCCTCCGCGTCCACCCTCACGCCGAGCCGGGACAGAGGGTCGTGAGAGGTCATGCGACTTACAGTAGTGAAGGCCCGGAGACCTCCTCCGCGGCCGCACGCGGACGGGACAGCGGTGATCTACCTCGACCACGCCGCGACGACTCGCTGCGGCCCGCGGCGCTCGCCGCCTTCGTCGAGGCGTCCCGGCACTCCGGCAACCCGTCGTCGGTGCACGGCGCCGGCCAGGAGGCGCGCCGCCGGCTCGAGGACGCCCGCCAGGTCCTCGCCGACGCTCTGGGCCGAGCCGATCGAGGTGATCCCTGACCGCCGGAGGCACCGAGGCGATCAATCTCGCGCTCAAGGGCCTCTACTGGCAGCGCCGGAGCGAGGACGCGACGAGCGGCGCATCCTGGTGCCGGCCGGCGAGCACCACGCCACGATCGACAGCGTCGAGTGGCTCGCCCGTCCACGAGGGGGCGGACGTCGAGTGGCTCCCGCTCGATGCCGAGGTGCTGCTGCCGGAGGTGCTGGCGGCCGCGATCGCGCGCGACCCTCCTCCGTCGCCCTGGTCTCGGCGCTGTGGGTCAACAACGAGATCGGCACCATCGCCCCGGTCGTCGAGCTCGCCGCCGTCTGCGCGTCGGCGGGCGTGCCGCCGCATCTGGACGCCGTCGCCGCGTTCGGCCACCTGCCCCTCGATGTCCGGGCTGTGCGCCGTGCCTCCGGCTCGGGAGGGAGCGGGGCTCGCGGCGGTCAGCGTCTCCGGGCACAAGGTCGGCGGGCCGGTCGCGACCGGGGCGCTCGTGCTCGCCCGGGACGCCCGGGTCGTCCCGATCCTGCACGGCGCGCGGCCAGCAGCGCGGCGTCCGCTCCGGCACCCAGGACGTGCCGGGAGCGGCCGCGTTCGCCGCGGCGGCCGCGGAGGCGTCGGCTGAGATCGCGTCGGAGTCGGTGCGCCTGGCAGCCCTCCGCGACCGACTCGTCGCGGGCGTGCTCGCGGCGGTGCCGGGGGCGAGCCTCACCGGTCCCGCCGTCGACTCCGGACGCCGCGTGGCGAACAACGCGCACCTCGCGTTCCCCGGCGCCCAGGGCGACTCCCTCCTCCTCCTGCTCGACATGGCCGGCGTCTCCGTGTCGACGGGCTCCGCCTGCACCGCGGGGATCCCCGAGCCCTCCACGTCGTGATGGCCCTCGGCCGGAGCGAGGACGAGGCCAGGGGCGTCCTGCGTCTGACCCTCGGCCGCACCACGACCGACGCCGACATCGACGCGGTGCTCGCGGCTCTTCCCGCGGCCTACACCCGGGCGGCCCGCGCCGGTCTCTCGAGCCGGGCGGTCCTGCCCGCGTCCTGAGTGCTCGGACTGCGCGCGCCGCCCGCCCGCTCGTAGACTCGGACGGCGAAGGTTCCTCGCGGCGATGAGTGGTGGAGTGGACTCGGCGGTGGCCGCGGCCCGGGCAGTGGAGGCGGGGCACGACGTGGTCGGCGTCCACCTCGCGCTCAGCCGCATGCCGGGCACGCTCCGGACGGGCAGCCGCGGCTGCTGCACGATCGAGGACTCGATGGACGCGCAGCGCGCCGCGAACGTCCTGGGCATCCCGTACTACGTCTGGGACTTCCCGGAGCGCTTCAAGCTCGACGTCGTCGACGACTTCGTGGCCGAGTACTCCGCGGCCGGACGCCCAACCCGTGCATGCGCTGCAACGAGCGGATCAAGTTCGCCGCCCTGCTCGAGAAGGCGCTCGACCTCGGCTTCGACGCCGTCTGCACGGGCCACTACGCGTCGCTCGTCACCCTGCCGGACGGCGGCCGCGAGCTGCACCCCGCGCCAGCGACGAGGGCGAAGGACCAGTCCTACGTGCTGGGTGTGCTGACCGCCGAGCAGCTCGCCCACTCGATGTTCCCGCTCGGGACGACGCCGTCGAAGGCGGTCGTCCGCGCCGAGGCCGCCGCTCGGGGGTTGAGCGTCGCGAACAAGCCCGACAGCTACGACATCTGCTTCATCCCCGACGGCGACACCCGCGGCTGGCTCTCCGAGCGCGTCGCACCGGAGTCGGGCCTGATCGTCGACCGCGACGGAGCGGTGGTCGGTGCGCACGAGGGGCGCACGGGTACACCGTGGGCCAGCGCCGGGGACTCCGCCTCGAGTGCCGGCCGCCGACGGGCGACCCCGCTTCGTGCTCGAGGTGCGGCCGAAGACCAACGAGGTGGTCGTGGGTCCGCGCGAGGCCCTGCGCATCGGGCGGATCGCCGGCTCCCGGTTCACCTGGGCCGGCGCAGCGCCCGAGGACGCCGCCACCCCGTTCCGCTGCGACGTGCAGATCCGCGCGCACGCCGATCCGGTGCCGGCCACCGCGGTCGTGTCGGAGGTCGATGGCAGTGTCGAGCTCGTGATCACCCCCGACTCCCCGCTCGACGGCGTCGCTCCCGGGCAGACCGCCGTCGTCTACCTCGGCACGCGCGTCCTCGGCCAGTGCACGATCGACCGCACCGTCGCCGCCGACCTCGTGGGCGCGCTCTGATGGCCGCCGACGTCCCCGTCGGTCAGCGGGTCGACGAGCTGCGCGAGCGGATCCGCACCGCGAGCGAGAACTACTACGCGGCCGACGCCTCGGTGCTCTCGGACGCCGAGTACGACGCCCTGGTGCGCGAGCTGGCCGCGCTCGAGGCCGAGCACCCCGAGCTCGCCACCGAGGACTCCCCGACCGTGACCGTCGGCGGGATCGTGGCCGCGGGCCTCGCTCCGATCGACCACGCCGAGCGGATGCTGTCGCTCGACAACGTGTTCTCGGCCGACGAGCTGCGCGAGTGGTGCGAGAAGACGGTCGCGTCCGCGGGTCGCGCGATCTCGTGGCTCACCGAGCTGAAGATCGACGGGCTCGCCATCTCGCTCCGCTACGAGCACGGGCGCCTCGTCACCGCCGCCACCCGCGGCGACGGCCGCACCGGCGAGGACGTCACCGTGAACGCGGTGCGGCTGGCCGGCATCCCGGAGCAGCTCTCGGGGAGGGCCATCCGGCCCTCGTCGAGGTGCGCGGCGAGGTCTTCATCCCGGTGAAGGCCTTCGCCGAGCTCAACGCGCTGCAGGAGCGGCTGCGCGAGGAGGCCGTCGAGGAGTCGCGGGCCCGCTGGGCGGCGCGCCCGGAGGCGACCCGCAAGCCGTTCGAGGAGGAGAAGGCCCGCGACAGCGCGCTGCGCCGCTTCCCGACCTTCGCCAACCCCCGCAACGCGGCGAGCGGCGGTCTGCGCCAGCAGCTCGACAAGAAGTCGGGCCTGGATCTGCGGGCCGGCGAGGCGCGGGTGCAGTCCCTCGCGCTCTACGTGCACGGCCTCGGCGCCTGGCCCGATCCGCCGGTGGCGGCCCAGTCCGAGGTCTACGGACTCCTCGCCTCGTGGGGCCTCCCGGTCAGTGCGCACAACCGCGTCTCCGAGTCGGTCGACGACGTCCTCGCCTTCGTCGAGAAGCACGGTCGCGAGCGGCACTCGGTCGAGCACGAGATCGACGGAGTGGTCGTCAAGGTCGACGAGCTCGCCCTGCACGACGAGCTCGGCGCCACCAGTCGTGCCCCGCGCTGGGCCATCGCCTACAAGTACCCGCCCGAGGAGGTGCACACCAAGCTGCTCGACATCGTGGTGAGCGTCGGCCGCACGGGTCGCGCCACTCCCTTCGCCGTGATGCAGAAGGTCAAGGTGGCGGGCTCCGAGGTGCGCCAGGCCACGCTGCACAACGCCGACGTCGTGAAGGTCAAGGGCGTGCTGATCGGCGACACCGTAGTGCTGCGCAAGGCCGGTGACGTGATCCCCGAGGTGCTCGGGCCGGTCGTCGAGCTGCGCGACGGCTCCGAGCGCGAGTTCGTGATGCCGACGGCCTGCCCGGAGTGCGGCACGACCCTCGCCCCCTCCAAGGAGGGCGACGTCGACCTGCGCTGCCCGAACGCCGAGTCCTGCCCCGCCCAGGTGCGCGGGCGCGTCGAGCACATCGGCGGCCGCGGGGCCCTCGACATCGAGGCGCTCGGCGAGGTGAGCGCCGCCGCGCTGACGCAGCCGCTCGTCCCGGCGGAGCCTCCGCTGCGCACCGAGGCGGGCCTGTTCGAGCTCACCCTCGCGGACCTCTTCCCGATCGAGGTCGTCGTCCGCGACTCCGAGGCCGGTCTCGGAGAAGCTCGACGCCGCCGGGCGGCCCAAGGTCGTCCGGCCCTTCCAGCGCAAGCGCCAGGTCGCGAAGGACGGGCCGTTCGATCCGGCGGCGTCCGTCTTCGCCGGCGACGAGACCTCGGTCCCGTCCACGAACGCGACGCGCCTGATCGAGAACATCGACAGGGCGAAGACCAAGGAGCTGTGGCGCCTGCTCGTCTCGCTGAGCATCCGGCACGTCGGACCCGTGGCCGCGCGGGCGCTCGCGGGCTACTTCGGCTCACTCGACGCGATCCGGGGGGCGAGCCGCGACGAGCTCGCCGCCGTCGACGGGGTCGGCGGCATCATCGCCGACGCCCTCCTCGACTGGTTCGACGTCGACTGGCACCGCGAGATCGTCGACCGCTGGGCGGCCGCGGGAGTGCGCTTCTCGACCCCGGGCCACCCCGGTCCGGGAGCAGCGGAGGCGGCGGGCGGCGTCCTCGCCGGGCTCACCGTCGTCGCGACCGGATCCCTCGAGGGCTACTGCGCGCGAGGGCGCTCTGGAGGCGATCATGCAGGCGGGCGGCAAGGCCGGCTCGAGCGTGTCCAAGAAGACCGACTACGTCGCGGCCGGCCCGGGAGCCGGGAGCAAGCTCGGCAAGGCGGAGCAGCTCGGCGTGCGGATCATCGACGCGGCGCAGTTCCACCTGCTCGTGACCGAGGGGCCCGCCGCGATCGCCCTCCCCGAGGCGGAGGAGCCCGAGGGGCGGTCGCCGAGGACCTGGCCGCCGAGGACGCCGCCGCTCGGGAGCCCGCCGCCGGAGGGTCGGCGCCCGCCGCCGAGGAGCCCCCGCCGAGACCGCCTGAGCACCGGGCGGACGGCCCGATCGCTGCTGCGGCCGCGTGGTCGGGGCCGTGCGCCCTGGCCGGGCGGCCGGGGAGCCGCTCGGTAGACTGGTCGCCGCATCCTCACGAACCACCGATGGAGACGAATGTCCGAGATCACGGCCGAGACGGTCGCCCATCTGGCCCAGCTGGCCAGGATCGACCTCACACCCGAGGAGATCCAGAACATGACGCGGGAGCTCGGCCAGATCGTCGACTCCGTGGCCGCGGTCCAGGCCGTCGCCACCCCCGACGTCCCGGCGACCAGCCACCCCATCCCGCTCGAGAACGTCTTCCGCCCCGACGTGGTCGGCGAGACGCTCACCCGCGAACAGGCCCTCTCGGGTGCCCCCGAGCACGACGGCAGCCGATTCCAGGTGTCCGCGATCCTGGGGGAGGAGCAGTGAGCGCGCACGGCGAGGAGATCATCCGCCTGAGCGCCTCCGCGCTCTCCGAGAAGCTCGTCGACGAGGTCGATCTCGTCGACGGAGGCGACCCGCGCGCACCTCGACCGCATCGCGTCGGTCGACTCCGCGGTGCACGCGTTCCTGCACGTGGCCGAGGAGGCCGCGGTCGGCACCGCCGCCGGGATCGATCGCCGCCGCGCGGCGCGGGGAGACCCTCCACCCGCTGGCAGGGATCCCGCTGGCCGTCAAGGACGTCATCGTCACGAACGACATGCCGACCACCAGCGGCTCGCGGATCCTCGAGGGCTGGCGCCCGCCGTACGACGCGACCGTCATGACGAAGGTCCGCGCCGCCGGGCTCGTGCCGATCGGCAAGACCAACATGGACGAGTTCGCGATGGGCTCGACCACCGAGCGCTCCGCGCCACCGGACCCACGCACAACCCGTGGGATCTCGATCGCATCCCCGGCGGCTCCGGCGGGGCTCCGCCGCGGCCGTCGCGAGCTACGAGGCGCCGCTCGCCCTCGGCTCCGACACCGGCGGCTCGATCCGCCAGCCCGCGCACGTCACCGGCACCGTCGGCGTCAAGCCGACCTACGGCGGCGTCTCGCGCTACGGAGCGATCGCCCTCGCCCGAGCCTCGACCAGATCGGCCCCGTCTCGCGGACCGTTCTGGACTCCGCCCTGCTGCACGACGTGATCGCCGGGCACGACCCGCGCGACTCCACCTCCCTCCGCGACACGTGGCCTCCTTCGCGGACGCGGTGCGCCGCGCCGACGTGACGGGGATGCGCATCGGCGTCCTCAAAGAGCTCGACGGCGGCGAGGGCTTCCAGCCGGGTGTCCTCGCGCGCTTCCACGAGGCCCTCGCGGTGCTCGAGAAGGCCGGAGCCGAGATCGTCGAGGTGAGCGCCCCGAGCATCGAGCACGCGGTCGCCGCCTACTACCTGATCCTGCCCGCGGAGGCGTCCAGCAACCTCGCGAAGTTCGACTCCGTCCGCTTCGGCCTCCGGGTCACCCCGAAGGGCGGCGGCACGGTCGAGCAGGTCATGGCGGCCACCCGCGAGCAGGGCTTCGGGCCCGAGGTCAAGCGCCGCATCATCCTCGGCACCTACGCGCTCTCGGCCGGCTACTACGACGCCTACTACGGCAGCGCCCAGAAGGTGCGCACGCTCGTCCAGCGCGACTTCGACGCGGCGTTCGCCTCGGTGGACGTCATCGCGTCGCCGACCGCCCCGACCACCGCCTACCGTCTCGGCGAGAAGCTCGACGATCCGCTGGCGATGTACCGCGGCGACATCGCGACCATCCCCGCCAACCTCGCCGGCATCCCCGGAATCTCCGTCCCCGCGGGACTCGCCGACGAGGACGGGCTGCCGGTCGGCATCCAGTTCCTCGCCCCCGCCCGCGAGGACGTCCGTCTCTACACCGTCGGCGGAGCGCTCGAGGCCCTGCTCGAGGAGCACTGGGGTCACCCGCTCTCGCGAAGGCCCCCGATCTCGCTCCCGCCGAGCAGTTCGCCTCCGAGGAAGGTGCCGTCTGATGGCCTCCGCGCACACGTCCGTCCCCGAGCTCATGGACTACGACGAGGTCTTCGAGCGCTTCGAGCCGGTCCTCGGCTTCGAGGTGCACATCGAGCTCAACACGAAGACCAAGATGTTCTCGGACGCCCCGAACGAGTTCGGCTCCGAGCCGAACACGAACGTCACCCCGGTCGACCTCGGGCTCCCGGGCTCGCTGCCGGTCGTCAACGAGCAGGCCGTCCGGTACTCGATCAGCCTGGGGCTCGCCCTCGGCTGCTCGATCGCGCCGTCGAGCCGCTTCGCCCGGAAGAACTACTTCTACCCGGACCTCGCGAAGAACTGCCAGATCTCGCAGTTCGACGAGCCGATCGCGTTCGAGGGCTCGGTCGAGGTCGAGCTGGCCGACGGCACGCTCGTCGACATCCCGATCGAGCGCGCGCACATGGAGGAGGACGCCGGCAAGCTGACGCACGTCGGCGGGTCCACCGGCCGCATCCAGGGCGCCGAGTACTCGCTCGTCGATTACAACCGGGCGGGCGTCCCCCTGGTCGAGATCGTCACGAAGCCGATCTTCGGCGCGGGACGGAACGCGCCGGAGTTCGCGAAGGCCTACGTGGCGACCATCCGCGACATCGTCCTCGCCCTCGGGATCTCCGACGCGAAGATGGAGCGCGGCAACCTGCGCTGCGACGCCAACGTCTCGCTCCGCCCCTGGGGCCAGGAGAAGCTCGGCACCCGCACCGAGACGAAGAACGTCAACTCCCTCCGCTCCGTCGAGCGCGCGGTCCGCTACGAGATCCAGCGGCAGGCCGCGATCCTCGCCGCCGGCGGCATGATCACGCAGGAGACGCGCCACTGGCACGAGGACACCGGCCGCACCTCGGCCGGCCGCCCCAAGAGCGACGCGGACGACTACCGCTACTTCCCCGAGCCCGACCTGCTGCCGGTCGTGCCGTCACCGGAGCTGATCGAGGAGCTGCGCGCCGCCCTCCCCGAGAAGCCGGCCGCCCGCCGTCGCCGCCTCAAGGCCGACTGGGGATTCACCGACCTCGAGTTCCAGGACGTCGCGAACAGCGGTCTGCTCGTCGAGATCACCGAGACGGTCGCCGCCGGGGCGACCCCGCAGGCCGCCCGCAAGTGGTGGACCGGCGAGGTCGCCCGGCTCGCCAACGCGGCGGGCCAGGATCCGTCCGCGCTCGTCACTCCGGACGCAGGTGGCCGAGCTGGCCGGGCTCGTCGAGAGCGGCACGCTCACCGATCGCCTCGCCCGCGAGGTGCTGCAGGGCGTCGTCGCCGGCGAGGGCACGCCCCAGGAGGTCGTCGACGCCCGCGGGCACGCCGTCGTCTCGGACGACGGAGCGCTCATCGCGGCGATCGACACGGCCCTGGCCTCGCAGCCCGACGTGCTCGCCAAGATCCGCGACGGCAAGGTGCAGGCTGCCGGTGCCGTGATCGGCGCCGTGATGAAGGCCATGAAGGGCCAGGCCGACGCCGCTCGCGTGCGCGAGCTGGTGCTGGAGCGCGCCGCCGGCTGAGCCGGCGCGCGGGGAGCGGAGGAGACGATGAGCGACGAGCCCGAGGTCTCCTCCGTTCCCGCGCGGCTCGATCTGCCGAGCGGAGGCTTCCTGCGCCCGCTGGTGTCCAGCGATGCCGAGCTGCTGCGCGGCGTGATCGGGGAGCGGCGGGCGTGGCTCGCGGCGCTCCTCCCCGAGGGGCTCCGAGGCCGCCGAGCCCGAGGACGACGTGCGTGCGCTCCGCTCTCCGAGTCCGCTGCCCGGGACGGACGCGCGTGCACGCCTTCCTCCTGGTCGACGAGACCTGGAGCACCGCGATCGGCGCTCTGAGCATCGTGCCCGGGCAGGGGCGGACCGCCTCGGCCTCCTGGTGGGTCGTGCCCGAGCTGCGCGGCTCCCGGGTGGAGGAGGAGCTCGACGCGTTCACGCGGCGCTGGCTCCACCCGCTGGCCGTTCGACGAGGTCGAGACACCCGACAACCACCCTGAGGATCCGGCCGCCCTGGCCGGTGCGAACCTCCTCGCCGTCCTGCCGGACGAGCCCGAGCGGACCCCGCCGCCCGAGCCCGACCCGACGGCGGCCCGGCGACTGTGGTCCGAGTACCCCGGCTCGGACCTCGCCCCTGCCTCCCGTCGAGTCGTTCGGCGACTCCGTCCAGCTCGCGGACGAACTCGAGCTGGTCCGGGCGCGGGGTCAAGACGGCCACCGCGTCGCTCGTCGGCCAGGAGCCCGTTCCCGCGGCGGGGACCACTGGATCGTCGCGACGGCGCGGGCGTCCGCCTCGTGCTGCGCAGCGACGAGGTGCGGGTCGCTCCGCTCGACTCGGTCGACGACGCGTTCGCCTGGGCCGAGGGGGAGGGCGACCGCTCCCGGGAGTCGTGGCTGCAGGGGCACCGCCGGTACTCGCCCGCGAGGACCCGGAGTCGCCCCTCGACCGGGTCGTCTTCGAGCGCTTCCGCGTGGTCTGGCCCCAGGGCGATGCCGACCGAGCGGCGGCCTTCCTCCGAAGCCCGGCGGCGACCTCCCCGGATCGACGCCCGCCCCGCTGATCTCGGGGTGGCGCACCCGTCTCTCGGGGGTTCCCCGGATGCCGCTCCCAGCGGCCTGCGCCAGAGTGGAGTCATGTCCACTCTCGTTCGCCCTCGTCAGGGCAAGATCATCGCCGGCGTCTGCGTCGGACTCGCGAACCGCTTCGGCTGGAGCCCGTTCCTCGTCCGACTCCTCTCGTGCTCTCCTGCCTGCTCCCCGGCCCGCAGATCATCGCTTACCTCATCATGTGGATCGTCATCCCCAAGAAGTGACCGACGGCGGCCCCGCGTGGAGCGTGCTGAGCGGATGCTCAGGATGCGGGTGCGCGGGGCCTACCGTGGCGGTGTGCGACCGCCTCCCGGCGGCGCCGAGGAGGAGATCATGGGATTCCTGGACCGACTGCTGGGGCGCGAGGCGCCCCGAGGACGCGCGACGCGACTCCGGCTACGGCGCCGCGGCCAACGGGCGGCAGCCTGCGTACGGCACCTCCGCCCGGCCGTCCTGCCCGCAGCGAGGACGACATCGCGATCGAGCGCTACCGCTATCTGCTCCGCACAGCCCCGCCCGAAGCGCTCGAACAGGTGCACCGCGAGGCCTTCGAGCAGCTGACCCCCGAGCAGCGCAAGCAGGTCTTCCGCGAGCTCAGCGAGGGCGCTCCCGTGGGCGACGCGCCGCGCAGCGACGACCCCCAGGCCCTCGCACAGTCGGCCACGCGGGAGCGAGCTGCGCCAGCCCGGCTTCATGGAGCGCCGCTTCGCCGGCGGTCAGGGCGGCGCGATGGGCGCCGGAGGCATGGGCTTCGGCGGGGTCCTCGCCTCGTCGATGCTCGGCACCATCGCGGGCTTCGCGATCGGATCCGCGATCGCCGGTGCGTTCCTCCCGGACGCCGGCGGCGAGTACGCGGGTGGTGAGGGCGGCGACGGCGGTGAGGGCGGCGACGCTGGAGCCGAGGGCGGCGACGCCGGAGCCGGAGCCGACGGCGGTGGCGACTACGGCGGGGACTTCGGGGCGGTGGCGACTTCGGCGGCGCGGACTTCGGCGGCGGCGGCGATTTCGGGGGCGGTGGCGACTTCGGCGGCGGCGACTTCGGCGGATTCGACATCTGACCCGGCCGCGCCCCAGGGCGAACGACGGCCCCCGGCCCGCGCGAGCGGACCGGGGCCCTGCGCCGTCCCGCCGGGAGGTTCAGCTCTCGTCGACGAGGCGGGCCTTCACCTCGCGGCGCAGCACCTTGCCGATCATGTTCGTCGGCAGCTCGTCGATGACGACGATCCGCTTCGGCACCTTGTACGGAGTCAGCGCCTCCCGGACCACGGCCTGGGCGTGGTCCTCGTCGAAGTCCGCGCCGGGCTCGAGGACGACGGCCGCGGCGACGATCTCGCCGCTGCGCGCGTCGGGCAGTCCCACGACGGCCGCGTCGCGCACGGACGGGAGCCGGCGCAGCACCTCCTCCACCTCGGACGGCGAGACGTTGAAGCCGCCGGTGATGATCAGCTCCTTGATGCGGTCGACGAGGCTGACGAAGCCGTCCTCGTCGATCGTGGCGATGTCGCCCGTGCGGAACCAGCCCTCGCTCGTGAACGCGTCGGCGGTCTCCTCGGGCTTGCGGTGGTAGCCGCGGAACACCTGCGGTCCGCGCACGATCAGCTCGCCCTGCTCCCCGGGGGCGACGTCGACGGTCGGATCCTCGGGATCGACGATGCGGACGTCCGTCCCGGGCAACGGCAGACCCACGGTGCCTGCACGGCGCGAGGTGCTGACGGGATTGGCCATGAGCACCGGAGAGGTCTCAGACAGTCCGTACCCCTCGACGAGCGTGCCGCCGGTCTGCTCCTCGAAGCGGGCGACCAGCGACGGGTCGAGCGGCATCGCGCCCGAGATCGCGATCTCGATGCCCTGCAGCGAGACGCCCTTCTCCCGGGCGCGGGCGGCCAGGCGCTCGGCGATCGGGAACGGCGGGGAGGAACGTCGCCAGGTGCTTCCGCACGACCTTCAGCACGAGGTCCGGGTCGAACTTGGGGAACAGCACGAGGCGCGCCCCCATGCTCATCGCGAACGTGAGGCAGAGGGTGAGCCTCGTAGGCGTGGAACATGGGCAGGACCGCGTAGACGACGCAGTCGCCCCGACGCACCTGCGGCACCCATGCGCGCGACTGCGCCGCGTTGGCGGTGAGGTTGCGGTGGGTGAGCTCGGCACCCTTGGGCGTTCCGGTGGTGCCGCTCGTGTACTGGATCACCGCGAGGTCGTCGGCAGCGGGCCGGGGATGGGCGGGATCGATCCTGCGGCGGAGCAGGGAGTCCCGCTCCACGGCGCCGCGCACGCGTCCGGTCAGCGCGGCCCGCGACTTCCGCGCCTTGCGGATCGGCAGGCGGAGAGCCGCGCGCATCGGAGCGGGCATGGCGCGCGTGAGGTCGACCGCGACCACGGTCTCGACCCCGAGGTCGGCGGGCAGCTCCTGCACCAGGGGCGCCACGCGGTCCCACGCGATGGCGACGCGGGCCTCGTGGTCCTCGAACTGGTGGCGCAGCTCCCGCGGCGTGTAGAGCGGGTTGTGCTCCACGACGACAGCCCCCAGCCGGAGGACCGCGTAGAAGGCGATCACGTGCTGAGGGCAGTTGGGCAGGATGAGCGCGACCGGATGCGCTCGCGGACGCCGAGCCGGCGCAGACCCTCCGCGACGCGCTCCACGTCGTCGGCCAGCTGCGCGTAGCTGGTGGACCGGCCGAAGAACTCGAGGGCCACCTTCGGGATAGCGCTCGGCTGACTCCGTGACGATGTCGAGGAGCGAGCCCTCGGGAGGCTCCAGCTCGGTCGGCACGCCGGGTGCGTAGCTCCGGATCCAGGGACGGGCGCGTGGCTGCTCACCCGCACCACTCTAGGCACGGGCCGGCGCCGCCCCGAGGGCGGACGCCGGCCCGGAGTGGTCAGGCGGTCTGCGCGACGGCGTCCTCGATGGGCACGTCGCCCGAGACCAGCTCCCAGGTCCGCCCGATCGAGGACGGCTGCTCGAGGACGGCGACCACGACGGCGGCGACGTCCTCGCGGGGGATGCTGCCGCGCTCGACCTCCTCGCCCAGCGCGATGCGGCCGGTGCCCTCGTCGGTCGTGAGTCCGCCGGGCCGGAGGATCGTCCAGTCGAGGTCGGTGGCCTTCAGCGCGGTGTCGGCGTCGCGCTTGGCCTCGACGTAGGCGCGCCAGACCTCCTCGGTGTCGTCCGCGAGCGGCTCGTCCACCCGATCGCGCTGATCTGCACGAAGCGGCGGATCCCGGCGGCGGCGGCGGCCTCCTGGCTGAGGACCGAGGCGCCGAAGTCGACGGCGCTTGCGCTCGATGCCCGAGTCCGGGCCGGCGCCGGCCGAGAAGACGAGGGTGTCGACGCCCTCGAGCAGTGCGGCGAACTCCTCCGGCGTCGAGGCCCGAGGTCGTGCACGAGCGGCTCGCCGCCCAGGCGCACGATGTCCTCGGCGTGCTCGGGATTGCGGATCACCCGACGGACTCGTGCCCGGCGTCGTACAGCAGGTGCAGGATCTGCTGCCCGACCTTGCCGTGGGCTCCGATGACGGCGACGCGTGTCATGGTCGTTCCTCTCCTCGTCGGGGCGCTGGGCCCCTCTCCTCGTCCGCGCGAGCGGTGGTCCCCCTCATCCTGCCCGCGGCGGATGGGAGCGGCGTTCAGGCTGCGAGGCGGTCGTCGCGCCCGGTGATCGCGAGCGGGCGGCGCTGCGGCAGCGCGTCCTCGCCGACGGGCAACCGGCGCGGCGAACAGCTCCACTGGCCCGCAGGGTGTCCTCCTGCGGGGCGAAGAGCTCCCAGACGGCCGCGACGAGCTCCTCGTCGAGGGTCTCGCCCCGCCCCGGTCGCGCGCGCCAGGTCCCACGTGTGGATCGTGACGTCCGAGACCTGCTCCCGGACCAGCTCGGGCGCCGTGACGGAGTCGCGTCCGAGGCGCAGGACCGCGTCGGGGTGGGCGGACGCGGCGGAGAGCGCGCGCGTCGGCGGTGACGCGGGTCCACTCGCTGCGGAGATCGCTGGCGACGGGTTCCAGGCGGATCGGGAGGACTCGTCCCCGCCGGACAGAGAGCGTGTGCGCCCGCTGCCTGCTCGCGGACCACGTGCAGCACCAGCGCGCGGGTGTCCCGCTCGGTGTCGGGAGTCCGGGCCGGACCAGTCCTCGACGCGGCGGCCAGGCGGCTCTCGAAGGCGGCGTGGGCGCGAGGCTGGAGGAGTCGAGCCAGCGGCTCATCTCGGTGGCGGTGGGGGAGGCGGGCTCGTGCGTCCGCGTCTTCTCCGGAGCTGGTCGTCGTCGGTGCTCGGGACAACCGGCGGCGGCCCCGCTTCGTTCCCTCGGAGCGGTCGCCGACCGCTCGGGTCCACGATGTCGGGGGTGCGTGCGAGCATGGCAGGAGGGAACGGCGCAGCGGGGCAGGACGGTACGTGAGCAAACAGGACGGCAGCGGGCGGCAGGTCACGATCGAGCCCGTCGACGACTCCGGGCGCCAGCACTCATGGCACATCGACATGGATGCGTTCTTCGCGTCGGTCGAGCTCCTCGAGCGTCCCGATCACCGCGGCCGCCCGGTGATCGTCGGGCACATCGGCTCGCGGTCCGTCGTGACGGCGGCGACCTACGAGCGCGCGTCGGTTCGGGGTGAACTCCGCGATGCCGATGGCCGTCGCCCTCCGCAAGTGCCCGCACGCGGTGGTCCTCGAACCGCACATGGACCGCTACCGCGAGGCGTCGCGTCGCGTGATGGCGATCTTCGACTCCTTCACCCCGCTGGTCGAGCGCCTGAGCATCGACGAGGCCTCCCTCGGACGCGGCCGGTGCCCGCCGGATCTCCGGCTCGCCCTTCGCGATCGGCACCGCGATCCGCGAGCGGGTGCACTCCGAGCTTCCGGGCTGACCCGTTCGCCGGCATCGCGGGCACCAAGTTCGTCGCCGAAGCTACGCCTCCGGCCGCTCCAAGCCGACCGGCCTCCTGGACCGTCCCTCCGACCCGGCGTGCACGCGAGTTTCCTCGACCCGCTCCCACGTGAAGCGCTGCTCTGGGCGCGTCGGAGCGGGCGCCGCCGGAGGCGCCTCAAGCCTGCGCGGACTGCGGACGATGCCGACGTCGCCTCGACCCGCTTCGCCCGTGCCGATCCCGGCGTCGCTCGGCGACGCGACCGGCGCGTCGGCCTGCACGTCCTGCTCGAACGGAGTCGACCCGCGGCCGGTCGACACCCGCCAGGTCGAGAAGAGCGCGGGTCACGAGATCACCTTCGCCGACGACGTCGCCGATCCCGAACTGGTGCGTCGGCAGCCGCCGCGGACTGCGCGACAAGGTGGCGGTGCGCCTGGCGCCGCCCGGCGCGTGCAGTGCCGCACGGTCGCCGTCAAGGTCCGCTTCGGCGACTTCAGCACGCTCACCCGGCGTCCCGCACGCTGCCCGAGGCCACCGACGTGGCGCGGGTGCTCTACGAGGCCTCGTCCGCGCACTGCTCGAGGCGGCGAACCCCCTGCGCCGACTTCGGTCCGCCTGATCGGCGTGCGCGCGGCGAGCAGCTCGTCGGCGGCGACGCTGGATCGCCTCTCCTCGCCCTGGGCTCGACTCGACGACTGGCGCGCCGCCGAGCTCGCGGTCGACGGAGTCGCGGCGCGGTTCGAGGTCCGGGCGCCGTGCGTCCTGCATCGCAGCTGTCCCGCTCGGCACCGGAGTCGGCGAAGGGGATCGACCTCAGCGACACCCTCGCCACGCGGAGCCGATCGTCGAACTGACGGGCCGGCAGGTCCGACCCGCTCGGCGGCAGCACCTCCACGGTCGAGGCGGCGACGCCGTCGAGCGAGAGGCGTGATCGAGGCTCACGAGCGGGAGCAGCGCGGGCCACGTGGCGGGGAAGCCGATCCCCGAGGATCCGCACGAGTGCCGCCCGCTCGAGGACCGGCGCGGCGGAGGTGGTCGTCGGGAGCCGTGTTGAAGTCGCCGATCACCAGGGTGCGCTCCGACTCGTCCTTGAGCGAGGACGTCCGCCAGTCCGCCGAGCATCACGTCCCGCTCCTCGTGGTCGCCGAGGCGGAACGAGGCCAGGTGGACGACGAAGAGCCGGGTCGAAGCCGACCGTCGTCTTGCCGACCGGCGAGGGCGCGGTCCCAGTCGCCAACCCGAGGTCGAGCGGCTCCGCGTTCGACAGCTCCTCCCGGCTCCACACGCCGACGGTGCCGACGACGAAGGAGTGCGGGTAGGTCCCGGACAGCTCCGCGTCCACCGCGTCGCGCGCGTCGCCGTCGAGCTCCTGGAGAGCGATCACGTCCGGGCTCCCGCGAGGCGAGCTCGAGGCTCAGGGCACCCGCGTCCGCGCTCGCGGCGATGTTCTGGCTGGACGACGGTGAAGGAACCTCCGAGCGCACGAGGGGGCCGGGCACGGCCACCGGCAGCACGAGCACGCCGTAGACGGTCGCGAGCACAGTGGCAGCGCCGCCCCCGCGGCGCGCGAGCGCAGGCCGACGGCCGCGGTGATCAGCAGGAGGACGACGAGGCCGGTCCACGGGATCGCGGTCTCGAGCACGGAGAGCCAGCCCGCCGACTCCGGCAGCAGCCGATGGACGGCGAGGAACGCCGCGAGCACGGCGCTCTTACCCACGACGACGGCCGCCCGGAGAGGGTGTGACGTCGGCGGGGGCGCTGCGGCATCCGGTCGAGTAGGACCGCTGCCCCGGTGACCGGGGTGGGGGAGTCCTGAGCGAGGCCCGCGCGGCGTGCTGTCCCCCCGTCGAGCCCGGGAGTAGCGTTCGGGCATGCCCAACATCGCCGTGTCCCTGGCCGACAAAGTCACCTCCGCGGGAGCCGCGACGATCTACGGGGAGCCCGTGGACGTCGACGGCGCCACGGTGGTGCCCGTCGCACTCCGCTGGTTCGGATTCGGCGGCGGCAGCGGCTCCGAGGAGGGCCAGGAGGGCGGCGGCGGCGGTGGCGGCGGTGCCGTCGTCCCGATCGGGGCCTACATCAAGGACGACCTCGGACGCCGCTTCAGCCCAACGTCGTGTCGGTCCTGGCCGTGGGCATCCCCTTCGTCTGGGTCACCGGCAAGGCTCTCGCCCGCCCCGTCCGCGCCCTCAAGAAGTAGGCGGCCGCGCCGTCCTCAGCGCAGGCGCTGAGCGGCGTCGCGGGTCCTCAGCGCAGGCGGGGCTGAGGGGCGAGCACGGTGAACCACTTCTTCCGCGGTGGTACCGGGCCGAATCCGGACGATCAGTCGCTCGGCGTCGCCCGGCGTCGCGGATCGTAGACGACGGCGACCGGCTCACCGGCCATCCAGGCGTCTCCCCGACGCTGGGGGATCTTCAGGGCGCGCCGCTCCTCGCCGCTCACGGAGGTGGTACGAGACGAGCGGCAGCATGGCCGCCGCGTGCGCCCAGCATCGACAGCGTCGTTCGGAAAGCGCCAGCGGGACGCCGACCCCGGTGTCGCGCGTCCCGGTTCGTTAAGCCCTTTTTTTTTTTTTTTTTTTTTTTTTTTTTTTTTTTTTTTTTTTTTTAAAAAAAAAAAAAAAAAAAAGCAGACTCCCCCCCCCCCCCCCCCCCCCCCCCCCCCCCCCCCCCCCCCCCCCCCCCCCCCCCCCCCCCGGGCGCGGCGGGGGAGCGCGCGCGGGGCGGGTGACCAGCAGCACGACGGGAAGCAGGTGTGTGGTGGGAATCCTTTCTGACGACCACGCCGCCACCGCCTCTCTCCTTCCAGCCAGCATGCTGTGCTCATGATTGCCGACGTCTTGGAACACGGGAGTCCGGCGGCACCGGACTGTGGTATTTTTTTTTTTTTTTTTTTTTTTTTTTTTTTTTTTTTTTTTTTTTGGAAGGCACGCAGCCTTCGGAGCCGTCGGAACCTGCTCTCGATCTGGGTCATGCCAGCCGGCAGGAAGGAACGCGCAGTTCGATCTCCTCCTTCCCGCCTCGGTGCCCTCCATTCGCTTCCACGAAAAGGGCACGTCAGTGCAGAACTCCACCCTTCCCACCACCCGGCGCCGCGATCTCCGCTGGCGCGCGTCGTCGACATCGTCGTGGCGAGCGTCGTCGCCGTCGCGAGCGGCATCGTCCTCTGGGCCTGGGGCCTCGCGACCAACGTCCTCGGCCTCGCCTTCGAGTTCCTCCCCGGACTCGGCGGGATCCTCGGCGGCGGCTGGCTCTTCGCCGGCGTCCTGGGCGGCCTCATCATCCGCAAGCCCGGTGCCGCGCTCTACACCGAGCTCGTCGCCGCGGTCGTCTCTCGCGCTGATCGGCACCCAGTGGGGCTACCTGGTCCTGCTGTCCGGACTGGTCCAGGGACTGGGCGCCGAGCTCATCTTCGCGCTCTTCCTGTACCGCGGTCGGCCGATCGTGGCGCTGCTCGCCGGCGCCGGTGCGGGTCTCGCCCTCGCGATCAGCGACCTGATCAAGGTTCTGGTACGCCTTGGTGTGGCCGAACCTCTTCGCACACCGTCTACATCGTCTCCTCGATCGTGTCCGGCATCGTCCTCGCGGGACTCCTGCCCTGGCTGCTGCCGTCCGTGGACTGGCCGCCTCCGGCGCCCTCGACCGCTTCGCACTCGGGGCGCGAGCGGCGGTGGTGATCGACGCAGCCGGCGCGGGCGCTCGATGAGCGGTGCCGCCGTCTCGGCCCGCGGCTGGAGCTGGCGGCATCGCCGGCGCGCTCGCGGCCGGCCGTGTCCGGGCTCGACCTCGAGATCGGGCCGGGGGCGCGCGCCGCTCCTCGGCCCCTCCGGTGCGGGCAAGAGCACTCTGCCTGCACGCTCTCGCCGGAGTCCTCGGCGGCGAGGAGGACGGCGCCGCCCGCCGGGGTGAGCTGACCCTCGACGGCGAGTCCCCCTCCGGCGCCGCGGGATGGCGGAGTCTGGTGCTGCAGGATCCGGACACCCAGGCCGTGCTGGCGCGGGTGGGCGACGACGTCGGCTTCGCGTGCGAGAACCTCGGCGTCCCCGCGGCCGAGATCCTGGAGCGCGTCCGGCAGGCTCCTCGAGGACGTCGGGCTCGACGCCGCTCGACCGCTCGACACCGGCTCTGTCGGGCGGGCAGAAGCAGCGGCTCGCCCTCGCCGAGCGTGCTGGCCATGCGACCGAGGCTGCCTCCTGCTGGACGAGCCGACGGCCAACCTCGATCCGGTCGGCGTCCGCGAGGTGCGCGACGCCGTCGGCTTGACACGGAGCGCTCGGGAGCGACCCTCGTCGTCGTCGAGCACCGCGTGGACGTCTGGATCGACCTCGTCGGCCGAGGTCGTGGTGCTGGGTGCGGACGGAACCGGGATCGCCGACGGCGCCCCCGCGACCGTGCTCGTCGACGCGCGCGAGCTCGCTCGCGGCGGTCTGGCTGCCGGGGGAGGTCCCGGCGCGCCGCGACGGCCCGGTGGGATCCACCGCGGCCGCGTTGCGCACCTCCGCCCTCGCGCTGGCGCGTCCGGTCGCCCGGCGTGCGCCGTCCGCCCCTGATCGCCTCCGGACTCGATCCCGAGATCGCCGAGGGGCGGGTCACCGCCGTGCTGGGCCCCAACGGAGCAGGGGAAGTCGACGCTCGCACTCACGCTCGCCGGGCTCCCGCCGCCCGCCGACGGGGAGGTCGTCGCCTCGGACGCGGTGCGTGCCGGAGCGTCATCGGCTACCCGCACCGCTGGCGCTCCGCCGAGCTCGCCGACCGCGTCGCGATGGTCTTCCAGGAGCCCGAGCACCAGTTCCTGACGGCGCGGGTGCGGCAGGGCCACCTGGGCACGCGGAACGCGTCAGAGCGCCGCCCGGGCCGCGATGCTCGACCGGCTCGGGCTGTCGACCCTGGCCGATGCCAACCCCTTCACCCTCTCCGGGGGCGAGAAGCGCCGGCTCGCCGTCGCCTCCGCCCTGGTGCGCCGCCCCGCGGTCGTCGTCCTCGACGAGCCGACCTTCGGCCAGGACCGCCGCACCTGGGACGTGGTGATCGACCTGCTGTGAGCTCCGCACCGAGGGCCGCGCGATCCTCGCCGTCACCCACGACGAGCACCTCGTGAGCGCCCTGGCCGACGCCGTCGTGCCGCTCGGTGCTCAGGAAGGAGTCCGCGATGACGCTCCTCACGGCGCTCCCCGCCGGGGGCGAGATCGCTCGAGCGAATCCGTCGCGAAGCTGCTCGCGAGCCTCGTGATCGCGGTCGTCCTCGTCCTCACCCTCGACTCGGTGTCGGCCGCGACCGCTCTGGCGCTCGAGCTGCTGGTCCTGCCCTTCGCGGGGCTGCGCCTCGGCGATCTCCTCCGCCGCACCGCGCCGGTGCTGATCGCCGCGCCCTCGCGGGCATGACCACCGTCCTCTACGGTCGCGACAGCGGAGCCGTCCCTGGCGGAGTTCCTGTTCGTGAGCGTCACCGAGGGGTCGCTGGCGCTCGGAGGGGCCATCACCCTGCGCGTGCTCGCGATCGGTCTGCCCAGCGTCGTTGCTCATCGCGACCACCGACCCGACCGACCTCGCGGACGGTCTCGCCGCAGATCCTCCGCCTCCCGTCGCGTTTTGTGCTCGGGGGCCTGGCGGGCATGCGGCCTCCTCGGCCTCCTCGTCGAGGACTGGAGGACGCGTCGATGGCGCGTCGCGCGCGCGGAGTGGCCGACGGGCGTGGTCCGATCCACGCCTTGCGCAGTCTCGCCGGTCGCACGTTCTCGCTGCTCGTCCTCGCCATCCGGCGGGGGAGCAGGCCTCGCGACGGCGATGGAGGCGAAGGGCTTCGGAGCGCAGACGCCCAGGACCTGGGCCCGGGTGTCCAGCTTCGGCGGCGGAGACGTGCTGCTGGTCCTGGGCGGAGTGGCGATCGCCGGCCTCGCCGTGACCGCGGCGCTGGTCGCCGGCACCTGGAGCTTCGTGCTCCGTGGCTGAGCGCCTGACGACGAGGACCGCGCGCGGCGCTCGCGCGGCGTCTCGTGGACCGGCGCGAGGACCGTCTCGTCGACGGCCCGAGCGGCTCGGGCAAGTCGACCTTCGCCCAGGACCTGCTCGGGCAGCTGCGAGCGGTGCGCGAGCGCCCGACGCGGTGCTGGTGCGGATGGACGACCTCTACCCGGGATGGTCCGGGTTGGAGCGAGCCGTCGACGACGTCGCCCGTCGGCTCGTCCGCCCCACCGCTCCACGGAGGAGGGCGGTGGCGGCCCTGGAACTGGGCGAGCGGGACGTCCGGCGGGCCGGTGCAGGTGCGCGAGCGGCTCCTCCTCGTGGAGGGCTGCGGTACCGCGTCCACGGCGAGCAGGGCCGTCGCCGACCTGACCCTCTGGATCGGGACGGACGACGTCGAGCGGCGACGCCGTGCGCTCCGCCGCGACGGTGCGCTCTTCGAGGCGCACTGGGACGAGTGGGACGAGCAGTTCCGGCGCTACCGCGAGCGCGAGCGGCCGCACGAGGGTGCCGACCTGATCCTGGACAGCAGCGGCTGATCCCGCTCGGTCAGGCCCAGCCGAGCTTGTGCAGCCGGTCGTCGTCGATGCCGTAGAAGTGCGCGATCTCGTGGACGAGCGTCACGTGGATCTCGTCGCGCAACTCGTCCAGGGTCGCGCACGCGGCGAGGTGCGGCTCGCGGAACAGCACGATGCGGTCCGGCATCTCGCCGAAGCCGTAGCGCTCGCGCTCGGTGAGGGCGACTCCGTCGTAGACGCCGAGGGAGATCGAGGGACCCGTCCTCGGGGCGGTCCTCCACGAGCACCACGTTCTCGAGTCCGTCGACCATGTCGTCCGGCAGGGCGTCGAGCTCGGCGACCACGAGGCTCTCGAACGCGTCCTCGTCCAGATCGAGCATCGGCGCCTCCTGCTGAAGAAGAAGGGCCCGGAGTCGATGACTCCGGGCCCTCCTGGGGTGAGCAACGGGGCTCGAACCCGCGACCTCCTAGACCACAACCAGGCGCTCTGCCAACTGAGCTATACCCACCAGGACGGTGTTCCGAGAGGGTGTCCCTCTCGAAGCAACTGTACGAGACTACTACATCCGAGAGGCGAACTCGTCCACGACGGCGGCCGAGACGGCCTGCACGTCGGCGGTGGTCGGCCGGGCTCGGCCACGAAGGCCGCCTTGCGGTAGTAGCGGAGCTCCCGGTGCTCTCGGAGGATGTCGGCGAGGGCGCGGTGACCGCCGTGCTTCTTCGGCGCGTTGAAGTAGATCCGCGGGTACCAGCGGCGGGCGAGCTCCTTGATCGTCGACACGTCGACATTGCGGTAGTGCAGGTGCCCGTCGAGCCGCGGCATGAACTTGGCGAGGAACGCGCGGTCGGTGCCGATGGTGTTGCCGGCGAGCGGGGCGTGCTGCTCGCTCGGCACGTGCTTGAGGACGTACTCGAGCACCTGGTACTCGGCCTCGGCCACGCTCATCCCGGAGGGATCTCCTCGAGCAGGCCCGAGGTCCGGTGCATGGTGCGGACGAAGTCGCCCATGCTCTCCAGCGCGGACGCGTCGGGCTTGATGACGATCGAGAGGCCCTCGTCGAGGGGCTCGAGGTCGAAGTCGGTGACGACGACGGCGATCTCGACGAGCTCGTCGACCGAGAGGTCGAGTCCCGTCATCTCGCAGTCGATCCACACAAGACGGTCGGGGGCGCTACTCATGCCGGGAAGTCTATCCGCGGGCGCCGACACGGCGGCCTCCGAGCGCCTCGTAGGATCGACTCCCGTGATGACGCTCGTCTGCTGGATCCTGATCGCCAACGCCGTGTGGAACGCGGTGGTCTGGCCGCCGTTCCTCCGTCGGGTCCGCAAGGATCCGCGTGCGCGCGACGCTCGGGGCGCGCGACGACGCTTCCTCCGCGTCCACACGGTCCTCATCGGCGTCTCGCTGCTGCCTGGCTGCGATCTCTCTCGTGGTCGGCGTCATCGGACTCGTCCAGGGCTGACCCGCTCCGCGTCGCTCGCGGTCCTCGTGGGCGACCCCGGGTACTCTGGAGGACGGACGCCCCCGTAGCTCAGCGGATAGAGCAGGAGCCTTCTAATCTCTTGGCCGCAGGTTCGATTCTGCCGGGGCACATCATCCGGGTCCGAGGATCCCCGAGCGGCGACCGCTCGAAGGGTCCGCGTCGCCGTGTCGTCTCGGCCGCGGCCCCGACCCCGGTCTGACGGCCGCCCGCGTCCCGTGCTGCCGGGTGCGGCCGCTCTGCCCCCTGAAGGGTGGCGTGAAGTCCACTTCGCGCTCTAACACACTGCGATTTCCGGGGCAGCGTCGGCGTGTTTTCGAGGGTTTGACCGTTCTGCTTGTCTGGGGACACCTAGTCTGGGGTGTCCGGAATTACAACGACGTAACGAACGGAGGTACGACCATGCTGCTCCTCGCCATTCTCGCTGGAATCGCGGTTGCGTGGACGATCATCGCGGCGCCCCTCGCCGTACTGGTCGGCCGGGTTGCGCGTGCACGTGACGCGCACGCTGAAGACGTATGACCCGCACCAAGAAGGGCCCCGACCGCTCCGGTCGGGCCGCGTCTCTGGGGCAGGCGGTCAGTCCGCCGGACGCGCGGTGGCGGTGTTGCGGGCCTCGTCCGGACGGTCGTCGTCTGCGGGCACCGCGGCGGTCGGTGCAGCGGACTCCTGCTCGCGCTCGACCGGCGGGAGCTCCCGACCGGGCGCTCGCGGGAGGGGACGTCGAGCCGGTCGACATCGGCCGAAGTCGGCGCGTTTCGTCGTTCGCGGCGTTCTCGGACGCGGGCGGCAGGACGATCGTGGGCGGCGTGACCGGACGCTGGTAGTCGGTGGCACCCTCCGTCGATCCGACGACCACGGGACCGGCCGGAGTGGTCCTCTCGGGCTCCGGCGCCGCCGTACGGTTCGACGAGGGCGCGCTCGCGGCCTTCGGAGCCTCGCCCTTCGACGTCTCGCCCTTCGAGGTCTCCGGCAGCAGCGCTCGAGGTCCGCGAGGAACGCCTGCGCCCGCCCGGGCTTGTCGCGCCACAGGACGAGACGATCGCGGAACTCGCCCACGCTCGCCTGGGTCTGGTAGCCGCCCGTCGCGGAGGAGTGCTTGAGATCGGCGAGTTCGTGGGCGGCCCAGTTGGCCGCGACTCCGGAGCCCTTGATGGGGAGCAGGCGCAGATGCGTCTCGGCCTGGGCCGACGCGCGGTCACTCAGGATGCGCTCCGACTGGCTGAGCACGTTCCAGGCGGAGGCATCCACGGCGGCATCGATGAGAGTCGCGATGACCGCGTTCTTGCGCTCGTGCTCCTGCTGCCGGATCAACCTGGCGATGGACGCCCGGAAGACGGCCGCCGTGATGACCACTCCGATCACCACCGCGAGCAGGATGATCGCGGCGAGGAACCCGACCGGTGCCCGTCCGTCGTCTGGATCCAGTTCACGAATTCGTTCCACCACTGCATGCCGAACGTTAGCCCGACCCTGCAACGGCGGGCCATCGCCGCCGACCGCCCGCCGATCGGCCGGATCATGCGACCCGGAAGACCTCGATCGCGTCATCGACGCTCCAGAACTCGCCCAGCTGGGCGCCGGCGGGCATCCCCGCTCGCAGCAGTCGCGCGCGGTACTTCTCGCCCTGCGGATCGTCGACCAGCTCGATGTGGCCGACGATCGCGCCGGAGGCGGTGCTCACCCGCCAGAGGCGCCCGGTTCACCCTGGTCAGCCTCGAGGGGAGTGCGGGTCGCGTGCAGAGCGGACAGGGACATCGGTTCCTCCTGCTCGGATCGGGGAGCACCCACCGGCCGAGGTGCTCTCGCAGACTACGAGCGACCACCGACATCCCCGCCGGTCCCCGGGGATCAGCGCAGAGCGGTCCCGTGCACGGCGAACTCCTCGATCGCGGCGGTCTCGGAGTCGGTCAGCGGCCCGGCTGCCAGGGCGGCGACGTTCTGCTCGAGTTGCGCGACGCTCGAGGCGCCGATCACCGCGCTCGTCACCGTCGGCACCCGGAGGACCCAGCTCAGCGCGAGCTGCGCGAGCGTCTGGCCGCGACCCTCCGCGATCGCGTTCAGCCCGCGCGCACGGGCGAGGTAGTCCTCGTCGATCCGGTCCGAGGAGAGGAAGCGCGAGGTCGCGGCGCGCGATCCGTCCGGAACGGTCCCGTCGAGGTGAGCGGTCCGTCAGGAGACCCTGCGCCAGCGGGGAGAACACGATGCACCCGGTGCCGAGCTCGTCGAGGACGGGGAAGAGGCCGTCCTCGATGTGCCGGTCGAACATGGAGTAGCGGGGCTGGTGGATCAGGAGGGGCACCCCGCTGGCTGCGAGAGCGGCCTCGGCGGCACGGGTCTGCTCCGGGTCGTAGTTCGAGATGCCGACGTACAGGGCCTTGCCCTGCTGGACGGCGGAGGCGAGCGCCCCCATGGTCTCCTCGATCGGCGTCTCGGGATCCGGGCGGTGCGAGTAGAAGACGTCGACGTAGTCCACGCCGAGGCGCTCGAGGCTCTGATCGAGGAGAGGCAGGTACTGCGCGAGCCCCCGTCGCCGTACGGGCCGGGCCGCATGTCGTAGCCGGCCTTGGACGAGAGGACGATCTCGTCGCGGTAGGGGCGCAGGTCCTCGGCGAAGATCCGGCCGAAGGCGGTCTCGGCGGCGCCGTAGGGCGGGCCGTAGTTGTTGGCCAGATCGAAGTGGGTGATGCCCAGATCGAAGGCGCGGCGCAGGATCGCGCGCTGGGTGTCGAGGGGGCGGTCGGATCCGAAGTTGTGCCAGAGGCCGAGAGAGCGGGCAGCTTGAGCCCGCTCCGTCCCACGCGTCGGTAGTCCATGGCGTCGTAGCGGTCGGGGGCGGCGTCGTAGCTCACTCGGACTCTATGCCAGCCGCCCGCGGCCGCGGAATGCCTCGACGCGCAGGGTGTTTACTCAGGTGACGCGCCCGGCGCCCCGGACGCGTCGCCGCGACGAAGTGAGTCACACGCACATGCGCACATTCGTACTCGCCGGAGGATGCTTCTGGTGCCTCGACGCCGTCTACCGCGTCCTCGACGGGGTGAGCGACGTCGTCTCCGGCTACACCGGCGGATCCACCGTCGATCCCGACTACGAGGACGTCTGCACGGGCCGCACCGGCCACGCCGAGGCCGTCGCCGTCACGTTCGACCCGGACGTCATCCCGGAGCAGGTGATCCTGGACGTCTTCTTCACCCTCCACGACCCGCGTCAGCTCAACCGCCAGGGCAACGACGTCGGAACCCAGTACCGGTCGGCCATGTACTACTCCACCGACGAGGAGAGAACTGTTCGAGGCCGCCCGCGACCGCGCGTCGGAGTGGTGGGACGGCTCGATCGTCACCGAGATCTCGCCGCTCCGTCTACTACCCGGCCGAGGACTACCACCAGGACTTCTTGCCAAGAACCCGGGCCAGGGCTACTGCCTCGCCGTCGCCCTCCCCAAGGTGAACAAGATCCGCAAGTCGTACTCGAAGTACATCACCGCCTCCTAGCGGTCCTCCCCAGGCGCTGATCCCGCCGCTTACTCAGAACGGGCCCGTTCCTCGGAGGCGGGCCCGTCGTCACGACACTGTCCTCACGGCATCCGGGCGGTACCAGCCCTCCGCCCGGGTGCCGCTCCGGTCGCGACCGCGACCACCGACGAGGACACCATGACCGACACCCTCACGCTCATCCGGAGTCATCGGCACCGATCCGCGCAGCATCGACACCGCGAACGGCACGACGATGGCGAGCTTCCGCCTCGCCTCGGCGCAGCGCCGCTACGACCGCGCCGAGCAGCGCTGGGTCGACGGCGCGACGAACTGGTACACGGTCAACGCCTTCAACGGGCTGGCGGGCAACGCGCTCGCCTCACTCGCCCGCGGCGACCGCGTGGTCGTCACCGGCCGGCTCACCGTGCGCTCCTGGGAGAGCGGGGGCAGGTCGGGGACCGACGTCGCGCTGACGGCCGAGGGCATCGGCCACGACCTCGCCTGGGGGACGACGCGGTACACCAAGACGGTCGGGCGCTCGGCTCCGGTGGCCGCTCCACGGCTCCCGAAGCGTGGAGCGAGGAGGCGCCGAAGGCGGCCGGAGGAGCCGGCGGGCGGGGACTGGGGAGCGGCGACCTCTCCCGACCGAGCCCTCGGTAGAATCGGTCGGACGCCCCGTTCTGAGCGGTGCGTCCGGCGCGAGATGCGCAGCCGTCGGAGGGAGCCGAGTGAGCGCACGGATCGCGGTCGCCGATCGGGCCGTTTCGCGCGTCGTCGCGGCCGGTCTGCTCCTGGCGGGCCTACCGCACCGGCCGCCCCGAGCGGCCCTCGGGGTCGTCCTCGCCGCAGTCGACGAGCGAGGCCCCGCAGGCGCCCGCGGCCGCGGCGCTCGTCCCCGGCGGCACCGCCGAGGAGAACCTCCACTCCGAGCAGGTCATCGACGCGGTCGTCGCGGCGGACGCCGAGGCGCCCGGCACGAGTGTCGTGGATGCTCTCGTCGCCGGCGGCTTCGCGAAGATCGATGCAGCTCACCGCCGACGAGACGTCGATCGGCCTGGATGCGGACACCGTCGTCGTCTCGGTGAGGCTGGGCGAGTCGTGCCTCCTCGGGCGGTACGGGCCCAAGAGCGACGGGGGTCCACGCCGTCGTCGCGGCACCATCGCCACGGGCGCCTGCTCCGGGTCGGTCGGACGGTCCGCTCCAGGGCTGATCCGCGCGCTCCCAGCCGGTACCTGGAGTCGGCCCGGGCCTCGGTCACGCCTGCGCGCGCTGACGAACGGAGGCCGACGTCCGGCCGAGGATCTCCCGGTCACGGGGTGGGTCCGGCGGAACGCGGGGCTCCGAGAACGTACGAGCGGTTGAGGGACAGAAGTGGCCGAATACATTTCACTCGATGGTGCGCGCCCGCAAGGCGGTCGGCGACAAGCTGATCCTGGACGACGTCACGATGTCGTTCCTGCCGGGCGCGAAGATCGGCGTGGTCGGCCCGAACGGCGCCGGCAAGTCGACGATCCTCAAGATCATGGCCGGGCTCGACACCCCGAGCAACGGCGAGCGCGGCTGAGCCCGGGCTACTCCGTCGGCATCCTCGTGCAGGAGCCCGAGCTCGACGAGACGAAGACCGTGCTCGAGAACGTCCAGGAGGGCGTGGGCGAGATCAAGGGCAAGATCGACCGGTTCAACGAGATCTCGCTGGCCATGGCCGATCCGGACGCCGACTTCGACACTCTGCTGGCCGAGATGGGGACCCTCCGAGGAGGCCATCGACGCCGCCGACGCGTGGGACCTCGACTCCCAGCTCGAGCGGGCGATGGACGCACTGCGCACGCCCCCGGGCGACTCGGTCGTCACGAACCTCTCCGGAGGCGAGAAGCGCCGAGTGGCGCTGACCAAGCTCCTCCTGCAGAAGCCCGACCTGCTGCTGCTCGACGAGCCCACCAACCACCTCGACGCCGAGAGCGTGCTCTGGCTCGAGCAGTTCCTGTCGAGTACCCCGGCGCCGTCCTGGCCGTGACCCACGACCGGTACTTCCTCGACAACGTCGCGGAGTGGATCGCCGAGGTCGACCGCGGCCACCTCTACCCCTACGAGGGCAACTACTCGACCTACGCTCGAGAAGAAGCGCGCTCGCCTGGAGGTCCAGGGCAAGAAGGACGCCAAGCTCGCCAAGCGCCTCACCACCGAACTCGAGTGGGTCCGCAGCAACGCGAAGGGCCGTCAGGCCAAGTCCAAGGCGCGCCTCGCCCGCTACGAGGAGATGGCGTCGGAGGCCGAGAAGACGTGCGCGTGCTCGACTTCGAGGAGATCGTGATCCCCGTCGGGCCCCGCCTCGGCGCGCAGGTCATCGACGCGAAGAAGCTGCACAAGTCGTTCGGCGAGCGCGTGCTCATCGACAGACCTCAGCTTCACCCTCCCGCGCAACGGCATCGTCGCGCGTCATCGGCCCGAACGGCGTGGGCAAGACGACGCTCTTCAAGACGATCGTCGGCTTCGAGCCCCTCGACGGCGGCGACCTGAAGATCGGCGAGACGGTCGACATCTCGTACGTCGACCAGAGCCGCGGCGGCATCGACCCCAACAAGAACCTGTGGGAGGTCGTCTCGGACGGGCACGACTACATCACGGTCGGGAAGACCGAGATCCCCTCGCGCGCCTACGTCTCGCAGTTCGGCTTCAAGGGCCCGGACCAGCAGAAGAAGGCGGGCGTCCTCTCCGGTGGAGAGCGCAACCGCCTCAATCTCGCGCTGACCCTCAAGCAGGGAGGCAACCTGCTCCTGCTCGACGAGCCCACCAACGACCTCGACGTCGAGACCCTGGGCAGCCTCGAGAACGCTCTGCTGGAGTTCCCGGGCTGCGCCGTGGTCATCACCCACGACCGGTGGTTCCTGGACCGGATCGCGACCCACATCCTGTCCTACGAGGGCACGGAGGAGGACCCGGCGAACTGGTACTGGTTCGAGGGCAACTTCGAGGCGTACGAGGAGAACAAGATCGAGCGCCTCGGCCCCGACGCCCGCCGAAGCCGCACCGCTCCGCCTACCGCAAGCTCACGCGCGACTGATGCGCCTGCACGTCGCCATCCCCCTGCGCTGGTCGGACTTCGACGCCTACGCGCACGTCAACAACGCCGAGATGCTGCGCCTGCTCGAGGAGGCGCGCATCCAGGCCTTCTGGCGGCCGGACTCCCCGGGCACGGCGGGGATGGCGACGGCGGTGCTCGATGCGCGACCCGGCGCGCACACGATCAGCCTGATCGCCCGTCAGGAGATCGAGTACCTCGCTCCGATCCCGGTACATGCGTGCCCCGCTCGACATCGAGATGTGGATCGGGCGGATGGGAGGCGCCAGCCTCGAGATCTGCTACGAGCTGTACTCGCCCGCCGGCGTCGAGCCCCGGGTGCTCTACACCAAGGCCGCGACCACGCTCGTCATGGTGACCGCGGCGACCGGACGGCCGGAGCGCATCCCCGACGAGCTGCGCGAGGTCTGGGCGCCGTACGTCGACGAGCCCGCGCAGTTCTCGAAGCGCGGCTGAGCGCGCGCGTCCCGCTCAGTGCAGCGGGACGCGCACCATGCCCTCCTGGGCGACGCTCGCGACAAGCAGGCCGTTGCGGGAGTAGATGCGGCCGAGCGAGAGCCCTCGGCCGCCCGATGCGCTGGGCGCCTCCTGGACGTAGAGCAGCCACTCGTCGACCCGGGCCGGACGGTGCCACCACATCGCGTGGTCCAGGCTGGCGATCCGCAACCCCGGGGTGACCCACGCCGCGCCGTGCCGACGGAGGGTCGACTCCAGGATCGTGTAGTCGCTCGCGTACGCGAGAGCCGCGCGGTGCAGCATCGGGTCGTCCGGCAGCGCGCCGAGGAGCGCATCCAGACGCTCTGGGTGCGCGACGCGATCCAGGTCGGCGCGCAGGTAGACGGGCTGCTCGACGTGACGCACGTCGAACGGCCGCTGGGTCGCCCAGAAGCTGCCGACCGGGTGGTCGACGCCCGCCAGGACGTCGGCCGTGCTCGGGAGCGACTCGAGATCGGGCACGCCCTCGGGCATCGAGGGCCTGGTGGTCCAGCCCTTCGTCCTCCGTCTGGAAGGACGCGATCATCGAGAGGATCGGCGCACCGTTCTGGTAGGCCTGCGTGCGCCGGGTGCAGAACGAGCGTCCGTCGTGGATCCGGTCGACCGAGAAGGTGATGGGGGAGGTTCACATCGCCGGGACGGAGGAAGTAGCCGTGCATCGAGTGCACGCTGCGCTCCTGGACGGTCCGACCGGCCGCGATCAGCGACTGCGCGAGGACCTGGCCCCCGAAGACGCGCCCCTCGGGCATCCACTGCGACGGACCCGTGAAGATGTCCTCGCTGGTCCGCGCCCCCGTGTCCGTCAGATCGAGCGCGGTGAGGAACGAGGACGGGGGATCGGGCACGGTGCCTCCGGATGTCGGCGGGTGGGTCGAGCGGCGAGGTAGAGTTTATCGATGCGATGACTGCGTCCTTCTCCCTCGCCGATCCGCCCAGCCTCTCGGATCTGCGGGTCTTCCTCGGCCGATCCGCCCGCGTCGACGACGGCGCGGTGCGGCTCGTCGCCGACGATCACGTCCTGGCCGCCTACACCGCGATCCTGCAGCCCCGCGGGATCCTCGACCGCTCCTCGACGGTCCTCGGGCTCCGCGTGTTCGCGCTCGAGCAGCCCGCCGGCTTCGACCGGGTGATCCCGATCCGCGCCCTCTCGGACCGCCTCGCGCGCCTGCAGTGGGAGCCGGGCGGAGCCGACGGCAAGCCGGTGACGCTGCCCGACGGCGACGACGCGACCGCGGGCGCCTGGGCCGGCATCGCGCCGCCCCGCGGCGGCTGGCTGCGACGGGAGCCGGTCGATCCGGTGTTCCTCGAAGGTGGCGCGCGACGGCATCGACGAGATCGCGGCGGCCGTGGGCTCGGCGACCGGTGAGCAGATCGTCGGCCGCGTGCGCTCCTCGGTCTGGGGACGACCGCTCGACGGGCTGGAGGACGTGCCGGCCGGCGCTGCCTTCGCGCTCTTCGCGCTGGGCTTCCTCGGTGCCGACGACCCGGTCGCCCTTCTCGAGAGCGGTCCGTGGCGGCGCCTCGCCTCGCGTCGGGGGCATGGTGCTGGTCCGCACCCCCGCGTAGTCCGGCCTACTCCTCGAAGGTGTTGACCATGGCGTGCGGCGGCGCGCTCCAGGTAGTCCCACAGCAGAGCGTCGTCCGCCGGTGCCAGCTCGAGCTCGTCGACCGCGACGCGCATGTGCAGGAGCCACCGATCGCGGGCCTCCGGATTCACGCGGAACGGCTGATGGCGCATCCTCAGCCGCGGGTGCCCGCGCTCCTGGCTGTAGGCCGTCGGCCCGCCCCAGTACTGCTCGAGGAAGCCGGTCAGGCGCTGGATCGCCCCCTCGAGGTCGTGCTCGGGGTACATCGGCCAGAGCACGTCGTCCTCGCGCACGCCCTCGTAGAACCGGCGCACCAGGCGCTCGAAGGTCGGACGGCCGCCCACGTGCTCCCAGAAGCTCCGGAGCGGTGGTGTGCCGCCGATCTGCAGTCCGCTCACGAGCGGGGTCCTTCCGTCGGGGTGGCGTCGCCGTCGCGGGGGGACGCGGGCGCGAAGCGCGGGGAGCCGGACGGGCTTGCCGTGCTCGTGGTGACGGTGGGCGACGGGGTGGTCCGCGGCGGCTTCGCACCGCCGACGCTGGTCGCCTCGAAGCCGCTCAGCACGACAGCGTTCAGCGACGGCAGCTTCACGTCGAGGGCGTCGAGCGCCCGCTTCAGCCGCAGTCGCAGCTCGCGCGCGACGTCGTCCTTGGCGGTCGTGCGCGTCTTGATCACCGAGGCGCACCACGAGGGCGTCGTCGGCGATCGACTCCAGGCCCCAGAGCTCGGGCTTGTCGATGATGCGCGCGCCAGCGGCTGCTGGCCGCGAGTTCGTTCGCTGTGGCCAGGACGGTGCTCTGCACCTGCTCCAGATCCGTCTCGTACGGCACGGCGAGATCGATGATGACGCGCGACCAGCCCTGCGACATGTTGCCGACCCGTGATCTCGCCGTTGCGGACGAACCACAGTGCTGCCGTTGACGTCGCGGATCTGCGTGATGCGGACGCCCACGGCCTCGACGACTCCGGTCGCCTCGCCCCGTGTCCGACGTCTCCCACGCCGAGCTGATCCTCCGCGACCATGAACAGGCCGTTGAGCACGTCCTTGACGATGTTCTGGGCGCCGAAGCCCAGGCCGGCGCCGAGCGCCGCGGTCAGCAGGGCGAACGAGCCGATCAGCGATTGGTCGATCGTGTTGACGATCATCACAAGCGCGATGACGACGATCAGGATCGAGCTGATGTTGTTCAGGATCGAGCCGAGGGTGCGGGTGCGCTGCACGACGCGGACGGCGGCGAGCGGCGAGGCCGCGATCGACTGGGTGTCCTCGACGCGCTGGCGCCTCTTCACGCCCGAGACGATCTGGTCGACGACGCGGCCGACGAGGAAGTGCGCGATGACCCTGGCGATCAGGGCCCCGAGCACGATCGCGAGGACCGCGACGCTCTTCCAGAAGACGGGGGTGTCGAAGAACGAGATGGTGGCGGAGACGGGATTCGGGGTGGAGGTCCTCGAAGAGCAGCATGACCCGTCCAGGCTACGCGACGCCTCCCGACCGGTCCCGTGGTCCCGGCCCCCGGATCGCGGGAGGTGTATAGATTCGAGGACAGGGCCGGAGCACGGCCCGCTGAGGAAGGACCTCCGTTGCTGCACTCGACCCGGACCCCCGCCGACAAGCGCCGGCTCTTCCGCGAGCGTCTGGCCACGGGCGAGCTGCTCCAGCTGCCCGGCGCGTTCACCCCGCTGTCGGCCCGCCTGATCCAGGAGAAGGGCTTCGACGGCGTCTACGTGTCGGGGGCGGTGCTGTCGGCCGAGCTCGGACTGCCGGACATCGGTCTCACGACACTGTCGGAGGTGGCAGATCGCGGGCAGCAGATCGCCCGGATGACCGACCTGCCCGTCCTGGTCGACGCCGACACGGGCTTCGGCGAGCCGCTGAACGTCGCCCGCACCGTGCAGATGCTCGAGGACGCTGGAGTCGCCGGTCTGCACATCGAGGACCAGGTCAATCCCGAAGCGGTGCGGGCACCTCGACGGCAAGGCGGTCGTCGACGAGAGCACCTCGTCCGCCGCATCGCGGCCGCGGTCGACGCGCGTCGCGATCCGGACCTCGGTCATCATGGCGCGCACGGACATCCGGGCGCTCGAGGGCCTGCAGTCGGCGATCGACCGGGCGAAGCGCCTGGTCGACGCGGGAGCGGACGCGATCTTCCCCGAGGCCATGCGCGATCTCAGCGAGTTCGAGGCCGTGCGCGCCGCCGTGGACGTGCCCGTGCTCGCGAACATGACCGAGTTCGGCGAGGGCGAGCTCTTCACCACGCAGCAGCTCGCCGACGTGGGGGTCAGCATCGTGATCTACCCCGTGGTCGCTCCTGCGCATCGCGATGGGCGCGGCGATGAGCGCTCGACGCGCTGAAGGCCGAGGGATCGCTCCGCTCGGAGGTGCCGCGGATGCAGACCCGGGCCGAGCTCTACGAGCTGCTCGACTACGAGGCCTACGGGCGGTTCGACGACGGCGTCTTCGACTTCAGCCTGGCCGACCACTACGGCGCGCTGAGCGCCCGCACTCCCCGGCGCAGCGCCGCGCCGGGTCCGTCTCGCGAAGGAGCGACGCATGAGCACGACGAGTCAGGACATCAGGAAGGGCTCGCGGGGTCGTGGTCGACACCACGGCGATCTCGAAGGTGGACCCGGAGTCGAACTCCCTGCTCTACCGCGGGTACCCCGTGCAGGAGCTCGCCGCCTCGCGATCGTTCGAGGACGTCGCCTGGCTCCTCTGGCACGGCGAGCTGCCCGCCCCGGACGAGTCGGCAGCGCTCTCGGCGCTCGAGCGCTCGCACCGCGCCCTGGATCCGGCCGTCCGGTCGGTCGTCGACCTGCTGCCGCTCGGCGCCCATCCGATGGACGTCGTGCGCACCGCGGTGAGCGTCCTCGGCACGCTCGATCCGGAGCCGGACGCCTCCGGCCCGGAGGAGATCCTGGAGCGCTCGGTGCGGCTCTGGGCCGCTCTGCCCGGGATCGTCGCGTACGCCCAGCGGCGGCGGCGCGGACAGGAGGCCCGTCCCTCCGCGCGACGACCTCGACTACTGCCGGAACTTCCTCTGGACGACCTTCGGCGAGATCCCGGACGACGTGGTGGTCGACGCGTTCCGCGTCTCGCTGATCCTCTACGCCGAGCACTCGTTCAACGCCTCGACCTTCACCGCCCGGGTCGTGACCTCGACGCTGTCCGATCTGCACTCCGCCGTGACGGCCGCGATCGGGGCGCTGAAGGGCCCGCTGCACGGCGGCGCGAACGAGGCGGTGCTGCACGTCCTCGACGAGATCGGAGTCGGACCGGACTCCGCGCCCGGTCCGAGGAGTGGCTCTCGACGGTGCTCGCCGCCAGGGGCAAGGTGATGGGCTTCGGGCACCGGGTCTACAAGTCGGGGGACTCCCGCGTGCCGACGATGGACGCCGCGATGCGCCGACTCGCCGAGCACGAGGGCCGGACCGACCTGGTCGAGCTGTACGACGCCCTCGCCGAGGCGATGGCGGAGCGGACCGGGATCCTGCCGAACCTCGACTACCCCTCCGGCCCGGCGTACCGGCTGATGGGCTTCGACACCGCGGTCTTCACTCCGCTGTTCGTCGCCGCCCGGGTCGTGGGCTGGACCGCGCACGTCATCGAGCAGCGCGGTGCCAACGCGCTGATCCGGCCGCTCTCGCAGTACGACGGCGAGCCCCGCCGAGCGGTGCCGGAGCAGTAGGCACGACGGAGGGGGCGCCGGATCGCTCCGACGCCCCCTCCGGGGCCGATCAGCTCCTGCCGGGATCAGCGCGCGTCGCGCTCCTGGGCCCGGAGCGCCCGCTCGACGCCCGCCAGGTTCTCGATCACCAGACGGCGCAGCGCCGGGACCTCGGGGTTCGCGTCGAGCCACTCCCGAGTGGCGTCGACGATCGCCTGAGAGGGCTCAGCGGCCGGGTAGAAGCCGACGACGAGGTACTCGGCGATCTTGTAGCTCTTCGCCTCCCACAGCGACCGGAGGGCTCCGGAAGTAGACCGGCACCATCGGGTCGAGCAGACGCGGGTCGGCCGTGCGCTGGAAGCCCAGGCCGGTCGACCGGACGATCGTGTTCGGTGCGGAGTCGTCGGTCGTGACCGACTCCCAGGCCGCGCGCTTGGCCTCGGCCGTGGGCAGGGCGGCGCGGGCGTGCGCGGCCGACTGCTGTCCGGTCGCCGTGTTGTCGGCAGCCAGCGCGGAGTCGATCTCGTCGGTGCCCGCGCGACCGCCGGCGACGAGCGCGATCAGGAGCTCCCACGAGAGGTCCGTGTCGATCTCGAGGCCCTCGAGCGCGGCGGCTCCGCTGCGGAGAGAATCGACAGCGTCGAGGTGAGTCGGCGTCGAGGCCACGGCCGCGAAGAACTTGACGAACTGGAACTGGGCGTCGCTCCCGGCCGCGGCGCTCTGCGCCAGGCTCCAGAGCCGGTCGCCGACCTCCGCGACGGTCGTCTCGCGGTGCTCGGGGGCCACGTACTGCGTGGCGGTCGTGACCAGCTGGCCGAGCACGGTGCGCAGCGTGGTCGACTCCGTCTCGGTGGCGATGTTGCCCAGCACCAGGCGGACGAAGTCGCGCGGAGCGGACTCGGCGTCGCGCGTCGCGTCCCAGGCGGACCCCCAGACCAGCGAGCGCGCGAGCGGGCTCTCGATGCTCGCGAGGTGCTCGATCGCGACGGCGAGCGAGGCGTCGTCGAGACGGATCTTCGCGTACGCCAGGTCGTCGTCGTTCAGAAGCACGAGAGCGGGACGCGTGCGTCCGATGAGCTCCGGAACCTCGGTCCGCTCGCCGTCGACGTCGAGCTCGAGGCGGTCGACACGCACGAGACGGTCGCCCTCGAAGTCGTAGAGGCCGATCGCGAGGCGGTGCGGGCGGATCGTCGGGTACTCCTCGACGGCGCTCTGCAGGATCGCGAAGGAGGCGATGGAGCCGGACTCGTCGACGACGATCTCGGGGCGGAGCGTGTTGACGCCGGCCGTCTCGAGCCACTGCGCCGACCACTCCGACAGGTCGCGGCCGCTCGTGGCCTCCAGCTCGACCAGCAGGTCGTTCAGCTCGGTGTTCGAGAAGGCGTGCTTGACGAAGTACTCGTGCACTCCGGCGAGGAACTCCTCCTCGCCGACCCAGGCCACCAGCTGCTTCAGCACCGAGGCGCCCTTGGCGTAGGTGATGCCGTCGAAGTTGACCTGCACGTCCTCGAGGTCGTTGATGGTCGCGACGATCGGGTGGGTGGAGGGGAGCTGGTCCTGCCGGTAGGCCCAGCTCTTCTCCATGGCGGCGAAGGTCGTCCACGCCTCGGTCCACTCCCGTCGCCCTCGGCGGTCGCGAGAGTGGAGGCGTACTCGGCGAACGACTCGTTCAGCCAGAGGTCGTTCCACCACTTCATCGTGACGAGGTCGCCGAACCACATGTGCGCGAGCTCGTGCAGGATCGTGACGACCCGGCGCTCCTTGATCGCGTCGGTGACCTTCGAGCGGAACACGTACGTCTCGGTGAACGTGACGGCTCCGGCGTTCTCCATCGCTCCGGCGTTGAACTCGGGGACGAAGAGCTGGTCGTACTTGTCGAACGGGTACGGGACCCCGAACTTCTCCTCGTAGAAGGCGAAGCCCTGCTTGGTCTTCTCGAAGACGTAGTCGGCGTCGAGGTGCGGCGCGAGCGAGGCGCGGGCGAAGACGCCCAGCGGCACCGTGCGGCCGTCGGAGGAGACGAGCGAGTCGCGCTCCACGACGTACGGGCCCGCGATGAGGGCGGTGATGTAGGACGAGATGCGCGGGGTGGGCTCGAAGCTCCAGGTCGCGGTTCCCTCGCCGGCCGGGACCGGCTCGGGCGTCGGCTGGTTCGAGACGACCTGCCAGGCGGAGGGCGCGGTGACCGTGAAGCGGAACGCCGCCTTGAGGTCGGGCTGCTCGAACACGGCGAACATGCGCCGCGAGTCCGGCACCTCGAACTGCGAGTACAGGTACACCTCGCCGTCGACGGGGTCGACGAAGCGGTGCAGGCCCTCGCCGGTGTTCGTGTACAGCGCGTCGGCGACGACGGTGAGCTCGTTCTCGGCCGCGAGCGAGTCGAGGCGGATGCGGACGCCGTCGGCGACGTCGGCGGGGTCGAGCTCGACGCCGTTCAGCACCACCGAGTGGACCGCGCTCGTGATCGCGTCGATGAAGGACGAGGCGCCCTCGCTCGCGGTGAAGCGCACGGTCGTCGTGCTGAGGAACGTCTCGGCTCCCGGGTGAGGTCGAGGGTGACGTCGTAGTCGATGACCTGGATCAGCGAAGCGCGCTCCTGCGCTTCGGTCCGGGTGAGGTTGTCTCCTGGCACGGGGTGCTCCATCCGTTCGTCTCGGGCGCGGCCGGTGGGCGCCGGGGTGCGGGCGCCGACGATCCAGCCTAGGGCCGCAGCGCCCGGTCGCACCCGAGCGGCGCTCAGGCGCACCGAGGGCGCGGACGGCGGCGTAACGTGAGGGCATGACCTCCGTGGATTTCTGGTTCGACCCTCCTGCCCCTGGGCCTGGATGACCTCCGCTTCGTCGACGAGGTGACTCCGGCCCGTGACCTCGACGTCACGTGGCGCATCATGAGCCTCGCGGTCCTGAACGAGGACAAGGACGTCGACGACTCGTACCGCAGCTTCCTCCCGCGGGCGCTGCGCTACACGCGCCTCGTCGCCGCCGTGGGCGAGCGCGAGGGCCGCGAGAAGGTCAAGCCGCTCTACGACGCGCTGGGCACCCGGATCCACGTGGGCGGCCGCACCGACGTCGATGCCGTCATCGCGGAGTCCCTCCAGGAGCTCGGGCTGCCCGTCGGGCTGGCCTCCTACGCGGACTCCGACGAGTACGACGCCCCGATGCGCGCCTCGCACTTCGAGGGCATCGACCGTGTCGGCCAGGACGTCGGCACCCCCGTCATCGCCATCGGAGACGTCGCCTTCTTCGGGCCCGTCCTCTCGCCCGCTCCGCGCGGCGAGCAGGCGCTGACCCTCTGGGACGGCATCGTCGCCGCCGCCTCGTACGACGGCTTCTTCGAGCTCAAGCGCTCGCGGACCCGCGACCCGCAGTTCGACTGAGGTCCGCCGCCCTCCCCGGGCGGTACTCTGACTCCCGGCCCGCTCGAGCGGGCATCGATTCGGCACTCTCAAAGGACGAGCGCGTGCGCATCCACATCGCAACGGACCACGCCGGGCTGGACTTCAGCCGGCACCTGATCGAGCACCTCGGTGCGGCCGGGCACGAGGTCGTCGACCACGGCCCGACGTCGTACGACCCGCTCGACGACTACCCCTCGTTCTGCATCAACGCCGCCGCCGCGGTCGTCCGCGACCAGGAGGCCGGCGTCCAGGCGCTCGGAGTCGTCTTCGGCGGTTCCGGGAACGGCGAGCAGATCGCCGCGAACAAGGTCGCCGGCGTCCGCGCCGCCCTGGTCTGGAACCTCAGCACCGCCGTGCTCGCCCGCCAGCACAACGACGCCAACGTGATCTCGATCGGCGCGCGCCAGCACACCGTCGACGAGGCCACGGGCTTCATCGACGCGTTCGTCGCCGAGCCCTTCACCTTCGAGGAGCGCCACGTGCGCCGCATCGCCCAGCTCGCCGAGTACGAGGCGACCGGCGACATCGTCGGCCGCGTCGTCGACCTCGAGCGCGAAGAGCCTCTAGGTGCCGGAGGGCCACTCCGTCCACCGCATCGCGCTCCAGTTCGAGCGCGACCTGGTCGAGCACGCCGTCGCGGTGAGCAGTCCGCAGGGCCGCTTCGCCGAGGGCGCCGCCGTTCTCGACGGGCGGACGGTCCTGGAGTCCACGGCGGTCGGCAAGCACCTCCTGCTGCGCTTCGACGGCGATCTGCTCCTGCACGTCCATCTCGGCCTCTACGGGGCCTGGGACTTCCTCGGGCACGTCTCGCCGCTCTTCCCTGACGGGAAGGCGGGCAGCAGCATCGAGCTCCGCGGCGACGCCGCGCGGTCCGCCTCTCCGAGACCGAGCACGAGACCGACACCGATCTCGACGAGTTCCCGCCTCCGCCGATCGGGGCCGTCCGTGTGCGCCCTGCAGACGGAGGAGACGGTCGCCGACCTCCGCGGCCCGACAGCCTGCGAGGTGATGGACCCGTCGCAGGTCGAGACGCTGCTCGCGCGCCTGGGCCCCGACCCGGCCGCGGACGACTCCGACGCCGCCCGCGACCGCTTCGTGACGAGGGCTGCGCAAGACCGCGACCCCGGTCGGCCTCGTGCTGATGGATCAATCCGTCGTCAGCGGCATCGGCAACATCTACCGGGCGGAGCTGCTCTACCGCGCGGCCCTCGACCCCCACACTCCCGGCAAGCAGGTGCCGCTCGAGCTCGCGAACGAGCTCTGGGCCGACTGGGCGCTGCTTCTGGAGGACGGGATCCGCACGGGGATGATGATCACCCGGCGCGGGCTCACCGCGTCGGAGCGCTCGAAGGCCGTCCGCAGCCGCGCGGAGCGCAACTACGTCTACAAGCGGGAAGGGCTGCCCTGCCGGGTCTGCGGCACGAACGTCCTGCTCGAGGAGATCGGCGCGCGCAAGCTCTGCTGGTGCCCGGTGTGCCAGTCGTGAGCGAGACGGACGCGCATGGCGAGCGCACCGCTGCTCCTGCGCGGAGCGGGAGCTGCTCGGCTCGGCGGAGCCCGTCGACGTCCTGGTGCGAGAGGGCCGGATCGACGCGGTCGGGGCCGTCGACGACCCGGCCGCCGAAGTCCACGAGCTCGACGGCCGCTGGCTCCTGCCGGGACTCTGGGACGAGCACGTGCACTTCTCCCAGTGGTCCATGACAGCGCCGCGGCTGGACGTCTCGAGCGCCGGCACCGCGGACGACGTCGTCGCGGCGGTCCGCGATCGTCTCGCCGTGTCGCCCGCCGGGGCGGTGTCGACCCTCGTCGGCTTCGGCTACCGGGACGGTCTGCGGCCCGATGTCCCGTCGACCGCCCTGCTGGACCTGGTCGCTCCCGACCGCCCGGTGGTGCTGGTGGGCGGGACCTCCACTCGGCCTGGCTGAACTCGGCCGCCCTCCGCCGCTACTCGGTGCCGTGGACGGACGACCTCCTGCGCGAGGGAGGCGTGCTTCGAACTCGTGGCGGCGCTCGGCGCGATGACGGACGCGGCGCTCGACGACCTGGTCGACGCAGCGGCCCGGCAGGCCGCCTCGCGCGGAGTCGTCGGTGTCGTCGATCTCGAGATGCGGTGGAACATCGGCGACTGGCCGCGTCGCGTCGCACAGGGCATCCCGGTCCCTCCGAGTGGAGACGGGCGTCTACCGCGACGACCTCGATCGGGCGATCGAGGCGGGGCTGCGGACCGGCGACGAGCTCGTCGGGAGAGAGGGCCTTCTCCGGATGGGTCCGCTCAAGGTCCTGATTGACGGCTCCCTCAACACCCGGACGGCGTACTGCGACCACCCCTACCCCGGCGCCGACGGCGGCCGCGGGGTCCTGACCGTCGACCCCGACGAGCTCGACGCCCTCCTGCACCGCGCCGTGGCCGCCGGGATCCGCCCGACCGTGCACGCCATCGGCGATGCGGCGGCCTCGCTCGCACTCGACGCGCTCGGCCGGGTCGGCGGCGGGCGGATCGAGCACGCGCAGCTGCTGGCGGACGTCGACATCCCGCGGTTCGCCCGCCTCGGCGTCGTCGCCGGAGTGCAGCCCGAGCACGCTCTCGACGACCGCGACGTCGCCGACCGCTACTGGGCGGGGCGCACCGGGCGGGCGTTCGCGCTGCGGTCGCTGATCGACTCCGGAGCGACCGTCGTGCTCGGCTCCGACGCGCCCGTGGCTCCGCTTGACCCGTGGGTCGCGATGGCGGCTGCCGTGGCCAGGGCCCGGCCCGGCGACGAGCCCTGGCATCCCGAGCAGCGGCTGAGCGTGCAGGAGGCGATCACCGCCTCCACCCGGGTGCGCCGGCTGCAGCCGCAGGCGGGGGATGTCGCGGATCTGGTCGTCGTCGAGCGCGATCCGCTCACGGCCACCCCCGAGGAGCTGCGCGGGATGCCCGTCACGGCCACCCTCCTGGCCGGGCGCTTCACGCACGGGAGCTGAGAGCGCGAACGCCGACCGGCCCCGCCGATCCGAGGATCGAGCGGGCCGTGGAGGCGGTGAGGAGCGGGGCTCAGCTCTCGCTGACGTGGGCGAAGAGGAACCAGCGGTCCTTCTCGAGGCCGCGGCCGATCTCGATGGCGACGTCCTGGCTGCTCGCGTCGATCTCGGCGAGCTCGGCGATGGCGGTGGTTGACCGTGGCGATCGCGACGTCCATCTGGGTGATGATCTCGACGATGGCGTTCTCCAGGCGCTGGAAGCCGGGGGTGAGCGGCTGCGTCCTCGTCGCGGAGGCGACGGTCTGGATGCGGGCGTCGACCGGGAGTCCGAGGGCGACGACGCGCTCCGCCGCGAGGTCGGCCCACTCGATCGAGTGGGCGACGATCGTGTCGAGGAGCTCGTGGACCCCGATGAAGTTGGCACCGCGGACGTGCCAGTGCGCCTGCTTGCCGTTGACGGCCAGCGCGGTCATCTCGACGACGACGGGGCTGAGGAACTGAGCGACTCCGGATGCGACATCCGGGTTCGACGAGGTGAGCGACGTGACGGATGCAGTGGACATCGATCGGGTCCTTTCGAGAGGGGGTGACTGATCGTCAACTGTACGCCGCAGCCGCGCCGCCGCAAGGAAGCGGAGGCTCCGCTAACGCGGGGTGAAGGACAGGCTGGCCTGGGCTTCAGGGGCCGTCCCTCGGCACGCAACGGGGGTCCGCCCCCGGGTCCACGCGACGTCGCGCCGATACGCTCGAAGACGCGCTCCGCTCCGAGGTCGGGCGCGGAGGAGGTCGGATGAGCGCCGCGACGACACCGCTCGCGGAGGCGACCCGCGCGTACCTCCGTCTGTGGCGCGACGTGCCGAGGAGGCCCTCGCGCTCGTGATCGCCGTCCCGTTCACCCTCGCAGGAGCGCTCGCGGTCGGTCTCGCCCTGGTCGCGGCGCTGGGACTGATCGGCGTGCTGATCGGGCTGGTCTTCCTCCCGGTCGCCCTGATCGTCGCCCGCTTCTTCGCGCGCGGGACCCGGGGGATCAACCGGATCGCCGGCCGGCCCGACATCCCCGAGCCGCGCACGCGTCGGGCCCCGCCCGGTGTCCCTCCCGCGACCCACGCTCTCTACGGGCCGGTCATCGACGGCCACTACTGGCTCGCGCTGCTGCACGCGCTGGTCGTCGCCTCTGCTGGCCGTCGTGTTCGGCGCCGTCCTCGCCCTCTGGACCTGGGCCGGCGTCGGCACCCTGGTGTCGGCGCTGGACGGCTCGGGTGCGGGCTCGGCCACCGCTGCCCGCTGGATCGCCTCGCGAGCGGCCTCGCTGCTCGGAGTGCCGGAGCCGCCGGCCGTGCTCGTGACCCTCGCGGCGATCGCGGTGGTCGTTCTCTTCGTCCTCGACGCTCCCTTCGCCACCCGCGGTCTCACCCTCGCGCGGTACCTCGTCGACCGGCTCCTGCTCGGCCCCTGGGGATCGGAGGCGCTCCAGCGCGAGGTCGAGGAGCTGAGCGCCTCGCGCGGCGCCGCGGTCGCCGCCGAGGACCGGGAGCTGCGTCGACTCGAGCGCGACATCCACGACGGACCGCAGCAGCGCCTCATCCGCGTCCAGATGGATCTGGCCTCGGCGGAGCGCCGTGTCGTGTCGGATCCGGAGTCGGCCGTCGCACTCCTCGCGCAGGCCCGCGAGCACGTGCGCACCGCGCTCGACGAGCTGCGTGCGCTGTCCCGGGGTGGCGCCGCCGATCCTGCAGGACCGCGGATTCGAGGCCGCCGTGCACTCCTCGCCGCACTCAGCCCGGTGCCGGTGGACGTCCTGGTCGACCGCCCGGTCGAGGAGTGCCGCCGGAGGTCGAGCGCAGCGTCTACTTCGTCGTCGCCGAGCTGCTCGCCAACGCGACGAAGCACGCCTCCGCGCAGCGGGTGCGCGTCCACCTCGACGTGCGCGAGGCGCGCACGACCGGCGAGCGGTGGCTCGACGCGTGGGTGATCGATGACGGAGTCGGCGGCGCGGGCGCCGTGCCCGGTCACGGTCTCGAGGGCGTCGAGGAAAGGCTTCCTGCGGACTTCGCGGCGTGCTGCGCGTGGACTCGCCGATCGGGGGAGGGACGACCATCGGGGTCCATGTGCCCTTCCGGGCGCGGGACGCCGCGAGCCCGGAGCTGACGGATCCGCCGCCCTAGGCTGAGGGAGTGCCCTCCTCCTCCGTGATCCGCGTCGCCGTCGCCGAGGACTCCGTCCTCCTGCGCGAGGGCTCGTCCGCCTCTTCGAGGACGCGGGTCTCTCCGTCGTCGGTTCGTTCGGGGACGCCGAGGGCCTCGTCGCCCGGCTCGCCGAGGACCCGCGTCCATCGATGTGGCGGTCCTCGACGTGCGGATGCCGCCGACCTTCCGCGACGAGGGCGTGCGCGCCGCGATCGGGATCCGCAGCGCCCACCCCTCGGTCGCCGTGCTGCTCCTGAGCCAGTACGTCGAGGTGACCTACGCGCACGAGCTCCTCGGATCGGGGGAGGGCGGTTTGGGCTACCTCCTCAAGGACAGGGTCGCGTCGGTCGACGAGCTGCGCGACGCCGTCGAGCGCGTCGCGGCGGGCGGGACGGTCCTGGATCCGCACGTCGTCGCCTCCCTCCTGCAGCGCCAGCGCGATCCCCTCGCCTCGCTGACCCCGCGCGAGCGCGAGGTGCTCGAGGCGATGGCCCAGGGGCGCACGAACGCGGGCATCGCCTCCTCCCTCTTCATCGGAGTGGGCGCGGTCGAGAAGAACGTCACGGCGATCTTCCAGAAGCTCGGCCTGGAGGACTCCGGGTCGGACCACCGGCGGGTCCTGGCCGTGCTGGCCTGGCTCCGCGCCGGTCGCTGACGGGCGGCCTCAGCCGAGGAGGCGCGTCGGTCGCTCCGCCTCGTAGAGGGCGCGCACCTCGTCGGCGCTGAGCGCACGATCCCAGACCCGGACCTTCGCGAGGGTGCCGATCGCGTAGTTGCCCGGCCCCCTCGTGAGCTCGACCCCGCCGACGGTGAAGTCGCCCGGCAGCGGATTCAGGCCGTCCGCGAACAGATAGGGGTTCTTCGCGTAGGTGGCGCCCTTGTTGTCGGTGAACACCGGGTAGGCCACCGCTCGGCCGTTCAGGTAGGAGACGGCTGCGGCCCCGTCGTAGGTGCCCACGTGCAACTGCCACACATTCCGGCTGAAGGTGTCCCCCGACGCGGAGTAGTCGCGCGAGTACGGATAGCCCGGCGTCGGTCCACCGGTGCGCGACACGTGGAACGCGGCGCGCTCGTTGCCGCCGTAGGTGCCCAGATCGTAGAAGAGCCCATAGGACCGCGTCGGCCCGGCCGAGTTCTCCTTCCAGGCGCCGGCGATGAAGCCCGTGTCGAGGTCCGTCATCCGCACCCAGCTCGCGACCGCGACCGCGTTCCCGGTCGCTCCGATGGTGAGCCGACCGGTCTGAGCGGCCGGGATGCGGAGGTAGCTCGTCCCCGTCATCGTCACCCCGGTCCCCCAGGGCGTGCTGGTCCGGGTCGCCGACGTGCGCCCCGCCTGCAGGAGCGGCAGGTCTCCGTTCGTCGAGTAGTACGGCGCGAAGGGTTCGGTGAAGTTCCAGGTGGCGAGGGGAGGCGAGCCGGGAGCGGCGGGAGTCGGTGTCGCGGTCGGCGTCGGCGTCGCGGTCGGCGTCGGAGTCGAAGTCGGCGTAGTGGAGGAGTGGGTGCAGCGGTGGGCCCCGCCGTCGGCGTCGTGGTGGCAGTGGGAGTCGGGGTCCCGACGGGCGTCGTGGTGGGAGTGGGAGTCGGGGTGATGACGGGCGTCGTGGTGGGAGTGGGAGTCGGGGTGGCGTCGGGCGTCGTGGTGGGGTGGGAGTCGGGGTGGCGTCGGGCGTCGTGGTGGGAGTGGGAGTCGGGGTGGCGTCGGGCGTCGTGGTGGGAGCAGGGGTCGCGCCGGGCGTCGGCGTCGACGTGGTCGGTGTCGGGGTGGCCCCGGGGCCGGGGCTCGGGGAGGGGGTCGTTGCGACGGCGACGGCGTCGATCGTGATGCTGCGACTGCTGCCGATGTTGCCCGCGGCGTCCCTCGCCTTGGCCACGAGGACATGGCGGCCGGGGGCGAGGGCCGTGGCCGACGTGATCAGCGTCCATTCGCCGCCTCCGCCGATGACGGCGTTGCCGAGCCCGGGTGGTGCCCGACCAGAAGGACACGTTGGTCACGCCGTGCGCGTCCGTCGCGGTGGCGACGAGCGTGGCGCTGCCCGCGACGGTCGCTCCGTCACGCGGTGTGACGATCGCCGCGACCGGTTTGACGACGTCGGGGAGAGGGGGGCGGAGGAGGCGGACGGCGGCGGACCGGTGGTGGGGAGGGGCGACGCCGACGGCGTCGGCGAGGCGGAGGTCGGAGTCGGCGACGCGTCCGGGGGAGCGGGCGCGGTCGCCGACGGCGCGGGTGCCGTCGGCGACGCGCGGCAGGAGGAGACGGGGTGGACGGCGTCGCTGTCGGAGGCGTCGGCGTCGTCGTCGGCCCGGACGCGGAGGGCGCGGGCGCCGAGGCGGAGGGCGTGGGAGCGGCAGGTGCAGCGGCCTGCGAGACCGTCACGGTGACGGAGGCGCTGCTCGATGTTGCCGGCGGCGTCGCGCGCCTTCGCCACGAAGACGTGCGAGCCCTCCGGGAACGTGCGGGTGTCGACCGGGAGGGTCCAGCCGTCGGCTCCGGCGACACCGTAGCCGAGGCGCTTGGAGCCCTCCCAGAACGAGAGCTGGGTGACCGCCACGTCGTCTTTCGCACTGGCCCGGAAGACCGTGGTGCCGGACAGGACGGATCCCCTCGTCGGCGCGAGGAACGACACGATCGGCTTCGTGGAGTCGCCCGCCGCCGACGCCGTCGAGGCGGGGGCCAGCGCGGCGCTGCCGGGAGCGGTGAAGACCGCCGCGACGAGCGCGAGGACCAGGACCGTGCCGAGGCGACCTCGTCGTCCATCCAGAGTGGGTCACTGTGCACTCCCGTTCACCCGTCGCCGGGTCGCCGCCGTCCGGGCCGCCCCGTCTCGTCACGAGCCTAGAAACGCTCACCGTGCCGCTCTGAGCCCGCGGCGGGGACATCCGGGGCCGGATCCGAGGGGCGATCCCGCGCATCGGCGTTCTGATCCCGCGCTTGCGCACCCGTGTCAGCCGCCGATGCGGGCGGGCCGCTCCGCCTCGTAGATCGCGCGCACCTGCTCCGGCGTGAGAGCCCGGTCCCAGACTCGGATCTTCGCGAACGTCCCCTTCGCGTAGTTGCCCGGGCCGGACGTCAACTCGACGGCGCCGACGGTGAAGTCGGCTGCCTTGGGGTTGAGCCCGTCCGGGTAGTAGTAGGGGTTCTTGGCGTAGGTGTTCCTCTGGTTGTCGACGAACCGCGGGTACGCGACCGCGGTGCCGTCGAGGTACGACGTGGCGTACGCGCCGTCGTAGGTCCCGACGTGCAGCTGCCAGACGTTGCGCGTGAAGAGGTTCCCCGAGGCGGAGTAGTCGCGCGAGTAGGGGTAGCCGGGAGTAGGTCCGCCCGTTCTCGGGACGTGGAACACGGTCCGCTCGTCGCCGCCGTAGAGGCCGAGGTCGTAGAAGAGCCCGTAGGAGCGGCCCTGGACCGTGCCGTGCTCGTTCCACGCGCCCGCCACGTAGCCCGTGCTGTTGTCGGTCATGTAGACCCAGCTCGCGACCGTGACCGCGTTGCCGGTCTTCCCGATCGTCAGGCGTCCCGCGTTCTCCGCGGGCACCCTCAGGAAGCTGGTCCCGGTCGTGTTCACTCCTGTGCCCCAGGGCGTCGAGGCGCGGGTCGCCGAGCGTCTTGCCCGCCTGCAGGAGCGGGAGGTCGCCGGCCGTCGAGTAGTACGGACCGGTGGGCTCCGTGAAGTCCCAGGCGGCCAGGGGCGCGGGGACCCCCGTCGCAGGAGGAGCGGGCGTCGTCGTCGGCTTCGGCGTCGCGGTCGCGGTCGGAGTGGCCGTCGGCGTCGCGGTCGGCGTGGCCGTCGGACTCGCGGTCGGCGCCGGGGTGCGCGTGGGTGTCGGAGTCGCAGACGGGACGGGGGTCGAGGAGACCGTGATCCGCGGCCGCGCTGCTGCCGATGTTGCCCGCGGCGTCGCGAGCCTTCGTGATGACGGTGTGCGGACCGGCCGGGAGGGCCGTCGCGGAGGTGGTGAGCCCCCAGTCCCCGCTCGGCCGCTGCACGGCGTTGCCGAGCCGGGTCGAGCTCCCAGAAGGACACGGCCGTGACGCCGACGGCGTCGGAGGCCGTGGCGATCCAGGTCACGGGGCCGGAGACGGTGGAGCCGTTCGCGGGAGCGGTGATGGCCGTCGCCGGCTTCACGGTGTCCGGGCCGGAGGGCGCCGTCGGCCGAGGCGTCGCGGAGGCGGTGGCGGTCGGCGCAGGTCCGGGAGTGCTGGTCGGCTGCGGCGCCGCCGTGCCGATCGGCGTGGGTGACGAGGACGGGGTCGGGGAGCTCGCCGACGCCGTCACGCGGATCGCGGCGCTCGTGCCGATGTTCCCCGCGGCGTCCCGGGCCTTGGCCGTGATCGGCCTGATCCCGGTGCCGAGCACCCGGGTGTCGAGCGGGAGCGACCACCCGGCGGCGTCCTTCACCGCGTATCCGAGCCGTGTCGTGCCGGACCAGAACGAGACCTGCGTCACGCCGACGGCATCGGCGGCGGCCGCTCGGAACGCGGTCGTGCCCGAGACGGTCGCGCCGTCGCCGGGGGCGGTGATGGAGACGGTGGGCCGGATGGTGTCCGTCGCGGCGACCGCGGCGCTCCCCGCTCCGGAGACCGCCATCGGCAGCACCACGAGTGCCGCCAGGGCGGCCAGCAGGCCACCGCGCTTGATCGAACCCATTCCGTCGTCCCCCTGTGCCTGCCCGGGCGGACCCCCGGACCCCGTCACGATAGGCGAGCGATGCGAATCCCCGCGAACCCCCACCGATGACACAGCGACCGCTTTCCCAGCATCTGTCCAGCAGATGCCGGTGACCAGACCACGACGGCCGAAGTGGGAGGATGCCCGGGAAGACGTCGTCGAACGAGAGGACCGGTCGTCATGACGGACACGGGCGTGCGAGGCCCTCGCCTCCTCGGATTCGGCTCGGGGCGCACTCCGCGTCTCGCCGCGACCTCCTGGGCGGCCCCGGGCGCCGTCCTCGTCGGCGACGTCGGACTCGGAGAGCGCGCGAGCGTCTGGTACGGCGCGGTCCTCCGTGCCGAGGCGCCGCCATCCAGGATCGGCGCGGGGAGCAGCCTCCAGGACGGCGTGGTCGTTCACGTCGACGCCGGCTCCGATGCTGTCATCGGAGCGGGGGTCTCGGTCGGGCACAACGCGGTGCTGCACGGCTGCACGCTCGAGGACGACGTCCTGGTCGGCATGAACGCGACCGTCCTGAACGGCGCGGTCATCCGGATCCGAGGTCCCTCGTCGCCGCCGGAGCGGTCGTGCTCGAGGGATCGGTGATCCCGCCCCGGCTCGCTCGTCGCCGGGGTGCCGGCGAAGGTGCGCCGTGAGCTGACGGAGGAGGAGCGCGCAGGCATCCGCAGGAACGCGGACTCGTACCTCGCCCTCGCCGAGCTGCACCGCGGGGCGGTGGACGTCGCGTAGAGCATCCGCGCCGACACGACGGGCAGGAACTGCGAAGAGCCCTGCGATCAGCAGGGGCTCTTCGACGTGATGGAGGGGCTGACGAGAATCGAACTCGCATCATCTGTTTGGAAGACAGAGGCTTTACCACTAAGCTACAGCCCCGGATTCGCGGCTCATCCGCCGCTGACCCGGAGGTCCGTGCCGACCTCCCGATCGGGCACCATGACACTGTAGTACATCCGGAGCGTGGTGCCCGAACCGATCGTCGCGGCGCGCGGGCCGGAGGGTGTTCCGACCGGGCGAGTCGCCGTGGAGTACACTTGCGAAGGCCATTTCGGCGTGTCGCGAGAGCGGACGTGCGGGGACGGCTCGACGAGAGTCTCACAGCACGGTGCCCCGGCCCGCGCATCCGGGGCGTAGCTCAGCTTGGCTAGAGCGCCCGCTTTGGGAGCGGGAGGTCGCAGGTTCGAATCCTGTCGCCCCGACCACGATTCTCATCGTGAAGACCTCGACCCGTGACGACCGGTTGCACGGCGCCGACACCAACCAGCACAGGAGATCCCTCACGTGAAGACCACGGTAGAAAAGCTGAGCCCGACCCGCGTGAAGCTCGCGATTTCGGTCACCCCCGACGAGCTCGGCCCCAGCATCACGCACGCCTGCGGCCACGTCGCCGAGCAGATCAACGTCCCCGGCTTCCGCAAGGGCAAGGTCCCGCCGGCGATCGTCGACCAGCGCGTCGGCAAGGCCGCCGTGCTCGAGCACGCGGTCAACGAAGGCCTCGACGGCTTCTACCGCGAGGCCGTCCGCGAGACCGAGGTGCGCCCCTGGGCCGCCCGCAGGCCGACATCGTCGCCTGGCCGAGCGACAAGGACTTCACCGGCGACCTCGAGCTCGCCATCGAGGTCGACGTCCGCCCCGAGGTCGACGTGCCCGACTACGAGGGCATCGAGCTCACGGTCGACGCGGCCGAGGTCACCGACGCCGACGTCGACGCGGAGCTCGACCGCCTGCGCAGCCGCTTCGGCACGCTCGTGACGGTCGACCGTCCCGCGAAGACGGGCGATTTCGCCCAGATCGACCTGATCGCGACCATCGACGGCGTCGAGGTCGACACCGCCAACGCGATCTCCTACGAGCTCGGCTCGGGCAGAGCTGATCGAGGGCATCGACGAGGCGCTCGACTCGCTGACCGCCGGCGAGAGCACCACCTTCACCGCTCCTCTCCTGGGCGGCGACCACGCCGGTGAGCAGGCCGAGATCGCCGTCACCCTCACCGCCGTCAAGGAGCGCGAGCTCCCCGACGCCGACGACGACTTCGCGCAGATCGCCAGCGAGTTCGACACGATCGCCGAGCTCCGCGAGTCGCTCAAGGATCAGGCCGCTCAGCAGAAGACCTTCGGTCAGGGCGGCCAGGCGCGCGAGAAGCTCGTCGACGCCCTGCTCGCCCTCGTCGAGGTGCCGGTCCCCGCGTCGCTCGTCGAGGACGAGGTGCACCGCCACCTCGAGGGTGAGAACCGCCTCGAGGACGACGAGCACCGCGCCGAGGTCACCGAGGCGAGCGAGAAGACCTTCAAGACCCAGATCCTCCTCGACCACGTCGTCGAGCAGGAGAAGGTCCAGGTCAGCCAGGACGAGCTCACCCAGTACCTCATCCAGGGTGCTGCGCAGTACGGCATGGAGCCGAACGAGTTCATCAAGATCCTGTCCGAGAACAACCAGATCGGCCAGATGGTCGGCGAGGTCGCCCGCAACAAGGCGCTCGCGATCGTCCTGGGCAAGGCGAAGGTCGTCGACACCGACGGCAAGGCCGTCGACCTGACCGCCTTCACCGCCGTCCCCGGCGACGAGGACGAGACGGACGACGCCGCCGTGGAGGCGCCCGCCGACGAGACCCCGGCGGCCGACGAGGCGCCCGTCGTCGACGAGGCCCCCGCCGCCGAGGACGCGCCCGTCGCCGATGAGCCCGCCGAGGAGCCCGCACCGGCGCCCAAGAAGAAGCGCGCCCCCGCCAAGAAGAAGGTCGCCGCTCCCGCCGAGGAGACCCCGGCCGCCGAGTAGCACCCGCTGCAGCAGCACAGGAGCCGCCCCCGATCCGTCGGGGGCGGCTCCTGTCGTTCGGGGAGGCGCGCCGTCCGGTCCGCCCCCGGCGAACACCGCCCCCTCCCGCTCCGCCCCCGGCGAACACGGCGGAGTCGGCGGGGGAGCGTCCGATAGATTCGCCTCCGAAGCGACAACTGAAACGGAGCAATACATGGCCGACATGGTTATGCCCAACAGTGTTTTCGACCGCCTGCTCAAGGACCGGATCATCTGGCTCGGTTCCGAGGTGCGCGACGAGAACGCGAACGAGATCGCCGCGAAGCTCCTGCTCCTCGCGGCCGAGGACGCAGAGAAGGACATCTTCCTGTACATCAACTCGCCCGGCGGCTCCATCACCGCGGGCATGGCGATCTACGACACGATGCAGTTCGTCCCGAACGACATCGTGACCGTGGGCATCGGGATGGCGGCCTCCATGGGCCAGCTCCTCCTGACCGCCGGCACCCAGGGCAAGCGGTACATCACGCCGAACGCCCGCGTCCTCCTGCACCAGCCGCACGGCGGGTTCGGCGGCACCGCGTCCGACATCCAGACCCAGGCGCAGCTCATCCTCGACATGAAGAAGCGCCTCGCCGAGATCACCGCCAAGGCGACCGGCAAGACGGTCGAGCAGGTCAACGAGGACGGCGACCGCGACCGCTGGTTCAGCGCCGAGGAGGCCCTGGCCTACGGCTTCGTCGACCACATCCGCGCCTCTGCGACGGACGTCGCCGGCGGCGGCGGAACCGCCACCGAGTGAGCCTTCCAGACGCGCCGAGAGATCAGGAACAGACAATGAACGCACCCACCTTCGGCGGAACGGCCTTCGGCTCCGGAGCCGCGCCGTCCTCGCGCTACATCCTCCCCACCTTCGAGGAGCGCACGGCCTACGGCTACAAGCGCCAGGACCCGTACGCGAAGCTCTTCGAGGACCGCATCATCTTCCTCGGCGTGCAGGTCGACGACGCCTCGGCGGACGACATCATGGCCCAGCTCCTCGTGCTCGAGAGCCAGGACCCGGACCGCGACATCGTGATGTACATCAACTCGCCCGGTGGCTCGTTCACCGCGATGACGGCGATCTACGACACGATGCAGTACATCCGCCCGCACATCCAGACCGTCGTGCTCGGGCAGGCGGCCTCCGCCGCCGCCGTGCTGACCGCTGCGGGCACGCCGGGCAAGCGCCTCGCGCTTCCCAACGCGCGCATCCTCATCCACCAGCCTGCCGTGCAGCAGGGCGGCGGGCAGGCATCGGACATCGAGATCCAGGCGGCCGAGATCATGCGCATGCGCGAGTGGCTGGAGGAGACGCTCTCGAAGCACTCCAACCGCTCGATCGAGCAGGTCAAGAAGGACATCGACCGCGACAAGATCCTCGGCGCGGACGATGCGCTCGAGTACGGGCTGATCGACCAGATCCTGACCAGCCGCAAGAGCCTCCCGGCTCTCACGGCCTGATCGACCCGGAGGGGCCGGAGCGGAGCGATCCGCGTCCGGCCCTTCCGTGCATCCGGCTCCGGGCCGAGCCGATGCACGGCACCGGCTCGTAGCGGATCCACACGACCGGGACAACGGTGGCCAATCCCGGCCCGCCTGCCGGCCCCTCGCGGCGCAACGGCTAGGCTCGGGAGGGCGATCACCGGTCCCCGCACGGCCGCTCGTGATCTCGACCGGCGCCCGAGGGCGTCACGCGGACCCCTGCGGCCCGCACGAACAGGCACCATCAGGCACGACACGACCGACGCACGACAAGGAAGTGGGGCATCCCCGTGGCACGTATTGGCGAAAGCGCCGACCTGCTCAAGTGCTCGTTCTGCGGCAAGAGCCAGAAGCAGGTGCAGCAGCTCATCGCCGGGCCCGGCGTCTACATCTGCGACGAGTGCGTGGAGCTCTGCAACGAGATCATCGAGGAGCGCCTCTCCGAGTCGAGCGAGGAGACGAGCCACGAGTTCGACCTCCCGAAGCCGAAGGAGATCTTCGGCTTCCTCGAGGAGTACGTCATCGGCCAGGAGCAGGCCAAGCGCGCCCTCGCGGTGGCGGTCTACAACCACTACAAGCGCGTGCGCGTGCGCAACACCATCACGTCGGCCGACGCGATCCACGACGAGATCGAGATCGCGAAGAGCAACATCCTGCTCATCGGGCCGACCGGCTGCGGCAAGACCTACCTCGCCCAGACTCTGGCCAAGCGCCTGAACGTCCCCTTCGCGGTCGCCGATGCGACGGCGCTCACCGAGGCGGGCTACGTCGGCGAGGACGTCGAGAACATCCTGCTCAAGCTGATCCAGGCCGCGGACTACGACGTCAAGCGGGCCGAGACCGGCATCATCTACATCGACGAGGTCGACAAGATCGCGCGCAAGGCCGAGAACCCGTCGATCACGCGCGACGTCTCGGGCGAGGGTGTGCAGCAGGCGCTGCTCAAGATCCTCGAGGGCACGGTCGCCTCGGTCCCGCCGCAGGGCGGCCGGAAGCACCCGCACCAGGAGTTCATCCAGATCGACACGACGAACGTGCTCTTCATCGTCGCGGGAGCGTTCGCCGGGCTCGAGGACATCATCTCGTCGCGCGCGGGCAAGCGCGGCATCGGCTTCGGCGCTCCGCTGCACAGCAAGGGCGACGAGATCAACATCTTCAGCGAGGTCCTCCCCGAGGATCTGCACAAGTTCGGGCTCATCCCCGAGTTCATCGGGCGCCTCCCGGTCGTGACCACGGTCACACAGCTCGACCAGGACGCGCTGATGCAGATCCTGACGGAGCCGCGCAACGCCCTCGTGAAGCAGTACCAGCGCATGTTCGAGCTGGACGGCGTCGAGCTCGAGTTCGACCGCGGCGCCCTCCGAGGCCATCGCCGACCTCGCTGTGCTCCGGCAGACCGGCGCCCGCGGACTCCGGGCGATCCTCGAGGAGGTGCTCGGCCCGATCATGTTCGAGGTGCCCTCGTCCGACGAGGTCGCCCGGGTCGTGGTCACCCGCGCCGCCGTCCTCGACAACGCCGCTCCGACGATCGTGCCGCACGCCCCCCGTCGCCAGGAGAAGAGCGCCTGACACCGCCCTCCGCCCCCGTCGCGCCAGTTCAGCAGGATTGGCACGGCGGGGGCGTCGTCGTCCCCGCTCGCGTTCCCTAACCTGGCGGAGCGCGTCGTGGACGCGCCGCCCGGCTCGCCCCGGCGTCCGCGACCGGAGGAACCGTCATCGTCCAGCCTCTGCTCGCCGGGATCGTCGCCGCCCTGACCGGCTTCTCCAGCTCGTTCGCGATCGTCCTCGCCGGTGTCGTCGCCGTCGGAGCGACCGACAGGCAGGCCGCCTCGGGACTCCTCGCCGTGTGCGTGCTGCAGGGGCTGCTCTGCATCCTCCTCAGCCTCCGCTACCGGGTTCCCCTGACGTTCGCGTGGAGCACTCCGGGAGCGGCTCTGCTGGCGGCCACCGCCTCATCACCCGGGGGTTTCGACCGGGCGGTGGGCGCGTTCCTGGTCGCGTCGCTGCTGCTCGTGATCACCGGACTGTGGCCGGCGCTGGGGCGCCTCGTCTCCCGAATCCCGCGACCGCTCGCCAACGGGATGCTCGCCGGCATCCTGTTCCCGCTCGTGCTCGCACCTGTCCGCGCGGTGGTCGAGATCCCGGCGCTCGCCCTCCCGGTGATCCTCCTCTGGCTCCTGCTCGTGCGGCTGCTCCCGCGCTGGGCGGTGCCCGCGGCGATCGCACTGGCGATCGCGCTGCTGCTCGCGACCGACGGGGCGGCCCTCGCGGGCGCACCGCTGCTGCCGACCCCGGAGTTCGTGGCGCCGGTGTTCGAGATCGGCGCCGTGGTCGGCATCGGGCTGCCCCTCTACGTGGTGACGATGGCGGGCCAGAACATCCCCGGCATCGCCGTGCTCTCCAGCTTCGGCTTCCCCTCGCACTCGCGACCGGCCATCGTCTCCTCCGGTGCGCTCTCGGGCGTCGCCGCCCTCTTCGGCGGCGTGCCGATCAACCTCGCGGCACTGAGCGCGGCGCTGACCGCGGGTCCCGAGGCGTCCCCTCGGCCCGAGCGGCGCTGGATCGCCTCGGTGTCGGCCGGTGCGTCGTACCTGGTCCTCGGCCTCGTGGCGGGCGCGGCCACCGCGCTCGTCTCCTCGGCGAGCCCGCTGCTGATCGAGGCCGTCGCGGGCCTGGCCCTGCTGGGAGTCTTCGTCTCGGCCGTCCAGGCGGTCGTGGAGGACAGCCGGCTGAGGCTCCCGCGGCCGCCACGCTGCTCGTGACGGCCTCCGGCACCAGCGTCGCCGGGATCGGCTCGGCCTTCTGGGGCCTGGTGGTCGGTCTGGTCGTGCTCGCGTGGCTGGTTCCACGGCGAGCGGTCCCTCCCGCTGACGCCGTGGCAGGGTCTCAGGCGCGGGGGAGCAGTCCCCGGCGGCGCAGCAGCGGCTCGGTCCGCGCGTCCCGCCCGCGGAAGTCGCGGTAGGCGCCGAGCGGGTCGCGCGATCCGCCGATCGCGAGGATGCCCTGCCGGAAGCGTTCTCCGGCCGCGCGGTCGAGGCCGCCGTTCTCCTCGAACCACTCGACGGTGTCGGCGTCGAGGATCTCGCTCCAGATGTAGGAGTAGTAGCCGGCGGAGTACCCGCCCGAGAACACGTGCGCGAAGTAGGTGCTGCCGTACCGGGGCGGGATCGCGGGGATCGAGAGGCCCGCCCGGCCGAGGGCGTCCTGCTCGAACGACGGCACGTCCGTGCGCTGCGCCCCGTCCTCCCGCTCGTGCCAGGCGAGATCGAGCAGCGCCGCCGCCAGGTACTCGGTCGTGGCGAAGCCCTCTCCCCAGAGCGAGGACGCCGTCAGCCGCTCGACGACCTCGGGGGCGAGCGGCTCGCCGGTCTCGACGTGGCGGGCGTACTCGGACAGGAGCTCGGGCCGGAGGACCCACATCTCGTTGACCTGGCTCGGGAACTCGACGAAGTCGCGGTAGACGCTCGTCCCGCCGAACCGCGGGTAGTGGACTGCGGCGAGCAGGCCGTGCAGCGCGTGACCGAACTCGTGGAAGAGCGTCCCGACCTCGTCGAGGCTCAGCAGTGCCGGCTCGCCCTCCCGGGTGCCGAGATGTTCAGGTTGTTGACGACGACGGCGGAGTCGCCGAGCAGGCTCGTGCGTGTGGAGAGCGAGTTCATCCACGCGCCCCCGCGCTTGGAGTCGCGGGTGAAGGGGTCGAAGAGGAAGAGCCCGAGCGGCTGCCCGTCCTCCTCGAGGACCTCGAAGACGCGGACGTGGCGACTGTAGCCGACCAGGTCGCTCCGCTCCTGGAATCGCAGGCCGTAGAGACCCGACGCCGCGGCGAAGACGCCGGAGTGCAGCACCCGCTCGAGCTCGAAGAAGGGGCGCAGTGCGCTCGCGTCGACGGCGTAGGAGGCCGAGCGCACCCGCTCCTCGTAGTAGGCCCGATCCCATGCCGCGAGGGTGAAACGGGGAGCCCCCGCCGCGTCCTGCTCCTCGTCAGCGAGGGTCTGCATGCGCGCCAGCTCCCGCCGGGCGTTCCGGGCCGCCGGCTCGGCGAGCTCCTCGAGGAGCGCACGGACGCGCGCGGGCGAGCCGGCCGTCTGACCCGACACCACGAAGTCCGCGTGCGAGGAGAAGCCGAGCAGCCGGGCGCGCTCGGCGCGCAGCGCGACGATGTCCTGCAGGACCTCGCGGTTGTCGTGCTCGCCTCCCTCGCTCGCACGACCGACGGAGGCGCGGAGGATCCGCTCGCGCACGCCGCGGTCGCGCAGGCGCGCGAGCCACGGGTGGCCCGAGTACAGCGGGAGCGTCACCAGAACGCCGTCGAGGCCGCGGTCCGCAGCGGCACGGGCGGCCGCGGAGACCTCGGAGGAGTCGAGACCGTCGAGCGCGGAGCCGTCGTCGAGCAGTACCGCGCGCGCGTTCGACTCGGCCAGCAGGTTCTTCTCGAACAGGGTGGTCGATGTCGACAAGCGCTCGTTGAGCTCGCTCAGACGCTCCTTGCCGGCGCCGTCCAGCAGCGCTCCGGCACGCTCGAAGCCCGTCAGCACGCGCTCGAGCAGGTACGCGGTCTCGTCGTCGAGGGCGAGCTCGCCGCGCCGATCGCCCAGCTCGCGCAGGCGCTCGTACAGGCGGGGATCGAGGGTGATCGCATCGCTGTGGGCCGAGAGCAGTGGGGCGAGCTCCTGCTCGAGGGCGTCGGTCAGCGGTGTCCGGTCGGACGCGCAGACGGTGGAGAACACTGCGCTCACCCGACGCAGCGCCCGACCGGAACGCTCGAGTGCCACGAGGGTGTTCTCGACGGTCGGCGCGTCCTCGGAGGATGCGATCGCCTCGATCTCGGCGCGGTGCCGACGCAGCGCCTCCTCGAACGCGGGGCGGTACGCCTCCGGATCGACGGCGGCGAAATCGGGCAGCCCGTGGGGGAGCGTGCTCGGCTCGAGGAGGACGGCGACGGGATCGGAGGCGCTCACCCTGCGAGCCTAGGCGCCGGGGAACCGGATCAGCCCCAGTCGTCGTCCTCGCCCTCGACGCGTCCCTGCGGCTGCGTGATGTAGGCGGCGTCCTCGTCGGGACGGTAGGTGACGGTGGTGCCGTCGTCGAGCTCGAGCACCGGCTTCCCCTCGAGCCAGGTCAGCTGCCATCGCCAGTCGGAGGTGTCCGTGCCGGCCGTGACGAGCTCCTGCTCGACGTCGCGCAGAGCGGTGACGACGATCTCCGGAAGGGTCTGCGGCGGTTCGCCGCCGAGGGCCCAGCGTGTTCCGAGCTGCATCCTGTGCGTCCTCTCGTCGGTGGTCCGGGAGGCGGGCGCCGGGACTCCGGCGCCCGCCCGCGAGCTGCTACGCCTCGGTCTCCGAGCTCGATGTCCACGGCCAGTGTGCCACCCTCGGCGAACTCGAGGGCGGCGATCCGGCCGACCGCGGCGATGTCGCCGGAGGCCAGGCGCAGGGCCGACACGAGCTCCGCCGGAGCCGTGACGACGGCCGAGCGGGCCGGGGTCTTCTGCGAGGCCTTCGCGTCGGTCTTAGCGCGTCGGATCGCGGTGAGGACCGTGCTGGCGGCGGTGAGGACCGCGGGGTCGCCGCCGAGACCGGACTGCTCGGGCCACGGCTGCGAGTGGATCGATCCGTCGTGCGACCACGACCAGGTCTCCTCTGTCGCGAAGGGGATGAACGGAGCGAACAGGCGCTGCAGAGCGTCGAGCGCGAGGTGCAGCGCGGCCGCGGCCGAGGCGCCGTCCTCACCGTAGGCGCGCTCCTTCACGAGCTCGAGGTAGTCGTCGCAGAACGTCCAGAAGAACGCCTCCGTCGTCTCGAAGGCCCGGGCGTGGTCGTAGTTCTCGAGCGCGGTCGTCGCCTCCGCCACCACGGCGTCGAGGGTCGCGAGCATGCTCAGATCGAGCGGGTCGGTCACCTCCGCACCCGGGGTCTGCGCGAAGCCGTGGATGAACTTGGCCGCGTTCAGCACCTTGATCGCGAGGCGCCGGCCGATTTTGATCTGCGTCGGGTTCTGCGGATCGAAGGCCGCGTCGGTGCCCAGGCGCGACGAGGCGGCCCAGTAGCGCACGGCGTCCGAGCCGTGCTGCTCGAGCATCCCGGCCGGAGTGACGACGTTGCCCTTGGACTTCGACATCTTCTTGCGGTCCGGATCGACGATGAAGCCCGAGATCGTCGCGTTGCCCCACGGCGCGCGCGAGTCCTCGAGCTGCGAGCGCAGCAGGGTCGAGAAGAGCCAGGTGCGGATGATGTCCTGGCCCTGGGGTCGCAGGTCGTAGGGCGCGACCAGCTGCCAGAGCTCGTCGTCCCGCTCCCAGCCGCCGGCGAGCTGCGGGGTGAGCGAGGAGGTCGCCCACGTGTCCATCACGTCGAGCTCGCCCTGGAACCCGCCCGGCACGCCGCGCTGGTCCTCCGAGTAGCCGGGTGCGGGGTCCGAGGACGGGTCGACGGGCAGCGCCGACTCCTCCGGCACCAGCGGCCGGTCGAAGACGGGGTTGCCGTCGCCGTCGAGCGGGTACCAGACGGGGATCGGCACGCCGAAGAAGCGCTGACGCGAGACCAGCCAGTCGCCCGAGAGGCCGTTCACCCAGTTCTCGTAGCGCACGCGCATGAACTCCGGCACGAAGCGGACGTCCCGCCCGAGCTCCAGGAGGCGCTCCTTCAGAGAGGCGTCCCGCGCCCCGTTGACGAGGTACCACTGCCGGGTCGAGACGATCTCGAGCGGCTTGTCGCCCTTCTCGAAGAACTTCACGGGGTGGGTGATGGGGCGCGGCTCGCCCGTCATCTCGCCCGACTCCGTGAGGAGCGCGACGACGGCCTGCTTGGCCGAGAAGACCGTCTTGCCCGCGAGCTGCGCGTACGCCTCGCGACCGGCGTCGCTGGTGATCGCCGCGGGCGCCTCCGACACGATGCGTCCGTCGAAGCCGATGATCGCGCGGTTGGGCAGATCGAGCTCGCGCCACCAGACGACGTCCGTGACGTCGCCGAAGGTGCAGATCATGGCGATGCCCGAGCCCTTGTCCTTCTGCGCGAGGTGGTGCGCGAGCACCGGCACCTCGACGTCGAAGAGCGGGGTGCGGACGGTCGTCCCGAAGAGCGGCTGGTACCGCTCGTCATCGGGGTGCGCGACGAGCGCGACGCAGGCCGGGAGGAGCTCGGGCCGGGTCGTCTCGATGAAGACGTCGTCTCCGCCGTCGCGGTGGAACCCGATCCGGTGGTAGGCGCCGGGCTGCTCCTTGTCCTCCAGCTCGGCCTGCGCGACCGCGGTGCGGAACGTGATGTCCCACAGGGTCGGGGCCTGGGCCTGGTACGCCTCGCCGCGCGCGAGGTTCCGGAGGAACGCGCGCTGCGACGCCGCCTGCGACTCCTCGCCGATGGTGCGGTAGCTCTGCGACCAGTCGACCGAGAGGCCGAGGGTGCGCCAGAGGTCCTCGAACTGCTTCTCGTCCTCGACGGTCAGGCGCTCGCAGAGCTCGATGAAGTTGCGTCGCGAGATCGGCTTCTGATCGGCCGCCTTGCTGCTCTTGTTGTCGCCCCCCTCGAACGGAGGCGTGAAGCCGGCCTCGTAGGGGAGCGTCGGGTCGCAGCGGACCCCGTAGTAGTTCTGCACGCGGCGCTCGGTGGGCAGGCCGTTGTCGTCCCAGCCCATCGGGTAGAAGACCTTGCGGCCGCGCATGCGCTGGAAGCGCGCGACGACGTCGGTGTGCGTGTACGAGAAGACGTGCCCGATGTGCAGCGAGCCGGAGGCGGTCGGGGGCGGGGTGTCGATCGAGTAGACGTCTGCGCGGGTGAGACCGGTGCGGTCGAACCGGTAGGTCCCGTCGGTCTGCCAGACGAGGCCCCACTTGCTCTCCGAGGCCCTCGAGGGCGGGCTTCGCGGGGAGGCGGTCGGCGAAGGTCATGATTCTCCGGTTCGATATGGGCGGCACCGTGTCGGTGGTGATGATGCCTGGATGGCGGCGCTGGAGCGGATCGCTCACCGGCCGCGCCGATCCTACCGCGGCGTCGCGGTGCGGGAGCCGGGCGGGGTCAGTCGACGACGGAGGCGAAGCCCGCGCGGATCGGGGCGAGCGCCTCGTCGAGGTACGGCACCAGCTCACCGCGGGTCGGACCCGCCGCGGCCCAGGCCTGCACCGCGGCCACGGCTGCTCCGACGCTCGCGTAGGCGATCGCCCGGGTCAGATGCGTGGGCAGCGGACGCGAGGCCCGCTGCTCGATGAACGCCGCCACGATCGCGGCCTGCCGGGCGAGGCGGGAGAGCGCGGACGCCTGGAGCTCGTGCACGCTGCCGATGAGAGCGCTCTGGGTGAGCGCCCACGGCACGGAGGAGGGGCCGAAGCCGGCGCCGACCGCCAGCAGCGCGTCGCGCAGTCCGTCCATCGCGGGCCGCTCGGGGTCGGTCGCGGCGAGCGCGGCGGGCAGCTCGGACAGGCGGTCGTCGACGAGCACCCAGAACACGTCGCTCTTGGACTCGAAGTAGTTGAAGAAGGTGTTCCGCGAGACCCCGGCCCGCTGGGCGATGTGCTCGACGGTCGTGCCGGCGTAGCTCTGCTCCAGAAACAGGTCGAGTGCGGCGTCCTCGAGCATCGAGCGCGACGAGGCCCTGGGGCGTCCTCTGCCCGTCGCACCCGCCATGATCGCTCCCGCTCCGCATCCGCTCGACGCGCTACGATATCCCTCAACGACTTCGACCCGGCCATCACCGGCGAGTCTCCGGAAGAACGGCGTCGGCTCAGGCCTGCGCTCAGTAGAACCGGACGGGTACGGCCCGTGACAGCCGATCGAGTGGGAACGTCTCCGAGGCTCGCGCCGAGGAGCGGTCCAAGCGAGGTGGTACCGCGACCCCGGCCCGGGCTGACAGATCCGGGCGGGCCGTCCTCGTGCAGCCCAGCATCACTGCCAGGAGATCGCACGTGACCTATCCCTTGACCCCGCCCACCCCCGGTGACGCCGACGCGTCCGGCTCCGCCTTCGGCCGCGGGGTGGCCGCTTCGCCGCGCTTCCCCGAGATCGAGGAGAAGGTGCTCGCCTACTGGAAGGCGGACGACACCTTCCAGGAGTCGATCCGCTCCCGCGAGGGCGCCCCCGAGTGGGTGTTCTACGACGGCCCTCCGTTCGCCAACGGGCTGCCGCACTACGGCCACCTGCTGACCGGGTATGCGAAGGACCTCTTCCCCCGCTTCCAGACGATGCGCGGCAAGCAGGTGCACCGCCGCTTCGGCTGGGACACCCACGGCCTGCCCGCCGAGCTCGAGGCGGAGCGCCAGCTCGGCATCACCGACAAGTCCCAGATCGAGGAGATGGGCATCGCCGCGTTCAACGCCGCGGCGAAGGAGTCGGTGCTGCGCTACACCGGGGAGTGGCAGGACTACGTCACCCGCCAGGCGCGCTGGGTCGACTTCGAGAACGACTACAAGACGCTCGACCCTCCTTCATGGAGTCCGTCATCTGGGCGTTCAAGCAGCTCTACGACAAGGGCCTCGCCTACGAGGGCTACCGCGTCCTCCCGTACTGCTGGCGCGACCAGACCCCGCTCTCGAACCACGAGCTGCGGATGGACGACGACGTCTACAAGATGCGCCAGGACCAGACGGTGACGGTCACGTTCCCGCTGGTCGGCGAGACGGCGGAGGCGCTGAGCCTCACCGCCGTGCGCGCGCTCGCCTGGACGACCACCCCGTGGACCCTGCCGACCAACGCCGCGCTGGCCGTCGGCCCGGACATCGAGTACGCGGTGCTGGCCGCAGGCCCGAACGGTGCCGCCGACGGCAAGGGCGAGCCGGAGGAGCGCGAGCTCTCGGCCGAGTACCTCCTGGCGATCGACCAGGTCGGCGCCTACGCGAAGGACCTGGGCTACGACGACGCCGAGTCCGCCCGCGCCGCCGTCCTCGAGGACCCTGCGCGGGCGCGAGCTCGAGGGCGTCAGCTACGACCGGCTCTGGGACCACTACGCCGACACCGAGGCCTGGGGCACGCAGAACGCCTGGCGCATCCTGGTCGCCGACTACGTCACCACGACCGAGGGCACGGGCATCGTGCACCAGGCGCCCGCCTACGGCGAGGACGACCAGAAGGTCTGCGAGGCGGCGGGCATCCCCGTCATCATCTCCGTCGACGACGGCGGCCGCTTCCTCCCGCAGATCGCGGAGGTCGCCGGCCTGCAGGTCTTCGAGGCGAACAAGCCGCTGACCCAGCTGCTGAAGGCGCAGCACCGACTGCTCCGCCAGGCGAGCTACGAGCACTCGTACCCGCACTGCTGGCGCTGCCGGAACCCGCTGATCTACAAGGCCGTCTCGAGCTGGTTCGTGCGGGTGACCGCGTTCCGCGACCGCATGGAGGAGCTCAACCAGGACATCACCTGGGTCCCGGAGAACGTCAAGGACGGCCAGTTCGGCAAGTGGCTCTCGGGCGCGCGCGACTGGTCGATCAGCCGCAACCGCTACTTCGGGTCGCCGATCCCGGTGTGGAAGAGCGACGACCCCGAGTACCCGCGCATGGACGTCTACGGCTCGCTCGACGAGCTCGAGCGCGACTTCGGCGTGCGTCCGCAGGATCTGCACCGCCCCTTCATCGACGAGCTCACGCGCCCGAATCCCGACGACCCGACGGGGCGCTCGACGATGCGCCGGATCACCGATGTCCTCGACGTCTGGTTCGACTCGGGCTCGATGCCCTTCGCGCAGGTGCACTACCCGTTCGAGAACGCCGACTGGTTCGACTCGCACAACCCGGCCGACTTCATCGTCGAGTACATCGGGCAGACGCGCGGCTGGTTCTACACGCTGCACGTGCTCTCGACGGCGCTCTTCGACCGTCCCGCCTTCCGCAACGTCGTCAGCCACGGGATCGTGCTCGGCAACGACGGCCAGAAGATGTCGAAGTCGCTGCGCAACTACCCCGACGTCGCCGAGGTCTTCGACCGCGACGGCTCCGACGCGATGCGCTGGTTCCTGATGTCGAGTCCGGTGCTGCGCGGCGGCAATCTGGTCGTCACCGAGGAGGGGATCCGCGAGGGCGTGCGCCAGGTCCTGCTGCCGCTCTGGAGCACCTGGTACTTCTTCTCGCTGTACGCGAACGCGTCCGGTGACGAGGGCTACTCGGCGACCCGCCGCACCGACTCCGAGGACGTCCTCGACCGCTACCTGCTCGCCAAGACGCACGACCTGATCGAGACGGTCACCGGTCACCTCGAGGCGCTCGACTCGACCCTCGCGGCCGCCGCGCTGCGCGACTTCGCCGACGTGCTGACCAACTGGTACGTCCGCCGGTCCCGCGACCGGTTCTGGCAGGGCGTCGACGCCGAGGGCGGGGAGCGGAGGCGTTCGACACGCTCTTCACCGTCCTCGAGACCGTGACCCGGGTCGCCGCTCCGCTGCTCCCGCTGGTCTCCGAGGAGATCTGGCAGGGCCTGACGGGCGGCCGCAGCGTCCACCTCACCGACTGGCCGAGCGCGGACGAGTTCCCCGTCGACGAGTCCCTCGTCCACGCGATGGACGCCGTCCGCGGGATCTCGTCCACGGCGCTCTCGCTCCGCAAGCAGGCCGGGCTCCGCGTGCGCCTGCCGCTCGCGCGCCTGACCGTCGTCGCCGACGCCGCCGAGCTGGCGCCCTTCGAGGCGATCCTGCGCGACGAGCTGAACGTGAAGGAGGTGGCGCTCGTGCCGCTGGTCGACTCGAGTGCCGCCGACTACGGAGTCACCTCCCGGCTGTCGGTGAACGCGCGGGCCGCGGGTCCGCGCCTCGGCCGCGGCGTCCAGACCGTCATCAAGGCCGCCAAGGCCGGTGACTGGAGCGAGATCGACGGCGTCGTCACCGCCGGCGGCGTCGAGCTCGTCGAGGGCGAGTACGAGCTGACCCTCGAGGTCGCGGGATCCGGAGCGGACGACCGCGCCATCGCTCTGCTGCCCCGCGGCGGCTTCGTCCTGCTCGACACGGCGACCACGCCGAAGCTCGAGGCCGAGGGCCTGGCCCGCGACCTCATCCGGGCGGTGCAGGACGCCCGCAAGTCGGCCGGGCTCGACGTCAGCGACCGCATCGTCCTCGACGTCATGCTCGACGAGGTCAGCCTCGCCGCGCTCGCGCCGCACGGCACCTGGATCGCCGAGGAGACGCTCGCGACCGGGTCCGCCTTCACCCCGATGACGGTCGCCCTCGAGGGCGGAGAGGGCGCGGTCGCCTTCGGACCGGCCGGCACCGCCATCATCCGCGTCGAGAAGGTCGAGGCCGCCGATGTCTGATCCGTTCGGGAACGACTCCGATCGCGTCGCCGCCGAGGCGGTCTACAGCGCCCTGCTCGAGCGGCTCGGGGAGGCGAACGTGCGTCCGCGGCTCGCGCCGACGCGGCGGGCCGTCGAGATCCTCGGCGACCCCCAGCGCGCGTACCCGGTGATCCAGATCGCGGGCACCAACGGCAAGACCTCCACCAGTCGGATGATCGAGAGCCTGCTGCGCGCGCACGGACTGCGGGTGGGGCTGTTCACCAGCCCGCACCTCGAGCGCTTCAACGAGCGCATAGTCATCGACGAGGAGCCGATCTCGGACGAGAGCCTCGTCGCGAACTGGCAGGACGTCGAGCCCTACATCCGCATGACCGACGCCGAGCTGGCCGAGCAGGACGAGCCCCCGCTGTCGTTCTTCGAGGCGATCACGGTGCTCGCGTACGCGGCCTTCGCCGACGCGCCGGTCGATGTCGCGGTCGTCGAGGTCGGGATGGGCGGCGAGTGGGACTCGACCAACGTCGCCGACGCGCAGGTGGCCGTGTTCACCCCCATCGCTCTCGACCACACGGAACGTCTCGGCTCGAGCATCGAGGAGATCGCGCGGACCAAGTCGGGCATCGTGAAGCCTCTCGCCTCGGTCGTCTCGGCACGCCAGACGCCCGAGGCCGAGGCCGTCCTGCGGCACGCCGCCGAGGCCACCGAGTCCTCGATCGCCTTCGAGGGCTCCGAGTTCGACGTCCTCTCGACCACGGTCGCGGTCGGCGGGCAGCTCGTCTCGGTGCGCGGACTCGCCACGACCTACGGCCAGCTCCTGCTGCCGTTCTTCGGCGACCACCAGGCCGAGAACGCGGCCGTCGCGATCGCCGCCGTCGAGACGTTCATCGGCGGGGGCTCGCAGGAGCTCACCGGCGACGTGCTCGACGAGGGGCTCGCCGCGGCGACCTCGCCCGGACGTCTCCAGATCGTCGGAGCGTCGCCCCGCACCGTCGTCGACGCCGCGCACAACCCGCACGGCGCCGCCTCCCTCGCCGCCGCTCTGGGGCGCTACTTCGACTTCGACCGGGTCACGGCGGTGCTCGGCGTCCTGGCCGAGAAGGACGCCGAGGGCATCCTGCAGGCTCTGCGCCCGGTCGTCGACGAGCTCATCGTCACCCGGGCTCCGAGCGACAGGGCGCTGGCGGCCGACGATCTCGCCGCTATGGCGCGCACCGTCTTCCCGGCGGAGTCGGTGCGCGTGGCGGAGGATCCGGACGCGGCGCTCACCGCCGGTCGCCTCCTCGCCGCCCGCACCGAGAAGGGCGCCCTCGTGATCACGGGCTCGCTCACCCTCGTCGGCCGGGCGCTCACGGTCGCCCGCGACGAGAACTGGCAGGGTTCGTGAGAGCCGGGCGGCCGCGCCGCAGCAGGACGGTCCGCGAGAGCCTCGCCTCGATCGTGCTCGGCTTCGAGGTCGTCATCGTGTTCCTCGCGACGCTGGTCGCGTTCGGGCTCAAGGTCGGCGATCCGGTCGTGGTCCTGGTGGGCGGCGGAGTCGTCTGCCTCGCCATGCTCGCGACGCTCCGGCTCCTGGACCGCCCGCTCGGCATCAGGATCGGCTGGGTGCTGCAGTTCGTTATCGTTGCCTCGGGTCTGCTCGTCCCGATCATGTTCGTCATCGGCGCGGCCTTCGTGGCGCTCTGGACCTACTGCATCGTGACAGGCACCCGCCTCGACGCCCAGGCGCGCCCTCCGGCGGCCGGGCCCCCCGACCCCACCGAAGGAGACCGCTGAATCATGGCCATCCAGGAGACCCTCGTCCTCGTCAAGCCCGACGGAGTCGCGCGCAACCTCACCGGCGAGATCCTCCGCCGCATCGAGGCGAAGGGCTACTCGCTCGTCGACATCAAGCTCGTGGAGGCCGACCGCGACCTGCTCGGCGCGCACTACGCGGAGCACGAGGGCAAGCCGTTCTACGAGCCGCTCGTGGAGTTCATGGAGAGCGGTCCGATCGTCGCGATCCGCATCGCCGGCGACCGCGTCATCGAGGGTTTCCGCTCCCTCGCCGGCACGACCGACCCGACCACCGCGGCTCCCGGCACCATCCGCGGCGACCTCGGCCGGGACTGGGGCCTGAAGGTCCAGCAGAACCTGGTGCACGGCTCGGACAGTGTGGAATCCGCGGAGCGCGAGGCTCTCCCTCTGGTTCTCCTGACGGAGAACCGCCGCGAGCTCGCGCTCCGCGGTGTTCCGCGGTGATCCGCGGAACCGCGGTCGGTTCTCGGAGGCGGTCCCGATACGCAGAGCGTCGCGCCTCCGGCGACGGGAAAGCGCTGAAACGCGCTTTCCCGGATGACGCCTCGCGCTGCTCGGCGATCCGGTGACGGGCACCTCGGATTCCTCCGGGGTGCCCGTCGTCATCTCCGCGGCACTGCGGATCCGGGCCTCGGACGGCGTGCAGAGATGCCGTCCACCGGCTCCGTCCCGCGCCGCCCCTTGCTGATCGAGTAGCCCGCGCAACGGGCGTGTCGAGATCCACGGATCAGCCGGAGTGCCGCACGCCCCTCCGCGGCTCAGAGGTACGAGAGGGCGTCCAGGCGGAGCTGGGCGATGACGGCGATCGCGAGGTAGCAGAGGATCGTGATGAACGGGATCCAGCCGTAGGCGGCCCCGGCGAAGCGGCGGACGGGCACCGGAACCGGGAAGACGCCCTCACGGAGGTTCCGGAGGGTCACGAGCCAGAAGCCCGGGATCACCACCGACCAGGTGAGCATGCACCACGGGCACAGCGTGCCGAGCAGGAAGATGCTCTGCGAGATCAGCCAGATCACGAATCCGAGCGCGAGGACGAAGCCCAGATTGAACACCGCCCAGAACCAGCGGTCGAACCGTGCGCCCGCGAGCAGGCCCGCACCGACCACGACCGGCGCGATCCAGGCCGCGACCCCGATGAGCGGATTCGGGAAGCCGAAGACGGCGCCCTGCGGCGAGTCGAGATTCGCACTGCACTGCACCAGGATGCTGAAGTCGCACCCGAGCTCGGTCGACGGATCGGTCAGCGCGGCGAACTTGTCGAGTGTCAGTGCGAACGCCGCGATCCAGCCCACGATCCCCAGCACGATGAGCAGTGCGGCGAACAGGACCGGGCGTCGAGTGGTGGGGGCGTCGGACACCGGGGGATTATCGCACGGGCCGAATCGGCGCCTCTGGGAATGCGTGCGATAATCGGAGCCGTCGGTCCGGAAGATCCCGCACCGGCACCAGAAGGTTTACCGGGCGAACACCGGGCCACAGGAGATCGACCGCGTTCCGCGAATGGACGCGACGGGTCACCCGCTCCACCACGACGCGACCGACGGTCGCAGCGAGACGGAGCACGTGTCGGATAGTCAGTTCCGAGAGTGAAGCTGCACCCAGAGTCCTGCGCCACGTGAGCGACCGGACCGGGGGAGCGGAAGGATTCGCGACGGGCCCCAGGCGGCCCCTCGCACGAGGAGAGATCCGGGTAGGAAGGCGCGGCGGACGACCCGGCCGAGGAGTGCACCAGTAATGGTGGAAGACAAGAGTTCGAGCGGATCCGATCCGGACCGCGACGAGCCCCGCAGCGGGGCCAAGAAGATCAGCCGCCTCTTCGGTGGCCGCCGGGCGACCCGGCGGACCGGAGTCGAGCGCGCCAGCGACAGGGGGAACGATCATCGATACCGACGAGACCGACACGACCGGCCAGGAGACGCACGACGAGGCGACGAGCGAGGCGCAGGGACCGGCGTTCTTCAACGCCTCCCCGTCACTCCCGCCGCGCAGGAGGAGTCGCGCCCGGCGCGTCCCGCGCTGCCGAGCACGTCGCTCCTGTTCCAGGCTCCCGACCTGCCCGACTACGTCGAGCTGGCCCCTCTCCCTCCGCGCGGAGCGCCGCTCGGGGTCAGGGAGGAGCGCGAGGCGCCGGCCGAGGAGCAGGGCTCCGTCCGGCGGCGCTCGCGCCGTCGCAGCGGCGAGAGCGACCGTGGAGGGTCGGACGACCCCGAGAACACCGTCGTCCGGGTCCGTCAGCCCCGCGAGCAGCGGGAGCAGCGCGAGCCCGAGCTCATCACCGAGCCCCAGCGCATCAAGGGCTCCACCCGTCTCGAGGCCAAGAAGCAGCGTCGCCGCGACGGCCGCGACGCCGGCCGACGCCGCACAGTCGTCACCGAGTCCGAGTTCCTCGCCCGCCGCGAGGCCGTCGATCGCGTGATGGTCGTCCGCTCGAAGCAGGACAGCATCCGCATCGGCGTGCTCGAGGACGGCGTCCTCGCCGAGCACTACGTCGCCCGCTCGCAGGAGGCGTCCCTGATCGGCAACGTCTACCTCGGCCGCGTGCAGAACGTCCTCCCGAGCATGGAGGCGGCGTTCGTGGACATCGGACGCGGACGCAACGCCGTCCTCTACTCCGGTGAGGTCGACTGGGACGCCGCGGCGAACCCCGGCGGCCCCCGTCGCATCGAGCTGGCCCTCAAGCCCGGCGACCGCGTCCTCGTCCAGGTCACGAAGGACCCCGTCGGCCACAAGGGCGCCCGCCTCACGAGCCAGATCTCGCTCCCGGGCCGCTACCTCGTGTACGTGCCCAACGGCTCGATGAACGGCATCTCGCGCAAGCTCCCCGACACCGAGCGCGCGCGCCTGAAGAAGATCCTCAAGGAGGTCCTCCCCGAGAACGTCGGCGTCATCGTGCGCACGGCGGCCGAGGGCGCCACCGAGGAGCAGCTGACCGTCGACGTCGAGCGCCTCACCGCGCAGTGGACGGCGCTCAGCGAGAAGGCCGCGACGGGACAGGCGCCGGCGCTCCTGCACAGCGAGCCCGATCTGCTGATCAAGATCGTCCGCGACGTCTTCAACGAGGACTTCGAGAAGATGGTCATCGCCGGGGACGACGCCCGCGAGACCATCGAGCTCTACCTCAGCCAGGTCGCCCCCGACCTGCTCGAGCGGGTCGAGGTCTACTCCGGCGAGCAGGACGCCTTCGACGAGTTCCGCATCACCGAGCAGATCGAGAAGGCGCTCGAGCGCAAGGTGTGGCTGCCCAGCGGCGGCTCGCTGGTCATCGACCGCACCGAGGCCATGACGGTCGTGGACGTCAACACCGGCAAGTTCGTCGGCTCCGGCGGAAACCTCGAGGAGACGGTCACCAAGAACAACCTCGAGGCCGCCGAGGAGATCGTGCGCCAGCTCCGGCTGCGCGACATCGGCGGCATCATCGTCGTCGACTTCATCGACATGGTCCTCGAGTCCAACCGCGACCTCGTGCTGCGCCGTCTGGTCGAGTGCCTCAGCCGCGACCGCACCAAGCACCAAGTGGCCGAGGTCACCTCGCTCGGTCTCGTGCAGATGACCCGCAGAAGCTCGGTCTCGGCCTGCTCGAGACCTTCAGCGAGAACTGCGAGGTCTGCGCCGGTCGCGGAGTGATCGTGCAGCACGATCCCGTGGTCAAGCACCGCTCCACCGCCGCACCGCAGCAGGAGCGCCGCCGTGGCGGCCGCTCGGGGAGGGCGCACCCGGCGGCTCGCCCCGTCAGAACGGCTCCTCGGGGTCGAACGGACAGAACGGCCAGGGCGCCGCTGCGAAGCCCGTCAGCACCCACGCCATCACCGACGACGCCAAGAACGCCCTCGCGCAGATCGCGGCGAGCACCATCCACCCGGCGAACGTCCGCCAGGCGGCGGAGGAGGCTGCAGCGCTGGTCGATGAGGCCTCCGCCGAGTCGGCGCTCGTCGAGGCGTCGGCACCGGAGTCGGAGCCGTCCGAGCAGTCCGCTCCCCGCGAGTCCTCGCGACGGTCGGAGCGTCCCGCCCGGGGCGAGCGCCGCCGCAGGGGACGCGACCGCGAGCCGCGCCAGGAGAGCGCCGACGCGCCCGCTGAGGGCACCGTCGGCCGAGGCGGCAGCTCCGACCGCGGTCGAGGCGCCGGTCGTGCCGATCCTCGACATCCCGATCCCGCCCGCCCCGGCGGCCGCGGGCCGTCGTGTCCGCAGTGAGGTCGCCGAGCACCTGCTCGACTCCGTGCTCGACGCGCTCCCCGCACCGAAGGAGCCGGGTCAGGGTCGTGCCAAGAGCCGCCGGGTGACCACGGCAGCCCTGACGGGTGTCGCGGTCATCCCGGAGCAGACTCCGCGCCGCGCCGAGCAGCAGTAGCTCGCGCGGACGACGTCATCGGGGCCCGGTGCCCGGCGAGAGCCGGCGCCGGGCCCTCTCGGTCTCGCGGTCCCGGCCCTTCACTCGCAGTCCGCTGCTCCGGAGCCGCTCGACGAGCTCGCGGGCTGCGACGGGGGTCGCGCCGGCCGCGATCAGCTCGGCCCGCCGCTCCTCGGGCACGTCGTAGTGGTCGAGGTCGAAGCTGCGCTCCGGCACTCCGTTCCGACGCGCGAACGCGTGGAGCTCCTCGAGCGACTCGTCGCTGACGAGATGCGCCCAGAACGTGTCGTGGGCCGGCCACCGCGCCGCATCCAGGAGGATCGTCATCCGTCGATCGTAGGCGGCGCGCCTGCGCCCCGGCCGACGCGCTGTCCACTATCGTGACGGGGTCGTCGGATCGTGGACGCCGGGCTCGCAGGAGCACGGACCCCGCGGACACGCGCTCACCCGAGTGTCCGTTTGACCGCCGACCTCCCATCCCGTACTCTTGACCGTTGGTGTGGCGCGAACCATGCGCTCACGCAGATTTCCGTCGTCGTCCGACTCCTCACGGAGAGCGGGACGCGGTACCGGTTCCCTCGTTCGGTGTGGGAGGACGGGAAAGAAACGGGGCCCCGCCCCGTCCATACAAGCCCCGGTCGGCGCAGTGCTGACGAGCATCCGCTCCACGAGCACTGCCCCGCCCAGACGAGAAAACAGGTACGAGAAGTGGTTTACGCAGTTGTGCGCGCCGGCGGTCGGCAGGAGAAGGTCGAGGTCGGCACCATCGTGACGATGGACCGCGTCAAGGCCGACGAGAACGGCACCGTGCAGCTGGCTGCCGTGCTGCTCGTCGACGGCGACTCGATCACCTCGGACGCCTCGGCGCTCGAGAAGGTCTCGGTCACCGCGGAGGTGCTCGAAGAGCTCCGCGGCCCGAAGATCGTCATCCAGAAGTTCAAGAACAAGACCGGCTACAAGAAGCGCCAGGGGCACCGTCAGGAGCTCACGCGCGTGAAGGTCACTGGCATCAAGCTAACCGCTGACCGCGGGGCGAGCCATCGCACCGCGGATCATCAGCACGGGGCTGCGGCCCCCGGTCTCGAGGAGATGAGAAATGGCACACAAGAAGGGCGCGAGCTCCACTCGCAACGGTCGTGACTCGAACGCGCAGCGTCTCGGCGTCAAGCGCTTCGGCGGTCAGGTCGTGAACGCAGGCGAGATCATCGTCCGCCAGCGCGGCACCCACTTCCACCCCGGCGCGAACGTCGGACGCGGTGGCGACGACACCCTGTTCGCCCTGTCGGCCGGAGCGGTCGAGTTCGGCACCAAGGGCGGCCGCAAGGTCGTCAACATCGTGGCGGCCGCCCAGTAGGGTCGGCCTCCTCGGCCGAGCAGGCACAGGACGCAAGGGGCGGGCTTCGGCTCGCCCCTTGCGCGTTGCAGCGGCACTCGCTGCTCGGCACCCGGCGCACGGTCCCACCGGCGCCTCCACTCCCGATCGGACGGACAGAACAACCATGGGTCACCTTCGTCGACAACGTCACGCTGCACCTGCGTGCCGGCCACGGCGGGAACGGCTGCGTCTCCGTCCGCCGCGAGAAGTTCAAGCCGCTCGCCGGCCCCGACGGAGGCAACGGCGGTCACGGCGGCGACATCGTCCTCGTCGCCGACCCGCAGGTCACGACGCTCCTCGCCTACCACCGCCACCCGCACCAGTCCTCGCCGAACGGCGGTCCCGGCATGGGCGATCACCGCGCGGGCGGCAACGGCGACCTCCTCGAACTGCCGGTGCCCGTGGGAACCGTCGTGAAGTCCCCCGAGGGCGAGCAGCTCATCGACATGGACGAGCCCGGACTGCGGTTCGTGATCGCCCCCGGCGGTCAGGGCGGTCTCGGCAACGCCTCGCTCGCGACGACGAAGCGCAAGGCCCCCGGATTCGCGCTGCTCGGCACCCCCGGCTGGGAGGGCGACATCGTCCTCGAGCTGAAGACCGTCGCCGACGTGGCACTGGTCGGCTTCCCCTCCGCGGGCAAGTCGAGTCTCGTCGCCGCGATCTCGGCCGCGAAGCCCAAGATCGCCGACTACCCCTTCACCACTCTCGCGCCCAACCTGGGCGTCGTGCAGGCGGGGGAGTCGCGGTACACCGTCGCCGACGTCCCCGGCCTCATCGAGGGCGCCAGCGAGGGCAAGGGGCTCGGCCTCGAGTTCCTCCGGCACGTCGAGCGGTGCACGGCCCTCGTGCACGTCCTCGACTGCGCCACGCTCGAGCCCGGTCGCGACCCGCTCACCGACCTCGACATCATCCTCGGCGAGCTCGCGGCCTACCCGGTCGGCGAGGGCCAGGTCCCGCTGCTCGAGCGCCCCCAGCTCGTCGCCCTGAACAAGGTCGACGTCCCCGAGGCCCAGGAGCTCGCCGCTTTCGTCCGAGCCGACCTCGAGGCCCGCGGCTACCGCGTCTTCGAGATCTCCACGGTCAGCCACGCAGGGCTGCGCCAGCTGACGTTCGCCCTGGCCGAGATCGTCGAGCAGCACCGGGCGGAGCTCGCCGCCGCGCCCCAGGTCGAGCGCATCACCATCCGTCCGCGCGCGGTCGACGAGAAGGACTTCGAGATCCGCGTCGAGGGCGGCTCGTACGGCAACGTCTACCGCGTCCTCGGCACGAAGCCGGTGCGCTGGGTCGCCCAGACCGACTTCACGAACGACGAGGCCGTCGGGTTCCTGGCCGACCGGCTCGCCAAGCTCGGCGTCGAGAACGGCCTGTTCGCAGCGGGCGCCGTCGCGGGCTCCACCGTCGTGATCGGCAGGGGCGACGGAGTCGTCTTCGACTGGGAGCCGACGCTCACCTCGACAGCCGAGCTGATGACGGCCCCCGCGGGACCGACATGCGGCTCGACGAGAACCAGCGCAAGACGCGCAACGAGCGCCGCGACGAGTACTTCGAGCGGATGGACGCCAAGGCCGCGGCCCGGGCCGAGCTCGAGCGGGAGCGCCAGGGCGGGGTGTGGCGCGTCTCCGACGAGGAGGACGGCGTCGAACCCGACCGCGAGGACTGACCTCGGGCCCCGGCACCCACCAGGGTGCCGGGGCCCGTCCGTCCGCCTCCCACCCGCACTACACTGTGCGGATGCCGCAGACGACCCTCGACCGCACCGCGCTGACCGACCGCTTCGCCGCGTCCCGCGCCGCCTCCGCTCCCTCCGCAGCGCCACGACCGACCTCAAGAACCGCGCGCTCCTCGCGATCGCGGACGCCGTCCGCGAGGGGGCGGCGCGAATCGTCCCCGCCAACGCGCTCGACCTCGCGAACGGTCGCGAGAACGGCATGAGCACCGGCCTGCAGGACGGGCTGCGCCTGGACGAGGCGCGGCTCGGATCCCTCGCCGATGCGGTCGTCGCCGTCGCGGGGCTCGTCGACCCCGTCGGCCAGACCGTGCGCGGGTCCGCCCTGCCCAACGGCGCCTCGCTGACGCAGGTCCGCGTGCCGTTCGGCGTCGTCGGGGCGATCTACGAGGCCCGGCCGAACGTGACCATCGACATCGCGGCCCTCGCCCTGAAGAGCGGCAACGCGGTGATCCTCCGGGGCGGAACGGCCGCAGAGAACACCAACCGCGTCCTCGTCGAGCTGCTGCAGGAGGCGATCGCCTCGGTCGGACTGCCGCGCGAGCTCGTGCAGACGGTCGACGACCACGGTCGCGAGGGCGCGAAGGCGCTGATGCGCGCGCGCGGCTACGTCGACGTCCTGGTGCCGCGGGGCAGCGCAGGGCTGATCGAGTCCGTCGTCACGGAGTCCACGGTCCCGGTCATCGAGACGGGCGCCGGAGTGGTCCACGTCTTCCTCGACGCCTCCGCCGACGAGCAGTGGGCCGTCGACATCGTGCACAACGCGAAGACCCAGCGCCCGAGCACCTGCAACGCCCTCGAGACCCTGCTGGTGCACCGGGACGCCGCCGAGCGGCTCCTCCCTGCGGTGCTCGGACGCCTCGAGCGCGCCGGGGTCACTGTGCACGGCGACGAGCGGGTCGTGGCCCTGCATCCGGGGGCGGTCGCCGCGACCGAGGAGGACTGGTCGGCCGAGTACTACTCTCTCGACATCGCGGTCGCGATCGTCGACGACCTGGACGCGGCGATGGAGCACATCGCCCGCTACTCGACGCACCACACCGAGTCCATCGTCACCAACGACCTCGCGAGCGCCGAGCGCTTCCTCGCGGAGGTCGACTCCGCCGTCGTCATGGTCAACGCGTCGACCCGCTTCACCGACGGCGGCGAGTTCGGCTTCGGCGCCGAGGTCGGGATCTCGACCCAGAAGCTCCACGCCCGCGGTCCCATGGGACTGCCCGAGCTGACGAGCACGAAGTGGCTCCTGCGCGGGGCCGGTCAGGTCCGCGCCTAGCCCGAGTGGCGTCCGGGTAGACTCGACAGCGCCCGCGCGGGCACCCCGAACTTCAAGGAGCACCGAATGTCCCTGGTGACGACCGTCCTGGCAGAAGCATCGACCCACGTCGAGCTGCCGTTCCCGTCGATCGTGTTCGGCCTCATCGCCGCCGTCGCGTTCGTCGGTCTCGGCTTCGTGACGTGGAGCTACCGCGACGTCGCCAACCGGCACTCGCACAAGACCACCGGGCAGGCCGACCAGCACGGCCACGGCCACCAGTCCGGAGGCCCCGCGCTCGTGACGTCCGCCGCCAGCGGAGACCCCCGGCGTCCCCGCATCGGCGTGATGGGCGGAACGTTCGACCCGATCCACCACGGGCACCTCGTGGCGGCCTCCGAGGTCGCCCAGTCGTTCGACCTCGACGAGGTGGTCTTCGTGCCCACCGGTCAGCCGTGGCACAAGAAGACGGTCACCTCGGCCGAGCACCGGTACCTCGTGACGGTGATCGCCACGGCCTCCAATCCAGAGGTTCACGGTGAGCCGGGTCGACGTCGACCGGATCGGGACGACGTACACGATCGACACCCTGCGCGACATCCACGCCGCGCACCCGGACGCCGAGCTCTTCTTCATCACCGGAGCCGACGCCGTCGCGCAGATCCTGAGCTGGAAGGACTACGACGAGCTCTGGGAGCTCGCGCACTTCGTCGCGGTGAGCCGGCCCGGCCATGTGCTCAACGTTTCCGGGATTGCCGGCGCAGGACGTATCCTTGTTGGAAATTCCGGCGCTAGCGATTTCCTCGACGGATTGTCGGAGCCGCGTGAACCGGGGTCATCCGGTCTGGTACCTGGTTCCCGACGGTGTCGTCCAGTACATCTCGAAGCACCACCTGTATCGGAGCACGCCATGACAGTCCAGCCCGAGGAGAAGCCGCTCACCCGGCGCGAGATCCGCGAGCGCGAACGCCGCGAGGCCGGGGTCGCCCCCGCTGCAGCGGCGCCGACGACATCGCGTCGAGCCGCCACCGCCTCCGTGACCGCCGCGGGCGACATGCCCGTGCTCACTCCCACGCAGACCCTGCGGATCGCCGCCCCCGAGGCCGAGCCCGCCCGCGAGCCCGACCTCCGCACCTCGGCCCTCGAGGTCGTCCTGCCGGAGGGCGTCGAGCGCTCGAGCCTGACCCGGCGCGAGCTGCGTGCCCTGCACGCCCAGCAGCAGGCCGAGAAGCTCGCCGCCGCGCCCGCCGTCGACGTCCCGGCCGGCTCCGGGCCAGCCGCCGCTGACGAGCCGTCCGCTGCTGACGACGGCCCGGGGGAGGGCGAGCAGTCCCGCGCTTCCACCCCCGGTGAGTCGTCCGCCGTCGAGCCGTCCGGCGTCGAGTCGTCCGACGTCGAGTCGTCCGACATCGAAGGAGCCGTCGATCGGGCCGCGGGCACTGCCCGCGGTCGACGACTCCGATGAGGAGCCGCGGCCTGTCGAGCCGAAGCTCAACACCGCCCTCTTCGCCACCGTCGGCGGCTCGATCGACCTCGGCGAGGAGAAGGCGACCGAGATCACGGGCAGCTTCCAGCCGCCGATCGAGCACCTCGCCATCACCGAGGAGCTCGACAGCAAGTCCAAGGAGGAGGTCGACGCCTCTTTCGACGAGCTCATCGCCCGCGGAGTCGCCTCGACGGGCGCGGTCACGACCACCAACGCGCTGATCCTGCCCACCACGGGTGCGGGCGCCGTCGTCGAGGGCCGCGCCGACACCGGCGAGGTGATCGTCACCGGCACCTTCGAGCTCCCGCGCAGCCTCGGCTCGACGGGTCAGCACCCCAACCTCTACGACTCGCCCGATGTGGACCGCTACGTCGACCGCATCGACCGCGAGCAGCCCGCTGCCGACTCCGAGCCCGTCCGGGCGTCGAGCGCCGTCTCGACGCACGCCGCCGGCACCGCCATGATCGCGCCGCAGAAGAAGCGCGGCATCAGCGCTCCGTGGTGCTCGCCATCACGGCGGCCGTGCTCCTCGTGGCCTCCATCGCGCTGTTCATCGGCGGCTTCGTCCTCAACATCTTCTGATCCGCTCTCCCGACACTGAAGGCTTCATGACCGCGACCGATTCCGCCCGCGCCCTGCTCGACATCGCGGCCACCGCCGCCGACTCCCAGGGCCGGGAGGACCTGGTCGCGCTCGACGTGTCCGGTCCGCTGCCGCTCGTCGACATCTTCCTGCTCGTGACCGGGCGCTCCGAGCGCAACGTCGTCGCGATCGCCAACGAGGTCGAGGATCGGCTGATCGCCTCCGGGCGGAAGCCCTGCGCCGCGAGGGGGCCGCTCGGAGGGCCGCTGGATCCTGATCGACTTCGGCGACCTCGTCGTCCACGTCTTCCACGAGGAGGACCGCATGTACTACTCCTCGAGCGCCTCTGGAAGGACTGCCCGACGGTTCCGTTCACCCTCGACCAGCCCGTCGTGGCGGAGTCCTCGACCGCCTCCAGTTGAGGAACACGCCCGGTGGCGGCTCTCGATTTCGTCTGACGCACTTCGTGCTAGATTATTCGAGTTGCTTCCGCCGGGCGGAGGGAACAGAACAGGCAAGACGAACGGGTCCGTGGCGCAGCTGGTAGCGCACCTGCATGGCATGCAGGGGGTCAGGGGTTCGAATCCCCTCGGATCCACCGAGACAGACGAGCCGCCCTCCGGGGCGGCCTTCTGCGTTGAAGCATCGCGGCGGATCACCGAGACTTCTCGATGATCCGCTCCCCCTCCGGAGCTCGGGCCGTCGCCGGCACGAACAGGGGGTGAGGGCACCGCGTCCCGCTCCGCCAGACTGTGGGCATGCCCGCATCGACCGCCTCTCGCGGCCTCATCACGCAGTTCTCCCTGGTCGACGCTCTGCTGGCCGGTCTCTTCGACGGCGTCGTGTCCCGCTCCGAGGTCGATCTCGCGGGCGACTTCGGCCTGGGCTGCGGCGATCGGATGGACCGGGGAGCTCGTCGTCCTCGACGGCGTCCACCGGCTGTTCCGCGCGGAGGACGGGTCGGTCCTGGTGCTCGAGCCCGACGACCGCGTCGCCTTCGTCGAGGTCTCGCACTTCCGCGCCGACGTCGTGGTGCCGCTGCACGATGTCCCGTCGCTCGACGCCCTGCTCGCGGCGGTGCGCGGCCTGGTCGCCAGCCACAACGTGTTCCTGGGCGTCCGCGTGCGGGGACGCTTCGATCGGCTGACGCTACGCCAGCCGATCGCGCAGACGAAGCCCTACCTGCGCCTCGCCGACGCCATGCACGACCAGCGGGAGCTGCACCTGGAGTCCGTCGAGGGCACGCTGGTCGGCTTCGTCGCGCCCAAGCCGTTCCAGGGCATCAGCGTCGCGGGGCTGCACACCCACTTCGTCGACACCACCGGGACGGTGGGCGGCCACGTCCTCGCGGCCTCCGGTCTGCACGGCGCCCTCGAGGTGGGAGCAGTACGGGGGCATCACCGTCCGGCTGCCGGAGTCCGAGGACTACCTCGCGGCGGACCTCGACGACGACGCATCCGTGTCGGACGCCGCCATCCGAGCGGTCGAATCCGACCACGCGCACTGACGCGGCCCGACCGCTCCGCACCCTAGCCTTGTGGCATGCCCTCCCTGCGCGACGTCCACGCCGTCATCGACCGACTCTGGCCAGAGGCCGCCGCCGGAGCTGGGACGCACCCGGTCTCGTCACGGGCGACCCCGACTCGTCGATCGAGCGCATCCTCCTCACCGTGGACGTCGTCTCGGACACCGTGCAGGAGGGCGTCGACGGCGGGTACCAGCTCCTCGTGGCGCACCACCCCCTGCTCCTGCGCGGGGTGACCTCCATCGCCGAGGACGGCTACAAGGGCCGCCTGCTCGCCGACCTGATCCGCGGAGGCTGCGCGCTGGTGTCGGCGCACACGAACGCGGACATCGTGGCGGACGGGGTCTCGGACGTCATCGCCTCCCGCCTCGGCCTCACGGGGACCACGCCGATCGTGCCCGGCGCCGATCCGGAGGTCGGGCTCGGTCGCGTCGGCGACCTGCCCGAGGAGGTGACGCTGGGCCGTCTGCGCCTCCGCGGTGGCGGATCTGCTCCCCGCCACGGCCGGAGGAGTGCGCGCGGCCGGGCTCCACGGCACGCCGGTCCGCCGAGTCTCGCTCTGCGGGGGAGCGGGGGACTCCCTCCTCGACGCCCCCGGCGTCCGCACGAGCGACGTGTACATCACGGCCGACCTCCGGCACCACCCGGCCTCGGAGGCGCGCGAGAAGGCCCTGCACGGCACCGGCCCCGCGCTGCTGGACGTCTCGCACTGGGCGAGCGGGAGTGGCTCTGGCTGGACGTGGCCGCCGAGGCGCTCCGCCGGGCGCTGCCGACGCTCGCCGTCGACGTGAGCGAGACCCGCACCGATCCCTGGGATTTCGCGATCGTCCACTGAGCGGCGCTCGACACGCGAGAATGGACGCGGCACGACGACCCCTGTGCCGGGAACGAGGACCGCGACGTGAAAGCCAGCCCCGCCGACCAGCGCGAGCTACTGACCCTGCAGACGCTCGACACGCGAGCAGCCCGGCTGCGCCACGCCGTCGCCACGCTGCCGCAGATCGCGAAGATCCAGGCCATGCAGGCGCGCAACGACCAGACCCGGCGCACCCTCGCCGAGCGGCCTCGGACGCCTCGAGGACGCCCGTACGGAGCTCGGACGCATCGAGTCCGATGTGAGCGTCGTCGAGAAGCGGCTCGCCCGCGACCGGGAGCGACTGCAGGTCTCCTCCTCCGCGAAGGACATCGCGGCCCTCGAGAGCGAGATCGCATCGCTGCTCAAGCGCCGCGGCGACCTGGAGGAGATCGAGCTGACCCTGATGGAGCGCATCGAGGGCATCGACGCCGAGGTGGCGACCGCCCGGGCCGAGCGCGACGAGGTCGTCGCGGCCCTGGACACCCTCGCCGACGAGAAGGCGGCCCTGGCCGAGAAGCTCGCCGGCAAGCAGGAGTCGCTCGCTCGCGATCGCGCCTCGCTGGTCGAGACGATCCCGTCCGACCTGGTCGAGCTCTACGAGAAGCAGCGGGCGCGCTACGGCGTCGGCGCGGCGCTCCTGCGCGGCAAGGTGTCCGAGGGCAGCGGAGTCGCCCTCACCGAGTCGGACCTCTCCTGGATCCGCGCCAGCGCTCCGGACGAGGTCGTCCTCTGCCCCGACAGCGGCGCCGTCCTCGTCCGAGGGGACGAGTCGACGCTCGCCTGAGCACCGTCCTACACTGGACGGGCGAACGGGTCGGCAAGACGGCCGCGTCGCCGGGGCGGAGAGCTCCGGCGCCGAGGAACGTCCGGGCTCCGCAGAGCAGGGCGGTGGGCAACACCCACCCGGGGTGACCCGCGAGACAGTGCCACAGAGAACAGACCGCCACGGGCTCCGGCCCGCGGTAAGGGTGAAACGGTGGTGTGAGAGACCACCAGGGGCCGGGTGATCCGGTCCGCTCGGTAAACCTCGCCCGGAGCAAGGTCAGACAGAGGACGATGCGGCTGCTCGTCGGGTCCTCGGGTAGACCGCTGGAGGGCCGCGGCGACACGGCTCCGAGAGGATGGCCGTCCAGCGCCCGCCGAGAGGCGCGGCGTGAACAGAACCCGGCGTATCAGCCGGCCCCTTCCGCACGAGGACCCCGCAGCGTTCGACGCTGCGGGGTCCTCGTTCAGGACGGGGTGCTCAGGAGTGGACCCCTCCACCCGCGAGGGCGGCGGCGCCGAGGATCCCCGCGTTGTTGCGCAGCTCGGCCGGGACGATCGGGGTCCGCAGGTCCAGCAGAGGCAGGAACTCCTTGTAGTGCTTCGAGATCCCGCCTCCCACGATGATCAGGTCGGGCCACAGCAGGGCCTCGGGGTGGGAGTAGTAGCGCTGGAGCCGCTTCGCCCACTGCTTGTAGTCGAGGTCCTCGCGCTCCTTCGCGGCGAACGACGCCTTCTTCTCGTAGTCGCCGCCGTGGATCTCGAGGTGGCCGAGCTCGGCGTTCGGGATCAGCACGCCGTTGTAGATCTGCGCGGTTCCGATGCCGGTGCCCAGCGTGGTCATGAGGACGAGTCCCGGCTTGTCCTTCGCGGCGCCGAAGCGCGCCTCCGCATAGCCCGCGGCATCCGCGTCGTTGACGAAGAAGATGTCGCGTCGATCGCGTCCTCGAACAGCTTCTCGGCCTCGAGGCCGATCCACTCGTCCGAGACGTTCGCGGCCGACATCGTGCGCCCGTGCACGACGGCGGCCGGGAAGCAGATGCCCACGGGAGTGTCGGCGGCCACGTCGGGGAGCGCGTCGATGATCTGGGTGACGACCGCGATGATGTCCTTCGGTCGTCCGCCCTCGGGCGTCGCGAGCTTCACGCGGTCGCTGAGGAGCGCTCCCGCGTCGAGGTCGACGAACGCCCCCTTGATCCCGGTTCCCCCGATGTCGATGCCGATGGCGGTCGTCGAAGCAGTCATACCGGTCATGCTGGCGAAGCGCGAGGAGCAGCTCCCCGGTGCCCGAGCGTAGGATCGGCCCCATGGCTGACGGCGACGAGACCTCCTGGTGGTACAACTCCAAGACCGGTGCGGTGGAGCAGGGTTCCAGTCCCCGTCCGTGGACCGCGTCGGCCCCTTCGCCTCGCGCGAGGAGGCGGCGGCGGCGCCGAGCGGCTCCGGGAGAACAGCCGCAGGTGGGCCGAGGAAGCGGCCGAGGACCGCTGACGGCCTTCTACTCGTAGCTGTGCTCGGGGGCCGGGTACTCGCCCGACTCCACGTCCTCGCGGTACGCCGTGACGGCCCCGGTCAGCACCCCGCGCAGGTCCGCGTACTGCTTGACGAAGCGGGGGACGCGACCGGTGGTGAAGCCGGCGAAGTCGGTCCACACGAGCAGCTGGCCGTCCACGTGGGGGCCGGCTCCGACGCCGATCGTCGGGATGCGCAGCTCCTCGGTGACCCGGCGCGCGGCTTCGCTGGGCACCATCTCGAGCACGACCGCGAAGGCGCCCGCCTCCTGGACGGCGCGGGCGTCCGCGAGGAGCTGCTCGAGACCCTCGCCGCGGCCCTGGACGATGTGGCCGCCGAGGCCGTGCTCGCTCTGAGGTGAAGCCGACGTGCGCCATGACCGGTATGCCCGCGTCGACGATCCGGCGGATCTGCTCCGCGGAGCGCACCCCGCCCTCGAGCTTCACGGCGTGCGCGTGCGTCTCCTTCATGAAGCGGAAGGCGGTGTGCAGCGCGTCGTCCGGACCGGACTCGTAGGAGCCGAAGGGCATGTCCGCGACCACGAAGGCCCGCTCGACGGCTCCGGCGACCGCCCTGGCGAAGGGGATGAGCTCGTCGACGGTGACGGGGAGCGTCGTGTCGTAGCCCAGCACGTTGTTGCCGGCGGAGTCTCCCACGAGGAGGAAGTCGATCCCCGCCTCGTCGAAGATCCGCGCGGTGAGCTGGTCGTAGCTCGTCAGACCCGTGATGCGCACACCCGAGTCCTTCGCGGTCTGGAAGTGGCGGGTTCGAACGCGTTTCACGGGCTGCGCTGACATGGACCCAGTCTACGGGCGGCGGTCCGGGCGGCACCGGGCGGGCCGCCGTCGGCGGTCGGCGGAGCCGCTAGCCTTAGGGACGAGCAGGAAGGGCCTCGATGGACAAGCAAAGGGACTTCGTTCTTCGCACCATTGAAGAGCGAGGGATCAAATTCGTTCGCCTCTGGTTCACCGACGTCGTCGGCACGCTGAAGTCGGTCGCGATCGCGCCGGCGGAGGTCGAAGGGGCGTTCGCCGAGGGCCTGGGCTTCGACGGCTCGGCGATCGAGGGCCTCACCCGCTCCTTCGAGGCGGACGTGCTCGCGCATCCGGATCCGTCGACGTTCCAGATCCTCCCGTGGCGCGGTGAGATCGACCCCACGGCCCGGATGTTCTGCGACATCACGACGCCCGACGGTCAGCCGGCCGTCGCCGACCCGCGCAACGTCCTCAAGCGGACGCTCGCCAAGGCCGCCGAGCGCGGGTTCACGTTCTACACGCACCCCGAGATCGAGTTCTACCTGCTGAAGTCGTCGACGTTCGGCGCCGAGGGGCCCGAGCCCGTCGACTCCGCCGGGTACTTCGACAACGTCCCGGGAGGCACGGCGCACGACTTCCGCCGCCGTTCCGTCCGCATGCTCGAAGATCTCGGCATCTCGGTCGAGTTCAGCCACCACGAGGCCGGGCCCGGTCAGAACGAGATCGACCTCCGCTACGCCGACGCGCTCACCACGGCCGACAACATCATGACGTTCCGCACGGTCATCAAGGAGGTGGCGATCGAGCAGGGCGTCTACGCGACCTTCATGCCCAAGCCGCTCTCGGGCCACCCCGGATCCGGCATGCACACGCACCTCTCGCTGTTCGAGGGCGACGTCAACGTCTTCTACGAGCAGGGCGCGCAGTACCAGCTCTCCAAGCTCGGCCGCCAGTTCATCGCCGGCCTGCTGAAGCACGCGCCCGAGATCACCGCCGTCACGAACCAGTTCGTGAACTCCTACAAGCGGCTCTGGGGCGGCGACGAGGCGCCGAGCTACGTCTCGTGGGGCCACAACAACCGCTCCGCACTCGTGCGGGTGCCGCTGTACAAGCCCAACAAGGGCCAGTCCTCGCGCATCGAGTACCGCGCGCTCGATTCGGCGGCGAACCCGTACCTCGCGTACTCAGCTGCTCCTGGCCGCAGGGCTCAAGGGCATCGAGGAGGGCTACGAGCTCCCGGCCGAGGCCGAGGACAACGTGTGGTCGCTGACCGACGCCGAGCGCCGCGCGCTGGGCTACAGCCCGTTGCCCGCGAGCCTGGACCGCGCGATCTCGCTGATGGAGGAGTCGGAGCTGGTCGCCGAGACGCTCGGGGAGCAGGTCTTCAACTTCGTGCTGCTCAACAAGCGGAAGGACTGGGCCGAGTACCGCGCCCAGGTCACTCCGTACGAGCTGCGCAGCAACCTCGAGATGCTCTGATCCTCTCGCCCCATGGCCCGCGAACGCACTCTCAGTGACATCGCGCGCCTCGGTTTCGCCGAACTCGGCGAGACCGGGGCGCGCATCGCCGAGGCGGAGCAGCTCGCGGGCCGTTCGCTGGGATCGGTCGTGCCGGCCTTCGCCTCGGTCGCCGATCCGGATGCAGCGCTGCTGGCGCTCATCGATCTGCTGCGCAGTCACCGCGATCGGATGGACGCCGTCCTGGCGGACGACGACGCGCTCACGCGACTCCTGAAGGTCACGGGGGCGTCCTCCGGCATCGCGGACTTCCTGCAGCGGCGTCCGGACGAGCTTGCGAGCCTCCTCGATCCGGTGCTCTCGCTGCCCGGCCGGGCGGAGCTGCGCGACGACATGCTCGACTCCGTCGGAGCCGTCGACGGCTTCGCCGCACTCGGGGAGGAAGCGGGATGGGACGGCGCTGCGCGTGCGCTACCGCCGGCTGCTCACCCGCATCGTGGTGCACGACCTCACGCAGGCCGACCCCGTCACGGCGATCGACCGGGTGACCCGCACGCTGGCCGACCTCGCGGGCGCCGCGCTCGAGGCGTCCCTGGCCGTCGCGCGGGCCGACCTGGTCGCCGGCATCGGCCCGGGGCGGTTCACGCGGGACGAGGTCGCGGCGACGAGGCTCGCCGTCATCGGCATGGGCAAGGCGGGCGCCTCCGAGCTCAACTACGTGAGCGACGTCGACGTGATCTTCGTCGCCGAGGGGGATCCGGAGCGCGAGCTCTCGAACGCCCGGGCGATCGACGTCGCGACGCGCCTCGCGGTCCTGCTAATGCGCGGCACGTCCGCCCTGGCGCTCGAGCCGGAGCTGTGGGAGGTGGACCCGAACCTGCGTCCGGAGGGAAAGCAGGGCGCCCTCGTCCGCACGCTCGAGTCGCACGTCACCTATTACGACCGGTGGGCCAAGAGCTGGGAGTTCCAGGCCCTGCTGAAGGCGAGGCCGCTCGCCGGCGATGCGCGGCTCGGGCAGGCGTACGTCGACGCCGTCGCTCCGAAGGTCTGGTCGAGCGCCTCGCGCGAGAACTTCGTCGAATCCGTGCAGCGGATGCGCGAGCGGGTCACCGAACACATCCCGCAGAACGACGTGCATTACCAGATCAAGCTCGGCCCGGGCGGGCTGCGTGACATCGAGTTCACGGTGCAGCTCCTCCAGCTCGTGCACGGCCAGACGGACGACGAGATCCACATGCCAGGCACGCTGCTCGCCCTGGGCGCGCTCGCCGACCGGGGCTACATCGAGGCGATCGGCGGCGGACGAGTTCTCGAAGGACTACCGAGCACTGCGCCTGCTCGAGCACCGGCTCCAGCTGCGCCGGCTCCGCCGCACCCACCTCATGCCCCGCGACGAGCACGAGCTGCGGACCCTCGCGCGATCGACCGGGCTCGCCCGTTCGGCCGAGGAGCTGCTCGTCGTGTGGAACGGGATCAAGCACCGCGTGCGCGGGCTGCACGAACGCCTCTTCTACCGTCCGCTGCTGTCGGCGGTCGCCTCGCTGCCCGAAGGAGGAGCGGAGCTCTCGACCGGTCAGGCCGAGGCGCGCCTCGCGGCCATCGGCTTCACCGACGCCCGGGGCGCCCTCGGGCACATCGCCGCCATGACCTCGGGAGTGTCGCGGCGCGCGAGCATCCAGCGGCACCTCGTGCCGGTGATGCTCCAGTGGTTCGCCGACGGCGCCGACCCCGACTACGGACTCCTCGCGTTCCGCCGGCTCAGCGACACCCTCGGCGGCACGCCGTGGTTTCTGCGCATGCTGCGCGACTCCTCCGGCGCGGCGAAGCGGCTGACGACGGTGCTGTCCGGCTCCCGCTACGTCGGGGAGCTGCTCGACCGGATCCCGGAGTCGGCCGCCTGGCTCGAGGACGACGACGATCTCCGTCCCCGGACGGCCGCGCAGCTGAACGAGGAGGTGCGCGCCGTCCTGGCCCGTCACGACACCCCCGAGGCGGTCGCCGCCGTGCTGCGCGCGATGCGCCGGCGCGAGGTGCTGCGCACCGCGATCGGGGGAGTGCTGGGTCTGAGCACGATCGAGGAGATCGCCCGCAGCCTGACCGACATCATCTCGGCTCTGCCTGAGCGGAGTCCTCGCGGCCGTGCGGCGCTCGAGGGCGCCCATCGACCGGGCTCCGACCTCCAGTTCGCCGTGATCGGCATGGGTCGCTACGGGGGAGCGGAACTCGGTTTCGGCTCGGACGCCGATGTCGTCTACGTCCAGCGCCCGGGCTCGGGTGAGCCGCGGGACGCCCAGCTCTACGCGCAGCACCTGGTCGCCGAGCTCGTGCGCCTGACCGAGGACTCCCGGCTGCCGCTCGACCTCGACGCCGATCTGCGCCCCGAGGGCAAGAACGGGCCTCTGGTGCGCTCTCTGGACTCCTACCGCGCCTACTACGCCCGCTGGTCCCTGACCTGGGAGGCGCAGGCGCTGCTCCGCGCTCGCGGAGTGGCCGGTGATGCGCCCCTGATCGCCGACTTCGCCGCTCTCGCCGACGGCGTGCGCTATCCCGCCGAGGTCTCCGACCGCGACATCCGCGAGGTGAAGCGGATCAAGGCCCGCGTCGAGAACGAGCGTCTGCCCCAGGGCGCGGACCCGAGACGCCACCTCAAGCTCGGCCGCGGCTCGCTCAGCGACGTCGAGTGGCTCGTGCAGCTCCTGCAGCTCGAGCACGCGCACACGATCCCGGAGTTGCGGACCACCTCGACGCTCACCGCCCTGCAGGTCGCGGAGCAGGCCGAGCTGCTGACGCCCACCGACGCCGAGCGTCTGCGCGCAGCGTGGCTCCTCTCCTCCCGGGTCCGCTCCGCCATGACGCTGTGGTCGAACCGGACGAGCGACGTCCTGCCGACGGATCGGATGCAGCTCGAGGGCGTCGCCCGACTGCTCGAGTACCCGGCCGGATCGGCCACGCAGCTCGAGGACGACTACCTCGGCGTCACGCGCCGCGCACGCGCGGTCTTCGAGCGCTGCTTCTACGGGCCCGCCGACGGCGAGCCGACGACGCGCTGACCGGCGACCGCCGCGGCCGAGCGCGCCCTCGTGCAACGACGGAGGGCCGCCCTCCCGAAGGAGAGCGGCCCTCTGCGATCCGGTCGGACCCGTCCTGATCGGACCGGGCCTCGACGGATCAGACGCCGTAGTAGAGCTCGAACTCGAAGGGGTGCGGGCGCTGCGCGAGCGGCTTGATCTCCTTCTCGCGCTTGTACTCGATCCAGGTGTCGATGAGCTCCTGCGTGAACACGCCGCCCTGGAGGAGGAAGTCGTGGTCGGCCTCGAGAGCGTCGAGCGCCTCGCCGAGGGTCGCGGGGACCTGCGGGATGAGCTTCGCCTCCTCGGGGGGCAGCTCGTAGAGGTCCTTGTCGACCGGCTCGTGCGGCTCGATGCGGTTCTTGATGCCGTCGAGGCCCGCCATGAGCTGCGCGGCGAACGCGAGGTACGGGTTGCCCGAGGCGTCGGGCGCACGGAACTCGATGCGCTTGGCCTTGGGGTTGGTGCCCGTGATCGGGATGCGGATCGACGCGGAGCGGTTGCCGGCCGAGTAGACCAGGTTGACCGGAGCCTCGAAGCCCGGGATCAGGCGGTGGTACGAGGTTGACGGTCGGGTTCGTGAACGCCAGCACGGCCGGAGCGTGCTTGAGCAGGCCTCCGATGTACCAGCGGGCGAGGTCCGAGAGTCCGCCGTAGCCGTTCTCGTCGTAGAAGAGCGGCGTGCCGTCGTTCCACAGCGACTGGTGGGTGTGCATGCCCGACCCGTTGTCGCCGAAGAGCGGCTTCGGCATGAACGTGGCGGTCTTGCCCCACTGCTCGGCCGTGTTCTTCACGATGTACTTGAACTTCAGGATGTCGTCCGCCGCGTGCACCATGGTGTCGAAGCGGTAGTTGATCTCGGCCTGGCCGCCCGTGCCCACCTCGTGGTGCGAGCGCTCGAGGATGAGACCGGCGTCGATGAGCTTGAGGCAGATGTCGTCGCGCAGGTCGGCCTGCTTGTCGACGGGGCTCACGGGGAAGTAGCCGCCCTTGTAGGGCGTCTTGTTGCCGAGGTTGCCGCCCTCCTCGACGCGTCCCGAGTTCCAGGCGCCCTCGACCGAGTCCACCGAGTGGAAGGCCGAGTTCTGCGTGATCTCGTAGCGGACGTCGTCGAAGATGTAGAACTCCGCCTCGGGGGCGAAGAACGCGGTGTCGGCGATGCCGGTCGAGGCGAGGTACTTCTCGGCCTTCTTGGCGACCTGGCGGGGGTCCTTCGAGTAGATCTCCCCGTTGCGCGGGTTGTAGATGTCGAAGACCAGGATCAGCGTGCGCTCGACGCGGAACGGGTCCACGTAGGCGGTGGTCACGTCGGGGATCAGCTGCATGTCCGATTCGTGGATGTTCGCGAATCCGCGGATCGAGGACCCGTCGAAGAGCTGGCCGACGGAGAAGAACTCCTCGTCGACAGTCGAGGCGGGGATGTTGAAGTGCTGCTGGACACCGGGGAGATCGGTGAACCGGATGTCGAGGAACTTGACGTCCGTGTCCTTGATGAACTTGAGCACCTCGGAAGAATCTTCCGAACATCGCAAAGGTCTCCAATGGCGTAACGGGTGACTGCGGAGCGCAGCCGTCCCAGGTTAGTGACAGGGTGTGTCCCTGCCGTGTCCCCTCTGTTTCCGGCGTGTTACGTGAACCTGGCTCTACGGTCCTTCACCGGCTCGCGGCCGCCTCCGAGACACGGTGGATAGCATGGGACGCATGCCCGAACGCAGGACCTTCGCCGATGTCGCGCCGAGCAAGCTGGCCGGGAGCGCCTCGGACTCCCCCGTGAGGGACGGATGTCGATCGCTCCGCCCCGGACGCCGGATCGCGGCCCTGGTGGTGGACTTCGCGATCGCCGCGCTCCTGTCGCTGGCGTTCTTCCAGTACGACCGGTGGGCCAGCCTGATCCTGTTCGTCGTTCTGCAGGCGGTGTTCATCCCCACCATCGGCGGCAGCATCGGCCACCGGCTCCTGCGGATGCGCGTGGTCCGCCTCGGCGGCGGCTGGTGTCGGAGCGTGGCGGCCCCTCGTCCGCTCGGTCCTGCTCGCGGTGCTCGTCCCGGCGCTCGTCTGGGACTCGGACCAGCGCGGCTTCCACGACAAGGTCGCCGGAACGGTGCTCGTCCGCTACTGACCACTCGCCCGCTGCTGAACCCTCGGCCGCACGCCGCTCCGCCCGATGGGCCGGACCGTGAGGATCCGGGAACCGCTTCGGGCCGGGAAGAACAGCGGGGCCGTGCGCCTCGACGGCGAACGGCCCCGGTGGGGGAGTGATCAGCGCGAGCGCTGCGGACGGACCTTGAACGGGTCCACTCCCTTGGGGATCGGCAGCGAGGTGTTCAGCGACGCGAGACGGTTCTTGACGGCGAGGACCTCGGCCTTGGTGAGGGTCTTCTTCGTCTTGGCGAGGGTCCAGGGGATGCGGTGCAGCGGCACCGAGTCGGCGTCGGGCCCGACGTGCACGAACGTGACGGGGACGTTCGGCAGGATCCGGAGTGACCTTGCGGCGCTCGTCGTCGAGCATCCGCTTCGTGCGCCCCGGACGGCCCCTCGGCGATCAGCACGACACCACCGCGACCGACGGCGCGGTAGACCGCGTCCTGCGTCTTGCCGTTCACGGCCACCGGCATCTCGGTGCCGGTCCAGCTGCCGCGGAGTCCGCTGCGCAGCACGGCGCCCACCGCGCCGGGCTGACCGGCGATCTGACCGTAGGCCGCACGCTCGGCGCGACGCGAGAGCACCGCAAGACCGGCGACCATGCCGGCGAGGAGGCCGACGAGGATCCAGAGGGCGATGACGAATCCGTTGCCGTCGCCCAGGAGGATCCCGAGGAGCACGCCGAGCAGGACGGGGAGCAGGGCGGCGAGGAGGATGATCCACACGGCGCTGCTGTCGTAGCGGCGGGTCATCTGGAACACCTGCCACATCTGCTTGAGACGTCCGGGTTCCTTGACCGCCTTCGTCGACGGTTCCGTGCTGCGTGCCATGGGGTCAAGGATACCGAGCCGACCCGGGGATCGGGACCGATCGCGTCGGAACCCGGGCGGGGCGCCTCCCCAGCCCGCCGTGCGGGCCTTCCCTCCACCGATCGCCCGGGCCGGGCGCCGGGGCTCCCGCCGAGGGCACACTCGGCGCATGGCATCGACCTCCGATCAGCACGACGCCGGGCCGGGACCGGCCCTCGCCGGACACGAGCTCGTCGGGCCCTCCGCGCTCGGCGAGCTCGTCCGCGCTCCCGACGGAGCCGTCCTGCTGGCCCGCCGGTACTCGCGGGAGGAGGCGGCGGCCTCGCTCCGCTCCGGCCTCGCCGATCTGCCTCCCCACGAGCATCGGGAGAGCCTCGTGGACCTCGCCGACGAGGACGAGGAGGAGGACACCGTCGTGCTGCTGACCCGACCGGCCGTCGTCGACACTCTCGCGGGCCTCCTGACCCGCGGCCGTGTCCTCACTGCGGGAACGGCGGTCACGGTCCTCGCCCCGATCGCCGCCGCGCTCCGCGACGCCCAGGATCACGGAGTGCTCCTCTCGGTCGAGGCCGGGACGGTCGGGCTGACGGCCCAGGGGCGGCCCGTGCTGCTGCTGACCGGTGGCGACGGCGCGACGACGGCCCCCGCCGAAGCGCTGCGGCGACTGATGCTCGTCGTCCTGCCGCTGTCCCCGCCTCCGGCGACAGCGGATCTCGCCGAGCTCGAAGCGCACCTGTACCGTTCGGCGGCCCCGGCGCCGCTCGGGGACCTGCTCGCGTCTCCGGTCGTTCCGACGGTGCCCGCGGAGGAGGATCCTGTCGCGCCGGTCGCCGCGTTCGATCGCGCACGGAGAGCCCTCGTCGCGCTGAGCCGCCGGACGCGTCGGGCTCGTCGCGGTCCCCGAGCCGGCCACCCGGTCCGGCAGGGCCCGCCCTGGACGGCGGCCCCGCGAGGCACCGGCGCGTGCACCCTCTCGACGGCTGGAGACGGAGGCACTCACCGTCGTGGTGGAGCGACGGGGACCGCTGCTGTCGGCCGCGGTCGTCGTGCTGGGCGCCCTGATCGCCTCGCTCGCGGCGCAGGGCGGCGGAGAGTCGGCGCGGTCGGCGGCGGCGGACGATCGGAGCGGCGCGTCCGCCCGCCCGAGCACTTCGTCACCTGCGGCTCCCTCACCGCCGTCCCCCGGCACTTCCGCCGGTGACGCGGCGACGGCCCTGCTCCTCGCCGCTGCGTCGTGCACGGCGGGCGAGGACGCCTCCTGCCTCCGCAGTCTGACGACGGACGACTCGCCGCTGCGCTCCGAGGGCGGGTCCGACTACGTCGTGTCGCTCGGACCACTGGACGGCGCGATCCTCACCGACACGCACGGTGCGACCGCACTCGTCGAGGTCGGCGTGGACGGAGGAACGACGAGCGGCCTCCGTCCTGATCATCAGGACGGAGGCCGGCTGGCTGCTGCGCGAGGTGTTCACCGAGTGAGGGCGGGACGCCCCGGCCTCAGCGGCACCTCGCGATCAGATGCCGAGGTCGTTCTCGAACGAGCCCTCCTCGAGGCGCTCCTTGATCGCGACCAGGAACCGCGCCGCGTCTGCGCCGTCCACCGTGCGGTGGTCGTACGAGAGCGCGAGGTAGACGGTCGAGCGGATCGCGATGGCGTCCTGACCGTCGACCTGCACCACGGCGGGCTTGCGGGTCACGATGCCGGTGCCGAGGATCGCGGTCTGCGGCAGGAAGACGACCGGCGTGTCGAACAGCGCCCCGCGCGATCCGGTGTTGGTCAGCGTGAAGGTGCCGCCGGCCAGCTCGTCGGGCTTGAGCTTGTTGTTGCGGGTGCGCTCCGCGAGGTCGCCGATGGTGGAGGCGATCTGCGCGAGGTCGAGGTCCGATGCGTTCTTCAGGACCGGGGTCAGCAGGCCGCGCTCGGTGTCGACCGCGATGCTGATGTTCTCGTGGTCCGGGTAGACGATCGAGTCGCCGTCGAGCGTCGAGTTGATGACCGGGTAGGCCTTCAGCGCCTCGGCGGCCGCCAGTGCGAAGAACGGGAGGAAGGACAGCTTGGCGCCGGTCTTCTCCTGGAAGCTCTTCTTCACCGAGTCGCGGAATCGGGCGACGTTGGTCACGTCGACCTCGACGACCGAGGTGAGCTGAGCGGTCGACTGCATCGACTCGACGGCGCGCTGGGCGAGGACCTTCCGCAGACGCGAGAGCGACCGCGTCGTGCCGCGCAGGGGCGAGGTCTCGAGCGGGGTGCGCGCGGCCTTCGCAGCGGCGGCGGCAGGAGCCGACACGGGGGCGGCGGGAGCCGACTTGGCGGCCTCGACCGCGTCGAGGACGTCCTGCTTGCGGATGCGCCCGCCGACACCGGTACCGGTGAGGGAGGCCAGGTCGATGCCGTGCTCGCTCGCGAGCTTGCGCACGAGCGGCGTGACGTATCCGGGGTTCGAGTCGGTCGGCTCGGGGGTCGCGGCCTGCGCGGAGCCGCGGCGGCGGGCGCCGGCGCGGGCACCGACGGGGCCGGAGCCGACGCCTCGGGGGCGGCGGGCTTCTCAGCGGCGGGGGCCGGCTCGGGCTCGGCGGGGGCCGGAGCCTCCTCCTCGCTGTCCGAGTCGACGGACGGGGTCGCGACGTCGGTGGGCTCGGTCTCGGCGGCCTGGACCTCCGGAGCCTCCTCGGCCGCGGGGGCCTCGGGCTCGGCGGGGGCGGCCGACGCGGAACCGTCGCCGATCCGGACCAGCTCGGCCCCGACCTCGACGGCCTCGTCCTCCTGGACGAGGATCTCCTCGATGACACCGGCGACGGGCGACGGGATCTCGGTGTCGACCTTGTCGGTCGACACCTCCAGCAGGGGCTCGTCGGCCTCGACGCGATCCCCCACGTTCTTCAGCCAGCGGGTGACCGTTCCTTCCGTGACACTCTCTCCGAGTGCCGGGAGGCTGACGGATTCGCTCATGATCCTGTCTCCTTAAGACGTGTGCGTGCAGTGTTCAGCTTAGTGAAGCGGGAGCGACGGGTCGCCGCCCCCGCGGTGGGTCTAGAGGGCGTGCAGCGGCTTCCCGGCCAGCGCGAGATGCGCCTCGCCGAGCGCCTCGTTCTGGAGTGGGGTGCGCGTGCACGAGGGGCGCGACGTCCTCGGGATGCGCCTCCCAGTTCACGATGAGCTGGGCCTCCTCGATCAGCTCGCCGACGCGGGCGCCGACCATGTGGACGCCGACGACAGGGCCGTCGACGACGCGGACGACCTTGACCGAGCCGCTCGTGCCGAGGATGGTGCCGCGAGCGTTCCCGCCCAGGTTGTAGTCGTACGACGCGATGCGCTCCGCACCGTACTCGGCCACGGCCAGCGCCTCGGTGAGTCCGACCGACGCGACCTCCGGGTCGCTGTAGGTGACCTTCGGGACGTTGACATCGGCGACGACCTGCGGGCCGAGGCCGGCGATCTCCTCGGCGACGAAGACGCCCTGCTGGAAGCTCCGATGGGCCAGCTGGAGACCGGGCACGATGTCCCCCACGGCGTAGACGCCCGGAACGGAGGTCTGCAGGCGCTCGTCCGCCACGACGTAGCCGCGATCGAGAGCCACCCCCGCCTCCTCCGAGGCCGAGGCCGGCGGTGACGGGACCGCGGCCGACCGCCACCAGGAGCACGTCGCCCTCGAGCACGGCTCCGCTCTCGAGGCTCACGCTCACGCCCGACTCGGACTGGGAGACCGAGGAGACGCGCGAGCCGAGCTGGAAGGAGATGCCGCGCTTGCGGAAGGCGCGCTCGAGCTGCTTGCTCGCGCTCTCGTCCTCGTTCGGCACGAGGTGGGGGAGCGCCTCGACGATGGTGACCTCGGCGCCGAAGGAGCGCCAGACGCTCGCGAACTCGACTCCGATGACCCCGCCGCCGAGCACGACGACCCGGTCGGGCACGTGGTCGAGCTCGAGGGCCTCGTCGCTGGTGAGGACGCGACCGCCGATCGCGATCCCGGGCAGGGTCCGCGAGGCCGAGCCTGTGGCGACGACGATCGACCCGCCGTGGAGGACGTGCTCGCCGACGACGACGGTCCTCGGGCCGGCCAGACGGCCGTCACCCTCGACGACCGTGATGCCGCGCGAGGAGACGAGGCTCTGCAGGCCCTTGTACTTGCCGGCGACCACGCCCCGGCGGTACCGGGTGACGCCGGCGATGTCGATGCCCTCGAAGCTCGCGAGGACGCCGTACTTCTGCGCGTCCTTCGCCCCGTCCGCCAGCTCGGCGGCGTGCAGCAGGGCCTTCGTGGGGACGCAGCCGCGGTGGAGGCAGGTGCCGCCGAGCTTGTCCCGCTCGACGAGAGCCACGCTGAGCCCCAGTTGAGTCGCCCGCAGCGCGGCGGCGTAACCGCCGCTGCCCCCGCCGAGCACGACCGAGGTCGTAGCTCTCTTCCGACACCCAGTGACTCCCTTGCGACGTGCGGTCCCGGTCTCCCGCGGGCCGCGGCGCGGAGCGCTCAGGACCGGCGGAGGAGGGGACGAGGCGGGATCTCCCGCCCCGTCGACCCTACTACGCGCTCGCGAAGCCCTCGGCCAGCGCCACGAGCGTCCGTACGGTGACTCCCGTCGGCCCGCCCGCCGTGAAGCCGTAGGCCCCTCCGGCGTTGTTGGCGGGACCCGCGATGTCGAGGTGGGCCCAGGGGATGGTGGTCGCGGCCTCGCCCTCCCCGCGGGTGCCGATGAACTCGCGCAGGAAGTGCCCGGCGATCAGCATGCCGCCGGCCGTGCTGCCGATCTTCACGTTGGCGAGGTCGGCGACGTCGGAGTTCAGGAGCGGGCGCAGCTCGGCCGGGAAGGGCATCTGCCAGAAGGGCTCGCCCGCATCGGCGGCGGTGGCGACGACCCGGGCGGCGAAGTCGTCGTCGCCCATGACGCCCGTGTAGCGGTTGCCCAGGGCGACGCTCGCGGCTCCGGTCAGGGTCGCGACGTCGATGATCGCGTCGGGCTGCTCCTCGCTCGCCGCGACGAGCCCGTCGGCGAGCACGAGTCGCCCCTCGGCGTCGGTGTTGAGGACCTCGACCGTCGTCCCGCCGCGGATCGTCAGCACGTCGTTGGGCCGGATGGCGCTGCCGGAGGGGAGGTTCTCCGCGATGCAGAGCCAGGCGGTCACCCGGACGGGGAGCGCGAGCTCCGCGACGGCGCGTGCGACGGCCCACACGGTCGCCGCGCCCGTCATGTCGTACTTCATCCCCACCATCGAGGCCGGCGGCTGAGCGAGAGTCCGCCGCTGTCGAAGGTGATGCCCTTGCCCACCAGCGCGAGGTGAGCGGTCGCTCCCTCCGGCGAGTAGGAGACCTTCACCAGGCGCGGCGGCCGGGTCGAGCCGCTGCCCACTCCGAGGATGCCGCCGAAGCCCTCCTCGGCCAGTGCCGCCTCGTCCCAGACGGTGACCTCGAGGGGCAGCCCGGCGGCGCCCTCCTGGACTGCCTCGGCGAGGGTCTGCGGGTAGAGGTGAGACGGCGGCGTGTTGACGAGGTCCTTGACCTCGGCGACAGCCCGGGCGACGATCAGCGCGCGCTCGAGGATCGCGGGGTCCGCCGTCTCCTGGGTCGAGACGAGCAGGACGGACTCGACGGGGGTCTTCACCGTCGCGGCGGTGGTGCCGCGGAAGGCGGTGAACGAGTAGGAGCCCAGGGCGGCGCCCTCGGCGACGGCGGCGAGTGCCTCCGGAGTCGTGGCGGGAAGCGCGAGCGCGACGGACGCGGTCCCCGCCAGGGTGCGCACCGCGAGACCCGCTGCGGCGCGGAGGGCGTCGGTGGCCGGCTCCGCCGAGCCGAGGCCGACGAGCACGACGACGCCCGCGCGACCGGTCGACGGCACGCGCAGGATCGAGTCGACGGCTCCCGTGGCGCCGAGCGCCGGGAGGGCGCCGACCAGGTCCTCGAAGCCCGTCGCCCCGAGCAGCTGCGGCCCGTCCGGGCCCGGCGCGACGCCCAGGACGAGGGCGTCGGTGTCGATGTCGGAGGCGGGCGCGGACGTGTACTCGGAGAGGAGAGGGGCATGGCGGCAATGCTAGGCGCTGTTCGCTCAGGGCCGAGCGCCGCTCGCCAGGGGCCCGACGGGTGCCGTCTACAGTGAGAGGCATGCTGGATCCGGAAGACCTGTTCGAGATCGAGGGCGACCTCTCCGAGGTTCCGCGCGGGCTGCACCTCGTCGCCGGCCTGACCGGCTTCACCGACGCCGGAGGCGCCGTCGGACAGCTGGGGGAGTACCTGCTCGACACCCTCGAGCACCGCCCGATCGCCGCCTTCGACCAGGACCAGCTCCTGGACTACCGCGCTCGCCGGCCGATCATCACGTTCGATCAGGACCACCTGACCGACTACCGCCCGGCCGTCCTGCGCCTCTCGGTCGCGCGCGACGAGCTGCACCAGCCGTTCCTCCTGCTCACCGGATTCGAGCCCGACTTCCAGTGGGAGCGCTTCACGCGGGCCGTGGTCTCGCTCATCGAGCGGCTCGAGGTCGCGAGCACCACCTGGGTCCACGCGATCCCGATGCCCGTGCCGCACACCCGACCCGTCGGGGTCACGGTCAGCGGCAACCGCGAGGACCTCGTCGAGGCGATGTCGGTCTGGCGCCCGCACACGCAGATCCCCTCGAACGTCCTGCACCTGCTCCGAGCTCCGCCTCTTCGAGCGCGGGATGCCGGCGGTCGGCTTCGCGCTCCTCATCCCGCACTACCTCTCGGACACCGAGTACCCGCAGGCCGCCGTGGCGGCGCTCGAGGAGCATCTCGGCCTCGACGGGCCTCATCTTCCCGACCGACCGCCTCCGCGAGAGCGGGCGCGAGTTCCTCGCCAAGGTGGACGAGCAGGTCGCGGGGAACGAGGAGCTGCAGAAGCTCGTCGCGGCGCTGGAGTCGCGGCACGACACCTACATGGAGGGCACGAGCCTCCGGTCCCCGCTCACCGACGAGGACGGCTCCGTTCCCACGGCTGATGCTCTGGCCGCCGAGCTCGGAGAGTTCCTCGCGATCCGGCGCCCGGGGGAGGACTCCGCCGCGTCCTAGGGCCCACCCGCCGTCGGTAGGATCGGACGAGTGCGATCTCGTCGAGCGTGGTTCGTCTTCGGAGCCGGTGCCTTCGCCTACCTGGTGGCGGTCCTGGACCGCACCACTCTGGGCGTCGCGGGAGTCGACGCCGCCGAGCGCTTCGAGGTCGCCGCAGCGGTGCTCTCCTCGCTGGCCGTCGTCCGGCTGATCGTCTACGCCGGGATGCAGATCCCGGTCGGGATCCTGATCGACCGCTTCGGGCCGAAGACCCTCATCCTCTCCGGCACGGCGCTCATGATGGTCGGGCAGGTCGTGCTCGCCCTCGCCCCGTCGATCGGAGTCGCGATCGTGGGGCGGATCCTGGTGGGTGCCGGCGACGCGGCGATCTTCACCTCCGTCATCCGCCTGACGGTCGCGTGGTTCAGCGGCCCGATCGTCCCGCAGCTGTCGCAGTGGATCGGCAACATCGGGCAGATCGGGCAGATCCTCTCGGCCCTCCCGTTCGCCGCGATCCTGCACTCCGTCGGCTGGACGCCGGCGTTCCTCTCCGCGGCGGCGCTGGGCGCCGTCGCCTTCCTCGGAGTGCTGCTCCTGATCAGCGATCTGCCGCCGCGCACGGAGCCAATCGTCCTGACTCCGCCGACACTCCGGGCCACCATCGCCCAGCTCGGCGTGAGCCTGCGTCGACCGGGAACCCAGCTGGGATTCTGGTCGCACTTCGTGACGCAGTCCTCGGGAACCGTCTTCACCCTGCTCTGGGGCTATCCGTTCCTCGTCTACGCGATCGGGCTGCCGCCGGCCGTCGCGGCGCCGACCCTCACGATCGTCGTCGTCGCCGGCATCGTGGTCGGCCCCGTCCTCGGAGTGCTCACCGCCCGGCATCCCATGCGGCGGAGCAACCTCGTGCTGGGGATCGTCACCACCATGGGCGTCGCGTGGACCGTCGTCCTGCTCACTGGCCCGGCGTACCGCCGTACTGGCTGATCGTCCTCCTGCTGATCGTCATCGGCGCCGGGGGACCCGGGTCGATGATCGGCTTCGACTTCGCCCGGACCTTCAATCCCTCCCGTGCCCTCGGCGCCGCCAACGGCGTGGTCAACGTCGGCGGGTTCCTGGCGAGCTTCACGATGATGTTCGCGATGGGGCTCATCCTCGACGCGCTCGCGGGACCGGACGGCGACGCCGCTCGGCTCTACTCGATGGAGAGCTTCCGCCTCGCGTGGTGCGTCCAGTACGTCGTCGTGGGCCTCGGGGTCGTCGGTCTGATCAGCGCCCGGCGCCGGACGAGGCGCCGGCTCGCCGGGGACGAGGGAATAATGGTGGCCCCTCTCTGGGTTGCACTGAGTGACCGCCTCCGTCGAGGACGTCCCGGACGCTGATCGAGCGACCGGCTCCACTGCGGCGGGGCAGCGGGTCGACGGGATCGGCACCGGAGGCTCGCGACCGATCGATCGGAGTCCTCAGGGGCTCCGCGCGCGACTCGTACTACTCAGGCGTGCAATAATTGTCAATAGGACCCGTTCGGGTCGAGGAGCACCACGCCCACGTCGGGCGTGCGACGTCCTCGACTTGACATGGGTCCTCGTAATGCCCACCGACGGACGGCGCCCTCCGGAGCCGCTCGCAACCGGGACGCAACGGATGGAGAGGTGCCGCCATGGCCGCCAGAGCTACCAAGACCGCAACGCTCGACGCCGTCGACGACGACGCGACGACGACCAAGAAGCCCCGCCGCACGCAAGCCCGCTGCGGCCAAGACCCCGCGCGCCCGGGCCGCGACCAAGGCCGCCGCGCCCGTCGAGGACGAGGACTCGCCCGAGGCCGTCGAGCCCGAGGAGGTCGACGAGGACGAGACCGAGGTCGTCGCCGTCGTCGAGGAGCCCGAGACCGAGTCGAAGGACGACGCCGAGACGGCGGACGCCCCCGCGGCCCCCGCCGCCGCGCCCGAAGGCCCCGCTCCCCAGCGGCGCGCTCGTCCTCTCCTTCGGCGGCGAGGACGACGAGGTCCCCGTCTACTCGACGGCGATCACCGGCGCCACCGCCGACCCGGTCGAGGACTACCTCAAGCAGATCGGCAAGGTCGCGCTCCTGAACGCGGCCGAGGAGGTCGAGCTCGCGATGCGCATCGAGGCGGGCCTCTTCGCCGAGGACAAGCTCGCCAACTCCACCGATCTCAGCCCCGAGCTCGTCCGCGAGCTCCGCTGGGTCGCGAAGGACGGGCAGCGGGCGAAGAGCCACCTGCTCGGAGCGAACCTCCGACTCGTGGTCAGCCTCGCCAAGCGCTACACCGGTCGCGGGATGCAGTTCCTGGATCTGATCCAGGAGGGCAACCTCGGTCTGATCCGCGCGGTCGAGAAGTTCGACTACACCAAGGGCTTCAAGTTCTCGACGTACGCGACGTGGTGGATCCGCCAGGCGATCACCCGCGCGATGGCCGACCAGGCCCGCACCATCCGCATCCCTGTGCACATGGTCGAGGTCATCAACAAGCTGGCCCGCGTCCGGCGTCAGATGCTCCAGGACCTGGGCCGCGAGCCCACCCCGGAGGAACTGTCCCGCGAGCTCGACATGACCCCTGAGAAGGTCATCGAGGTGCAGAAGTACGGCCGCGAGCCGATCTCGCTGCACACGCCCCTGGGCGAGGACGGCGACAGCGAGTTCGGCGACCTCATCGAGGACACCGAGGCCGTGGTCCCGGCGGACGCCGTGGGCTTCACCATGCTGCAGAAGCAGCTGGAGTCGCTCCTCGACTCCCTGTCCGAGCGCGAGGCGGGCGTGATCCGCATGCGCTTCGGCCTCGGCGACGGCATGCCGAAGACCCTCGACCAGATCGGGGACACCTTCGGCGTGACGCGCGAGCGCATCCGCCAGATCGAGTCGAAGACCATGGCGAAGCTCCGCCACCCGTCCCGCTCGCAGTCGCTCCGCGACTACCTCGAGTAGGCCGGTGATCCGCTACGCGCCGGCGGTCCTCCTCGGGAGGGCCGCCCGCTTCGCGGCACGCCTCCGGAAGCCCGGCGGAGGATCCGCCGTGCCCGGGCTCGTCGTCAACCGCGTCGCTCCCGGGTTCCTGCCCGCGGTCCTCGACGGCTTCCCCGAGGGGCTCGTCGTCGTCACCGGAGTCGGCCGGCAAGTCGACGACCACGAAGATGCTGGTCGCCGTCCTCCGCGCCCACGGGCTGAGCGTGTTCACCAACCCGTCGACCGCCAACATCGCGCAGGGCCTCACCTCCGCCCTCCTGGAGCGGACGGACCTGCGGGGACGCATCGACGCGGACATCGCCGTCCTCGAGATGGACGAGGGGCACGGGCGCGGCTCGCTCCCCGCATGCGCCCCCGCGTCGTCGTGCTCACCAACGTCGTGGTCGATCAGATCGACCGCTTCTTCGACCCCTCGATGGTCGCGCGGATGCTCGCCTCGATCTCGGAGCGGGCGACCGGTCGGGTCGTGCTCAACGCCGACGACCGCCACGTGGCCGACATCGCCGACGAGCCTCCCCGCCGATCGGGTGCAGTGGTACGGAGTCGCTCCGGCCGTCCGTGCCGCCGCTCCCGGCGGACTCGGCTACGCGGCGGAGGCAGCGACGGGAACGGACCGCGCGACGACGATCGTCTCCGCTACAAACGGGGCGGCGGCCGAGATCTGAGCGACGGGGTCCTGCTCGACATCGGACTCCCGGCGCGCGGGATCCACTACGCCGTGGACGCCGCTGCCGCCGTCTCGACTGCGCGCGCCGTGCTCGGCGACCGCTTCGACGCGGACACCGCCTCCGCCGCCCTGTCCTCGATCGCTCCCGTGTTCGGACGAGGCGAGGTCGTCGTGGTCCGCGGCCAGGAGGTCGAGTTCGTCCTGGTGCAGAACCCGGCGAGCTACCGGCTGAACATCTCCGAGATCCCGACGGGGACCGAGCAGATCATGCTCGCGATCGGCTCCGACGTGCGCGATCCCTCGTACTTCTGGCCCGTCGACACGTCCGGCCTCGGCCGGGTGCGCGTGGTCTCGGGATCCAAGGCCCACGAGGCCGCGCTCCACCTGCAGTACGACGGAGTAGCGATCGACGCGGTCGACGAGGATCTCGGCCGAGCACTCGACGGCTTCCTGGCGCTGCCGGCACCGTCGACGACCGGGCGCAAGACGATCGTCTTCTCCGCCGACTCGATGCGCCGGACCCGCGCCCACCTCCAGCTCACCTCCAACCGCGAGGAGACCTCGTGACCTCTCTGCGGATCGGCGTGCTCGCCCCCGACGTGCTCGACAGCAACGGCGATGCGGCGAACGCCCGCGTCCTCGTCACCCGGGCGCGATGGGCCGGACTCGATGCGGACGTCGTCCCGCTGCGTCACCGGGACGACTTCCGCGATCGTCCCGACGTGCTGGTCGCCGGCACCGGGGCCGATGAGGACCTCCCGGCGGTCCTCGACGTGCTCCGCGACGTCGATGCCACCGTGCGGGGCTGGGCCGACTCCGGGACCGAGTTCGTCGCGATCGGGGCGGGCTGGGGCTGCTCGCGCAGTCGTTCACGACCGCGTCGGGCATCGTGCAGGGGATCGGCGTCTTCCCGGGTCGCGCCGTCCCGCTGCCGCCCGCGCCACCGACGATCTGGTCGTCGAGTCGCCCGCCGGCGTCCTGGTGGGCTTCGAGAACCATCTGCGGCGCTTCGAGGGGATCGACCCCGGCACCGTGCTCGGTCGTGTCCTGCACGGGACGGGCGACGAGGAGGGTCCGAGGGCCACCTCGCCGGATCGCTGCTCGGGACCCACCTGCACGGTCCGCTGCTCGCGAAGAACCCGGTGCTCGCCGATGCGATCCTGACGAGGATCGCCGAGCGCAACGGCCTGGAGTACGCGGTCGTGGATCAGCGACTCGTCCGTGCCGATGAAGCAGCTCGAGCCGCCCGCGAGGTCATCGCGAAGCGGCTCGGCGTCGGCCTGTAGGACGCGCTCAGCGTCCGTCGGGCCGATCCGGGGCGGTGGCCCGGACGATCAGGGGCGCTGCTCCTCGAAGAGCCGCGCGGACTCGTCGTGCCAGCTCTGAGCGATGCTGGAGAGCTTCTCCTGGTACTTCTTGCCGTGGTGGGCGCAGAACAGCAGTTCTCCGCTGTTCACGACGACGCGGATGTGCACGCCTGGGCTCCACAGCTGTCGCAGCGGTCGGCGGCGGGAGCTGGTGGGCACCCGCGAGCTCGTCCACGCCAGTAGGGGTTGCGGTGGTCGACATGACTTGGCCTCCTGCACTCGGTCTTCGATCTCTGCTTGAGTGGAACCCATCCAAGCACGCGATTGTTTCTGCACCGAGACGATCGGAGGGCATTTCGCTGTGCGCGTAGGCCCGCCGGATCACTGGCGCTCGGTGCAGGGCACCGCCCGGGTCGCGTCCCGGAGTGAGGGTTCCGCGAAAGCAAGCTGGAGGAATGGCCTCCACCGACTACCCCGCCCGGCACCTCTCCGTCCTGGAAGGCCTCGAGGCGGTCCGGAAGCGGCCGGGCATGTACATCGGCTCGACCGATCCACGCGGCCTGATGCACTGCCTGTGGGAGATCATCGACAACTCCGTCGACGAGGCACTCGCGGGGCACGGCACCGAGATCAGCGTCGTCCTCCACGCCGACGGCAGCGTGGAGGTGCGAGACCGCGCGCGCGGGATCCCGGTCGACATCGAGCCCAAGACCGGCCTGTCCGGCGTCGAGGTCGTCTTCACCAAGCTGCACGCCGGCGGCAAGTTCGACTCCGGCTCCCTACGCGGCCTCGGGCGGCCTGCACGGCGTGGGCGCCTCCGTGGTCAACGCCCTCTCGGAGCGGCTCGACGTCGAGGTCGACCGCAACGGCCACACCTACCGCATGTCGTTCCACCGCGGCGAGCCCGGTCGCTTCGCGGATGCGGGGAGCCCACTCCGGACGCGCCGTTCACGCCCTTCGAGAACGGCTCGGAGCTCGCCGTCGTCGGCAAGGTCGCGGAGGAGTCACCGGCACCCGCGTGCGCTACTGGACCGACCGCCAGATCTTCACGAAGGGCGCGGCCTTCCAGACGGACGATCTCGTCACGCGCGCACGGCAGACGGCGTTCCTGGTTCCCGGGCTCACCCTCGACATCGTCGACGACCGGGAGGACGAGCGGCGCGCCGAGATGTTCCGCTACGACGGCGGCATCTCGGAGTTCGTCGAGTTCCTCGCGCCCGATTCCGCCGTGACCGACGTGCTCCGTCTGACCGGCACCGGGACCCTTCACCGAGAACGTCCCCGTGCTCACCCCAGGTGGCGCCATGGTGTCCACCGAGGTGGAGCGCAGCTGCGAGGTCGACATCGCCCTGCGCTGGGGCACCGGCTACGAGACGGTGATGCGGAGCTTCGTCAACATCATCGCCACGCCCAAGGGAGGCACGCATCAGACCGGCTTCGAGCAGGGACTGCTCAAGCTCCTCCGCTCCCAGGTCGAGGCGAACGCGCGCCGGCTGAAGGCGGGCTCGGACAAGGTCGAGAAGGACGACGTGCTCGCCGGCCTCACGGCGGTGCTCACGGTCCGTCTCCCCGAGCCGCAGTTCGAGGGCCAGACGAAGGAGATCCTCGGCACCCCCGCCGTGCGCGCCATCGTCGCGCAGACGGTCGGCTCGACACTCGGCGCCGTCTTCTCCTCGGCGAAGCGCGAGGACAAGACGCAGATGTCCCAGCTGCTCGAGAAGGTCGTCGCCGAGATGAAGTCGCGCATCTCGGCGCGCGCGCACAAGGAGACGCAGCGCCGCAAGGACGCGCTGGAATCGTCGTCGCTGCCCGCGAAGCTCGTCGACTGCCGCAGCAACGACGTCGACAACAGCGAGCTCTTCATCGTCGAGGGCGACTCCGCCCTCGGCACCGCAGCTCGCGCGCAACAGCGAGTACCAGGCACTGCTGCCGATCCGGGGCAAGATCCTGAACGTGCAGAAGGCGAGCGTCGCCGACATGCTCTCGAACACGGAGTGCGCCTCGATGATCCAGGTCATCGGCGCGGGCTCGGAGTCGCTCGTTCGACCTGTCGGTGGCGCGCTACGGCAAGATCATCCTGATGAGCGACGCCGACGTCGACGGCGCGCACATCCGCACCCTCCTGCTCACGCTGTTCTTCCGCTACATGCGGCCGCTGGTCGAGGCGGGCCGGGTGTTCGCGGCCGTGCCTCCGCTGCACCGCGTGGTCGTGATGAACGCGGGCAAGAAGCCGAACGAGACGATCTACACGTACCTCCGAGAAGGAGCTGCAGAGCGTGCTCGCCGCCCTGGCGAAGGCGGGCGGCGATTCCAGGACCCGATCCAGCGCTACAAGGGCCTCGGCGAGATGGATGCGGATCAGCTCGCCACGACGACGATGGACCGCGCCCGCCGCACGCTGCGCCGAGTCCGCGTGTCCGACGCCGAGAACGCGGGCCGGGTCTTCGAGCTGCTGATGGGCAACGAGGTGGCGCCGCGGAAGGACTTCATCGTCCGCGGATCCGAGACGCTCTCGCGCGACCGCATCGACGTGTGACCGTCCCGGGCCCGACGGCGGTCGAGCAGCTCGGGAGCCGCGCCGATCGTCGCCACGGGCGCCGAGAGCGGCACTCCCGATCCATCGCGCTTCATGCCGGACTCCGGCAGTGCCGCGACGGACCCGTCGGCCTCGAGGGCGTGCGCCGGGCCCGGACCGACCCAGGCGACCCCGAGGGCCGTCTCGCCCTTGAGGAAGCGCTGGGCGCGGACGCCGCCGGTCGCCCGGCCCTTGGACGGGAACTCCGAGAACGGCGAGACCTTCGCGCTGCCGGTGTCGGTGCCGGTCAGCGCCCAGCTGTCGACCGCGACGGTCGCGACGACCGCGTCCTCGCGGTCGTCCGCCTCGACCACGGCGAAGTGCACGACCTCGTCGGTCTCGCCGAGCTTGACTCCGGCCATGCCCCCTGCTGTCCGGCCTGAGGCCACCGCCGACGCCGGGAAGCGCAGGAGCTGGGCCTCCCCGGTGACGAAGACCAGCTCGTCCTCGTCGCCGGCGGGCGCCGTCCACGACCGCGTCCTTGGGCTTGAGCGCGATGAGCTCGACGTCGGGCCGGTTCTGCAGCTCGGTGGCCGACACCCTCTTCGACACCCTGGAGCGTGCCGAGGGCGATCGGGCGGGTGTCGTCGAGCGCCACCAGAGCGAGCACGCGCTCGTCCTTGCCGAGCGCCGGGAGGTAGTCCGCCATGCGCACGCCGGCGCCGAGCTGGACGGAGGACGACGGGACGGAGGGGACGTCGACGGGGAGAAGCGGAGCAGCCGTCCCGCGCTCGTCACGGCGCCGATGTCGGTGCGGCTCGTCGTGTCGAGGGCGCTGAGGACGGCGTCGTGCTTGCTGCGCCGGGTCGCCCTGACCGGCTGCGCCGCCGCCTCGGGATCGCGGTCGACGCGGACCATGCGGCCGGTGGTGCTGAGATGCACCCGGCACGGCACGTCGGCGATCTCGAGTACTGCGGCGGTCTTGCGCCCGGTGGTCGCGACGGAGGGGCGCGCCTCGGTGAGGAGCGTGCGACGAGGGTGCCCAGGCGCTGCGCGACGTCGTCCAGCTCGTCGGACACGAGCGACTCGATCCGGCTGCGGCTCGCGAGCAGCGCTCCAGCTCGGCGATCTCGGCGAGAAGAGTGTCGCGCTCGGTCTCGAGCTCGATCCGGGAGAACCTCGTCAGTCGGCGCAGCTGGAGCTCGAGGATGTAGTCGGCCTGGATCGTGCTGAGATCGAAGACCTCGATGAGGCGCGCTCTGGCCGCAGCGGTGTCGTCGCTCGCGCGGATCAGCTGGATGACCTCGTCGATGTCGACGATGGCCACGAGGAGTCCCTCGACGAGGTGCAGGCGCTCCTGGCGCTTGCGGAGAGCGGTACTGCGACCGCCGCGTCGCCGTCGGTGACGCGGTGGCCGCTAGACCTGGAGGAGCTCCCCGGAGTCCGAGCGTGCGGGCTGCCCGTCGACCAGGGCCACGTTGTTGATCGCGAAGCCGTCCTCGAGGGGCGTGTAGCGGTAGAGGCTCGCCGAGGACCGCCTCCGGGCTGAAGCCCGTCTTGATGCCGATCACGAGACGCAGGCCGTTGTCGCGGTCCGTGAGGTCGGTGACGTCCGAGATGCCGCTGAGCTTCTTGTTCTGAACGCCGTCCTTGATCTTGTCGATGACCTTCTCGGCCCCGACGAGATAGGGAGCTCGGTGACGACCAGCCCGGACTTCCGGGCGGTGATGCTCTCGACGGAGACCCGAGCCCGGGTCTTGAAGCTCCCGCGCCCGGTCGCGTAGGCGTCGCGCACGCCGGCGAGACCGACGATCGTCCCGCCGCTGGGGAAGTCGGGACCCGGCACGAAGGACATGAGGTCCTCGAGCGAGGCCTCGGAGTGGGCGATCAGGTGCCGCGCCGCTCCGATCACCTCGATCAGGTTGTGCGGCGCCATGTTCGTCGCCATGCCGACCGCGATGCCGCTGGCGCCGTTGACCAGCCGAGGTTCGGGAACGCCGAGGGCAGGACCTCGGGCTGCTGGTGCGAGTTGTCGTAGTTGGGGACGAAGTCGACGACGTCCTCGCCCAGGTGCTCGGTCATCGCCATGGCGGCGGGCGCGAGCCGCGCCTCGGTGTAGCGGGCGGCCGCGGGGCCGTCGTCGAGCGAGCCGAAGTTGCCGTGGCCGTCGACCAGGGGGACCCGCAGGGTGAAGGGCTGGGCGAGGCGCACGAGCGAGTCGTAGATCGAGGCGTCGCCGTGCGGGTGCAGCTTGCCCATGACCTCGCCGGTCACCCGCGCCGACTTGACGTGGCCGTGGTCCGGCCGCAAGCCCATCTCGCTCATCATGTAGAGGATGCGGCGCTGCACCGGCTTCAGTCCGTCGCGGGCATCGGGCAGCGCCCGCGAGTAGATGACCGAGTAGGCGTACTCGAGGAACGACCCCTCCATCTCGGTCGAGACGTCGACGTCCTCGATGCGCTCGGACAGCGAGGAGTGTGCGGCCGGAGTGGATCCGGACGAGGGGGATGCGGCGTTCATGACTCACGCTCGGTGGCGGGCGCAGGGCGACGGCGCCGGGTGGCGCCTCTCGCTCTCAGCACGGGGCTCGCGGGCCGGGACGACCGGGCGGGAAGCTCCGAGTGCCTCGTCGCACCGGACCCCGTCGTGCTCGGGGAGGCGCCGGACGGCGTCCCCGCTCGGACCTCCGCCCGCGGGGCTCGCCCCGAGCGAGGAGCACTGTGCGAAACTGAGCGCGATGTCCCACATACCCGCCGCCCCCGCCGGGCGGCGGAGCCTCGCCGACGTGCTCCCCGGGGCCCTCGATGCGATCCTCGGACGGCGCGGTGCCTTCGGAACTCCCCGCCTCGACCGCGTCGTCGTGGTGCTCGTGGACGGCCTGGGCGCCTCCAGCCTGAGGCAGCGGTCGGGCACCCGCACGCTCGCCCCCGCCCTCACCCGCCACGACGATCCCCTCGGGCTTCCCGACGACGACGGCGGCCGCACTCGCGAGCCTGACGACGGGTCTGCGGCCGGGCGGGCACGGCATGGTCGGCTACCGGGTCCTCGACCGCGGTGCCGATCGACTCGTCAATCAGCTCTCGGGCTGGGACGAGGGCATGGTGCCCGCGCAGTGGCAGCCACCCACCGTCTTCGAGCGCGCCGTCGTCGAGGGGGTCGCTGCGAGCGTGATCGGCCCTTCGCGCTACGCCCGCTCAGGACTGACGCGCGCGATCCTCCGGGGCGCCGAGTACCGGTCGGCCGGGAGCATCGCCGAGCGCTTCGCCGCGGCCCGCGACCCCCTCGACGCCGGTGGCCGGCGCATCGTGTACCTCTACGTCCCCGAGCTCGACATGACCGCGCACGCGCGCGGGTGGGAGTCGCCGGAGTGGACCGCCGCGCTCGAGCTGCTCGACGGCGAGGTCGGCTCCTTCGCGCGGCGTCTGGACCGCCGGAGGCCGCGCTCGTCACCGCCGACCACGGTGTGCTCGACGTCCCCGCCTCCTCCCACGTCCTCGTCGAGCACGGGTCCCTGCTCGAGGGCGTGCGGCACCTGGCGGGAGCCCCGCCGCCTGCAGCTCCACCTCGGGCCCGGGGCGGAGGCGGAGAGCGTCGCGGCGCACTGGCGCGATGCGGAGGGAGCAGGCCTGGATCGCGACCCGGGCCGAGATCGCCGCGAGCGGCTGGTTCGGCGACATCGGCGCGCCCGCGGCGGAGCGGATGGGCGACGTGTTCGTCGCCGCGCGCAAGGCGATCGCCTATTACGACGCCGAGGACTCGTCGGGTCGATCGATGATCGGCCAGCACGGCTCGCTCACCCCGGAGGAGACCCAGGTCCCGCTGATCGGCTTCGGAGCGCTCGACGGCGTCGACGTCCGGGCGGTGCACGATCCGGACGTCCCCACGACCGCGGACGGTCGCGGGTGGAGGGAGCCCTGTGGACCCTCCACCCGGTCAGTCGTCGCTGCGCGCCCCGAAGACGATCTCGTCCCAGCTGGGCATCGACGTGCGCCCGCGGCGGAATCCGCCCCGGGTACCGGTCGGTGCGTGCTCCTTCGCAGGGGCGGCGGCCGCAGGAGGCGCGGCGGGAGCCGGGCGCTCGGGCTCCGGCGCCTTCTCGACGGTCGGAGCCTCCTGCTTCGGCTCCTCGCGGATCGGAGAGAGGACGCGTGGTCGCGCTCCCCGCGACGGCGGCGGAGCGCGTCGAGCAGATCGGCGGTGTCGTTGAGATTGCGCTCGCGCTGCTCGGTCGTGCTCGACACGGGGCGAGGGAGGGTCGAGACCACGCGCGGCGTGTCGGACAGCGCCGGCTGCGGCTCGGTGTCGGAGGTCCGGACGGCCGACGGGCGCGCGTGCGGGAGGGCGGTCGGGCGACCGGACGCGGGGTGCTCGCCACGGGAGCTGCGCTCGGGCTCGGACGGCCGGGAGAACGCGTCGGTGTCGAAGCGCGTCGCGAGCTCGTCGACCGCGGCGGGGATGACGGCGCGGAGCCTCGGGATGAGGGTGGGCCGGATCTCGCCCTGCTGCGAGAGCGTCGTGGCCTCGGGGGTCAGGGGCGACAGGACGGCCTTCTTGGGGTCGAAGCGCCAGCGGGCGTCGTGGTCGATCTCGTCCGAGCGGAACAGGAGCTTGACGGCCCAGCCGTCCTCCTCCTTCCAGCTCGACCACTGCTCGCCCTCGGCGCCCAGCGCGGCGAGGCGCTCGCGGATGACGTCGCCGAAGGGGGTGCCCTCCTCGGGGGATCGGGGTCGGCGCTCGTGTAGACGCGCACCGACAGCGCGGAGGCGACGATGTGCTCGCGCTCGGCGGTGACCGGACCCTCGAAGCGCTGGACGTGCTCGAGGGGCGCGCCCGTGAGCTCGGCGACCTCCTCGGCGGAGAGGCCCGAACGGATGTGCGCCTGGATCTCGCGGGGTGAGACGCGCTTCTCGCGCGGCGGGAGGGTGTGGACGCGCGGCCGCGGCTGGCTCTGCAGAGTCTCGTCGATCCGCACCGAGAACCGCTCGCCTCCGCCGGAGACGAGCACGAGCGATCCGCTCTCGACGCCGATCACCTTCAGTTCCATCATCGTGCGGGACCTCCTTCTGGACGCGAACCGGGGCAAGGATGGCACGGGTTCCGCCCGATGCCGGGGAATACCGCGGGCGGGTCGAAAGTTGGGGCGGAAGGAGGCGCTGACAGGCGGTGTCAACCACGGATCCATTTGGTTTGCGAATCGATCCGCCTTGATGCACACTGTCCCCGCCGATTTGTTGAACAGCTGAATATAAGAAGTGGATGGGAATGGCTACGGACTACGACGCCCCCCGCAAGACCGATGACGACTCCGAGTCGATCGAGGCCCTGAAGGAGCGAGTCCCCGACAAGATGTCCGGAGTTGTCGACGTCGATGACGCCGACAACCCGGGCGGATTCGAACTGCCGGAGCCGATCTCTCGAGACCTCGATCTGGACGTCGTGGTCCTTCCGCCCCAGGCGGACGAATTCACGTGCGTGAGCTGCTTCCTCGTGAAGCACCGCTCTCAGATCGACCACGAGGAGAAGCTCGGACCGATCTGCCTGGAGTGCGCCGCCTAGGCCTCTCCTCGCTCCGAAGGACGACCGCTCCGTCGCCGTGATCCCGGATCGCGGCGACGATGTCGTTCGGGCGACGACTCGACAGCAGCCAGTACGGCGTCGGGTCCTGCGGATCCTCGATCGGCACCCGCACGACGTCGCGCACCCAGCCCCGGATCACGAGGTAGGCGCGAGCGTCCAGCCGCGGTCCGCGTTCGGCGAACGCCTCGCGGCCCTCGTGCGACGAGGGCTCGCCCACCAGCTCCAGAGGGATGTGCGCCCTCCCCGCGCGGGCTCGCCGTCGACGACCTCGATCACCGGCGAGAGCGCCAGCAGGGCGCCGATGCAGCCCGCGTAGAGGACGAGTGCGACGACGACTCCGACGACCGGGTCGATCGGTGCGAACACCAGGATGCTGGCAGGGATCACGAGGGCTGTGGAGACGAAGAGCCACGGCGCGGGCCAGAGCCTCTCCCGGTACGACTGCATGTCCCTATTGCATCGAGACAACTGGTCTACCCTCGTCACGTGAACGAATCCGTCGACGTCGCGATCCGCGCGGACACCCTTCCCGGCTACGCGCACCCGGGGGACGCCGGAGCCGATCTGCTCTCGACCGAGGACGTCGTCCTCGAGCCCGGTGAGCGGGCCAGCGTGGGCACGGGAGTGGCGATCGCCCTCCCCGAGGGCCATGTCGGCTTCGTGGTCCCGCGCAGCGGACTCGCCTTCAAGCACGGCATCACCATCGTCAACGCGCCCGGGACGATCGACGCGGGCTACCGCGGCGAGATCCGGGTGGCGCTGCTCAACACCGACGCGGAGCGCGCGTACCGCGTGACGGCGGGCGACCGGATCGCGCAGCTCGTGATCGTCCCCGTCGTCGCGCGCGCTTCACCCCGGTCGACGAGCTGCCCGAGTCCGTCCGCGGGCTCGGCGGCTTCGGATCGACGGGCTACGACGCCTCCCCGACCAGCACTCCGAAGGAGAACGCATGAGCGACATCCAGGCAGCGACAGGACCGGACGCACCGGCGGAGGTCGTCGAACAGGATCTCGGAAGTCCGCGCCCGCCGATCGCGCCGAGGCGGGGCCGCTCGACGAGCGCGAGGCCAACCCCGTGCGCCCCTACATCGACCTCGGCGGCGTGAAGGTCCTCCCGCGCGAGGGCATGCACATCCGCCTCGAGGTCGAGGAGGGGACCAAGCAGGTCATCGCCGTCGGTCTCGACTACGCGGGCTCCACTCTGCAGGTGCAGCCGTTCGCCCGCGCCGCGCTCCTCCGGGCTGTGGCACGAGATCCGGGGCCAGATCGCCGAGCAGGTCGCCAAGCAGGGCGGCCGCACGGCCGAGCGCGAGGGCGTGTTCGGCCCCGAGCTCGTCGCCCAGCTCCCGATCGCGGGAGGGAGTCCCGTGTCGCCCGCTTCGTCGGCGTCGACGGACCGCGCTGGTTCCTGCGCGGTGTCATCGCCGGCGCGGGAGCGGTGAACCAGGAGGCCGCCGCGGCGGTCGAGGAGCTGTTCCGCAGCATCGTCGTCGTACGCGGCTCCGGCCCCATGCCCCGCGCGACCTCATCCCCCTGAAGGTCCCCACCGGCGGTCAGACGCAGCAGAGCGCGAGCTGACCCGCATGGAGCAGAGCCCGCCCGACCGCGAGCAGCAGCCGGAGCCGATCCGCCCCGAGGTGGGGGAGGCCATCGCCCAGGCGGCGCGCCGTTCCGGTCTCGGGGTCGTCGCCGACGGCGAGCCGTTCGACGGGCGCGCTGCTGCGCACGATGGGCAGGGTCCGCGGGATCCTCGGGCCGTCGTCCCCGGCGTCGCCTTCGTGCTCCTGTTCGCCGTCACCGGCGAGCTCGTGCTCTCGCTCGTCGCCTCGGTGGGGATGGCCGTCCTGTTCACCGTGGCGCGCATCCTCGGCCGCACCCCGGTCATCCAGGCGGTCGGCGGACTCCTCGGGGTCGTCGTCTCGGCGGCGCTGGCACTCGTCACCGGTCGGGCGGTGGACGACTTCGTCCCCGGACTCATCACGAACCTGGTCTACGGACTCGTCTTCCTCGCGTCCGTGCTCGTGCGCTGGCCGCTCATCGGAGTCGCGGCCAGGTACCTCATGGCGCGACGGGACCGCCTGGCGCGACGACAAGCGCAAGCGACGGCTGTTCGCCGCACTGACCCTGGCCTGGGCGGGACTGTTCCTGCTGCGGCTCGCGGTGCAGTACCCGCTCTTCCTCGCCGAGGACACCCGGCCCTCGGCACGGTGGAGCTGGTCCTCGGGCTCCCGCTGTACGCCCCGCTGCTCGTGCTGACGGTCCTCGCGGTCCGAGCGGGTACCGCGGCGCACGGGACGAGGACGAGGACGAGGTCGCCGCGCCGGGTGCGTGACCGCCGGGTCGAGGACGTAGGTGTCTCGACGTCGAGATAAATAGCTCCCGGCCGCCCCGCGCTCCGACGCAGGGCGCAACGGGTGCGGCGACGCACCGGTGTTAGGTCCTCCTTGGTGGAGCCCGCTCTGCGCGGTCGCCAAGATGGACTCGGATATGTGGGTCCGCCCGTCGGCGGGATCCACGTCAGCGAAGGAGAGGGCGACGTGTCCGCGGTAGACAGCTTTGGATCGAAAGACACTCTAGAAGGTCGGGCAGACCGACTACGAGGTGTTCCGCATCGACCGGGTCCCCGGTCACGAGAAGCTCCCGTTCAGCCTGAAGGTGCTGCTCGAGAACCTCCTCCGCACGGAGGACGGCGCGAACATCACCGCCGACCACATCCGCGCGCTCGGCGAGTGGGTCCCGGAGTCGGAGCCCGACACCGAGATCCAGTTCACGCCCGCGCGCGTGGTCATGCAGGACTTCACCGGCGTTCCCTGCATCGTCGACCTCGCCACCATGCGCGAGGCCGTCGCGGCCCTCGGCGGCGACCCCGACAAGATCAATCCGCTGGCTCCGGCCGAGATGGTCATCGACCACTCCGTCATCGCCGACCTGTTCGGCACCGAGGACGCCCTCGAGCGCAACGTCGAGCTCGAGTACGAGCGCAACGGCGAGCGGTACCAGTTCCTGCGCTGGGGCCAGACGGCCTTCGACGACTTCAAGGTCGTCCCGCCCGGAACGGGCATCGTGCACCAGGTCAACATCGAGTACCTCGCCCGGGTCACCATGACCCGCGAGGTCGGCGGAGTCCTGCGCGCCTACCCCGACACCTGCGTCGGCACCGACTCTCACACCACGATGGTCAACGGCCTCGGCGTGCTGGGCTGGGGCGTCGGCGGCATCGAGGCCGAGGCGGCCATGCTCGGCCAGCCCGTCTCGATGCTCATCCCGAAGGTCGTCGGCTTCAAGCTGTCGGGCGCGATCCCCACGGGCGTCACCGCGACCGACGTCGTGCTCACCATCACCGAGATGCTGCGCAAGCACGGCGTCGTCGGCAAGTTCGTCGAGTTCTACGGAGCCGGCGTCGCCGAGGTCCCCTCGCGAACCGCGCCACCATCGGCAACATGAGCCCCGAGTTCGGCTCGACCGCCGCGATGTTCCTGATCGACGACGTGACCCTCGACTACCTGCGCCTCACCGGGCGCAGCGACGAGCCAGATCGCACTGGTCGAGCAGTACTCCAAGCTCCAGAAGCTCTGGCACGACGCCGAGGTGGAGCCCGTGGTCAGCGAGTACCTCGAGCTCGACCTCGTCGACCGTCGTCCCGTCGATCGCCGGCCCGAGGAGCAGGCGCATCGAGCTGACCTCGGCCAAGACGCAGTTCGGAGTCGGACCTCAACAACTACGCCGACGTCTCGCACGACATCGTCGACCTGACCATCGCCGAGTCCTTCCCCGCGTCGGACCCGGGCGAGCTCAACCGCAGGACGAGCCTGCGCGCACGAGCACATCCACCGCTCGCACGCACCGAGCACGGCCTCGAAGCCGACGACCGTCGAGCTCGGCGACCCGGCGAGACCTTCACCATCGACCACGGCGCGGTCGCCATCGCGGCGATCACCTCGTGCACGGACACGTCGAGACCCTCTGTGATGCTGGCCGCCGGCCTGCTCGCTCGCAACGCGGCGCAGAAGGGCCTCAAGGCCAAGCCGACAGGTCAAGACCACGCTGGCACCGGGTTCCAAGGTCGTCACCGACTACTACGAGAAGGCCGGTCTGACCGAGTCGCTCGAGGCGCTCGGCTTCTACACCGTCGGCTACGGCTGCACGACCTGCATCGGCAACTCCGGCCCGCTGCTCGAGGAGATCTCGGCCGCGGTCCAAGGACGGCGACCTCGCCGTGACGGCGGTGCTCTCGGGCAACCGCAGCTCGAGGGCCGCATCAACCCCGACGTCAAGATGAACTACCTGGCGAGCCCGCCGCTGGTCATCGCCTACGCCCTCGCCGGGTCGATGAACTTCGACTTCGAGGTCGACGCCCTCGGCACCGGCCGGCGACGGCAACGACGTGTTCCTCAAGGACATCTGGCCCGACGCGCGCCGAGGTGCAGGCGACGATCGACTCGGTCGATCGACAAGTCGATGTTCGACACGCAGTACAGCGGCGTGTTCGACGGCGACGAGCGCTGGCGCTCGCTCCAGGCCCCGAGGGCGCGACGTTCGAGTGGGACCAGGAGTCGACCTACGTCCGGAAGCCCGCGTACCCGCTGACGGCATGACGATGGAGACCGCCCCGGTCGCCGACATCGCCTCGGCCCGCGTGCTCGCCGAACTCGGCGACTCCGAGCGACGACCGACCGCATCAGCCCCGCCGGCTCGATCAAGGCCGACCAGCCCCGCCGGCCAGTACCTCGCCGAGCACCGCGTCGACCGCAAGGACTACAGCTCCTACGAGGTCCAGGCGTGGCAACCACGAGGTGATGATCCGCGGCACGTTCGCGAACATCCGCCTGAAGAACCAGCTGCTGGACGGCGTGGAGGGCGGTTACACCCGCGACTTCACGCAGCCGAGCGCTCCCAGTCGTTCATCTACGACGCGTCGCAGAACTACCAGGCCGAGGGCACGCCGCTCGTCATCCTGGGCGGCAAGGAGTACGGCTCCGGTTCCTCGCGCGACTGGGCGGCGAAGGGCACCAGCCTCCTCGGCGTCGAGGCCGTCATCGTCGACGAGGCTTCGAGCGGATCCACCGCTCGAACCTGATCGGCATGGGAGTCATCCCGCTGCAGTTCCCGGCCGGCGAGACCTGGGCGTCGCTCGGGCTCGACGGCACGGAGTCGATCAGCATCTCGGGCATCGAGGCGCTGAACGAGGGTGTCACCCCCAAGACGGTGCACGTCGTCGCCGAGCCGACCGAGCACTCGCCCGCAGGCCAAGCAGCCGATCGAGTTCGAGGCGGTCGTCCGATCGACACTCCCGGTGAGGCGGACTACTACCGCAACGGCGGCATCCTGCAGTACGTCCTCCGCTCGCTCGTCTAGAGCCGACACGCCTGGTGCGCCTTCCCGCAAGGGGAGGCGCACAGGCGTTCCTGCGCACCCCGGTGCGTAGACTCGACAGACGTCCACTCCCTCTCATCGACCCCGGAAGGCGGCGCGAATGGCTGTTCTCGAGACCATCGGCGGACCGCGCGACCTCGATCGCCTGACCCGCTCCGAGCTCGGGCCCTGGCGCAGGAGATCCGGGACTTCCTGGTGCGCGAGGTCTCGAAGACCGGCGGTCACCTCGGCCGAACCTCGGAGTGGTCGAGACGACGATCGCGATCCACCGGGTCTTCGACTCGCCGCGCGACGCGATCATCTTCGACACCGGCCACCAGTCGTACGTGCACAAGCTGCTGACCGGCCGCCAGGACTTCTCGGGCCTGCGTCAGCGCGGCGGACTGGCGGGCTATCCGCAGCGCTCCGAGTCGCCGCACGACATCGTCGAGCTCGCACGCGTCCAGCTCCCTGTCCTGGGCCGACGGCATCTCGCGCGCCTTCACGATGACCGGCCAGACCGACCGGCGCGTCGTCGCGGTGGTGGGCGACGGTGCCTCACCGGCGGCATGACCTGGGAGGCGCTGAACAACATCAGCGACGACAACGCCCGCGGTCTCGTCATCGTCGTCAACGACAGCGGGCGCTCCTACGCCCCCACCATCGGCGGCATGGCCCGGTTCCTCAACGGAGGTGCGCACCAAGCGCAGCTACCGCACGCTGCACCGGGGCTCGCGCGCCGTCTCCGAGCGGCTCGGCAGCCCTGCCGCCGCCGTCTACCGCGGGGTCCGCGGCGGGATGCACGGCTTCCTCAGCCGCTTCATCAACAACGAGGCCCTCTACTCCAACCTCGACATCAAGTACCTCGGCCCGATCGACGGGCACGACGTGACGGCGATGGAGGAGGCGCTCCAGCAGGCCAAGGACTACGGCCAGCCCGTCATCGTGCACGCGATCCGCAGGAGAGAAGGGCTTCCGACCGGCCGTCGACGACCTCGCCGACCAGTTCCACGCCGTCGGCCAGATCGACGCCCGAGACCGAGGAGCCGCTCGCCGCGCCCGGCGCCCGCTCGTGGACATCGGTGTTCGCCGACGAGATCGTGACCCTCGCCGACGAGGACGCCACGATCGTCGGCATCACGGCCGCGATGCTCCGGCCGGTGGGACTGCAAGATGGCCGAGAAGCACCCCGATCGCGTCTTCGACGTCGGCATCCGCGGAGCAGCACGCCGTCACCTCCGCCGCCGGCCTCGCGTTCGGAGGGTTGCACCCCGTCGTCGCGCTCTACGCGACCTTCGTGAACCGCGCCTTCGACCAGGTGCTGATGGACGTGGCCCTCCACCGGGCCGGTGTGACCTTCGTCCTCGACCGCGCGGGGGTCACCGGACCCGACGGCCCGAGCCACCACGGGATGTGGGATCTCGCGATCCTGCAGGTCGTCCCGAACATCCGCCTCTCGGCTCCCCGCGACTCGGTCCGCCTCCGCGAGGAGCTCCGCGAGGCCGTCGGAGTGACGGACGCTCCCACCGTCGTCCGCTTCTCGAAGGGCAACGTCGGCGACGAGATCGAGGCTCTCGAGCGGCTGCACGATCGGGGTCGACGTGCTCTCGCGTGCCGAGCGCCAGGACGTGCTGATCGTGACCGTCGGACCGATGGCGACGATGGGCCTCGACGTCGCCCGTCGTCTCGCCGCCCAGGGCATCGGCGCCACGGTGGTCGACCCCCGCTGGGTCGTGCCCGTCCCCGCGGAGCATCATCGAGCTCGCACGCGAGCACCGCCTCGTCGTCTCGATCGAGGACGGCGTCCGCGTGGGCGGCATCGGGACCCGCATCCGGCAGGACCTCCGCGAGGCGGGAGTCGACACGGCCGTCACCGAGCTCGGGCTGCCGGACCAGTTCCTCGATCACGCGAAGCGCGAGGAGATCCTCGAGGACGTCGGATCTCACCCCGCAGCACATCGCTCGGGACGTCGTCGCCCAGGTGCTCGGCAGCAAGATCCCCGTGGCTCGACCGCTCCCCGAGGAAGCCGCGGCGCACGACGAAGGCCCGCACCGACTGAGGATCGACCCTCGGCGCCCGTCGCGCAGGGATCACCTGCGAGGCGGCCTCCGGGCAGCTCCGTCGTCGTGGGACCCGCGTCAGAGCCGGTAGACGAGCTCGATCGCGCCGCCGGAGAACGGCGTCGACCCACGAGCTCGAAGGGCTCGGTGCGCCGCATCGGCAGGAGCGCCCGCCCGCCTCCGAGGAGGACGGGCATGACCGTCACCCTGACCTCGTCGAGCGCGCCGGCCTCGGCGAAGCGGGCGGCGACGGCACCGCCGCCCACGATCCAGACGTCGCGCTCCCCGGCGGACTCCCGGATGGCCGGCAGCAGCTCGGAGACGTCGCCGGAGGCGAAGCGGACCTCACCGCCCTCGGGCTGCGGACGCTCGGCGGAGGTCAGGACCCACGCCGGCAGATCATAGGGCCAGGCGCCCTCGCGACGGACGAACTCGTAGGTGGTGGAGCCCATCACGACGGCCCCCACACTCGCGAGGAAGCGGTCGTAGTGCTCCTGGAACGCCTCGAAGCCGAACTGCAGGAGCCAGCCGAGGTCGTCGTCGGGATCGGCGATGAAGCCGTCGAGGGAGGAGGCGACGTAGTAGACGATGCGGGTCATGCGGGCACGGTACGACGGACCACCGACACGACCCTCGACGGCCGCCCGCAGCGCCGGCACCGCCTCCGGCTCACCGTGCGAGGCGGCGAGCCGGAGACGGTCATCAGGCGCGGCGTCAGTCGACGCCGCGGATCACCGGGTGGTGGAACGTGTCGCCGAACGCGCGCTCACTCGCTCCGACCCGGTCGAGGTAGGGCGTCAGCCCTCCCATCTGGAACGGGTAGCCGGCGCCCAGGATCAGGCAGAGGTCGATGTCCTCGGCCGCGTGCACGACGTCGTCGTCCAGCATCCGCTTGACCTCGTCGGCGAGCCCGGTCTCGACGCGCAGGCGCAGCTCCTCCGCGGTCATCGGGTCGGAGCCGCCGGCGACGATCGCCACCGCCCGCTTGTCGACGCCCTTCACCCGCCCCTTCGCATCGCGCTCGAACACGTGGCCCAGCTCGGCCAGCCGGTGCAGGTTCGCGCTCTCGAAGAAGCGGTCGGGGAAGGCCGCGTGGTGGGTGTCCAGCACGTGCGCTCCGACCTTCAGCCCGACGAGCTCGAGGAGCTCGAACGGCGTCATGGGCAGGCCGAACGGCGCGAGCGACTGCTCGACCACCTCGAAGGGCGTGCCGGTGTCGACCGCGTGCATCGCCTCGCCGAGCACCTTCGCGAGCACGCGATTGACCACGAAACCGGGGGTGTCCCGCGTGATGACGGCGTTCTTCTTGAGCTTCGCCGCCGTCACCATGGCGGTCGAGAGCGTCTCGTCGTCGGTCAGCGGGGTCGCACGACCTCGATGAGCGGCATGACCGCGACCGGATTGAAGAAGTGGAAGCCGACGAGGCGCTCGGGGTGCTCCAGACCCTCTCCGATCCGCTCGACGGACAGCGAGGAGGTGTTGGTCGCGAGGACGGCCGTGGGGGACACGTACCGCTCGATGTCGGCGAAGACCTCCTGCTTGACCGACAGCTCCTCGAAGACCGCCTCGATCACCCAGTCCGCGTCGGCGAACTCGGAGGCGATCCGTCGTGCCGGTGACGAGACTGCGCAGGCGGTTGGCGTCGTCGGGGGAGAGGCGCCCCTTCGCGAGCAGCGCGTCGATCTCCCCGACGATCGTCGCCACGCCCTTGTCCACCCGCTCCTGGTCGAGGTCGGTGATGACCACCGGGATCTGGAGGCGTCGGACGAACAGGAGAGCGAACTGGGTGGCCATCAGGCCGGCGCCGATCACTCCGACCTTCGTCACGGGCTTGGCGAGCGCCTTGTCGGGAGCGCCGGCCGGCCGCTTGGCCCGCTTCTGCACGAGGTCGAAGGCGTAGATGCTCGCCCGGAACTGATCGCCCGAGATCAGATCCGCGAGCACTTCGTCCTCGGCGGCGAACGCCTCCTCGCGGGTGGCGGTCTTCGCGCCCTTGAGGAGTTCCAGCGCCCCGGTAGGGCGAAGCTACGACGGTGCCGATGCGGGACTCGAGCTGCTTGCGGGCGATGCCGACGGCGACGTCCCACTTCACCATCCGCTCGATCACTCCCGGGAGCATGGGGACGCGCGACGGTCACGCTGCCGCCCAGGACGCCGTCGGCCCAGCGCAGCGAGTCCTCGAGGGAACGACGCCGACGGGAAGAGCGCGTCGGCGATGCCGAGCTCCAGCACCTCCCGCCCCTTGATCGTCCGATTGTTCTTCAGCGGGTTCTCGACGACGATCTTCAGAGCGTTCTCGATGCCGATCAGGTTCGGGAGCAGGTAGGTCCCGCCCCACCCGGGGATGATGCCCAGGAACACCTCGGGCAGGCCCAGCGCGGGGATCGACTCGTCGACGGTCCGGTAGTCGGCGTTCAGCGCGATCTCGGTGCCGCCGCCCAGCGCCAGCCCGTTGATGAAGACGAACGAGGGGACACCGAGGTCGGACAGCATGCCGAGGGTGCCGGTGCCCGAGTCGAGCCAGCTGGCGGCCGAGCTCCCGGCTCGGGATGGTGCCCACCTTGCTCAGATCGGCGCCCGCGGCCAGGATGAACGGCTTGCCGGTCAGGGCGACGCCCTGGATCTCCCCGTCCGCCGCGCGCGCCTTCTGCGCGATCAGGACGTCGGCGAGCTCGAACAGGGACGCCGGACCGAAGGTGCTCGGCCGCGTGTGGTCGCGGTCGTTGTCGAAGAGTGACGAGCGCGAGCACGCGCCCGCTGGCGGCCGGACGTCGCGCACGTAGGAGTGGGTGACGACCTCCCCTCCGTGAGGTCTGCGAGGTCCTCGAAACCGTCGAGCATGATCGGCGTCCCTTCCGTCGTGTGCGCTTGCCGTCGAAGTGCGGGTTCTCCCAGACGAGGGTTCCCCCTGGCCGAGCCCGACGCATCGCCGTGAGCCCGTAGCGCACCTCCGGGTGCACCTCGAACTGCCGCGCGAGCTGGATCATCAGGCGCACGCCCGAGGAGGCGAGCGGATGGCCGACGGCGATCGCTCCGCCGTACTCGTTGACCCGGGGGTCGTCGTCGTCGATGCCGAAGTGGTCGAGGAACGAGAGCACCTGCACCGCGAACGCCTCGTTGAGCTCGAAGAGGCCGATGTCCTCGATGCCGAGACCGGCCTTGCGCAGCGCCTTCTCGGTGCTGGGGACGGGGCCGATGCCCATGATCTCCGGCTCCACGCCGGCGAAGGCGAAGCTGACGAGCGCATCTTGGTGGAGAGCCCGAGCTCCTTCGCCGCGTCCGCGCTCGCGAGGGGCGAGACGGTCGCCCCGTCGTTCAGACCGGAGGAGTTGCCCGCGGTCACGCCCCGTGCGGACGGAACGGGGTGCGGAGCCCCGCCAGCCTCGAGGGTCGTCTCAGGACGGGGCGCCTCGTCGGCGGTGGCGAGGCCCCATCCGGAGGCGCTGCGAGTGGCGACGGGGATGAGGTCGGGCTGGATGTCGCCGGACTCGTACGCCGCCGCGAGCTTCTGCTGGCTGCGCAGCGCGTAGCGATCGGAGCGCTCCTTGGTCAGCTGCGGGAACCGGTCGTGGATCTTCTCCGCCGTCTTCCCCATGTTCAGCGCCTCGTCGCCGACGGGGCGCTCGGACCAGGCAAGCGGGGTTGGGATCGGCGTCGAAGCCCATGGGGTGGCGCCCCATGTGCTCGACACCGCCGGCGATCACCACGTCGTACGCGCCGAAGGCGATGCCGCCCGCGGTCGCCGTCACCGAGGTCATCGCGCCGGCGCACATCCGGTCGATCGCGAAGCCGGGGACGCTGCGGGGCAGCCCCGCGAGCAGCGCGGTCGTCCGCCCGAGGGTCAGACCCTGGTCCCCCCGCTGCGTGGTCGCCGCGATCGCGACGTCGTCGACGCGATCCTTCGGGAGTGACGGATTGCGCTCCAGCAGACCGATCATGGCCTTCACGACAAGGTCGTCGGCCCGCGTCTGCCAGTACATGCCCTTCTCGCCGGCACGCCCGAACGGAGTACGGACTCCGTCGACGAACACGACTTCGGATCTCTCGGCCACAATGCCTCCCAGGAACTCACGGTCGCCCCGATCGTAGGAAGAGCACGGCTTCGACCGGAATCCTTTGCCGCTTCCTACGAAGCGGTTTCCGATGCTCTCCTCGGGCGCTTGGGCGGCTTCCACAAACGCGGTCACGAGCGGACCCGCCGTCGCGTCGATCTGCCAGGAGCGCGCTCCGCCCCGCGCCAGCTCCGCGGCGACGGTCTCCGGCGTCAGCGGCTCCGGCGGGTTCCACGCCAGCCGGCGCAGCAGGTCCGGCGTGAGCAGGTTCTCGACGGGCAGTGACAGCAGCTCGGCGATCTCGATGACGACGGCGCGGGCCGACTTGAGCCGCAGATCGGCGGCGGGGTTCCGATCGGCCCATGCCCGGGGCGGAGGAGGGTCTCGACGGCGGGCCGGGTGGCCGAGGAGGTCCTCGGTGCTCAGACCGCGCTGGATCGCCGCCCACCGGCGCTCCACCTCGCCTCCCGGCTCGCGCGGCCGGTGAAGTCGCGGCGGCCCGAGGCTGACCGATGCTGCTGGGGATGTTGCGGGCGACCGCGACGATCGAGGAGTCGGGGATCAGGCGGCCGGGCGCGATGTCGCGCTCCGGGCGAAGGCGTCCCGAGCCAGCCAGAGCTCGCGGGCGACGGCGAGGGCGCGGAGTCCGCGCAGCGAGTGCATGCCCGAGAGCCGCCGCCACGGGTCGGCCAGGGCGGCCTTGGCTGCCGGGCCAGGGTGGCCTCGAACTCCTCGCGCGCGATGCGGGTCTTGCGCGCCTCGATGAGCATCTCCTCCATCCGGTCGCGGAGGTCGACCAGGAGCTCGACGTCCTTCGCGGCGTAGACGAGCCAGCTCTGGGGGAGGGGACGGGTGGACCAGTCCGCTGCCGAGTGCTCCTTGGCGAGATGGATGCCCAGCAGGTCCTCGACGACCGCTCCGAGACCCACCTTCGCCAGTCCCAGCAGGCGGGCCGCCAGCTCGGTGTCGAAGATGCGGGTCAGGTCCAGGCCCACCTCGCGCAGGCACGCGAGATCCTGGCTGGCGGCGTGCAGCACCCACTCCTCGTCGCCGATGACCTCCTGCAGAGCGTCCATCCGGCCGATCGCAGGGGGATCGAAGAGGAACGCGCCGGCTCCGCGGCGGTACACCTGGATGAGGTACGCGCGCTGCGAGTGCGTGAAGCCGGAGGCGCGCTCGGCATCGACCGCGACGGGCCCCTCGCCTGCGGCGAGGGCGTCGACGGCGGCGAGGAACTCGTCGCGGGTGGAGAGGACGCGGTAATCAGTCACGGTTGTTCCGTCGGAAGGCGAGCGAGGTCACACCGTCGCTCGATACGGGCGGGAGGCCCGCGAGCATGCACAACAGCTCACCCCAGCCTTCCACGTGGGCGGCGAGCTGCGCATCCTCGGGACTCCAGGACGCGCGGATCTCGATCTGGGCGCCGTCGCCCTGGGCGGCCAGCTCGCCGAATCCTGTCGAGAGGACCTTCGTCGCCGTGCCGGACGCCGCGTGGTAAGCGGCGCCCCGGGTGTCGAGCGCATCGATCAGCCACGACCAGGCGACCTCGGCGAGGAACGGGTCGGTGCCGATCTCGACCTCGAGCGGTGCCTGCGCGAAGCAGACGACGCGAAGGCGCCGCCCCACTGCTCGGGCTCCTCGGGGTCGTAGAGGAGGATGAACCGCCCCGTGCCGAGCTCGGAGTCGCGCCCGTGCGGATGCGGGGCGACATCGGCGGACAGGGCGAGGGCCCACGGAGCGAGCCCGGTCGGCGACGGGATCTCGGACACGGTCAGCTCGGAGCGGGTCGGGGCCGCGCGGATCGCCTCCGTCGCGGCCCGGAACTCCTCCGGTGGCTGAGACGGCGCTGGGAAGTCGGGCACGCTCCGAAGACTAGAGTTCCCGCATGCCCGATCCCCGCAGGCACGCCGCGGAGGGCGGTCGGCGCACCGGCGCCCTCCTGCTCACCCTCCTCGCCCCGCCCGCTCTCGCCGCGACGCTCGCCCTGGGGGCGTCGGCCCTCGTCACCGCCTTCCTGCGCGGGGTCGTGATCCCGCCGTCGCGACGGAGCGAGGACGCGAGGGTGCTGGACGTGCGGCCCGACGCGCGCGAGATCGTCCTCGCGGCCGGGCCGGAGACGACCGTGCAGGGCGGCTTCAGCCTCTGGTTCGACGGCGGCCGGGGCCACGCCCGCGTCGGTCGGATCATCGCCACCGGTGCGGGCAGGGTCGTGCGCGAGGCTCCGAGACGGTGGATCGGGGACGGCTGCACGCCGGTGCCCGCGCGCGCATCAACGGCTGGCTGTTCCTGTCGCCGCGCCAGACGCAGGTGCCGTTCACGGCGGAGCAGGTCGCGACCCAGTACGGCCCCGCGCCCGCCTGGCTCTTCCCCGGCGGGGACGGAGCGACCTGGGCGATCCGACGTGCACGGGCGTGCCACCCACCGGGAGGAGACGCTCCGCGGCGTCCCTGTCCTCCACCGCGCAGGGGCTGACGTCCCTCGTGGTCTCCTACCGCAACGACGGCGACGCCCCGTCGAGCCCGGACGGACGCTACGGCCTCGGCGACACCGAGTGGCGCGACGTGGACGCGGCGATCCGCTTCGCCCAGGAGCGGGGCGCCCGCTCCGTGGTGCTCGTGGGCTGGTCGATGGGCGGGGCGATCGCTCTGCAGACGGTGCTGCGCTCGCCCCGGCGGCACCTGATCGCCGGACTCGTCCTCGACTCCCCGGTCATCGACTGGCACGAGACCCTGCGCGGCCAGGCGCGGCTGCGAGGGATCCCGCCGGTGATCGCGGCGCTCGCTCTGACCGCCATGCAGAGCCCGCTGTCGACCGCTCTCACCGGGCAGAGCGCCGTCGTGCCGCTCGCGGACCTCGACCTCGTGTCCCGCGCCGACGAGCGCGCGACTCCGGTCCTCCTCTCTGCACAGCGTCGACGACGACTTCGTGCCGAGCGGGCACCTCCGAGGCGCTCGCGCGCGGCGCGCTCGATCTCGTCGAGCTCGTGCTGGTGCAGGGTGCTCGGCACACCAGGATCTGGAACGACGGCCTCGGCCGCTGGGGGCCAGGCCGTCGAGGGCGTGGCTGCGGCGGCAGGCGCTCAGCTGGTCCGCGTCCGGCGCGCATAGGTGAAGCCGGCGTCGTCGACGGCGAGGCGCTCGAGCGAGTAGGAGTCGTCGACGACCGCTCCGGTCGCGGCGACGGGCAGCCCGGGGAGGACGACGCGCGGAGCGGTGGTCCAGGCAGATCTCGTCCACGAGTCCGAGGCGAGGATGGCGGACAGCAGGCGCCGCCCTCGCCAGACGACGCGGTCCAGACCGAGCGCGGCCAGGGCGGCGAGCACGTCCTCGACGCGCATCCGCCCGTCCCAGAGCGGGGACGTGCACGACCTCGGCACCGTCGGGGACCGCGGCGGAGGTGGAGCGACTCGGGGACGAGGAGGAGCACGCGAGCACCTTCTTGCAGCTCCAACCGGTGACCGGCGAGATCGCCGCTCCGAGGAGACGATCGCCAGCGGGACCCGCCGGGGGACGGCGGTAGCCCTCGGCCCGGACGCTCGCGGCGCCGACGAGGACCACCTGCGCCTGCGCGCGGATTACTCCGAGGATCGTGCGGTCGACGCGATTGGTGAGCGTCTCGCTCGTGCCGTCCGAGCCGATGCTCGAGCCGTTCACGCTCGCGATCATGTTCAGTCGGACGCGCACCGAGTCGGAGGGCCGGTACGCGTCCTCGACCGCCGCTCGGGCGCCGTCGTCCCCCAGGCGGACCGCGGGTCCCGCGGGGACGAGCGGCTGGAGGATCACGCGGCCAGGTGGGCGCGGATCTGGCGCTTGGTGCGGCCGAGCAGGGCGCTCATCCCGCGCAGGCGCAGCGGCGAGACGGCCTCGGACAGGCCGATCGTCTGGGGGAAGTCGTCGGGGACGGCCAGGACCTGCTCCGGCGTCAGTGCGTCGAGCCCCTGAGCGAGGATCGAGGCGAATCCACGGGTCGTGGGAGCCTCCCGCGGCGCGGTGGCGTGCAGGTGGATCACGTCGCCGTCGAACTCCACGACGATGAAGACGGGGGACTGGCACTCCTCGACCCGCTCGAAGAGATCCGGGTGATCGCGGTAGCGCTCGGGCAGCTCGGGGAGGTCGTTCGAGAACTCGAGGAGGAGCTGCAGTCGCTCCGGCTTCTCGAGGGCGAGGAACTCGTCGCGGATGTCGCGCAGAGCATCGGGCAGAAGGTCGTCGGAAGTCATCCCGTCCATCCTCTCAGAGCAGGAGACCCCGGCCGCGGAGCGGTCGGGGTCTCCCTGGACGACGGTCAGCGGGCCGTGGGGGCCTCGCCGGGCTCGGAGCCCTTGACGATGGGGACGCGCACAGCGCTGCCCCACTCGGTCCACGAGCCGTCGTAGTTGCGGACGCCCTCGAAGCCGAGGAGGTGGGTGAGCACGAACCACGTGTGCGACGAGCGCTCGCCGATGCGGCAGTAGGCGATCACGGTGTCGCCGTCCTGCAGGCCGGCTCCGTCGCGGTAGATGCCGTTCAGCTCGTCCAGCGGTCGGAACGTGCCGTCCTCGGCGGCGGCCTTGCCCCACGGCACGTTCTGCGCGCTCGGGATGTGGCCCGCGCGCAGTGCCCCTCCTCCGGGTACGCCGGCGCCGTGGTGCGCTCGCCCGAGAACTCCTCGGCGGAGCGGACGTCGATCAGCGGGTTGCCGAAGTGCGCGAGGACGTCCTCCTTGAACGCGCGGACGTCCGCGTCGCGGCGCTCGACGACGGGGTACTCGACCGCGTCGGGAGTCGACGCGTCGGTCGTGACGGGCCGGCCGTCGGCGATCCACTTGTCGCGGCCGCCGTCCAGGAGACGGACGTCCTCGTGACCGAAGAGGGTGAACACCCAGAGGGCGTAGGCGGCCCACCAGTTGTTCTTGTCGCCGTAGACGACGACGGTCGTGTCGCGGGCGATGCCCTTGGCGCCGAGGAGGGCGGCGAAGGCCGCGCCGTCGATGTAGTCGCGCTCGACCGGGTCGTTGAGGTCGGTGTGCCAGTCGATCTTCACCGATCCCGGGATGTGGCCGGTCTCGTACAGCAGGACGTCCTCGTCGGACTCGACGACCACGAGACCCGGGGTGCCGAGCCGTTGCTCGAGCCACTCACCGCTGACGAGTCGTTCGGGGTGCGCGTAGGCGGCGAACTTCGGCGACGGATCGAGTTCAACGGACAAGGAGGACCTCCAGGGTGGTGCGCGGAGCGCGGGCGTGAATCCAGGAGCGGGCTACGCTGGAGCCCGCCCTTCAGCGACAGTACGCGCCCCCGAGCGCGGGTGCACGGAAGGCGCCGCAAGAGTTCGACACAGAGCCGGGAGCCCGCCGGCGCCGGGCCGGACGGTTCGATGCAGAGTCAGACAGAGCGGCCGGCCTCCTCCGGACGCACGATGCGAGGTGCGCGTGATCCCCGACGACGTCCGTTCGACGAGCAGCCTCACGACGCGCTCGCCGCAGATCAGCGGTCACGAGATCGCCTCGACGCCTCATACCGCCCCGGCAGTTCGAGGGCGCGACCTTCGAGAGCTACCGCCCGGACCCGGAGTACCCCTCGCAGGCCGAGGCCGTCGAGGCTCTGCGCGCCTTCGCCGCGGGCGGCGGCTCCCGGGGCGGCGGCGGGTTCTTCGGCTTCGGCCGGAAGAAGGCTCCCGAGGTCAAGCCCGGCGTGTACCTCGACGGCGGCTTCGGCGTCGGCAAGACGCACCTCCTCGCGGCGATCTGGCACGCGGTGCCCGGCCGCACCTACTTCGGCACGTTCATCGAGTACACGGCCCTCGTGGGGGCGCTGGGCTATGCGGCGACGGTGTCCCTCCTCAAGGGATCGGCGCTGCTCTGCATCGACGAGTTCGAGCTCGACGATCCGGGCGACACGATGCTGATGACCCGCCTGCTGGGCGAGCTCGTCGCCTCCGGGACCCGCATCGCGGCCACCTCGAACACGCCGCCGAACGCGCTGGGCGAGGGCCGGTTCGCCGCTGCCGACTTCCTCCGCGAGATCCACGCGATGGCGGAGCACTTCCAGACCCATGCGGATCGACGGGACCGACTACCGCCGCCGCGACATCGAGGGCCACGCCGTCGTGCGCACGGACGAGGAGATCTCGACCGCGCTCGCGCAGGCGCCCTCCGGAGCGGTCGTCACCGACGACGCGTTCCGCGCGGCCGTCGACCACCTGGGCTCCGTGCACCCGTCCCGCTACATCAAGGTCATCGACGGCGTGGACGCGGATCGTGCTCCGCGACGTCACCGCGCTGACCGATCAGACCGACGCCCTCCGCCTCGTCGCCTTCATCGACCGCGTCTACGACGCGCAGATCCCCGTCCTCGCCTCGGGTGTGCCGCTGGACGGGGTCTTCGGCGGCGACATGCTCACCGGCGGCTACCGCAAGAAGTACCTCGCGCTCGATGTCCCGGCTCCATCGCGCTCACGAGCATGAGCCCTTTCCGGTCGTCCGCTTCGTAGGATCGGGGGCTCCACGCCCCGTCGGCGGTCCGGCGCCGAGCGCCTCGGCAGGTCCGTGTAACGCGTTGTTCACACGAACGGCTTCCCTGTAACGCGCTCGAAACGCAGGTCCCCTCGAACCGAAACGTCGCGCCGCCAGACTGACGGGCGTACTCAAGCGACTCGACTCCGCTGACGCCCAGGCGTTCTCCGGGTCGCTCCTGCGCACCCGAAGAAAGGTTTCAGAATGGATCAAGGCAACACCGCCTTCCTTCTCATCGCCGCAGCACTCGTGCTGCTGATGACGCCAGGACTGGCGTTCTTCTACGGCGGTCTCGTCCGGGCGAAGAGCGTCATCAGCATGATGATGCTCAGCTTCGGCGCGATGGGGCTGATCGGAGTCCTCTGGGTCCTCTACGGCTACGCCATCGTGTTCGGCAACGGCCCCGCGGGCCCCGCCGGCACCGACTCCTTCTTCGGCATCGACGGCTTCCTCGGCATCGACGTCGCGCAGATCGGTCTGCAGGGCGTCTACAACGACGCGCTCGCCGAGCAGACCGGCGCCTACCCGACGATCGCCTTCGCCGCGTTCCAGGCCACGTTCGCCATCATCACCGTCGCGCTCATCTCGGGTGCGATCGCCGACCGCGCCAAGTTCGGCGCGTGGATGGTCTTCGCCGGCGTCTGGGCCACGGTCGTCTACTTCCCCGTCGCCTCCTGGGTCTTCAACTTCACCGTCGGCGACGAGGGCGTCGTGGACGGCGGCTGGATCGCCTACAACGTCGGCGCGATCGACTTCGCCGGCGGCACCGCGGTGCACATCAACGCCGGTGCGGCCGCCCTGGCCCTCGCCCTGGTCCTGGGCAAGCGCGTCAACTTCACCAAGGGCGCGCACCAGCCGCACAACCCGCCGTTCGTGCTGCTCGGCGCGGGTCTGCTCTGGTTCGGCTGGTTCGGCTTCAACGCGGGCTCGGAGCTCGCGGCCGACGGCATCGCGGCGATCGCGTTCCTGAACACCATCGCCGCTCCCGCCGCCGCGATCCTCGGCTGGCTCGTCGTCGAGAAGATCAAGGACGGCAAGCCCACCTCGATCGGCGCCGCCTCGGGCGCCGTCGCAGGTCTCGTCGCGATCACCCCGGCGTGCGCCAGCCTCTCGCCGTTCTGGGCGATCGTCCTCGGCGTCATCACCGGTGCGGTCTGCGCCCTGGCGATCGACCTCAAGTACCGCCTCGGCTACGACGACTCGCTCGATGTGGTCGGCGTCCACCTGGTCGGCGGCCTCATCGGAACGCTCTACATCGGCTTCTTCGGAACCGACGTCGGGCTGTTCCTCGGCGGCGGCTTCGCCCAGCTCGGCGCTCAGGCCCTGGCGGCCTTCACGGTCCTCGCCTACTCGTTCCTCATGACCCTCCTGATCGGCTTCGTGATCCAGAAGACCATCGGGTTCCGCGTCAAGAACGAGGACGAGGTCGCCGGGATCGACACCGCGATCCACGGCGAGGCGGGCTACGTCCTCGCGGACTGACCCCTCCACTCCGCACTGCACCCGACGGGGTGCCGCCCTCTCGAGGGCGGCACCCCGTTCCCGTTCCCGCGCGCGGCCGTGCTTCCGGGCTAGGGTTCCCGGGTGACTTCCTCACGCTCCGTCGTGTCCCTGCTCCTCCGACTCCTCGGCCGCACCGTCGCGCCGAGGCCCGACGCGGGACCGCCGGCGCAGCGTCCCTTCCTGACGCCCACGGCGACCACTCCCGGCGCGAGCGGCGTCGGCCGCACCGTCGAGGTCGACCCCGCCCGCCTCCGCGGGGTGCACGCGGGCTACGCGCCCACTGCCGACGGCGATCCCGATCCGGGCGAGATCGTCTGGACCTGGGTGCCCTACGAGGAGGACGACGGGCGCGGCAAGGACCGCCCGGTGCTCGTCCTCGCGGTCGAGAAGGCCGGTACGGTGCTGGCGGTGCGCTTGAGCTCCAAGCAGCACGACGGCTACCTGCCGGTCGGCACCGGGGAGTGGGACGCCGAGGGGCGGCCGAGCTGGGTCGATCCGGAGCGGGTCTTCCGCATCCACCCCGCCGGTATGCGCCGCGAGGGCGCGGTGCTCGAGCGCTCGCGCTTCGACACCGTCGCCAGGACCGTCTCGGCGCGCTACGGCTGGCGCTGACCGTCCGGCCTCAGCCGATCGGATCGATCGGGACGAACTCCGGGTACTTCGCCGTGCGGCCGTCGCCCGAGGAGGTGCCGGTGAGGCGACGGCGCACCCAGGGTGCGACGTGCTCCCGGTAGTAGCGCGCGGACCCGAGTCGCGACGCCTGATCCGACGGCATCTCCCGCCACTGGGACGGGGGAGTGAGTCCCAGTGAGCCGAGCACCTTCGAGGCGACGCGGTGGTGGCCCCGCGGTCCCATGTGCAGCCGGTCCTCCGACCACATCCGGGGGTTCTGGAACGCGGGGTCGTTCCAGTTGTCGGCGACCACGACGTCGTCGCGGGCCTCGATCCGGCGCAGCACCGCGCTCGTCAGTGCGTCTCCGCGCCGCTTGATCATCCGGCTCAGGGGGAGCCTGGCCGAGGGGTCGGCTCCGGCGAGCGCGATCAGGACGACGCCCTCCTCGTCGCAGCGCTGCAGCACCCGCGAATAGGAGTCGGCGATGCGCTCGATGTCGGCGCGCGGCCGCAGCATGTCGTTCCCGCCACCGTTGAAGGAGAGGTGAGTGGGCTCGAGCGCGAGAGCGACCTCGAGCTGCTCCTCGACGATGGGCCGGATGAGCCGACCGCGGATCGCGAGATTGGCGTACTCGATCCGCTCGCCCCTCGCCTCGGCCCAGCCCTGCGCGGCGAGATCGGCCCAGCCCTGGGTCGACCCGTCGGGCAGCTCGTCGCCGACGCCCTCGGTGAAGGAGTCGCCGATCGCGACGTAGCGGACGGCGGTCATCGATGAACTCCCAGCGGCGCATCATGGCACTGTAGCGGGCGGGTGCTGGACGCGTCCGGGGGGTCGACGCCGGCCGCGGTCGCGGGGTCAGTGCTCCCAGCCGACCAGCCAGGACACGCCGTACCGGTCCCGCACCCGTCCGTCGGTCGCACCCCACGGCCTCGCCTCGAGAGGATCGACGACCCGGCCGTCCTCGGCGAGGGCGTCGAACCAGCGTGCGAGGACGTCCGGCGCCGCTGCTCCCAGGAGCGCGAAGAGCACGCCCTCGAGATGCAGCGGCTCCTCTCCGACCGACGTGTCGGAGCCGGCGAGCGACACCGGCCCCGTGAGCACGCCGTGGGCGATCAGCCCACCCGGGCCGTCGGTCCGACCGAACTGCTCGAAGGTGTGCAGCGACAGGTCGCCGCCGAAGACGTCGCGGTAGAAGCCGAGGGCGTCGCGCGCCGTGCCGGGGAACGCGAGGTAGGGGAGCGGAGCGGTCATGGCGCTCACCCTAGGACGCCGGAGTCCCCGGTCGGCGAGCACCGGCTTCAGGCGCCGGTGCCTCGGTGGCCGAACGCGTGCAGGTCGAGATCGGCGCTGAGCCGATCGCTCACGCGGCGGCCGCGGACGCTCGTCCCGGACGCGTCCAGCGGAGGGCTGACCACGGCGGCTCCGAGGCGACCGGGCACCGCGAGGACGAGGGCTCCCGAGACGCTCGACTTCGCCGGGATGCCGACCGCCTGCATCCAGCGACCGGATCCGTCGTACACGCCGCAGGTCGCCACGACCGAGAGGACGTCGCGAGCCACCGCGGGAGGCACGACCCGCTCCCCGGTCACGGGATTGACTCCGCCGAACGCCAGCGTGGCGCCCATCACGGCGAGCGCCCGGGCGTCGACCAGCACCGCGCAGGCCCGGGCGTAGGAGGAGACCGCGTCGTCGGCGCCGACGTGCATCGTCCCCCTCGGAGCGCATGAGGTGCGCGAGAGCGTGGTTGCGGTCGCCGAGCAGGTGCTCGTTGCGGGCGACCCCTTCGTCGACCTCGAGCGGGCGTCCCGCGAAGGCGGACAGGCCGCGGAGGATGCGCTCACTGCGCTCCCGGGCACCGTCGCCGTCGACGAGGGAGGCGGTCAGCAGCGCGCCCGCGTTCACCATGGGGTTCGGCGGGCGGCCGGTGCCGCCCTCGAGCTTGATCGCGTCGAAGGCCTCGCCGGTCGGCTCGATGCCCACGCGCTCGAGCGCCTCCCGCGGCGGTGTCGAGCAGCGCCAGAGCGAACAGGAACGGCTTGACGGCGGACTGGATGCTGAAGAGCACGTCGGCCTGCTCGCTGGAGCGCACCGAGCCGTCCGGCAGCACGAGAGCGAGGCCGCAGAGGCGCGGGTCGGCCGCGGCGAGCTCGGGGATGCTGTCGTCGACGGCTCCGTCGTCCTCGAGGTCGTCGGCGAAGACGCGACGGCGCAGTGCGTCGAGGTCGTAGGTACGGGGATCGGCGGCGTCGCTCATGGCTCCAGCGTGACACGTCCTCCGCCCAGCAGCGCGGGAGGCGGTGCCGACCCCGCCCGGTGACTACCCTGGCCGGATGAGCACTCCGCGCCCCTCGAGCAGTCCGCGAAACTCCGGAACGTCCTCTACGAGATCCGGGGGAAGGCGCTCGTCGAGGCGTCGCGGCTCGAGAGCGAGGGGCACCGCATCCTCAAGCTCAACACCGGCAACCCGGCGGGCTTCGACTTCGAGGCCCCGCACCAGATCGTGCGGGACATGATCGCCGCCGTGCCCCACGCGCACGGCTACAGCGACAGCCGGGGGATCCTCTCGGCCCGTCAGCGCGGTGACGTACCGCTACGAGGAGATCGCGGGGTTCCCGCCCGTCGACCCCGAGTGGGTGTTCCTGGGCAACGGGGTGTCGGAGCTCATCACGATGACCATGCAGGCGCTCCTGGACGACGGCGACGAGGTTCTCATCCCCGCCCCCGACTACTCCCTGTGGACCGCGATGACGAGCCTCTCGGGTGGGACGGCGGTGCACTACCGCTGCGCGGAGGAGGACGGCTGGCAGCCGGACCTCGAGGACATCCGCTCGAAGGTGACTCCGCGGACCAAGGCGATCGTCGTCATCAACCCCAACAACCCCACCGGCGCGGTCTACAGCCGCGCTGTGCTCGAGGGACTCGTCGCCGTTGCGCGGGAGCACTCCCTCCTGCTGCTGGCAGACGAGATCTACGACCGCATCCTGTACGACGACGCTCAGCACATCCCGCTCGCGTCGCTGGCGCCGGACCTGCTCTGCCTGACCTTCAACGGACTGTCCAAGACCTACCGCGTCGCGGGCTACCGCTCGGGCTGGCTGGCGATCACCGGTCCGCGCGACCACGCGGAGGGGTTCCTCGAGGGCATCACGCTCCTCGCGTCGACGCGGCTCTGCCCGAACGTCCCGGGGCAGTACGCGATCCAGGCCGCCCTCTCGGGGGTGCAGTCGATCGAGGCGCTGGTGGCACCGGAGGGGCGCCTGCACCGGCAGCGGGACGCGGCGTGGTCGGGGCCTCGAGCGGATCCCCGGGGTGTCCTGCGAGCTGCCGAGAGGGGCCCTGTACGCCTTCCCGCGGCTCGATCCCGAGGTGCACGACATCCGGGACGACGGGAGGCTCGTCTGCGACCTGCTGCTCGCGGAGCACATCCTGCTGGTGCTCGGGGACGGGCTTCAACTGGCCGACGCCGGATCACCTCCGCATCGTCACCCTCCCCGAGGAGCGGGTGATCTCGGAGGCGATCGAGCGGCTCGGCAACTTCCTGGCGTCCTACCGGCAGCAGCCGCCGCCCGGGCCGGTCAGAGCAGCAGCGCGCGCAGATCCTCCACGGTGCGTCCGTGCAGGGTCGGCCACAGGGTCCGGTCCGGGCCCTCCGCCAGCGGCACCCGGTGCGGGACCCCCACCGCCGCGGCACCCGAGGCCACCGCGGCGGCGAGCCCGATCGGCGAGTCCTCGACGGCTGCGCACTCCGTGATCGGGACTCCGAGGCGGTGAGCGGCGAGGAGGTAGGGCTCGGGATCCGGCTTGCCGCGGGAGACGTCCTCTCCGGTGACGACCCCGGCGAGGACGACGTGCTCGGCGAGCGCCGCCGCCACGATCGAGGCGAGACGGCGGGACGAGGTGGTCCGCGATCGCCTGGGGATCCCGGCGGCCGCGACGCTGCGGAGGAGCTCGAGCGCTCCGGGCCGCCAGACGATCCCTGCGCGCAGGTCCGCGCGACGTCGCCCTCGAGCTCCTCCTCCATCGCGCGGTCGTCGAGCCCGACCCCCGCGCCCCGGAGTGCGAGGGCGGTCTGCTCGAGGGTCGAGCCGACGAGGGCCAGCGCGTCGTCCTCGCTCCACTCGCCGCCCCAGTGGGTCACGAGACGGTGCTGAGCGGCCATCCAGGCGGGCTCGGAGTCGACGATCGTCCCGTCCATGTCCCAGAGGACGGCGGCGAGCGGCCCCCTCACCTCCGCGACCCCGTCCGCGGACGCGGATCCGGGCCTGCGGCGGGCCGTCAGGGCGGGCGCGAGCACGACGGCGAGGAGGCCGGCGAGCGGGACAACGGCCAGGCCTGCGCGGAGGCCTGCGCTGTCGGCCACGAGCCCGACCAGCGGCGGCGACAGGAGGAAGCCGAGGCGCATCAGCCACGAGACGAGCGTCACTCCGGTGCCGGCGCGCAGCCCGGGGATCTCGTCGGCCTCGTGCATCGCCGCGGGCACTGTCGTAGCGAGACCGAGACCCGCCGCGGCGAAGCCGAGGATCGTGCCGGGGACGGAGGGGAGCAGGAGCGCCGCGCCCATCCCGAGGAGCGCGATGGCACCGCCGGTGCGCACCACCGCGCGCTGACCGAAGCGGTCCACGAGGCGGTCGCCCAGTATCCGCCCCACGAACTGCGCGCCGACGAGGGCGACGAACCCGGTCGCGGCGACGGCGGCCGGCGCCCCGAGCTCCCCGAGAGGTAGACCGCGGCCCAGGTGGAGGCGGCGTCCTCGACCAGCGTTCCGGCGATCGCGACGCCGACGAGGGCGGCGAGCAGGAGCACGACACGGCCCCTCACGCTCGACCGGGGACCGGTCGCCGCCCTCTCGGGGCGCTCCGCGTCGTCGCGGCCCCGGGAGAGCAGAAGCGCAGCGCCGTCAGGGCCACGATCGCGAAGAGGGTGCCGGAGAGAACGAGGTGCGTCGAGCGGGGAGGCCCACGGCGATCGCTCCCGCGGCCATCGCGCCGCCGAGGACCGCTCCGATCGACCAGAGGGCGTGGAAGGAGTTGATGAGCGAGCGGCCGAAGCGGCGCTGCACCCGCAGGCCGTGCGTGTTCTGGGCGACATCGGTGACGGCGTCGGTCGCGCCGGACACGAGCAGCGCTGCCGCGAACGCGAGGAGGGTCGGCGAGACGCCCGCGACCACGGTGCCGATCGCCGTGAGGATCGTGCCGAGGACGGCAGCGCGACCGCTCCCGATCCGGCGCAGGACGGCACCGGACGCGAGGCCCGCGAGGATCGCGCCGGCCGGGAACGCCGCGATCGCGACTCCGTACGCGGCGTTGTCGAGCCCGAGGTCGGCCTTGATCTCGGGGAAGCGGGGGACGAGGTTGGCGAAGAGCGCCCCGTTGGTGAGGAACAGAGCGGCGACGGCCCCGCGGGCACGGCGGACCTCTGCTCGGAGGAGCGGCAGCGGGAGCAGACATGCGTACGACCGTACACGCAGTGTGTACGATCGTGCGCATGACCACCGATCACTTCGCGGGAGACGACCGCACCAATCGCGAGCGCATGCTCGCCGGAGACCTCTACCTCGCCGACGATCCGGAGAGCATCCGGATCGCGCAGCGCTGCTGCCCGCCTCGCCGACGCCTACCACCGCGCCTCGCTCGCCGACGAGGACGCCGCCCGAGCGCTCCTCGAGGCGCTCCTCGGCGAGCTCGGCGAGGGCGCCTCCGTCAAGCCGCCGCTGTTCGTCGACTACGGCGAGAACATCCGCATCGGTGCGCGGACCTTCGTCAACTACCACCTCACCGCCCTCGACGTCGCGCCGATCACGATCGGCGAGGACTGCCAGATCGGACCGAACGTCCAGCTGCTGACGCCGACGCACCCGATCGAGCCCGGCCCGCGACGCGACAAGCTCGAGGCCGCCCGGCCGATCACGATCGGCGACAACGTCTGGCTCGGCGGCGGCGTGATCGTCTGCCCGGGTGTGAGCATCGGCGATGACAGCGTGATCGGAGCGGGGGCGGTCGTGACCCGCGACATCCCGTCCGGGGTCGTCGCGGTCGGCAGTCCGGCCACGGTGATCCGGAGGGTCGACGAGTGAGCGAGGACGCTCCGGCGCGTGCGGCGCGGCGGACGGATCCGCACCGGCGTGACCCGCATCATCGACGCGTGCCTGGAGGTGATCGCGGAGGCGGGCGTCTCGGGGACCTCGCACCGACGGGTGGCGGCGGCCGCCGACGTGCCGCTAGGCTCCATGACCTACCACTTCGCCGGGATGGACGAGCTGCTGCACGCCGCCTTCTCGCGCTTCGCCGACTCGGTCGCCGACCAGGCGCAGCGGCGGATGGACGCGGCCGGCTCGCCCGAGCAGGCCCGGCAGGCGCTCGTGGACCTGGTCGTGCACGACGTCCTCGGCAGCCACCGCGAGCTCGTCCTCACCCACGAGCTCTACACGCTCGCTGCGCGTCAGCCCGCGTTCCGCAGCCTCACGCACTCGTGGATGGCCAGGACGCGCGCGGCGCTCGAGCAGCACTTCGATCCGGCGACCGCGCGGATGCTCGACGCGCTCCATGGAGGGGCTGACGATCCACCGCGCTCTGGACGACGAGCCCGCCGACGACGCGCTGGTCGAGGAGGCCGTGCGGCGGATCCTCTCCTGACGGGCGCGCCGCCGCACCGCGGAGCAGCATCGGCGCGTTCCTGCGACGAGAGGACCCCATGACCCCGAGCGACGAGATCGACGCCCTGATCGCCCGCACGCCCGACTGGCGCGGGGAGACCCTCGCCGAGCTGCGCCGCGTCGTCCGCGCCGCCGACCCCGGCATCGTCGAGGAGTGGAAGTGGAGGGGGCACCGGTGTGGGAGCTCGACGGGATCCTCTGCGTCGGCAACGTCTTCACCTCGAAGGTCAAGCTCGGCTTCCTCTACGGCGCCTCGCTGCCCGACCCGCAGGGCGTCTTCAACGGCGAGCTCGGCGGCAACCAGCGCCGCTCCGCCGAATTCGCCGAAGGCGACCGGGTGGACGCCGGCGCCCTGACCGCACTCGTGCAGGAGGCGATCGCCTTCAACCGCCGACGCGTCGGCGAGCGCGCGGCCGCCGCGATCGCGACGCGGGAGGCGGCCAAGGCCGCTCGCGCCGCCGCGAAGCCCTGATCAGGCCCGAGCGGCCTTGACGTAGGCGACGAGCGCGTTGGCGTGCCCGTGCCCGAGGCCGTGCTCGGACTTCAGCCACGCCACGACCTGCATGTGCGGCTCGGTGTCGAGCCGCGCGTCGACCAGGTCCAGCCACTTCCTGCACGGGGCGCCCGTAGGTCTTCTCGATGCTGGGGAAGTAGGACGCCGGCCCCTTGGGCTTGGAGCCGTCGGCGGGGGGTTCCGGAGCGAGCACGCGGTCGGTCATGCCGTCACCCTAACGACCGGGCGCCGCCCGCACGAGTGCCCGCGAGCGGTTCGCCGGCTCCGTAGTCTCGGAGCGTGGAAGCGGAGCGGACGGACGTGCTCGTGGTCGGCGGCGGTCCGGTGGGCGTCCTCCTCGCCGCCCTGCTGGCGCGATCGGGGATCGACGTGCAGGTGTGGGAGCGCCGGGTCGCGCTCCCAGCGGGATCACGGGCGATCGGCATCCATCCGCCGTCCCTCGATGTCCTCGCCGGGATCGGCGCGGCCGAGTCCGTCCTCGCGGAGGCGGCGCTCGTGACCCGGGGGATCGCCGGCAGTGAGGGCCGCGCCCTCGGTGCCCTGTCGTTCGCCCGCGCCTCGCGCTCGCACCCCTACGTCGCGACCCTCGATCAGCACCGCACCGAGTCGATCCTCCGGGGGCGGCTCGAGGAGCTCTCGCCCGGGGCCCTGCGACCCGGGCGATCCCTTACTTCTCTCCATCGGCGAGGTCCGCTCGTCGAGGCCGTCGGCCTGACGGACGGCGGTGGGACGGCCACCGTCCGCGCCTCGTTCGTCGTGGGGGCGGACGGAGCCCGGAGCACGGTGCGCGATCTGCTCGGCATCGGCGTCTCGGGCCGCGACTACCCCGACCGCTACGTGATGGGGGACTTCGCCGATCCCGAGCCGGCCTTCTCGCGGGCTCGGCCCTCGTCGACGTCGGGCCGGCCGGAGTCGTGGAGTCGTTCCCGCTTCCCGGGGGTCGTCGCCGCTACGTGGCACTCGTCGGAGCGGACGCCTCGCTCGGCGCTCCCGCCTGGCGCCCCGAGGACCCGCCGGACCACGACGCGGCGGCGCGTCTCGCAGCGGTCGTCCGCTCCCGCACCGGCGCACCGGTCGATGCCGCGACCTGCACGATGGTGAGCGGCTTCCGGGTCCGCCGTCGCGAGGCCGGCGCGCTCGACGACGGCAGAGTCGTGCTCGTCGGCGACGCCGCGCACGAGATCAGCCCGATCGGCGGTCAGGGGATGAACCTGGGCTGGCTCGACGCCGCGGCGCTGGCTCCGCTCCTGGCGGAGTCGCTCCGCTCGGGGACTCCCGGTCCCTGGCCGTCCTACGCGCGGCGGCGGGCGCGGGCCGCCCGGCGGGCGGCTCGCCAGGCGGAGCTGAACATGGCGCTCGGGAGGCCGCTCGGTGTGCGGCCGCGCACCGCGGGCGAACGGCACTGCTGCGCGTGCTCCTCGCGCCGCCGACGTCGCACGTCCTGGCGAGGGTCTACGCGATGCGCTGGTCCTGACCTCAGGCGACCAGGCGCGCGCCCGACAGGCCGAGCTCGACCACCAGCACGAGCGAGGCGGCGATGACGATCCGGAAGAGCAGCCGCGTCGGCGGCCCGGTCAGCACGAGGCGGACGCCGACAGCGGCGAGGACGACGACCGCGAGGGTGCCGACGACCGCCAGGAGGGCGCCGGGACCGCTGACGGGATCGTCGCCCGACAGCTGGCCGACCAGCACGAGGAGCGCACCCGCGACCAGGGACCCGAAGGCGACGACGCCGGACAGGCGCAGTCCGAGCCGGTGCGGGAAGCCGCGGACCCCGGTGGCCGCGTCGTCGACGAGGTCGGGGAGCACGCTTCGTGCAGTGGATCGCGACACCGAAAACGGCGCCCGTGGCGATCGCCCACGCGGCAGGGAGCGCCCCGCACCCCCGCCGAGACGGCGACGACGGGCAGGAGGCCGAAGGCCACGACGAAGGGCACCACCGAGAACGCGGTGCGCTTGAGCCCGGCGTCGTAGACCCAGCCGGCCGCGACGAGGACGAGGTGGGCGACGGCCGCCACCGGTCCGAGCAGGAGGGAGAGCAGGATCGACGCGGCAGCCGTGCCGATCGCCGCCGCCCGGACCGTCCGGACATCGATCAGGCCCGACGCGACCGGCTTGTCGGTGCGGCCGACGGCGCGATCGCGGTCGACGTCGATCCAGTCGTTCGCGAGGCCGATCGAGAGCTGACCGCAGACGACGGCGAGGGCGACCAGCACGACGGTGCCCGGGGGCGGCCCGCGGCGGCGGCGAGCACTGTCGCGAGCACCGTCACCGCGACCGTGGGCCCGGGGTGGACGAGGCCAGCAGGAGGCGCACCTGGACGTCATCGTGCCAGCCTACGGGCCGCTCTCCACCGCGCACGCAGACCGGTTCGCCACCGTCTGCTCCTCCACTCGCGAAGAAGCACGACGGCGGGTGCTCACGGCGCTCGCCGCGGCGTCGCGCCCAGGCCGACCGGGAAGTCAGCCGACGGTGACCGCCGCACTGGAGGGTTTGCGGCCGTGCCGCATCCAGACGAAGAAGCCCACCAGGGTGAACCCCCCGTAGACCACGTACATCAGGCCGGACGCGTAGTACCCGGCCGAGAAGAGGAGCGGGACGCCCACGACGTCGACCGCGACCCAGATCAGCCAGAACTCGACCCAGCCCTTCGCCATGCCGTAGGTCGCGAGCAGCGATCCCACGAAGATCCAGGCGTCGCTCCACACGGGCTCGTAGGAGCCGAGCGCGCGGAACAGCGGGGTCAGCAGCGCGGTGCCGCCGACCATCGCCAGCACGAGGAGACCCCGGGTGCGCCACGACGCCCACCGCGGCTCGAGCACGGTCGTCGAGGCGTCGGGGCGGTGCGTCCAGCGGTACCAGCCGTAGACGCTCACGATCATGAACATGACCTGCCGACCCGCCTGACCGAGCAGGTTCACGGGGTTCGGAGTGCCGAAGAGCGCGCCCATGAAGACCGTGAACAGCAGTGCGTTCCCCACGAGGCCGACGGGCCAGGCCCAGACCTTGCGCCGCATCCCGCCCAGAGCGCTCGCCAGGCCGAAGGCGTTGCCGATCACCTCGCGCCACAGGACTTCCTGGTCGCCCAGGACGATCTGCGCATCGAACAGCCAGTGCACGAGCTCCACGTGATCCTCCTCAGCCCCCTCGTTCAGCAACGGCGGGCGGCCGTGCATTCCCGGAGGTCAGAACAGCGAGTAGACCACGACGAAGCACCACGCCGCGGCGGCGGTGATCGCCGCGGCCGCGAGTACCAGGACGGGGCGCGGACGTCGGCGCACGACGGCGAGCACGAGGAAGCCGACCCCGAGCAGGATCTCGAGCCACCAGTAGACGGGGCTCGTGGTGTCGGCGACCGCGCCCAGCGCCCAGATCCCCTCGCCGAGGAGCACTCCCGAGAGGGGCGCGACGGCGAGCACCCGCCACCCGCGGGTCCCGTGCAGGGTGAGGGAGGCCGCGACTCCGAGGATCGGGCCGGCGGGCACGGCGAGCAGCCAGAAGGGGTCGGAGAACGGAGGGGACCAGCCGAAGCCCCTGGCGCCCGTCACGATGTCGTAGCCCTCGAGCATCGCGAAGAAGGACAGCAGTCCGAGCACCGCGCCGGCGACCGGACTGCTCGTCCCCCTCGGACGAGGGCGAAGACGAGCATCGACCAGCCGCCGGAGGAGTTCGCGAAGGAGTTCACGGACGTCGGCAGGACGGTCTGCAGGAGGCTCGTGAGCGCGCCGAGGAGAAGCCCTCCTCCGATCGCCAGGGCGACGGCGGGCAGGAGGGGAGCGCGTCTGGCGGGGGGCATGCTCCGAGCATCCCGCGCAGGACCTGGCCGGCGGATCGGGGAGAACCCTGAGCCGACCCCCGGATCCGCGCGCTCCGGTCAGCGGGCGTCGAGCCGCTCGGCGACGTCCGCCGGGAAGCCCCCCGTCGAGACGGGGCTCCAGCGAGCGGGCGTGATGCGCAGCAGGGACTTGTCCTGCAGCGCCATCGCCTCCCGGTACTCCTGCCAGTCGGGGTGCTCGCCGGCGATGCAGCGGTAGTAGTCGACGAGGCCGTCGGCGGCCTCCGGCATGTGCAGCACCTCCGCGTCGCCGTCCACCTGGATCCACGCGCCGTCCCACTCGTCCGACAGCACCAGCACGGAGGCGGCGGGACGACGCTCGGCGTTCCGGGTCTTGGCGCGGCCGGGATAGGTGGAGATCACGATCCGGCCCTGCTCGTCGACGCCGCCGGAGACCGGCGACATCTGCGGGCGGCCGTCAGCGCGCGGTCGTGGCGACGATCATCCGGTGCCTCGGCCGCACGAAGGAGAGCATTCCCTCGCGGTCGACCTCTGTGCTCGTGGAGACGGTTCTGGGCATGGGTCCACGCTAGGGCACGGTGCCGGACGGCGACCGATCCGTTCACCGTTTCAGCCCGCGCGGACGGAGACGTTCTTCCCGAGCGCGGTCCAGTCGAGTCCGGGCGCGTCCTCCGGGCCCTCGCCGTCGGGGTGCACGCGGACGGTCCAGGCGCCCGGCTTCGAGGTCTCCGAGCCGCCGCTCCCACTGCAGCCGCTCGCGGAGTCGGCGCCGTCGTCGACGACGACGCAGCGGCCCCGCTCGTCCGACAGGCCGAGGTAGACGTCGATCCCCTCGGCGGTGCCCGCGAAGCGGACGGACTCGGGATCGATGCCCGGGTCGATGCCGCCGGCCTCGGGCATCACGTCCGCCTCGGTCCGCTCCCGCTCGAAATCGGAGTAGGGCGTCGGTCCGGCGCACCCGGCGAGCGGCAGCAGCGCCAGCAGCGCCGCCCCGATCGTGCCGATCCACCGTCGTCCACGTGTGCTGCTCCGCGCCATCGAGGCCCCCTTCGCGCTGCGGTGGGTTCACCCTAGCGGGGGAGTGCGCCCCGCTACGGTGCGAGCCGCCTCCAGGACGGAAGCGACGAGTTTCTGCAGCGGGATCTCGGCGAACCGGTGCTCCTCGGCGCGGACGAGCCGGGCGGCGAGGTCGGGCCGCAGCGTCCGGAGCAGCCGACGCGCCCGCTCAGCGTGCAGGGAGTTCGAGACGAGCACGACGGTGTCGGACTCCTCGAGGAGCGCGGCGGCGTTCCGCAGGTTCTCCTCGGTCGTGCGGCTCTCGCGCTCGAGCACGAGGGGGCCGCGGTAGCGCCTCTCCCCGCGTGCGTACCGCGCCATCAGGTCGGCCTCCGGGACCGACCCGGCGACGCCCCCGCCGCAGAGCACGAGGACGCTCCTCGAGGAATGGCGGGAGCGCAGGGCGGCGCGCACGCGGTAGCGGTTCACCGCGTTCGCCCGCGTGCCGCGGTTCCGGAAGCCGAGCACGACGACGGACTCGCGGCCGACGTCGCCCGCGGGCGGTCGGACCCCTCTCCGCGAGGCGATCCAGTGCTGCGCGTCGACGACTCGCGAGGGCCGCCAGTCCGGCGGCGGCGACGCAGCGCGAGCGGTCGGGCGATCAGAACGAGGCTCTCGCGGACGATCAGGCGCGGTGCGGCGATGTACTCCTCCGCCGGAGTCGTCCCGCCGCCGATCCGGTAGACGAGCCGCTCGACGGCCGTCCGCGCCATGAATCCGTGATCCGGGTCGATGGTCGTCAGCCGGGGCACGGTGTAGTCGCCCTCGAGGATCGCGTCGAAGGCTGCAACGCGGACCCGCCCCGGAACAGGCACTCCGCGATCGGCCAGACCGCGGAGCACTCCGATGCCGACCGTGTCGGTGATGCAGAAGACACCGTCGAAGGGCACGCCCCGGTCGATGAAGTCCCGGATGCCGCGGGACCCGCCCGCCATCGTGAACTCCCCGACCGCGACGTGCAGAGCCGGATCGATCGCGAGCCCGGCGTCCTCGTGCGCGCGCCGGTAGCCCTCGAGGCGCAGGCTCGAGACGTCCACCTCGTCGTCGGCGGGATCGTCGACCATGACGATCCTGCGGCAGCCCTGCTCGATCAGGTGGGCGACCGCCGTCCGCGCGCCCTCGACGTTCGCCATGGCGACGTGGTCGACCAGGCCCTCGAAGATCCGCTCGCCCAGGATCACGAGCGGGTGGTCGACCCGGAGGAGCTCGGTGTCGGCCGCCCCGAGGCCGACGGTGCTCAGGATGATCCCGTCGTAGAGCCGCTTCCTCGACGACGCGAGGGCGCCGAGCTCGTTCTCGCGCCGCGCACCGGTCTGCTCGATGACGACGCGGAGCCCGTGCTTCTCGGCGGCGGCGATGATCTCGGCGGCGAGGCGCCCGTAGTACGGCCGGTCGATCTCGGGAACGGCGAGCCTCGATCGTCCCGGTGCGGCCGGTGCGGAGATTGCGGGCGGCCACGTTCACGCGGTAGTCGAGCCGCAGTGATCACGTCCAGGACCCGCTCGCGCGTGGTCTCCCGGACGTGCGGGTGGTCGTTGAGGACGTGCGACACGGTCATCGCCGAGACCCCGGCCTCTTTCGCGACGTCGTGGATGGTCACCATGACGCACCTCCTCCTCGTCGAGCTTGCCACGAACGCGGGCCCGATCACGGCAGCAGGGCGCGGAGCCGGGGCGGCCTCGTCGTCGTCGAGGGCGAGGAGCGATCCGTGCCGGCGCGGCGGGCGGCAGCCGAGCACCGGGCACGGGCTCGAACACTCCGCTGCCGGGGTCCGACGACGAGAACAAGCGGTAGCCGCGCATCCCGAACTCGTCGATCAGGAGCCAGGTCCTCGAACCGTCGGGCGAGCGCGCGAGCGCCGGGCCCTCACCGCGGGCGAGCTCGGGGCTGCCGATGCCCGTGCGCACCGTCTCGAAGGCGCCCTCGAGCGCCGGGCCCTGCGCGAGGGAGACGGAGGTCGAGTCCGACCCGGGCGGGGTCTCCACCGTGAAGCGGAGCCAGCCGTCGCCGTCCTCGAGGAACGCCGCATCGATCGCGTCGCGCCCGGTGTCCAGCGCGGTCCGCGCCGAGGTGAAGCTCTCGAAGTCCCTCGTCTCCGAGACGAGGATCCGCTGGTGCGCCGCTTCGATGCGGTCCGACTCCGGGTCGAAAAGAGCCGAGGAGAAGAAGACCAGCCAGCGGTCGCGGTCCGCACTCCAGTACGCCTTCGGGGCCCACGCGGTTGCCCGCAGCCGCCGGCGCCACCCTCCTCAGCGCGGGGTCGCTCCATGTCACGAGGTCGGCGGACCGCCAGACCAGGATCGACCGGCTCCCGTTCCGCACGGCGCAGTGCCAGTCGGCCTCCTCCGCGGTCCGCAGGTCGGTGGCGAGGAGGACGGCGCGACCGGAGGCGGCGTCGCGGACCAGGAAGGGGTCGCGCGCACCGCCCGTTCCGATCGCGGACCGCAGCGGCTCGATCGGCAGCGGGAGGAACGCGTGAGGCGTCTCGTCCTCGCTCACGGCGAACCGCACCGCCTCGCCGTCCGCACCCGGGAGGAAGTGGGCGAGCAGGAAGCCGCTCACCCCTTCACGCTGCCCGAGACCAGGCCTCCCACGATGTGCTTCTGCATCGCGATGAAGAACACGACCATCGGCAGGAGCACGACGACGCTGAGCGTCAGGAACGCGGGCCAGTTCACCCCGAACTGACCGACCGCCTTGTACACCTGCAGGACGAGGGTCTGCTTCTCGGGCGAGCTGATGAAGACGTTCGGCGTGATGAAGTCGTTCCACACCCACATCGTCTGGAAGACCCCGACGGTGATCAGGATCGGGCGGATCAGCGGCAGCACGATCCGCCAGTAGATCTGCCACGGACCCGCGCCGTCGATCCGCGCGGCCTCGAAGATCTCGAGCGGCAGCGACTTCATGTAGCCCTGGATGAGGAAGTAGCAGAAGATCGAGCCCGCCGAGTAGAGCAGGATGAGCCCCTCGAGGCTGTCGACGAGCCCCGCGTTCGCGAGCAGGCGGTACAGCGGGATGAGGGTCGCCTGACCCAGGACGAGGAAGGCGATGATCAGCACCACCGAGACGATCCGGGTGAGGACCGTCGTCCGCAGCAGCATGGCGTAGGCCGCCATTGATCCCACCACGAGCATCAGCGCGACGGACACGACCGTGAGGTAGAAGGTGTTCGCGAACGCGCCGACGATCGGGACGGAGGCGAACACGTCGGCGTAGTTGCCGAGGTCGAGGGTGCTCGGCAGCGCGAACGGATCGCTCGAGCACCTCCTGCTGCGTCTTCAGGGTGCTGACGACGATGTAGTAGAAGGGTGCGCCGACCACGGCGGCCAGGGCGAGCATCCCGATGCTCGTCAGCGCACTGCTCCAGCCCCGACGGCGCTGGGCCGCGGTGCGTCGCCGACGACGGGCGGCGGCGGGCGGATCCCCGGCCGGGGGAGCCGACGGGAGCGAGACGGCGGTGGAGGTCATGAGGTCCTCTCCTCGAAGCGGCGCGAGATGAGCAGCTGAACGGCGACGATCGACCCGACGACGAGGAGGAAGACGACGGCGAGAGCCGAGGCCTTGCCGAACTGCGCCTGAGCGACACCGTTCTGGATGATCGACTGCGTGATGGTGTAGGTCGAGAAGCCCGGTCCGCCCTTGGTCAGGGTGAACGGGAGGTCGTAGACCTTCAGCCCGCCCGTCATCAGGAGCAGCGTGCTCACCGTCACCGCGGGGGCGAGGAGGGGGAGCGTGATCGAGAAGAACCGGCGCGGGGCCGACGCCCCGTCGATCCGGGCGACCTCGTAGTAGTCCTCGGGGATCGACTGGAGGTAGGCGAGGTACAGGATCGCGTGCCAGCCGGTGCTCGACCAGACGCCGACGATGATCACCGACAGTTGGGCGAGCGCGCCGTTCGAGAGCCACGGCACGGGTCCGAGCCCGGCGACCGCGTCCAGGACACGGTTGATCGCTCCGGAGCCGAGGGGCGAGAGGATCAGGCCCCAGACCAGGCCCAGGATCGCGATGCTCGGGATCGCAGGGAAGAACAGGATCGCCCGGACGGCCCCCGCCCCACGAAGGGCCGGTTGAGGACGAGCGCCAGCGGGATGGCCAGCGCTGTCACCAGGACGGTGGTCCCGAGACTGTAGGTGAGGGTGAAGACCAGCCCCGCGAGCATCGCGGGATCGCGGAAGATGCTGACGTAGTTGGCCAGACCGACGAAGTCGGAGTCGACCGAGTAGCCGTCGAAGTCCGTGAGGCTGAAGTAGAAGGACTGGGCCAGCGGCACGGCGAACAGCAGGACGAAGACGAGGACGATCGGCACGAGGAAGAGACTCGTGCTGACGGTCTCCCGCCGGCGCAGCGGGTCGATGCGGCGGCGCAGGGCGAGGGCGGGGCCTCGGCGCGGGGCGGTGAGAGTGGACACGGATCCTCCGTTCGCGGAGAGCGGGCCCGGCCGGAGCCGGGCCGCGCCCTCAGTCCTGCGACTCGAGACGCGCCTGCAGCGCTGCGGAGACGTCCTCGGGGGAGGACTGGCCCTGAGCCAGCAGCTGGATCTGCGCCACCGCCTCGGTGCTCAGGGCGTCCTGCTCCCGGGGCCAGGCGATCGAGGGGAGGTAGAAGCGCCCCGCCTGCAGCCCCGCGAGGTTCGGCTCGAGCGCCGGATCGACGACCGGGGTGTAGTTGCCGGTGGTGGTCAGCGCCGAGGTGCCCTCCTGGTAGATGCGGACGCCCTCCTCGCTGCCGAGGAAGCTCAGGAACGCCTCCGCCTCCGCCTCGTGGTCGGTCTTGGCGTTGATGGCGAAGCCGGGCGACGCGGCGCCCGCCCAGTAGCCCGCTCCGTCGAGGGTGGGGAAGGGCGCGAAGACGACGTCGAGGTCCGGCGCCTTCTCGCGCACGGCGGGGAGGTTCCAGGGGCCGGCGGCGATCATCGCCACCCGGCCGTTCGCGAACTCGTCCACGATCTGATCGCCGGTGAGGCTGACGACGTCCTGGCTCATCAGCCCGCGGCTCAGCAGCTCGCTCCAGGCGGTGAGCGGCTCGTTCCACAGGTCGCCGAACTGAGCGCTCCTCGTCGAAGATCGCCTCGTCGACGTTCCCGCCCTGCTCCGCGTCGGCCGAGCCGACCATGGCCGAGAGGCCCATCGGGATCTGCGTCGCCGAGTCGTAGTACGGAACGACCCCCGTGTCCTTCACGGTCTCCACCACGTCGAGGAAGCCGTCCCAGTCGGCCGGGACCTCGGTCACTCCGGCTGCGTCGAGCAGGGCCCGGTTGACCAGGATCCCGCCGGCCCACGACGAGGTCGACATGCCGTACGCCTTGCCGTCGCTGCTGTACGTCTCGGTGTTGTATGGCGACATGTCGGCCATGAACGGCTCGTCGGTGAGGTCCTTCACGAAACCGCCCTCGATGAGGTTCGTCTTGTTCTCGGCGGCGATGACGAAGACGTCGGCGGCGCTGTTTCCCGCGAGGCGCGTCTGGAGCGTCGAGATGTACTCGGCGACAGGGGGAGCGTTCGAGAACTCGATCGCGATGTCCGGGTTCTCGGCCTCGAACGCCTCGATGACCGGGGTCATCGTGGCCTCGTTGTCCCAGGAGAAGAAGCTGAGCTGCGTCTTCCCGGAATCGGCGCCGGCGGAGCCGCAGGCGGTCAGGGCGAGAGCGCTCGCCGCGGCGACGGATAGAGCGGCCGCGCGGAGGGCGGCGGGAGTGGGGGCGATGCGACATTGCATTTCCTCTGTTCGATGAGGGTGGGTGGAGGGGTGGAGTCGGGAGGAGGAGCCCGGCAGGGGGATCCGGAGGTGGGCATGGCGGGGGACGACGGGCACGAGGGCGTCGCCGTCGTGCTGGAGGAGGTCGAAGACGATCTCGCGGTGCACGCCGTCGCCGTCGGGGACTGCGAAGCGGTGGTACGCGATGACCCAGTCGTCCGTTCCCGGGACGCGGCAGACGGTGTGGTGGCCGGTGGCCAGGATCCCCTCCGCCGTGTTCTTCTCGAGCAGGACGCCGCCATCCGTCCACGGACCGAACGGGCTCGGACCGAACGCCCAGCGCACCCGGTAGTCCTCCTCCCGGGTGTCGTTCTCGGACCAGGTGAGGAAGTAGGAGTCGCCCCTGCGGTGCAGGTGCGCCGCCTCGCGGAAGCCCGTGGGGACCCAGGAGTGCACGTCGTCCTCGTCGAACGACACGAGGTCCTGGCCGAGACGCACGATGTGCGCCACCGAATTGCCCCACAGCAGGTAGACCGCTCTCGTCGTCGTCCACGAACACCGACGGGTCGATGCTCGTTCCGGCGAACCTCCCCGCGCGCACCAGGGGGGCGCCGAGGTCGACGTAGGGACCGGCGGGGTCGGAGGCGCGCGCCACTCCGATGCTGTTGTCGGCGGTGAAGAACAGGTAGTGCGTCCCGTCAGCCTCGAGTGCTGCGGGCGCCCAGGCGAAGGAGTCCGCCCAGGACACGTCCCGTCCCAGACGCAGGATCTCGCCGTCGTCGGTCCAGTCGACGAGATCGGGGGAGGAGTAGCAGCGGAAGGCGCTCGCCCCCCAGTCCTGGATCCCGTCCGTCGTCGGGAACGGGTGCCATCGCCCGCCGGAGACGACGAGCGACGGATCGGCGAGGAAACGCTCCAGGGGTGACGAGGAGGTCCTCGCGGTCGTGCCGGTCATCGCACTCCTTCGTGCTCCGGTGCCTGTATCGATACAGGCGTTTCGTGTATCGATAAAGTATGCCCCGCGCCAGAAGGTGTCAAGAGTGCTGTGAGGATCCGATCGGCCCGGCTCAGGCAGCGCCTGCGAGCCCTCCGACGACCAGGGCGGCCCCGCCGAGAGCGGCCACCGCGAGAGTGAGGCGCCGCACGGCGGCGGCCGGGACCCGTCGGGCCAGGAGCAGGGCTGCCAGGGCGCCGAGGGCGAGACCCGCGAACGCCCAGCCCAGCCCGGGCAGGTCGTCCGCGGTCGGACCGAGCACCAGCAGCGTCAGGACGTTCAGGGGCAGCGCGAAGGCCTGGAGCGTGGCGCTCGCCACCGCGGGCGGCCACTGCCGCTGCGCGGCGAAGAGGGCGACCGAGGGCCGCCTGCACCCGCCAGTACCGTGAACACCCCGCTCAGCGCACCCGCCAGAACCGCCCCTCGTGCTCCGTCGAGGAAGGGGAGGGCGCGTCCGGCCGCGACCAGGCCGGTGGCGAGCAGGATGACGGCACCCGCGACCACCGCCAGCACGGCGGGCCGGAACGCGTTCGAGAGCAGGACGGCCGGCACGATCAGGAGCGCTGCGGGCACGAGGAGTCGCAGCGCGTCGGCGGCGCGCACATGCCGGAAGGAGCGGACGAGCACCACGACGTTCAGGAGGATCGACAGCAGGAGCACGGTGCGGACGCCCCGATCGTGTCCGAGCGCGAGGACGAGCAGGGAGGAGGTGACGAGGGCGAATCCGACTCCCGAGACGATCTGGCACACCGCCCCGACGGCGACGACCAGCAGCACGACCGCACTCAGCGTGTCCACACCCGCCCCCTGACCGGTCCCCGACGGGCCCGACCGGTCACCCTAGCGGGACCGGTCGCGCCCAGGGAGCGCAGCGGCACTGGAGGAGCGCCTCAGGCGGCGCGACGTCCCGAGAACAGCGCGTGCAGCAGCGGCGCGACCGAGACGATCATCAGCACCGAGCCGAGGACCGCGTCGTCGGGCCGGACCACGGCCCCGCCGATCAGCAGCCCCGCGAACAGCACCGCCGAGACCACTCGGCGCACCGTCGCGTCGAGGCGGTTCAGCCGCCGCTCCACGCTCGGCACCGTGACGGCGAGCGTCCCGTCCTCGAGCGTCGAGGCGAGCGCGTCGAGGCGGCGCGGCAGGCGCCAGAGCAGAGTCGAGGTTGTCGACGGCCTGCCGACCGAGATCCTGCACGACGTTGCCGCGCTCCTCCCGGATCAGCCGCTGCGCGTAGGGCTCCACCGAGTCCCACAGGTTGAAGGCGGGATCGAGCGCGCTGCACACGCCGGACGTCAACGACATGGCGCGGATGATCAGCAGGAAGTTCTCCGGCAGCTGGAACGGGAGGGAGCGCACCACGTCGCCGAACTGCACGGCGAACTCCTTGAACTCCCGCGGATCCACTTCGCGCAGCTCCGCGAAGCCCATGCCCCCGAACCGCGCGAACAGCTGGGTCATGGCGCGCTCGAGCTCGCGGGAGTCGGCCGAGGGTAGGAGCACGCCGACGTCGCGCGCGGCGTCGACGAGGCCCTTGCCGTCGCGGGAGGCGGCGGCGATCAGCATCGCCCGCAGGCCCGCCCTGGTCGTGGGCGGCACCTCGCCCATCATGCCGAAGTCGATGAAGGTCAGCTTCCACGGGAGCTCCCCGTCGGGAGTCGGAGTGACGAAGACGTTGCCCGGGTGCGGATCGGCGTGGAACCAGCCGGTGGTGAAGAGCTGATCGAACATGACCGCGGCGAAGACGGGGGCGACGTCGCGGGGGTCGATGCCCGCGTCGCGCAGTCCGTCGGCGTCGGTGATCTTGACGGCCGTGACGTCCTGCAGGGTGAGGACCTTGCGGGTCGACCGCCCCAGACGACGTCCGGCACGCTCACCCGCGGGTCGTCGGCGAAGTCCGCGGCGAAGCGGACCGAGTTGGCGGCCTCGCGCAGGTAGTCGATCTCCTCGAGGCTGGTCGCCGCGAACTCCTCGACGAGTGCGGGAGCATCGACGCGGTCCGAGACGAGGCGCACGTGGGTGAGCCACCGACCGACCCGGCGCAGGGCGGCGAGGTCGACGTCGACGATCGCGTCGATGCCGGGACGCTGCACCTTGACGATCGCCGTGCTGTGCCCGGTGCCTCCCGAGTCCAGAGCGGAGAGACGCGCGGTGGGCCTGCCCCAGCGACGCCGCGGCCACCGGGGACTCGTCGACCTGCGCGAAGGCGCGCTCCAGCGGCATCCCTAGCTCCGCTTCGGCGAGAGCCCGATCCTCGGGAACGGCACCGGCGGCACCTCGTCCTGGAGCCCCTCGAGCTCGCGCGTGATCTCCGGCGGCAGCACGTCCAGGCGCGACGACATGAACTGCCCGACCTTGATCATCAGCCCGCCCAGCTCGACCGCGAGCACGTGGAAGCTCCGCGCGAAGCGCCGCATCCGGGCGGGGCGGGTGCGCAGTGCGATCACCGACAGCCCGAACCGGGGGAGGACGAGATCGAACCACCAGGTCACCGCGAGGTGCCAGGCGGCGAAACGCAGGATGCGGCGGTAGCGCCGCCGCTCACCGCTCGCTCGGCGGCCCGGGTCACTTCGGACCCGGGCTGACCGACGACACCCGGGTCAGTCCTGCGCGAGGATCGCGTACAGGCGGCGGCGCACGTCCTCGAGCTCGGTCACGGCCTGCCGGATCTGGGCAGGGGTGCCGGAGCGCTGGACCTGAGCGGCGGCCTGGGCCAGCGCGATGCCGGCCTTCGGCAGTGCTCCCGCCTCGACCTGGTCGCCCTCCGAGAAGGGCGAGCCGGTTCCGGATGCCGCGACCTGGGCGTGACCGGCCTCGGTGAGCGAGTAGGTCTTGCGGCTGTTCGACTCGTCGGCCGAGATCAGGCCCTCGTCCGCCAGGAGCTGCAGGGTGGGGTAGACCGAGCCGGGGCTGGGCTTCCAGCTCGCCGCCGCTGCGCTCCTCGATCTCGTGGATGATCTGGTAGCCGTGCATGGGCTGCTCCGCGAGCAGGGCGAGCACGGCGGCGCGGACGTCGCCGCGGCCGACGCGCGTTCCGACGCGCTTCTCGAAGCTCGAGCGCGCCTGCTCCATGGCCTGCCAGATGCTGTCGATGGGGTTGCCGGTGCCGAAGCCGCCGGTCGAGGAAGATGACGTGTTCATGATGACCTCCGTTTCTCCGAACGATACTCAGCGATATGTGGGGCGACTCGTGAACGACTGGGGGATCCGCTGGGCCCGCGCAGTGCGTCGAACGACGCGATCGACGCGCGCCGCCGCAGTCATCGCGTGCGGCTGCCACCCCGTAGCCCTCGCCGAGGAGGCGGAGGGTCACGGGCGCCTGGCTGGCGGCGTCCGCGAAGGCACCGTGGACGAGAACGATGGTGGGCTTGTCAGACAGGAGGGAGTTCCTCACGACCCTCGAGGACCCGTCCGAGCTGCGGATCAGCACGGTCGCGACGTCACGACCGAGCCAGAACCTTCCGGGAGGAACGCCAGCCGACACCTCCTCCGACATTCGTCGAAGGCACGTTGCGCACCGCGCGGATCGGAACGTCCCCTGGTTTCAGGGCGCTGCCCGCGGGTGCCTGCCGGTGCTGCTGGACATTGCTCTGATGCGGGTGCGCAGTTCGACCGGCGTCGAACTCCTTCTGCACGACCTTGCCTACGGTTGATCAGGCACCGGGGGAGAAAGGTCGGCGATGCAGCGAAGGCGGCGGGAGATGCTTTCTCGCTAGCCGCCACCCCCAGTCTCGGAGCGGGGCGTCGAGGCGGCACTCGCTCTCTACGATGCCGAACAGCTTCCCGTCGCCACAGCCAACAGCGAGCATGCTCCCGCAACGCTGAGCGCCCTCTCGCGTCGCCTCAGCCCGGCTGATGCACGTGGACGGCGCTGCTCGACGTCACGCCGTTGAACTCGAGATACAGCTGCCCCTCGACGACCGACACGGTCAGCGTGTTGCGGCGCTTCGAGTACCGCGACCGCGGCATCCAGGAACCCGTGGTCGAAGCTCTGCACGGTGATCTGCTCGAGCTGGTGGACTCGCTTGCCCGACCACGCCGCGATCACCTTCTCCGGGTTGCGATGCGTGTAGACCGTCGTGCGGTCGGCCAGCCTGCTGCCGAAGTGCAGTCGCTCGGCATCCGGCGCGCCCACCTCGATCCACGTGGTCAGCCGGCCGGTGAGATCACGGACCAGCACCGCCGGCTCGGTCGCCGTCGACGAGATCCCCTCGCTGAAGGTGATCCCCTCCACGTATTCGAGGCAGTACGCGAGCACGCGCGTCATCATGTAGGCGTCGGTCTCGGAAGGGTGCCGAGCGGCCCGCAGCGTGATGTCTTCGTAGACGCCGCGGTCCACATCAGCCAGCTGTATCGCGAAGTTGTACATCACTGCGCCGACTGCCATGTGTGCGAGCTTATGTCCTCTCGCTCATCGAGGAGCGCGAAGCTTCTCCGGCGCCGATGGGGGCATCGTGTTCGCGCGCCTCCACGCCAAGAACGGCCCGGTAGGCGTCACTTCGTCGAGCGCATCTCACTCGCTGACTTGTAGCAGGGGACCCTGTTCGTGCATCGGGCGCACAACGAACTGACATAATGTGCATTATCGGATGTCAAAGAAACGCTCGAGAGCGGCTGTCGTGACGGTGCGTCCCCACCCGTCTGTTCCTCGACGAACAGCACTTCGAGCACCTCGACATGGTCTCGCGAACGCCCCGAATCAGGATCGTGCGACCGCCGGCGGAGCGATCCGGCCCTGACAGAAGACGGGAGCGCCTGGAGCGCCTCGCGGTCACCGGCGCGCGTCAGAACCTGCAGACATCGATCGCGGGAAGGACTCGGCGCCGCCGCGCGAAGCTGGGAGTCAGCCGACAGCCCGGACGCTCATGCCTGGACGAAGTCCGAGGTGTCGCCCACGAGCCGAGTGTTCTCCGTCGGGATCGGGTCGACGGCCGCCAGAGCGACCTCGGCCGCGAACTCGCCCACGTTGTAGAGCTTGCCCGCCGACTCGCGGCGCGAGCTGGATGGCTCCCGGGTTCGAGCGCTCGAGCAGGGTCGCCGTGATCGTGCCCTCGATCATGTCCCCCGAGACGACGACGAAGTCGATCCCGCGCTCCGCGAGCTCCGGGATGCGGTCGCGCAGGGCGTCCTCGCCGGCGCGCTTGGACAGGGCGACCGGCTCGTACTCGGGCATGGTCGGCGTCGAGCGGATGAAGTGGGCCTGGTGGCTGGTCACGAAGACGACGCGGGATCCCCTCGCCCAGCAGCGGCAGCGCCGCCTCCAGCGTGGCGACCTGGGAGTCGCGGTTGAGGACCATGGCGTAGTCCTCCCCCATGTTGCTCTCCATCCCGCCGGAGGCGCGTTCAGCACGAGCACGTCGAGACCGCCGAGTTCCTCGCGGATGCGGGCGAACAGGTCGGCACGCGACTGCTCGTCCGTGAGGTCGGCGCCGACGGCGAACGCGGATCCTCCCGCTGCGACGATCTGATCGACGAGCTTGTTCGCGCGCGGCGCCTTCGAGCGGTAGTTCACGACGACGCGGGCACCGGCCTCGGCGAAGTACCGGACCGTGTCGGCGCCGATGCCGCGGGACGAGCCGGTGACGAGGACGCGCTTGCCGTCGAGCGAGCCGGGAGCGAGGGGGTTGGGCACGAGGAGTTCCTCCAGGACGCCGGCGCGAAGACCGGAGCGGGCACGATGTCGGGCCGGAGCCCCGACAGGCGATCCTACCGAACGGGCCCTCCACACGGCCCCTCCCCTCCCAGCCCGTTCTCCGGCGTCCTTGTTAGCGTGGAACCGCTCGTCGAGGGGAAGGAGCACCCGGCATGGACGCCGTGATGCAGTACGCGTGGATCCTCTGGCTCGCACTGATCCTGATCTTCGTGGTCGTCGAGACGATCACCCTCGAGTTCACCTTCCTGATGCTCGCCGTCGGAAGCGTCGGCGGCCTCGTGGCCGCGCTGGTCGGAGCACCCTTCTGGGTGCAGGTGCCGGTCGCGGCCGTCCTCGCCGTGCTGCTGCTGCTCACGGTCCGGCCTCCGCTGCTCCGCCTCCTCGCCCGCGGCGGCGACCCCGCGCCGACCGGCGCCGACGCCCTGCTGGGCCTCGGCGGCAGCGTAGTGGTCGCCGGGCTCGGGCCCGGTCAGGTGAAGCTCGTGAACGGCGAGACGTGGACAGCGCGACTGTCCCCCCTCGTCGAGGAGCGTCCACTGGGTGTCGGCGAACGCGTCGTCGTCACCGCCATCGACGGCGCGACCGCTGTCGTCGTCCCCGCCGAAAGGAGCCGCTCGTGAATCCCTCCGCCGCAGTGACACTGGTGATCGTCGCGGTCATCGTCGTCCTCGCACTCGTCGTCCTCTTCAAGGCGATCCGGATCGTCCCGCAGGCGACCGCCGGCGTGGTCGAACGGCTCGGCAAGTACCACCGCACCCTGCTCCCGGTCTGAACCTCGTCATCCCGTTCATCGACCGGGTGCGCCCGTCGGTCGATCTGCGTGAGCAGGTCGTGTCGTTCCCGCCGCAGCCGGTGATCACCGAGGACAACCTGGTCGTCTCCATCGACACGGTCGTCTACTTCCAGGTGACCGACGCCCGTGCCGCCACCTACGAGATCGCGAACTACCTCGGCGCGGTCGAGCAGCTCACGACCACCACACTGCGCAACGTCGTCGGCGGGCTGAACCTCGAGGAGGCGCTGACCTCCCGCGACAACATCAACGGCCAGCTGCGCATCGTCCTCGACGAGGCCACCGGCAAGTGGGGCATCCGCGTCGGTCGCGTCGAGCTGAAGGCGATCGACCCGCCGCTCTCCATCCAGGACTCCATGGAGAAGCAGATGCGCGCCGAGCGCGATCGCCGCGCGGTGATCCTCACCGCGGAGGGCACGAAGCAGTCGCAGATCCTCAACGCGGAGGGGCACCGTCAGGCCGCGATCCTGGCCGCCGAGGGTGACGCCAAGGCCGCCGTCCTCCGCGCCGAGGGCGAGGCGAAGGCCATCACCACCGTGTTCGAGGCGATCCACCAGGGCCGACCCGACAAGGAGCTGCTCGCCTACCAGTACCTGCAGACGCTGCCGAAGATCGCCGAGGGAACCGCGAACAAGCTCTGGATCGTGCCGAGCGAGCTCACCGAGGCGCTCAAGGGCATCGGCACCGCGTGTCGGCCAGAACGCCCAGCGCGCGGACCGCGCGCAGGACAGCGAGGCCGCTCCCCCGGCCCCGGGCTTCTAGAGCGTCGAACGTGATCGACCGACGGCCGCCGTTCCTGGAGGGACGGCGGCCTCGCGTGATCGCCCACCGCGGCTTCGGCCCCGACCGGATCGGCAACACGCTCGAGTCCTTCGAGCGCGCGATCGCCGCCGGGGCGGATCTGCTCGAGACGGACGTGCGCGCCACTGTCGACGGCATCGCCGTGCTCGTGCACGACGCGGAGGTCCTCGACGGCAGCGGCATCGTCCACCGGATCGCCGACGAGCGGTGGGAGGACCTGGCGCGCGTGGTCCTGCCGGGAGGAGAGCGCCTGGTGAGCCTCGAGGACGCGCTCCGACGACTACCGCAGGCCCGCTTCAACGTCGACGTGAAAGCGCGCGAGGCCGTCGTCCCGACGGCGGACGCCGTCGGTCGTCCCCGCGGCCGCCGATCGCGTCCTGCTGACCTCGTTCTCGGAACGGCGTCGCGCCGCCGCGGTGCGGCTGCTGCCGGGAGTCGCGACGTCGGCCTCGGCGCCCCGGTTCGTCGCGGCCCTCCTCGGTGCGCACCTGGGGGCGCCGCTCCCCGTGCGCCTCGCCCTCGCGGGCATCGACGCTCTGCAGGTCCCGGAGTCCGCCCTCGGGCTCCGCGTCGCCACTCCCCCGGTCCTCGCCCGTCTGCGCGCCTCCGGAGCCGAGATCCACCTGTGGACGATCAACGATCCGGAGCGGATGCGGCACCTCCTCGCCCTCGGCGTGGACGGCCTGGTCACCGACCGGACCGACCTCGCTCGCGCGGCCGTCGACTCCTCCGCGGCCGGGAACCGGAACTACCCCGATGACCTGAAGGTTCTCTGGCAAAGGTCCGGACCTGCAAGACCACCTCCAGGTACGCGGTCGACACTTGTCGGAGCACAGCGAGAGGAGACCACACAATGGCAGATCGAAGCTTGCGCGGAATGAGGTTGGGCTCTCAGAGCCTGCAGAGCGAGGAAGGCGTCGTCTTCTCACCGCGGTCGACGCACACCTATCACTGCACCAACTGCGGCCACGACACCGACATGGTGTTCTCGGCCGACGCCGAAGCGCCGGAGACCTGGGAGTGCCGCTCCTGCGGTCACGAGGCCACCCTCCTGGTGGACTCGAAGCCCGTCGTGGTGGATCGCGGAGAGCAGAAGGCTCCCCGCACCCACTGGGACATGCTGCTCGAGCGCCGGACCCGTGCGGAGCTGGAGGAGCTGCTCGAGGAGCGGCTCGCCTATCTCCGTGCCCGTCGAGGCGAGCACAAGATCGGCGCTTAGCGCCGACCTGCGTCCCGGGGTCGGGGATCGCGCGTCTGCAGGACGAACGAGACCAGACCCGCGAGACCTGCGGCGAGGAAGTACCAGCCCAGGTTCCGGGACCACACGAGAGCCGGGGTCGTGGTGGAGGCGAGGGGGACCTCGTCCACCATGGCACCCGGCTCGAACCATGTCAGGGAGTCGAGCGTCGAGCCGTCGGGCGCGATGATGGCGCTCGTTCCCACCGTCGAGATGTTGACCACGCTGCGGCCCGTCTCGATCGCCCGCAGCCGGGCGATGGCCAGTTGCTGCACGCTCTCGTCGGTGCGGCCGAAGTCGGCGGTTGTTCGTCTGCGCGAGGATGATCTCGGCGTCGCCGTCGATCATGGCGTTGGTCAGGGCGTCGTCCGAGATGTCGAAGCAGATCGCGATGCCCGCGAGCACACCGTCGATGTCGAAGACGTTGGGCTTCGTGCCGATCGAGTAGTCGCGGCTCACCAGGTCGACGAGGTCGGGCGCGAACATCCGCCAGAACGCCCGATCGGGCATGTACTCGGCGAAGGGCACGGGGTGCACCTTGTCGTAGGCCTGGGTCGCCCCCTCCCCCGCCTTCCAGAGCAGCGAGCTGTTGTAGAAGACGTCCTCCTCGGGATTCGTGATGGTCCCGACGATGAAGGGCGCGTCCATGGTGCGGCTGAGGTAGTCGAGCACGGCGGCGGACTGGGCGTTCCTGGTCGGGTCGATGTCGACCCCGTTCTCGGGCCAGACGACCATGTCGACGTCCTCCTCGAGGACCGGCAGGGTGGCCGAGGTGTGATCCTCCAGGATCTGCCCCCGATAGCTCGCCGAGAAGAGCCCGGCGTCGGAGTCGCCCTGGATCGCGGCGATCCGCGTCGTGCCGTCGGTCGGCGCCGGCCACGCCGGGAAGACGAGCGCGGCGATCGCGAAACCGGCCACCGTCGCGACCCGCGCACTCGCGGGCACGGTGATCTCGCGCACCGCCTGCGCGAGCACGGCCGCGAGGAAGGCGACCACGAAGCTCAGCCCGGTGAAGCCCACCCACGCCGCGAGATCGGCGAGCGGACCCGTCGACTGCGAGAGCGCGAGCCGCCCCCAGGCGAAGCCGCCGTACGGCCAGACGCTCGTGATCGTCTCGCGTCCCGCCCAGAGAGCGGCCAGCAGGGCGGGGATGCCGACCATCCGCCCGAGCGGACCGGTCCAGACCCGGTGCCCGCGGGTCGAGAGCATCGCCATGAGCCCCGCCGACAGGGCGAAGAAGATCGCCTGAAGACCGGCGAGAGCGAGCCACGGGACCGGGCCGAGGTAGAGCGTCAGCCACTCTATGTGCACGCCCCAGAAGACGCCGCCGCCGACGAGGCCGACCAGGGCCCCGCTCCAGAAGCCCTGGCCGGCCAGGGCGAAGAGGATCGCCGCGGCACCGAGGATCGCGAGCGGCCAGAGGTCGGTGTCCGGGAAGCCCCGATCCAGGACCGCTCCCCGAGTCCGGCGAGGATCACTGCCGGCCACAGCGGTGCCAGTGCGCCCGAGGGGCGCGGGAGTCGCTGCGATCATGCGACCGTCGAGTAGGCGACGATGCCCCGGCGGACGGAGGTCGAGCGCCGTGCGTGCGGCACGGCCCAGACCTTGCCGTCGGCGACGACCGAGAGCTGGTCGAGGAGGTCGATGGTCTGCTTGGCCCAGCGCACGAAGTCCCCGGCGGCCATGTCGGCCTCGCGCAGCACCGCGTCCAGCGGCATCCCCCTGGCCCACATGTTCATGGCGAGCGCGAGACTCGTCGAGATCGGGTTGCTGCCGGGCAGCTGGTGGTCGCGCTCGACGTCGTCGAGGCGCGCCCACAGCAGCTGCGTCTTCTCGAGCGCCTCGGGGAACTCGCCGCGCGGCAGGAACTTCTCGTTGAGCGTGCCCTCCTCGCGTCGCGGCTCGAAGACGAGGCAGCAGGCCATGGCGGCGAGCCCCGCGGGGTCGAGCTCCGTCCAGGCCTGCTTGCGGAGGCACTCGGCGACCAGGAGGTCCCGCTCGCCGTAGATCCGGCGCAGCGTCCGCCCGTTCGGAGTCAGCGAGAGCTCGCCGGCCTCGTCGCGGCGGAAGTACCCCAGCTCGAGGAGCACCTCGGTGATCCGGTCGAAGACCTTCGCGACGGCACCGGTCCGCGAGCGGATCTGACGCTCGATCTCGTCCGTCTCCCGGCGGAGCTTCCACCAGCGCTCGGCCCAGCGGGCGTGCTGCTCGCGATCGGAGCAGGCGTGGCACGGATGGGCCTTCATCCGGCGGCGTAGGGAGTTCAGCTGGCCCTGACGCTTCTCGCGCTCGGCGTGCGAGGCCGATTCACCGCGGACGGCGCCCCGGCGCTCGAGCTCGCCGATCTCGCGGCGGATCGCCGCGTACTGCTCGAAGTCGCCGAGGTGGCACTGCATCGCGGTCACGTACCCCGCGAGCGACTCCTCCTGCTGTCGCACCCGGCGGGCGAGGTCGACGACGGAGCGGTCGGCCTGGAACTGCGCGAACGACGACTCGAGGATCTCGCGGGTGCGCGTGCGGCCGAACTGCTCGATCAGGTTGCAGGCCATGTTGTAGCTGGGACGGAAGCTCGAGTTGAGCGGGTAGGTGCGGCGGGAGGCGAGGGAGGCGACCGCCTGCGGGTTCATCCCGGCCCGCCACTGGATGACGGAGTGCCCCTCGACGTCGATCCCGCGGCGACCGGCGCGGCCGGTCAGCTGCGTGTACTCACCCGGAGTGATCGGCACGCGCGCCTCGCCGTTGAACTTCTCGAGCTTCTCGAGCACGACCGTGCGCGCCGGCATGTTGATGCCGAGGGCGAGCGTCTCGGTCGCGAAGACCACCCGGACGAGCTTGCGGAGGAAGAGCTCCTCCACGACCTCCTTGAACGCGGGCAGCATGCCCGCGTGGTGGGCGGCGACGCCGCGCTGCAGGCCGTCGAGCCACTCCCAGTACCCGAGCACGGAGGTCCTCGTCGCGGATGGTGCGGCACCGCTCCTCGACGATCGCGCGGATCTCGTCGCGCTCGTGCCGCTCGGTGAGACGGACACCGGAGCGGAGGACCTGCCGGACCGCCTGGTCGCAGCCGGCCCGGCTGAAGACGAAGAAGATGGCCGGGAGCAGGTTCTTGCCCTCGAGGATCTCGACCACCTCGGAGCGCGGCACGAGCTCCTCGGCCGGGCGGGTGTCGGCGAACCGCCCGCGGCCGCGGGCGCGCGGGCCCCCGCGCCCGCCCCGCTCGACGCGGGAGCCGCCCTGGGCCATTCTCGCCAGCTCGGGGTTGACCCGGTTGGTCGCTGCACGCCCGGACGAGTCGAAGAGGTCGGACCAGCTTGCCGCCGACGAGCACGTGCTGGTCGAGCGGCACGGGCCGCTCCTCCGACACGATGACCTCGGTCTCGCCGCGCACGGTCTGCAGCCAGTCGCCGAACTCCTCGGCGTTCGAGACGGTGGCGCTCAGCGACACCAGCCGCACCCGCTGCGGGAGGTGGATGATGACCTCCTCCCATACCGCCCCGCGGAAGCGGTCGGCGAGGTAGTGCACCTCGTCCATGACGACGTAGGCGAGGTCGCGCAGCAGATCGGAATCGGCGTAGAGCATGTTGCGCAGCACCTCTGTCGTCGCGACGACCACGCGGGCGCGCGCGTTGATGTTCGAGTCCCCCGTGAGGAGTCCGACCTCGGAGGCCCCGTAGTCCTCGACGAACTCCTGGAACTTCTGGTTGCTGAGCGCCTTCATCGGCGTCGTGTAGAAGACCTTCGCCGTCGGGTCCTGCATCGCGAGGTGGATCGCGAACTCCGCCACCGCGGTCTTGCCCGCGCCCGTGGGCGCCGCGACGAGCACGCTGCGCCCGTCGTCGAGCGCGCTGCACGCCTCGTACTGGAACGGATCGAGGTCGAAGGCGAGGGTCGAGCGGAACGACTCGACCCTCGCGTGGCCCTGACGGGTGCGGAAGGCGGCGAAGCGCTCCGCGGGGGACTGCTCGCTCACGCGGGCAGGTCGGAGGCGGTGCCGTCGTAGACCGGGATGCGCTTCGCCGCGCGCCGGTCGTGGAGGATCGCGATCCCGCAGGCGAGGAAGAACAGGAAGATGATCGGGATGGCCAGGAGGAACATCGAGATCGGGTCGGCGGCCGGGGTCGCGATGGCGGTGAAGACCACGATGACCATGATGGCGATGCGCCACGACTTCAGGATCAGCATCCCGGGCAGGATCCCGAGGAAGTTCAGCAGCACCAGGAAGACCGGCAGCACGAAGGCGATGCCGACCATCAGGACGAGCTTGAGGACGAAGTCGTAGTAGTACTTCGCATCGATGAAGCTCGCGGCGTTGTCACCGGTGAACCCGGTGAGCAGCTCCACGATGTGCGGGAAGACCAACCAGCCCGCGGCGCAGCCCGCGAAGAAGAGCGGGATCGCGGTCAGGATGAACCCGAGGCCGTACCGCATCTCCTTCTTGGTGAGACCGGGCACGAGGAACGCCCAGATCTGATAGAGCCACACCGGGCTCGCGATGACGATGCCGACGGTCATGGCGATTTGCAGCCGCAGATCGAAGGCACCGGCGATGGTCGGGAAGTTGAGGATCGCCTCTTTGCTCCTGGGAGGACGCCACCTCGAGGATGGGCGCCTTGAGGGATTCGAAGACCCACTCCGAGACGAACCATCCGGCGATGCAGCCGAGGACGATCGCGATTGCCGACTTGAAGAGCCTGTTGCGAAGCTCGATCAGGTGAGCCCCGAGTGACATGCGCCCCTCGGGATCCTTCCCCGCTCGCTTCGTCCGTGGCTTCTTCGCTGCCACGGAGGTCATTACTTGAGCGGTGACTCGGGCGGCGTGGTCGTGCCGGTGCCGGTGGTCGATCCGGAGGTGGTGCCGGTCGTCGACGCGGGACCCTCGGTGGAGTCGCGGCGCTCGGGGCCGTCCTCCTCCTTCATGGTCTTGACCTCGCTCTTGAAGATGCGCATCGACTGTCCGACGCTGCGCGCGAGCTGGGGAAGCTTGGGCGCACCGAAGAGCAGGAGGATCACAGCGAGGATGATGAGGAGGTGCCACCCCTGGAGGCCAGCGAACATTGCAGACTCACTTTGCTTGTCGGTTGCGGTGTACGAGGAGCTTACCCTGTTCGACCCTCGCGGACCGTCGATCCTCGGACCTGTCACGGCGGGAGTCGCGACGCGACTCGTGGGCCCTGCGCACCGCATCGCGGTCGGCGAAGAGGAGGACGGCGGCCGCTGCACCTGCGGAGCACCGTCGTCCGGCTGGATCTCGTCGAGCTTCGCCGTGAGCTCCTCGAGCTGCCGGAGGAGGACCCTTCCCTTGCGCCAGTACGAGACGAGGAACAGCGCGAGCACCGTCAGGGCGCCGATCGCGAGCAGCGTCCAGATCAGGATCCAGGACCACCACGTCATGACCCGGCCTCCCCGTTCGCCCGGAGCGCGGCGCGCGTCCACTGGGCCACGGCTCTCGCGCCGCCGGCGGAGCGACGACGGTGACGAGGCCGGGCAGGGACGCGACGAGGCGCGTGAGCCCCTCGAGGTGCGCGACGCGGATCCGCACGAGCACCCCTCGCCCTGCCTCATCGGCGGGAACGGGCGGGAACTCGGCGTCGACGGCGTAGTCCCCCAGGAGCGCCACCGAGCTCGGCGCCACGCGCAGGTCGACGAGCAGATCGCTGTCCGACGCCTCGAAGAGCCTCTCGGGCAGCGTCACCTCGTGCCGACGGCGCACGATCGGCGCTCCCGTGTCGGTGAGCGAGCGCATCCGATCGACGCGGAAGGTCCTCACCCCTTCCCGGAGGTGGCACCAGCCGCGGAGGTACCAGTCCCGGTCGACCGACTCGAGGAGGAACGGATCGACGAGGCGCGACTCCGTCTCGCCCCGCGCGTTGCGGTAGTCGAACGCGAGCTGCGTGCCGGCCGCCACTGCGGCCCGGATCACCTCGAGCCCGGCGTCCGCGCCGGTGCCGCGCGCGACGGCGACGGCGCTCGGGGCCGATGACGCTCCGCGCGACAGCTTGCCCATCAGGGTGGCGATGCGGTCGTTGCCCTGGTTCTCGGGCAGCGCGGCGAGGTACTGCATCCCGGCGATCAGCGCGGCCGCCTCCCTCGCCGAGAAGCGCGGGGAGTCGTCGATGGCCACCTGCTGGGTGAGCTCGACGTGGTCGTTCTCCTCGAAGTCGTCCCAGCTGATGTCGAAGAGGTCGTTGGCCTGGTACTGGGACGTCTCGCCGGGGATGCCGGAGACGGCGATGAGGCGGACCGCCCGGCGGACCTCCTCCGGCGAGATGTCGAAGTGCTCGGCGACCTCCTCGACCGCGACCCGGCCGCGGTCGAGGAGGTAGGGGACGATCGAGAGCAGGACCGCGAGCCGATCGCGGGCCTGGAGCGTGCGGGGCCTAGCCATCGTGGCTCCCTCCGGAGTCGGACGCGGACTCGTGATCGGACAGGGAGCGCCGGAGGCGCCGAACCACCGCATCGCGGAGTTCGACCGGTTCGAGGACGACGACCTCGGGTCCGTATCCCGCCAACTCGTCGGCGAGGATGTCGGCGTCGGTGTAGTGCAGGCGGAGCACGTGCTCCCCCTCCCCCGACGTCTCTGCTCGGCGGCCGAGGCGCAGCGCCGCGTCGGAGTCGGCGGCGACCCGCAGGAGTGCGCTCGTGCGGCTCAGCACCTCGTCCAGCTGGGCGAGTGCCAGGACGGCCTGGTCCCCTCCTCCGGCTCGAACGTCCGTCCGGTCGAGGAGACCGATCCGACGATGCGCGCGAGCAGGAACGTGCGGGTCCCCTCGGCGCTCTCGTCCCAGGCGTGCAGGTGCCAGCGACCCTGGTGGTTGACCAGCGCCCGCGGCCGGACGGTGCGGAGCCGCGGTTCGGCGCCGCCCGGCTTGAGGTAGGGGAACCGGACGACCTGGTTGCGGTCGAGCGCTGTGCTCAGCGGTTCGAACGATGCCTCGCGCACCCGGATCGAGGGGCTGATGCCGATGACCGGGTCCACGGACTCGACGCCGATGGAGCGCAGCTTGATCAGCGCGCGACGGGACTCGGCCGACAGGGTCCCCTCGCGCCACACCGCACCGGCGAGGCGGAGCAGCGCGACCTCCTCCGGGTCGAACGCGATGTCGGCGGGGAGGTCGTAGCTGCGCTTGGCGATCCGGTAGCGCACGGTCTGGGTGTTCCCGGGGTCGCCCGGGGCGTCGACCGTCTCGATCGGGATCCCGAGCTCGCGGAGGTCGTCCTTGTCGCGCTCGAACTGGCGCTCGAGGGAGGACCGGTCCCCCCGGTCGGAGCGCTGGCGGTAGCCCTGCACGGTCGAGAGCACGTCCGACTTCGTCAGCCCGTTCTCGGCCGCCACGAGGGCGAGCACGAGGTTGAACAGACGCTCCTCGGCCGGGATGCGGCTCGAGGGAGAGGCGTCGGCGGGCACGCCCTCCAGTCCAGGGCGCGGCCGACTCAGGCGATCCCGAGCACGTCGGCGACGAAGACCAGCGTCGAGCCGGCGGGGATCGTCGACTGCTCGGTGTCGCCGTAGCCCTGCTCGGGCGGGATGACCGCGATGACCTGCGAGCCGACGGGCTGGCCGATGAGCGCGTCGGCGAAGCCGGGGATCACGCCGCCCTGCGCGGTCGATCCGTCGGCCGCGGTGAAGACGACGGGCGCGCCCTTCTCCCAGCTCGAGTCGAACGACTCGCCGGTGCTCCAGAGCCAGCCGGTGTACGCGACGACGACCTGGTCGCCCTCCTCGACGACCTGCCCGTCGCCCTTCTTGAGCTGCGCGATCTCCAGCTCGGTCGGAGCGTCGCCCGAGGGCTTGGCGAGTCCCGGGGTGCCGTTCTCGTCGAGGGTGACCGTCGGGAAGCCGTTGGGGGCGGGCTGCTGGTCGCCGTCCGCACGAGCGAGGGACGCGCTCTGCACGTCGGCCACCAGCACGAGCGTGTCGTCGGGCGCGATGCCGAGCTGCGCGGAGGACTCGCCGAAGCCGTCCTCCGGAGCGATGGCGATCGCGACGCGGGAGCCGACCTGCGTGCAGAGGAGCCCGTCGTTCAGTCCGACGAGCCCGGAGCCGCCCACGGCGAAGCGCGCGGTGCTCTCGCCGTCGTAGGGCGAGGCCTCGAGGACGCTGCCGTCGGCGCCGTTGACGAGGGTGTAGTCGATCGTGACGAGCTGCCCCTTCTCGAGCGGGGCGCCCGTCCCCTCGATCAGAGTGCTGACCTGCGACGTGGTCGCCTTCAGCGGGCTGGGCACCGAGACCTCGGGCTGCGCACCGAAGTCGCCGCTGGCCTCGACCGCCGACGAGGAGTCCCCGGCGGTGAAGGGGGCGTCGCAGTCGGCGGTCGGCGAGGACGCGGAGCATCCCGCGAGGGCGACGACGATGCCGATGCTGGCGATGAGCGCGGTGGTGCGGCGCACGGGTCCTCTATTCGACGGGGTGGAGCGGAGCAGGAGGGGCCCGGCGGCGGGAGGACCGGGCAGCGGCCCGGAGGCCGCATCCATCTTAGACGATGCCCTCATCGCCCTCGGGGACCTCGTCGGACTCCTCGGCGCCGAAGCCGCGGGCGCGGGAGAGCTCGGCGCTGGTCGCCGACTCGCGCACGCGCTTGCGCAGGCTCTTGGGGCTCACGGCGCGCTCGCCGAGGGCGCCGGGCGTCCACGCCTCGACGTCCTCGTCGCTGAAGTCCGTCTTCGACGGACGGCGCTTGAGCTCGGGCAGCACGGTGTCCGGGGCGAGCCGGCGCGCGGTGATGAGGAAGCCGGTGTGCCCGATCATCCGGTGATCCGGGCGGACGGCCAGGCCCTCGACGTGCCAGCCGCGGACCATCGTCTCGTTCGACGACGGGTTGGTGAACAGCCCGGAGGCGCGGATCGCCTCCGCGACACGGGAGAGCTGCGTGACGGTCGCGACGTAGCAGAGCAGGACGCCGCCCGGGGTGAGCGCGTCGGCGGCGACGTCGAGGCACTCCCAGGGGGCGAGCATGTCGAGGACGACGCGGTCGGCCTCTCCCGGCGCGACCGCTCGGGCAGTTCGTCGACGAGATCGCCGACGGTGACGCTCCAGTTGTCCGGGGTGTACCCGAGGAACGTCTCGACGTTCGCGCGGGCGACATCGGCGAACTCGTCGCGGCGCTCGAAGGACGACAAGCGCCCCGTCGGGCCGACCGCGCGCAGCAGCCACAGGGAGAGGGCGCCGGAGCCCACCCCCGCCTCGACGACGCGGGCTCCCGGGAACACGTCCGCCAGAGCGAGGATCTGCGCAGCGTCCTTCGGGTAGACGATCGCCGCGCCCCGGGGCATCGACATCACGAAGTCGGCGAGCAGCGGCCGCAGCGCGAGGTGCTCGACACCGACGGTGTTCACCACCACCGATCCGTCGGGGAGGCCGATGATCGTGTCGTGCTCGATGCCGCCCCGGTGCGTGTGGAAGACCTTGCCCGGGATCAGCGTGATGGTGTTCATCCGCCCCTTGGGGCCGGTCAGCTGGACGCGGTCGCCCGCGCGGAAGGGTCCGGAATGCTGCAGTGCCTCACCGGTCATCGGAGGGCCTCCGTCTCGGTCGTGCGCGGCCGGTCGCCGCGGTGCTCGGAGGACACCAGCGCGAGGTCCGCGAGAGTGCGGCCCGCGAGGGTGGGCCAGAGGGCGTAGGGGGCACGCGCGTCGAGCTCGAGCTGGTGCGGGACGCCGATCGCGGCGGCGCCCGAGGCGACGGCGGCGGCGAGTCCGGCGTGGGAGTCCTCGATGGCGACGCACTCGCTCACCTCGACTCCCAGAGTGCTCGCGGCGAGGAGGTACGCCTCGGGGTCGGGCTTGCTGCGCTGGACCATGTCCCCGCTGACGATCGTGGCGAAGGCGGGGAACGGCAGGCGGTCGACGACGGCGCTCGCCATGCGCCCGATCGACATGGTGACCAGCGCCTGCGGGACACCGGCCTCCCGGACGGCCGAGAGCAGCTCCAGGGCGCCGGGACGCCACGGGATCTCGACGGCGAGCTGCGCGACGACCTCGTCGGTCATGCGGTCGATGATCGCGTCGACGCTCAGATCGACGCCCTTGCCCTGCAGGATCCGCGCGGAGGCGGGGAGTCCGGAGCCGACGAGGCTCATCGCGTCCTCGTGGGTCCAGACGCCGCCGAACGACTCGACGAGCGCGTGCTCGGAGGCCATCCAGTAGGGCTCGGTGTCGACGAGGGTGCCGTCCATGTCCCAGAGGACGGCGGCCGGCGCCTCGGGGACGGCGTGCGCCCGGGGGGCGGAGGTGTCGGAAGTCACGAGCGACCATCGTACCGGCAGGCCCGGGAGCGGGCCCCGTACGCGGACAGCGGAAAGCGTCTGGCCCGCGCAGCCCCGGGTGGGCCGGGTCCTATCCTTGTGCAACGGGTGCCCGCGGACCGCGGGGAACCGGACCTCGAGCCGAACGCGGAGATCGTGCCTATGAACGTGATCAAGGGAAACGTCCTCGTCGTGGCCTTCGAAGGCTGGAACGACGCGGGAGACGCCGCGAGCGGAGCCGTCCGGCTCGTCAAGGACGACGGCGACTACGTGCCCCTGTTCGCGGTCGACGCGGAGCAGTACTACGACTTCCAGTACACCCGTCCGATGCTCTCGATCGGCGAGGACGGACGACGCAGCCTCGCGTGGCCCGGCACGCAGATCTTCGGACCCGCCGACACCTCGGTCGACGCCGAGAGCGCCCTCTACGTGATGGTCGGCACCGAGCCGTCGCGGAGCTGGAAGAGCTTCGCCGCGGAGGTGGTCGACGCCATGCTCGCGATCGACATCTCCTCCGTCGTGTTCCTCGGCGCGATGCTCGCCGACGTCCCGCACACCCGGCCGATCTCGATCTTCGCGTCGAGCGAGAACGCCGAGCTGCGCTCCGAGCTCGATCTGGAGCGCTCGAGCTACGAGGGTCCGGTGGGGATCCTCAGCGTGATCGGCGAGGCCGCGCAGAAGGTCGGCATCCCCGCCGTCTCGATCTGGGCATCCGTTCCGCACTACGTGCACAACGCCCCCTCTCCCAAGGCGATGCTGGCGCTGCTGGAGAAGCTCGAGGAGGTCGTGGGCCTGGTGATCCCCCGCGGCGACCTGGTCGAGGAGGCCGAGGAGTGGGAGCGCGGGATCGACGCTCTCGCGAACGACGACGAGGAGATGGCCGCCTACATCGCGCAGCTCGAGCAGGCGCGCGACACCGTCGACTCCCCCGAGGCGAGCGGCGAGGCCATCGCGCAGGAGTTCGAGCGCTACCTGCGCCGCCGAGGCGACGGGCGCTCCGGCGAGGAGCCCTGGCGCCCGTGACCCGCTGACCCGCTCCCGCGAGCGGATCAGCCGAGCCGGACTCCCAGGAGGGCGTCGACCGCGTCGCGCAGCAGCGCCGGGTCGTCCACCCCGGTCGCCGCCACGGCGTCCAGGAGGGCGAGTGCCCCGGGGGTGTCCATGTCCTCCCGGAGGACGGCGCGCAGGCGCGCGAGGACCTCGACGGCCGACGCCGTCCCCGACTCGGCGAGCGACGCCTCCCACCGCTCCAGGCGCTCGATCGCGGCGGGCAGGTCCTCGGGCAGCCACTCCCAGTCGGAGCGGTAGTGGTGCGCGAGGAGCGCGAGACGGACGGCGCGCGGATCCGTGCCCTCTGCGCGCAGCCGCGAGACCAGCACCAGGTTGCCCAGCGACTTGCTCATCTTCTCGCCCTCGTAGGCGACCATGCCCGCGTGCGCGTACGCGCGGGCGAGAGGGCGGCCCGAGAGCGACGCGGCGTGCCCGGCACTGAACTCGTGGTGGGGGAAGACGAGGTCGCTGCCCCCGCCCTGCAGCGTGAAGTCGGGACCGAGGCGGTCGAGGGCGATCACCGAGCACTCGATGTGCCAGCCGGGCCGTCCGCGCCCGACGGCGGAGTCCCACGCCGGCTTCCCCGGTCGCTCCGCCCGCCACAGCAGCGGATCGAGCGGGTGCCGCTTGCCGGAACGATCGGGATCGCCGCCGCGGGCCGCGAAGAGCTCGGCCATCGTCACCGGATCGAGCCCGCTCTCGCTGCCCAGGTGCCACACCTCGCCCTCGGCCGCCGAGATGTCGTAGTAGAGGTCGTCGGCGCCGTCGGCCGCGCCCTCGGGGGCCGGCACGCGGTACGCGACGCCGTCGCGCTCGAGACGGGCGACGGCCTCGGCGATCGGCTCGATCGTCTCGGTCACGCCGATGTAGTGGGCGGGCGGCAGGATGCGCAGCGCCGCCATGTCGCCGCGGAACAGCTCCACCTGCTCCTCGGCGAGCTCGCGCCAGTCGACGCCGGTCGCCGTGGCGCGCTCGAGCAGCGGGTCGTCGACATCGGTGATGTTCTGCGCGTACTCCACGGTGATACCCGCATCGAGCCACAGCCGCTGGACGATGTCGAAGGCGAGATACGTGGAGGCGTGGCCGAGGTGGGTGGCGTCGTAGGGCGTGATGCCGCAGACGTAGAGGCGGGCCGTGCCCTCCTCGGCCGCGAGCTCGACGAGACCGCCGGTGGCGGTGTCGCGGACGCGGGGCACGGGTCCGGTGCCGGGGAGAGCGGGGACGGACGGGGAGTTCCAGGCGCGCATCTAGGCCGCGATGAGTCCGGTGCTGAGCGCGACCATGAGGACGCCGCCGAGCAGGATCCGGTAGATCACGAACGGGAGGAAGCTGCGGCGGGAGATGTAGCCCATGAAGAACGCGATCACGACGAAGCCGACCACGAAGGCGACGATGGTCGCGACCAGCGTCTCCATGCCGCCCACCTGGATCTGGTTGGGCAGCACCTCGGGATCGCTGATGCTCTTGTAGAGCTGGTAGAGACCGCTGCCGAAGACGGCCGGGATCGCCAGGAGGAACGAGTACCGCGCCGCGGCCTTGCGCTCGTAGCCCATGAAGAGGCCGGCCGTGATGGTGCCGCCCGAGCGGGAGACGCCGGGGATGAGCGCGAGCGCCTGGGCGCCTCCGTAGATGAGGCCGTCGCGGCCGTTGAGATCGCGCAGACGGCGCTTCTTCGCTCCGACGTGGTCCGCGATGCCGAGCAGGATGCCGAAGAGGATCAGCGTCGTCGCGACCACCCAGAGCGAGCGGAGCGTCGTCTCGATCGCGTCCTGGAAGATCAGGCCGAGCACGATGATCGGGAGGCTGCCGATGATGATCAGCCAGCCCATCCGGGCGTTCGGGTCGGAGCGGGGCACCCGGCCGACGAGCGACCGGCACCAGTTGCCGACGATCTTCACGATGTCGCGCCAGAAGTAGATGATGACCGCGGTCTCGGTGCCCAGCTGGGTGATGGCGGTGAACGCCGCTCCGGTGTCCCGGCCGTCGAGCCCCGGCAGCAGTTCGCTGACGATGCGCAGGTGGGCGCTGGAGGAGATGGGGAGGAATTCGGTCAGACCCTGGACGAGTCCCAGGATCAGCGCTTCGAGCAGGCCCATGCGTCACTTTCGAGGAGGGCTGGGGCGTCGTCGGCCAGCAGGCGGTCGGTGGCGGTCGGGAGGCTGACCTCAGGATCGCAGGAGCAGATCGGTCAGGACCTTCCTCCCGAAGACTAGTGCGTCGAGCGGAACCCGCTCATCGACCCCGTGGAACAGCGCCGGGAAGTCGAGCGACCCGGGCAGCTGCAGCGGAGCGAAGCCGTAGCCGGTGATGCCGAGCGTCGAGAGGGCCTTGTTGTCGGTCCCTCCGGAGAGCAGGTAGGGCAGCACCTCCGCGTCGGGGTCGAAGCGCCGGAGGGACGCGGCCATGCTCTCGACGAGAGGGCCGGCGAAGGGGACCTCGAGTCCGATGTCGCGGTGCTGCACCTCGATCTCGATGTGCTCGCCCGCGAGCTCGCGGATCCGCTCGAGCACCGCGTCCTCCTCGCCCGGCAGCACGCGGACGTCGACGACCGCCTCGGCGAACTCGGGGATGACGTTCGCCTTGTAGCCGGCGCTCAGCATGGAGGGGTTCGCAGTGGTGCGCAGCGTCGCCGCGATGAAGCGCGAGGCGGTGCCGGTGGCGATCGCCAGCTCCTCCGGGGTGCTGCGCTGGGGATCGCGACCGAGGATGCGGGCGACCTCGCCGAGGAGCTCCCGGGTCGTGTCGGTGAGGCGGGTCGGCCACTCCTCGCTGCCGATGCGCGCGATCGCCTCGGCGAGGCGGGTCACCGCGTTCTCGCGGTTGATCTGCGAGCCGTGCCCGGCGGTGCCGCGCGCCCGGAGCTTCAGCCACAGGAGAGCCTTCTCACCGGTCTGCACGAGGTAGGCGCGCGTCCCGTCGAGGTCGATGGAGTAGCCGCCGACCTCGCTGATCGCCTCGGTCGCGCCGGCGAACAGCTCGGGACGCGTCTTCACGAGGTGACCGGATCCGCGGACACCGCCCGCCTCCTCGTCGGCGAAGAACGCGATGACGAGGTCCCGCGAGGGGCGCCGGCCCGAGCGCAGCACGTCGCCCAGGGAGGCGAGGATCATCGCGTCCATGTTCTTCATGTCGACGGCGCCTCGACCCCAGAGCATGCCGTCCTTGATCACTCCGCCGAACGGATCGACGCTCCAGTCCTCGGCGATCGCCGGGACGACGTCGAGGTGGCCGTGCACGACGAGGGCGCCGCGGTCGCGCTCCTCCCCCGTGACCCGGGCGACGACGCTGGTGCGGCCGGGGTCGGAGTCGATCAGCACGGGCTCGAGGCCCAGATCGCGCAGGTGCGACGCGACGTACTCGGCGGCCTCCCGCTCGGGCTCCGCACGGCCCTCGCCGTAGTTGCTCGTGTCGAAGCGGATGAGGTCGCGCGCGATCAGCGCGGTCTCGTCGAGATCCTGCTCGGGGACGGAGGAGTCGGAGGCGCTGGTCATGCCCCCACGCTAGCGGCGGGGGCTCCCTCCGCGGTGTCATCCACCCTCCTGAAACCGTGCTAATGTCTTCTTCGGCCGCGGAAACGCAGGCCGGAACAAACACTCGTCCGGGTGGCGGAAATGGCAGACGCGCTAGCTTGAGGTGCTAGTGCCCGTATAGGGCGTGGGGGTTCAAGTCCCCCCTCGGACACAGAAGAAGGAATCCCCGTCTCTCCTCGGAGAGGCGGGGGATTTCGTCGTTCCCGGGCTTCTCGTTCCCGGGCTTCTCGTTCCCGGCCGTGCGCCCCTCGGTGAGATGCGCTTCCCGCCGAGACGGTCCGCCCTGCGGCGGGATCAGTCGGCCGGGATCGTGCGCACCGCCCACTCGCTCACCGCTCGGTCGAACCTCTCGGGATCGAGGTTGTACTCGCCGCCGTGAGCGGCGTCCGCGAAGGCGACCACCTCGACGAGGCGGGGGTTCGCCGCGGCGAACCGCTCGGTGAGTGCGAACGGCACCTCCGGATCCCCGACCGAGTGCAGGACGAGCGTCGGCACTGCGACCCGCTCCCCTGCACCCCAGTCCAGGGCCTCGAGATCGATCGGCACCGGGAGCCCGGCGGGACGGTGCAGGATCCGATCGCCGAGAGCCCACTCCGCCAGACGAGCGGCGCCCACGGGCAGGCCGGCGCGTCGGGCGCCGTGGCGGATCGCTCCGCGCCAGTCGGTCGCCGGGCAGACGAGCACGAGACCCGCGATGCGCTCCCGGTGCGCGGAGCGCTCGGCGAGCAGCAGTGCGATCTGAGCACCCAGCGACCACCCGACGAGCACCAGCGAGCGCGCCCCGTGCGCGACGGCGTACTCCAGTGCCGCGTCGACGTCCTGCCACTCGGTCTGGCCGAGGGTCGACGCGCCTCGGGGGACGTCCGGGCCGTCGCCGTCCCCCCGGAACGAGGGGACGATCGAGGTGGCGCCGAGCTGCTGCGCGACCGGCACGGACCTCAGTGCGGTGACTCGGCTGGTCCGGATGCCGTGCACGTGCACGAACCAGACGTCCGAGCCGGGGAGCACCCATGCCGGGGCGGTCCCGCCCGGGACGGGGACGGGCACGGTGCGGACCGCGAGGTCGAGCTCCTCGGGACCGGAGAAGACATGACCCGTCCATCGCACCGGACCGGGGCGCAGCGGCGCACCGGTGGACGCGAGGACCTCCCGCTGGACGCGAGCCGTGTCCGCATCGTGCCGGAGGACCGTTCCGATGCGCAGGTGCCCGTCGCGCTCGGGCGACCAGAGGCCGAAGGTCCCCGGGCGCACGGTCGCGGAGTCAGCGTCGAGCACCACGGTCGACGCCGTCACCGAGTGGAGGCGCACGAATCGCGGTCGGCCGGGAGGACCACCCGGCGGGCGAGCAGGACGCCGAGCGCGGCCGCCCCTGCCGCCGTCGCCGCGACCGCTGCCGCCGTCCCCGCGAGTCTCATCGCCTCCTCCGTCCCCGCGTCAGGACGCGGTGACCACCCGAGCGGATGTCCAGCCCAGCGCCGGGGCGACGGACTCCGCGATCGTCTGCAGGAGCCGGGCGTTGTACTCGACGCCGAGCTGATTGGGGACCGTCAGGAGGAGCGTGTCCGCCTCCTGCACCGCGACGTCGGCGGCCAGCTCCGCGGCGATCAGATCGGGCTCGCCCGTGTAGCTGCGGCCGAAGCGGGCCGCGACCCCCTCGAGCGACGCGACCTGGTCCTCTCCCCGCGGCCGCCGAAGTAGAGGCGGTCGAGCTCGCTGGTGATCGGCAGGACGCTGCGCGAGACGGAGACGCGCGGCTCGCGCTGCCAGCCGGCGTCGGCCCAGGCGGAGCGGTACTCGCGGATCTGCCGGGCCTGCAGCTCGTCGAAGGGGATCCCCTCCTCTTCGAGGAGGAGCGTCGAGGACTGCAGGTTCATCCCCTGCTCTGCCGCCCAGCGCGCGGTGGCGAAGCTGCCCGCTCCCCACCAGATGCGGCCCTCGAGCCCCGGCGAGCGCGGCTCGATCGACAGCGGGATCGACTGACGCGTCATCGCCGGATCGGACTGGGCGACGGGCGCGCCGGCGAGCGCCTCGCGGAAGAGCTGGACCTTGTGCCGGGCCAGATCGGCGTCGGTCATGCCCTCGGGCGGCACGAACCCGAAGGCCTCCGAGCCGCGCAGAGCTGTCTCGGGCGATCCCCGGCTCACGCCGAGCTCGAGCCTGCCGCCCGAGATGAGGTCGGTCGCCGCCGCCTCCTCCGCCATGTAGAGCGGGTTCTCGTAGCGCATGTCGATGACGCCGGTGCCGATCTCGATCCGGCGGGTCCGCGCGGCGATGGCCGCCAGGAGCGGGAAGGGCGAGGCGAGCTGCGGCGCGAAGTGGTGCACCCGGACATAGGCACCGTCCAGCCCGATCTCCTCGGCCGCCTCGGCGAGCTCGATGGTCTGCAGCAGGACGTCGCGCGCGGTGTGCGTCATCGACCCCGGAACCGACTGGTAGTGACCGAAGGAGAGGAAGCCGATGCGCGAGACCATGCGTGCTTCAGCGTCGGAGAGGGCCGGGGTATTCCTCAGACCTCCGCCGACCGGTCACTACCGCCCTCACACCCGCGGCCATCCCCGGATTCTCCACAGTTCCACTCCGCGCTTCCCGACCGCTCGCGAGGCTTCCTACAGTCGCTGGCACGAGCCGCTCGGACGACCACCATCCCGGTATGGTCTCCTTTGATGTGAGCCATGCTCATCACTCGTCGCATCGACCGACAGGAATACAGGTTGACCTTCCTTCTCCTCGCCCTCACCTCCGCCGTGGCCTACGGCGTCAGCGACTTCCTCGGCGGGTTCGCCTCTCGCGGCGTCGCCGCTCTGCGCGTCATCCTGGTGTCGTATCCGGTCTCGGCCGTCGTCATCGCGGTGATCGCTCCCCTTGCAGGAGGGTCGCCCAGCGGCTCCTCGCTCCTGTGGGGAGCCGCCTCCGGAGCCGTCATGGCGGTCGCGATGTGGTGGTTCTACCTCGCCCTCGCAGAGGGACCCATGAGCATCGTCTCCCCGCTGACCGCGGTCCTGGTGGCCGGCGTGCCTGTCGCTGTCGGACTCGCTCTCGGCGAACGGCCGTCGATGGTCTCGGGCGTCGGCGTTCTGCTGGCGATCGTCGCGATCGTCCTCGTGAGTCGCGAGTCCGCCCCGGCGCGGGACGGCCGCCGATTCACTCGGCGCGTCGCCCTCCTGACTCTCGGCGCCGGCACGTGCTTCGCCCTCAGCTTCGTTTTCACGGACCGCATCGACAGCGCTTCTGGTCTGTGGCCCCTCGTCGCCGCGCGGGTGACCGCATCCGCCCTCGTCCTGGCCGGCGCAGTGCTCGTCCGGCCGACCGGCGTCCTGCGCGGCCGGATGCTGCTCCTCGTCGTCGGCATCGGCCTCCTCGACGTCGTCGCGAACGTGACGATGCTCTCGGCCTTCCGAGGAGGGATGCTGTCGATCGTGAGCGTGCTGATCGCGCTTTATCCCGCCGTCACCGTCGCACTCGCCGTCGTGGTGATCCGAGAGCGGATCGGCATCGGGCAGGCTGCGGGCTTCGTTCTGGCAGCAGGCGCTGTGACCCTGATCGCGGTCGCGTCATGAGCGGCGCGCGGATCGGCGCAGATCTGGAATCGGTGGTCGTCGAGCACCGCCCTCTCACCAGGTCGGAAGCTCATCTCGTCGTCGAGGAGATCCGGTCGTCGACCACGATCACCGGCTACAGCCTGGAGGAGTGGTGCGGCCGTCGCGAGACTTTCGTCGCGCTCGATCGCCGATCAGGCGACGTGGTCGGTGCGGCGCTCGTGCACGCCTTCCTCGGAGGCTGGAGCGAAGTGGCGGTCCTCTTCGTGCGTGAGACCCACCGCGGTCGCGGGATCGGCCCTCGGCTCCTCTCGGAGATCATCGAGCAGCTTCACGGGCGACGCCTTCTCCTCTTCTTCTGCGAGGACACGATGCGTCGCATGGTCCTCCGCCACGGATTCACCGTGCACCGAACGCCTCACGATCTTCCAGGACGTCCACTCCTGCGTCGACTGTTCCTCTCCGTTCTCTACCCCTCCAGTGGAAAGCGGATTCTTACCGGCGCCGCGAGATACGGCGCAAGCGGGAGCGGTACGGCTGCTCGTTCGACTTCACCCTCTCCAGCCTGACCTCCTCCGACCAACGACCACGGAAGGACTTTTCATGACAGCATCCACGACGAACGACACTTCTGATCCGCTGCGCGCGCATCGATTCACCGGCGCCGTCCACCCTCTCCTCCTCGAGATCAACGCCTCGATCGATGTGGATGAGCGGCTCGCCCTGATCGATCTCGAGGGCTCGATCGCGCACGCTCGCATGCTCGGCGACAGGGGCATCGTCACTGCTCAGGAGTCCGAGATCCTCCGGCGCGGTCTTCGGACCATCGAAGCCGAGGTCGCCTCCGGCATCTTCCGACCGGACCGTGCACTCGAGGACATCCACATGAACATCGAAGCTCGACTGCACCGGCTCGTCGGACCGGTGGCGGGAAAGCTCCACACCGCTCGCTCGAGGAACGATCAGGTGGCGCTCGACTCGCGCCTCTGGGTGCGCCAGGCCACTCGCACGATGGACGACCTCCTGAAAGGACTCCTTCACGCGCTCCTCGACCGAGCTGAGAAGGAAGCGGCTTCACCGATGCCGGGATTCACTCACCTGCAGAGCGCCCAACCCGTGACGATCGGACACCATCTGCTCGCGTACGCGGAGATGCTGCACCGCGACAGGAAGCGCTTCGCCGCCGCCGAGGAGCGGGCGGACGAATCACCGCTGGGAGCTGCAGCGCTCGCGGGCTCCGGCTACTCGATCGATCCGGCAGCGACAGCCTCTGCGCTCGGATTCGCCGGCCCGATGCGGAATTCGATCGACGCGGTCTCGGATCGGGACTTCATGCTCGACTTCCTCCAGGCGGCTGCGACGCTCGGAATGCATCTGTCCCGTCTGAGCGAGGAGCTCGTGATCTGGAGTTCCACGCAGTTCGCGTACGTGCGACTTCCCGAGGGGCTCTCGGCGGGTTCGTCGATCATGCCGCAGAAGCGGAATCCGGACGCCGCCGAGTTGATCCGAGCGAAATCCGGACGATTGGTCGGCGACCTCGTGACGCTTCTCGTGGTGATGAAGGGCCTGCCGCTCGCCTACAGCCGAGACATGCAGGAGGACAAGGAGCCGGTCTTCGACGCCGCCGACACGATCGATCTCTGCGTGCGGACGATGACGGCACTCGTGGAGGGGCTCGAGTTCGATCGAGAGCGGATGAGACGGGATGCCGCACGCGGTGGAGCACTTGCGACCGAGATCGCCGATTGGCTCGTGGAGCAACGGCGCCTCTCCTTCCGGGAAGCGCACGGAGTCGTCGCTTCCCTCGTGTCGGCACTCGAGCAGGAGGGGCTCGAACTGCATGAGATCGACGCGGGATCGATCGTCGCGTACTCACCCGCGCTCGAAGGGATCCCGACCAGCGTCCTCGACCTCCAGCACGCTCTCTCGCGGCGCACCTCGACAGGGGGAACCGCTCCCGCCCTCGTTGCTCGAGCCGTGCAGGATCTGCGACGACGGACCGACGCACTCCGGCCCGATCGCAGCACCCTGAGCGAGAGGAGCGGATCGTGACGGCCGGACGGCGGGTCGTGCTCGCATACTCGGGCGGAGTCGACACCACTGCGTGCATCCCCTACCTCCGACACGCGATGGGGTGCGACTACATCGTGGCCATGGCCGCGGATCTGGGTCAGGGGACGAACTCGAGCCGATCCGACGCAAGGCCCTTCTCGCCGGTGCTGACGATTCGATCATCATCGACGTCAAGGAGAGGTTCGTCGAGGAGTACGGCTTCCGCGCGCTTGCGGCCAACGCGGTGCACGAGCTGCACTACCCTCTCGCCTCGGCTCTGGGCAGACCTCTCATTGCGGAGCTGCTCGTCGACACCGCGGCGAGGACCGGCTGCGATGCCGTCGCGCACGGCGCGACCGGCAAAGGCAACGATCAGGTCCGGATGGACCTGGGGATCGCACTGAAGAACCCCGACCTCGTCATCCTGGCGCCTGCACGAGTGTGGCCCTTCACGCGAGCGGAAACGATCGCCTACTCGGAGACGTACGGCATACCTCCCCACGTCTCTCAGGAGCGCCCGTGGGCCATCGATCTCAACGTGCTCGGTCGCAATGTCGAGGCAGGTCCTCTCGAAGACCTCGACTGGGAGCCGACCGAGGATGTCTGGGCCCTGACGACAGCGGTGGAGAACGCACCCCACATCGCCGAATACGTCGACATCCGGTTCGAACGAGGTCGGCCCACGGCGCTCGACGGCCGGGAGATGTCCCCGTTCGACCTCGTGCAGCGGTTGAACGAGCGTGCTGGAGCACACGGGATCGGCCGCATCGACATGCTCGAGAACAGGGTCGTCGGCGTCCTCTCGCGGGAACTGTACGAGGCGCCGGCGATGACGGTGCTGCTCGCGGCTCACGCCGAGCTGGAGACGCTCGTGCTGCCTCCCGAGGTCCTGACCGAGAAGCGGAAGCTGGATACGGTGTACGGCCGGCTGGTGTACGACGGCTTCTGGCACGGGCCGCTCCGTGCGGCGCTCGACGCCTTCGTGGAGCACACCCAGCAGGCGGTCACCGGGACGATCCGGATGAAGCTGCTCGCAGGGAAGGCCGTGACCGTCGGACGCAGCGCACCGCGGCCCCTGTATCAGAAGGCGCTCGTCACCTACGGTTCCGGATCGCGCTTCGATCAGACCAGCGCCACCGGCTTCATCGACCTCTTCGGCCTGTCCGCCCGTACGTGGGCGGAACTCCAGCAGTCGGCGCCTGGGGAATGACCCGGTCCTCCCGACGAGCCGCTGCACATCTCGCAGAGGCGCCGTCGTCACTCCCTGCGGCCGCCGGGAGCTCCCGTCAGAGCGCCTCGAAATCCGCGGAGATCGAGGCGGAGACCTCGATGTCCTCGGGCTTGAGGGCGAGCGGCTCCTCCTGGGAGCTGAAGGCGGCCATCCGGCTCATCGCACCGTGGCCCCCTCCTGAGTTCGCGGTGTTCGGACGGAGGCCCGGCTCGAACAGCGTGAGCACGCGCACCTCACTGAGACCGAGGGCCGACGCATAGGCCGACGCACGCTCCTGCGCATCCTTCACGGCCGCCACGCGGACCTCGCGCTCGAGGGCTGCACGGTGGTCGGCGGTCAGCGCCCACTCCACGCCCGAGATTACCACGCCGGGCAGCTCGGACACGGACGAGACCCAGCGGCCGAGGGCGTCGAAGTCGCGGTACTTCACCCTCACGCCGGCGGCCGCGATGTGGAAGACCTCGGCGACGTCGGAGTCCTTCAGGAACCGGCGGACGGTCGAGACCGAGACCTGGTCGGCCGACCACCACGTCGCCGCTCCGGACTGCTGCTCCGATCGGGCCTGGTCGCGCACGGTCGCGTGCAGCGAGACGACCTCGGCGAGCACGGCCGAGCGCGAACGCGACTCGCGACGGATCTCGAGGCGGACGGTGCCCCGCTCGGCGGGATGGAAGTGCTGCGCGGTGCCGGCGACGGTGAGGGTGACCATGGGGCCATGGTGCCCCATCCGCCTCCCCCACCGCCTCGATCCGCCGGGCGAGCGACGCCTCAGCGGCGCGACGCGAGCGCACTCCGGATCGTCTCGGCGAGGGCCCGCTCGACCGCCAGGTTGCTCAGGATCTGCTCGCGGTGCCCGCCCCGGGCTGCCGGGCGGCACTCGCCGGAGGCGGGGTCGATCGATCCGCGCAGAGCCCGCTCGCTCGCGGCGATCGACTCCTCGAGCAGGTCGAGACGCCGCAGCAGGCGCCCGGTCTCGAAGCCCTCGACGGTGATCCGCTCGTCGGAGGGGTAGGGGAAGGGCGAGGAGGTGGGGCTCATGGTGGTCCGATCGATCGGGGCACCCGGATTCGGCGCCGTCACCAGAGAGACACGCGAGAGCCGCGATCATGACGCCGTGGCGTGGAATGACCTGCGGCCCTGGCGTGAAGCGTCGCCTCGAGGCTCAGTCCTTGAACACCGACAAGTGCTGGTTCTCGACGATGGCGAGGGTGCGCACGAGGCGCGTGTAGCGCTCGACCAGCTCGCCCTCCTCCGCTCCGAGCCCCAGGAGCGCCGAGATGCTCTCGGCCGGGAACAGTCCGACGATCTCCATCGCGACGGCGCGAGCGTGCTCGGAGGAGAGCCCGCGGGTGTACTCCAGAGCCCGGGCGAGCTGGGGGCGCTCGCCGTCGACGGCGGCCGCCTGCGCGCCTCCCGCTGCGGCGTGGGCGAGGACCGCGACGAAGACGCGGGCGATCTCGTCGACGCGCAGGGCCCTCACCAGCGTGAGCAGGCGGGAGGAGACCCTGGTCACTCCGCGGGCGAGGAGCTCGCCGCTCAGGGCCCGCACCTCGATGACGTCTCCCCGCTGAAATCGCCCGACACCCGCTTGATGCCCGAGGCGAAGAGGCTGGAGCCCGAGTCGATGCTCCGCTCGGCCTCGAGGTTGATCTCGACGCGCCCCCGCGCCGTGGCCACACCCGAGATCCAGCGCTGCTCCACACCGGGGTGCCCGTGCACCGCGCGGACGAGGGTGCCGGGGCCCGGCCCGTCGATCGCGCCCAGGATCACGTCGGGGGTCCGAGCGCCGGCGATGCGCGTCGAGACGCCGTTGTGGGCGGCGAGCTCGGCGGCCTTGAGCTTGGAGCGGATGCCGCCCCGGCCGGTGCCGCCCTTCTGCACGCCGATTCCGCGCAGCTCCGCGATGCCCAGCTCGTCGAGGTGGACGCCCTCCGCGATGCTGCCGGCGAAGACGCCGGGCACGTCGGTGAGCAGGAGCAGGAGATCGGCTCCGAGGAGCATCGCCAGGCCGCCGGCCACCCCGTCGTTGTCGGACCCCGCGGAGTCGATGGTGTCGTTGCCGTTCACGATGGGGACGACGCCGGCGTCGAGGGCGTGGCGGATCGCCTCCGCGACGTGGGACATCTGGCGGGGCGACGCGAGGTCGGACTCGCCGATCAGGATCTGGGCGACGAGAGCGCCGGAGAGCTCGGCGACCGAGCGGTAGAAGCCCATGAGCACGGTCTGGCCGACGGCGGCGGCCAGCCGGGAGCTGATCGGCTCGTCCTGGGAGCGGGCGAAGAGGGCGCGGCCCGAGGACACGGCGCCGGAGGAGACGAGCACGACGTCCCAGCCGAGACCGCGCGCGGTGAAGGCGCTCTCGAGCGCGTTCGCGAGCAGGACGGGATCGGGTCCGGACTGCTTGGTCACCGAGCTGGAGCCCATCTTGACCACCAGGGTGCGCCTGCGCGGCGGGGCGGCCTGCTCGGCAGCGGAGGCGGCGGCGGTGTCGGGATCGGGCAGTGCGTCGGGCATGGCCCCCATGGTAGAGCGGGTGGTCTTCCCGCCGGTCCCCGAGGCCTCCGCCGGTCCTCCACAGGTGCCGATGACGGTGCTCGGACGTAGTCTTCGAGGACCCCGCCGCGGATGTCGGTGGCGATTGACATACTCGAACACATGTTCGAACATGGGCAGATGACAGCCTCCTCCTCCACCCTCTCCGAGGGGACGGCCGAGGCTGCGGAGCCGCTGCTGCGACAGCTCGCCTCGGTGAAGGAGCTGCAGTCGCGCATCCGCGACATGCAGGCGACGACGCTCGAGACGAAGAGCCTGGCCACCCTGCCCGCCTTCGCCGCGGCGCTGCCCGGCGGAACCCTGAAGCAGGGAGCCGCGTACTCCGTCGACGGGTCGCTGAGCCTGGCGATGGGGCTGCTCGCCGGCCCCTCGGCGGAGGGCGCCTGGTGCGGGGTCGTCGGCGTGCCCGAGTTCGGAGCCGAGGCCGCGGCGGGCATCGGCATCGATCTCGAGCGGCTGGTGCTCGTGCCGTCGCCGGCCGAGCACTGGCTCACCGTCACGGCGGCTCTCGTCGACGTCCTCACGGTCGTCCTGACCCGCCCGCCCGCCTCGGTCTCCTCGGCCGACGTCTCCCGACTCGGCGCCCGGCTGCGCCAGCGGGGTGCCGCTCTCGTCGTCCTCGGCGAGTGGCCCCAGGCCGAGGCCCGGCTCAGCATCCGCAGCAACCGGTGGGAGGGGCTCGGGGCCGGCCACGGCTACCTGCGCTCCCGGGAGGCCCTGGTCGATGTGGTCGGTCGAGCCGGCACCCGGGTCCGCACGGTCCGGATGAGCATGCCGGGAGCGGATCCGGCCTTCGGAGTGCTCGACGAGCGCTCGCGCCTGCGAGAGCAGGCGGTCTAGATGGCGACCGCACCCGAGCTGCGCCGCACGATCCTCGTGTGGTGCCCGGACTGGCCGCTGCTCGCCGCAGCGGGAGACGCAGGCCTGCCGCCCGAGGCGCCGCTGGCGCTCACCGAGAGGAGCCGCGTCTTCGCCTGCTCCCCGGCGGCACGCTCCGAGGGCGTGCGACGGGGCATGCGGATCCGCGAGGCGCAGTCGCGCTGCACGGGCCTGACCGTCCTGCCCTACGACCCGGTCCTCGATCACCGCGCCTTCGAACCGCTCGTGCAGGCTCTGGAGGAGATCACGCCCGGTGTCCAGCTGATCCGCCCCGGGCTGTGCGCGATCCGCGCTCGAGGCCCCCGCCGCTACTACGGGAGCGAGCAGTCCGCCGCCGAGGCGATCCTCCGCCGCCTGGCCGGGCTCGGGGTCGAGCGCGCCCGCATCGGCATCGCCGACGGGCTCTTCGCCTCGGAGCTCGCCGCCAAGCACTCGGGTGAGCCGGTCGCGATCGTGGCGGCCGGAGCCACCGCGGAGTTCCTCGCACCGCTGCGCCTAGAGGCGCTCGGCACGGAGGCCGTCGGAGCAGCCGTCGTCCGTGCGAAGCCGGTGCGGGGCGAGGATCTGGTGACGCTCCTGCGCCGGCTCGGGGTGCGCACCCTCGGAGCCTTCGCCGCGCTGCCGGCCGAGGACGTCGCGGCCAGGTTCGGTCCCGAGGGCGCGCGCTCCCACCTCCTCGCCCGAGGAGCCGAGACGGAGGCCGTCGTCCCGCGGCTGCCCCCGAGAGGCTCGACAGGTTCCTCGAGTTCGAGCCGCCGCTCGACCGCATCGACCAGGCCGCCTTCGCCTTCCGCATCGCGGCGGAGGAGTTCGTCGCGGGCCTCACCCGATCGCAGCTGGTGGCCACGGCGATCCGCATCGACGTCACCAGTGATCGCGGCGAGCTCTCGTCCCGCACCTGGCTGCACCCGCGCTGGTTCACCCCGGGAGACGTCCTCGACCGGGTGCGCTGGCAGCTGCAGGGCAGCGGAGCGATCGACACCGGCCTGCGCTCCCCGATCGCCCGCATCGGAGTCGAGCCCGAGGCCGTCGATGCGATCGGCAACCACGAGCAGGGACTCTGGGGCACCGCCCCCGAGGAGCGGGTCCACCACGGCCTGAGCCGGGTGCAGAGCATGCTCGGGCACGAGGCGGTCGTGACCGCGTCGATCGGGGGCGGCCGGGCGCTCCGCGACCGGCAGCACCTCGTGCCCTGGGGCGATCGGGAGCCCGGGGACGCCCGGCCCAAGGAGCTGCCCTGGCCGGGCTCGCTCCCGCCGCCCCTGCCTCCCACGGTGTTCACCGAGCCCTCCGCGGCCCTGGTGCGCGGCCCGCGGGGCGAGCCCGTGTCGGTGGACGATCGCGGCGCGCTCGTCTCCGTCCCCGTCTACTTCGCGCTCGGGACCTCGCAGGCACGGCTCGGGCCCATCAGCGGCTGGGCCGGCCCCTGGCCCGTGGACGAGCGGTGGTGGGACGCGAGGACGGCCACGCGCTACGACCGGTTCCAGGTCGTCGACGCGACCGGCACCGCCTGGCTCCTGCTCTGCCGCGACGGGGAGTGGGCCGCGGAGGCCTCGGTACGACTGACCGCCCTCCTCTCCCCGATCCGCGCTCGACCCCACCTCTCAGAAGGAGCCCCATGGGCTGGAACAACCCGCCGATCCCCTGGTCGGAGTTCGAACGACGCCTCTCCTCGGGGCGCAGGGCCGATGGCAGCCCCGTCCAGGGGGACGGGAGGGACAGCCCCGCGTGGTCGCACAAGCGGCCTGCCTACACGGCGGGCGACGACGTCCGCTCCCCCGATCGGAAGGTGCCCTACGCCGAGCTGCACGCCCACTCCAACTTCAGCTTCCTCGACGGAGCGAACCGACCCGAGCAGCTGGTGGAGGAGGCGGTCCGTCTCGGCATCGACACCCTCGCCCTGACCGACCACGACGGCCTGTACGGGATCGTCCGGATGGCCGAGGCGGCGCAGGGCCACCCCGTCCGGACCGCCTTCGGCGCCGAGCTCTCGCTCGGACTGCGCGCTCCCCAGAACGGCGTCGCGGATCCGGAGGCTCCCACCTGCTGGTGCTCGCGCGCCGCGAGGAGGGCTACCACCGGCTCGCCCGCGCTCTGACGACGGCTCAGCTCGCCGGCGCCGAGAAGGGCAAGCCCAGCTACGACCTCGAGGAGCTCGCCCGGGCGGCAGGGGGCCACTGGATCGTCCTCACGGGATGCCGGAAGGGCGCTGTGCGCCAGGCGCTGGTCGCGAGCGGGGAATCGGCGGCCGAGGAGGAGGTGCGCGAGCTCGTGCGCCTCTTCGGAGCCGCCAACGTGATCGTCGAGCTGTACGACCACGGCGATCCGCTCGCCTCGCTGCACAACGACCAGCTCGCCGGCATCGCGGAGCGTCTCGGACTGCGGCGGGTGGCGACCGGGAACGTCCACTACGCCCGCCCCGAGGACCGTCCGCTGCAGACCGCGCTGGCGGCCGTCCGAGCACGGCGCAGCCTCGACGAGATGGACGGCTGGCTGCCCGCCGCCGCAGGAGCGCACCTGCGCTCCGGAGCCGAGATGGCCGAGCGGTTCGCGCGCTATCCGGGCTCCGTCGAGACCACGGTCCTCGTGGCCGACGAGATCGCCTTCGAGCTGGGCCGGGTCAGACCCCGGCTCCCCCGCCAGGAGGTCGGGGACGGGCACACGCCGATGAGCTGGCTGCGCGAGCTCGTGCGCCGGGCCGTGCCCGACAAGTACCCGCAGGCCGACTCCGACGTGCTCGACCGGCTCGAGAAGGAGCTGGCGGTCATCGAGGCCAAGGACTTCCCCGGCTACTTCCTGATCGTCCACGACATCGTGCACTTCGCCAAGGGGAAGGGGATCCTCTGCCAGGGCCGCGGTTCGGCCGCGAACTCCGCGGTCTGCTACGTCCTGGGCATCACGGCGGTGGACTCGATCTTCTACGACCTCCCGTTCGAGCGCTTCCTCTCGAGCATCCGCGACGAGGAGCCCGACATCGACGTCGACTTCGACTCGGAACGGCGCGAGGAGGTCATCCAGCACGTCTACGAGAAGTACGGCCGGCTGAACGCCGCACAGGTGGCCAACGTCATCACCTACCGGCCCAAGTTCGCCGTCCGCGACATGGCGAAGGCCCTGGGCTACAGCCCGGGCCAGCAGGACGGCTGGTCGAAGCAGGTCGAGTCCTGGGGCGCGATCGTCGAGAGCACCGACCACGACATCCCCGACGACGTCGTCGCCCTCGCCACCCGCGTCCTCGGCGCGCCGCGGCACCTCGGGATCCACTCAGGAGGCATGGTCCTCACCGACCGCCCGGTGGGCGAGGTGTGCCCGATCGAGCCTGCGCGGATGGAGAAGCGGACCGTGCTGCAGTGGGACAAGGACGACTGCGCCTGGATGGGCCTCGTCAAGTTCGACCTGCTCGGTCTCGGGATGCTCGCCGCCCTGCAGTACACCTTCGACCTCGTCGCCGAGCACGTCGGCGAGAAGTGGGACCTCTCCACCATCCCTCGGGAGGAGAAGGGCGTCTACGACCAGCTCTGCCGCGCCGACTCGATCGGGGTGTTCCAGGTCGAGAGCCGCGCCCAGATGGGCACCCTGCCCCGGCTGCAGCCGCGCCGCTTCTACGATCTGGTGATCGAGGTCGCCCTGATCCGTCCCGGACCCATCCAGGGCGGAGCGGTGCACCCCTACATCCGGCGCAAACTCGGCGAGGAGCCGGTGACGTACCAGCACCCCCTCCTCGTCACCCCTCTCAAGCGCACCCTGGGCGTCCCGCTCTTCCAGGAGCAGCTCATGCAGGTGGCCGTCGCGGTGGGCGACTGCAACGCCGAGGACGCCGACCTCCTGAGGCGGGCCATGGGGTGCAAGAGGGGCACGGAGAAGATCGAGACCCTGCGCGAGCGGCTCTACCAGGGCATGGAGCGCAACGGCATCACCGGCGAGGTGGCCGACGACATCTACACCCGGATCCAGGCGTTCGCGAACTTCGGCTTCGCCGAGAGCCACGCGATCAGCTTCGCCCTGCTCGTCTACGCGAGCGCATGGCTGCGGCTCCACTACCCGGCGGCGTTCACTGCGGCTCTGCTCCGCGCGCAGCCGATGGGGTTCTACGCTCCGCACACCCTCGTCGCCGACGCCCGGCGGCACGGGTGCGCGTCGAGTCCCCCGACGTGAACCGGTCGCTCCCGCACCCCGGGCCCGAGGCGGCGGAGGAGGCACCGCGCCCCCGACGTCGCGGGGCGGCGTACGGCCGTGAGGAGTGCCTCTCGCCCCACCAGCCGCCGACCGGCCTCTTCGACGGGTCGGAGCACTTCGACACCGACGACCACCGCCGCGACGCGCACTTCGTCATCCGCCTCGGGCTGGCCGGTGTGAAGGGCATCGGGGACGCCCTCGCCGAGCGCATCGTGGCCGAGCGCGAGCGGGGAGGCGCGTACGCGAGCATGTCCGACCTCTCGCGGAGGGTGGGGGCGAACGCGACCCAGCTCGAGGCGCTCGGCGCCGCGGGGGCGTTCGACTCCCTCGGGCTCGATCGTCGCCAGGCCCTCTGGGAGGCCGGGACGGCCGCCTCGGACCGCGAGGAGTTCCTCGCGGGATCGGTGGTCGCGGTCCAACCGCCGCTGCTGCCGATGCTCTCGGCGCAGGAGCGTGTCGTCTTCGACTTCTGGGCGACCGGCGTCTCGCCCGACGACCATCCGCTCCGCCACCTCCGCCCCGATCTGCAGGCTCGTGGAGCCCGCTCGACGGCCGACCTGCCCGGCACCTCCTCCGGGACGCGGATCGAGGTCGCCGGGGTGGTGATCCACCGCCAACGTCCCTCCACAGCCGGTGGAGTGACCTTCATGAACCTCGAGGACGAGCACGGGATCCTCAACGTGATCTGCTCCGTCGGAGTATGGAACCGCTACCGGCGCATCGCCCGGGAAGCGCCCGCCCTGCTCGTCCGCGGAATCCTCGAGCGCTCCCGGGAAGGCGTCACCAACCTGATCGCCGACCGCTTCGAACCCTCTCGGTCGGCGCTCGAACGACCTCCCGCAACTTCCGATGACCACCGGCACCCGGCGACGACCGCTCCCGCGATCGCGCGCTCCACGAGAAAGCGATCCCATGACGACCACCCACTCCGCCGGCCCGCTCCCGCACCTGGACGCGCCGCTGCTCGACGACAGGGATCTGCGCGAGCGGGTCTCCTCGCTGATCGGCCCGGCCTACCGCCGAGCCCTCTGGCCGATCCTCCTCGACCGCGAGGGCTTCCAGCTGCCGATCCTCTACCCCGTCGACGGGCTCCCCGTGCACCCCGACGAGGCGCGCACCGAGAGGATCGTGGCGACGCTCGCCAAGGCGGTCGCCCATCAGGAGGTCGGCTCGCTCGCCTTCGCGCTCGAACGGCCGGGCCGGGCCTTCCTCGGCGAGACCGATCGGGTGCTCGCCCGCTACCTGGCCGCCGCGTGCCACCGCCGCGCCATCCCGCTCCGAGCGCTGCTGCTCGTGCACGACGACGGCGTGCGCGTCGTCGCCGCCGCGGAGTACACGGCATCGCAGCGCTGACCGCCCGACGACGGAGGGACGGCCCGCCGCGAGGCGAGCCGTCCCTCCGGGAGCCCGACGGTTCGAGGAACCGCGGATCAGTCCGCGGTCGTGAGGGTGATCAGCAGCGACGAGGCGCCCAGATCGACCTCGGTGTCGCCCGGCTGCGCCGCGTACTCGCCGACGCCCAGGAGCGACTCGGCGACCTCGGGCAGCGGCACGCGGGTCGCCGCGTCGCCGACGTTGATCGCGATCGTCACCCGGCCGCGGCCCAGAGTCAGCCAGCGCTGCTCCTCATCGAAGTCGACGACGAGCGAGCCGAACCGCGGGTCGGTCAGCTCGGGGAACCGACGGCGCAGAGCGCCGAGCTCGCGGTAGACGCCGAGGATCCGGGCGTGGCGCCCCTCCTGGGCCTCGGACCAGTCGAGCCGGGATCGGGTGAAGGTCTCGGGGTCCTGCGGGTCGGGAACGACCTCGGGGTCCCAGCCCATCTTCGCGAACTCCGCGATGCGGCCCTTCGCCGTCGCCTCGCCCAGGTCCTTCTCGGGGTGCGAGGTGAAGAACTGCCAAGGAGTCGATGCGGCCCACTCCTCGCCCATGAAGAGCATCGGAGTGAACGGGCCCAGCAGGGTGAGCGCCGCAGCGATCGCGAGCCGGCCCTCGTCGAGGGTCGCCGTGAGCCGGTCGCCGATCGCCCGATTGCCGATCTGGTCGTGGTTCTGGCTGCAGACCACGAGGCGCCACGCGGGCATCCGCTCGGTGTCGATCGGCCGACCGTGGTGACGGCCTCGGAAGGTCGAGAGGGTGCCGTCGTGGAAGAACCCGCGGGTCAGCACCTTCTCGAGGGATCCGAGCGGGGCGAAGTCCTCGTAGTAGCCGGTGGTCTCGCCGGTCAGGGCGACGTGCACCGCGTGGTGGAAGTCGTCGCTCCACTGGGCGTCGAGACCGTAGCCGCCCGCCTCGCGCGGAGTGATCAGCGTCGGATCGTTGAGGTCGGACTCGGCGATCAGGGTGAGCGGGCGTCCCACGTGCGCCGAGAGGACCGCCACCTCGGACGCCATCTCCTCGAGCACGTGCACCGCCCGCTCGTCCACGAGCGCGTGGACCGCGTCCAGCCGCAGCGCGTCGACGTGGTAGTCGCGCAGCCACATCAGCGCGTTGTCGATGATGTAGCCGCGGACGACGTCCGAGCCCTCACCGTCGAGGTTGACGGAGCTGCCCCACGTGTTGGCCTTCTCGTTCTTGAGGTAGGGGCCGAACTCGGGGAGGTAGTTGCCACTGGGGCCGAGGTGGTTGTAGACCACGTCCTGGATCACGCCCATGCCGGCGCGGTGGGCCGCGTCGACGAAGCGCTGGTACGCCTCCGGTCCCCCGTACGGCTCGTGGACGGCGTACCAGAGCACACCGTCGTAGCCCCAGTTGTGCGTGCCGTTCACCGCGTTGACGGGCAGGATCTCGATGAAGTCCACACCCAGCGAGCGCAGGTGGTCGAGCTTGCCCGCCGCGGCGTCCAGCGTCCCCTCGGGGGTGAACGTGCCGATGTGCAGCTCGTAGATCACCGCTCCGGCCAGCTGGCGGCCCGTCCAGGCGCCGTCCTGCCACGCGTGCACGGCGGGGTCGTAGGTGCGCGACAGCTCGTGCACCCCGCCGGGCTGGCGTCGCGAGCGCGGGTCCGGGTACGGGCCGGAACCGTCGATGCGGTAGCCGTAGTCGACCTCACCGGCGGGAGCGGAGCCGGAGACTCGCCACCAGCCCTCCTGACCCCTCCTCGTCATCGCGACGGGGTCGCCGCCCTCGATCACGAGCTCGACGGTCGAGGCCTCGGGGGCCCAGACGTCGAAGCGGTCCGGCCCGGCGGTGGCGAGGGCGTAGCGGTAGGGGGTCGTACTGATCACGGGGAGCTCCTGAGCGGGTCGGGCAGACGGGAGGTGGGGCGCCGGCCGGGGCGGAGAGCCCCGGCCGGAGGGTCAGACGACCGGGACGAGCAGCGCGACCGGGAGTCCGCCGCCGAGGATCTCGGCGACGGGAGTGGTGCCTCCCGCGAAGGTGCGCCCGGTGAGCAGGTCCTGCACGGGGTGCCCCGGCAGCACGAGCACGGTCCCGCCCCAGCCGCCGGCCTGCTCGAGGCCGTGCGGGAGCCGCGTGGCGACGGTCAGGGCGCCTCCGCGATCGAAGGCGATGACGTTCTCCCGTGCCTCCCCGATGGCGAAGACCGGGGCGTAGCGCGTGAACAGCTCCGGACGGTCGCGGCGCAGCCGCAGCGCGCGAGAGGTGACGAGCAGCTTCGCCGCGCCCTCCCGGTCGATCCCGGGGACCCACCCTCCGTCGATCCGCTCGAGCAGGGAGCGCCGCTCGGCGAAGTCGACCGGACGGCGGTTGTCCGGATCGACGAGGGAGGTCTCCCAGAGCTCGCTGCCCTGGTAGACGTCCGGGATCCCGGGCGCCGTCAGCTGCACGAGCTTGGCCGAGAGGCTGTTCGACCAGCCCGTCGCCTGCACGCGGGCGACGGTCTCCTCGATCAGACGGCGGACCTCGGCGTCGTCGAACGCGGCGTCGACCGCCGCGTGCATCCGCTTCTCGAACGCCTCGTCGGGAGCGGTCCACTTCGTCGAGCTGCCCGCCTCGCGGGAGGCCTTCTCGGCGTACGCGTGCAGCCGCTCGCGCGACGCGGGCCACGACCCGACGATCGCCTCCCAGAGGAGGTGCTCGACGGGTCCGTCGCCGAATCCGACCAGCGAGTGCAGCGATCGCAGGGTCCCGGCCCAGACCTCGGGCTCCTCCGCGAGGGCCGTGATGCGCGCCCTCGTGTCCTCGCCCCGCTTCGTGTCGTGCGTCGAGAGGGTGGTGAGCGACGCCGGGAACGAGGCCTGGCGCACGCCCTGACGGCGGTGGAACTCCTCGAGCTCGATGGAGAACTCGTCGGGGTCCGCTCCGACCTCGTTCAGCGACGTGAGCCGGCTGTACCGGTAGAAGGCCGTGTCCTCGACGCCCTTGGCCATCACCATGCCGGAGGTCTGCTGGAAGCGCACGGAGACGGGAGTGCCGGTCTCGCCGAGCAGCTCCGCGACTCGATCGATCGTGCGGGCGATCTCCGGGCGCCGGTGCACGGCGTCGACTCGGGCGTGCTCGAGGTGCTCCGCTCCGTACGGCAGGTAGCTGCGGTACACCGGGAACGTCGCGAGCAGCTCGGCGATCGCGTCGTCCGCCCCGTCGACCTCGGGGATCAGTCGGGCGAGCCGCAGGACCTCGGAGCGGAGGATCCCGTCCGCGATGCCGCGCTTGGTGTCGTGGATCAGATCGGCCCAGACGACGGGCGAGCCGCCGCCGCCGAGCTCCGCGTCCAGACCCTCCAGCACGTGCCGCGAGTCGGCGTCGACGAGGATCCGATCGATGTCGGCGAGGGCGTCGTAACCGGTCGTGCCCACCGTCGCCCAGTGCGCCGGAAGGGTCTCGTCGCCCTCGAGGATCTTCTCGACCCACACCGGCGCTCCGCCGATGGCGCGAGCGAGGTCGTCGAGGTACCCGCCCGGGTCGGCGAGGCCGTCCGGGTGATCGACCCGCAGGCCGTCGGCCAGTCCCTCGGTGAACCAGCGGACGATCTCGCGGTGCGAGGCGTCGAACACCTCGGGTCGTTCGACGGTGATGGCGGCGAGGGTGTTCACCGCGAAGAAGCGGCGGTAGTTGAGCTCCGCGTCCGCTCGGCGCCAGTTCACCAGCTCGTAGCTCTGACGCTCGTGCACCACGCGACCGGAGTCGCCGGGCTCGGCGGTGCCGGGCGCGATCGGCAGGCGGTTCTCGTAGTAGTGCAGCTCGTCGCCGACGACCTCGAGGGCGTCGAGCTCGCTGTCGCTGTCGCCCTCGCTCGCGCCGTCACCCAGGATCGGGACGCGCAGCCTGCCCTCGCCCGCCTCCCAGTCGATGTCGAACGCGGTCGCGTAGCGGGACGACTTCCCGTTCTTCAGCAGGTCCCACCACCAGGAGTTCTCGCTCGGCGTCGCGACGCCCATGTGGTTCGGCACGATGTCGATGAGGACGCCGAGTCCCTCGGCCTTGGCGGCGGCCGCGGCGCGGGCCAAGCCCTCGCCTCCGCCCCGCGCCGGGTCGACCTGCGAGTGGTCGACGACGTCGTAGCCGTGGTCGGAGCCGGGCTCGGCCGTCAGCAGCGGGGAGAAGTAGAGCCAGTCGGCGCCGAGCGAGCGCACGTAATCGGCGATCTGCGCCGCCTCGTCGAGATCGAAGCCGGAGCGGATCTGGAGTCGGTAGGTCGAAGCGGGCAGTCGCACGTCAGGCTCCTGTCGAAGAGGCGGTCGCGGAGTCGGTCGACTCCGCGTGGGGGCTGGTGGTCCCGACGATCGGGATCGCCGAGGTGGCGGCGAGCGAGGCGAGGGAGGCGGCGACGGAGTGGTCGACCTCGGGCTCGGGCGCGCTGTGCTCCTGGAGGATCACGAGCGACTTCGCCTGGACGGTCAGCATCGCCCCCGCCGGACGCGGCACGGAGTCGGCCTCGGCGCCCGCCGTGTCGACGAGCACCGCCCACGCCAGCGCGTACTCGTCGCTCGGGACCCTGAACTCGACGTCGACGTCATCGGCGTTGAAGTAGAGGAGGAAGCTGTCGTCGGTCACGGGCTGGCCGCGCTCGTCGCGCTCGCGGATGCCGTTGCCGTTGAGGTAGATGCCCACCGAGCGGTCCAGACCGGAGTCCCAGTCCGACGGGCTCATCTCGGTGCCGTCCGACTTGAACCAGACGATGTCGGGCAGCGGCTCCTCGGAGCCGCGCAGCACGGGGCGCCCGTCGAAGAAGCGGCCGCGTCGGAAGGTCGGGTGCTCGGCGCGGAGGCGGATCAGCGCCGCCGTGAACTCCAGCAGCGGGCGGTCGGCGGTCGACCAGTCGATCCAGGTCAGCTCGCTGTCCTGGGCGTAGGTGTTGTTGTTGCCGTTCTGAGTGCGCCCGAGCTCGTCGCCGTGCAGGATCATCGGGACGCCCTGCGAGATGAGCATGGTCGCCAGGAAGTTGCGCTGCTGCCGCGCGCGCAGGCCGAGCACGGTCGGGTCGTCGGTGGGGCCCTCGACGCCGTGGTTCCACGAGCGGTTGTGGGACTCGCCGTCGTTGCCGTCCTCCCCGTTCGCCTCGTTGTGCTTCTCGTTGTACGAGACCAGGTCGCGCAGGGTGAAGCCGTCGTGAGCGGTGACGAAGTTGATCGACGCGACCGGGTAGCGGCCCGAGCGGGCGTAGAGGTCGGCCGATCCCGTGAGGCGCGAGGCGAACTCGCCCATCGTGGAGGGCTCCCCGCGCCAGAAGTCGCGCACGGTGTCGCGGTACTTTCCGTTCCACTCCGTCCACTGCGGGGGAAGTTGCCCACCTGGTACCCGCCGGGGCCGACGTCCCAGGGCTCGGCGATGAGCTTCACCTGCGAGACCACCGGGTCCTGCTGCACGAGCTCGAAGAAGGTGGAGAGGCGGTCGACGTCGTAGAACTCGCGGGCGAGCGCCGACGCGAGGTCGAAGCGGAACCCGTCGACGCGCATCTCGGTGACCCAGTAGCGCAGGGAGTCCATGATCAGCTGGAGCGAGTGCGGGTGCCGGACGTTGAGGGTGTTCCCCGTGCCGGTGTAGTCCATGTAGTAGCGCTTGTCGTCGTCGACGAGGCGGTAGTACGCCTCGTTGTCGATCCCGCGGAAGGACAGCGACGGACCGAGGTGGTTGCCCTCGGCGGTGTGGTTGTACACCACGTCGAGGATGACCTCGATGCCGGCCGCGTGCAGAGCGCGCACCATGCTCTTGAACTCCTGGACCTGCTGGCCCTGGTCGCCCGTGGAGGAGTAGGTGTTCTGCGGCGCGAAGAAGCCGATGGTGTTGTAGCCCCAGTAGTTCGACAGCCCCTTCTCGATCAGCGTCGAGTCGTTGACGAACTGGTGCACGGGCATCAGCTCGATCGCCGTGATGCCCAGGTGCTTGAGGTGCGCGATGACCGCGGGGTGCGCGACGCCCGCATAGGTGCCGCGCAGCTCCTCCGGGATGTCGGGGTGGCTCTTCGTGAGCCCCTTCACGTGCGCCTCGTAGATGACCGTGCGGTCGTACGAGATGCGGGGACGGCGGTCGCCTGCCCAGTCGAAGAACGGGTTGATGACGACGCCCATCATCATGTGCGGCGCCGAGTCCTCGTCGTTCGTCGAGTCGGGGTCGCCGAAGGTGTACGAGAAGAGCGACTGGTCCCAGTCGATCTCGCCCGCGACGGCCTTCGCGTAGGGGTCGAGCAGCAGCTTGTTGGGGTTGCAGCGCTGGCCGGCAGCCGGGTCGTACGGACCGTGGATGCGGTAGCCGTACTTCTGGCCGGGCTGCACCTGCGGCAGGTAGCAGTGCCAGACGTAGGCGTCCGACTCGAGCACGTCGACTCGCGTCTCGGTGCCGTCGTCGTCGAAGAGGCAGAGCTCGACGCGATCGGCGATCTCGCTGAAGAGAGCGAAGTTCGTGCCGCTTCCGTCGAAAGTGGCGCCCAAGGGGTAGGCGGTTCCGGGCCAGGTCTCCACGAGACTCCTCTGGGGTGTGGTCTCGGGCGATCCGGATGAGGCCGTCGTTCGGTCCGCGGATGCCCGACGTCGGGGGTGATGGTCCATCACCTTCGCGACGGACCGACTGCCCACCTTAGCGAGGGCCTCCTCCGGCTCAGCCGGGAGGCCCGGGTCGGCGGGGCTCACAGGTCGCCGTCCCGGCTCGCGATCTGCGCCGCGGAGCGCGGGCTCGACGGTCGGATCGGGAGCAGCGGCGAGGTCACGCTTGGAACAGTACGGGCGGCACCGATCCTGCCGGAGGGGCTGGCGCAGCGCCCGGATGATCGGCTAGCGAGGCGCTCCGGATCAGTGCGAGCCGATCCTGCGCCGCAGGAGGTCGATGCGGGCCTGCAGCTGCGTCACGCTGGCCTGCGCGACCGCCGGGCCGCCGCAGAGCCGTCGCAGCTCGGTGTGGACCTGCCCGTGGGTCTCCCCCGTGTTGCGGGCCCACAGCCCCACCAGCGAGTTGAGGAGGCTCCGCTGCTCCTTGAGCGTGCGGTAGAGCGGGGCCGGGATCTCGCTCTCCTTCGCCTCCGGTGCGGCAGCGGCCGCTCCCGGCCGCGTTCCTGCGCGCTTCGCCTGGCGCTGCTGGCGGTGCTGCAGGAGCTCGCGCACCTGATCCGGCTCGAGGAGCCCCGGCAGGCCGATGAAGTCGAGCTCCTCCTCGCTCTCGACCTCGACCTCCATGCCGAACTCGGCGCCCTCGTAGACGACGCGGTCGAAGGTCGCGGCGGAACCGAGCGACTCGAAGCGCCCCTCCTCGAGGAGCTCGGAGGACGCCTTCTCCTGCCGCTCGGCGTCGGCCATCAGGTCGGCCTCGGGGTACTCCTCGTCGTCCGAGCTCTTGCGGTCCAGCGCGTGGTCGCGCTGCTGCTCCATCGAGCTCGCCAGCGCCAGCAGGCCCGGCACGTTGGGGAGGAAGATCGACGCGGTCTCGCCGCGGCGGCGGGCTCGCACGAACCGGCCGATCGCCTGGGCGAAGAACAGCGGAGTCGAGGCCGACGTCGCGTACACGCCGACCGCGAGTCGCGGCACGTCGACGCCCTCCGACACCATGCGCACGGCGACCATCCACCGGCTCGTGCCCTTCGAGAACTCCTCGATCCGGTCGCTCGCCTCCTTCTCGTCCGACAGGACGACGGTCACGGGCTCGCCGCTGATCTCGCGGAGCATCGCGGCGTAGGCGCGGGCCGCGTAGTGATCGGTCGCGATGACCAGTCCGCCGGCGTCGGGGATCGCCCGGCGCACCTCGCTCAGCCGCGTATTGGCGGCCCGCAGCACCGAGGGGATCCAGTCGCCCTTGGGGTCCAGCGCCGTCCGCCAGGCCTGCGAGGTGATGTCCTTCGTGTTGCCCTCGCCCAGCCGCGCCTCCATCTCGTCGCCTGCCTTCGACTTCCAGCGCATCTGCCCGGCGTAGACCATGAACAGGACGGGACGGACGACTCCGTCGGCGAGCGCGCGGCCGTAGCCGTAGGCGTAGTCCGTCAGGGAGGTGCGGATGCCCTCCTCGTCGGGGAGGTAGCTGACGAAGGGGATCGGCGCGGTGTCGGAGCGGAACGGCGTGCCCGTCAGGGAGAGCCGGCGCACCGCGGGCTCGAAGGCCTCGCGGATCGCGTCGCCCCAGCTGAGCGCGTCTCCGCCGTGGTGGACCTCGTCGAGGATCACGAGGGAGCGACCCGAGAGCGTGAGTTCGCGATGCAGCTCGGGGCGGACCGCGATCTGGGCGTACGTCACGGCGACGCCGTGGTAGTGCCGGGCGTGGCGCCCCATCCTGTTCGTGAAGGTGGGGTCGAGCCGGATGCCGACCCGGTGCGCGGCCTCGGCCCACTGGCGCTTGAGGTGCTCGGTCGGCGCGACGACCGTGATGCGGTCGACCGTGCGGTTGTGCAGGAGTTCGGCCGCGAGGCGGAGCGCGAAGGTCGTCTTGCCGGCGCCCGGCGTCGCCGCGGCGAGGAAATCGCGCGGCTCGGTCTGGAAGTAGGCCTCGAGGGCCTCCGCCTGCCACGCGCGGAGCTTGTTCGCCGTGCCCCACGGAGCGCGTCCGGGGAACGACGGGGACAGGTGCTCCGCAGCGGAGGTGCCGACCTGATGACCGAAGCTCGAGGGACTGTTCACGTGCGCCAACGCTAGCCGACGGCACCGACACCGGCTCCCCGACCGCGCGATCGAGCGCCGCACGGCGCGGTCGGCGGGCGTGTCGTGATCGTCCGCACGACGGATCCCGCCGCACTGGCGCCGGAGCAGAATGGAGGGATGGTCGAGCAGCGTCATCCGTGGTCCCGCTACGTCGCCCTCGGCGACTCCTTCACCGAGGGGATCGGCGATCCCGAACCCGCGAGCCCCGGCGGACACCGCGGCTGGGCCGACCGGGTGGCCGAGGTCCTCGGCAGCCAGGTCGACGACTTCGCCTACGCCAACCTCGCCGTCCGGGGGAAGCTGCTGCAGCAGATCCTCGACGAGCAGATCGAGCCGGCGCTGGAGCTGCGCCCCGACCTGATCACCATCTCCGCAGGCGGCAACGACGTCATCCGCCCGGGGACCGACCCCGACGACATCGCGTCGCGCTTCGAGGCGGGGCTCGCCCGCCTGCGCTCGGACGACGCCACCGTGGTGCTCTTCACGGGCGTCGACGTCGGCTTCTCCCCCGTCTTCGGGCGGATCCGCGGCAAAGTGGCGATCTACAACGAGAACCTGCGCGCTCTCGCGAAGCGCTACGACTGCATCGTCGCCGACCAGTGGTCGCTCCAGGAGATCCAGGACGTGCGGATGTGGGCGCCCGACCGCCTGCACCTCAATCCGCACGGTCACCACGAGGTCGCGCGGATGGTCCTCAACGCGCTCGCCGTCGAGAACTCCCTGAGGCCCCTCGCGCCCGAGCCGCTGCCGACGCCCACCTGGCGCGCCGCACGGACGGAGGACGTCAAGTGGGCGAGGGAGTACCTCGTCCCGTGGGTGCTGCGCCGGGTGCGGCACCAGTCCTCGGGAGACTTCATCACGGCCAAGCGGCCGTCGGCCGAGCCCTACCGCGCCGGTGCCGACCGGGCGCAGCCGGCTCCCTCGGCCCCGGGCACCGCCGCCCCCGGCAACGCGACGCCGGAGCAGGTCGCCGCCGACATCGCGACCGCCGGTGTCCGCATCGTCGTCGACGGAGTCGACCAGGCCGAGCAGCTCGGCCGGGTGCGTCAGGCGCCAGCCGAATCCGGGGTCCTCGATCGCGCCGTCGGCCACGAGGGGCAGCTCGTACGGCGTGCCGTCGACCTCGACGGTGACGGTCCCCACGCTCGATCCGTCCTCGACGGTGTCGAGCGGATCGAGGGCGACGGTCGTGCTCGTCGTCGCGGCGCCCCAGGTCAGGACGGACCGCGCCTCGGCGGTCTCGGCGACGGCCGAGTCGCCCCAGAGGCTCGTGTACGAGCCGAAGTCCTGCCCCTCCGTCGTCAGCGGCACCGTGCGGAAACCCGCCTCGACGCTCGGGAGCAGCGTCAGGACGTCGGCGGCGAGCTGAGGATGGGTGCGCGCACCCACGACCACCCCGACGAGGGTGACCGGCTGACCCTCGACCGTCGTGTCGACCGAGAACAGCAGGCAGGACCCCGCCTCGTCCGTCGTCCCGGTCTTGATCCCGTCCACTCCCCGCGGCCGAGCAGGGTATTCGTGTTCTCGATCGTGCCCACTCCCGGGATGTCCGCGGTGGGCAGGGCGACGATCGGCGCCAGCACCGGATCGGCGACCAGCAGCTCGCCCAGCCGCACCATGTCGGCGGTCGTGCTCACCGTGTCCGGGGAGAGCCCGCTCGTGTCGGTGACAACGGTGCGGGTGAGGCCCTGCCCGTCGAGCCAGGTGCGCGCGGCGGCGAGGTACGCCTCCTCCGATCCGAACGCCCAGATCGCCAGCGACTTCGAGTAGTTGTTGGCGGAGGGGAGCATCAGCACCGTCAGAGCCTCGCGCTGCGTCAGCTCGAGGCCCGCCGACACCGGTGCGACCGAGCCGTTCTCGGCCAGGGACTCGGCGTAGTAGCCGACGTCCGCGTCGGTGAAGGTGATCGTCTCCCCGTCGGTCCCCTCGGCGATCGGCTTCGCCGCGAGGATCACGAGCGCCGTGACGACCTTGGCGATGCTGCCCGTCGGCACGGGTTCGGTGGAGCCGTAGCGTGCGAGGACGCCGTCCTCCTCCGCACCGTCGAAGCCGAGCGCGGTGATCGCTCCCGAGCCGTACGACGGCCAGGCGAGGGCGGGAGCATCGAGCACCGCCGGGGACGTCCGTGCCACCAGTGCGGTGGCCTCGGGCAGATCGGCGCTCGCCGCCGTGGCCGCGTAGGCCCCGCCACCGCCGACGAGGACCGCTGCGAGCACGGCGCCCACGATCGCGCCCGGGCGCATCCGGCGGCGAGGTGCGGGGGCGGGAGGCGCCGGGTTCTCCGCCTCCACTGCTCCGAAGACGTCGAGCGGCGAGTTGTCGGGTCGCGTCGGGGAGCTCACCCCGTCATCGTAGGCGGGGCGCGCTGCGCTGCCGGGGACCCCGCCGGGGCGGTCGCGACTCAGCGTCCGCCCGGTCGCGTCAGCGCCCAGAGCGCCACCGCGCCCGCGGAGGCCACGTTGAGCGAGTCGACCCCGTGCAGCATCGGGATCGTGACGACGGTGTCCGCCGCGTCGAGCGCCGCGCGGCTCAGCCCGTCGCCCTCGGCTCCGAGCACGACGGCCACCCGCTCGGGCCGCCCGGCCGCGTACACGTCCAACGGCACCGCGTCGGGGGCGAGCGCGAGCGCCGCGATCGAGAACCCCGCCGCCAGCAGCTCCTCGCGCGCCGGTCCCCACTCGGGCGTCCTGGTCCACGGCACCTGCAGCACGGTCCCCATGCTGACCCGGACGCTCCGGCGGTAGAGCGGATCGGCGCAGCGCGGCGTCACGAGGACCGCGTCGGCCCCCATCCCCGCGGCGGCGCGGAACACGGCGCCGACGTTCGTGTGGTCGACGAGGTCCTCCAGGATCACGACGAGCCGCGCGTCCGCGAGCAGCTCGGTCACGGAGGGGAGCACCGGCCGGTGCATCGAGGCCAGCGCCCCGCGGTGCAGGTGGAAGCCCGTGAGCTCCTCGATCATCGCGTCCGGTGCGACGAAGACGGGGACCTCGGGGAAGCGCTCGAGCACCTCCGCAGCGTCCGGCAGCCGCTTCTCCTGGACCAGGACCGACCGCGGACGGTGCCCTGCGTCGAGCGCGCGTCCGATCACCTTCGACGACTCCGCGATGTAGAGGCCGCCCTCCGGCTCCAGCACCCGCCGCAGGGCGACATCGGTCAGCCGGTGGTAGTCGGCGAGGAGGGCGTGGTCGAGGTCCGCGATGTGCACGATCGGCATCCCGGCACCCTAGGGCACCGGGGCGCTCTAGACTTCGAGACGGGCCCGTCGCACTCGCGGGGCCCGCTGACGGGAGGCGCGGATGGAGTCGAGTCCGACACCGGACGCCGACGGCACGCGTGCCGAGGCGATCGAGCAGGCCGTCGAACTCCTCAGCGGACGCCGCATCGCCGCCGTCACGGGGGCGGGCGTCAGCACCGACTCCGGCATCCCGGACTACCGCGGGGCGGGAGCGCCCGTGCGCACTCCGATGACCTACTCGCAGTTCGTCGCCGACCCGGAGTACCGCAAGCGCTACTGGGCGGGCAGCCAGATCGGCTGGCGGCGCTTCACGAGCACCCTGCCCAACGACGGGCACCGCGCGCTCGCGCGCCTGGAGGAGAACGGCGTGCTCACCGGGGTCGTCACGCAGAACGTCGACGGTCTGCACGTGCGCGCCGGGTCGCGTCGCGTGGTCGATCTCCACGGCTCCGCCGACCGGGTGCGCTGCATGACCTGCGGGCAGTACTTCGCCCGAGACGCCGTGGCCGACCGCATCGCCGAGGCGAACCCCTGGCTCGACGACCCCGGAGTGTCCTCCCTCAACCCCGACGGCGACGCCGAGGTCCACGACGTCTCGGCCATGACCGTGCCCGCGTGCACCGTCTGCGGCGGGATCCTCAAGCCGGACATCGTCTTCTTCGGCGAGTTCATCCCGACGGAGCGGTTCCAGGAGGCGCGCGCCATTGTCGCCGGCGCCGACGCCCTCCTCGTGGCCGGCTCGTCCCTGGTCGTCAACTCCGGCATCCGCTTCCTCGAGATCGCCCGTCGCGGCAAGATGCCGATCGTCATCGTCAACCGCGGCACCACCAAGGGCGATTCCCGCGCCGCGATCAAGATCGACGGCGGCACGAGCGAGGTCCTCCGCGCCCTCGCCGACCGCCTGCCCGCCCGCTGACGAGGGCGTCGCCCTCCCCGCTCCTCGAGAGGCTCCCCGTGACCCAGCTCACCCTCGTCCGCCACGGTCAGACCGACTGGAACGCCGCCCGCCGCATCCAGGGCGCCAGCGACATCCCCTTGAACGACACCGGCCGGTCCCAGGCCCGCGCCGCCGCGCGGATCCTGGGCGAGCGCTCCTGGGACGCGGTCGTCTCGAGCCCGCTGCAGCGCGCCCACGAGACCGGCGCGATCATCGCCCGCGGACTCGGACTGCCCGAGCCGGTCGTGGTACCCGGCCTCGCCGAGCGCGCCTACGGCGAGGCGGAGGGGATGACCGGCGACGACCTCCGGGCGCTCTTCCCTGGCGGCATCGAGGGAGCGCGGATCCCCGGCTGCGAGACGCGGTCCGAGGTGGTCGCCCGGGCCACGGAGGCTCTGCTCGAGGTCGCCGAGCGCTTCCCCGACCAACGGGTGATCGTCGCGACGCACGGAGCCGTGATCGGCAGCCTCCTCCGCTCGCTCAGCGAGGACGCTCTGCCGCCCCAGGGCATCACCGTCGGCAACGGCTCGCGGCACGACTTCGCGATCGTCGACGGCGCGCTGCGGATCGTCGCGTTCGACGACTCCGGCGACGTGGTCGTGGTGGACGCCGATCTCGACGACGTGCTCAGCCCGACCGCGGGCTGAGGACCCCGGCTCTCAGCGGCGGCCGAGGTCCCTCAGCAGCTCGAAGAGCGTGCGGGCGGACCCCCGCCACGAGTACGCCGCGGCGCGCTCGCGCGAGCGGGCGGATCGCTCCCGCCAGAGCACCGGGTCCTCGAGCGTCCGCACGCCCCGCGCGACGTCCTCGGCGCTCGTGGGATCGACGAGCACCGCGGCGTCTCCGGCGATCTCGCGGAAGATCGGGATGTCGCTCACCACGACCGGTGTGCCGAGCGCCATGGCCTCGACCAGAGGGATCCCGAAGCCCTCGTCCCGGCTCGCGCTCACGAGGGCGCTCGCGCGGGCGAGCACCGACCGGTAGGTGACGTCGTCCGCCCCCTGGTGGAACACCAGCTTCGCGGTCGGAGCGAGCGAGCGAAGCGTCTCGACGGTCTCCTCGCTCGCCCGGCTCATCAGGTGCAGTTCGTAGTCGGGCAGGAGCCGCATGGCGCGGGCCAGCGTCTCGACGTTCTTGTAGGGCATGTACGAGCCCATGTAGACGAGCGAGCGCGCTCCGGAGCGGTCGGGCAGCGAGGCGGCGAGGGCCGCGCTGGCCTCGTCCGGGGCCGACGCGGCGTTGGGAACGACGACGACGGGTCGCGTGGTCAGGCGGTGCTCCCGGATCAGGGTGCGGGTCGTCTCCGACACCGTCACGACGGCGTCCGCGCGCTGCAGGAGCCGGCGCTGCGGCCACCAGGCGAGGTGGTACAGCCGCCACAGTCCCCGCACGGGCAGCGGCAGATCGCGCGGAGGCGTGCGGTGGCGGTAGTAGATGAGGTCGTGGACGGTGAGCACGAGCCGGTAGCGGCGACCGAGCGATCCCATCGTCTGCATCGGCGAGAAGACCACGTCGGGCTTCAGCCGGTTCACGAGCAGCGCGACGAACGGCTCGAACGGGCCCGTCGGGGAGGTCACCCTCTCCCACGGCAGATCGGGCAGCATCGCGAGCTGCCGGCGATCGCTGATCAGCATCGTCACGTCGTGCAGGGCCGACAGCTCGCGCACGAGCTCGGCCGTGTAGCGACTGATGCCGTCGTGGCGCTCGAGGCGGGTGTACCGGCAGTCGACGACGATCCTCATCGGTCGATCCCCTCCTCGAGGGCACGGCGGACGACGGCGGCGGCCTCGTCGGGGGTCTCGTAGTGGATGAGGTGGCCGACGCCGTCGATCACGTGCAGCCGCGCATGGGGCAGCGCCTCGAGGAGCCGGTGCTGCGCGGCGATCGGCGTGATGTCGTCCTGCGCGGCGGCGATGAGCTGCGTCGGCACCGTGATCCGGGCGGCGTACTCGCTCACATCGTGCGAGACGGAGGCGCGGAACGCCTCGAGCACCGTGTCGCGCGACGCGAACGCGCTGAAGTAGCGGTCGTGCTGATCGTGCACGAAGCGCCGCAGAGCCGGCTCCTTCGTCTTCACCATCGAGAGGCTCATGATCCGCACGACGAGCGGATCGCGCAGGAGCCGGTAGCCCAGCGCCCGCGGGAGCACGGCGCCGAGTCGGTAGTAGAGGACGGCGAGCCGCGTGAGCACCCCGCGGGGCCCCGCGAGCGCGGGGGCGGAGATCGGGTTCACCAGCACGAGCAGGGGGTCGGCAGCCCGCCCGCGACGGCGGCGGCCGCGACGATCGAGCCGAAGGAGTGACCGAGCACGACCGCCTCGCCGCGCAGCCCCAGCGCGTCGAGGAACTCCCCGAGCCAGGCCGCGTAGCCGTCGACGTCGTGCGCGTGGGCCGTCATCGGCGGCGAGGCGCCGAAGCCGGGCAGGTCCGGGGCGATCACCCGGACGTCCGCTCCGCCGGCCAGCAGCCGCGCGATCACGGGCTCGAGGCCGTGGTGCTCGCCGCGGAAGCCGTGCACCAGGACGATCACCGTCGCAGCGTCGTCGGAACCGTAGGTCCAGTAGGCGGTGGACGCCCCGGAGACGGCCGCGGAGGCCTCCCGGATCGGGAGTCGTCCGAGGTCGGAGGCGTAGGGCGAAGCGACGGTCATCTCGGTACCCCATCGTAGGCAAAGCTCCCCGAACTTCTCGCCGCAACGCCTTGCGTGGCCGCGATCCGAGCCGGGAGCATGAACACGCGCTCGCATCGCGACGCACCGCCCCGTCCTCGTGACGGTCATCCGCTCAGGCAGCAGCAGAAGGAGCACCGTGAGCTTCACGTCGCCGATCCAACTCCCCGGACTCGCCCTCGATCCCCAGTGGTACCGCCGTGCGGTGTTCTACGAGGTCATGATCCGGTCGTACTACGACTCGAACGGGGACGGCGCCGGCGACATCAACGGACTGGCGTCCAAGCTCGACTACCTGCAGTGGCTCGGCATCGATGCGCTCTGGCTCCCGCCCTTCTACATGTCGCCGCTGCGCGACGGCGGCTACGACGTCTCGGACTTCAAGGCGATCCTCCCCGAGTTCGGCACGATGGAGGACTTCCGCGATCTGGTGCGCAAGGCGCACGAGCGCAACATGCGCATCGTCATGGACTTCCCGCTGAACCACACCAGCGACCAGCACGAGTGGTTCCAGCAGTCGCGATCCGACCCCGAGGGGCCCTACGGCGACTTCTACGTCTGGAACGACACCGACGACCGCTACCCCGACATCCGCATCATTTTCGTCGACACCGAGGACTCGAACTGGGCGTTCGACTCCGAGCGCCGCCAGTTCTACTTCCACCGCTTCTTCTCGCACCAGCCGGACCTCAACTTCGAGAACCCGGCGGTCCACGAGGCGATCCACGACGTGGTCAAGTTCTGGCTCGACCTCGGTGTCGACGGCATCCGCCTGGACGCGATCCCCTATCTCTACGAGTCCGACGAGGGCAACGGCGAGGGCGAGCCGCCGACGCACGACTTCATCAAGAACCTCCGCCAGATGGTCGACCGCGACTACCCGGGCCGCATCCTGATCGCCGAGGCGAACCAGTGGCCTCGCGAGGTCGCCGCGTTCTTCGGCACCGAGGAGGAGCCGGAGTGCCACATGGCCTTCGATTTCCCGGTCATGCCCCGCATCTTTTACTCGCTCCGCGCGCAGACGGCCAACGAGTTGAAGAAGGTCCTGTCCGAGACCTTCGACATCCCCACCGGAGCAGCGTGGGGCGTGTTCCTGCGCAACCACGACGAGCTCACGCTCGAGATGGTCTCCGAGGAGTACCGCCAGGCGATGTACGGCTGGTACGCCTACGACCCGCGGATGCGCTCCAACATCGGCATCCGGCGCCGCCTCGCGCCGCTGCTCGACAACTCCCGCGCCGAACTCGAGCTGATCAACGCGCTCCTGTTCTCGCTCGCGGGCAGCCCGTTCCTCTACTACGGCGACGAGATCGGGATGGGCGACAACATCTGGCTCAACGACCGCGACGCCTCCCGCACGCCGATGCAGTGGACGCCCGACCGCAACGCCGGCTTCTCGGCCGCCGACCCCGGCAAGCTCGTGCAGCCGATCGTGCAGTCGCTCGTGTACCACTACAACCAGGTGAACGTGGAGGCGCAGCTCGCGCAGTCCCGCTCGCTCCTGCACTGGATGCGGAACGTGCTGCACGTGCGCCGCGGGCACCCGGCCTTCGGCCTGGGCTCCATGCGCGTGCTCGAGACCGACCACGAGTCGGTGCTCGCCTTCGTCCGCGACTACGCCGGCTCCGGCTCCGCAATGGGCGACCAGCCGGAGGAGGTGCTCTGCGTCTTCAGCTTCAACCACAACCCGGTCTCGGTCACCATCACGGACCCCGAGAACCCGGGATCGACGCTCAGCGACCTCTTCGGCGGCGGCCGCTTCCCCGGCTTCTCCGAGGACGGCACTCTGACCATGACGCTGGGCACGCAGGGCTTCTTCTGGCTGCACGTCGCCAAGGCGGGTCACGAGCGCTGACGCACGCCCGCGGGGCTTCCGGCCGATGTCGGAGGCCCCGCCTAGGCTGTCCGCGTGAGCATCACCGCAGCGACCGAGCCGACCCTGTTCGATGACGACGCGTTCGATGACGCCCCGTTCGCCGACCGCGTCGTCGGGCATGACGGGGTGCCCCTCCGCGGCGGCGCGGAGCTCGCTCCCGCGGAGGATGCGCCCTGGTTCGATCTGCTGGCCGTCTTCGACCTCGAGACCACCGGCATCGACGTGCGCACGAGTCGCATCGTCACCGCGCACGTGGGCGTGATCGGAGCCGACGGCGAGCCGATCGAGGGCACCACCTGGCTCGCCGATCCCGGCGTCGAGATCCCCGCAGGCGCCAGCGCGGTCCACGGCATCAGCACCGAGCACGCCCGCGCCCACGGCCGTCCCGCCGGCGAGGTCGTCGCCGAGGTGTCGGAGGCCCTGCGCTCCCTGCTCGCGCGGGGCGTCCCGGTCGTCGTCTACAACGCTCCCTACGATCTCTCGCTCCTGGCTCACGAGGCGCGCCGGTGGGGCGTGCCGGTGCTGATCGATCCGAGCCCCGTCATCGACCCGCTCGTCATCGACAAGGCGGTCGACCGCTACCGCAGGGGCAAGCGCACCCTCACCCTCGCCGCCGAGCACTACGGAGTGAGCCTCACCGAGGCGCACGATGCCGGAGCCGACGCCGTCGCCGCCGGTCGGGTCGCCCAGGCGCTGGGTCGCGCGTTCGCCGACGAGCTCGGAGTCGGTGCCGACGCCCTGCACGCCCTGCAGGTCGACTGGTGCCGAGACCAGGCCGAGTCGTTCCAGGAGTACATGCGCCGCGTGCGCGACGAGGCGTTCGTCGCCGACGGAGCGTGGCCCGTCCGCCACTGACGCGTCCCGCTCAGGTGAGGGTGCGGCCGTCGTGCAGCAGCTCGACGTACTCCCTGATCCTGCGCTCACGCGACTCCGGGCGCTTGAGCTGCTGCAGTCGGAAGAGGAACGCGAAGCGCTTCTGCCCGCCGACGGTGTCGAAGAAGGCGCCGGCCGTCGGATCCGACTCGAGCGCCGCGAGCAGGTCGGGAGGCACCTCCGCGCCCTTCTGCCGGTACGCCGCGTCCCAGCGCCCGTCGGTCTTCGCCCGCTCGATCTCGGCGAGACCGGCGGGCCGGATGCGCCCCTCCTCGAGCAGTCGCGCGACGTGCTCGCGGTTCACCTGCGACCAGGGGCTCGCCCGCCGTCGAGGAGTGAACGCCTGGAGCTTGAACTGCTCGTCGAAGGCTCCCGCCTGCCCGTCGATCCAGCCGTGGCAGAGCGCGACGTCGAGCGCCTCGGCGTAGGTCAGACCGGGGTCGACGGCCGCCTTCTTCCGCAGCTTCAGCCGCACGCCGCCGGGGTCGGGCGCGTCCGCGAGGTACTCGTCCCACTGGGCTGCTGTGACGAACGGCAGGATCGGCTTGTCGGCGAAGGACACCATGCCCGGACGCTACCACCGCCCGACGGGACGACGAAGGGCCCCCGACCGCGAGGTCGAGGGCCCTTCGGAGGACGTGCTACTTGCCGAAGTTCTTGTAGCGGCTGTTGAACTTCTCGACGCGGCCGGCCGAGTCCATGATGCGCTGCTTGCCCGTGTAGAACGGGTGCGAGGCCGACGAGATCTCGACGTCGATGACCGGGTAGGTGACGCCGTCGAGCTCGATGGTCTTGCTGCTCTTCGCGGTCGAGCGGGTGAGGAAGGTCTCACCGGAGGCGAGGTCGCGGAAGACGATCGCGGAGTACTCGGGGTGGATGTCGGTCTTCATGGTCGTGTCCTGTCGCTCGTTGGTCCTGAACCGCACCTGTCGTCGACGGGAACGGGTGGAAGAGGTGGTGGGCGCACGAGAACGGGCCCGAACCAGCTACCGAGAATAGCAGATCCGAGGAGTCCCCAGAAGGAGCGCCCGACCCGTTCTCGGCGAGTCGCTCAGCTGCGGGCGCGAGCCGAGTAGCGGCCGTCCTCCCGGGTGAGGGCGATGTCGAGGCCGAAGGTGTCCGACAGGGTCTGCTCGGTCAGAGCCTCGGCCAGCGGACCGGACGCGATGACCGCGCCGTCGCGCAGCAGCAGCGCGTGGGTGAAGCCCTCGGGGATCTCCTCGACGTGGTGCGTGACCATGACGATCGCCGGGGAGGCCGGGTCCTTCGCGAAGCCTCCGAGCAGCTGCACGAGCTCCTCGCGGGCGCCGAGGTCGAGACTCGCAGCGGGCTCGTCGAGCAGGAGGAGCTCGGGATCGGTCATGATGGCGCGCGCGATCTGCACGCGCTTCTGCTCACCGTCCGAGAGAGTGCCGAAGGTGCGCTCGGCGAGGTGATCGAGCTTCCACTCGGCCAGCACTCGACGCGCACGCCGCTCATCGACCGCGTCGTACGACTCGTTCCAGCGTCCGGTGACCGAGTAGGCGGCGGTCATCACGACGTCGAGCACCGACTCGTCGGCCGGCAGGCGACGCGCCATCGCGGTCGACGCGTAGCCGATCCGGGGGCGCAGCTCGAAGACGTCGACGCGGCCGAGGGTCTCGTCGAGGATCTGAGCCGTGCCGCTGGAGGGGTAGTTCTGCGCCGCGGCGATCTGGAGGATCGACGTCTTGCCGGCACCGTTGGGTCCGAGGACGACCCAGCGGTCCTCCTCGGCCACGGCCCACTCGATGTGATCGAGGATCCGCTTGCCGTTCCGGACGAAGGAGACATCGGAGAACGAGACGACGCTGGGCATGCGTCCAATCCTAAAGGGAGCCGGCCGAGGGATCAGACGAGCGACTCGTAGATCGCCCGGGTGTCGCGCGCGATCTGCGTCCAGCTGAAGTCGCTCTGCGCGCGCTCGCGACCCGCCGCGCCCATCCGCTTGGCCGCTTCCGGGTCCGCCACGACCTCGGCGAGGACCGCCGCGAGGTCGGCGACGTACGTGTCGGGGTCCACCGGCGTGCCGGTCCCGTCGGTGACCTGCTCGATCGGGACCAGGCGCCCGGTGACGCCGTCGACGACGACCTCCGGGATGCCTCCGGTCGCGGTGCCCACGACGGCCGCTCCGCACGCCATCGCCTCGAGGATTCACGATGCCCAGCGGCTCGTAGATCGAGGGGCAGACGAACGTCGTCGCCGCGGTCAGCACAGCGGAGAGCTCGTGGCGGGGCAGGTGGCGGTCGATCCAGACGACGCCGGTCCGCTCCTCCTGGAGTCCGCGCACCAGGGCCGTGACCTCCGCCATGATCTCGGGGGTGTCGGGGGCTCCCGCGCACAGCACGAGCTGCACCTCGGGAGGCAGGGTCGCCGCAGCGCGCAAGAGGTAGGGCAGCCCCTTCTGCCGCGTGATGCGGCCGACGAAGACCACGGAGGGGCGCGACGGGTCGATCCCGAGTCCCTCGAGCACGGTCGTGTCGTCGACGGGGTGCCAGGCGTCGAGGTCGATGCCGTTGTAGACCACGTGCACCTTCGCCGGGTCCAGCGCCGGGTAGGAGCGGAGGATGTCGGCGCGCATGCCGCCGGAGACCGCGATCACGGCGTCCGCGTTCTCGTACGCGTCGCGCTCGATCCAGCTCGAGACGCGGTACCCGCCGCCGAGCTGCTCGGCCTTCCAGGGTCGCAACGGCTCGAGGCTGTGGGCCGAGACGACATGCGGGATGCCGTGGAGCAGCTGCGCCAGGCGGCCGGCCGCGTTCGCGTACCAGGTGTGGGAGTGGACGAGGTCGGCGCCCGCCGCGTCCTGCGCGATCTGCAGATCGACGCCCAGGGTCTGCAGAGCTCCGTTGGCCTGCGCGAGCTCCGCCGGCACCGGGTAGGCGAACGCACCCGGCTCGTCCCGCGGGGCACCGAAGCAGCGGACCACGACCTCGAGGTCGCTGCGCAGCGCCTTGGTGAGCTCGGCGACATGGACGCCCGCTCCCCCGTACACCTCGGGCGGATATTCCTTGGTCAGCAGATCGACTCGCACACCCGAACCGTAGTACAGCGGATTCCCTCGCGACAGCCGTGGTCCCGCGCACTGCCCCACCCCCTACTGTTGAGCCATGCAGTCAAAGAAGATCTTCGGCATCGTCCTCGCCGGCGGCGAGGGCAAGCGGCTCATGCCCCTGACGGCCGACCGGGCGAAGCCCGCGGTCCCGTTCGGCGGCCAGTACCGTCTGATCGACTTCGCGCTGTCGAACCTGATCAACTCGGGGCTCACGCAGATCGTCGTGCTGACGCAGTACAAGTCGCACTCGCTCGACCGCCACGTCTCGCAGACCTGGCGCCTGTCCGGCCTCCTCAACTCCTACGTCGCCTCCGTGCCGGCGCAGCAGCGGCTGGGCAAGCGGTGGTTCAGCGGCTCGGCCGATGCGATCCTGCAGAGCCTCAACCTCATCCGCGACGAGAAGCCCGACATCGTGGTCGTGGTCGGCGCCGATCACGTGTACCGCATGGACTTCTCGCAGATGATCGCCGCGCACATCGCGTCGGGGGCGAAGGCCACGGTCGCCGCCATCCGCCAGCCGATCGAGCTCGCCGACCAGTTCGGCGTCATCCAGCTCGCGGGAGACGAGGCGGGCGACGGGATCGTCCCCACGAAGATCGCCGAGTTCCTCGAGAAGCCCAAGGATCCGGTCGGTCTGGCCGACTCCCCGCACGAGGTCCTGGCCTCGATGGGCAACTACGTCTTCGACGCCGACGCCCTCATCGACGCGGTCATCCGCGACGGCGAGCTCCCGACCTCCGCGCACGACATGGGCGGCGACATCATTCCCGACTTCGTCGCACGCGGCGAGGCGGGCGTCTACGACCTCAAGCTCAACGAGGTCCCCGGGTCCACCGATCGCGACCGCTACTACTGGCGCGACGTGGGGACCATCGACTCCTTCTTCGAAGCGCACCAGGACCTCATCTCGGCCCTGCCCGTCTTCAACCTCTACAACCAGCAGTGGCCCATCTTCTCGTCGCAGCTGAACTCGCCGCCGGCGAAGATCGTCCGCGACGGCAAGGGCAACATGGGATCGACCGTCGACTCCGTCGTCTCGCTCGGCACCGTGATCTCCGGAGCGCACATCGAGCGCAGCGTCGTGGGCCCGTGGACCGTGATCGAGTCGAACGCGACGGTGAGCGACTCCGTGGTCTTCGACAAGGTCCGCATCGGCCCGGACGCGCTGGTGGTGCGCGCTATCCTCGACAAGGACGTCGTCGTCGAGCCCGGCGCGCGTGTCGGCGTCGACCACGACCACGACCGCGAGCGCGGGTTCACCGTCACCGACTCGGGGATCACCGTCGTCGGCAAGGGCGTCGTCGTCCGCCCGTAGCACCCCAGCGGGCCGAGAGCACTGCGCCTCCGCGCGACCGGCGAGACCGGCGCGCGGCCGACCGATTGGCCCCTCATGAGTGAGCGTCCCGCGACGCCTGCCCGCTTCCTCGTCGTCTTGGACGCCGATTCCACTCTGCTGCAGGACGAGGTGATCGAGCTGCTCGCCGCTCACGCGGGATCCGAGGAGCAGGTCGCCGAGGTCACCGAGCGCGCCATGCGCGGCGAGATCGACTTCGGCGAGAGCCTGCGCGAGCGCGTCGCGACGCTGGCGGGCGTCCCCGAGAGCGTCTGCGCGAGCGTGCGGGCCGGCCTGCGGGTCACGCCCGGGGTGCAGGAGCTGATCGCGGGAGTGCACGCGGCGGGCGGCCGGATCGGCGTCGTCTCCGGCGGGTTCCACGAGGTGCTCGATCCCGTCGCCGAGGAGCTCGGGCTCGACTACGCCCGGGCGAACCGCCTCGCCCAGCGCGACGGCGTGCTGACCGGAACGGTCGACGGGCCGGTCGTCGACGCCCACGCGAAAGCCGCGGCTCTCCTCGAGTGGGCGGCGGACGCCGGCGTCCCCGTCGGGCGGACCATCGCGATCGGCGACGGAGCGAACGACCTCGAGATGATGGCGACCGCCGCTCTCGCCGTCGCTTTCAACGCCAAGCCGCTGGTGCGCGAGCGCGCCGACCTGGTGGTGGACGGCATCGACCTCAGCCAGCTGCTGCCGGTCCTGGGCCTGCGGGGCTGAGGGCGGGCGTCACGCTCCCGCGAGCGCGACGAGCGCGGCGCACGCGAGGGCGAGCGTCCAGCTGACGAGCGAGCCGACCAGGAAGTACTCGGCCTTCGAGCCGCGATCGCCGTCCCGGGAGATCTCCGGGAAGCGGACGATCCCCTTCGCTGCGAAGACGGCACCGGCGAGCCCGATCGCACCGGACAGCGTGAGTCCGGCGACCAGGATCCGCTCGAGAGGACCGATCGCGCGGCCGCCGCGGAGATCGGGTTGCGGCACCTCCTGCTCCGCTGGACGCGCGAAGCGGGCCCGGAGCGAGAAGCCGCGGCGGACGGTCGCGCGCTCGGTGCCCGGCACGGTCTCGCGGTGGAGGGCGGCCCGTACGATCACGTTCCCGGTCTCGAGCAGGAGCAGTGCGGCGCCGACGGCGAGGAGGACCTGCTCGAGCGACCGCCCGGGAGCGGGAGGATCGAGAGCGGTCCAGGCGTCGACGAGGGGACCCTCGAGGCCGGGCGCGGCGCGGTCGACGACGGTGAGCGTGAGGACTGCGACCGCCAGGCCGACGACGGCTCGCACCCCTCCCGGCGGGCGGCGCCCGGCCTCAGTGGTGGAGACGAGGAGCCAGAGGGCGGCGAGGACCACGACGATCACCGCTCCGAGGACCGGAGCGCCCAGGCCCGCCACCGCGGCGACCGCCGCTGCCGTGCCGAGGACGACGATCGCGACCGTCGCCGCCGTGCGGCCGAGGTGGGTGCGCAGCACATCCGACCCGCCGACCAGGACGAGCAGCAGGGCGGTCAGCACGCGTCCTCCAGCAGCCTCGACCCGGTGAGCAGAGCCTGCGCACCGGCCCGGCGCAGGGCCTGCGACACCGCGGACTGCGAGATCGACTCCTGCTCCGCAAGGACCCTTTGCGGGACCGCACGCGCGGTCCCGAGGACGAGCCGACGGTCCCGCGGGCTCAGGGGGCGACGAGCGCGTCGCGCGCGAGCAGGTACGCGTTGACGGCGGCCTCCTCCGGGCCCGGTGAATCGGAGCCGACGAACCATCCGCGGGCGGTGGGGACGGCGCCGTCCTCGAGCCGGTGCGCACGGTCGATCGCCTCTCTCGCCCGCCACCAGCCCGAACCGTCCTGCAGCCCTCCCGCGACCCCGGTCCCGATGACGCGGACCTCGCCTCGGCCCAGACCGATCCGGCAGTCGACTCCCGCCGGCAGCGAGAGCCGCGCCAGGAGGGTCGCCGCCAGCGCCGACGGGAGGGTCGGGTAGACGGCCTGGAACTCGTCGCCCACCGTCGGGTGCAGCGGCTCGAGCGAGGGGACGGCCCGATCCACTTCGGCGAATCCCCGCTCGACGTCCCGCTGGACGGCCTCGCGGTCCTCGATGCGGCGTGAATCGATCAGGTCGACCAGGACCGCGATGACCTCGGCTGCGCTCATCGCATCAGCTTAGGGCTGATATCGGACGGATATAAGCCCTGAACTGATGTGTCAGTGACCCATCCCGAGACCGCCGTCGACGGGGATGACGGCTCCGGAGATGTACGCCGCCTCGTCCCCTGCGAGCCAGCGGGTGACCTTCGCCACCTCGGCCGCGGTCCCGTAGCGGCCGAGCGGGATGTTCTTCCGGTACTCGGCCTGCTGCTCGGCCGGCAGCTCCGCCGTCATATCGGTCTCGATGAACCCGGGCGCGACGACGTTCGCCGTGATGTTCCAGGCACCCAGCTCGCGGGTGAGCGACCGCGCGAATCCTACGAGGGCCGCCTTCGACGACGAGTAGTTGATCTGCCCGGGCGAGCCGTAGAGGCCCACGACGCTCGAGATCAGCACGACACGGCCGAACCTCTGCTTGAGCATGCCCTTCGACGCGCGCTTGACGACCCGGAACGCGCCGGTGAGATTCGTGTCGAGGACCGAGGTGAAGTCCTCCTCGCTCATGCGCAGCAGGAGCGTGTCGCGGGTGATGCCCGCATTCGCGACGACGACCTCGACCGGGCCCAGCTCCGCCTCCACCTGGGTGAACGCAGCGTCGACGGAGGCGGAGTCGGTGACGTCGGCCACGACGGTGAGCGAGCCGGCCGGTCCCGAGCCGGAGCGGGCGGTAACCGCGACCCGGTGCCCCGCGGCGACGAACTCCTCGGCGATCGCGTAGCCGATCCCTCGGTTGCCTCCGGTGACGAGGACGGTGCGGGGCGTGGTCATGATGTCCCTCCTGCCGACGCGCAGGTGACGCCGGACGACCCGTACATCCTAGGGGCGACCTGCGCAACACATCCGGAGATCCCGCCCTCACCGCTCGGCCCCGCGCGCGCGACGTAGGCTTGTACAGCTGTGAAACCTCGCGAATCGCTCACCTCCCTCCCGCCGTCGCCGACCGCGGAGCGCCGCGCGCGCGCGATCAAGTACTCCATCGCGATGGGCATCCGCATGGTCTGCGTGATCTGCCTCATCTTCGCCCAGGGCTGGTGGCTCGCCTTCTTCGCGATCGGCGCCATCGTCCTCCCCTACTTCGCCGTGGTGCTCGCCAACGTGGGCGGGATCGGCGAGAGCGGGAACGTCCAGCGGCCCGGGGCGATCGTGCTCTCCCGCCCCGTGCCGCCTCCCGCGCCCGTGCCCGAGAGCAGCCCGAGCGCCGAGGGCGGCGAGCCGCCGGCGGACAGGCCGTGATCCCGCTCGGCACGACGCCCGATCGGCACACCTGCTCGCGAGCAGGCTGCACCACGACGGCGACCTGGGCCGTAGAGTGGCGGAATCCGCGGATCCACGCGGAGGACCGGCGCAAGACCTGGCTCGCCTGCGGTGAGCACCTCGAGTTCCTCCGCGAGTTCCTCGCCGCACGGGAGTTCCCGCTCGAGGTGAGACCGCTCTACACGACCGACCGGGGGACGACGCGTTGACCGCTTCCGCGCCGAGGCCCTCCTGGAGGTTCGTCCTCTCCCGCCGCTGGTTCGGCTACCTCGCTCTCGCCGTGGGGTTCGCCGTCGCCTGCGTGCTGCTCTCGCGCTGGCAGGTCGCCCGACTGGACGAGGCCGCGACGACGAACCGCCTGGTCACCGAGAACTGGACGGCCGATCCGGTTCCGCTGGACGGCCTGATCGGCCGCGACGATCCGTGGGACGACGCCCTCGAATACCGGCCCGTCGAGGTGACGGGGGTGTACGAGACGCAGGACGAGACCCTCGTCCGCAACCGCCCGTACAACGGCAACCCCGGCTTCGAGGTGCTCACGCCGCTGCGGCTGGTCGACGGCAGCGTCTTCGTCGTCGATCGGGGCTGGGTCCCGGTCGGCCAGGAGCAGGACTCTCCGGATGCGGTGCCCGCTCCGCCGGAGGGCGAAGTGACGGTCACTGCGCGGCTCAAGCCGAGCGAGGGCCGCATCGAGGGCCGCTCGGCTCCCGCGGGGCAGATCGCGACCATCCAGCTCGAGGACCTCGGCGCCCAGCTGGACGAGCCCGTCCGCACGAGTGCGTTCGGCCTGCTCGTCGCGGAGGTTCCGCAGCCGATCGACACTCCGCCGCTCGCCGAGCTGAAGCCGGTCGCCGACGAGGGACTGCACATCAGCTACGCCATCCAGTGGGTGCTGTTCGCCCTCATGGGCTTCGGCGGTCTCGGCTGGGCGGTGCGGCACGAGTACCGACTGCGCAACGCCGACGATCCCGAGGTCGTCGCCGCGGAGCAGCGGCGGGAGCAGCGGCGCCTGAAGCGCGGCCGCAGCGACGCCGAGATCGAGGACGAGCTCCTCGACGCGCGCCGCTGACCCCGCCCCCTCGGCGGGACCGGCGGGCGCGGGCCGTTCTCAGGCCAGCATGATCAGGTCGAGGTAGTCCGAGGTCCAGTGGTCCTCGGTGCCCTCGGGCATGATGAGCACCCGCTCGGGGTTCAGCGCCTCGACGGCGCCCTCGTCGTGGCTGACCAGGACGACCGCTCCCTCGTAGTGCGCCAGTGCGTCGAGGATCTCGTCGCGGCTCGCAGGGTCGAGGTTGTTGGTCGGCTCGTCCAGCAGCAGCACGTTGGCGCCCGAGACGACGATCATCGCGAGCGCGAGCCTGGTCTTCTCCCCGCCCGAGAGCACGCCCGCCGGCTTGTGCGAGTCGTCGCCCGTGAACAGGAACGAGCCCAGCACGCGGCGCGCCTCGGTCTCGGTGAGGTTCGGGCTGCTCGACACCATGTTCTCGAGCACCGAGCGCTTCACGTCGATGGTCTCGTGCTCCTGCGCGTAGTACCCGATGCGCAGCCCGTGGCCCGCCTCGATGACTCCGGTGTCAGGGGCGTCCACGCCTCCGAGGATCCGGAGCAGGGTGGTCTTGCCCGCGCCGTTCAGACCCAGGATCACGACCTTCGAGCCGCGGTCGATCGCCAGATCGACAGCGGTGAAGATCTCGAGCGAGCCGTAGCTCTTCGAGAGGTTCTCCGCCTGCAGCGGGGTGCGGCCGCAGGGCATCGGAGTCGGGAAGCGCAGCTTCGCGACACGATCGACGGCGCGCACCTCCTCGAGTCCGCTCATCATCTTCTCGGCGCGCGCCACCATCTGGTGCGCAGCGGCGGCCTTCGACGCCTTCGCCCCGAAGCGGGCCGCCTGGAGCTGCAGTGCACCGGCCTTCTTCTCGACGTTGGCGCGCTCCTTCTTGCGGCGCTCCTCGTCGGCGGCGCGCTGGCGCTGGTAGTTCTTCCAGTTCATGTTGTAGACGTCGATGACCTGGCGGTTGGCGTCGAGGTAGAACACGCGGTTGACCGTCTCGCCGACGAGCTCGATGTCGTGGCTGATGACGATGAATCCGCCGCGGTAGTTCTTGAGGAACTCGCGCAGCCAGACGACGGAGTCCGCATCGAGGTGGTTGGTCGGCTCGTCGAGGATCAGGGTGCTGGCGTCCGAGAAGAGGATTCGCGCGAGCTCGATGCGCCGGCGCTGTCCGCCCGACAGCGTCTTCAACGGCTGGTCGAGGATCCGGTCGGGCAGGTTGAGGTTGCTCGCGATGGAGGCGGCCTCCGCCTCGGCCGCGTACCCGCCCAGGGCGAGGAAGCGGTCGGTGAGGTTGCCGTACTTCTTCATGCCCGCCGCGCTCACGGCCGGGTCGCTGCTCGACATCGCCTCGGTCGCCTCCGTCATGCCGACCACCAGCGACCCGAGGCCGCGGGCGTCGAGGATGCGCGTGCGGGCCAGCTCCTCCGGGTCACCGGAGCGCGGGTCCTGCGGGAGGTACCCGATCTCGCCGCCGCGGTCGACCGTGCCCTTCGCGGCGATCAGATCGCCCGCGAGGACCTTCGTCAGCGTCGTCTTCCCCGCTCCGTTGCGGCCGACGAGGCCCACCTTGTCGCCGTCGCCCACCCGGAAGGAGACGTTCTCCATCAGGAGTCGGGCGCCGACTCGGAGTTCGAGATCGTGCACGCTCAGCACAGTGCTGTCCGTTCTCGCCAAGAATTGGCGGTCGCTTCGGGAGGTCTGGGGCAAAGGGCCGCGATGCGGCAGCCCCCTAGTATATTTCCTGAGCCGCGGAGCGGGTTCACGTCCGCTCAGCGCGGACGGCGGCCCCGTCCTCGGCCGCTCTCGTTCCCCGCTCCTGCGCGACACGGCCTTTGGAGACACCCATGTCCAGCTATTCGCTCGCTCCGTCGCGACCGGTCCTCGCCGACCGCCTGTTCGCGCGCTCGATCGTCACCGATCTCGTCCTCGTCGTCGCCGCGGCGGCGCTCACCGCCGGGATGGCGCAGCTCTACATCCCGATGTGGCCCGTGCCGATCACGGGGCAGACGTTCGCCGTGCTGCTCGTGGGCACCACGCTCGGCGCCGTCCGCGGCGCCCTCTCGATGGGCGTCTACGCCCTCGTCGGCGCTCTCGGAGTCCCGGTCTTCACGGAGGGCTCGAGCGGCTGGGCCGTCCTCGCCGGCCCGACGGGCGGGTACATCGTCGGTTTCGTCCTCGCCGCGATCGTGACCGGGTGGCTCGCGCAGCGGCAGTGGGACCGCCGCGTGGTCGGCACGCTCGTCACCTTCCTCGCCGGAACGGCGACCATCTACCTCGTCGGTCTCCCCTGGCTGGCGACCGCGCTGGGCTCGCTCGGCTACCCGGCCGATCTCGGCTCGGTGCTGAACGCCGGGCTCGTGCCGTTCCTGGTGGGCGACGCCCTCAAGATCCTCGTCGCCGCGGCCCTGCTGCCGACCACCTGGGCGCTGCTGCGCCGCCGCTCGAACTGAGCGCTCGCGGGTACGGCGAAGGGCCGGGAGGATCATCCTCCCGGCCCTTCGCCGTACCCGCCTCAGATCGAGAAGCCGAGCGCGCGCATCATGTCGCGGCCGTCGTCCGTGATCCGCTCGGGACCCCACGGCGGCATCCAGACCCAGTTGATCCGGAACGCCTCGACGATGCCGTCGAGCGACTCAGCGGTCTGCTCCTCGAGCACATCGGTCAGCGGGCAGCCCGCCGACGTGAGCGTCATGTGGATGACCAGGGCGTCGTTCTCGTCGTCCCAGCCGAGGTCGTAGATCAGGCCCAGGTCGACGACGTTGATCCCGAGCTCGGGATCCATGACGTCCTTGAGGGCCTCCTCGACCTGGTCGAAGAGCTTCGGCTCGAGCGTCGTGACGGCCATGGTCAGGCCGTCGCCGTCGTGAGGAAGCGGTCGTATCCCTCGTCCTCGAGTCGCGTGGCGAGCTCCTTGCCACCCTGCTCGGCGACGCGGCCGGCGACGAAGACGTGTACGAAATCGGGCTGGATGTAGCGGAGGATCCGCGTGTAGTGCGTGATCAGGAGCACGCCGAGGCCTGTGTTCGCGTGAGCGCGGTTCACACCCTCCGAGACGATCTTGAGCGCGTCGACGTCGAGACCGGAGTCGGTCTCGTCGAGGACCGCGAACTGCGGGGCGAGCAGCTCGAGCTGGAGGATCTCGTTGCGCTTCTTCTCGCCGCCCGAGAAGCCCTCGTTGACGTTGCGCGCCGCGAAGGACGGGTCCATCCGCAGGTTGCCCATGGCCGCCTTGACGTCCTTGGTCCAGGTGCGGATCGCCGGCGCCTCGCCCGCGATCGCGGTCTTGGCGGTGCGGAGGAAGTTCGTGTTGGTCACTCCCGGGATCTCGACCGGGTACTGCATCGCGAGGAAGAGGCCGGCGCGGGCGCGCTCGTCGACGGACATGTCGAGGACCTCGACGCCGTCGAGCGTTATGGAGCCGCCGTCGACGTGGTACTTGGGGTGCCCTGCGATCGTGTACGCGAGGGTGGACTTGCCGGACCCGTTCGGGCCCATGATCGCGTGGATCTCACCCTGGTTGATGGTGAGGTCGACACCGCGGAGGATCTGCTTGGTCCCCTGCTCGGTCTCGACACTGACGTGGAGATCGCTGATCTGGAGAACGGACATTCAGACTTCCTTCGTGACGGTCGGGTCGATGTAGACGTCGCCGTCGATGATCTCGACGACGAAGACGGGGACCGGCTCGTAGGCCGGCAGGTTCAGAGGCGTCCCGGTGCGGAGCGAGAACTGGGACCCGTGCGCCCAGCACTCGAGGCTGTCGCCCTCGACGAAACCCTCGGACAGCGAGATCTCGCCGTGCGTGCAGGTGTCGCCGATGGCGTGGATCTCGCCGGCCGAGTCCTGGACGACGGCGATCGCGACCCCGTCGACCTCGACGCGCATGGCCTGGTTCGGGATCAGCTCCGAGACGGAGCAGATCATCGCGGCGTTGCTCATGCGGTCACCGCCGCCTGGTGCGCGGAGCCCGTCTGGCCGGCGCTGCCGGCGAGCTCGGCCTCGATCGCGAGCTGGAGGCGGTCCTCGAGCTCGGCGACCTTGATCTGCTGGACGATCTCGCTCAGGAAGCCGCGGACGACGAGGCGCCGCGCCTCGTCCTCGCGGATGCCGCGGGACTGCAGGTAGAAGAGCTGCTCGTCGTCGAAGCGCCCGGTCGCCGAGGCGTGGCCCGCTCCGGCGATGTCGCCGGTCTCGATCTCGAGGTTCGGGATGGAGTCGGCACGGGTGCCGTCGGAGAGGACCAGGTTGCGGTTCTGCTCGTAGCTGTCGGTGCCGGTCGCGCTGTTGCGGATCAGGACGTCGCCGATCCAGACCGTGCGGGCGCCCTGGCCCTGCAGCGCGCCCTTGTAGGTCACGCGGCTGCGGGTGTCGGGGGCGTCGTGGTCGACGTACACCTGCTGCTCGAGGTGCTGGCCGCCGTCGGCGAAGTAGAGCCCGAAGAGCTCGCCGTCGGCACCGCGCTCGACGAGGTGCGCGGACGGGTTGACCCGGACGATCGAGCCGCCGAGGGTGACGACGATGTGCTTGACCTTCGCGTCGCGACCGACGCGGATGAAGTGGTTCGCCAGGTGGCGCGCCTCGTCGTCCCACTCCTGGACCGTGACGACGGTGAGCTGGGCACCCTCGCCGACCAGGATCTCGACGTTCTCGGCGAGCGTCGCGGCGCCCTCGTTCTGCAGGACGACGACCGCACGGGCGTACGGTGCCGCCTCGATGATCGTGTGCGCAGCGCGGGGGCGGAGCCGAGACCCGAGCGGACCAGGGTCGCGACCTTCTCGTCCTCGCCCGTGACGCGCACGACGAGGGCCTGCTCGAAGCTCGACCACGCGTTGGCCGCGGCGCGGTCCTCGGGGAGGCCGGCGGTGCCGATCCGCTGGTCGTCGCGGCCGACCCACGAGACATCCACGCCGTCCACCGCGGTGTGCTCGAACGCGGTCGGGGAGCCGTCGAGGGCTCCGTCGATGAGGTCGGCGAGCCGAGCGACGGGCGTGAGCTTCCAGGCGATCTCGCGTCCGGTGACGGCCTCGAAGGCGTCGACGTCGGCCGATGCGAAGCGCTCCGACCGCGTCTGCACGGGCGTGAAGGCCCCGTCGGAGTGGGCGCTGATGCCCAGGCGCTCGGCAGCGGCCGCGCCGTCGATCTCGGGGGTCGCGGCGCTCGTGGGGACCGTCATCAGGCGGTGGTTCCTTTCGATGGGTGCGGGGCGCCCCGTTCGGGCGCCCCTTCGAGGGGGAGGCGGACGTCAACCGACGCTGCCCTCCATCCCCATCTCGATGAGCTTGTTCAGCTCGAGGGCGTACTCCATGGGCAGCTCGCGCGCGATCGGCTCGATGAACCCGCGGACGATCATGGCCATGGCCTCGTCCTCGGGCAGGCCGCGCGACATCAGGTAGAAGAGCTGCTCCTCGCTGACCTTCGACACAGTGGCCTCGTGGCCGAGCTGGACGTCGTCCACGCGGATGTCGATCGCCGGGTACGTGTCCGACCGCGAGATGGTGTCGACCAGCAGGGCATCGCAGCGCACGGTGTTGGCGGAGTGGTGCGCGTTGGCGTCCACTCGCACCTCGCCCCGGTAGCCCGCGCGTCGCGCCGCCGCGGGCGATGGACTTCGAGACGATGGACGACTGCGTGTACGGCGCCATGTGGACCATCTTCGCGCCGGCGTCCTGGTGCTGGCCGGGGCCCGCGAACGCGACGGAGAGGGTCTCGCCCTTGGCGTGCTCGCCGACCAGGAAGATCGACGGGTACTTCATGGTGACCTTCGAGCCGATGTTGCCGTCGATCCACTCCATGGTCGCCCCCTCGTGCGCGATCGCGCGCTTGGTGACGAGGTTGTAGACGTTGTTCGACCAGTTCTGGATGGTCGTGTACCGCACTCGGGCGTTCTTCTTGACGATGATCTCGACGACGGCCGAGTGCAGCGAGTCCGACTTGTAGATCGGAGCCGTGCAGCCCTCGATGTAGTGGACGTAGCTGTCCTCGTCCGCGATGATCAGCGTCCGCTCGAACTGGCCCATGTTCTCGGTGTTGATCCGGAAGTACGCCTGCAGCGGGATGTCGACGTGGACGCCCTTGGGGACGTAGACGAACGAGCCGCCGGACCAGACCGCGGTGTTCAGCGCCGCGAACTTGTTGTCTCCCGCGGGGATGACCGTGCCGAAGTACTCCTCGAAGATCTCGGGGTGCTCGCGCAGGGCGGTATCGGTGTCCATGAAGATGACACCCTGCTCCTCCAGGTCCTCGCGGATCTGGTGGTAGACGACCTCGGACTCGTACTGGGCCGCGACGCCGCCGACGAGGCGCTGGCGCTCCGCCTCCGGGATGCCGAGCTTCTCGTACGTGTTCTTGATGTCGTCGGGGAGGTCGTCCCAGGTCTGCGCCTGCTTCTCCGTGGAGCGGACGAAGTACTTGATGTTGTCGAAGTCGATGTCCGACAGGTCGGCACCCCACGTCGGCATGGGCTTGCGCTCGAAGAGCTTCAGCGCCTTCATGCGGCGATCGCGCATCCAAGCGGGCTCGTTCTTGAGCGCGGAGATGTCGGAGACGACCTCGGGCGAGATCCCGCGGCGCGCGGACGCGCCCGCGGAGTCGGAGTCGGCCCAGCCGAACTCGTAGACGCCGAGGCTCTCGAGCTCGGGGCGGTCGATCAGGATGTCTGACATGTGTACCTCGTTTCCTACCCACTGCTAACCGGTCGGGTTCCGGAGTCATTCCCCGTGGGGCGACCCGGAGCACATTCCGGCTGGTCGCGATCGTGGTGATGCGCGGGGGCGGTTGATGTGCGTGCCTGAGATGTCCTAAGGAAGTGCTGCGGCGCGTCATCGGGCCGGTGGTCCCGCTCGGCGCCGTGTCCGCGCGGATGCGGGGGTCTCACGTCGTGCCTGAACCAACTACTCATTCTACAGAGGAGCGCCGGGATGGGAACCCGTGCACCTGGGTGTCGGCCGGGTACGACGTCCCGCGCCACCAGACGGTGATGACCATACGGGTGTCGGTGGTCCGTGATGAGGTCGCGGCATGTCGAACGTCGATCCGCTCCCGCTCCCCGCCCGCCTGCTCCTGGCCGTCGCCCGGAGAGGACTCCCACCCGCGCAGGCCGACGTCCTCGCCCGACTCGGGGCCGTGCTCGCGCTCGAGCTCGCGCCGACGGCACTGCCGATCGCACTGCTCCGGCTCCGGCGGCACGTGCGCGGCGATCGGCCCGGACGATGACCGCGCCGGCCGGCTTCTCAGCCGACGGGCTGGAGCTCCTCCGCGGCACGGCGGCGCTGGGCGCGCACGGTGAAGAGACGGGGGTTCACGTCCAGGAGCACCCGGACCGTGCCGACCCAGACCAGGGCCGACCCGAGCAGGTGGACGGCGACGAGGGCCTCGGGGAGCGCGAGGAGCGACTGCGCGACCCCGACGAGGGCCTGCAGCACCACGACCACGATGTAGGTCGTCACCCGACGGCGCGCGAGCTCCGAGCCCGGCGAACGGCGCAGGAGCGCCAGCAGCGCGATGCCGAGGACGAGCGAGGCGGTTCCGAGGACACCGTGCACGAGCGTCACGCTCTCCCAGTGGAACCGCATGCGCGGCACCTCGGCGGAGTCGCCGGCGTGCGGGCCTGTCCCGGTGACGAGTGTGCCCACCAGGATCACGAGGAGGGTGACCGCGACCAGCGCGATGCTCACCGACCGGGTGAGGGCATCGGGCTCGAAGGCGGTGGACTGCGAGCGGTGCGCCCGGTGCCAGGTGAGCGAGGTCGTCGTGAGCAGGGCGATCGCGAGCGCGAAGTGCCCGGCGACGATGTAGGGGTTGAGCCCCGAGTGCACCGTGGCGCCCCCCGCGAGAGCGTTGGCGACCACCAGCCAGAACTGCGACCAGGCCAGTCGCGTCATCGTGCGGTCCCGGGGCTTCTGCAGGCGCGCGGCCGTGATGGCCCAGCCGACCGCCACGATCAGTACTCCCGTGAACGCCCTGTTGGTGAACTCGATGAAGCCGTGGATCCCGAGCTCGGGCGTCGACGTGAGCGAACCCGCGTCGCAGGCGGGCCAGGTCGGGCAGCCGAGTCCGGAGCCCGTGAGGCGCACCACTCCCCCGAAGAAGATGATCAGGATGCTCGCCACGAGTGCGGCGGTGGTCCCCCAGCGCAGCGCGCGGGGCGACAGCGTGACCCGCTCGGCGAGGAACGAGAAGGGCGTCACCATCAGAACGGCAGCAGGGGATCGACGCCGACGGCGAGGAACAGCAGCGTGAGGTACCCGATCGAGCCGTGGAAGACCCGCATCGGAGAGACGTGCTCGTGACGGATCGCGAGGCTGTACAGGCGGTGCGTCTCGGCGATGAACCAGACACCGCTCGCGAGGGCGACGACCGTGTAGACGAGGCCCATGCCGGCCACGGGGATCAGCAGCAGGGAGCACGCCACGGTCGCCCAGGCGTACAGGATCACCTGCAGTCCGACGATGGTGCGGCCGCGCACCACGGCCAGCATCGGCACTCCGGCCGCCTGGTAGTCGTCGCGGTACTTCATCGACAGGGGCCAGTAGTGCGGCGGGGTCCACAGGAAGATGACCGTGAAGAGGATCACCGGCGCCCAGTCGAGCGAGTTCGTGACGGCGGCCCACCCGATGAGCACGGGCATGCAGCCCGCGATCCCGCCCCAGACGATGTTCTGCGGCGTGCGGCGCTTGAGGAACAGCGTGTAGAAGACGACGTAGATGAGGATCGCCGCGAGGGAGAGTCCCGCCGCGAGCCAGTTGGCGGTCAGACCGAGCCAGACGATCGAGAGCACGCCGATCGTGGTCGCGAAGACGAGCGCCGCGCGGTCCGAGATCTCCCCCGTCACGAGCGGACGGTTCTTCGTCCGGTTCATGATGCGGTCGATGTCGCCGATCGAAGTAGCAGTTGAACGCACCCGCCGAGCCGGCGCTCAGGGCGCCGCCGATCAGGACGTTGAGCACGAGCCAGAGATCCGGGATCCCGCCCTGGGCGAGGATCATCGTCGGCGCCGTCACCACGAGGAGGAGCTCGATCACGCGAGGCTTCGTCAGCGCCACGAAGGCCCTCACCTTGCGCGCGAGGGCCGCTCTGGACGGCTCGCCCCGCTCGATCGCGGTGGTCTCTACGGCTACGTCCATTGCTCCTCTAACGTTCGACAATCCCGAACGAGTGTAATGCGCCCGGCCTGGGCACGGGCCCCGTTCGTCGAGTCCGTCACAGCGCTCCCCGCGCATGCACGCTTGCCCAAACGACTCCCTACATATGCGACCCCGCAACCCCCGGTCGTGAGGACACCCCCTCCGTATACTCGGGACTGCTCGCCAGAGCGCCCGGTACGCACCCGAGCCCGCCCGACCGATCGGTCGTGTCGAGGCCCAGAGGGTCGTCGCCGGGGCATCGTGCCGAAGTCGTCGCGCGGCGTGCTCCACCATGCGAGAGGACGGACGGTCTGCGTCTGCCCCACGTCTCCGAGAAGGGTCAGTACCAAGTGTCAGAACTGCAATGGGAATCCATCGACGAGAAGGCAGTCGACACGGCGAGGGTCCTCGCCGCGGATGCCGTGGAGAAGGTCGGCAACGGCCATCCCGGAACCGCCATGAGCCTCGCCCGGCCGCGTACCTCCTCTTCCAGAAGGTCATGCGCCGCGACCCGTCCGACAGCACCTGGATCGGCCGCGACCGCTTCATCCTGTCGGTCGGACACTCGTCGCTGACCCAGTACGTCCAGTTCTACCTGGGCGGCTACGGTCTCGAGCTCGACGACCTCAAGGCGCTGCGCACCTGGGGATCGAAGACCCCGGCCACCCCGAGTACGGCCACACCGACGGCGTCGAGATCACCACCGGGCCGCTGGGCCAGGGCCTCGCCTCGGCCGTCGGCTTCGCCTACGCCTCGCGCTTCGAGCGCGATCTGTTCGACCCCGAGGCCGCCGCGGGCACCTCGCCGTTCGACCACTTCGTCTACGTCATCGCCGGCGACGGCGACCTGCAGGAGGGCGTCACCAGCGAGGCCTCCTCGCTGGCCGGCCACCAGCAGCTCGGCAACCTCGTCGTGATCTACGACTCCAACCAGATCTCGATCGAGGACGACACCAACATCGCCTTCACCGAGGACGTCAAGGCGCGCTACGAGGCGTACGACTGGCACGTCCAGGTCGTCGACTGGAAGAAGACCGGCGAGTACCACGAGGACGTCGCCGAGCTCCACGCCGCGATCGAGGCCGCGAAGGGCGAGACCGACAAGCCGTCGCTCATCATCCTGCGCACGATCATCGGCTGGCCCTCGCCGAAGAAGCAGAACACCGGCAAGATCCACGGCTCCGCCCTCGGCGCCGACGAGCTCCGCGGCCTCAAGGAGGTGCTCGGCTTCGACCCCGAGAAGACCTTCGACGTGGCCGACGAGGTCATCGAGCACACCCGAAAGGCCGTCGAGCGGGGTCAGGCGCAGCACGCCGAGTGGACCGAGCAGTTCGACGCGTGGGCCACGGCCAACCCCGAGAAGAAGGTCCTGCTCGACCGCGTGCTCAGCGGCGACCTCCCCGAGGGCGTCGAGGACGCGCTGCCCGTGTTCGAGCCCGGCAAGGAGGTCTCGACCCGCGCCGCGTCGGGCAAGGTCATCAACGCCCTCGCCGGCGTCGTCCCCGAGCTGTGGGGCGGGTCCGCCGACCTCGCGGAATCGAACAACACCACCATCGAGGGAGCGGGCTCCTTCGTGCCGTCCGAGTTCTCGACGCACGAGTGGACCGGCAAGAAGGGCGGCCGCGTGCTGCACTTCGGCATCCGCGAGCACGCCATGGGCTCGATCCTCAACGGCATCGTGCTGCACGGCAACACGCGCCCCTTCGGCGGCACCTTCCTGATCTTCTCCGACTACATGCGTCCGGCGGTCCGTCTCGCCGCGCTCATGAAGGCGCCGGCGATCTACGTCTGGACCCACGACTCCGTGGCTCTGGGCGAGGACGGCCCGACGCACCAGCCGGTCGAGCAGCTGGCCTCGCTCCGCGCGATCCCGGGACTGGACATCGTCCGCCCCGGTGACGCCAACGAGGTGGCCTACGCCTGGAAGACGATCCTCGAGCGCCGCGAGGGCCCCGCGGGCCTCGCTCTGACCCGTCAGAACATCCCGGTGTTCGAGCGCGGCGAGGGCGAGGCCGAGGGCGAGACCTTCGCCCACGCCTCGAACGTCGCCAAGGGTGCCTACGTGCTCGCCGAGGCGCCCGGCGGCACGCCGGACGTCATCCTCATCGCGACCGGCTCCGAGCTCCAGATCGCCGTCGAGACGCGCGAGAAGCTGAAGGCCGACGGCGTCAACGCCCGCGTCGTCTCGGCTCCGTCGCTCGAGTGGTTCGAGGAGCAGGACGCCGAGTACCGCGAGAAGGTCCTCCCCGCATCGGTGAAGGCCCGCGTCTCCATCGAGGCCGGCCTGAGCCTGGGCTGGCAGAAGTACGTCGGCGACGCCGGCCGCTCGGTCTCGATCGAGCACTTCGGCGCCTCGGCCGACTACAAGACCCTGTTCCGCGAGTTCGGGATCACCACGGAGGCGGCCCTCGCCGCCGCCAAGGAGTCGCTCGCAGCCTCCTGAGCGAAGGCCGCGTCCCCACGGACGCGGCCTTCGCCGTCGGGGGCTCCGGCTCCTCCCCCGCATCACCTCCGAACGAAGAAGAGAAGAAGAGACATGACCGAGAACACCCCCACCGCAGACCTCTCCGCCGCCGGCGTCAGCATCTGGCTCGACGACCTCTCCCGCACCCGGATCTCTCCGGCGGGCTCCAGAAGCTCATCGACGAGAAGAACGTCGTCGGAGTGACGACGAACCCCACGATCTTCGCCGCCGCCCTCGCGAACGGCGAGTCCTACGACGCGCAGGTGCGCGAGCTGGCCGCCTCCGGCACCTCCGTGACCGACGCCGTCTTCGAGATCACCACCGACGACGTGGCCGCCGCGTCCGACGTCTTCCGCCCGATCTACGACGCGTCCAACGGCTACGACGGCCGCGTCTCGATCGAGGTCGAGCCGGGCCTCGCCCACGACGCCCAGGGCACCATCGAGCAGGCCAAGGCCCTCTGGGCCAAGGTCGACCGCCCGAACGCGATGATCAAGATCCCCGCGACGGTCGAGGGCCTCGAGGCGATCACCGAGGTCATCGGCTCCGGCATCTCCGTGAACGTCACCCTGATCTTCTCCCTCGCCCGCTACCGCGCGGTCATCAACGCGTACCTCGCCGGCCTCCGAGAAGGCCAAGGACGCCGGCATCGACCTGTCGACGATCCACTCCGTCGCCTCGTTCTTCGTGTCGCGCGTCGACACCGAGATCGACAAGCGCCTCGACGCGGTCGGCACCGACGAGGCGAAGGCCCTCAAGAGCAAGTCGGGCGTCGCGAACGCCCAGCTCGCCTACGAGGTCTTCGTCGAGGCCTTCGCCACGGAGCGCGCGCTCCTGCTCCAGGAGTCCGGCGCGAACCGCCAGCGGCCGCTGTGGGCCTCGACCGGCGTGAAGCCGACCGAGCTCCCCGACACCCTCTACGTGACCGAGCTCTGTCGCGGCCGGGGTCGTCAACACGATGCCCGAGAAGACCCTCGAGGCGACCTTCGACCACGGCGTGATCACCGGAGACACCGTCACCGGCTCCTACGCCGACGCGAACGCCGTCCTCGACGCCGTCGCCGCCCAGGGCGTCTCCTACGCCGAGGTCACGGAGCTGCTCGAGAAGGAGGGCGTCGAGAAGTTCATCGTGTCCTGGAACGAGCTGCTCGACACCGTCACCACCGCCCTCGAGGGCGCGAAGGCGCAGGCCTGATCATGTCGATCCAGATCCACGTCAGCGGAGACGCCGAGAAGGCCGTCGACCGCGTCGTGCCCGACCTCGTCGCCGACGAGGTCGTCCTCGGGCATCACCGCACAGGTCCCCACGTTCTGGGGAGCAGCCGCGGAGGAGGAGTCGGCCAAGCGCCTCGGCTGGACCGAGTCGACCACCGTGTCCCGTCCGCTGGTTCCCGAGATCCTCGCGCTGCGCGAGGAGCTCATCGGCGAAGGGCATCGACCACATCGTCCTGGGCGGCATGGGCGGCTCGTCCCTCGCCCCCGAGGTGATCACGCGGACGGCCGGCGTCGAGCTGACCGTCCTCGACTCGACCGCCCCCGGTCAGGTGCTCGCGGCGCTGAACGACCGCCTCGCCTCGACCGCCGTCGTGATCTCGTCGAAGTCCGGCTCGACCGTCGAGACCGCGAGCCAGAAGAAGGCCTACGAGAAGGCGTTCACCGAGGCGGGCATCGACCCGCTCGAGCGCATCGTGATCGTGACCGACCCCGGTTCGCCGCTGGACCGGTCGTCCCGCGAGGCGGGCTACCGGGTCTTCAACGCCGACCCGAACATCGGCGGGCGCTTCTCAGCGCTCTCCGCGTTCGGACTCGTCCCGTCCGGCCTCGCCGGCGCCGACATCGAGGCCCTCCTCGACGAGGCGGCGGAGGCGTCGCTCGGCCTCGCGGTCGACTCCCCGGAGAACCCCGGACTCGTGCTCGGCGCGGCGATCGCGGCGACCAGCCCGCGTCGCGACAAGCTCGCGATCGTCGCCGACGGGACCCACATCGTGGGCTTCGCCGACTGGGCGGAGCAGCTCATCGCCGAGGATCGACCGGCAAGGACGGCACGGGCATCCTCCCCGTCGTCCTCGGGACCCTCGCCCCCGAGCTCTCGGAGGACCTCGCCGACGTGCAGGTCGTCCGGCTGGTCGACGACGCCTCCGCGCTGCACCTGTTCCCGCGCGACCGCCACGAGGGCGAGATCCTGCTCTCCGGCTCGCTCGGCGCGCAGATGCTGACGTGGGAGTACGCGGTCGCCGTGGCGGGGCGCCTGCTCGGCATCAACCCGTTCGACCAGCCCGACGTCGAGTCGGCGAAGATCGCGACCCGGGCACTGCTCGAGAAGCGCCCCGAGCCCGAGGCCCCGGCGTTCACCGACTCCGGCATCGAGGTCACGGGCAGCCCCGTCGTCACCGAGGGCGTCTCCACCGTCGCCGAGGCCGTCGACCGTCTCCTCGCCCAGCTGGGCGAGGGCGGCTACGTCGCGATCCAGGCCTACGTCGACCGCCTCGCCCTCCCGCAGCTGGAGGGCGTCCGCGACCTCCTCGCCGCGCAGGCGCAGCGTCCCGTCACCTTCGGCTGGGGACCCCGGTTCCTGCACTCGACCGGTCAGTACCACAAGGGCGGCGCCCCGACCGGCGTCTTCCTGCAGATCACCGAGCGCGCGAGCACGGATCTCGCGATCCCGGACAGCCCGTTCACGTTCGGCCAGCTGATCCTCGCTCAGGCGGCAGGCGACGCGAGCGTGCTCGCCGAGCACGGCCGTCCGGTGCTGACGCTCACGCTGACGGATCCGGACGCCGACCTCGTGGCGCTCTTCGAGGCGCTCAACACCTGATCCACGCGCGCGCCGCTCCGTCCCCGCAGGGGGCGGGGCGGCGCGCCGATCTCACCCCACCCACCTCGTCACCGAGAGCAGTGCGCCGGAGCATCCGGCACACAGAAGGACACTGCACATGTCTGTGGACATCACCCCCGAGTTCAACCCCCTGCGGTTGAGCTTCGACCGGCGGTTGAACCGGATCGCGGGCCCCAGCGGCCTCGTGATCTTCGGCGTCACCGGCGATCTCTCGCGCAAGAAGCTGATGCCGGCGGTCTACGACCTCGCCAACCGCGGCCTCCTGCCCCCGGATTCGCGCTCGTCGGCTTCGCCCGTCGCGACTGGGACGACCAGGACTTCGAGCAGGTCGTGCACGACTCCGTCAAGAAGTACGCGCGCACCGAGTTCCACGAGGACGTCTGGGCCCAGCTGGCTCAGGGCATCCGCTTCGTGCAGGGCGAGTTCGACGACCCCGAGGCGTTCACCCGCCTCAAGACCGTTGTCGACGAGCTCGACCGCGAACGCGGCACGATGGGCAACTTCGCGTTCTACCTCTCGATCCCGCCGAAGTCCTTCCCGCAGGTCACCGAGCAGCTGCGCGAGCTCGGGCCTGGCGGAGCAGAAGGAGGGCCAGTGGCGCCGCGTCGTCATCGAGAAGCCCTTCGGCAGCGACCTCACCACCGCCCGTGAGCTGAACGCCGTCGTCGAGTCGGTCTTCCCGCCCGACTCGGTCTTCCGCATCGACCACTACCTCGGCAAGGAGACCGTCCAGAACATCCTGGCTCTCCGCTTCGCCAACATGATGTACGAGCCCCTCTGGAACTCGAACTACGTCGACCACGTGCAGATCACCATGGCCGAGGACATCGGAGTGGGCGGCCGTGCCGGCTACTACGACGGCATCGGCGCCGCGCGCGACGTGATCCAGAACCACCTCCTCCAGCTCCTCGCCCTCACGGCGATGGAGGAGCCGATCTCGTTCGACGCCGCCGATCTGCGCGCAGAGAAGGAGAAGGTCCTCGCGGCGGTCCGTCTGCCGAAGGACCTGTCCACCGCCACCGCTCGCGGCCAGTACGCCGGCGGCTGGCGGGGCGGTGAGAAGGTGCTCGGCTTCCTCGAGGAGGACGGCATGAGCCCGACCTCGACGACCGAGACCTTCGCCGCGATGCGCCTGGACATCGGCACCCGCCGCTGGGCCGGCGTCCCGTTCTACCTCCGCGCCGGCAAGCGCCTCGGCCGCCGAGTCACGGAGATCGCGGTCGTCTTCAAGCGCGCGCCCCAGCAGCTGTTCGCCGAGAGCCAGACCACCTCGCTCGGTCAGAACGCGCTCGTCATCCGCGTTCAGCCCGACGAGGGCGTCACGATGCGCTTCGGCTCCAAGGTGCCCGGCGCCGGGATGCAGGTGCGCGACGTCACGATGGACTTCGGCTACGGCCACGCCTTCACCGAGGCGAGCCCGGAGGCCTACGAGCGTCTGATCCTCGACGTCCTCCTGGGCGAGCCGCCGCTCTTCCCCCGCCACGAGGAGGTCGAGCTCTCGTGGAAGATCCTCGACCCGATCGAGGAGTTCTGGGAGACCCAGGGCCAGCCCGAGCAGTACCGCCCCGGAACCTGGGGCCCCGAATCCGCCGACGAGCTCCTCGCTCGCGACGGCCGTACCTGGAGGCGTCCATGATCGTCGATCTGCCCGACACCACGACCAGCGAGGTCTCCAAGACCCTCGTCAAGATCCGCGAGGAGGGCGGCGCCGTCGCCCTCGGCCGCGTGCTCACCCTCATCATCGCGACCTCCCGCGGGCACGAGGAGGAGGCGATCGACGCGGCGAACGACGCGTCGCGCGAGCACCCCATGCGCGTCATCGTCGTCTCGAAAGACGACGGCCTGACGACCGTCCCCGTCAACGCCGCACCTCGGGTCGATGCGCAGATCGGGGTCGGCGGCGACGCCGGCGCGAGCGAGGTCGTCGTGCTCCGTCCGTTCGGGGACGCCGCGAACGACGAGGAGAGCCTCGTGACGGGTCTCCTGCTCCCGGACGCGCCCGTGGTCGCCTGGTGGCCGAACAGCGCGCCCGAGAGCGCGTCGAAGTCGCCCATCGGCCGCATCGCCCAGCGGCGCATCACCGACGCCTCGGCGCAGTCGAACCCGGCGGAGGCGCTGCACCACCTCGCCTCCACCTACGCCCCCGGGGACACCGACTTCGCCTGGACGCGGCTGACCCTCTGGCGCGCTCAGCTCGCCGCGGTCCTCGACCAGCCGCCGTACGAGCCGATCACGGCCGTCGAGGTCTCGGGTGCTCCCGACTCGCCGTCCACGATCCTGCTCGCCGCCTGGCTGCAGCTCGAGCTCGACATCCCGGTCGACCACGAGCTGACCATCAGCGCGACCGGGACGAGCGGCATCCACGGAGTCAAGCTGATCCGCGCATCGGGGACCATCGAGCTCGAGCGCTCGATCCCCAACGTGGCGACGCTGACCCAGCCGGAGCAGCCCGTCCACGACATCTCGCTCCCCGCCGCAGCCTCCGCGACTGCCTGGCCGAGGAGCTGCGCAGGCTCGACCCGGATGACCTGTACGGTGAAGTCATCTCGCGCGGCGTCGACGATGCTCTCCGAGCAGACCGGTGCCCGCAGCGCTTCCTGACACGGAGCCGACCACCCGCCGATCGGCAGACGCAACCGAAGGAGACCCTCATGACCACCGAACGTCGAGTGCTCGTCCACCGCGACAAGCAGACCCTCGCCGGGTCGGTCGCCGCCCGCTTCATCACGAAGACGATCGACATCCTCGATGATCTCGGGACGGCGAACGTGATCCTGACCGGCGGCACGATGGGGGCGGCGACGCTCGCCGAGATCGGCTCCTCGTCGGCCTCGGGGAACGTGGACTGGTCGCGGGTGCACTTCTGGTGGGGGGACGAGCGCTGGGTCCCGCGCGGTCACGAGGACCGGAACGACGTGCAGGCGGGCGACCTGTTCACCCGCCTCGACGTCCCCGCGAGGGAACGTGCACTCGTTCCCCGCGTCGGACGACGGGATCGACCTCGACGCGGCTGCGACCCTGTACGACGCCGAGCTCCGTGCGCACGCGACGGAGGGTCGCGACTACCCGCGCTTCGACATCACGTTCCTCGAGTTGGGTCCCGACGGTCACATCGCGTCGCTCTTCCCCGAGCGCTCGGCGATCCGCTCCACCGAGGCCGGCGTGCTCCCGGTGCGCAACTCCCCCAAGCCGCCCCGGAGCGCCTCACCCTGACCCTCCCGCTGATCAACCAGTCGGACCGGATCTGGATGGTGCTCGCGGGCGCGGACAAGGCGTCTGCTCTCGGACTCGCGCTCGCGGGCGCGAACACGAACGAGGTGCCGGTCGCCGGAGCGTTCGGCCGCAAGCGCACGGTGTTCTTCGTCGACCAGGAGGCCGCGGCCGAGGTCCCGGAGTCGCTGATCGCTCCCAGCTACTGAGCTCCGGCCCGGTGCACCCGGGTCCACGACGACGAAAGCCCGATCCTCTGCGGATCGGGCCTTTCATCGTTCCTGACGGAGCAGGATCAGGAGGGGTCGCGGTGCCGCGACGGGCCACGCAGCTGCTGCAGCGCCTCCTCGAGGAGCTGGGCGCGCCCGCCTCGGTGCGGCGCTCCTTCACGTACGCGAGGTGCGTCTTGTAGGGCTCGGTCTTCGCGACCTGCGGGGTTGTCTCGATCGCGACCCGCGGGAAGACCCGACTGCGGGGAGTCGATGACCTCGGGGATCTCGTCCTCGGGGAGGGCCGCCGAGAAGTGGCGCACCGTCTCGTTGCCGAGGGCGTCCCAGTAGGACACCGCCACGCGCTCCGCGTGGAAGCCCCGGTCCTGCTCGCCCATGGGTCCCGCGCCGACGCGCGAACCGCGGATTGCACTGCCGCCTGATGCCATTCCGTGTACCCTATGCTCCGGTGTCGAACTTGGTGATGAGACCGAGCACCACGATGCACGCCAGCCAGACGAGGCCGAGGATCACGGTGATGCGGTTCAGGTTGCGCTCTGCGACGCCCGAGGCGCCGAGGTTGGAGGTGACTCCACCGCCGAACATGTCGGACAGTCCGCCGCCGCGCCCCTTGTGGAGCAGGATCAGCATGGTGAGCAGGAGGCTCGTATGCCCAGGACGACCTGGAGCACGACCTGGAGGATGTCCACGCGGTACCTTTCGAAGTTCCGGCGCATTGCGCGCCCGTCGAGTATAACGGCGCCTGCGAATCTCCGCGGAATGCGTCCACCCGTGTTCCCTCCGCTGTATACGGCTGGGAGGCGCGACTGCTGGAGTGCGCGGAGGGATGACTACTGAATCGGGTCGGAGGGGATGGCCTCATCGCGGTGCCTTCCCGCGCCCTTCGGGCGCCCGCCGGACCCGAGCCGGTCACCGCGACGAGACCACCCCCTCCGCCCGCGTACCGCGAGTCCCCCCATCAGCAGTTGCGGCGAAGGATCTGGAGACGAAGGTCGAGAGGAGGGGCCCCTTCCGGAGGGCCGATCGAACAACGGCTCTCGCGTAGCGAGGCCAACCGGCGATTCGCGTGCCAGCGAATCGTCGTCGGCCGGACGCAGGACGCTCTGCAGAACGCACCCACCTCGAACAGCCGACTGCGCCACGCCGCGCAGGGAGCGGCGTGGAAACAAGCACAGCCGACCGCGCCACGCTGCGCAAGGAGCGGCGTGGACGACGAGAAGGGGCGGGCCCATCGGGCCCGCTCCCTTCGTCGCAGAAGCTCAGACTCCGACGTGGTTCCGGAACCTTGCGATCGCGGCGAACTCGTCGACCTGGAGGCTCGCGCCTCCGACGAGGGCGCCGTCGACGTCGGGCTCGCGCATGAAGCCGGCGATGTTGCCCGACTTCACCGAGCCGCCGTAGAGGATCCGGGTCTTCGCCGCTGGTGTCGGCTCCGAGGATCTCGGAGACGACGCCGCGCAGCGCCTTGCAGACCTGCTGAGCCTGCTCGGGCGTCGCGGCCTGGCCGGAGCCGATGGCCCAGACGGGCTCGTACGCCACGACCAGGTCGGCGTCGGCCGGGAGACCGGTGAGGGCCTCCTTCAGCTGCGCGACCGGGACCGCGGACGGCCCGTGCTTCTCCGAGGTCCTCGGCGGTCTCTCCGACGCAGACGATCGGCGGGACGCCGTGCTTGACGGCCGCCGCCGTCTTCGCGGCGATGTCCGCGTCCGTCTCGCCGTGGAGCGTGCGGCGCTCCGAGTGGCCGACGATCACGTAGTCGCAGTCGAGCTGCTTCAGGAACTGCCCCGAGATCTCGCCGGTGTAGGCCCCGCTGTCGAACTTCGACAGATCCTGCGCGCCGTACTTGAGCGGCAGCTTGTCGAGGTCGACGAGGATCTGCACCGGACGCAGGTCGGTGAAGGGCGGGAACACCGCGACCTCGACGCCGTCGAAGTCGTGATCCGCGTCCTTGAGGCTCCACGCGAGCTTCTGGACGAACGCGATGGCCTGGAGGTGGTCCAGGTTCATCTTCCAGTTGCCGGCGATGAGCGGGGTGCGGGTGTCTACTGCCATCGAGGACCTCCAGTCCGGGGAGGCGCTTGCCCTCGAGGAATTCGAGGCTGGCTCCGCCTCCCGTCGAGATGTGACCGAACTGCCCGTCCTCGAAGCCGAGGGCGCCGCGCTGCGGCGGCCGAGTCACCGCCGCCGACGACGCTGAGTCCGTCGACCTCGGTGAGGGCCTGGGCGACGGCCTTCGTGCCGGCCGCGAACGGCTCGATCTCGAAGACGCCCATGGGGCCGTTCCAGAAGCACCGTCTTGGACGCCGCCACGATCTCGGCGAACCGCTTCGCGGTGTCCGGGCCGATGTCGAGGCCGAGACCGGAGGAACCCCACGGGGTGCCCTCGATCGCGTCCGCTGCAGCGGTCTCGTACTCCGCGTCGGCACCGAACTTCGACGCCGCGACGACGTCGGTCGGCAGCACGATCTCGACGCCCAGCTCCTGGGCCTTCGAGAGGTAGCCGAGCACGGTGTCGATCTGGTCGGCTTCGAGCAGGCTGGATCCGACCTCGTGGCCCTGGGCCTTGAGGAAGGTGAACAGCATGCCGCCGCCGATGAGGATCGAGTCGACCCGTGGGAGCAGGTGATCGATGACGCCGAGCTTGTCCGACACCTTCGAGCCGCCGAGCACGACCGTGTAGGGGCGCTCGGGCTTCTCGGTGAGCCGGTCGAGCACCTCGAGCTCGGCTGCGATGAGCGTGCCTGCAGCGCTCGGGAGCAGCTGAGCGAGTTCGTACACGCTGGCCTGCTTGCGGTGGACGACGCCGAATCCGTCCGAGACGAAGGCGTCGCCGAAGGCGGCCAGCTCCTCGGCGAAGGCGCGGCGCTCGGCCTCGTCCTTGCTCGTCTCCCCCGCGTTGAAGCGGAGGTTCTCGAGCACGACGACCTCGCCCGCGGCGAGACCCTCGACGGCCGCGGACGCGGACTCGCCGACGGTGTCCTCGGCAAACGAGACCGGGGCGTCGAGCAGCTCGCCGAGCCGCTTCGCGACCGGGCCAGGCTGTACTTCGGGTTCGGCTCCGTCGGGGCGCCCGAGGTGGCTCACGACCACGACTCGGGCACCCTCGGAGACGAGCCGCTGGAGGGTGGGCACCGACGCGCGCACGCGGCCGTCGTCCGTGATCGTTCCGTCCTTCAGGGGGACGTTCAGATCGCAGCGGACGACGACGCGCTTGCCGCGGAGGAGCCCAGCGAGTCCAGGTGCGGAACGTCACTGGTTCGGGGCCTTAGAGCTTGCCGGCGACGAACTCGGTGACGTCGACGAGGCGGTTGGAGTAGCCCCACTCGTTGTCGTACCAGGAGGCGACCTTGACCTGGCTGCCGATGACCTTCGTCAGGCCCGCGTCGAAGATCGAGGAGTGCGGGTCGGTCACGATGTCGCTCGAGACGATCGGGTCCTCGGTGTACTTGAGGATGCCCTTGAGGTCGCCCTCGGCGGCGGCCTTGTAGGCCGCGTTGATCTCCTCGACCGTGGCGGGCTTCGAGAGCTCGACGGTGAGGTCGGTGATCGAGCCGGTCGGGACCGGGACGCGCAGGGCGTAGCCGTCGAGCTTGCCGACGAGCTCGGGGATGACGAGGCCGAGGGCCTTGGCGGCGCCGGTCGACGTCGGGATGATGTTGACCGCGGCGGCGCGCGCACGGCGGAGGTCGCTGTGCGGGCCGTCCTGCAGGTTCTGGTCGGCGGTGTACGCGTGGACCGTCGCCGCGAGACCGCGCTCGATGCCGAAGTTGTCGAGCAGCACCTTGGCGAGCGGCGCGAGGCAGTTCGTGGTGCACGACGCGTTCGAGATGATGTCGTGGGTGGCGGGGTCGTAGGTGCCCTCGTTCACGCCCAGGACCAGGGTCGCGACGTCGCTGCCGGTGGCGGGAGCGGAGACGATGACCTTCTTGGCGCCGGCGGTGATGTGCTTGCGCGCGTCCTCCGACTTGGTGAAGCGGCCGGTCGACTCGATGACGACGTCGACTCCCAGCTCGCCCCAGGGGAGGTTGGCGGGGTCGCGCTCCTCGAGCACGATGATGGGCTTGCCGTTGACGACGATCTTGTCGCCGTCGAGCTCCACCGTGGCGTCCAGACGGCCGGTGATGGAGTCGTACTTCAGGAGGTGCGCGAGCGCCTTGTTGTCGGTGAGGTCGTTGACCGCGACGATCTCGAGGTCGCTGCCCTTGGCGAGGGCCGCACGGAAGAAGTTACGGCCGATACGGCCGAAGCCGTTGATGCCGATCTTTACGGACACAGAATTTCTCCTGGTGAGGAAGGGCACCCGGACGGTGCAGTGGAGGGTGGTGACGCAGTGAGGGCGTCCCGGGCCGGGCCCGGGACGCCGACATCGCTGCGACAGTAGCAGCAGGCCCGAAGTCTTCTCGCGGGCCTTCTCGAAGCGCGCGGAGACGTCCGCCCAGTTCACGATGTTCCAGAACGCCTTCACGTAGTCGGCCTTCACATTGACGTAGTCGAGGTAGAAGGCGTGCTCCCACATGTCGAGCAGGAGCACCGGCACGGTCGCGGCGGCCAGGTTGCCCTGGTGGTCGTAGAGCTGCTCGATGATGAGCTTCTCGCCGAGGCTGTCCCAGGCGAGGATCGACCAGCCGGAGCCCTGGATGCCGAGGGCGGACGCGGTGAAGTGGGCGCGGAACTTGTCGAACGAGCCGAAGGAGTCGTCGATCGCCGCGGCGAGCTCGCCGACGGGCTTGTCGCCTCCGTCGGGCGAGAGGTTGTTCCAGAAGACCGTGTGGTTCACGTGACCGGCGAGGTTGAACGCGAGGTCCTTCTGCAGCTTGTTCACGTTCGCGAGGTTGTCGCTGTCGCGAGCGTCCTGGAGCGCGGCGAGGGCGGTGTTGGCGCCCGTCACGTAGGTGGCGTGGTGCTTGTCGTGGTGGGAGCTCCATGATCCGCCCACTGATGTTCGGCTCGAGGGCCGAGTAGTCGTAGGGCAGTTCGGCGAGCGTGTAGTCAGCCATTCGCAATCTCCTGTTCGTGATCGTCGATCTCGAGGGTCGACCGGCCTCGATCCGCCTCCCCGCGAAGGGGAGGAACGGGCGCCGGAGGCGACCTGAGCGACGTCCCCAGCCCAGTGAGGAGGCCCTTCGCACTCGGAGTCCCTCCGCCGTTCAACCAGCAGACACTCAGCGTTCGCACGACCGGGAGGACCGCGGATCCGCGGGTCAGAGGTCCTGGAGCCCGGCGGGAGCGTTGGCGTCGGTGCCCGGGATGTCGAGCTCGGAGGCGCGCTTGTCGGCCATCGCGAGCAGACGGCGGATGCGTCCCGCCACGGCGTCCTTCGTCATCGGCGGGTCGGCGTGGTGTCCCAGCTCGTCCAGGCTCGCGTCGCGGTGCGACAGGCGCAGCCGACCCGCGCAGCGCAGGTGCTCGGGGATGTCGTCGCCGAGGATCTCCATCGCGCGCTCGACCCGGGCGCAGGCGGCGACGGCGGCCTGAGCGGAGCGGCGGAGGTTCGCGTCGTCGAAGTTGACGAGGCGGTTCGCCGTCGCCCGGACCTCGCGGCGCTGGCGCAGCTCCTCCCAGCTCGCGACGGTCGCCGTCGCGCCCATGAGCGTGAGCATGGCGCTGATGCTCTCGCCGTCGCGGACGACGACCCTGTGGACGCCGCGCACCTCGCGCGACGGCTTGGCCTGCACCCCGAGGCGGCCCGCCGCTCCGACGATCGCCATCGCCGCCTCGTTCCCGGGGCAGATGATCTCGAGCGCCGCCGAGCGGCCGGGGTCGGTCAGCGAACCCTGCGCCAGGAAGGCCCCGCGCCAGACGGCCGCCAGCTCCTCGAGGAGCCGGTGGTCAGGCGGTTGGGCAGGCCGCGGACGGGACGGCCGCGCTGGTCGAGGAGGCCGGTCTGGCGCGCGAGGGTGTCGCCGCCCTCGACCACGCGGACGAGCCAGCTGGTCGTGCGGCGGGAGCCGCCCGCCGAGACGATGCTCCCCTCGCTGCGGACGCCGTAGAGCTCGGCGAGGTCGCGGCGGACCCGGGTCGCGAGCGGAGCCGAGTCGAGCTCGACCTCCACGGCGAGCCGGTTCGAGATGATGTGCAGTCCGCCGGAGAAGCGGAGGGCGGTCGCCAGTTCAGCGGCGCGGACGGTGTTCTTGCGCGAGACGATCGCGACCAGTTCGCCCTTGACGTCTGCGGTGAGGGCCACGGAGTCTTCCTTACGTCGGGTGCGCGGCGGAGCGCGCGGGGATCATTCTCGGCCGAGGTCGCGGTGCGCCACGTTGACGGCGACTCCCGGGAGCTCGGCCAGCCGGGCCGCGATGCGGCCGGCGACGGCGACCGAGCGGTGCTTCCCTCCCGTGCATCCGACGGCGATGGTCGCGTGGCGCTTGTTCTCGCGCTGGTAGCCGTCGAGCACCGGGCGAGTGCTCGCGAGTAGGAGTCGATGAACTCCTCCGCACCCTGCTGGGCCAGCACGTATTCTCTCACCTCTTCGTCGAGGCCGGTGTGCGGGCGGAGCTCGGGGATCCAGTAGGGATTGGGGAGGAAGCGCGCGTCGGCGACCATGTCGGCATCGGTCGGCAGGCCGTACTTGAAGCCGAAGCTCGCTGACGGTGACCTCCAGCCCGCGCGACCCGCCTCCGCGAAGCGCTCGGTGATCGAGGTCGCCAGCTGGTGGATGTTGAGGTCCGAGGTGTCGATGACGATGTCGGCCGATTCACGCAGCTGAGCGAGGCGGGTCCGCTCGGCCGTGATGCCGTCGAGGAGGGTCCCGCGACCCTGGAGGGGGTGGGGGCGCCGCACCTGCTCGAACCGGCGCACGAGGGCTGCGTCGGTGGCCTCGAGGAAGACGACCCGGAGGTCGACCCCCGCGCGCAGCTCGCGGACGATCTCGCCGAGGTCGGCGAAGAAGTCGCGACCGCGGACGTCCACGACGGCGGCGATCTTGGGCAGGGTGTCCCCCGCGCGCTGCGCCAGATCGACGAGCGGCCGCAGCATCTGCGGCGGGAGATTGTCGACGACGTACCAGCCCAGGTCCTCCAGGGCGTTCGCGGCGGTCGACCGGCCTGCGCCGGACATCCCCGTGACGATCAGCACGTCCTGCTGCTCGCTCTCCGTGCTCATGCGGTCTCCGTGCTCGTGTGTGGAATCTCGGGCCCTCGATCGGGGCGCGCCCTGGTCTCCAGCCTAGGGCGTGCCTCCTGCGAGGCCGCCCGTCAGGGGTGCAGGTGAGTGTGGATCGCCGCCGCCAGAGTCGGGCCGATGCCCTTCACCTCGGCGATCTCGGCGTCGCTCGCCTCACGCAGCCGCGCGACCGAGCCGAAGTGCTTCAGCAGGTCGCGGACGCGGGTGCCGCCGAGGCCGGGGACCTCGCTCAGCTGGGAGGAGATGTCGCGCTTGCGGCGCTGCCGCTGGTGCGTGATGGCGAACCTGTGCGCCTCGTCGCGGATCCTCTGGAAGAGGAACAGCGCATCGCTGTTGCGCGGCAGGATCACCGGGAAGTCCGAGTCGGGCAGCCAGATCTCCTCGAGCCGCTTCGCGATGCCGCAGAGCGTGATGCCGGTGACTCCGGATTCGTCGAGCGCCCGCTGCGCCGCGGCGACCTGCGGCTGGCCGCCGTCGACGATCAGGAGGTTCGGCGGGTAGGAGAACTTGCGGCGCTTGGCCTCCCCCGTCTCAGGATCGATCGCCGCGGCCTCCACCGGCTCCTTCAGATAGGCGAGCCGGCGGGTCAGCACCTGGTGCAGCGACTCGGTGTCGTCGGTGGAGTCGGCGATGGAGAAACGGCGGTACTGGTCCTTGCGCGCCAGGCCGTCCTCGAAGACGACCATCGACGCGACGATGTTCGTGCCGCTGAGGTGGGAGACGTCGTAGCACTCCATCCGCAGCGGCGCCTCCTCCATGCCGAGCGCGTCGCGGATGTCCTCCAGGGCCTGCGTGCGCGCGGTGAAGTCGGCGGAGCGGCGGGTCTTGTAGAGCATGAGCGAGTGGCCGGCGTTCTGGGTGGCGGTCTCGAGCAACGCGGCCTTGTCTCCGGCGCTGGGCTGCGCGCAGGCGCACGTTCGCGCCGCGCAGCCCGCTCAGCCACTCCTCGAGCGCCTCCGAGTCCTCGGGCAGCTCGGGCACGACGACCTCCCGCGGTGGGATGTCGCCCGTCTCGTACGCCGCCTGGAGCGCCGTGTCGACGAGCTCCGCGGTCGTCATGTCGAGCTCCTTGTCGACGACCCAGCCGCGCTCGCCGCGGATGCGGCCTCCGCGGACTCGGAACTGCTGCACCGAGGCGGCGAGCTCGTCGTGGACGATCGCGTAGAGGTCGACGTCGACGTTGTCCTTGAGGACGACCGCGCTCTTCGCGAGCACGGCGTCCAGTGCAGACGCCTGGTCGCGGGCTTCGCCGCACGCTCGTACTGGAAGTCGGCGGCCGCCTCGCGCATCTCCTTCTCGAGCTCGCCGATCATCCGGCGGTCGTGGCTGCCCATGAACGCCACGAAGCGGTCGACCATCGCGCGGTGCTCGGCGAACGTGACCCGGTGCGAGCAGGGTCCGCCGCAGCGCCCGATCTGCGAGGCGAAGCAGGGCTTGCCGCTCTGCATCGCGCGCTGTAGTTCGAGTCGTTGCAGGTCCTGATCGGGAAGGCCTTGATCATCAGATCGATGGTCTCGTGGATCGCCCAGATCTTGGGGTACGGGCCGAAGTAGCGCGCCCCGCGGATCTTGGAGTTGCGGGTCACCATCACCCGCGGCGCCTCGTCGCCCAGGGTCACCGCCATGTACGGGTACGACTTGTCGTCCCGGAACTTGACGTTGAAGGGCGGGTCGAACTCGTTGATCCAGGTGAACTCGAGCTGCAGGGCCTCGACGTCGGTGCCGACGACGGTCCACTCGACCCCGGACGCCGAGAGCACCATCCGCCGGGTGCGCTCGTGCAGGCTCGGCAGGGGGGCGAAGTAGTTGCTCAGCCGGGCTCGGAGGTTCTTGGCCTTGCCCACGTAGAGGACCCGGCCCCGGGCGTCCTTGAAGCGGTAGACGCCCGGGAGGGTCGGGATCTCGCCGGCCTTGGGCCGGTAGTCGACGGTCTGCGTCATGCCTCGGTCTGTCCGTCCGCGCCGGTCTGCTCGAGGATCTCGGCGAGGAACGAGCCGGTGTGGCTCTCGGGCACCTTCGCGACCTTCTCGGGGGTGCCGATCGCGACGACCTGGCCGCCGCCGGCACCGCCCTCGGGTCCCATGTCGATCAGCCAGTCGGCCGACTTGATGACGTCGAGGTTGTGCTCGATGGTGATGCACCGTGTTGCCCTTGTCGACCAGGCCGTTGAGCACGAGCAGGAGCTTGCGGACGTCCTCGAAGTGCAGACCGGTGGTCGGCTCGTCGAGCACGTAGACGCTCCGCCCGTTGGAGCGGCGCTGCAGCTCGGTGGCGAGCTTGACGCGCTGCGCTCTCCCCGCCCGAGAGCGTGGTGGCGCTCTGCCCGAGCCGGACGTAGCCGAGGCCGACGTCGACGAGGGTCTTCAGGAAGCGGTGGATCGCCGTGATCGGCTCGAAGAACTCGGCCGCCTCGGCGATCGGCATGTCGAGGACCTCGGCGATGCTCTTGCCCTTGTAGTGCACCGTGAGGGTGTCGCGGTTGTACCGCGCTCCCCCGCACACCTCGCAGGAGACGTAGACGTCGGGCAGGAAGTTCATCTCGATCTTGATCGTGCCGTCTCCCGAGCACGCCTCGCAGCGGCCAGCCCTTGAACGTTGAAGCTGAACCGGCCCGGCAGGTATCCGCGGGCCTTCGCCTCGGTCGTCTCGGCGAAGAGGTTGCGGATGCGGTCGAAGGCGCCCGTGTAGGTCGCCGGGTTGGAGCGCGGGGTGCGGCCGATCGGGTTCTGGTCGACGTGCACCACCTTGTCGAGGTTCTCGAGACCGGTGACGCGGGTGTGCTTGCCCGGAACCTTGCGGGCGCCGTTGAGCTGGTTGGCGAGCACCCGGTAGAGGATGTCGTTCACGAGCGTGCTCTTGCCGGAGCCCGAGACTCCCGTGACCGCGACGAACGCGCCGAGGGGGAACTCGACGTCGACCTTCTGCAGATTGTTCGCCGACGCCCCGACCACCTTGATGACGCGCTTGCGGTCGATCTTCCGGCGCTTCTCCGGCACCTCGATCGACTTGCGTCCGGAGACGTAGTCGCCCGTGAGGGATGCGTGTTCTGGAGCAGCTCCGGCGTAGGAGCCCAGGTGCACGACCTTGCCGCCGTTGACGCCCGCGCCCGGTCGATGTCGAGCTTGATCCAATCGGCGGTGCGGATGGTGTCCTCGTCGTGCTCGACGGCGATGAGCGTGTTGCCCAGGTCGCGCAGCTTGGTGAGGGTGTCGATGGGCGGCGGTGGTTGTCGCGCTGGTGCAGGCCGATGCTCGGCTCGTCGAGCACGTAGAGCACGCCGGTCAGGCCGGACCCGATCTGCGTGGCCAGGCGGATGCGCTGCGCCTCACCGCCCGAGAGCGATCCCGCGGCCCGCGAGGAGTTGAGGTAGTTGAGACCGACCTCGATCGGGAAGTCGAGGCGCGCTTGATCTCGCGGAGGCACCTGTGCGGCGATGTGCGCCTCGCGGTCGGTCAGCTCGAGCCGGCCCATGAACTCCTGGGCGTCGCCGAGGCTCAGGTCGGCGACATCGGCGATGCCTCGCTCCGTGCACGAGGGCCGCGAGGACCTCGGGCTGCAGGCGCGTGCCCTTGCAGACCGGGCACGCGACCTCGCGGAGGAACTCGGCCCAGCGCGAGCGGCTGGACGTCGGTCTCGGCCTCCGCGTACTGCCGCTCGATGTAGGGCACCACGCCCTCGAGGCCCGACGCGTAGCTCATCTCACGGCCGTAGCAGGTTCTTCCACTTGACCTTGACCTCGAAGTTGTCGCCGTGCAGGACGGCCTGCTGCACCTCGGAGCTCCAGTCGCTTCCGCAGGGTGGACGGCGAGAGCCCGGGATCGCGCGAAGGCCGTCGAGCAGCTTCTCGTAGTACTGGAAGAGGCCCTTGCCCTGCGTGGTCGCGGGGATGATGACGCCCTCGGCGATGCTGAGGTCGGGGTCGCCGAGCAGGAGCTCGTCGTCGACGGACATGCGGGTGCCGAGGCCGGAGCACTCGGGGCGGGCGCCGAAGGGCGCGTTGAACGAGAAGGTGCGCCGGCTCGATCTCGGTGAGAGGGAATCGGGTGGTTGTTGGGGCGGGACAGCTTCTCGGAGGTGGGTGGTCCACGCGCCCGTCGCCCTCGCCGTCGACGAAGTTGATCTGCACGATGCCGTCGGTGAGGCGCAGCGCGGTCTCGAGGACGGAGTCGGTGGAGGCGCCCGAGGATGTCGGGGCCGGCGACGAAGGCGGTCGACCCGCGACCGAGATGTCGTGCTTGAACTGCTTCTTGAGCGTCCGGCCGGATCACTTTGAGCTGGATCAGCTTGCCGTCGACCATGGCGCGCCAGTAGCCGCCCGCGGTGAGCTCCTTGAAGAGGTCGACGAACTCGCCCTTCTTCTGCGAGACGACGGGACTCAGGATCTGGTACCGCGTGCCCTCGTCGAGCTCCATGAGCTGATCGGCGATCTGCTGGACGGTCTGCGCCGAGATCTTCTCGCCGCAGACGGGGCGAGTCGCCGGAACTCCGATGCGCTGCCCAGAGCAAGCGCATGTAGTCGAAGATCTCGGTGATCGTGCCGACCGTCGAGCGCGGGTTGCGGTTCGTCGACTTCTGGTCGAATCGGCACCGCCCGGGCTGAGGCCCTCGATGAAGTCGACCTCCGGTCGGTCGACCTGGCCCAGGAACTGGCGCGTACGCGGAGAGCGACTCGACGTAGCGGCGCTGCCCCTCCGCGAAGATCGTGTCGGGCGCGAGCGAGGACTTGCCGGACCCGGACAGGCCCGTGAAGACCACCATCGAATCGCGCGGGATCTCGAGGTCGACGTCCTGCAGGTTGTGCACCCGGGCGCCGCTGACCACCAGCTTCGAGACGGAGGTCGTCTCAGCTGGGAGACGAACCGATGGGGGTGGTGGGAGTGCTCGGAGGGAGCGGGGCAGGGTCTTCGCCAGCGTTCGAGATCGACACCTCGAAAGTGTATGCCGAGCCCACCGACATCGCCGGCTGGCGTTCGCTGGGCGCTGGTCCGCCCCCTCCGAGCTTGCGGATCAGGTCGCAGGTGACCGGCCTTCTCCATCTGCCGCAGCTCGCGCTTGAGCTCCGGCACCTCGTCGCGCAGGCGCGCCGCGAGCTCGAACTTCCAGCTCGCCCGCCGCCTGCAGCATCTGACCGTTGAGGTCGCCGATGATCGCCTCCGAGGTCGTTGCCGCCGTTGGCGGCGAGACCCTGGCGGCGCAGGTTGGGGGTGCGGCTCTTCTTCTTCGCGTCGCGGCCCGCCGAGCAGCTTCGCCGTGTCGCTGTCGGCGCCCTCGCGGGCGAGGACCTCGGTGATGTCGGCGATCTTCTTGCGCAGCGGGGTCGGGTCGATCCCGTGCTCGAGGTTGTACGCCACCTGCTTCTCGCGCCGTCGAGTCGGTCTCGTCGATCCGCGAGCCGCATCGAGTCAGTCACCTTGTCGGCGTGCTGTGTTGCACCTCGCCGGAGACGTTGCGGGCGGCGCGGCCGATGGTCTGGATGAGCGAGGTGGACGAGCGGAGGAAGCCCTCCTTGTCGGCGTCGAGGATCGCGACCAGCGAGACCTCGGGGAGGTCGAGTCCCTCGCGCAGCAGGTTGATGCCGACGAGGACGTCGTAGACGCCGGCGCGGAGCTCGGACAGCAGCTCGACTCGGCGGAGCGTGTCGACGTCGGAGTGAGGTAGCGCACGCGGACGCCCGCCTCCGTGAGGAAGTCGGTGAGCTCCTCGGCCATCCGCTTGGTCAGGGTCGTGACCAGGATCCGCTCGTCGCGCTCGGTGCGGCGCTTGATCTCCTCGAGGAGATCGTCGATCTGGCCCTTGGTCGGCTTGACGACGATCTCGGGATCGATGAGGCCGGTGGGGCGGATGATCTGCTCGACGATGCCGTCGGCGATGCCCATCTCGTAGCGGCCCGGGGTCGCGGAGAGGTAGACGGTCTGACTCGCGGTCCTTGAACTCCTCCCACTTCAGCGGGCGGTTGTCCATCGCGGAGGGAAGACGGAAGCCGTGCTCGACGAGCGTGCGCTTGCGGGACGCGTCGCCCTCGTACATCGCACCGATCTGCGGCACGGTGACGTGCGACTCGTCGATGACGACGAGGAAGTCGTCCGGGAAGTAGTCGAGCAGGCAGTGGGGGGCCTCGCCCGACTGGCGGCCGTCGATGTGGCGGGAGTAGTTCTCGATGCCGGAGCGAAGCCGATCTGCTGCATCATCTCGAGGTCGAAGGTGGTGCGCATCCGCAGGCGCTGCGCCTCGAGGAGCTTGTTCCGCTTCTCGAGGTCGGACAGGCGCACCTCGAGCTCCTGCTGGATGGTGTCGATCGCCGGTGCAGTGACATCCTGACCGGCGACGTAGTGCGAGCCGGGGAACACCGAGACGGAGTCGAGCTTGCGCACGATGTCGCCGGTCAGCGGGTGCAGCGTGTAGAGCGCCTCGATCTCGTCGCCGAACATCTCGATGCGGATCGCGAGCTCCTCGTACATGGGGATGATCTCGATCGTGTCGCCGCGGACGCGGAAGGTGCCCCGGGCGAAGTCGACGTCGTTGCGCGCGTACTGCATCGACACGAACTTGCGGATGAGTCGATCGCGGTCGACCCGCTGCCCGACCTGCAGGGCCACCATCGCCTCGAGGTACTGCTCGGGCTGACCGAGGCCGTAGATGCACGAGACCGTGGAGACGACGATGACGTCGCGGCGGCTGAGCAGGAGTTCGTCGTCGAATGGCGCAGGCGCTCGACCTCGGCGTTGACCGAGCTGTCCTTCTCGATGAAGGTGTCGGTCTGCGGGACGTACGCCTCAGGCTGGTAGTAGTCGTAGTACGACACGAAGTACTCGACGGCGTTGTTCGGGAAGAGCTCGCGGAACTCGTTCGCGAGCTGCGCGGCGAGGGTCTTGTTGTGCGCCAGGACGAGCGTGGGCCGCTGCACGGCCTCGACGAGCCAGGCGGTGGTCGCGGACTTGCCGGTGCCGGTGGCGCCGGGGAGGACCACGTCGGTCTCGCCGGCGGTGATGCGCGCGCTCAGATCGGCGATGGCGCGGGGCTGGTCACCGCTCGGCTTGTATTCGCTGACGACCTCGAACGGGTGCACGGCACGGGTTGGCTCCATGAGTCGAAGCGTAGCCGCGACCACCGACACCGACGCGGCGTGCGTCCCGGGCGAACGCCTCCCCCGCCGACACGCTCACTGCGTCCGGCTCCGGCTCCGCCCACAGCTCGTCGGCGCGGGCGAGCGTCTGCTCCAGCGATCCGCTCCGGCGTCCGAGGACGCTGGTCGAGCCAGCGCAGAGCCGCTCCTCGTCGCTCGCCTGAGCGGTGACGCGGGGCGCGCCTCCGTCGCTGCTGAGGCCTCTGAGGGCGATCAGCCTCTCGATGCGCGTCTGCTGCGGCGCGTGCACGACGACGACCTCGTCGAACTCGGCCGAGCCCCTGCCCTCGGCGAGCAGGGGGACGTCGTAGACGACGACCGCCGCCGGGTCCGCCGCACCCGCCTCGGCGAAGAGCCGCTGCGACCGCTCCGATCACCGCGGGATGGGTGATCGCGTTCAGATCGGCGCGCAGCAGCGTCGAGAAGATCACCGCTCCGAAGGCCGCGCGGTCGAGCGTGCCGTCCTCACGGATCATCGGTGCCCCGAACCGCTCGGCGATGGCCTCGGGCGGGACTCCCCGGTTCGACGACCTCGCGGGCGAGACGATCGGCGTCGACCACCACGGCTCCGTGCTCGGCGAGGCGGCGGGCGACGGTCGACTTCCCCGAGGCGATGCCTCCGGTCAGGGCGCTACGAGATGCACGCGGCCGCTACCCAGCAGCGCCCCGGGAACGCCGGAACGGCCGGCCCCCGAGGGGACCGGCCCGTTCGTGGAAATTGCACTCGATCAGTTGTTCGAGGACGGCTTCTCGCGCAGTGCGGCGAGCGGCTCGTCATCGGCGAGGGTGCCGCCGGTGGTCGACTCGTTGGTGAAGCCGCCGCCGACCGAGACGCCCTCGGAGACGGTGGCCGCCTCCTCCTGCGACTTGGCGACCTGAGCCTTGTGGAGCCTCCCAGCGGGCCTGCGCCGCTGCGTACTCGGGCTCCACGGGCCTCGCGCTGCGACTCGAAGCCCTCGCGCCGCTCGTTGGTCTCCGGGTCGAAGCCCTCGGGGTACTTGTAGTTCCCCTGGTCGTCGTACTCGGTGGCCATGCCGTAGAGCGCCGGGTCGAACTCGGTGCCCTCGGGGTCGACGTTCTCGTTCGCCTGCTTGAGCGAGAGGCGAGATGCGACGGCGGTCGAGGTCGATGTCGATGACCTTGACGAACACCTCTTCGCCGACCGACACGACCTGCTCGGCGAGCTCGGGCGTGCTTGCCCGACAGCTCGGAGATGTGGACGAGGCCCTCGATGCCGTCCGCGACGCGGGCGAACACGCCGAACGGGACCAGCTTCGTGACCTTGCCCGGGGCGACCTGGCCGATCGCGTGGGTGCGGGCGAAGACCTGCCACGGGTCCTCCTGAGGTCGCCTTGGGCGAGAGCGACACGCGCTCGCGGTCGAGGTCGACCTCGAGGATCTCGACGGTGACCTCCTGGCCCACCTCGGCGACCTCGGAGGCGTGCTCGATGTGCTTCCAGGAGAGCTCGGAGACGTGGACGAGACCGTCGACGCCGCCGAGGTCGGCCGAACGCACCGAAGTTGCAGGCGATCGAGGACACGACGCCCTTGCGGACCCTGACCCTTGTGCAGGTTGTTCAGGAACGTGGTGCGTGCCTCTCGCATCTGCGTCTGCTCGAGGAGCGCACGGCGCGGCAGGCCGCATTGTTGCGGTTCTGCCAGCTCGGGCTCGAGGATCTTCGCCTCGATCTCCTGGCCGAGGTACGGCGTGGAGGTCGCGGACGCGGCGCAGCTCGATGAGCGAGGCCGGAAGGAAGCCGCGGAGGCCGATGTCGACGATGAGCCCGCCCTTGACGACCTCGATGACCGAACCGGTGACGACACCGTCGGACTCCTTGATCTTCTCGACGTCGCCCCATGCGCGCTCGTACTGCGCACCTTAACCGAGAGGGTCCAGGCGACCCTCGCCTGTCCTCCTTCACCCAGGACGAGGGCTTCGACGCTGTCGCCCACGTTGACGACCTCGGAGGGGTCGACGTCGTGCTTGATGGAGAGTTCGCGCGAGGGGGATGACGCCCTCGGTCTTGTAGCCGACGTCGAGGAGGACCTCGTCGCGGTCGATCTTCACGACGGTGCCTTCGATGAGGTCTCCGTCGTTGAAGAACTTCAGGGGGTCTTTTCGACCGCGGCAAGAAAGTCTTCCGCCGAACCCGATGTCGTTGGTCGCGGCCTGCTTGGCTGCCTTTTCCCGGTCGTTGCGGTTGTCATTAAAGGGATGCTCCAGGATGGATGGAGTACTCGAGGCGGCGGGCACCGGCGCGGCTCTCGACGCGACCGAGTGGTGACCACCGCGGTGGCCATGAGGGGATGTGCCGTCGTCCGGCGGCGGCTCCGGCTGCGACCGGGCCGTGACCCGGAGCCTCTTCGCCCCGCCGTGGCACGGCCGGCGCCACGAGCGTGACGGTCAAGCCCTATCCGAACCCGGGAGCGCAGTGGCAATCGCCCGCGGTTCCGCTCGGAGCGATCCGGGAGCGGCACTCCCGGACAGGATCAGGACGCCGAGACTCGCGCGCAGGAGTGTCGTAGGCCGACCCCGCCGAAGATCGAGGGCGCGGCGGTGGAACGCCGCGAGCGAGAACGCGTCCCCCTCGCGGGCCGCGGCGTCGTCGCGCAGCTGCTCCCAGATCACGCTGGCCGACCTTGTAGGACGGCGCCTGTCCCGGCCAGCCCAGGTAGCGGTTCACCTCCCGGAAGCCTTGGATGAACGCGTCGTCCATGTATTCACGTTCCGCCTCATGAAGGCGAGGGCCGACTCCGCGGTCCAGATCTCGTCCGTCCCGGCATCCGCTTTGCCCCGGGTGCGCGCCGATGTCCAGGACCCGCGCGCGGCGCGTCCGCTGGCCGTCGAGCATGCCGAGGCGGTCGGCCGGGTCCGTCGAGGTAGCCGAAGCCGCTCCATGAGCCGCTCGGCGTAGAGCGCCCAGCCCTCGGCGTGACCCAGCGAGCTTGCCGGCGAGCTGCCGCCGCCGGGTGTTCAGGCTCGCCCGGTTGTGCACGGCCTGACCCACCTGCAGGTGGTGACCGGGGACGCCCTCGTGGTAGACGGTCGTCAGCTCCCGCCGGGTGGCGAACTCGGTGACGCCCTCGGGCACCGACCACCCCATCCGTCCCGGACGCGCGAAGTCGTCGCTCGGGCCGGTGTGGTAGATCCCGCCCTCGATGCGTCGGCGCGATGAGGCACTCGGGCCGCAGAAGCTCCTCGGGGATGTCGAACGCCGTCTCCGCGAGCTCGCCGACCCGGCGCAGTCGCTCGTCTCCTGCATCCAGCGCTGCAGGGCGTCGACGCCGTGCAGCGTGCCGGGAGCGGGTCGGCGTCGAGGTGGGCGATGGCCTCGGCGACCGAGTGCGCCGGGCGGGATCTCCCGGGCGATCGCCGCCTGCTCGGCCGTCATGCGGGCGAGCTCCTCGATCCCCACTCGGTCGGTCGTCGAGGTCGACGACCGCTCCGAGGAAGCGGCGGGACTGGAGTGCGTAGTGCTCGCGGCCGACGGCGTCCTGCTCGCTCGCGGCGGGATCGAGCTCGCTGCGGAGGAGGAATCGCTCGGAAAGCTCGCCATGCCGGCGCGGCGGCGCTTGCCTCGCGCGCCCTCCTCAGGCCGACCGGCGAGCGAGGCGGGCAGGGATCCCTCGGCCGGCGCCGCGTCGGCGGCGAAGCTCGGCGAAGAAGCCGCGGGGCGCCGCGACCTTCGCGGCCTGCTCGGCGACGAGGCCGACCTGGCGACGATGCGGGGACCACTCCCTGCTGCGGATGCCTTCGCGCAGGGTCTCGGCGCGTACCCGGTGAGCGCGGAGGGCAGGGCGTGGAGGCGCTCGGCGACGTCCTCCCAGTCGCTCGCTCTCGGCGGTGGGCATGAGATCGAGAGACATCGCGCAGCTCCTGCGCCGGTGAGGCATGATGACGTTGAGATCGCGCAGCGGCCGGCCCGCCTCGTGCGCCTCGAGCGCCAGCCGGAGCTCCGCACCGAGATCGGCGACGGTGACGCGGTCGACGGCGTCGACGGGGGCTGCGGCCTCCAGCTCCGCCAGCGCGGCCGCCGTCGCGGCACGGGAGCGCTCCGAGTCCCGTCCGGCGACGGATCGGCGAGGCCTCCCCCGGCCACGTCCGAGCCAGGTCCCCACCGCGGGGTCGAGCTCGACGAGGGTGTCGACCCAGCGCTCGGCGACCTGGTCGACGGCGGAGGCTCACGAGGGATTCGCAGTCATGCTCCGAGCCTGGCCAGGACGCGTGGGCGCCCGTCGCGAGCCGTCGGTGCGCGGCGGCGTCCCAGTTCGCCCCGTGCCCGACCTGGACCTCGAGCGGGACCGAGCGGATCCGCGGCGTGCGCCATCCGGTTCCTCACGACCGCCTCTGAGGGCCTCCTCCTCGCCGGGGGCGACATCGAAGAGATCGGCTCGTCGTGCACCTGGAGGAGCATCCGCGAGCCCAGGCCCTGCTCGTCGAGATCGGACTGCACGCCGATCATCGCGAGTCTTCCATGATGTCGGCGGCGGAGCCCTCGGATCGGCGAGGTTCCAGGGCCGCGCGCTCGGCGTTGTCGCGCAGCACGCGGTTGGCGCTCTGCAGGTCCGGGGAACGGCCGGCGGCGGCCGAGGTCGTCTCGGTGTGGCCCGTCTCGCGCGCCTGCTCGACGACGCTGCGCAGGTAGTCGCGCACCGCGCCGAAGCGGACGAAGTAGTCGGTCATCAGCTGCTTGGCCTCGGCTTGCTCGAAGATCCGGAGCTGCTTCGACAGGCCGGGAGGCGCTGAGTCCGTAGGCCAGACCGTAGGACATCGCCTTGACCTTGTTGCAGCACCTGCTCAGAGGTGACGTCGCCGGGCTCGACGCCGAAGATCCGCGACCCCGACGAAGCGGTGCAGGTCCTCGCCGCTGTGGAACGCCTCGATGAGCCCGGCGTCGCCCGAGAGGTGCGCCATGATCCGCATCTCGATCTGCGAGTAGTCCGCGGTGAGCAGGGTGCTCGCGTCGTCGCTGTGCACGAACGCGGTGCGGATCCGGCGCCCGACCTCGCTGCGCACCGGGATGTTCTGCAGGTTGGGATCGTTCGAGGAGATGCGGCCGGTGGCCGTCCCTGTCTGGTCGTAGCGCTGGTGTGGATCCGCCGGTCGGGCGTCACCGACTTCTCGAGGGTCTCGATGATCTGCTTGAGCTTTGGTCGCGTCCCGGTGCTCGAGCAGGAGGCCGAGGAACGGCGTGCGGGTGCGACTCCTGCAGGTCGGCGAAGGCGCGGGACGCTCGGTCGTGTGGCCCGTCTTCGTCGCCCGGGTCTTCGGCATCGCGGAAGCTCCTCGAAGAGGACCTGCTGGAGCTGCTTCGGCGAGCCGAGGTTCATCTCGTGGCCGATCTCGGCGAACGCGCGGCTCGCGAGGTCGGCGGGCGTCGTCGGTCCAGCTCGCCGCGGGCCGCGCTGAGCACCTCGGGATCGATCGCCACGCCGGTCAGCTCGACGGTCGCGAGGACCTGCACGATCGGCAGCTCGATGTCGGCGAGGACCGACAGCATGCCCTCGCCGAGCATCTCGGTGAGGGCGCCGACGAGGCGGAACGCGTACCACGCCTCGGTCGCGGAGACTCGCCCGGCTCGACGGTCGGCACGAGCTGGTTCGGGTCGCCCTGCGCCATCGTCTCGTCGAGGTACTGCGAGACCTGCGCGGGCAGCGTCGCCGCGTGGCCCGTGGGCTGCAGGAGTTCCGCCGCGGTGCGGGACAGCCGAACGCCAGGCCTGCCGACCGGGAGGCCGGCGGTGCGCAGCGCCTTCACCTGCGGCTTCGCGTCGGCGAAGTACTTGGGCCGTCGCTCGCCAGCCACTGCTCGAGGCCCGTGTAGTCGGGGCGGTCGGCCGCCCAGGGGACGAACGCCGACTTCCTTCTCGACAGGCCGATGCCCTCGGAGCCGTCGAGGCCGACCTGCGCCTGGACGGCGACGGGGTCGTACTTGGCGAGAGGACTTCGTGTCGAGCCAGTGCGCGAGCTCCTCGTCGACCATCGTCCGCACCGCGGGCGCCGCGGTCATGCCGACGGTGTCGCCGGCGAGCGCGGCGGCCGCTCCCTCGACGCCCTCGTCGGCGGCGAAATCGTGGACGCGCTCCTGGAGGGTCTTGAACTCCAGGCGCGAGAGGATCTCGCGCACCGCGTCGGGGTCGATCGGCTGCCGGGCGAGGTCGGTCAGGCCCAGCGGCAGCTCGACGTCGGTGACGAGGCGGTTCAGCCTGCGGTTGCGGAGGGCGTTCTCCTTCTGCTTGCCGCAGCTTTCTCTCCGACGACGCCCTTGATCTCGTCGGCGTGGGCGATGATGTCGGCGACCGTGCCGTACTGGTTGACCCACTTCGCCGCGATCTTCGGCCCGACTGTCGACCCCGGGCAGGTTGTCGCTCGTCTCGCCGACCAGGGCCGCGATCTCGGGGTACTGGTGGGGCTCGACGCCGTACTTCTCGAACACCTTGTCGCGGTCGTAGCGGGTGAGCTGCGAGACGCCCTGCGTCGACAGGTAGAGGAGGGTGACGTCGGGCGTGACGAGCTGGATCGTGTCGCGATCACCCGAGACGACGAGCACCCGGTAGCGGCCTCCGCGCCGCTTCGCGAGTGGCGAGGATGTCGTCGGCCTCGAAGTCCTCCTTCGAGACGGTGCGGATGTTCATCGCGTACAGCGCCTGCTCGGGGAGCGGGACCTGCCCCTTGAACTCGGGCGGGGTCTCTCCGCGGGTTCCGCTGTACTCGGGGTACTCGCGGGTGCGGAACGAGTAGCGCGAGATGTCGAACGCGACGCCGAGGTGGGTCAGCTTCTCGTTCAGCAGCAGGATCAGCATCGACAGGAAGCCGTGGATGGCGTTCGTGTGCGCGCCGTCGCGGGTCTGGAAACTGTCGACCGGGAGCGCGTAGAACGCCCGGAACGCCAGGGAATGGCCGTCGACGAGCAAGAGGGTAGGCTGTTCCGGATCGAGCACACGGCAAGACTACACAGCGCCTCCGACACCGGATCCGGACGGTTCCGAGCCGCTGGTCGAGGCCTCCTCAGGACGACGACGAGGAGATCCGGCTGACCGACTCAGCCCCCCTCAACACCTCCTGGGTCCGGCCCCCGCGATCGACCTCGTGGCCGGGATCGGCCGCGGGATGGAAGCTCGCCGAGCGGATGGGCATCGTCTGGCACGAGCTCTCGCCGCAGCACTCCGTCGCCTCCATGCCGGTGGAGGGCAATCGCCAGCCCGTCGGGATCCTGCACGGCGGGGCGCACATCGTGCTGGCCGAGTCGATGGGCTCGATCGCCGCGAACATCCACGCGGGCGAGGGCCGGATCGCGATGGGGATCGAGCTGAACGCGAGCCACAGCCGCTCGGTCGCTCCGGCTTCGTCATCGCCACCTGCGACGCGATCCACCTCGGGGGAACGCTGGCGACCCACGAGATCGTCGTCCGCGGCGAGGCCGGGCGCACCGCCTCGACGGTGCGGATCACCAGCATCCTGCGCTGACCCGACCGGCCGCGGCTCCGTGCCGCAAGCCCCGGTCGTGTCGCAGTCCCGAACCTAGGCTCGCTGCGTGACTTCCGCGACCTCCTCGAGCCTCCCGTCCATGCCCTCCGAGCTGCCGTCCTTCGACGCCGACGCCGCACCGGACGAGCCGCTCGACCTGTTCGGCCAGTGGCTGCAGGAGGCCGCGACCGCCGGCCAGCTGCTCCCCCGGCGCCACCCTCTCGACGGCCGGCGCCGACGGCCCGGATCGGCGCCCGGGTGCTCGTCCTGAACGTCGACGAGCAGGGGCTGGGCCTTCTCCACCCATGCCACGAGCCCCAAGGGGCGGGAGATGGAGGAGAACCGCACGCCGCGCTGACCTTCTTCTGGCCCGTGCAGGGGCGTCAGGTCCGCGTCGAGGGACGGATCGTGCGCGGCTCCGCGGCCGAATCGGCCGAGGACTTCCGCCGCCGATCGAGAGGCCCGGGCCGGCACCGCGCTGCTCGTCGGACGGCAGAGCGAGCCGATGGCGACCGCCGCCGGCTTCGACCTCGTCGCGCTGACCAGCGTCGCCGTCGGCTGCTCCCCGCGACGATCGACCGCGAGTGGGCCGTCTACCGCGTCGTGCCGGAGCGGATCGAGTTCTGGCAGGGCTCCTCCGCGCCCGAGCAGGACCACGTCCGCCTCGAGTACCGCCGGAACGACAGGCGGGCGGCTCCCGACGCACTTGCCCTCTGGCCGTAGATCAGGGCTGCCGCCCCGGCGGCTGCGCCTTCGGACAGGCATTCCTGGGCGATCGCCTGGGCGACGTCGTGCATGGTGAGACGGCGGTCCATCGACGCCTTCTGGATCCAGCGGAACGCCTCGGGCTCGGTGAGGCCCATCTTCTCGTTGAGCAGGCCCTTGACCCGGTCGGCCAGCTTGCGGGTCTCGAAGCGCTCGACCATGTCAACCTCGGCCTCGAGGGTCAGGATCTGGGCGTAGCGCGAGGGGGCGATCTCGATCGCGGGCAGCAGGTCGTTCGGGGTGAACGGCTTGACCACGTAGGCCAGCGCCTCGCTCTTGCTGAGCAGGCTCTTCTGGCTGAACGCCGTGAGGAGTGACGACCGGCGCGATGTGCGCCTTCGAGAGGCGCTCGGCGGCCGAGATGCCGTCCAGCTGGGGCATCTTCACGTCCATGATCACCAGGTCGGGCCGGAGTTCGGTGGCGAGGGCCACGGCGGTTCTCGCCGTCTGCCCGCCTCACCCACGACCTCCAGGCCTGGTCGTCGCGGAGGATCTCCGCGATGTCGAGGCGGACGAGCGATTCGTCTTCGGCGACGACGACCCGACAGGGTGCGGTCGGCGCGGTTTCCTGGTCTGTCACGCCGATGAGCCTACGGTATTCTCGACGGGCTCGTGATGAGCCGGTGTGGCGGAATGGCAGACGCGGGGCACTCAAAATGCTCTGTCCGAGAGGGCTTGTGGGTTCGAGTCCCACCGCCGGTACCGCCCGATCGCGGGCCTCATCGGGGTCCGCTGGCGTCGTCCGGGCTGACCGCCGCGGCTCCTCTCTGGCCCCTGTTCGATCTGGTGCTGCGCACTCCCAGGCTGGAGTTGCGTCCGGTGCGGGGCGAGGATCTCCCCCGGTCTCGCGGCCGCGGCGCTCGCCGGGATCCACGAGCCGGGGCGCTCGCCGTTCCCGGCTCCGTAGGCCGAGGCGCCCGCCGATGGGCTGCCCGCGAACCTCGCCCGCTACCACTGGTCGCTCCGCGCGAGAACCCGCCGGACACCTGGAGGGTCGCGTTCGCCGTCATCGAGGACGGGGTCGTGATCGGCGCCAGGACCTCCTGGCCGACCGGTTCGCGGCCACGCGCTCCGTCGCCTCCGGCTCGTGGCTCACCCTGTCGGCTCACGGCCGGGGTCTCGGCCGGGAGATGCGGGCGGCCGTGTTGATGCTGGCGTTCGACCACCTCGGGGCGGAGGTCGCCGAGAGCAGTGCACTGGCGTGGAACACCGCCTCGATCCGCGTGTCGACGGCGCTCGGCTACGAGCGCAACGGCAGCAGCCGCACGGTCGGCGCCGACGGAGCAGGTGTCGAGGAGACGCGGTTCCGCGTCACTCGGAGGACCTTCGTCCGACCCGCGTGGGCCCTCGACGTCGAGGCGTCCGAGGCCACGCAGGTGTCTGCTCGGCTCCGCAGCCGATTAGACGCGGGTCAGGCTCCTCCGCAGCCCGCCGCGGGTGCCCGCGCCGCAGGATCCCGCGGCGCCGCAGGATCGGGACAGCTCGTCGAGCATCCGGTGCAGCGTCACCGCGTGGAAGTCCCCCGAGAACGCGATTCCGTCGTTGTCGGCGTCCTCGCCCAGCTCCTCGATGAAGTCGGCGATCTCCTCCGCGGTGCCGACGAGACCCCGCCGGTCGGCGACGAGCCCCAGCCTGGCCTTCGCGGTCAGCAGCTCGCGCAGCGGCGCGTCGGGGCCGGCCGAGCCGTAGAGGCCGAGATGCTCCCCGAGAGGACGTGCCCGCCGAAGACGGCCGGATCGATCGGCCGATCGAGGTCGAGCGCGGTGAGGTCGGTCTCGAGGTCGCTCGAGTAGGCGGAGGCGAGGGCGAGCAGAGCGGTCTCGTCCGGCTGGGCGGACGCGACGACGAAGCCGCTCCGCCTCCTCCCGGCTCGAGACGACGATCGGCTTCGCGACGAAGAGGACGGTCAGATCGTCGGGGTCACGTCCGTGCGACGCCGCTGCGGTTCGCGCCCGCTCCCGGTAGGCGCGCACGGTGGCGACGTCGAGCGAGGCCAGCGCCAGTTGGACGTCGGACTGCGCGCCGGCGAAGTCGATGCCGCGGGCGATCCTCCGGGAAGACGACGACGGGCTCGCCCGTCTCGAACGGCAGCGCGTTCAGCGGGCCGTCGAAGGAGTAGTGCTCCCCGCGGTGGCGGACCAGGCGCAGGCGCGTGCCGTCGGCGAAGAGCCCGGTCGCGGCGTCCTGGAGGAGCGCGCCGTCGTCCCAGCTGCGCCACAGCTCGCGGATCGAGTCGAGCCACTCGTGCGCCCGGTCGTAGGCGCGGTCGTGCGGCAGCGGGTCGAGTCCGAAGTGGCGGCTGCTGCCCACATCGGTCACGACGTTGATGCCGAGTCGGCCCCCGCTGAGTGCTGCAGCGTCGAGAGACTGGCGGGCCGCCTGGTATGGGCTCCACGCCATCGGGTTCACGGTCGGCGCGACGCCCAGGTGCCGCGTCGCCTCGAACAGGTACGGCGCGAGCAGGAGCGGGTCGTGCCGGGTCCGCCGTAGGCGCGGCGCACCCGCAGGTCGAGGGTGTCGGCACTGCCCAGCGACAGCGCGTCCTCGATGATCACGAGGTCGAAGCCGGCCTGCTCGAGCTCGCGCGCTCTGCCGGTAGAGCTCGGGCTCCGTCCAGCGGCGGTCCCAGTCCCAGTCCGGCCGCCCCACGCCTGCGGTCCGAAGCCGCGAGGAAGGAACCCACGCGAAGTGCTGCAGGCGGCTCACGACGCCGCCCGCCGGCACGAGCGGAACGGCCGAGGCGAGGAGACCTGCCTCCAGGTCGTCGATCGGGTCCTCGACGTCCTCGATGCCGGTGGAGAGCCGCAGCAGGCCCGGTGCCGAAGCCGGCCGCCTCGCTCCTGGACTGTGCGCGGGTGTGGGTCGTGCTGGCGGGGTGCAGGACGAGCGAGGCGCACGTCGCCGAGGTGCGTCATCCGCGTGAACAGGCCAGGGCGTCCGTGAACCGCCGTGCGCGCCTCCGCCCCCGCGCCGGGGTGAAGGAGAATGACCGAGCCCTGACCACGCGGCAGACGCCGCCGCGGATCGGTGCGACCGCGGGCTGGAGGCCGGAGCCGCTGTAGTCCACGCTCTCGACCTCGGGCCGCGCCTCGAGCCACTGGGCGATCCGCAGCGCGCTGCGCGAGCTGGCGCCGTACGCGCAGCGACAGCGTCTCGAGCCCCTGCTCGAGGAGGAACGCGGTGAGCGGAGGACGGTCGGACCCATCCGTCCGGCGACGACGTCGCGGGTACGTCGAGGGACGCCCGCTCGGGGCCGGTTCGGCGACGGCGAGGTGCGGGAACCGGGCGGCCTCGGCGCGCCAGTCGAAGCGGCCCGCATCGACGACGGCACCTGAGATGACCGCGCCGTGGCCCGCCGGGAACTTGCTGGCGGAGTGCACCACGACGTCCGCCCCGTGCTCGATCGGACGGAGCAGGTACGGGGTGGCGAAGGTGTTGTCGACGACGGGGGGCACGCGGTGGAGGCGCGCGACGTCGGCGACGAGCCGCAGGTCCACCACGTCGTTCCGCGGATTCGGGATCGACTCGACGAGCACCGCCCGGGTCCGCGGGGTGATCGCGTCCTCCCAGGCCAGCGGGTCGTCGGCGTCCTCGACGAAGGTCGTGGTGATGCCCAGGCGTGCCAGGTTCTCGAGGAGCAGGTTCCGGGTGCCCTCGTAGAGGCTCGCCGCGGCGACGACGTGCTCGCCGGCCGAGACGAGCGAGCAGGGCGACGGAGAGCGCCGCCTGGCCGCTGCCGACGAGGAGCGCCCCGGATCCGCCCTCGAGCGCGGCGAGACGGCGCTCGACCGCATCCGTCGTCGGGTTGCCGACCCGGGTGTAGGTGTAGCCGTCGGCGCCGGCGAAGCGGTCGCGCGCGTCGTCGAGCACGAGTCGAAGCTGAAGCCCGCGGTGAGATAGATCGGGGTGCGCCGGGCGTGGAGCGCGTCCTCGGCCGTGCCCGCGTGCAGCTGGCGGGTCGAGAACCCCCAGGCGTCCGTCCGCTCGCTCATCCCGTTCCGCCTCCCGCCCCGTCCCTCGGGGTGCCCCACGATGACACCGGGGGCGCTCCGCGGGTGGCGGAGGTTACCCGGCATGACGCTCACAGCACCGGCCCACCGCTCTGCGCCAGGCTGTCGGCGGTGCCGTCGGCGCCGGAGGGCGGACACGCATGGCGAGGCGCACGCGGGATCACGGTCCCCACTCTCGGGCTGGCCTCGGAGCGGGGCAGAGGCCCGGGAGACCGGCCGTCGGTCGAGGCCGGCGCTTCGTCGACCTGGTGCGGCTCGCGCGGCGCAGCGGCCTGCTCCCCTGGACGGATCTGGACTTCGGCACGGAGCCGTCCCGCTCGGCGCTGCCGCCGCGAGCAGGCGGAGGGTCTCCGCAGTGCTCTCGAGGAGGCGGGCGGTGCCTTCTGTCAAGCTCGGCCAGCTGCTCTCCACCCGATCGGATCTGCTGCCCGAGTGGGTGAGCGCCCTCTCCGCTCTGCAGCGCGATGTGGGCCGGCCCGTGGCCCGCGGTGCGGGCGGAGCTCGGAGCGGCGTTCTCCGGTCCGCTCGAGCGCGTCTTCTCCTCGTTCGAGGAGGTGCCGGTGGCGGCGGCCTCGATCGGCCAGGTCCATCGCGCCCGCCTGCACGGCGGACGGCTCGTCGCGTGAAGGTGCTCCGCCGGGATCGCCCCGGAGGTGCGCCGCGACGTCGACGTCGCGCTGCGCGCCGTGCGGGTGATCGAGCGCGCGTCACCGCAGGCTCGGCAGCTCGGGATGCGCGCGATCGCCGAGCAGTACGGCGCCGACCTGATCCGCCAGCTCGACTTCCGCCTGGAGGCGCTGAACCTGCAGGCCCTGCGCGCGGTGCAGGCGCGGTCGCCGCGCTCCGACGAGCTGGTCCTGCCCGAGCTCGTCGAGGAGCTCTCCGGCCACCGCGTGCTGGTGATGGACTTCATCGAGGGCGAGACGCTCACGTCGGTGACCGCCAGGGGCGGAGTCGCCCTGGTCCTCGAACCCGCCCTGCGGTCGATCCTTCGCGCCTTCGTGCGGCAGGTCGTGCTCGACGGCGTCTACCACTCCGATCTGCACCCCGGGAACATCCTGCTGCTGCCGGACGGCCAGCGCCGCCCTCGTCGACTTCGGATCCGTCGGGCGGCTGGACCGCGAAGCTGCGCGAGCGCGCCCAGGATCTGCTGATCGCCTACCTGCAGTCCGACAACCGCGCGTTCGCGGATGCGCTGCTCGGTGTGGCCTCGCTCGAGGAGGGCGCGGACGAGGACGCGTTCCGGCGGGAGCTGAGCGCCTTCCTGACCCTCGAGCTCGGGCCAGGAGCGCGCGTCGACGTCGCGACCGTGGACGCCCTCGTGAAGGTCGTCACCGCGTACGGGCTGGCGGTTCCCGCGGAGGTCGTCGCTGCGGGACGCGGAGCAGCGGTCCTCGAGGGCACCCTCCGATCGACCGTCCCGCAGATCGACCTGCTCGACGAGGCGAAGGCGCTCGCCGCCGAGCAGATCCGCGACCGCCTGGCTCCGACCGCCCTGCGCGACACGCTCGCGAGCGAGGCGCTGGGGCTACTGCTGGGCCTGCGGCGCCTCCCGCGCCGACTCCGAGCGGATCGGCGCCGCCGTCGAGGACGGGGAGCTCACGGTCAACATCCGCGTCCTCGCCGATGACAGGACGCGACGCCTGGTGGCGGCGGCGGTCCGCCAGAGCGCTGCTCGTCGCGGTCGGCGCCGTCGGCGGAGTCACCGCACTGGGCTACCTGACGTCCCCCGGTGCGGGCGGCGGAGTGCTCGACGCCGCGACCGTCGGCACCTGGCTCGGCGCGGGCTCGCTGGTCGCGCTCGCCGCGGCGGCGGTGGACGTGGTGCAGCCGCCGCTGACGACGCACGGGGCGGATCACCAGAACATCGTGCCCGGGGCCCCCTTGAAGGGACCGACGACGCGGAGGTGATCCAGCCGCCGTAGAAGTCGCCCGGCTGCGGCTGGACGGTCTCGCCGTCGACCGTGCAGGAGTCCATCCGACCTACGCAGCGCGTGCCGCGCAGCTCCTCGAAGCCCGCCCTCGGCTCCGGGTAGGTCCAGCCGGCGCTCTCGGCCACCGCCGAGCCCCCTCGCACGCTCAAGTAGGACGCAGCGCCCTCGGAACTCGCAGACGCTGCGGCCCGGCGCGGGCTCGAGCGCCCCGTCGACGAACGCCTCTCGCGGGAGGTAGTAGACGGGCGGATGGCTGGTCTCGAGGACGCGGAGCGCCTCGCGGCTCGCGGCGACGACCACGCCGCCGAGGCGGACGATCACGTGCTCGGAGGTGGGCTCGGACCCGCGGGGGCCTCGGGTAGTCCCAGACGGATTCCCGGCCCTCAGCGGGCGGTACGCGCTTCATCCTCCACGCTACGCGCCGTCCGCCGGGTCGCGAGAGTACCCGGCGAACGCCCGGCGGGTCCGCGTCCGGCGACCGCGGATCACCGCCGGGGCGGCACGCGGGGCCCGCGGTCGCGTAACGTCGTCCTTGCGCCGGACCCCCGAGACCGTGCGCAGAAGAGTCCAGCGTGCCCACCGAATGCATCCACGGCCTCGACATCGCGCTCTGCGACGTCTGCTCCCCCGCCAAGGCCCCCGAGCCCGCGGCCGGGCGCACGCGCACCCTGCGCGCGTTCCCGGGACCTCCCGTGCGGCCACCGCGCGAGCGGCGGCGCGGGGCACGGCCCACGCGAAGCCGCTGCCCAAGGTCGACATCGCCGCGCAGCGCATCTACCACGTCACGCACATCGACAACCTGGCCGCGATCGTGGCCGCGGGCGCCATCATCGCCGACGAGCAGCTGCCCGAGCGCCCCGCGATGGACGTCAGCGCCGAGACCACGCGCGAGCACCGCCGCGCCGTGCAGGTGCGCGACGGAGCGAGCGTCGCCGGGTTCGTCCCCTTCTTCCTCTCCCCCGACGCCGCGCTCTGGGCCGATCTGCGCGGGGAGCGCGTCGCTCCGCACTGGTCGCCCCGCGCGCACGACACGACCGCGTCGCAGTACGTCGTCCTCGTCGGGTCGCTGGCCTCGGCTCGGTGCTCAGCGACGGCGATGCCTCGCACGTCCTCACCCGCTTCACCGAGGGCGACGCCCTGGTGCGCACCTTCGCGCGCCTGCTCGTCGACGAGCCCGCTCTCCGCAGCGCCGAGGCGCTCGTGCCCGAGCGGTTCCCGCTCGCAGGAGATCGCGGTCGTCGGAGTCCCGTCGGTGACGACGCGCAACAAGGTCAAGGCGCTCTTCGAGGGCAGCTCCGCCCCTCGCCCCGGGTCGCGGTCTGCCCGCCGTGGTTCCACCCGGTGGCCGAGGGGAGTGACCCCTCAGGCGCCGGACTGCAGGTCGATGCGCTCGAGAGGTAGCGCTCGATCGGCATCAGCCCCTGCTCGCCGAGTCCCGGTGCCCAGCGCACCATGACGTCGTGGCCGCGCACCGCCAGCGGCTCCGGGTCCGCGAGCAGCCCGTCCGCGTCCAGCGCCAGCCTCCGCCAGCCGTAGTTGACGATCTCCCCCTCGCGGAACGGGCCGTCGAAGGCGGCGCGACGGATCTCGCGGCGCGCCTCCTGCGACTCCGATTGGTTGTTGGCGTGCAGCGGTGCGACCGCACGCGTCACCGAGCCGGTGGCGAAGAGTGCGCCGGAGCGATCGAGCAGCAGGACGCCGACCCGCCAGGCGCGCGTCACCGGGGCCATCACCGGTGCGCGGCGGAAAGCCGAGGATCGCCCTCGGGCGCCGCAGCTCGGCCAGAGCCTGGTCCTCGGCTCCGCGCGCCTCGAGCTCGGCGACCGCCGAGACCAGCACCTCGGCGAGCCGGGCGGCGGCCCTGATCGCCTGCGTCGCCGTCCGTCATGCGCCTCCTCCGTGCGTCGTCACCAGCCTAGAACGGGTGGCACGCGCGCTCGAATCGCACAGCCCGGTCCGCGCGCCCGGCTACGATCGCCTGACGACAGCGAGGGAGGACGAGCGATGCGCGTCATCATGATGGGGCCGCCCGGCGTGGGCAAGGGCACTCAGGCGGCGATCCTGGCCGGCTCGCTGGGCGTGCCGGCGATCCTCGACGGGAGAGCTGTTCCGCGCGCACGTCGCCGATGGGACCGACCTCGGCAGGCGTCTGCGGACCATCGTCGAAGCCGGGCAGTACGTGCCGGACGAGATCACGAACGCTCTGGTCGCCGAACGGCTGGACGAGGCCGACGCGCACGACGGCTTCATCCTCGACGGCTATCCCCGCACCCTCGCCCAGGTCGGCGAGCTGGACCGGATGCTCGAGGAGCGCGGTGCGGAACTGGCGCGGGTGGTGCTGCTGACCGCCGCCACCGGCACCGGTGGTGGGCCGGCTGCTCTCGCGCGCCGCCCAGCAGAAGAGGGCCGACGACGACGCCGAGGTGATCCGTCACTGCGGATCTGCGGTCTACGAGCAGGAGACGGCACCGCTCGAAGAGGTCTACGCCGACGCGGGACTGCTCGTGCGGGTCGACGGGAGCGCCGACCAGGACGAGGTCGCCCGGCGGGTGGCCGCGGCGTGCCGGACGGAATGACCGGTCACGCCGCGGCGACGGCTCAGATCGCCGAGGCGAGGACCTCGTCGGAGCTTGGCCGAGGCCTCCTCGTCGGTGCCCTTGAGCGCGAGCGACAGCTCGGACACCAGGATCTGACGGGCCTTCAGCAGCATGCGCTTCTCGCCGGCCGAGACTCCGCCGGCCTGCTCGCGGCGCCACAGGTCGCGGACGACCTCGCTGACGCGGTAGACGCTCCGCTGGCCATCTTCTCCTGGTTGGCCTTGAAGCGGCGGGACCAGTTGCTGGCCTCCTCCGCGACGTCGCTGCGCAGGACGTCGTAGACGGCCTGGACACCGGCGTCGTCGATGATCTCGCGGACGCCGACGAGCTCGGCGTTCTCGACGGGCAGGGTGATCGTGAGCTCGCTGGTGTGCACGTTCATCGTCATGAACGTCTTCTCGACGCCCTTGACCGAGCGCTTCTCGAGCCCGGTGATCGTCACCGCTCCGTGGGTGCGGGCAGACCAGGGTCTCGCCGACCTCGAATGTCATCATGTCGTGCCTTTCATCGTGGGGCCTTCAGTGGGAGGAACAGGGGATCCGAGCGGCGCATCGGCCAGCCACGGGGGAAGGAGGGCGACGAGTTGCTCGACGAGCTCCTCGTCGGTGCCGTCGAGGAGCCGGCGAGCCACGCTCCGACGGCGGCGAGCACGCCGCCGGCCGCGAAGGTCGCGGTGAGCTCCGGGTCGACGCTCGCGGGGACGTCCACGCGGCCGAGCACCTCGCGGTGCAGGGCCAGGACGGTGTCGAGCACGGCGTCGTCGGAGCGCGACGCGTGCCGAGGGCGCGGGCGCGCAGCCGTGCGTGGAAGGCGTGGCGGTCGACGAGCCGCTCGACGAGGCGCGCGTAGCCGCGGCGCAGAGCCGTCGCTCCGGTGCGGTCCTCGGCGTCGCCCTCGGCGACCTCGGCGACGACGAGGTCCTCGCGCAGCAGTGCGGAGGCGACGGCGGCCGCGTCCTCGAAGTGCGCGTAGAAAGAGCTGCGGCTGATCCCGGCCTCGCGGACGATGTCGCTGACGGCGATGCCCTCGGTGCGCTCCTCTGCGTCGTGCATCACGAGGCGCTCGACGGCGTCGAAGACGCGGCGGCGGGTGCGTCGCGCCCGAGGATCGGCCGAGGTGGGCATCGAGGAGGGACCCGCTCCGTGCAGGAGGCGACGCGGCGGAAGTCATCGACATCAGTCTACCACTTCCCGGACAGGTGTTCGGGAGTCGGGAGCAGGGTCCTGCCGTCAGCCGCGGTGCGCCTCCTCGGTCGACCGAGGCGCGTCCTCGCCGCGCGCTCACTGGGCGAGAGGCGACCGAGGTGGAGCTCCAGTCCCCGCATCAGGAGCCGGTTGGCCGTGATCGCCGGCCACCAGGGGCGGCGGAGCCCGAGCAGCCGACGGACCTCCGGGCGGAGGGAGGCGACGGCACCGGCGAAGAGCAGCGGGTAGACGACGCCGGCCTCGCCCGGGAGGCGGATGTCCCGGAGGAACCCGACGGCCTCGCGGACCCGCTCGTCCGGCTTCAGCTCGGCCGCGAAGCCCGTGAGCTGCTGCCGGAGCTCGGCGACGCTCTCGGGCGGGTTCGGCACGCCGAGCAGACGGCCGGACTCGGCCCACTCGCGCACGTAGGCGTCGGGGCCGCCGAGGATCGGACGTCCCCAGATCTCGTGGGTGCTGAGGAAGGCGTCGGTGAAGGCGTCGTGCACCCAGAGCAGCAGGCGCGGGTCCTGGGCCGAGTAGGGGCGCTCCGCGCCGGCCGCGTCCTCGTAGGTGCCCGTGATCCGCTCGTGCACGCCGGTCACCCAGCGAGCGGCCCCGGTGGCGGCGGCGCGGTCACCGAAACTCGTCGTGAGCACCCAGCGGACGGTGTTGTCCAGCCGCCCCATCGGGTCCTCGCGGTACGTCGAGTGGTCGTGGACCCCCGCCATGGCGCCCGCGTGCAGCGTCTGCATCAGCAGCGCCCTGACGCCGGCGATCATCGTCGGCATCGCGCCGTTGACCGCCCACACCGCACTCCCCGGGACCGAAGAGCCCGGGACCTTCGCCCTGCTCGAGTGCGACGACCCAGTCGGGGCGGGGACGGGGTCGGCGGGAGCTCATCCGGCCAGTGTGCGCTCGCCCCCTGTGCCGCGGCTGTCTGTCACCCTTCCGGCCGAACGCGCCTCGCTACTCGGCCAGCAGCTCGCGCAGATCCTCGGCCGTCAGCGCCTGCGCGAACAGCTCGCCGTCGTCCAGGACGGCCGCGCCGAGACGGGCCTTGCGCTCCTTCAGCCGCACGATCTTCTCCTCGATCGTGTCGAGGGCGACCAGCCGGTAGACGTTGACCCGGCGCTGCTGCCCGATGCGGTGCGCCCGATCGGCGGCCTGGGCCTCGGCCGCCGGGTTCCACCAGGGGTCCAGGATGAAGACGTGGTCCGCCTCCGTGAGGGTGAGGCCGGTGCCTCCCGCCTTGAGACTGATCCAGGAACACCGGCGCGTCGCCCGAGCGGAACGACTCGACGACTCCCGCCCGGTCGCGCGTCGACCCGTCGAGCTGCACGAACGGCACCCCGCGCGCCCGCAGCCGCTCCGCCGCCCGCTCAAGGTACGACGTGAAGGTGCTGAACACGAGCGCGCGCCGACCCTCGGCCAGCACGTCGTCGAGCTGCTCCAGCAGTGCGTCGAGCTTGGCGAGGGGACGTGCCGGTAGGAGGAGTCGACCAGGGAGGCGTCCAGCGCCAGCATCCGCAGCAGGGTGAGCGAGCGGAAGACGGTGAACCGCTGCCGGTCGAGGTCCTCGACCAGGCCCAGCAGCTTGCGCCGCTCGCGCTGGAGGTAGCCGTCGTACAGCACGCGGTGGGCCGGCGCGAGGGTCACCTCGATCGTCTGCTCCTGCTTCTCGGGCAGCTCGGGTGCGACCGCCTCCTTCGTCCGGCGCAGGAGGAACGGGCGCACGCGTCGGCGCAGGCGCTCGAGCCGGCGGCGAGCCCCTCCTCCTGCGAGACGGTCCTGCCCTCGGACAGGTCGGGCGACGCGATGCCGAGAGCGCGTCCGCGTGCTGGATCGGCCGGGTGTACTCCTCCTGGAACCGGCGTAGCGGGGGCAGGAGGCCTGGCGCTGTCCAGAGCGAGGATCGACCAGAGCTCGTCGAGCGAGTTCTCGAGCGGAGTGCCGGTCAGCGCGAGGACGATGGGCGCGCCGAGCGAGCGAGCCGCCCGGTGGGTCTGCGACGCGGGGTTCTTGACGAACTGGGCCTCGTCGAGGACCAGGGCGGACCACGTCCGCGCCGCCCACTCCTGAGCTGCCAGGCGCAGGACGGCGTAGCTGGTCAGCACGAGATCGGCGTCGTCGGGGACGCCCGAGACTCCGGTCCGCGTGCTCGGGACCGTGTGCACGCGCAGCCCCGGGCGAAGCGCGCCGCCTCGGAGGCCCAGCCGGGCACTACCGAGGTCAGGGCGACCACCAGGAACGGCGCGCACCGCTCCCCGCCGAGCGCGCCTGCTCGACGGCTTCCAGCATCATCGCGAGGGCCTGCAGCGTCTTGCCGAGGCCCATGTCGTCCGCGAGGATCCCGCCGAGGCCGTGCCGTCGGCGGTGGACGAGCCACGAGTACCCCTCCTGCTGGTAGGGACGGAGCTCGGCGCGCAGGCTCTCGGGAGCGGCGACGTCTGCCGGCACCCCGGCGGCCAGCGCCTGCTGCAGGACCCGCCGCCACGCGCACCGAGGCGACGCTCTCGTCGGCGAGCTCCTCCAGCTCCTCCCACAGCGCCGTCTGGTGCCGACCGAGCCGCGGCCCCGTCTCCCACTCGTCGAGCTGGTCGGCGCGGTTCAGCAGCTCGCGCAGGCGGTCGAGACCCGGATGGGCGAGCGAGAGGTAGGAGTGGTCGACTGAGCCGCACGCGGTCGCCTCCGGCCGAGAGGCGCGGAACAGCGGGAGGAACGGCACGCTGACGTCGCCGATCCTGACGACGACGGCGAGGTCGAACCAGTCGGCGTCCGCGGTGTCGACGGCGGTCACCGTGAGGGTGAGGTCGCCGTTCAGGAGCCGGTAGTCGGGCGGGACGCCCTCGCGCTCCACCCGGACCCCGCCGACCTCCTCGAGACGCGGGAGGTGCTCGACGACGAACACCGCGGCGTCCCGCTCCGCTGCAGGAGCACCCCGGCGGCGAGGTCGGGGACGAGCGGGGATCCGGCGTCGGCGAGCACGGCGGTCGCGCGCCGCAGGATCGCGGCCTCGAGGAACCCCGTGCCCGCTTCGTCGATCTCGCTCGAGCGTCCGCGCTGCGCCGCCAGCGCCAGCCCACCCGCACCGCGCGCGCGGGGCTCGAACGATACCGCGCAGACCAGCCTCGGCGGCTCCGGCTCGTCGATCTCGACGCCCGGCCCGCTCGGTCGGACGGCGACCCTGCCGCGCAGGGCGGGGAGGTGGTCGCGGAGGAACTCGGCGACGTCCTCCGGCACGCTCGTCTCCTCCGGGTGCCGGAGCAGCCGCAGCTCCTCGTCCTCCAGTGCTGCCGCGGCCGGCGCGAGGAGCAGTGCGGACGGATCCCGCCCTCGACGACGTAGACGCCGTGGCGGGCGAGCGGGCGCGCCTCGTCGAGCGGCCGGTCCTCCTCGCCGAGGCGGAGGACCGGTCGCAGCTCGAGCGCCGGACCGGTCGGTCGCGAGGAGCGCGACGTGCGCCGCGGGCCGAGGCGCACGGCTCGGCGATCCGGCGCGAGGAGGGGTATCCCGAGGGAGGGAGCCTGCTCGAGCAGGCGCCAGAGCAGCGGGCTCTCGTAGTCGTCGAGGTGGATCCAGTCGGGGTCCTGCCCGAGGTGCACGGTCCGCGTCGCACGGTGCAGAGCGGCGAACTCCGCGAACCAGCGCTGGTGGGCCGGATCGAGCGAGAGGCGGTGCGTCCGGAAGTTCAGCGACTTCCAGGTGAGCGTCGAGCGGTTCTAGGCTCCGCCGCGCCCCGGGACGACGGGACGCGTGGCGAGCCGGTGGTCGTCGCGGGCGGCGGTGTCGTAGTCCTTCGGTCCGACCCGCTCGCTCGTCGGCGCGCGCCACGGATCGTCGGCGCGACGCACGAGACGACGCAGCTCGAACTGCAGCCCGATCGGAGTGAGCGGCCCGGCGACGGCCTCGGCCGCTGCTCCGAGCCGCTGAGCTCGCCGAGACGGGCGCGCCAGGCGGACGGGAGCGGTTCGGGGCACGGCCCCATGCCCCGGCCCTCCGACACGCTGCGCCGGTCCCCCGCAGGACGGCGGCGGCGAGGAGAATCGTCGCATGACCACGACTCCCCAGCCCCGTCCGCCTCGAGATCGGGAGTGACGAGCTCCGCGTCTCCGTCACCACGGCCGGAGCCGAGCTCACCTCGCTGCGCGACGCCGCCGGGCTCGAGTACCTCTGGCAGGCGGGCCCGGGTGGCGGCGGCACGCGCCGTCCTGTTCCCGATCATCGGCCGCCTGCCCGACGACACCCTCCACCACGACGGCGTCTCCTACCCGATGGGTCAGCACGGCTTCGCCCGCGATCGGGTGTTCGAGCTCGCGGGCGGCTCGGGCGACGAGGCCGTGTTCCGACTGCGCAGTGACGCCGCGACCCGCGAGGTCTCCCGTTCGACTGGACTCGCTCGTCGCCTACGCCGTCACCGGATCGACGCTGCGCATCACGCAGACCGTCGAGAACCGCGGAACCGGGCCGCTGGGCGCGTCGGTGGGCAACCACCCGGCGTTCGCGCTGCCGCTCCCGGGCGGGAGCGGCGAGCACCGCATCCGCTTCGCCGAGGAGGAGCCCGAGGGCTTCCGCCGCGCGCCCGGGGAACCTGCTCGCGGACCCGCGCTTCCCCTCGCCGCTCGAGGACGGCGCCTCTCGTCGTCGACGACGCCTGGTTCGAGGAGGATGCGATGATCTTCGACACGCCGAAGCGCCGCGTGGTGACCCTCGGGCCGACGGAGCCCGCTCGATCACCGTCGACGCGGGTGACTTCGACGTCGTCGGCGTCTGGAAGCCGGTCGGCGCCCGTTCGTCTGCATCGAGCCCTGGCGCAGCATCCCCACCCCGGCCGGGCTGGGACGGCGACATCGTCGACAAGCCCGGGCAGTTCGTGCTGGCACCGGGCGAGCAGCGGGCCTTCTCCTACAGCATCGCGCTCAGCTGAAGGTCCTCGCGCTGCAGCTGCGCGTCGAGGAGCTCGAAACGGCGGATGATCAGCCCCTCGCGGGTGGCCCACGGGCAGATCACCGAGCTTCTCGACGCCGAGCGCGTCCATGGCGGCCTCGGCCACCAGGGCGCCGGCGAGCAGCTGCGGCGCGCGGAGGAGGAGACGCCGGGCAGCGCGGAGCGGTCGGCCGCGCTGATCGCCGCCAGTCGCGAGCTCAGAGCCGCAGGTCGACGAGGTGCAGCTCGCGGCGCACCAGGAGCCCGCGGCGCTCGGAGCGGCGCCGGTGATGCGCGCGAGCGGGCGGAACGTCTTCGACGTGCCGGCCACCAGATCGGGACGGCCCAGCGCGAGGAACGCGCGGGCGGGGTCGCACAGATCACGGGCGTGCCGTCGTGCGGCCTTGACGCTCACGGCCGACGGCAGGGTCGCCCTGCAGCAGGTCGCGCGTCACGCGTCCCGCGCCCAGCGGCACCGAGACGGCCAGCTCCGGCACCTCGTCCACGCCCATCGACAGCTCGAACGAGCCGCCGCCGATGTCGAGATCGAGGATCGAGCCCGGCGCCCCAGCCGAACCAGCGACGCACGGCCAGGAAGGTGGCCGACGCCTCCGCCTCTCCGCCGAGCTCCTGAGGTGCACGCCGGTCTCGTCGCGGACGCGGGCGAGGACCTCCGCGCCGTTGCCCGCCTCGCGGATCGCCGAGGTCGCGAACGCGAGGACGTCCTCGGCGCGGTGCTCGCGAGCGACGTCGCGCGCCTCCGCGACGAACGAGATCAGCTCGCGCTGACCCTCCTCGGTGATGTCTCCTGCGGCGTCGAGGTACGCGACTAGCGCGAGGCTGCGCTTGTGCGAGCGGTACGGGACGGGGCGGGCTCCGGGATGAGCGTCGACGAGGAGCAGGTGGACGGTGTTGGAGCCGATGTCGAGCACGCCGAGTCCGCATGCGCCCACGGTAGCGCGGTGGCGACAGCGCTCCGGACACGCGGCCACGCCCCGGACGCCCGCCTGACGCGCCGGAGGGCCGCGGCTGCCGCCGCTCTGCGACCGTTCGGCACCCACGGAGTCGTCCGCAACCGAGGTCGAGAGCCCGCGGGGTCCGCTTGCGGCCTCGGGAGCCGTTCCCGCCCTCGGTTCCGAACGCGACGGAGCAGAGGCGAGCAACGCCGACCCGAGCCCTCCCGCCTCCCTCGGGCGGAGCGATCACCAGCCCGCCCGCGCCAGCGGCAATCCCGACACCGCGGACGCGGGCCTCGATACGGCGCTGCGCGCCTCCTCGACCAGCGAGAGGCGGGGCGAACTCGTGGTCCAGACCCTGCGCCTTCGACCAGAGAGGTCGCCGTCGGAGTTCCTGCTCCCGCAGGGGAGCGGACGACCAGCCTGGCCCTCCGAGGGTCACCGGCGATCCGCGTGCGAGCGGATCGTCGCACCCGGAACGCGACCCGCTCCTCTCCGCGCAACCCTCTGCGGAAGCCGACCGCGCGACGTCCGACGAGGAACGAGGAGAACGTCGAAAAGGTGGCACGGGTCACCGGCGATCCGCGTGCGAGCGGATCGTCGTACCGGAACGCGACCCGCTCCTCCCCCGGCGCCCATGCGCGGTAGCCGACCGCGCGACGATCGACGAGGAACGAGGAGAACGCCGAAGGGCCCGGTCGCGAAGCGACCGGGCCCTTCAGGCTCAGTGGTCCCAGTTCTCCACGGGCTCCACCGAGCTGGAGGAGCCGACGACGTGCACGCGCATGTCGTTCGTGGCGCCGGCACGCCCGGGGGCGATCCGGAGACGACGACGACCGTCTCGCCCGGCTTGGCGAGGCCCTTGTTCAGGAGCACGGCGTCGACCTGCGCGAAGCATCGCGTCGGTGTGGTTCACGCGCGGGGTCACGAAGGACTGGACGCCCCAGTTCAGCGCCATGCGGCGTCGGACCGCCGGCTCCGGCGTGAAGCCGATGATGGGGATGCCGTGGCGCAGGCAGGTCATGCGGCGCACGGAGTCGCCCGACTCGGTGAACACGCAGAGGAACTTCGCCTCGACGAACTCGGCGACCTCGGCGGCGGCCAGCGTGACGGATCCGCCCTGGGTGCGCGGCTTGCTGCCGAGCGGGGATCCGCTCCAGGCCGTGCTCCTCGGTCGACTCGACGATGCGCGCCATGGTCTGGACGGTGACGACCGGCCAGGCTCCGACGCTGGTCTCGCCCGAGAGCATGACCGCGTCGGCACCGTCGAGGATCGCGTTCGCGACGTCCGAGGCCTCGGCGCGGGTGGGGCGCGGGCTCTCGATCATCGACCGAGCATCTGGGTCGCGACGATGACCGGCTTGGCCCAGCGGGCGCGCGAGCTCGACGGCGTGCTTCTGCACGATCGGGACCGCCTCAGGGGCAGCTCGACGCCCAGGTCGCCGCGGGCGACCATGATGCCGTCGAAGACGTCGATGATCTCCTGCAGGTTGTCGACCGCCTGCGGCTTCTCGATCTTGGCGATGACGGGAGCCTTGCGGCCCTCCTCCGCCATGATCTCGTGCACGCGGGTGATGTCGCTGGCGTTGCGGACGAAGGACAGCGCGATGATGTCGTCCCAGGCGGATCGCCCAGCGGAGGTCGTCCTCGTCCTTCTGCGACAGCGCCGGGGACGTTCACCGCGACGCCGGGCAGGTTGATGCCCTTGTTGTTCGAGACGTTGCCGGGGACGACGACCTCGGTGACGACGCGGGGGCCCTCGCGCCGTGACGCGGACCGCGGACCTTGCCGTCGTCGATGAGGAGCATGTCGCCCGGGTTCACGTCATCGGGCAGGCCCTTGAACAGTGGTGCCCAGAGCTCCCTTGGTGCCCACGACGTCCTCGGTCGTGATGGTGAAGACGTCACCCTCGGCGAGGGCGTACGGGCCGCCCTCGAACTTGCCGAGGCGGATCTTCGGGCCCTGGAGGTCGACCAGGATCGCGACCGCGCGTCCGGCGTCGTCGGCCGCCTTTCGGACGATGCGGTAGATGCCCTCGTGGACGTCGTAGCTGCCGTGGCTGAGGTTCATGCGGGCCACGTCCACGCCGGCGTCGATGATCGCACGAATGGTCTCGTACGACGACGTTGCCGGGCCGAGGGTGGCGACGATTTCGTCGTCTCATTGAGGGGGTGCTCCGTTGTTCTGCGCCCGGAGGCGCGTCGTTAGCGGGGAGGGTGAGCAGGGATTGCCAGCGCGAGACTATCGCCTCGGCGCGACTAGAGGGTGAAGCCGCGGTCGTTCGGGCCGACGGGCGCGGGGAGCTGCGTGGTGCCCTCGAGGTAGCGGTCGACCTCGGCCGCGACGGAGCGGCCCTCGGCGATCGCCCACACGATGAGGGACTGGCCGCGGCCCGCGTCTCCGGCGACGAACACGCCGGGGGCGGTCGTCTCGAAGTTGGCGCCGCGGTCGACGTTGCCGCGGTCCGTGAACGGCACGGCGAGCTGACCTGCCAGGCGGTCCGACTCGAGGCCGGTGAAGCCCAGGGCCAGCAGGACCAGGTCGGCCGGGATCTCGCGCTCGGTGCCGCTCTTGGGGACGCGGCGCCCGTCGAGGTGCTCGGTCTCGGCGACGCGCACCGCGCGCACCTCGCCGACCTCGTTCGAGAGGAACTCCACGGTGGAGGCGAGGAACATCCGCTCGCCGCCCTCCTCGTGGGCGCTCGAGACCTCGAACACGGTCGGGTCCATCGGCCAGGGCTGGCTGTCCGGTCGCTCCGACGGCGGCTGCTTGCCGATCGCCAGGTTGGTGACGGACGCGGCCTTCTGGCGGTGCGCGGTGCCGATGCGGTCGGCTCCGGTGTCGCCGCCGCCGAGGACCACGACGTGCTTGCCCTCCGCGCTGATCTGCTCGAAGACGGTGTCGCCCGCGAGCACGCGGTTGGACTGCACGAGGTACTCCATGGCGAAGTGCACGCCCGAGAGGTCGCGGCCCGGGATCGGCAGGTCGCGCGGCACGAGGGCACCGGTCGCGACCACGGCGGCGTCGTAGCGCGCGCGGAGATCGTCCCAGGTGATGTCCTGACCGATGTCGACGCCCGCGCGGAAGCGGGTGCCCTCGGCCTTCATCTGGTTCAGCCGCAGCTCGAGGTGCTTCTTCTCCATCTTGAAGTCCGGGATGCCGTAGCGCAGGAGTCCGCCGATGCGGTCGTCGCGCTCGTACACCGGCGACGGTGTGCCCGGCGCGGGTGAGCTGCTGCGCGGCCGCGAGGCCGGCGGGCCCAGAGCCGACGACCGCCACCGTCTTGCCGGTGAGGCGCTCGGGCAGGTGCGGCTGCACCCGGTCGTTGCCGAAGGCCTGGTCGATGATCGAGACCTCGATCTGCTTGATCGTGACCGCGGGCTGGTTGATGCCGAGCACGCACGACGACTCGCACGGAGCCGGGCAGAGCCGGCCGGTGAACTCCGGGAAGTTGTTGGTCGCGTGCAGTCGCTCGATGGCCTGGCGGCCCTCGCCGCGCCACATCAGGTCGTTCCACTCCGGGATCAGGTTCCCGAGCGGGCAGCCTTGTGGCAGAACGGGATGCCGCAGTCCATGCAGCGTCCGGCCTGGCGTCGCAGCACGGCGGAATCGCCCTGCTCGTACACCTCTTTCCAGTCCATCAGCCGCACGGACACCGGGCGCCGCTTGGGCAGCTCCCGGTCCTGCCACCTTCAGGAACCCCTTGGGATCAGCCACCGGTCACCTCCAGAATCCGTCCCCAGACGACGTCGCCGTCGGGGTCGAGCCCCTCTTCGACAGCGGATGCACCGCGTCGCGAGCACCGCGGCGAAGTCGCGGGGCAGTACCTTGACGAAACGCGAGACGGTTCCGTCGAAATCGTCGAGCATGCCCTGGGCCAGGGTGGACTCGGTCTCGGCGACGTGGCGCTCGAGAAGGTCGCGGAGCATCTCGACATCGGCGCTGTCGAGCGCCGAGAGCGTGAGCTCCCAGGGCGAGGGCGTCGCGGTTGACGAGCTCGCGCTGGAGCCCGTGCACGTAGGCCGTGCCACCGGACATGCCCGCGCCGAGGTTCCGACCCGTGTCGCCGAGGATCACGGCGCAGGCCGCCGGTCATGTACTCGAGCGCGTGGTCGCCCACGCCCTCGACGACCGCCGTCGCGCCGGAGTTGCGGACGAGGAACCGCTCGCCGACCATGCCGCGGATGAACATCGTGCCCTGGGTCGCCCCGTAGCCGATGACGTTGCCCGCGATCACGTTGGTCGAGGCGTCGAAGGTGCTGCGGCGGTCGGGCCGCACCACGATCTGGCCGCCCGAGAGGCCCTTGCCGACGTAGTCGTTCGAGGTCGCCCTCGAGCCGCAGGGTGATGCCCGCGGGGAGGAAGGCGCCGAGAGACTGCCCGGCGGAGCCGCGCAGCGACTACGACGATGGAGTCGGCCGGCAGGCCGTTCTCGCCGTAGCGCACCGTGACCTCGTGACCGAGCATGGTGCCGACCGCGCGCTCGGTGTTCTTGATCTCGCGCTCGATCCTGACGGTGCCTCGGTGATCGAGCACGTTCGCCGCGAGGCGGATGAGCTCGTTGTCGAAGTGCTTCTCGGGCTCGTGCTCCTGGGCGCGGCCGTGGCGGCGCGGCTCCTCGGCCGTGAAGACGGGGCCGACGAGGATCGGCGTGAGGTCCAGGCCGCTCGCCTTCCAGTGCTCGATCGCCTGGTTGACGTCGAGCAGCTCGCGGTAGGCCGACGATCTCGTCGATGCTGCGGTAGCCGAGCTGCGAGAGGTACTCGCGCACCTCCTGGGCGATGAACTCGAAGAAGTTGACGACGAACTCCGGCTTGCCCGAGAAGCGCTTGCGCAGCTCCGGGTTCTGCGTGGCGACGCCGACGGGGCAGGTGTCGAGGTGGCAGACGCGCATCATGATGCAGCCCTCGACGATCAGCGGAGCAGGTCGCGAAGCCGAACTCCTCGGCTCCGAGCAGCGCGCCGATCACGACGTCGCGGCCGGTCTTCATCTGACCGTCGACCTGCACCACGACGCGGTCGCGCATGCCGTTGAGCATGAGCGTCTGCTGCGTCTCGGCGAGACCGAGCTCCCACGGCGCGCCCGCGTGCTTGAGCGAGTTGACCGGGCTCGCGCCCGTGCCGCCGTCGTGGCCCGAGACGAGGATGACGTCGGCCAGGGCCTTCGCCGTTCCTGCCGCGACCGCGCCGATGCCGGACTGGCTGACCAGCTTGGCGTGGATGCGGGCGGAGGGGTTGGCGCGCTTGAGGTCGAAGATCAGCTGCTTGAGGTCCTCGATCGAGTAGATGTCGTGGTGCGGCGGCGGCGAGATGAGGCCGACGCCGGCGGTCGCGTGACGGGTGCGCGCGATCCACGGAGTACACCTTGGTCGGCGGCAGCTGACCGCCCTCGCCGGGCTTCGCGCCCTGGGCGAGCTTGATCTGGATGTCGTCGGCGTGGGTGAGGTACATGCTCGTGACGCCGAAGCGGCCCGAGGCGACCTGCTTGATCGCGGAACGGCGCTCGGGGTCGAGCAGTCGCTCCGTGTCCTCGCCGCCCTCGCCGGTGTTCGACTTGGCGCCGAGGCGGTTCATCGCGATGGCGAGCGTCTCGTGCGCTTCCGGCGAGATGGAGCCGTAGCTCATCGCACCGGTCGAGGCGCCGACGATCGACTCGACCGGCTCGACCTCGTCGATCGGCACGGGCGTCCGCCCCTCGGTGTCGAGGGTGAACATGCCGCGCAGGGTCATGAGCGAGCTCGCCTGGTCGTCGACCATCTTCGTGTACTCGCGGAACACGTCGTAGCGGCGGTTGCGCGTGGAGTGCTGCAGTCGGAAGACGGTGTCGGGGTTGAAGAGGTGCGGGGCGCCGTCGCGGCGCCGCTGGTACTCGCCGCCGACCGCGAGGCGCTCGTGGGCGACGACCGCGCCGTCCTCGGGGTACGCGGCGCGGTGGCGCGCGGCGTTCTCCTCGGCGACGACGTCGATCCCGATGCCGCCGAGCTTCGAGACGGTTCCGGTGAAGTACTGGTCGACGAAGGCCTGGCTGAGGCCGACGGCCTCGAAGGTCTGCGCTCCGGCGTAGCTCGACACCGTCGAGATGCCCATCTTGGACATGATCTTCAGCACGCCCTTGCCGAGCGCCTTGATCACGTTCTTGACGGCCTTCTCGGGCGAGATGTCCGAGAGCATGCCGCTGCTGAGCTGCTCGCAGGTCTCCATGGCGAGGTACGGGTTGACGGCGGACGCACCGTAGCCGATCAGGGTCGCGACGTGGTGCACCTCGCGGACGTCGCCGGCCTCGACGACCAGCCCGACGCGCATCCGGTTCTCGGTGCGGATCAGGTGGTGGTGCACGGCCGCGAGCATCAGCAGGGACGGGATCGGAGCGAGGTCCTTCGTGGAGTCGCGGTCCGACAGCACGAGGAACTGCGCACCGGCCGCGATCGCCTCGTCGGCCTCGCTGCACATCTCGTCGATGCGGTCCTGCATGGCGCGGGGACCGGCGTCGACGCGGTAGAGGCCGCGGATCGTCGTGGTGATGTGGCTGAGCGGACGCGGAGCGATGTGCTGGATCTTGGCCAGCTCGTCGTTGTCGATCACCGGGAAGTCGAGGACGACCTGACGGGCGTGCTCGGCCCCGGCCGACAGCAGGTTGCGCTCCGGGCCGAGCCCGAGGCGCAGCGACGTGACGACCTCCTCGCGGATGGAGTCGAGTGGCGGGTTGGTGACCTGCGCGAACGCCTGGGTGAAGTAGTCGAACAGCAGACGGGGGCGCTTGGACAGTACGGCGACAGGCGTGTCGGAGCCCATCGCTCCGAGCGGCTCGGCGCCGGCCTTCGCCATCGGCAGCAGGAGGAGGCGGACCTCTCCTCGGTGTAGCCGAACGTGCGCTGACGGCGGTTGACGGACGCCGGCGTGTGCACGATGTAGCTCGCGCTCGGGCAGGTCCTTGAGGTTGATCCGGCCCTTGTCGAGCCACTCCTCGAAGGGACCGGACTCGGCGAGCTGCCCCTTGATCTCCTCGTCCTCGACGATGCGGCCCTGCTCGGTGTCGACCAGGAACATGCGTCCGGGCTGGAGGCGGCCCTTGCGGACCACCTTCGCGGGGTCGATGTCGAGCACGCCGATCTCGCTCGCGAGCACGACGAGGCCGTCGTCGGTCACGACGTAGCGTCCCGGACGGAGTCCGTTGCGGTCGAGGGTGGCGCCGACGAGCTCGCCGTCGGTGAAGACGATGGCGGCGGGGCCGTCCCACGGCTCCATGAGCATCGAGTGGTACTCGTAGAACGCGCGGCGCTTCTGGTCGATCGCGGCGGCCTGGTTCTCCCACGCCTCCGGCACCATCATCATGATCGCGTGCGGCAGCGAGCGGCCGGCGAGGTTCAGCAGCTCCACGGTCTCGTCGAACGAGGCGGAGTCGCTGCGCCCGGGAGGAGACGATCGGGAACAGCGGCGAGAGGTCGCCGAGCTCCTTGCTCTTCAGCTGGGACTGGCGTGCGCGCATCCAGTTGCGGTTGCCCTGCACCGTGTTGATCTCGCCGTTGTGCGCGATCATCCGGAACGGCTGCGCGAGCGGCCACGACGGGAAGGTGTTGGTCGAGGTAGCGCGAGTGCACGAGCGCGAGCTTCGAGGTGAAGCGCTCGTCCTGGAGGTCCGGGTAGAACGGCTCGAGCTGGAGCGTCGTCACCATGCCCTTGTAGACGAGCGTGCGGCTCGAGAGCGACATGAAGTACACCTCGAGCTCGCGCTCGACGCGCTTGCGCAGGCGGAAGGTCAGCCGATCCAGGCGCACCGAGGAGAGCGGGGTCCCGGTCTCGTCGGTGAGGTCGCTGCGCACGTAGAGCTGCTCGATCGCGGGCATCGCCGCGCGGGCGAAGGTGCCGATCTCGTCCGGCTGCACCGGGACGGACCGCCACCCCACGACGGTGAGGCTCTCCTCGCGGGCGATGTCGGCGATCGTCGACTTGACGCGCTCGCGCTCGAACACGTCGACCGGGAGGAACGCGTTGCCGACGGCGTACTGGCCGAGCGGCGGCAGCTCGAAGGCCGCGACCGCACGGAGGAAGTCGTCCGGGATCTGCGTGATGATGCCGGCGCCGTCCCCGGTGCCCGCATCGGAGCCGACCGCGCCGCGGTGCTCGAGGTTGCGCAGGGCGTCGAGGGCCGCGTCGATGATGTCGTGCCCGGCGGTGCCGCGCATGGTGGCGACCATCGCGAGACCGCAGGCGTCCTTCTCGGCCGCAGGGTCGTACATGCCCTGGGCCGGGCGGAGTGCCGAGGAACGGCACGACGGGGACGCGGGGCGAGGGCTGGGCGGGTGCCATGTCAGGAACCGTCCTCACGAGAGTTGTGGCGGATGGGGACGTCGCTGGCCCCGAGGTGGTGATGGAGGGTCGGCTCCCCGATCGGGAGGGCCGTGTCGTGGGGGTCACGCGCCGTCGGCGTGACCGCACGGACGACACGCGGCAGCGCTTGTGGCTGAGCCGTGGAGTGCGATCGTGCGGTTGTCGGGCACCGGATCATCGGCCGCGGGAGTCCCGCGGCCTCCGTCAGGTGCGGGAGACCGTCGGCTTCTCGGCGTCGGCGCCGGAAGCGGCAGTGGTGGGTGCGTGCGAGTCGGACTCGACGTCCTCGAATTCTACCGCAGCCTCGGCCGGCTCTCCACTCCTTGCCGGGGCGGTAGGCGGACGGTTCCGCGCCGGTGTGCTCGCGCTTCTGCACGATCACGAGGACAAGGCCGATCACGACGGCGAGCAGCGCGGCCCAGACGTTCGTCCGGATGCCCCAGAAGACCTCGCTCGGGTCGACGCGGATCGACTCGAACCAGACGCGGCCGACGCCGTACCAGATGAGGTAGGCGGCGAAGACGGTGCCCCACTGCAGCTTCAGGCGGCGCTCGAGCAGCAGGATCACCGCGATGCCGACGACGTTCCAGAGGATCTCGTAGAGGAAGGTCGGGTGGAACAGCGTGCCCTCGGGCAGCCCGACCGGGTACGCGGGGTTCGAGGTCGGGACCCTCGGGCCCCAGGGCAGCGTCGTGGGCAGTCCGTAGAGCTCCACGTTGAACCAGTTGCCGAGGCGGCCGAGGGCCTGGGCGGCGAGCATGCCGGGCGCGAGGGCGTCCGCGAAGGTCCAGAAACGCACCCCGGTCCACCGGCAGCCGATCCAGGCGCCGACGGCACCGCCGATCAGCCCGCCGAAGATGGCGTTGCCGCCCTCCCAGATGTAGAGCGTGCGCAGATCCGCGCCGTCGTAGAAGTAGTCGCCCGGGTGGGTGAGCACGTGGTAGATCCGCGCCCCCACGATGCCCAGCGGGACCGCCCAGATGATGATGTCGAGCACGACCCACGGCTCGGCGCCGCGGCACTTCAGTCGTGCGTTCGTCATGATCGTCGCGACGACGATGCCGGCGAGGATGCACAGCGCGTAGGTGTGGATCGAGAAGGTCCGGTCGAAGAGCGTGAAGTCGTACTGACTCCACGCCTCGGGCGGGCTCGGGATGCTCAGCGGTACGGACACCGGTACGTCGACCTTTCGAACGGAGGGGTTCCCCGGGCACGACGACGTCGCGCCCCGACGGGCACTGCGATTGTAGTGGGAGCCGTCAGGCGCGCAGGCGCGTGCCGTCGGCCAGACCGCGTGCCGTCTCTGCCACGGCGTCGACTCCTCCGGACGCGAGAGCGCGCACCAGGGCGGAGCCGACGATGGCGCCGTCGGCGTAGGCGAGGATCTCGGCGACCTGCTCCCCGTCGAGATGCCCAGGCCGACGCAGGCGCTCTCCGGACCCGGCGGAGCGGAGGCGGTCGACGAGCGTCCGAGCGGCCGGTGTCGACGTCGGTGCGCGCTCCCGTGATGCCCATGGTGGACACCGCGTAGACGAAGCCCCGGCTCGAGGAGACGGCCTGGCGCAGGCGCTCGTCGGTCGAGGACGGTGCGGCCAGGAACACCCGGTCCAGGCCCAGGCGCTCGGAGACGGCGATCCACTCCGCGCCCTCGTCGGGGATGAGGTCGGGGGTGATGAGACCCGACCCGCCCGCCTCGGCGAGGTCGGTCGCGAAGCGCTCCACCCCGTACTGCAGCACGGGGTTGTAGTAGGTCATGACCAGCACGGGCACGTCGACGCGGGAGCGGATCTCGCGCACGGCCTCGAAGCCGTGACGCAGCTTGAAGCCGCCGGCGATCGCGGTCTGCGTCGCCTGCTGGATCACCGGACCGTCCATGACGGGGTCGGAGTAGGGCAGTCCGAGCTCGATCGCGTCGACGCCGTTCTCGGCCATGGCGACCGCGGCGTCGATGCTCGTCGCGAGGTCGGGGAAGCCCACGGGGAGGTACCCGATGAGGGCCCCTGCGGCCTCGGTGTTGCGCCGGCGGACGGTCTCGGCGACGCTGGGCCCCACTCCGCTCACGACTGCACCGCTCGCTGGTCCATCAGGCCGAAGTAGTGCGCGGCCGTCGTCATGTCCTTGTCGCCGCGTCCCGACAGGTTGACGAGGATCGTCGCCTCCGGCCCCAGCTCTCGCCCGAGCACCAGCGTGCCGGCGAGGGCGTGCGCGGACTCGATCGCGGGGATGATGCCCTCGGTGCGGCTGAGGAGCTTGAGCGCGTCCATGGCCTCGCCGTCGGTCACGGCGCGGTAGTCGGCGCGGCCGATGCTCGCGAGCCAGGCGTGCTCGGGTCCGACACCGGGGTAGTCCAGGCCTGCCGAGATGGAGTGCGACTCGACGGTCTGCCCGTCCTCGTCCTGCAGGAGGAAGCTGCGCGCGCCGTGCAGGACGCCGGGACAGCCCTTGCTGATCGTCGCCGCGTGGCGCGGGGTGTCGATGCCGTCGCCGCCGGCCTCGAAGCCGACGGAGTCGGACCTCGGGGTCGTCGAGGAACGCGTGGAAGATGCCCATGGCGTTCGAGCCGCCGCCCACGCAGGCCGTGACGGCCGTGGGGAGCGATCCGGTGAGCTCGAGGACCTGCTCGCGCGCCTCCTCGCCGATGATCTTCTGGAAGTCGCGCACGAGGGCGGGGAACGGGTGCGGACCCGCGACCGTGCCGAAGATGTAGTTGGTCGATTCGACGTTCGTCACCCAGTCGCGCATGGCGTCGTTGATCGCGTCCTTGAGGGTGCGCGATCCGGTCGTCACCGAGACGACCTCGGCGCCGAGCAGTCGCATGCGGGCGACGTTGAGCGCCTGGCGCTCGGTGTCGACCTCGCCCATGTAGACGACGCACTCGAGGCCGAAGAGGGCCGCGGCCGTGGCCGTCGCGACGCCGTGCTGGCCCGCTCCGGTCTCGGCGATCACGCGGGTCTTGCCGATGCGCTTGGTCAGGGCGCCTGGCCGAGCACGTTGTTGATCTTGTGCGAGCCGGTGTGGTTGAGGTCCTCGCGCTTGAGGATGATGCGCGCACCGCCGGCGTGCGCCGCGAAGCGAGGCACCTCGGTGATGATCGAGGGCCGGCCCGTGTAGCTGCGGTGCAGCTCCATGAGCTCCGCATGGAACTCGGGGTCGATCTTCGTGCGCTCGTACTCGGCGCTCAGCTCATCGAGCGCCTCCACGAGGGATTCGGGGACGTAGCGACCGCCGAAGTCGCCGAAGTAGGGGCCGAGTTCGTCTCGGAGGGCCATGGCAGTACCGCCAGTCGGTGTCAGTGCGCCAGGAAGCTGGCGAGGGTGGAAACGGGGTCGCCGCCGGTGACGAGGGCTTCCCCGACGAGGACGACGTCGGCGCCGGAGCGCCTGTAGTGGGCCACGTCGTCGGCGGAGAGGACCGCCGATTCGGCGACCTTCACCGCGTCGGCGGGGAAGCGCTCGGAGAGGCGGCCGAAGAGGTCGCGGTCGAGCTCGAAGGTGGACAGGTCGCGGGCGTTCACGCCGATGAGACGGGCGCCGAGGGTCCGAGGCGCGCTCCCAGCTCGTCGGCCGAGTGGGTCTCGACCAGCGGGGTCATGCCGAGGTCGAGGATCAGGGCGTGGAGCTCGCTCAGGACGCTCTGCTCGAGCGCCGCGACGATGAGGAGCACGAGATCGGCTCCCGCCGCACGGGCCTCGAGCACCTGGTAGGGCTCGGCGATGAAGTCCTTGCGCAGGACGGGGATCGACACCTGCGCGCGGACCGACTCGAGATCGGCGAGCGACCCCTTGAAGCGGCGCTCCTCGGTGAGGACGCTGATCGCACTCGCTCCGCCCTGCTCGTACTGCGACGCCAGGGCTGCGGGGTCGGGGATCTCGGCGAGGGCGCCGCGGGACGGGCTCGACCGCTTCACCTCGGCGATGATCCGGACGCGCTCGCCCGGAGCCAGCGCGGCCAGGGCGTCGATCGCGGGAGCGCGCAGAGCGGCCCGCCGCTCGACCTCGGCGAGCGGGACGGTCTCGCGGCGCGTCGCCGCGTCGGCCAGAGCGCCGGCGGTCAGATCGGTGAGCACCTAGGCGCGCGCCTTCGGGTTGGCCTTGGAGCCGTTCACTCCGTAGCCGGCCTTGGCCATGCCCATGCCGACGAGGAGGCCGACGATCACGAGACCGGCGGAGAGCCAGACGACGAGCGGGACGTCGAACCAGAAGGCGATCGTGCCGATCGTGAACCCGACCAGCATGATGACGACGGCCGTCCACGCGGCCGGCGAGTGGCCGTGGCTGTCTTCGTCGTGCTCGGTGCTCATGGTTCTCCTCCTGGACGTGCATCGGGACCCCACGAGTCTAGCGGTTCGCGCCCGAGGGCTCCCCGCGCTCGGGGCGGGTCGTCAGCGTCCCGACGTGGGGTCGTCGCCCCGGGAGAGCTCGTCCCAGGAGACGACGGGATCGATCGTGCCGTCGTCCGTCTCGACGGTCGAGGCGCCGTGCCCGTAGCCGTCGGCGGGCTCGAAGCGGGAGACGCGCTTCTTCTTCCGCGCGTCCGGCCAGCGGCGGACGGTCGCGAGCACTCCGACGCCCAGCAGGGCCGTCAGGGCGCCCGCGACGAGAGCGACGACGGGCCACGCGGTCGCGGTCGACGATCCCACGAGGGCGGCCACCGACTGCTCGCCGGCGATGGCCGTCGCCTCCGTGACGACGGAGGAACCGGCGCGCACCGGGTCGCTGAGGGCCGTCGACGCCGCCAGGACCACGAAGGCGCCGAGCACGACCTGCAGGAGGCCGAGCACGATGCGGAACGCAGGGCCGGCGATGGCCAGGGCCGCAGCGAGCGCGAGACCGGCCAGCGCGAGCGCCGAGAGCGCGGGAGCCGCCACCGTGCCCGCGACGTCCAGACCGTCGGTCGCACCGGCGAGCGTCAGCACGAACCACGTCTGCGTCGAGGAGGTCAGCTCGAGCGCGGCCAGCAGGACGATCCCGAGGATCGCCCCGTACTTGAGCCGCCGAGCGCTCACGGCTCCTCGGAGGTGACGGCGTCGAGCGGGTCCACGTCGAAGCAGGAGTGCTCCCCCGTGTGGCAGGCGGCACCGATCTGCTCGACCTGCACGAGGAGCGCGTCGGCGTCGCAGTCGAGGGCCGCTCCGCGCACGTACTGGGCGTGGCCGGACGTGTCGCCCTTGCGCCAGTACTCCTGTCGTGAGCGCGACCAGAAGGTGACTCGGCCCTCGGTGAGCGTGCGGCGCAAGGCCTCGCGGTCCATCCAGCCCCATCATCAGCACCTCGCGGGTGTCGTGCTGCTGGATGATCGCGGGCAGCAGCCCGGCGGCGTCGAAGGTCGCGCGGTCGAGGACGGCGTCGAGCTCGGGATCGGTCATCGTCGGATCTCCAGGCCTGCGCCGTCGAGGGCGCGCTTCACGTCGCCGATGGTCATCTCGCGGTTGTGGAAGACCGAGGCCGCCAGCACGGCGTCGGCGCCCGCCTCGATCGCGGGCGCGAAGTGCTCGACGGCGCCGGCGCCTCCGGAGGCGATGACCGGCACCGAGCTGACCTCGCGCATCGCGGCGACCAGCTCCAGGTCGAAGCCCTGCTTGGTGCCGTCGGCGTCGATCGAGTTGACGAGCAGCTCGCCGGCCCCGCGCTCGACGGCTTCGGCCGCCCACGCGAGGGCGTCGACGGTGGTCTCGCGGCGACCGCCGTGGGTCGTGACGACGAACCCGGACGGCGTGGCGTCGCTCCGCTTGACGTCGAGCGAGAGGACGAGCACCTGCGCCCCGAAGACGTCGGCGATCTCGCCGACGAGCGCCGGGCGGGCGAGGGCGGCGGAGTTGACGCCCACCTTGTCGGCGCCGTGCGCGAGCAGGCGCGACACGTCGTCGACGCCGCGCACGCCGCCGCCGACCGTCAGCGGGATGAAGACCTGCTCGGCCGTCGCGCGGACCACGTCGTAGGTGGTGGAGCGGTCGTCGACCGTCGCGGTCACATCGAGGAAGGTCAGCTCGTCGGCGCCCTGCTCGAAGTAGAGCCGGGCGAGCTCGACCGGGTCGCCGGCATCGCGGAGGTTCTGGAAGTTGACGCCCTTGACGACGCGCCCGGCGGCGACGTCGAGGCACGGGATGACGCGGACGGCGAGGCTCATCGCTGCCGTCCCAGAGGCGCGCGGCGTGGATCGACGTGACCAGGATGGCGCGGGCGCCCAGGTCGTACAGGCGGTCCATCACCTGGTTCATGTCGGCGCGCGGTACCATCACGCGGACGGCGACCCAGTCGGCGTCGTGCAGCGGCGAGACGGTCGGCGACTCGAAGCCCGGTGCGATGTCCGTCGCGGCCTCGAGGAGGGCGACGGGCAGTCGTAGTCGAGCAGCACGTACTCGCGGGCGACCAGCACGCCCTGGAGGCGGCGCAGCAGGACGGGGATGCCCTCGGGCTCCCCCGCGGCCGAGACGAGCACGGCGGTGGAGTCGAGGATGACCGGGCCGAAGATCTCGAGTCCGGCCTTGCGGAGCGTGGTGCCGGTCTCGACGACGTCGGCGATCACGTCGGCCACTCCGAGCTGGATCGCGGACTCGACCGCTCCGTCCAGGCGGATGAGCGACACCTCGACTCCGTGCTCGCGGAGGAAGGACCCGACGAGGCCGGGGTAGCTCGTGGCGACGCGCAGGCCGTCGATCTCGGAGAGGTCCGTGTAGCGGCCCGCGGGGCCGGCGAAGCGGAAGGTCGAGTTCGCGAAGCCCAGGCTCGCGATCTCACGGGCCTCGGAGCCCGAGTCGATGAGCAGGTCGCGGCCCGTCACTCCGACGTCGAGGGCGCCCGAGCCGACGTAGGTCGCGATGTCGCGCGGCCGGAGGTAGAAGAACTCGACGCCGTTGCGCTCGTCGACGACGTGCAGCTCCTTGGGGTCGCGGCGGCCGGTGTAGCCGGCCTCGGCCAGCATCTGGCCGGCGGTCTCGGAGAGCGAACCCTTGTTGGGAACGGCGACGCGCAGGAGCGCGGGCGGGGTGGTGGTCACGGCAGGACGTCCTCTGGAGCTCGAGGGTGATTCGGTGAGCGGCGGTCTCGTCGTCGACACGGCGGTCGCGGACGCGCCTCGATGTGCGTGGGAGCGCGCGGCGACGGAGCGTCGGCGCACTCCGGCGATCGGAGGGAGGCTCACAGATGTCGGTAGACGTCGGCCGTCGTCAGGCCCTTCGCCAGCATCAGCACCTGGAGGTGGTACAGCAGCTGCGAGATCTCCTCGGCGGTGCGCTCGTCGCCCTCGTACTCGGCGGCCATCCAGACCTCGGCGGCCTCCTCGACGATCTTCTTGCCGATGAAGTGCACACCGGCGTCGAGCTCGCGGACCGTGCCCGACCCCTCGGGGCGCGCGGCGGCCTTCTCGCCCAGCTCAGCGAAGAGGTCGTCGAAAGTTTTCACCGGGGAAGTCTATACGCGCGGCGCCCGGGGCAGGATCAGTGGCGGTGCAGGATCGAGGACGCGGTGTCGCGGAGGGCGGCGATCGCCTTCTCGGGGTCGTCGGCGCCGAAGACGGCCGAACCGGCGACGAACGTGTCGGCGCCCGCCTCGGCGGCGATCTCGATGGTGCCGGGGGCGATCCCTCCGTCGACCTGGAGCCAGACGTCGAGCCCGGAGTCGCGGACGGCGTGGCGGAGCGCGTGCAGCTTGGGCATCGTCTCCTCCATGAAGGACTGGCCGCCGAAGCCGGGCTCGACCGTCATCACGAGCACCTGGTCGAACTCGGGCAGCAGCTCGAGGTACTCCTCGACGGCCGTCCCGGGCTTGAGGGCGATCCCCGCGCGCGAGCCGATGTCGCGGAGCCGGCGCGCCAGGGCCACGGCGTCGCGCACCGCCTCGGCGTGGAAGGTGACGGAGTAGGCGCCCGTCTCGGCGTACCCGGGCGCCCAGCGGTCCGGGTCCTCGATCATCAGGTGCACGTCGAGCGGGCGCGGCGTGACCTCCTGGAGGCGCTGCACCATGGGCAGCCCGAACGTGAGGTTCGGGACGAAGTGGTTGTCCATCACGTCGACGTGCACGAGATCGGCCGACGCGATCCGCTGCAGCTCGGCCTCGAAGTTGACGAAGTCGGCGGAGAGGATGCTGGGGTTGATCCGTGCGGGCATGCCGACCAGCCTAGGAGATCGCCCCGGCCGGATCCGCGCGCCGCAGCAGCTGGATGAACATGGCGTCGGTGCCGTGGCGGTGCGGCCAGAGCTGCACGTGGCGCGCCCCCTCCGGCAGATCGAGCTCGTCGAGCGTCACGCGCCGGAGGACCTCCGGGGTGTCCATCAGCTCGAGGCCGTCCCCGTAGCGCTCCTGGGCCAGAGCGAGGACCCGTCGCGTCTCGCCGAGGTGCGGCGAGCACGTGACGTAGGCGAGAACGCCGCCCGGGGCGAGCGCCTGGAGCGCCGAGTCGAGCAGCTCGCCCTGAAGGGACGCGAGCGGCTCCACGTCGGCCGCTGTCTTGCGCCAGCGCGCCTCCGGTCGTCGGCGCAGGGCTCCCAGCCCGGTGCAGGGGGCGTCGAGGAGGATCCGATCGAAGGCACCGGGCTGCTCGACGCCGAGATCACGGCCGTCGCCCGTGCGCACCTGGACGTCCGGGTCCACTGCGGCGAGGGCCTGGCGGACGAGACCCGCGCGGCCGGGCACGACCTCGTTCGCGAGGAGCGACGCGCCGCCCAGGCGCGCCTCGGCCGCGAGGAGGGCCGCCTTGCCGCCGGGGCCGGCGCAGAGGTCGAGCCAGCGCTCCCCCTCGCGGACCGGGAGTGCTCGCGACAGCGCCAGCGCCGCGAGCTGCGAGCCCTCGTCCTGCACCCGCACGCGCCCCTCGCGCACGGCGTCGACGGCCTCGGGGTCGCCTCCCGTGCTCACGAGGCCGACCGGGGACCAGCGGTCGGCGGCGGCATCGGGCACGTCCGCGGCGTCGGCGAGACCGGGGAGCGCGACGAGGTTCACCCGCGGAGCCGCGTTGTCGGCCGCGAGAAGAGCGTCCAGCTCGTCGGCGCGGCCCTCCGCCGCCAGAGCGCGGCGCAGCGCCTTGACGATCCAGAGCGGGTGGGAGCTGAGGGCCGCGATGCGGTCATCGGCCGAGACCGCCGCGGCTGAGACGCGCTCGCGCCACTCCTCGGCCGAGCCCCGCGAGACGCTCCGGAGCACGGCGTTGGCGAAGGAGACCGCCCCCCGGGACGCATCGGCGGCTACGAGGGCGACGCTCTCGTTCACCGCCGCGTGCGGAGCGACGCGGGTGCCGAGGAGCTGGTGCACGCCGAGGCGGAGGGCGTCGAGGACGGGCTCGTCGATCGACTCGATCGCCCGCCCGGCCGCGAGCACGATCACGCGGTCGTAGTAGCCGGACATGCGCAGCGTCCCGTAGCAGAGCTCGGTCGCGAGTCCGGCGTCGGCCGGCGGGAGTCTTGCGGCGCGGATCCGGCCGGGGAGGACGAGGTTGGCGTAGGCGTCCGACCCGCTGACGGCGCGCAGGACGTCGTACGCGACCCGGCGGGCGGGGGCGACCTCGCGACGGGCGCTCATCGCAGCACCGTGCTCTCGCGCAGGCCCCTGGCCCAGTCGGCGGCGGCCATCGGCTTCTTGCCCGCCGGCTGCACGGTGACGAGCTCGACGGCTCCGTCGCCGGTGCCCACGAGCGCGCGGCCCTGCTCCACGAGGACCGCGCCCGGCTCGAGCGCCGGCGCCTCCTCGACCGCGCGAGCCGCCAGCACCTTCAGCCGGGCGTCGCCGAGGGCGGTGGAGGCGCCCGGCTCCGGCGTCGTCCCGCGGATCAGTGCGAGGACGCGTCCGCTCGACGCGCTCCAGTCCAGGCGCCCGTCGGACACGTCGAGCTTGGGGGCGAGCGTCACCTCGCCGGACTGCGGCACGGACACGGCGGTCCCCGCGGCGATCGCGTCGACGACCTCGGTCGTGAGAGCGGCACCCGACGCCGCGAGGACCTCCAGCAGCTCCCCCGCCGTCCGGCCGCGCACCTCCTCGGCCAGCTCGGCGAACACGTCCCCGGCGTCGAGCTCGGCCACCAGCTGGAACACGCTCGCGCCGATCGTCTCCTCCCCCGCCATCAGGGCGCGCTGCACGGGAGCCGCTCCCCGCCAGCGCGGGAGGAGGGAGAAGTGCAGGTTGATCCAGCCGTGCGCCGGCACCGCGAGCAGTCGCGCGCGCACGAGTCCGCCGTACGCGACGATGACGCCGAGATCGGGCGAGAGGGCCTCGATCCGGTCGGTGACGACCTCGTCGAGGCGGTTCGCCTTGAGGACGGGCAGTCCGAGCTCCTCCGCAACGACGGCGACGGGAGAGGACGTGAGCACGCGCTTGCGGCCCACGGGGGCGTCCTCGCGGGTGACGACGGCGACCACCTCGTGGTCGGAGGCGGCGAGCGCCCGCAGGGTCGGGACGGCGGGGCCGGCGTGCCGGCGAAGACGAGGCGCACGGGGTGGGCTCCTGAGTGGCGGTGGTGCGGGCGGATCTAGAGGATGTCGGGATCGTCGAGGCGGACCCGCAGCTTCGGGGCCGGTCGGAAGCGGCCCGGAGTGGTCGGCGGCCGACGGCGGCGGGTGGCGTTGCGGACGACGGCGGACCGGAGCCGGGCGGCCACCTCCGCACCGCGAGCGTAGTCGAAGCGCACGATGGCCCGGACGGAGCCGTCCTCGAGCCCGACCGGTCCGAGGACCTCGTGCCGGTCGCTCTCGTCCAGCGCCTCGAGCGCCTCCTCGACCGCGTGCGCGTCGCCGCTCACGGTGGCCAGGCGCACCGCGGGCGGGAAGCGCAGGGCCCGGCGCTCGAGCAGCTCGGCGCGGAGGTACTCGGCCTGCCGCCAGGTGGCCAGGGCGGTGGCGATCCGCCCGCCGACACCGACGAGCAGCACCGGGGCCCCGGCCTGGCCAGCGCGGCCGCGTTCGACCACGTGCGCAGGGCGTCGTCGGCCACCCGCAGGCTCTCGCGCGCCAGCATCCGCTCGCCGTCGAGGAGGAGGACGGCGTGGTAGCCGCCGTCGGCCCGCGGTTCGGCGCCCCGGGTCGCGACGACGAGCGCCGGCTCGTCGGTCAGGGTGAGCACCGGCCGCTGACCGTCGGCGACGACGACCTTGGCACCCGGGAAGGCGCGCCCGAGCTCCTCCGCGGTGCGGCCGGCGCCGAGGGTCACGAGACGGAGCGAGGTGGCCTCGCAGACGGAGCAGCTCCACTCCGCCGCGATCAGCCCGCACCAGCCGCAGCTGGGCCGCGCACCCGCCGAGTGCACGGCCAGCGGTCCCTGGCAGCGGTTGCAGCGCGCGACCGTGCGGCAGCGGGCGCAGGCGACGACGGGCGCGTACCCGGGGCGCGCGACCTGCACCAGCACGGGACCGGAGTCGAGGCCGATGCGCGCCTGCCGCCAGGCGGAGGACGGGATGCGGGCGGCGGCGTCGTGCTCGTCGACTGCGGACTGCTGCGCGGTGGGAACGACGTGGGGGCGGCGCGCGGGACGCGGCTCGACCTCGGCGGCGAAGCCGATCTCGACGAGGCGCTCGACCTCCACGGTGCGGGTGTGGCCGAGCAGGACGAGGCCGGCTCCGCTCTGCTCCTGGCGGACGAGGGCGACGTCGCGGGCATGGGCGTAGGGGGCGAGGGGCTCGGCGAAGAGCGGATCCCCGTCGTCCCAGAGGGCGATCAGCCCGGGCGACGTCGAGGGTGCGTACAGGACCGAGCGGTTGCCCACGATCACGCGCGGTCCGGGACCGAGGCAGCGCAGGAACGCGGCGTACCGCTCGGCGCCCTTCTGCCGCGCGTCGAGGCGCACCACCAGCTCCGCCGGCAGCAGGTCGGCCAGGGCGAGCTCGAGCTGCTCCTGGTCCCGGTAGTCCGGCACGGCGAGGATCGCGTCGCCGCCCGCGACGACCGCGTTGCGCGCGAGCTCGGCGAGGGTCAGCGCCCAGCCGCCGATCCAGGTCCCGGTGGAGAGCTGGACGGGGGCGGGCACGGCTCCGACGGCGAGCCGCCCGCCGAGGGGCAGCGCGTCGAAGGCGCCGTCGGCGTAGCCGGCGACCGGTGCGGACGCCACCGGGACCGGGACGACCGCCCGCTCCGCCGCGAGGTGCGCCTTCTCGACCCGCACGTGCCGGCGCGGCACCGCGAGGCGCAGGACGTCGCTCGCTCCCCCGGCCGCACGATCGGCGACGCGGCGGGCCAGCGCCCACACCTCGGGGGTGAGGACCACCACCGGCGAGACGAGCTCCTCGAGCTCGCTGAGCGCGCCCGCGTGCTCGGATCCCTCGCCGACCTCGACCACGAAGGCGTCGGCGATGCGGCCGCCGGTGCGCAACGGGACGCGCACGCGGACACCCGGGCGCACCTGCGCCTGCAGCGGCGGCGGGACCGTGTAGTCCAGGAGCCGGTCGAGCTGGGGCAGCGGCGAGTCCAGGAGGACGCGCGCGACGACGGCCGACGCGCCGGAGGGGCTCTCCACCGCCTGCGCCGGGCCCGCTACGAGAGGCCCGCGGCGGAGCGGAGGTCGTCGACGCGGTCCAGGCGCTCCCAGGTGAAGTCGGGGAGCTCGCGGCCGAAGTGCCCGTAGACCGAGGTCTGCGAGTAGATGGGGCGCAGCAGGTCGAGCGCGTGGATGATCGCAGCGGGGCGCAGGTCGAAGACGGACCGGATCGCCTCGGTGATCTGCTCGTCGGGAACGGTGCCGGTGCCGAAGGACTCGACGTAGAGGCCGACGGGAGCGGCCTTGCCGATCGCGTAGGCGACCTGCACCTCGAGGCGGCGGGCGAGCCCGGCCGCGACGGCGTTCTTGGCGACCCAGCGCATCGCGTAGGCGGCCGAGCGGTCGACCTTCGACGGGTCCTTGCCCGAGAAGGCGCCGCCGCCGTGCCGCGAGGCGCCGCCGTACGTGTCGACGATGATCTTGCGGCCGGTGAGCCCGGCGTCGCCCTGCGGGCCGCCGATCTCGAAGCGCCCGGTGGGGTTGATCAGCAGCCGCACCGCGGAGGAGTCGAGGTCGACGGTCTCGAGGACGGGTCGGATCACGTGCGCCTCGATGTCGGCGTGGATCGTCTCGGTGCTCACGTGCTCGGCGTGCTGCGTCGAGAGGACCACCGTGTCGATGGAGCGGGGCGTCGTGCCGTCGTAGCCGATGGTGACCTGGGTCTTGCCGTCGGGACGGAGGTACTCGAGCTCGCCCGACTTGCGGACGGCGGCGAGGCGCTCGGCGAGACGGTGCGAGAGCCAGCTCGGCAGCGGCATGTACTCGGGGGTCTCATCGGTGGCGAAGCCGAACATGAGCCCCTGGTCGCCCGCTCCCTGGCGGTCGAAGGCGTCGTCGTCGGACGAGTCGGTGCGGACCTCGAGGGCGGTGTCGACGCCGGCGGCGATCTCGGGCGACTGCTGGCCGATCGAGACCGAGACGCCGCAGGAGCGGCCGTCGAAGCCCTTCTCGGAGGAGTCGTAGCCGATCTCGACGATCGTGTCGCGGACGATCTTGGGGATCTCGACGTAGCCGGAGGTCGAGACCTCGCCGGCGACGTGCACGAGGCCGGTGGTGACGAGGGTCTCGACGGCGACGCGGCTCTTCGGGTCCTCGCGGAGCAGGGCGTCGAGGATGCGGTCCGAGATCTGGTCGCAGATCTTGTCGGGGTGCCCCTCGGTCACGGACTCGGACGTGAACAGACGGAGGGGTCCGGAGGAGGTCATGCGGAGGGTCTCATTTCGTTCCGGGGACTGTTCGGCCGGGGCGTCGAGCGCGGTCGGCCCACGAGGAGCGAGGACCACCGACGACGGCAGCGGGGCGCGGCGTCGTGCGGACACGGATCGTCGGGCTCGGGGTGTTCCGCGCCCGACCGGCGGAGGGGCCGCGCTCGGATCTGGTCCGCGCACGCGCGGGACCCGCCTGAGAGCAGCCGCCGTCGGCTAGCGCGCGACCACGTCGAGGACGCGGTCGGCCACCGACGCCTTGGTGCCGGAAGCCTCGATCACTATATCCCCGGCCCGATCGAGGACCACGACGGAGTTGCTGTCGCTCTGGAAACCCTCGGTCCAGCCGACCCTGTTGAGGACGAGCAGGTCGCAGCCCTTGCGCGCGATCTTCGCGCGGCCCAGGGCGAGCATCGCCTCGCGGTCGGGCTCGGTCTCGGCGGCGAACCCGACGACGAGCTGGTTCCCCGCCCGGGCGGCCGCGATCTCGGCGAGGATGTCGGGGTTCTTCACGAGCTCGAGGACCAGGCGGTCGCCCTGCTGCTCCTTCTTGATCTTCGACTCCGAGACGTCGGCGGGGCGGTAGTCGGCCACAGCCGCGGCCATGACGACGATGTCCGCGTCGGCCGAGGCGGAGAGCGCCGCCTCGCGGAGTTCGAGGGCGGTGCCGACGGGGACGACCGTCACTCCGCGCGGCGTCTCGATGTCGAGGTTCGCCGCCAGGAGGGTCACGCTGGCTCCTCTGGCCGCCGCCGCGAGGGCGAGGGCGACGCCCTGCCGGCCGCTCGAGCGGTTCCCGACGAAGCGGACCGGGTCGAGCGGCTCGCGGGTGCCGCCCGCGGTGACGAGGACCCGCAGGCCCTCCAGGTCGCGCTTCGCACCGCTCGCGCGGCGGTGGACGGCGAGGGCCTCGGCGACGATCGTCGCCGGTTCCTCCATGCGTCCGGCACCGGAGTCGGTACCCGTCAGCTGCCCGACGGCCGGTCCGACGAGGTGCACGCCGCGCGAGCGGAGCGTCTCGACGTTCGCGACGGTGGCGGGGTTCGCCCACATCTCGGTGTGCATCGCGGGAGCGACGACGAGCGGCGCAGTGCTCGCGAGCACCGTGTTGCCGAGCAGGTCGTCGGCGAGGCCGGTCGCGAGCTTCGCGAGGGTGTGCGCCGTGGCGGGAGCGATCACGATCAGGTCGGCCGCCTGGCCGATCGCCACGTGCCGCACCTCGGCGACGCCCTCGTAGAGCTCCGTGTGCACGGCGTTCCTCGAGATCGCCTCGAGCGTCGGCTTGCCGACGAACCGGAGGGCGGCCTCGGTGGCCACGACGTGGACGTCGTGGCCCTCGAGGACCAGGGCTCGCACCACACCGACCGCCTTGTAGGCGGCGATGCCGCCGGTGATCCCGACGACGACGTTCAGTCGCCGAGCGGTCTTCCGCGAGGAGCGCACCCGGGGAGGACCGTGCTACTCGGCGAGGGGCTGGGCGACGAGCTTGTCCTCGTTGATCTCGTGGAGAGCGACCGAGAGCGGCTTGTCGTCGATGGTCGAGTCGACCAGCGGGCCGACGTTGTCGAACAGGCTGCCCTCGTGGAGGTCGGCGTAGTAGTCGTTGATCTGGCGCGCGCGCTTGGAGGCGAAGATCACCAGCGCGTACTTCGAGTCGACCTTCGAGAGGAGCTCGTCGATGGGCGGGTCGATGATGCCGAGGTTGTTGGCCATGGTGTCTCCTTGTTGGCTTGTCAGCTTGTTGGCTTGTCAGCACTGCGGGGCGCGTGAGCGCCGATCTGCGGCTCCGGAGGCGCGCGACGCGGCGGCGCCTCGGGGCTGGGCCCTGTCGGCGGTCGGGGCGTCGGCCCGGAGGTGGTCGGTGGCCCGGACGTCAGCGGCCCGGGTCGGCGGGCGCGCCGTCGGAACGAGGCGACATCAATTCTACGACCTCGCGGGCCGCTTCGGGCACTGTGCTGTTCACGACCGCGAAATCGAACTCGTCCTGCGCGGCCAGCTCGACCCGTGCGGTGGCCAGCCGGCGCTGCTGCTCCTCGGGGCTCTCGGTCCCCCGGCCGACCAGGCGGCGCACGAGCTCGTCCCAGCTGGGCGGCAGGAGGAAGACCAGTCGCGCGTCCGGCATCCGCTCGCGGACCTGCCGGGCCCCTTGGATGTCGATCTCGAGCATGACCTGCCGGCCCTGGGCGAGCGCGGCGTCGATCGGGCCGCGCGGAGTGCCGTAGCGGTAGGCGTTGTGCACGGTGGCGTACTCGAGGAACTCCCCCGCCTCGACCATGCGGTCGAACTCGGCGTCGTCGACGAAGTAGTAGCTGACGCCGTCGACCTCGCCGGGACGCGGGGCCCGGGTCGTCGCCGACACCGAGAGCAGCACCTCGGGGTAGTTCTCGCGGATGTAGGTGGAGACGGTGCCCTTGCCGACGGCGGTGGGCCCGGCGAGGACGACGAGGCGCGTCCGCTCACCGCGGCGCTGGCGCGCCTCCCGCTGCTCGAGGAAGGAGTTCAGTCCCTCCACCTGGCGGCGGCCGAGACCGCCGAGGCGCTTGGACGGAGCGATCTGCAGCTGCTCCATCACCCGCGGCGTCTTCACGACCCCGAGAGCCGGGACCGCGCGCAGCAACTCGCTCACGCGCATCCGTCCCTCCACTCCGGTGGGGTCGGTCTGCGCCGCGGCGAGCACGGCGGTGGCCGGGCGCTCGCCCGAGGCGACGTGCTTCTTCACGACCGCACGGGCGCGCCGGGCGGCGATCGCGGCGGCGGACGCGGCGAGACGGTCGACCTCGGGGGGCGACGGACGGCGGCTGCCGGTCGTGACCGGTCCGGTCTCGGCGGGGCTCACGGCTTCAGCGGACAAGGGTCTCCTGGATGTCTCGGGCGCGGCGGTCGATCTCGGCGGCGATCCCCTCGGGACCGGCGCCGAGGACACTGCGCGACTCGCTCACGAGCGTCGTGGCCGCGAGGGCCCCGAACAGCCTTGGCGCGTCCGCGAGAGACGCGCCCTGGTGACCGAAGCCCGGTGCCAGCACGGGGAGCCCGGGGGTGAGCGCGTCGTCGGTCCGGATACCGTAGTCGCCGAGCGCGACCGTGGCTCCGAGCACGACGCCGACCGAGCCGATCGGCGAGCGCGCGTGTCCCGCGTTCCAGGATGCCACGTCCGCCAGCACGGCGCTGGCCAGCGGCGACCCGGCGTGCTCGCCGTCCTGCACGAGGGCCCGCTGAACGGCGCCCGCCTCCGGATTGGAGGTGGCGGCGAGGACGAAGACGCCCTTCCCCGCCTCCTCCGCGAGCTCGAGCATGCCGTCGAGGGAGCCGAGCCCCTGATAGGCGGAGGCGGTCATCGCGTCGGCCTCGAGGGGCGAGCCCGGGCGCAGCCACGCCTCGGCGTAGGCGGTGACGCTCGTGCCGATGTCGCCGCGCTTGACGTCGGCGATCACCAGGAGCCCGGCTGCGCGCGCGTCGGCGAGGACGCGCTCGAGCGCGAGGTAGCCCGCCGAGCCGTGGCGCTCGAAGAACGCGACCTGCGGCTTGACCACGCCCACGCGTCCGGCCGCGGCCTCGACGACCCGGCGGCCGAACGACTCCAGGCCGGCCGCGTCGTCGTCGAGCCCCCACGCGTCCAGGAGGAACACGTGGGGGTCGATCCCGACGCAGAGCTGCCCGTGCGCGTCGAAGGCGCGCTCGAGACGCGCTCCGAAGGACTCGGTCACGCCAGGCGCTCCGCCCGACGCAGCGCGTAGTCCTGCAGGCTCGTGACCTCGAAGGGCTCGCCCGCCACGTCGAGCGAGGCGACGGCGGCCGCGAGCTGCGCGATGGTGGTGAACAGCGGCTTGTCGGCGGCAACCGCTGCGGCGCGGATCTCGTAGCCGTCGGCGCGGGAGGCTCCTCCGCTGGGCGTGTTGATCACGACGTCGACCTCATCGCGGCTGACCAGCTCGACGATCGACGGCGAGTCGCCGACGGCCTCCTCGCTGTACTTGCGCACGACCCGCGTCCGGATGCCGTTGCGGTTCAGCACCTCGGCGGTCCCCTCGGTCGCGAGGATCTCGAAACCGAGCTGGCGCAGGCGCAGCGCCGGGAGCACGATGGCGCGCTTGTCTCGGTCGGCGACCGAGATGAAGACGGTCCCGCTCGAGGGCATCCCGCCGTAGGCCGCGTCCTGGCTCTTCTTGAAGGCCCTCGGGAAGTCGCGGTCGATGCCCATGACCTCTCCGGTCGAGCGCATCTCGGGGCCGAGGAGGGAGTCGACGATCTGGCCCTCCTTGGTGCGGAAGCGCTTGAAGGGCAGCACCGCCTCCTTGACCGCGATCGGCGAGTCCATCGGCACGTCGGAGCCGTCGCGCTCGGGCAGCAGGCCCTCGGCCTTGAGCTCGGCGATCGTCTCGCCCACCATCAGCCGCGACGCCGCCTTCGCGAGCGGGATGCCGAGCGCCTTCGAGACGAAGGGCACGGTCCGGGAGGCGCGGGGTTGGCCTCGAGGACGTAGAGCACGCCCTGCCCGATCGCGAACTGCACGTTGAGGAGCCCGCGGACCCCGACGCCCCGGGCGATGGCGAGGGTCGCGTCGCGCACCTCGTCGATCTGCCGACGGCCGAGGGTCACGGGCGGGAGGGTGCACGCCGAGTCGCCGGAGTGGATCCCGGCCTCCTCGATGTGCTCCATGACTCCGCCGATGTAGAGCTGCTCGCCGTCGTACAGCGCGTCGACGTCGATCTCGATCGCGTCGTCGAGGAACCGGTCCACCAGCAGCGGGTGCGTCGCGTCGATGATGCCCTGGTCGGCCATCCGCTCGAAGTAGTCCTCGAGCTGCGCGGCGCCGTAGACGATCTCCATGCCGCGACCGCCGAGCACGAAGGACGGCCGGACCAGCACCGGGAAGCCGATCCCGGTCGCGACGCCGAGGGCGCCCTCGAGGTCGATCGCGGTGCCGTTGCGAGGAGCGAGCAGGCCCGCCTCGTCGAGGATGCGGGAGAACGCTCGCGCTCCTCCGCCAGGTCGATCGCGGCGGGGGTCGTGCCGAGGATCGGGACGCCCGCCTCCTCCAGCCCCTTCGCCAGGCCCAGAGCGGTCTGCCCGCCGAGCTGCACGACGACGCCGACGAGCTCGCCGGACTGCGACTCCGCGTGGATGACCTCGAGGACGTCCTCGAGGGTCAGCGGCTCGAAGTAGAGCCGGTCCGACGTGTCGTAGTCGGTCGAGACCGTCTCGGGGTTGCAGTTGATCATGATCGTCTCGTAGCCGGCCGCCGAGAGGGCGAACGAGGCGTGCACGCAGGAGTAGTCGAACTCGACGCCCTGGCCGATGCGGTTCGGGCCGGAGCCGAGGATGACGACCTTGCGGCGGTCGGCTGCCACGACCTCGGTCTCCTCGTCGTACGAGGAGTAGTGGTACGGCGTGAGCGCCGGGAACTCCCCGCGCAAGTGTCGACCGTCTTGAAGACGGGGCGGACGGCCAGCTCGTAGCGCGTCGCACGGACCTCCGCCTCCTCCAGGCCGCGGAGCTCCGCGATCTGGATGTCCGAGAATCCGTGGTCCTTCGCGAGGCGCAGCAGACCCGCGTCCAACGCCGGGTGCTCGCGCACGAGGTCGGCGATCTCGTTGATGAGGACGATCTGGTCGAGGAACCAGGGGTCGATCTTCGTCGACTCGAAGGCCTGCTCGACGCTCGCGCCGAGGCGCAGCGCCTGCTGGACGGTGACGATGCGGCCGTCGGTCGGCGTCTTCGCGATCTCGAGGAGCTCGTCGACCGAGTGCTTCTGCTCGCCCCAGTGGAAGGAGGAGCCGCGCTTCTCGAGCGAGCGGAGCGCCTTCTGCAGGGCCTGGGCGTAGTTGCGGCCGATCGCCATCGCCTCGCCCACCGACTTCATGGTGGTGGTCAGCGTCTTGTCGGCGGCCGGGAACTTCTCGAACGCGAAGCGCGGGACCTTGACCACGACGTAGTCGAGCGTCGGCTCGAAGCTCGCCGGGGTGACCTTCGTGATGTCGTTGGGGATCTCGTCGAGACGGTAGCCGATGGCGAGCTTCGCAGCGATCTTGGCGATCGGGAAGCCGGTCGCCTTCGAGGCGAGGGCCGACGAGCGCGAGACGCGCGGGTTCATCTCGATGACGATGATGCGGCCGTCGGCGGGGTCGACCGCGAACTGGATGTTGCAGCCTCCGGTGTCCACACCCACGTCGCGGATGATCCGGATGCCGATGTCGCGCAGCTTCTGGTATTCGCGGTCGGTGAGGGTCAGCGCGGGGGCCACCGTGATGGAGTCGCCCGTGTGCACGCCCACCGGGTCCACGTTCTCGATCGAGCAGACGACGACCGTGTTGTCGGCCGTATCGCGCATGAGCTCGAGCTCGTACTCCTTCCAGCCGAGGATCGACTCCTCGAGGAGCACCTCGGTGGTGGGGCTCTGGTGCAGTCCGTCGCCGACCATGCGCACGAGCTCCTCGCGGGTGTACGCGAAGCCGGAGCCGAGGCCGCCCATGGTGAAGGACGGGCGGATGACGAGCGGGTAGCCGAGGTCCTCGGCGTACTCGATCGCCTCCTCGACGGTGTGCGCGATGTAGGACTTCGCGACGTCGGCGCCCGCGTCCAGCACGAGCTGCTTGAAGATCTGGCGGTCCTCGCCGCGGTTGATCGCCTCGAAGCTCGCGCCGATGAGCTCGACGTCGTACTTCTCGAGGATCCCGAGGTCGTGCAGCTGGATGGCCGCGTTCAGAGCGGTCTGGCCGCCCAGGGTGGGCAGGATCGCGTCCGGCTTCTCCTTGGCGATGATCGCCTCGATCGCCTGCGGGGTGATCGGCTCGACGTAGGTGGCGTCGGCGAAGTCGGGGTCGGTCATGATCGTCGCCGGGTTGGAGTTGACGAGGATCACGCGCACCCCCTCGGCGCGCAGCACACGGCAGGCCTGGGTGCCCGAGTAGTCGAACTCGACCGCCTGGCCGATGACGATCGGGCCGGAGCCGATGACGAGGACGCTGTTGATGTCTTCCCTGCGCGGCATTACTTCTGCTCTCCGGTGGTGCTGGTCGAAAGGATGTCGTTCGCGGGCTCGGCGTCGCCCTGCTCGGCCGTGCGCTGCACGACCATGGCGCGGAAGCGGTCGAACAGGTAGTTCGAGTCGTGCGGTCCGGCGGCCGCCTCGGGGTGGTACTGCACCGAGAAGGCGGGGATGTCGAGGCAGCGCAGGCCTTCCACGACCGAGTCGTTGAGGCTGTAGTGGCTGACCTCGACGCGGCCGAAGCCCTCGGGCGAGTCGAGCTCGCCGTCGATGGGCGCGTCCACCGCGAATCCGTGGTTCTGCGCGGTGATCTCGACGCGGCCGGTGAGCTTGTCGAGCACCGGCTGGTTGATGCCGCGGTGGCCGAAGGGCAGCTTGTAGGTGCCGAAGCCGAGCGCGCGGCCCAGGAGCTGGTTGCCGAAGCAGATGCCGAAGAAGGGCAGATCGGCGCGCAGCGTCGTGCGCAGCAGGTCGACGTGGCGGTCGGAGGCCTCCGGGTCTCCCGGTCCGTTCGAGAAGAACAGGGCGGACGGGTCCAGCGCCAGGACCTCGTCGGCGGTGACCGACTCGGGCAGCACGTGCACGTCGAAGCCGCGCTCGGACAGGTAGTGCACGGTCGAGGTCTTCACGCCGAGGTCGATGACGGCGACGGAGCCCACGCGCTCGCCCTGGGCGGGCACCGTGTACTGCTCGGTCGTCGAGACGGCGGAGGAGAGGTTCATCCCCTCCATCTGCGCGCCGCCGAGGACCAGCGCGAGCTGCTCCTCCTCCCAGGGCGAGGTCCTCGCCCGAGAAGACGCCGGCCCGCATCGAGCCGGCGGAGCGGATGTGGCGCGTGATCGCCCGGGTGTCGATCCCCGAGATGCCGACGATGCCGTCGGCCTCGAGGTCGTCGTCGAGCGAGCGCTGAGCGCGGAAGTTCGACACGACGCGGGAGGGGTCGCGGACGACGTAGCCGGCGACCCAGATGCGGCGCGACTCCTTGTCCTCGTCGTTCGTGCCCGTGTTGCCGATGTGCGGTGCGGTCTGCACCACGATCTGGCCGGCGTAGGACGGGTCGGTCAGCGTCTCCTGGTAGCCGGTCATGCCGGTCGCGAAGACGATCTCGCCGAGGGTGCGCCCGCGCGCGCCGTAGGCCTGACCCGTGAATCGTCGCCCGTCCTCGAGGACGAGGACGGCGGTGGGTTCGGTGCTGAGGCGTGACGTTGGCACGGACTAGGAGCCCTTCTGGTTCGGGGAGGAGCCGCCGTCGGCGGCTCCCGGGGTGGAGGGGGAGGATTCGGGGCCGGCGAGCCGGCGGAGCTCCGCGACGAGGTGCCGGCGCAGGGCCGGCTCGGCGACGCGGAGATAGGAGTCGACCGTCTCGGCACCGCGCGGCGACCACGAGAGCACGAGCAAGCCGCCCTCCTCGACGGCGCGGTCGATGGCGTAGCTGCCCTCGCCCGCACCGCGCAGCAGGGCTGCGGGGATGACGGTCGGTCGCTCGCCGACCGGCGCGAGGACGACTCCGCGCTCGTGCAGCCGCAGCGTCGCCTTCCCGCGGAAGCCCAGGCCCGGCAGCACGACGCGCTCGAGCGGCTGCTCGAAGCGGGTCGTCGCGACGTAGGGCAGCTCGACCGACTCGAGTTCCGCGCCGAGGGACTCGGCGGGGACGGCCTCGGGGACGAGGTCGGCGGAGCGGCGGCGGCGCGCCCGCCAGGAGAGGATCATCCCGGCGAAGACCAGGACGACGACCGCGGCGATCACGATCGTGATCGCGGTCCTATCCACGGGCGGACCTCGCGGCTCCTGCGACCACCGCGGCATCGACGAGCTCGCCGTCGAGGACCGTGGGGTAGCCGTCGTGGAGCGTCGCGACGACGCGACCGGGAAGCTCCCGACCGAGGTACGGGGAGTTGGCGCTGCGCCCCCGGAGGTCGGACGTCGAGAAGCTGCGGCGCACCTCCGGGTCGTAGAGCGCGATGTTCGCCGGTGCGCCGACCGCGATGCCGCGGTCGTAGCCGTCGAGCCGGCCGATGCGGGCGGGCGCCTGCGACAGCACCCGGGCGACGTCCGCCCAGGTCATCCGACCGTCGTCGACGACGGCGGCGTGCACGACCGACAGGGCGCTCTCGAGGCCGACCATGCCGAACGCGGCGGCGTCCCACTCGCAGTCCTTCGACTCGACCGGGTGCGGGGCGTGATCGGTCGCGACGATGTCGATGGTGCCGTCGGCGAGGGCCTCGCGCAGGGCGAGCACGTCCTCGTCGCGGCGCAGCGGCGGGTTCACCTTGAACCGGGCGTCGTAGCCGCCGCCGCCCTCGCCGTCCGCCGCGATCAGCTGCTCGGTGAGCAGGAGGTGGTGGGGCGTGACCTCGGCGGTGACGTCGATGCCGCGGGCCTTGGCCCAGCGGATCACGTCGACCGAACCGGCGGTCGAGACGTGGCAGACGTGCAGCCGCGAGCCCACGTGCTCGGCCAGGAGGACGTCGCGCGCGATGATCGCCTCCTCGGCGACCGCGGGCCAGCCGGCGAGGCCGAGGGCGCTCGAGACGGCTCCCTCGTTCATCTGCGCGCCGACCGTGAGCCGCGGCTCCTGGGCGTGCTGAGCGACGACGCCGTCGAACGCCTTCACGTACTCGAGCGCGCGGCGCATCAGCAGAGCGTCCGAGACGCACTTCCCGTCGTCCGAGAAGACCCGGACCGCCGCGCGGCTGCGCGCCATCGCGCCGAGCTCGGCGAGGGACTCCCCCGCCAGGCCGACGGTCACGGCGCCGATCGGCCGCACGGTCGCGTAGCCGGCGTCCTCGCCCAGGCTCTGCACCTGCTCGACGACGCCCGCGGTGTCCTGCACCGGCGACGTGTTGGCCATCGCGAAGACGGCGGTGAAGCCTCCTGCAGCGGCCGCGCGCGATCCGGTGAGTACCGTCTCGCTCTGCTCGAAGCCGGGCTCGCGGAGGTGGGTGTGCAGATCGACCAGGCCGGGCAGCGCCAGCAGGCCGTCGGCGTCGATCACGCGGGCGCCGCGCGAGTCGAGGTCGGTGCCGATCTCGACGACGACTCCGCCGTCGACGAGGACGTCGGCGGTGCTGTCGTCGGCGAGCGTCGCTCCCGAGATCGGGATCCGCCGGGGGCTCTCGGTGCTCATCCAGTGGGACCTCCCGTTCGCCGGACAGCAGCAGGTAGAGCGCGGCCATCCGGACCGAGACCCCGTTGGTGACCTGTTCGAGCACCGTGGAGCGGCTCGAATCGGCGGCGGCCGAGGAGATCTCGACGCCCCTGTTCATGGGTCCGGGGTGCATGACGATGGTATCGGGGCCCAAGCGGGCCAGGCGCTCGTCGTCGAGACCCCAGATGCGCGCGTACTCGCGGCCGTTGGGGAAGAAGCCGCTCGACATGCGCTCGAGCTGGATGCGCAGCAGCATCACGACGTCGGGGAGCCCGGAGTCGATCGCCTCGTCGAGGTCGAATCGAGGATGGTCGCCGGCCAGTCGACCGTGTCGACGGGGACGAGCGTGGGCGGCGCGACCAGGGTGACCTCGGCGCCGAGCGCGGTGAGCAGCCAGACGTTCGAGCGGGCGACCCGGCGAGTGCAGGATGTCGCCGACGATCGTGACGGCCACCCCGTCGAGCCCCTTGCCCCGGAGGCGGTGGGGCCGTGCAGCCGGCGGCGGATCGTGAAGGCGTCGAGCAGCGCCTGGGTCGGGTGCTCGTGCGTGCCGTCGCCGGCGTTCAGGATCGACGCGTCGATCCATCCGCTCGCCGCGAGCACGGCCAGGGCTCCGGACGCGCCGTGACGCACCACGACGCCGTCGGCGCCCATCGCGGCGAGGTGTCTGCGCCGTGTCCTTCAGGCTCTCGCCCTTCGACACGCTGGATCCCTTGGCGCTGAAGTTGATCACGTCGGCCGAGAGCCGCTTGGCCGCCGCCTCGAACGAGATGCGGGTGCGGGTCGAGTCCTCGAAGAAGAGGTTGACGACCGTCTTCCCGCGCAGCGTCGGCAGCTTCTTCACCTCGCGGCTCTGCACGTCGGCCATGTCCTCGGCGATGTCGAGGAGGCCGATCGCGGAGGAGCGGTCGAGGTCGCGGGTCGAGAGCAGGTGCTTCATGCGGTGCCCTCCGTCGGCGGCCTCGTCCGCCGGGCGCGTCGACTCGATCGCGACCAGGTCCTCGCCGTCGACCTCGAGGAGGCGGACGTTGATCCGCTCGCTGAGACTGCTCGGCAGGTTCTTGCCCACGAAGTCGGCCCGGATGGAGGCTCGCGGTGGCCGCGGTCGACCAGCGCGGCGAGGCGGACCGCCCGGGGCCGGCCGATGTCGCTCAGGGCGTCGAGCGCGGCGCGGATGGTGCGACCCGAGAAGAGGACGTCGTCCACCAGCACGACGGTGCGTCCGTCGATGCTCGCCGGCACGGCGGTCCTCGCCGGGGTGCGCACCGGGTTCCGGGAGAGGTCGTCGCGGTACATCGTCACGTCGAGGGAGCCGGCGAAGACGGGAGCCGCCTCCGGCTCGATCCGGGCGATGGTCTCGGCGATCCGCTGGGCGAGGACCACGCCGCGGGTCGGGATCCCGAGGATCACCAGCGACTCCGCTCCCCGGTTGGACTCGAGGATCTCGTGGGCGATGCGCGTCAGAGCGCGCGTGATGTCAGCGCCGTTCAGCACGATTCGTGCCGTCACACCGACCTCCTTCCCCGTCCCTCCGGACGGCCTTAAAGGAAATGTCTCGATGAGTATAGGGGCGCGGGCCGCGTCCCTCGGGTGCGCCGGCCCACTCCCGCCCCGCAGGAGCACGCCCGGCCCGCGGACCCGCCCGATCGTGCGAGTCGGATCCGGCGAGCCGGAGGCACCCGCCCCCGATCGGGTCGAGCGCCCGGGGTCAGACCGCCGTGCGCGACTCCGCGACGGAGGCGAGCAGCCCGTTGATGAAGCCCGCCGAGTCGTCCGTCGAGAGGACGGTCGCGGCCTCGACGGCCTCCGAGATCGCGACGCCGTCGGGGACCTCGTCGTTGTGCAGGATCTCCCAGACGCCGATGCGCAGGATCGCGCGGTCGACGAGGGCATCCGCGCGAGCGTCCAGCCCTTCGAGAGCCGCTCGATCAGCCCGTCGATCTCGGCGGAGTGGTCGATGACGCCGTCGACGATCTCACGGGCGTAGAGCCAGGAGGCCTCGCGCGCGGGCTCGTGGACCGCCCGCTCCGCTTCGGCCCGCAGCGACTCCGCGAACGGGATCTGCCGGACATCGGCGTTGTAGATGATGTCGAGGGCGCGCTTGCGCGCCTTCGTGCGTGCACTCACGGACGCCCCGGCTCAGCTGGACGCGGCCGAGGTAGTCGCCCGTGCGGGTGTCGACCTTGACCTTCGTGCCCTGCTCGAGGAAGAGCGGGACCTGGATCTGGTAGCCGGTCTCGACGGTGGCGGGCTTGGTGCCGCCGGTCGAGCGGTCGCCCTGGAGGCCCGGCTCGGTGTAGGTGATCTCGAGCACCACGGACGCGGGGAGGTCGATGTAGAGCGGGTCGCCGTCGTGCAGCGCGAGAGTGACGTTCTGGTTCTCGAGCATGAAGTTCGCGGCGTCGGCGACGACGGCCTCGGGGACCGTGATCTGGTCGTAGTCCGAGGTGTCCATGAACACGAAGTCCTGGCCGTCGCGGTAGAGGTACTGGAAGTCGCGACGGTCGACGTTGGCGGTGTCGATCTTGGCCCCGGCGTTGAACGTCTTGTCGACGACCTTGCCGGTCAGGACGTTCTTCATCTTGGTGCGGACGAACGCGCCGCCCTTGCCCGGCTTGACGTGCTGGAAGTCGATGACGTTCCAGAGCTGACCGTCGATGTTGAGGACGGTGCCGTTCTTGATGTCGGTGGTAGAGGCCATGCGAAGGGGGATCCGTTTCGGTGGAAGTCTGCTGCCGGTGGACCCGACTCCGGGCGCGGCGATATCGGCCGGTACGGCTGACCCGTCGAGTGTAGTCGATGGGCGCGGCGGGGCCGAGGGAGTCCTCACCGCTCCTCCCGCAGAAGGTGCGCTCGGGAGAGGATGGGAGGACGTCGCGAGAGGAGACCCGCCATGCAGGACGTCCCGACCCTGATCGACACCGGCCCGCTGGACGCCGCGTTCGCCGTGGTGCCGATCGTGATCGCCGCCGTCGTCGTCCTCATCGCGGTCCTGATCGTGGTGAACCTGCGCCGGGCGAGGAAGCTCGGCGTGGATCCGCTCACCCTGCAGACGGACGTCGCCTCGAAGCTCGCCACCGGCGAGTTCGGCGCCGAGCGCCCCCTCGGCGAGCGGCTCGCCGAGATCGACGGGCTGCTGGCCGCGGACACGATCACCGAGCAGGAGCACGCCGCGGCGAGACGGGCGGCGCTCGAGGGCCGCACCTGAGGCCTGCCCGCCCTAGGAGCCGATCTCCCGGTACGCCGCGAACAGCAGGGAGGTCTCGGGCCCCTGGAGGATGCTGGGCCGCGCGATGTCGTCCAGCACCACGAACCGGAGGATCCCCGCTCGGGACTTCTTGTCGCGCTGCATCGCGGCGAGGAGCGTCTCCCACCGCCCGAGCGGGTAGCTCGTCGGCAGGGTCAGCGACTCGAGGACGCTGCGGTGGCGGTCGACCGCCGAGTCGCTGAGCGAGCCGGTGAGGCGCGACAGCTCCGCGGCGAACACCATCCCGACCGAGACGGCGGCGCCGTGACGCCACTGGTAGCGCTCGGCGTGCTCGATCGCGTGCCCGAGGGTGTGCCCGTAGTTCAGGATCTCGCGCAGCCCCTGCTCCGTGAAGTCCTCGCCGACGACCCGGGCCTTGATGCCGATCGAGAAGCTCGACGAGTCGGCGGAACTCCTCCGAGCCGGGGTCGGTCGCCAGATCGACGTCCGACTCGATGATGTCCAGGATCTGCGGTTCCGCGATGAAGCCGTACTTCACGATCTCGCCGAAGCCGGCGAGGATCTCGTTGCGCGGCAGGCTCGAGAGCACGTCGAGGTCGGCGACGACCGCTCGCGGGGCGTGGAACGCGCCGACGAGGTTCTTCCCCTCGGCCGTGTTGATCCCCGTCTTTCCGCCCACGGCGGCGTCGACCATCCCGAGGACGGTCGTGGGCACCTGGACGAGGCCGACGCCCCGGAGCCAGGTGGCGGCCACGAACCCGGCCAGGTCGGTGATCGCTCCTCGCCGAAGCCGACGACGACGTCGGTGCGGGTGAAGTCGGACTGGCCCATGACCTGCCAGCAGAACGCCGCGACCTCGACGCGCTTGGCCGCCTCGGCGTCGGGGACCTCGGCCAGCAGCACCTCGTAGCTCTCGAGCAGGCTCTCGCGGATCTCCGCGGCGAGGACCGCGAGCGTGGGCGGGTGCACGATGAGCACCTTCGCAGCGCGCGGGCCGATGGCGTCGGCGAGCCCGTCGAGCAGCCCGCGGCCGACGGTGATGTCGTAGCCGGCGGCGCCGGGCACGGTGATGGCGGTGGAGCCGTCGTTCATGGAAGTCTTCCGCTCGGGCGGCCGGAGTCGGCCGCCGGGTCTGCTGCGCGCGCCGCCGGCGGCGATCGCGTCGTGGGTTCGGGGGTCTCGGGCCGGTCGGGCGCGCACCCAGTCGGCGATCTCCGCAGCGATCGCGGTGATGGGCCGGCGGGAGGTGTCGAAGGTGACGTCCGCGAGCGCCTCGTAGAGCGGGCGCCGCTGCTCGTGCAGACGGGTCCAGTCGGCGACGCCGCCGCGGACGAGGGGTCGGCTCCCGGAGCCGAGACGGTCCCGACGGCCTCGGCCGTCGTGGTGAGCAGGACCACGGGGACCTCGGCGAGATCGGCCTGCGTGTCCGGATCGAGCACCGCTCCCCCGCCGAGGGCCAGCACGACGTCGCGGCGGACGGCGCTCTCGACGACGAGGCGCTCCTCGCGGCGGAAGGGCCTCTCCGTGCGCGTCGAAGTACGCGGCGATCGGGCCGTGGCCCGCGACGAACTCGGCATCGGAGTCGACGAAGGCCGCCGCGAGGGACTTCGCGACCCGCTTCCCGATGGTCGTCTTCCCCGCCCCCATGGGGCCGATGAAGACGACGCGGGCGCGGGCCGCGCCGGTATCGTGCCCGGCCATCAGCGCTCTCGCCCGAGGGCGCATCCGCGGATCACGACACGCCCAGGGCGGGGTTGCTCGCGCTCGCCGTCCGCAGCTCGGCCGGGATCGCCTCGAGGTAGCCGCGCAGGTTCCGGCGCGTCTCGGTGACGCTGTCGCCGCCGAACTTCTCGAGCACGGCGTTCGCGAGGACGAGGGCCACCATCGCCTCCGCGACGACTCCCGACGCGGGGACGGCGCAGACGTCGGAGCGCTGGTGGTGGGCTCCGGCCGCCTCGCCCGTCGCCACGTCCACCGTGCGCAGGGCGTGGGGAACGGTCGCGATCGGCTTCATCCCCGCGCGCACGCGCAGGACGGTGCCGGTGCTCATGCCGCCCTCGGTACCCCCGGCGCGGTCGCTGGAGCGCGAGATGCCCGCGGCGTCCTGGAACAGCTCGTCGTGCGCCTCGGACCCGCGGCGGGTCGTGGTGAGGAAGCCGTCGCCGACCTCGACGCCCTTGATGGCCTGGATGCCCATGAGGGCCGCGGCTAGCTGGGAGTCGAGCCGCCGGTCCCAGTGGACGTAGGAGCCCAGTCCCGGCGGGAGACCGTAGGCGAGCACCTCGACGACACCGCCGAGCGTGTCGCCGTCGTCGTGAGCCCGGTCGACCTCGGCCACCATCAGCGCGCTGGTCGCGGCGTCGTGGCACCGCAGCGGATCGGCGTCGAGCGAGTCCACGTCGGCCGCCGTGGGCAGTGGGGATCCCTCCGGCACGCGCACCGGGCCGATGGCGAGGGTGTGGCTGACGAGCTCGATGCCGAGTTCGCCGAGGAACCGCCGGGCGATGGCGCCCAGGCCCACCCGTGCCGCCGTCTCGCGCGCGGAGGCCCGCTCGAGGACGTTGCGCGACTCGGCGAAGCCGTACTTCTGCATGCCGACGAGGTCCGCGTGCCCGGGCCGGGGCCGGTGAGTGCGGCGCCGCGGCCCTTCGGCAGGGTCTCGGGGTCGCGCGGCTCGGCCGACATCACGTCGACCCAGCGGGGCCACTCGGTGTTGCCGATGCGCAGCGCGATCGGGCTGCCCATGCTGGCGCCGTGGCGGATCCCGGACGAGACGGTGAGCTCGTCCTGTTCGAAGTTCATCCGTGCGCCGCGGCCGGTAGCCGAGCTTGCGCCGGGCGAGATCGGTGCGGATGTCCTCGAGGGAGACGGGGACCCCCGCGGGGAGTCCTTCGAGGACGGCGATGAGTTCGGGGCCGTGGGATTCCCCGGCCGTGAGCCAACGGAGCATCCACAGATTCTCGCACACGGGGCGGGGCCGCACCGCCGGGCGGCCCCGCCCCGGCGGTGCGGGGTCAGAGCCGTCGGGTACAGCCGCGCGCATCGCGGCGAGCACGTCGTCCTCCGGGGCAGCGTGCGCGTCGGATCCCCGCCGGCGAAGATCCGCACCTGGACGAGCGCCTGGTGCAGCAGCATCCCGAACCCCGAGACCACGGGCGACCGCCGGGCGCGCCAGCGTATCGCGAGGGGGCTCGGCCACGGGGCGTACGCCACGTCGAAGAGGGTCGAGGCGGCGATGACGTCGTCGGGCACCGCGAGCTCCTCGGCAGCCGCCCCGGGCAGCGTCGAGATCACGAGCGGATGCGGCTCCCCCGCCGACCACTCGTCGAACGACCGGATCTCGAGCACGGTGCCCAGTGTCTCGGCGACCGCGCGCAGCGGCCCGCCCGAGCCGGAGCGCGGACGGTCGCGGTGACGCGGGACGCGCCGAGCTCGGCCGCGGCCGCGATCGCCGACGCGGCCGTCGCCCCCCGCCGAGCACCTCGACGCGGTCGACGCGGGTGACGCCCGCGTCGCCCAGCGCTCGGACGATCCCCGCCACGTCGGTGTTGAAGCCGCGGCGGCGGACCGAGGAGCCGTCCCGCTCCAGCAGCACCGTGTTGACGGCCCCGGTGGCGCGGGCGACGAGGTCCTCCTCGTCGAGCAGCGGCCGGACGGCGTGCTTGAGCGGCATGGTGAGCGAGAGGCCGTGCCAGCGTGCGACCGGGTCCTCGAGGACGGCCGCGAGGGTCTCCTCCGTCGTCTCGAGGGCCGTGTAGCTCCAGTCGAGACCGAGCACGCCGTAGGCGGCGGCGTGCAGGGCCGGCGACTTCGAGTGCGCGATCGGCGAGCCGAGGACCGCGAGGCGGCGCCCGGACGCGGTCACTGGTACTCCGGGTGGTCCCGCATCCAGGCCTGCCACTGCGCCACCGCGGCGTTGTGCTCGGCGTCGGTCGTCGAGTACACGGTCTCGCCGGTCTCGAGGTTGACGGTGACGAAGTACATCCACGTGCCCTCGGCCGGCCGCAGCACCGACTCGATCGCGATGTCGCCCGGGTTCGAGATGGGGGCGGGCGGGAGGCCGTCGCGCTGGTAGGTGTTGTAGACGTTGTTCACGTCGCCGCGCTCGGCGTCCGTCGTGGTCACCCGGTCGGTCGCTCCGGTTCCGTAGGCGACGGTCGCGTCCGACTGCAGGCGCCAGCCCTGGTCGAGCCGGTTCTGGAACACCCGCGCCACCTTCGGGAAGTCGTCGGCGATGCGCGCCTCCCGCTGCACGAGCGAGGCGAAGACGATCACGCGGTAGCGGTCCTCGACCGGCACCTGCGCCTCGTCGAAAGCCTGGTACATGCGGTTCACGAGGGTCTGCAGGATGTCGTGGGCAGGAGTGCCCGGGTCGACGTCGTAGGTGGCCGGGAAGAGGAAGCCCTCGAGACTCGTCGCCTCGGCGGGAGTCCGAACGAGCCCCAGTCGGCCGCCGCCGCCTGGAGCTCCTCGACAGGCACGCCCGTGCCGTCGGCGATGAGGGGCAGCGCCGAGGCGAGGGCGGTGCCCTCGGGGATCACGAACGTGTTGGCGAGCCGCGTGGACTCGGAGTCGAGCAGCGCGGCGAGAGCGGACTTGGCGCTCATCTCGGCCTTCATCGAGTAGGCGCCCGGCTGGAACACCGGCTCCGGCGTCGTCGAGACGAGGAGCTCGTAGAACGGCGCGTACGACTTGATCACGCCGTCCGAGACGAGGTTCTCGGCGATGTCGCTGCCGCCGTCGCCCTGGTGGATCGTGAAGACGACCTCGCTCGTGCCCGTGCCGGCGAAGTCGGTGGCCTCCGGCTCGGCGAACAGCGCCCGGACGGGCTCGAGGAAGACGGTCACGGCGACCGCGACCAGGGCGGCGAAGACGCCGAAGGCGAGCAGCCCGCCGATCAGGCCGCGGTGGTTGCGCCGCTTCCGCGGTGCTCCGGCCGCCTGCCGGCGACGACGGCGGGTCGACGCCTTCGCCTCCGGATGCGCCGCGGCGACGGCCTCGCCGCGATCGCGCGGAGCAGGCACATCCGGCCCGGAGAAGAGCCGGTCGAGTGGATCGTGGCCGGACTGCTCCGTCGGGCCGTCCACTCGAGGCGGGGGCTCCTGCGGAGGCGTCGGGAGCTGATTCTGCTGATCGGCCTCTGTGGCGCGGGCGGCGCGGCGGCTCGGGGGACGTCGGTCACGGGTGGGTCGTCCTTCGTTCGGTTCGAGCGGGATCCCGGCGGGGGTGCCGGAGGAGCGCTCGGAATCGATGGCGTGCTGCAGGATCACCACGGCGGCGACCTGGTCGATCACTGCGCGGGAACCGCGCGTGTCGCGTCCGGAGCGGTGGAGGGCGCTCTGCGCGGTCACCGTCGACAGGCGCTCGTCGACGAGTCTGACGTGCGCCGCGGGGATAGCTCGCGCCAGTCGGCCGGCGAACTCCCGCGCGTCGTCGGTGGACGCGGTCTCGGCGCCCGAGAGCGAAAGCGGCAGCCCGACCACGATCGCGACCGCGAGGTGCTCCTGCGCGATCGCGGCGATGCGGGCGATGTCGGCGCCGCTCCCGGCGTCCTTCTCGCGGACGACGGTCTCGACCGGCACCGCGAGCAGACCGTCGGCGTCGCAGCGGGCGACACCGATGCGGGAGCGTCCCACATCGATGCCGAGCCGGACGCCGAACTGGTCCATGCTCAGCGTGCCGCTTCCGCGACGACGGCCTCGAGCGCGGCGCCGATCGCCGACACGTCGGAACCGCCACCCTGGGCGAGATCCGGCTTGCCGCCTCCGCCGCCGCCGAGGACTCCCGCGGCGAGCTTGGCGAGGGTCCGGCCTTCGCGCCGGCGTCGCGAGCGGCCTGGTTGGTCGCGACGATCACGGCAGGCTTGCCCGGACACGTCCGCGGCCAGGGCCACCAGGGCGGCCTCGGAGCCGAGTCGCTCGCACCGAGGTGACCAGCGAGCGCAGCTCGTCCGCCGATCCGGCCGTGCCGACGTTCTCGGCGACGACGGTCAGCCCGTTCACCCGCCGCTGGTTCGCGACGATCGCGGGGACGCGGTCGGCGAGGGCGCGGGCCTCGAACGCGACGATCCTCTTCTCGGCCGCCTTCAGACTCGCGACGAGGTCCGCGATGCGCTCGGGGAGCTGCTCGCGGGGCGTCTTGAGCGAGGACGAGATCGTGCTGACGAGGGCGCGCTCGGCGGCCAGGTCCTGGAACGCCTCACGGCCGACGAGCGACTCCACCCGGCGGTTCGTCGATCCGACCGACGACTCGCTGACCAGGCTGATGAGCCCGATCTCGGACGAGCTCCCGACGTGGGTGCCGGCGCAGAGCTCGCGCGACCAGGGGCCGCCGATGTCGACGACGCGGACGACGTCGCCGTACTTCTCGCCGAACAGCGCCATGGCGCCGAGCGCCTTCGCCTCGTCGAGGGGCAGCTCGCGCGTGACGACCTCGAGGTTGTCGCGGATCGCGGTGTTCGCGATGTCCTCGATCTCGCTGCGGGTGTCGAGCGACAGCGCCTGGTTCCAGGAGAAGTCGAGGCGGAGGTAGCCGGCCTTGTTGTACGAGGCCGGACTGGTGCGCCTGCGGGCCCAGCACCTGGCGGAGAGCCGCGTGGATCAGGTGCGTGCCGGAGTGCGCCTGGGTCGCCCCGCGCCTCCAGTCGCGGTCGACGACCGACGTCGCCGCGTCGCCGACGCCCACCTCGCCGCTCGCGACCTGGACGGTGTGGCTGATGAGCCCCTTGACGGGCTTCTGCACGTCGAGGACCTCGAGGTCGAAGCCGTTGCCGACGATGCGGCCTGCGTCGGCCTCCTGGCCGCCCGACTCCGCGTAGAGCGACGTGGCCTCGAGGATCACCTCGGCGATGTCGCCGGCCGAGGCCTTGGTCACCGAGCGCCCGCCCACGACCAGGCCGACGACGCGCGACTCGGTGTCGAGCACGTCGTAGCCGGTGAAGAGCGTCTCGCCGTGCGCGCGGAACGCGGCGTAGACCGAGAGGTCGGCGAGGGCCGACTTCTTCGACTTCGCATCGGCCTTGGCGCGGGCGCGCTGAGCCGACATCAGCGAGTCGAAGGCCTCGCGGTCGACGCTGAGCCCGGACTCCTCGGCGATCTCGAGCGTGAGGTCGATCGGGAAGCCGAACGTGTCGTGCAGGAGGAACGCCGTGTCGCCGGGGAGGGTCTCGGCGTCGGCCTTCTTGGTCTTGAGCACCGCGAGGTCGAGGATCTCGGTCCCGGCGGCCAGGGTGCGCAGGAACGCCTCCTCCTCGCCGAACGCGCTGGTCGACAGCCGCTCGTACTCCGTCTGCACCTCGGGGTAGGCGGCGGCCATGGCGTCGCGCGAGGCGGCGAAGAGCTCGGGGAAGACGGCGGTGTCCACGCCGAGCAGGCGCATGGCGCGCACCGTCCGGCGCATCAGCCGGCGCAGGATGTAGCCGCGACCCTCGTTCGACGGGGTGACCCCGTCCGACAGCAGCATGAGCGAGGAGCGCACGTGGTCGGCGATGACGCGCATGCGCACGTCGTCCTCGTGATCGGCGCCGTAGCGGCGGCCCGACAGCTCGGACGCGCGGTCGAGCACCGGGCGCACCTGGTCGATCTCGTACATGTTCTCGACGCCCTGCTTGAGGAACGCGACGCGCTCCAGCCCCATGCCGGTGTCGATGTTCTTGCGCGGGAGCTCGCCGAGGATGTCGAAGTCGACCTTGCTCGTCCCCTCCCCGCGCAGGTACTGCATGAAGACGAGGTTCCAGATCTCGACGTAGCGGTCGTCGTCGGTGGCGGGGCCGCCGTCGATGCCGTAGGCCGGGCCGCGGTCGAAGAAGATCTCGGAGCAGGGGCCGGCCGGTCCGGGCTGACCGGTCGACCAGTAGTTGGTGTCCTTGTCCAGGCGCTGGATCCGCTCGTCGGGCAGGCCCGCGATCTTCTTCCAGAGCGAGATGGCCTCGTCGTCGTCCTTGTAGACGGTGACCCAGAGGTCCTTCTCGTCGAACCCGAGCCCGCCGTCGGCCTCCGTGCCGGTGAGCAGCTCCCAGGCGTAGCCGATCGCCCCCTCCTTGAAGTAGTCGCCGAAGGAGAAGTTGCCGTTCATCTGGAAGAACGTGCCGTGGCGGGGGTCTTGCCGACCTCCTCGATGTCGTTGGTCCGGATGCACTTCTGCACGCTGGTCGCGCGGGGGTACGGCGCGGGGACGACTCCGGTCAGGTACGGCACGAAGGGCACCATGCCGGCGACGGTGAAGAGGAGGCTCGGGTCCTCGCTGACGAGCGAGGCGGACGGCACCACGGTGTGGCCGCGGCCTCCGAAGAAGTCGAGCCAGCGGGTGCGGATTTCAGCGGTCTGCATGGGGTCCGTTACGTGTTCGGTCGGTGTCGACGCGGGAGTCGGATGGGGGCCGGGCGGCCGTGGCGGGGAGGGCGGGTCAGCCCTCGCCGATGGCGGCCTTCAGCTCGGCCTCGCGCTGGTGGTAGCCCTCGGAGACGGCGTCGCCGAGCTCCTTCGCCGTGCGGTTGAGATCCTCGAAGAGGCGGGCGCCGGCGGCGGTGCGGGCGACCTGGTGCGCGAGCGCGAAGCCGAGACCGATCCCGACGACGACCAGGACGAAGTTCTTCACGGAGGTTCCTTCCACGGCGGGGGCGACGGGCGACGCGTCGGAGCGCGACCGCCCAGTCGATTGTAGGGCGCGAGTCTGCGGCTACCGGGAGGAGGGCCTGCGGGTGCGCTTGGAGCGCTTCGCCGCCGTCTTCCCCGCCGCCTCGCCGACCGCGTCCGCCGTGCGACCGGCCACCAGGACGGCGCGGACGCCCGCGGTGAAGCCCGCGAGCTTGATCAGCGGACCGCCGATCGTGGCCGCAGTGAGGGCGACGAGCGCGTTCACGTTGCCGGTGACCTCGGCCACGTCCTTCGTGATCGTGTCGACCCGCGCGAGCTGCTGGTTGGCCTCGCGGAGGGTGGAGGCGGACTCGTCCAGGATCGGGGTGAGGCCGTCGCTGGCCTGCTTGATCGCCTCGCTGGTGCTGTCGAACACGCGACCCAGCTTCCACAGCGGGATCGCCGCGATCGCGACCAGGATCGCGAACACTCCTGCGGCGATGAGTCCTGCGATGTCTCCACCGGTCACGGTGACCTCCGTTCGGCGCCGCCCGATGCGGCACTCCAGCCTAGCGACGCTCCGCGGAGCGCTGCGGCAGGGGCGGTGCGCGTGCCGTGCCCCGGGACGACGGAAGGCCCCTGCGGTGAGCAGGGCCTTCCGGGACGACGGTCGGACGACCGGGTCAGGAGTGGATCAGCGGGCGGCGTAGTACTCGACGACCAGCTGGACCTCGCAGGTCACGGGGACCTCGGCGCGCTTCGGGCGGCAGCAGCGTCGCCTGGAGCTTGTCGATCTCGACCTCGAGGTAGCCCGGGGTCTTGGGGAGGACGTCGACGTGGCCACCGGCGGCGGCGACCTGGAACGGCTCGGTGCCCTCGGAGCGGGTCTTGACGTGGATGACCTGGCCCGGCTTCACACGGAAGGAGGGGCGGTCGACCGTCTTGCCGTCCACCATGATGTGGCGGTGCGTGACGAACTGGCGGGCCTGCGCGGTGGTGCGGGCGAAGCCCGAGCGCAGGACGAGGGCGTCGAGGCGCATCTCGAGGAGCTCGACCAGGTTCTCACCGGTCAGGCCCTGGGTGCGGCGCGCCTCGGCGAACGCGATGCGGAGCTGCTTCTCGCGGATGCCGTACTGGGCGCGCAGACGCTGCTTCTCACGCAGGCGGACCGCGTAGTCGGAGTCGGCCTTGCGCTTCGAGCGGCCGTGCTCACCGGGAGCGTAGGGACGCTTCTCGAGGTAGCGGGCCGCCTTCGGGGTCAGCGGGATGCCGAGGGCGCGCGAGAGGCGCGTCTTCGAACGGGAACGGGAGGTCGTCGACACTGTGGTCCTTCCAAGGTCTGAGAGGTTCGATCGCAGCTCTCGCCTGCGCTCTCCGGGAGGAGAGCGGGCGCCGTGGTCGTGTCCGGTCGCGGGTGCGTCCGGAAGGGTGACCGCGGTGACGAGCTGCGCGATTCAGAGGGATGCGCTGCTCCGCTCGGCTACAGAGCGGTGGGCAACCGCAGAAGACTATCACGGACGGCCGCCGTGCGCCGATCTCACCCGCCGCGGATGATCCGCATGAGCTTCGCGAGTCGGGCCGACACGTCGCGCTCGTTGCCGTGCTCCGTCGGGTCGTAGTAGCGGGCGCCCTCGAGCGCGTCGGGGAGGTACTGCTGCTGCAGCACGCCGAGGTCGGCGTCGTGCGGATAGCGGTACCCCTTGCCGTGCCCGAGCCGCTTCGCGCCGGGGTAGTGCGCGTCGCGCAGATGCGGAGGCACCCGGCCGGCCTTCCCCGCGCGGACATCGGCGATCGCTGCGTCGAGCGCCGTGTAGGAGGCGTTGGACTTCGGCGCGGTCGCGAGGTGCACGACCGCCTGCGCGAGCGGGATGCGACCCTCGGGCATCCCGATGAGCTGCACCGCATCGGCGGCGGCGACCGCGATGACGAGCGCCTGCGGATCGGCCATGCCGATGTCCTCCGACGCCGAGACGATGATCCGCCTGGCGATGAAGCGCGGGTCCTCCCCCGCCTCGATCATCCGGGCCAGGTAGTGCAGCGCCGCATCGACGTCGGAGCCGCGGATCGACTTGATGAAGGCGCTGATGACGTCGTAGTGCTCGTCGCCGTTGCGGTCGTAGCGCAGCAGGGCGCGATCGACGGCCCGGGCGACGATCTCGGTGGTGATGAGCGGGAGCTCGGGCTCCTCGGGCGGCGAGTCGCCCTCGACGGGCGCGTCGTCGTCCTCGTCGTCCTCGTCCTCCGGCTCGGCCGTCCGGGCGGCGCGGTCGGCCTCGCGCGCGTCCGACCTGGCCGAGGTGGCCGCCGCCTCGAGCGCCGTGAGCGCCCGTCGGGCGTCTCCGGAGGCGAGGCGGATGATGCTCGCCCGCGCCTCGGGATCGAGCGCGACCGTCGCTCGCAGGCCCCGCTCGTCGACGAGGGCGCGGTCGACGAGCACGCCGAGGTCGTCGTCGCTCAGCGGCTCGAGGGTGAGCAGCAGCGAGCGCGACAGCAGGGCGCGATCACCGAGAAGGACGGGTTCTCGGTGGTCGCGGCGATGAGGATGACCCAGCCGTTCTCGACGCCGGGCAGCAGGGCGTCCTGCTGCGCCTTGGTGAAGCGGTGGATCTCGTCGAGGAAGAGGACCGTCGAGGTGCCGTAGAGATCGCGGGTCGAGAGCGCCTCCTCCATCACCTGGCGCACGTCCTTCACTCCGGCGGTGACCGCCGAGAGCTCGACGAACCGGCGGCCGCTGGAGTGGGCGACCGCCTGCGCGAGCGTCGTCTTCCCGGTGCCGGGCGGACCCCACAGGATCACCGACACGGCACCGCGCTCGCCCGTGGTGTCGGCCGCGAGGGCGACCAGCGGCGAGCCCCGCGTGAGCAGGTGGCGCTGGCCGGCGACCTCGTCGAGGCTGCGCGGGCGCATCCGCACGGCGAGCGGAGTCGCGCCGGAGCGGAGTCCGGCCTGCTGCATGGTCATGCCCGCAAGCGTAACGAGGGCCCCCGACACCCGCGTCGGGCGGCGGAGCGGCGTGTGGAGTCGCCGCGCCGATTCTCGTAGGCTCATCGCGGTCTGCGCCCCGCGCGGACCGCCGCGCCGACCGGGGCGCGATGGGAGACGTCGGAGGAACACGTGGTTCAGGAAGTCGAACGACCGCGAGGCGCGCACCCGGCTGAGGGCCTACCAGGCCCGGCAGGCCCTGCACCGCACCCGATCCGCCCGCCGCCGGCGCGACAACGTGATCGCGGCCGTCGCCGGCGTCGTCGTCCTCGCCCTCGCCGCCGTCGCCCAGATCCTCTACTTCTCGGGCGGGCCGGGCACGCCCGTCGCCGAGCCGTCGTCCACCGCGAGCGCGACTCCCGCTCCCACCGCGACCGGGCAGAACACGGGCGACGTCCCCTCGAGCGACATCGCCGAGGGCCGCGACTGGACCGGCGAGATGACGATCAACGCCGACGCGCTCGGCATCACGCTGGCGGGCGCCGCGGCTCCCAGGCCGTCTCCTCCTTCCTCTCGCTCGCTCAGTCGGGGTTCTACGACGGCGTCTCCTGCCACCGGCTCACCACCGAGGGCCTGTTCGTCCTGCAGTGCGGCGACCCCGACGGCGACGGCACCGGAGGACCTGGCTACAGCTACGGCCCCGTCGAGAACGCCCCCGAGGACGGCCTCTACCCGGCCGGCACCATCGCGATGGCCCGCCAGTCGGGCAACGGCTACAGCCAGGGCAGCCAGTTCTTCGTCGTCTACGAGGACACGACGCTCCCCGCCGACGCCGCCGGCGGCTACACCGTCATCGGGCAGGTCACCTCGGGCCTGGACGCCCTGGTCGCCGACGTCGTCTCGAAGGGCACCGCCGACGGCTCCGCTGACGGCGCGCCCGCGGAGCCCGTGGCGATCACCTCCGTCTCGGTGCAGTAGGCGCGGCGCGCCCCTCGCCCGACCGGGGTGCAGGAGCCGGGGGCGCCCCTGTGCAATAGGCTGAACGTCACTGCCCGTTCGCGGCCGAGCGCGGTACCCGGCCTACCGGCCGTCGAGCCCGATCGGCCACCGACGCGACGGACATCGAACAGCACGACATCGAACAGCAAGGTGAGGCTCCGAGCGATGAGTGACCAGCAGCCGTGGGGACGAGTCGACGACGACGGGACGGTCTACGTCCGAGTCGGAGACGGGGAGCGCGAGGTCGGCCAGTACCCCGATGCCACCCCAGAGGAGGCGCTCGCCTACTACGAGCGCAAGTACACCGAGCTGGCCGGGCAGGTCTCCCTGCTCGAGCAGCGGGCGAAGCGGGGTGCTCCCGCCGCCGACGTCGCCCGGACGGTCCAGTCGCTGACCGCGGCGATCGCCGAGGCGCACGCCGTCGGTGATCTCGAGGCGCTGCAGACGCGCGTCAGCGCGCTGAGCGGCTCGGTCGAGGACCTCTCCGAGCAGCAGGCCGCCGAGTCCAAGGCCGTGCTGGCCGAGGCTCTCGCGTACCGCGAGGCGATCGTCGCGGAGGCGGAGGCCCTGGCCGCCGTCGATCCCGCCAAGACGCAGTGGAAGCAGGCGAGCGCGGCGATCGACGAGCTGTTCGCCCGATGGCAGAGCCACCAGCAGCAGGGGCCCCGCCTGCCCAAGAACGAGGCCAACGAGCTCTGGCGCCGCTTCCGCGGTGCCCGCACGACCATCGAGCAGAACCGCAAGGCGTTCTTCGCCGACCTCGACTCCGCGCACCGCGAGGCCAAGGCCGCGAAGCAGGCGCTGATCGACCAGGCGGAGGCCCTCGTGCCGCGCGGCGCCGAGGCGATCCCCGAGTACCGCACCCTCCTCGGAGAGCTGGCGGGTCGCCGGTCGAGCGGGCAAGCGGTTCGACGACGCGCTCTGGGCGCGGTTCAAGGCCGCCGGCGATGCGATCTACGGCGCGAAGGCCGAGATCGTCGCCCAGGAGAGCGTCGAGTACACCGAGAACCTCGACCGCAAGCTCGCGCTGCTCGAGGAGGCGGAGCCGCTCCTGCAGGAGCAGGATCGCGAGAAGGCGAAGCGCGCCCTGCTCTCCGTCCAGGAGCGCTGGGACGAGGTCGGACGCGTGCCGCGCGAGCAGGTCCGCACGATCGAGGACCGGCTCCGCAAGGTCGAGGCGCACGTGCGCAAGCTCGACGAGGAGCATTGGAACCGCAGCAACCCGGAGCGCAAGGCCCGCTCGGAGGGGCTCGCCTCCCAGCTGACCTCGGCGATCCAGAAGCTGCAGGACGAGCTCGACGAGGCGAAGGCCCGCGGCGACCGCGCCGCCATCGCCCAGGCGCAGGAGGCCCTCGACGCCCGCAAGGTGTGGCTGGACGCGCTGGGCTGATCCCCGAGGGGCTGATCCGGGTGGAGGTCCTCCTCCACCGTCCGGATCCGTCCACAGATCCGCAGAAGCGCCTCCGGAGGGGAGTCGCGTCGTCCACTCTCGTGGGATGACGCGACTCCCTCCGTTCTGCTTCCCGGGCACCCTCCCCCTCGCCGAGCTCTGCGCGGCCCGACTCGACGGGGAGCTGCGAGCCCTCGACGAGGGCTTCGTCGTCTCCGACCTGCCGACGGGTGCCGCCGAGCGCGGAGCGGCGCTGCTGGCCGTGCTCCCCCGCGGCACCGTCGCCGATCGACTCAGCGCCGCCTGGGTCCACGGGGCGATGTCGGACGCACCGTCCGTGCACAGCGCATCGATCGACCGCCGCCACCGGCTGCATCCGCCGCGGATGGCGCGGCTGCGCTACCACGAGGTGCGCCTCTCCGACTCCGAGGTCGTCACCCTCGGCGGGTGCGCGGTCACCACTCCCGTGCGCACCCTCGTCGATCTGGCGAGGATCGCGACGGCATGCGACGACGACCTGCTCCGCTCGCTCGCGGCCGTCACCGGGACGTCCCTCGACGCGGTGCTGGCGCACCTCACCGCGGCGGGCACGGCCGTGGCGGGCCGCCGCATCGCCGAGAGCCGGCTGGCGGCCGCGCTCGACGCGCGGCCGCCGGATCCGGGGTCAGCCCGCGCTGACCCGGTAGACGTCGTAGACGGCGTCGATGCGGCGCACGGCGTTCAGCACCCGGTCGAGGTGCGTCGTGTCGCCCATCTCGAAGACGAAGCGGCTGATCGCCAGCCGGTCGCTCGAGGTCGAGACGGTCGCCGACAGGATGTTCACGTGGTGCTCGGAGAGCACGCGGGTCACATCGCTGAGAAGTCCGGAGCGATCGAGGGCCTCGACCTGGATCTGCACCAGGAAGATGCTCTTGGACGACGGCGCCCACTCGACGTCGACGATGCGCTCGGGCTCCTTGAGGAGCTCCTGCACGTTGTGGCAGTTGGCCTGGTGCACCGAGACGCCCGCCCCGCGCGTGACGAATCCCACGATCTGATCGCCCGGCACCGGGGTGCAGCACTTGGCGAGCTTGACCAGGATGTCGGGGGCGCCCTTGACGAGCACGCCGGACTCGCTGCTGCGGCTGCGCGGACGCGGGGAGCGAGGAGGGTGACCTCGTTCTCGTCCGACTCCGGATCGCCCTGGATCGAGGCGACGACCTTCTCGAGCACCGACTGGGTCGAGACGTGCCCCTCGCCGACGGCCGCGTAGAGCGCCTCGACGTCGTTGTAGCGCAGCTGGCTCGCCACCTCGGTGAAGGTGTCCTGGCTCATCAGCTTCTGCAGCGGCAGGTTCTGCTTGCGCATCGCCCGGGCGATCGAGTCCTTGCCCTGCTCGATGGCCTCGTCGCGCCGCTCCTTGGTGAACCACTGGCGGATCTTGTTGCGGGCCCGAGGGCTCTGCACGAAGTTCAGCCAGTCCTGGCTGGGCCCGCTGTCGGGGTTCTTCGAGGTGAAGACCTCGACGACGTCGCCGGTCGTCAGCGAGGACTCGAGCGGCACGAGGCGGCCGTTGACCTTCGCGCCCATGGTGCGGTGGCCGACCTCGGTGTGCACCGCATAGGCGAAGTCGACGGGGGTCGCTCCGGTGGGCAGGCCGATGACCCGGCCCTTCGGAGTGAAGACGTAGACCTCCTTGGCGCCGATCTCGAAGCGGAGGGAGTCGAGGAACTCGTTCGGGTCCGTCGTCTCGGACTGCCAGTCCGAGAGGTGCGCGAGCCAGGCGAGGTCGGTGTCGTTCGAACCGGACGTGGGCACCTTGCCCGTCGCCATCTGCTCCTTGTACTTCCAGTGCGCCGCGATGCCGAACTCGGCGTGCTGGTGCATCTCGTTGGTGCGTATCTGGATCTCGACCGCGCGGCCCTTGGGGCCGACCACCGTCGTGTGCAGCGACTGGTACAGGTTGAACTTGGGAGTCGCGATGTAGTCCTTGAAGCGGCCCGGCATCGGGGTCCACCGCGCGTGGATCGAGCCCAGCACCGCGTAGCAGTCGCGCACCGAGTTCACGAGCACGCGGATGCCCACGAGGTCGTAGATCTCGTCGAACTCGCGACCTCGCACCACCATCTTCTGGTAGATCGAGTAGTACTGCTTCGGACGGCCGACGACCCGGCCCCTGATCTTGCCGGCGCGCAGATCCTCGCCGATGAGGTCGATCACGCTCTGGACGAACTCCTCGCGCTGAGGCGTCCGCCGCTTCACGAGGCTCTCGATCTCGTTGTAGATCTTGGGGTACAGCACCGCGAACGACAGGTCCTCGAGCTCCCACTTGATGGCCTGGATTCCCAGGCGGTGCGCGAGGGGCGCGTAGATCTCGAGGGTCTCGGTAGCCTTGCGCGCGGCGGACTCGGCCGGCACGAACCCCCAGGTGCGTGCGTTGTGCAGCCGGTCGGCGAGCTTGATGATGAGGACGCGGATGTCCTTCGACATCGCCACGATCATCTTGCGGACGGTCTCGGCCTGGGCGCTGTCGCCGTACTTGACCTTATCGAGCTTGGTGACGCCGTCGACCAGCATCGCGACCTCGTCGCCGAAGTCGGCGCGGAGCTCGTCGAGCTTGTAGTCGGTGTCCTCGACGGTGTCGTGCAGGAGGGCCGCGGCGATGGTCTTCGAGCCGATGCCCAGGTCGGCCAGGATCTGCGCGACCGCGAGCGGGTGCGTGATGTAGGGCTCTCCACTGCGGCGCTTCTGCCCCGCGTGGGGCCGCTCCGCGACGGAGTAGGCGCGCTCGATGAGGGCGATGTCGCTCTTGGGGTGGTGCATCCGCACCGTGCGCACGAGGGTGTCGACCGCACCGCTCGGCTGCGCGCGCGAGAAGATCCGAGGGACCAGTCTGCGCAGGGCAGCGGTGGACGACGTGGTCGTGGTTTCCGTCACGCGGGCATCTCCATCGCCCCATTATCGCGCCTGCGGAGCGCTCCGATGACCCATCCGCCCAGGGCGGACCCGGCGGTCCTCAGTCGATCCGACCGGGACGGCCCTCGTCGTCGACCACATCGCCGCCGGCGGCCGCCCACGCGGTCATCCCGGCCTCCACGTTCGCCGCCTCGTACCCCGCACCCTCGAGCGCCTGCACGACCATCGCCGACCGGACCCCGGAGTGGCAGACGACCAGGATGGGCGCCTCTGCGGGCAGCTCGTCCTGCCGTGCACCGATCGAGTTCATCGGGATGTGGTGGGCGGCGGAGGCGTGCCCGAGAGCCCACTCGTGCGGCTCCCGCACGTCCAGGAGCCACACCTCGTCGCGGGACACGAGACCGATCGCGTCCGCCGCCGAGACCTGCGAGTACTCGGCCATCAGGCGCCCTCTACGACCGGCGTGCCGGCCTTGAGACGGGCGGCCTCGACGCGCTTGTCGTGCCGGGACACGTCGACCTCGCGGTCTGCGCAGCTGCGCGTAGAGCGGCGCCGCCACGAAGATCGTCGAGTAGGTGCCGACGATGATGCCGATCAGCAGCGCGAGGGAGATGTCGCGGAGCGTGCCGGCCCCGAGCACGAACGCACCGATCACGAGGATCGCACCGACGGGCAGCGCCGCGACGATCGAGGTGTTGATCGAGCGCACGAGCGTCTGGTTCTCGGCCAGGTTGACCGTCTCGGAGAACGTCCTCGTCGTGCTGCCGAGCGCCTCCACCGTGTTCTCGCGGATCTTGTCGAAGACCACGACGGTGTCGTAGAGGGAGTAGCCGAGGATCGTCAGGAGGCCGATGACCGCGGCCGGCGACACCTCCGTGCCGGTGATGCCGTAGACGCCGGCGACGATGACGAGGTCGTGCACGAGCGCGACGATGGCCGCCAGCGACATCTTCCAGGTGCGGAAGTACGCCCACATCGCCAGGGACGCCAGCACCACGAAGATGATGAGGCCCCGGAGGGCCTGCTGCGTGATGTCGTTGCCCCACGACGCTCCGATGAAGGAGGACGTGACCTGGTCGTTGCCGACGTCGTACGCCTCGGCGAGCGAGTTGCGCACGGCGGTCGACTCGTCGGTCGAGAGCTGGTCGGTCTGGACGCGGATCGAGTCGTCGCCCACGACCGAGACGCGCGGCACGGTCTCGGGCGAGACCGCGGTGACCGCGTCGGTGGCGGTCGCCTGGTCGAGGCTCGACGGCGAGGACACCGTGAACTCGGAGCCGCCGGTGAACTCGATGCTGAAGTTGAACCCGCCGCGGGCGACGGTCCCGAGGACGGTGATCAGGATCAGGACGAGCGAGATCAGGTACCAGGTGCGCCCGCCGGCCGACGAAGTCGATCGAGCGCTTGCCGGTGTAGAGGTCGTTGCCGAACTGCGAGAAGCTGGCCATCACGCGTCCTTGGTCGAGTCGGAGGAACCGGCGGTGCGGGCCGCCTCGGCGGCCTTGCGCTCGGCGATGGTCTGGCGCTTCGCCGCTTCGCGGGCGGCGGAGGAGCCCTTGCCCGCGACCACGGCGTCCTGCGGACGGAACGCCGCTCGGCCGCGGTAGACCGCACCGAGAGCCCGCGGATCGAGGCCGGACAGCCGGTGCCCGTCCGAGAAGAACTTCGTCGTCGCGAGCAGCTGCAGCATCGGATGCGTGAAGAGGATCACGACCACGAGGTCGATGAGAGTCGTGATGCCCAGCGTGAAGGCGAAGCCGCGGACGCTGCCGACGGCGAGGATGAAGAGCACCACGGCGGCGAGCAGGTTCACCATGTCGGAGGCGAAGATCGTGCGCAGGGCCCGTCGCCAGCCGGCCTCGACAGCGGACTCCAGCCCCCGGCCGTCGCGCAGCTCGTCGCGGATCCGCTCGAAGTAGACGATGAACGAGTCCGCGGTGATGCCGATCGCGACGATGAGGCCCGCGACGCCCGCGAGCGACAGCCGCAGGCCCTCCCGCCGCGACAGGAGCGTCACGACGAGGTAGGTGACGACGGCCGCCACGATCAGCGAGGCGATCGTGACCGCTCCGAGCACCCGGTACTGGGCGAGGGAGTAGACGACGACGAGGATCAGTCCGATCACACCCGCCAGCAGGCCGCTCGCGAGCTGGGCGGTGCCCAGGGTCGCCGAGATGCTGTCCGAGCTCTGCACCTGGAAGCCGATCGGCAGTGCGCCGTACTTGAGCTGGTCCGCGAGGGTCTTGGACGACTCCTGCGTGAAGGACCCGGTGATCTGGGCGTTGCCGTCGGTGATGGCGGCATTGGTGGACGGGGCCGAGATGACGCGGCCGTCGAGGACGATCGCGAACTGGTTCTGGGCGCCCTGCAGCGCGACGAGGCGCGTGGTCACGTCCGAGAACGCCGTGGTCCCGGCGTCGTCGAAGGAGAGGTTGACCGCCCACGTGCCGGTGCTCGCACCGGACTGGGTCGTCACCAGGCCGTTGGAGGCGTCGGCGATGTCCTGGCCCGTCACCTCGACGGGGCCGAGGATGTACTTCACCGTGCCGGTGTCGTCGCACGTGATCAGCGGCTGGTCGGCCGGCGCGAGGTTGGGGTCCTGGCTGTTCAGGAACGCGCAGTCGAAGGCGGTGTACTGCGCCTCGAGCGCCGGAGTGATGTACGCGAGGTCGCTCGCGTTCGTCGGCTCGGCCGTGGGCTCCGTGGCGAGCGACGGATCGACGGGCGTCGGCGTCGGCGAGGACGTCGCGTCGCCGCCGACCGCGGTGTTCGTCGCCTGGCTGCCGACGAGGACCGGGCGGAAGTCGAGCTTCGCGGACGCCTCGATGCGCTGGAGCGTCTCGTCGTCGGGGGTCCCGGGGATCGAGACGACGATGTTGCTCGAGCCCTGCGTCGTGATCTCGGCCTCGGAGACGCCCGAGGCGTCGATGCGCTGGCGGATGATCGAGACGGCCTGGGTCAGCTGCTCGGACGAGACGGTGTCGCCGTCGTTCAGCTGCGGCTGGAGGACGATCTGCGTCCCGCCCTCGAGGTCGAGGGCGAGCTTCGGCGTCCAGGACCCGCCGCCCCAGAGGACGGCGGCGGTGTTCAGTCCGACGAGAGCCAGGATCAGGACACCGAGCCAGCTCAGGGAGCGCCGGGCCTTCCGGACGGGGGTTGATGCGGCCACCCAGGGCTCAGCTTTCTCTTCGGTCGACGATGACGGCCCGGATCCGGGCGCGGACAGGAAGGGCGGGCCGGACGCTCTCGCGCTCCGGCCCGCCCTGGAGACTACTGGGCGTCCGGCTTGCGGTCGCGCTCGATCGGGTCGACCAGCGGGTCGCCCTGGTGAGCGGCGTCGCGCTCGCCGAACGCGGGAGCGGCGCCGTCGACGGTGTCGTCCTCGTCGGTCGCGACGACGTTCTCGCTCGGGTCGATGAGGCGCGCGATGGCCTGGCGGTGGATCGTCAGCAGGGTGCCGGGGGTCGACTCGATGACGATCTTGTTGGCGTCCTCGTCGATCGACACGACGGTGCCGAAGAGTCCGGACCCCGTCATCAGCTCGACGCCGGGGACCAGGTTGTTCTTCATGTTCTCCGCGTCGCGCTGGCGCTTCTTGTTGTTGCGGAACATGAAGATGATCATCACGGCGAGCAGCAGGACGAGCAGGATGATCGTCGGATCCATGGGTGAGCCTTCCGGAGTGGGTGGCGAGCCCGCGCGGCGTCTCAGCCGGATGCGCGGGATCGAGCGGCCCGTCGGGCCTTGAAGATTATAGGTCATCCCCGAAGAGCGACTGCTGGGAGGCGGCGGCACCGCGCGGGTCGAGCCCGAAGTGGCGCCAGGCCGCGGGAGTGGCGACGCGCCCCCGCGGTGTGCGCGTCAGCAGGCCGATCCTGACGAGGAAGGGCTCGACCACGGCCTCCACGGTCTCGGCCTCCTCGCCCACCGAGACGGCGAGCGTGTTGAGGCCCACCGGTCCCCCGTCGAACCGGGTGAGGACGATCTCCATGACGGCGCGGTCGAGGCGGTCCAGGCCCAGCGGATCGACGTCGTACAGGTCGAGAGCGGCGCGGACGGCGGCGATGTCGGCACGTCCGCCGTGCACCAGGGCGAAGTCGCGCACGCGACGCAGCAGCCGGTTCGCGATGCGAGGTGCCGCGGCAGCGCCCGGCGATCTCGGCGATCGCCTCGGTGTCGATGTCGAGCTCGAGCAGGCGCGCCGCACGGGCGAGGACCTGGCGCAGCTCGTCCTCGGCGTAGAACTCGAGGTGCGCCGTGAAGCCGAAGCGGTCGCGCAGAGGATTGGGCAGCAGACCGGACCGGGTCGTGGCGCCCACGAGGGTGAAGGGCGAGATCCAGCGGGACGGACGTCGCTCCGGCGCCCTTGCCGACCATGATGTCGATCCGGAAGTCCTCCATGGCCAGGTAGAGCATCTCCTCCGCGGAGCGCGCCATGCGGTGGATCTCGTCGATGAAGAGGATCTCGCCGGGCAGCAGGGACGACAGCACCGCGGCCAGGTCGCCGGCGTGCTGGATCGCGGGACCGCTGGACAGCCTCAGCGGCGACGAGCTCTCCTCCGCGACGATCATCGCCAGCGTCGTCTTGCCGAGACCGGGAGGACCCGCGAGCAGGATGTGGTCGGGGGTGCGGCCCTGCATCGCCGCCGCCTTCAGCAGCAGCTCCAGCTGGCCGCGGACCTTCCGCTGGCCGACGAACTCGCTGAGGCTCTTCGGACGCAGGGCGCCCTCGAACGCGATCTCGGCCTCGGAGACGACCTCCGGTCCGAGCAGTCCGTCGCCGCTCACGAGCGGGCCGCCGGACCGAGTCGGGCGAGGGCGAGGCGCAGGAGCGCCTGCACGTTCGCGGCGTCGGACGCCTGGGCGTCGAGGAGGATCTCGTCGACCACCTCGGCGGCGATGCGCTCGGGCCAGCCGAGTCCGACGAGGGCGGAGAGCACGCTCTGCGCGGCGGTCGCCCCGGGACCGGTGCCGCGGGCGGCGCGCGGGCGGACGGCGAGCTTGCCCGCCAGGGACAGGATGATGAGCTTCGCCGTCTTCGGGCCGATGCCGGACACCTTGCGGAACACGGCGTCGTCCTCATCGGCGACGGCCTGCGCGATGCGCTCGGGCTCGACGGCGCCGAGGACCCCCAGAGCCGACTTGGGGCCGACCCCGGTCACCGCGATGAGGAGCTCGAAGATCTCGAGCTGCTCCGCGTCCGGGAACCCGTACAGGGTGAGCGAGTCCTCGCGGACGATGAGCGTGGTCGTGACCGCGGTCTCGTCGCCGACGCGCATCTCGAGCGCGTGCTGCGGAGTCACGTTGACCGCGTAGCCGACGCCGTGGACGTCGATCACGGCGAGACTCCCGCGGGCGGAGAGGACGGTGCCGCGGAGAGAGGAGATCACCGCGTCAGTCTCAGGTGCTCGAACAGGCGTTCGAGAGGAGGCCTCCGCGGCGCGCCATGCGCGTTGCGCCGGCGTCTCCCCCTCGGCCGCGGACGACGGCCCGGAGGCGAGCGGCGCGCGCCACGCGTGGCAGACCGCGAGGGCGAGCGCATCGGCCGCGTCGGCCGGAGTCGGAGGCGCGTCCAGGCGGAGCACGCGCTGGATCATCGCGGTGACCTGCCGCTTGTCGGCGGCTCCGTAGCCCGTCACCGCGGCCTTCACCTCGCTCGGGGTGTGCATGCCGACCGGGAGGAGCGGCGTGCGGCGGCGACGAGCGCGACTCCACTGATCTGCGCGATGCCCATGACCGTGCGCACGTTGTTCTGGGCGAAGACGCGTTCGATGGCCACCGCGTCCGGCCGGTGCTCGTCCAGGAGGGCCTCGATGCCGTCGCCGAGGGCGAGGAGCCGCCGCTCGAGCGGGTCGTCGACGGGAGTCCGCAGGACGCTCACGTGCACCAGCGTCGCGCGCCGATCGCGAGCGACGTCGACGATGCCGACACCGCAGCGGGTGAGCCCCGGATCGATCCCGAGGACGCGCATCAGCGCGACCCGATCGGGCGATCCGGGGTCACCGGGTCACTCCTCGTTCTCGAGCTCGGCGCGGACCTCGGGAGTGATGTCGAGGTTCGTGTAGACGTTCTGCACGTCGTCGGAGTCCTCGAGCGCGTCGATGAGACGGAACACCTTGCGGGCGGTCTCGGCGTCGGCCTCGACCTGCAGCGAGGCCACGAACTCGATGTCGGCGGAGTCGTAGTCGATGCCCGCCTCCTGCAGCGCCGAGCGCGCCGGGACGAGCTCGCTCGGCTCGACGCGCACCTCGAAGCTCTCGCCGTGGTCGAGGACGTCGTCGACGCCGAAGTCGAGGACCGCGCCCAGGACGTCGTCCTCGGTGACGCTCTCGCCGTGCGGCACGCTGATGACGCCCTTGCGCGCGAAGTTGTACGCGACGCTGCCCGGGTCGGCCATGGTGCCGCCGTTGCGGGTCATGGCCGTGCGCACATCGGCGGCGGCGCGGTTCTTGTTGTCGGTGAGGCACTCGACGAGCAGGGCGATGCCGTTCGGGCCGTAGGCCTCGTACATGATCGTCGTGTAGTCGATGACCTCGCCGGTGAGGCCGGCGCCGCGCTTGATCGCGCGGTCGATGTTGTCGTTCGGGACCGACGTCTTCTTCGCCTTCTGCACGGCGTCGACGAGCGTCGGATTGCCCGAGAGGTCGGCTCCGCCGATCTTGGCGGCGACCTCGATGTTCTTGATCAGCTTGGCGAACGACTTCGCGCGACGCGAGTCCTTGATCGCCTTCTGGTGCTTGGTCGTGGCCCACTTGGAATGCCCGGACACGGTGCTCCCTCGGAAAATCGTCGTGTGCGACCCCCGCGGGCGCCGCTGATAGCTGAGCCAGTCTAATTGAGAGCCGGTCCCCGCCCGGCTCTCCGCAGTCGGCTCCCCGAAACGGTCGCGCAGGTGGAGCGTCGTGCGTCCGGCTACGCCGATCCGCTGACACGCGGAAAGACGATCCGGCTCGACCGAGACCGGCTTCTGGCTTTCTGGGCCGCCGTCCTGTCTGCAACCGAGGTCGGGAGGGCTCGCGGAGTCCGCTCGAGGCGTCCGGACGGTTCCCGACCTCGGTTGCGGACCACTCAGCAAGCGGAACGAAGGCTGAGCGCGCGGATCCGAGCGCGAATCGCCCGATCGCGTCACGGAGCCTCACTTCTGACGTGCACCCGGGGACCCCGACGCCGCCCGAGCCGGACGTTCTGTGGAGTGACGCACAACGGCAGTCAGGAACGGGCGCAGACGCCATCGTGGCCGACGAGCCGTCCTGGCCGAGGTTCTCACGAACGATCAGGCATCATCGCAGACCGCACCGCCGTCCTCGCGGAACCCGTGGTCGTCCAGACAGCTTCTCCCCGAGAAGTCGTCTCACGCGCTCGGTCAGCAGGCCGACGGCGACCAGCCGGAGCCCCCAACGCCCAGACGCGATGCGGCCCCGCCGCTCTGCACACGCGCACTCGACCAGCACGCGCGCGTTCTCGGATCCGCGGTAACCGGATCGCCGCCCACCTCCGAGCCGAACAGGTGATCCGCGTGCGAGCGGATCGCCGTAGGCGGACGCAGGACGCTCCACCTGCGCGTCCACGCCGAGAAGCCGACCGCGGCGGGCCGGGCGGGGACCGGCCCGCTATTTGATCAGTCGCGAGAGGACACGGTCCGCGAGGGGCTTCCCGCCCGTCTGGCAGGTGGGGCAGTACTGGAGGGTGGAGTCCGCGAAGATCACCTGGCGGACGGTGTCCCCGCAGACCGGGCAGGGCTCGCCGGTGCGGCCGTGCACGCGCATGCCGAGCTTCTTCTCCTTCTTGAGGTCGGCGGCGTGCAGTCCCTCGGCTCGGCCGAGCGCCTCATCGAGCGTGTACCGCAGCGCGGAGTAGAGGCGGTCGAGCTCCTCGGGCGAGAGGGTCGCCGGCTTGAACGGCGACATGCGCGCGACGTGCAGGATCTCGTCGGAGTAGGCGTTGCCGATGCCGGCGATGCGCGACTGATCGCGGAGGACGCCCTTGAGCTGCGCACGGCCGGCGGTCGCGAGGATCGCGCCGAGGATCTCGCGCGTGAAGGCGGGGTCGAGCGGATCGGGGCCCAGTCGCGCGACCCGGTCGACGTCGCGCGGATCGGCGACGATCGACAGGGCGAGGCTCTTCTTGGTGCCGGCCTCGGTCACGTCGATCCCGGAGCCGTCCTCGAGGATCAGGCGCGCGGCGAGCGGCCCGCGGCCCGGCTTCACCGGCGCCGTGGGGCGCTCGGGACGCCAGCGCACCCAGCCCGCCCGGGCGAGGTGGAGCAGCACGTGCACGTCGCCGATCGAGAGGTCGAGGAACTTGCCGTGCCGCTGGACGCCGTGGATCGGCTGCCCGGAGAGGGAGGACGGCGGGATCGCCACCGTCTTGAGCGCCGAGATCGCGAAGACGTCGAGCCGCTCGAGGACGTGTCCTCCGAGGCGCTCGTCGAGATCGCGGGCGAGGGCCTGCACTTCGGGGAGTTCGGGCATGCGTCCACTGTGCCGGTCACCACCGACAGGGGCCACCCCTGGCGGAGTCCCGGGTCAGGCTCCGTAGCGCGTGGCCGCGACCTTCCGCAGGAACAGCTCGTGGAAGCGGTAGTCGCCCGTGATCTCGGGGTGGAACGACGTGCCGAGCAGGTTCCCCTGCTCGACCGCGACGACCCGGCCGTCGGCGACCGCGGCGAGAGCGGTCGCCCCGCTCTCCCAGCTCCTCCACGATGGGCGCCCGGATGAACACCGCGTGCACCGGAGGGTCGCCGATCGCGGGCACGTCGAGGTCGGTCTCGAAGGAGTCGAGCTGGTTGCCGAACGCGTTGCGGCGCACGGTCACGTCGAGCCCGCCGAAGCTGTGCTGCCCGTCGATGCGGTCCAGCACCCGGTCGGCGAGCATGATCAGCCCGGCGCAGGTGCCGTAGACGGGCAGGCCCGCCTCGATCGCCTCGCCGATCGGCTCCGCGAGTCCGAAGAGGCGCGAGAGCTTGTCCATGACCGTCGACTCGCCGCCGGGGATGACGAGCCCGGCGACGGAGGCCAGCTCGGCGGGACGGCGCACGAGCACCACCTCCGCGCCGAGCTCGCGCAGCACGTTTCGCGTGCTCGCGGAAGTCGCCCTGGAGGGCGAGGACGCCGACCCGGAGCCCCTCGAGGGACTCGCGGGTCTCTCCTCCCCCGCGACGCGGGGCCCAGTGCTACCAGCCACGCTCGGAGAGGCGGTGCGGCGCGGGGACGTCGGACACGTTGATGCCGACCATCGCCTCGCCGAGTCCGCGGGACGCCTCCGCGATGACCTTCGCGTCGTCGTAGAAGGTGGTCGCCTTGACGATCGCCGCGGCGCGCTTGGCCGGGTCGCCCGACTTGAAGATGCCGGAGCCGACGAAGACGCCGTCGGCGCCGAGCTGCATCATGAGCGCCGCGTCGGCCGGAGTCGCCACGCCACCCGCCGTGAACAGCACGACCGGCAGCTTGCCGGTCTGCGCGATCTCGGCGACGAGGTCGTAGGGGGCCTGCAGCTCCTTGGCCGCGACGTACAGCTCGTCCTTGGTCATCGCCTTCAGGCGGTTCACCTCGGCCGAGATGGTGCGGATGTGCTTGGTGGCCTCGGAGACGTCGCCGGTGCCGGCCTCGCCCTTCGAGCGGATCATCGCGGCGCCCTCGGTGATGCGGCGCAGCGCCTCGCCCAGGTTCGTCGCTCCGCAGACGAAGGGGACGGTGAACTTCCACTTGTCGATGTGGTTCACGTAGTCGGCCGGCGAGAGGACCTCGGACTCGTCGATGTAGTCGACACCGAGCTCCGACAGCACCTGCGCCTCGACGAAGTGGCCGATGCGGGCCTTCGCCATGACGGGGATCGACACGGAGGAGACGATCGCGTCGATGAGGTCGGGGTCGCTCATCCGCGCGACGCCGCCCTGCGAGCGGATGTCGGCGGGGACGCGCTCGAGCGCCATGACGGCCACGGCGCCGGCGTCCTCGGCGATGCGGGCCTGCTCGGCGGTGACGACGTCCATGATCACGCCGCCCTTGAGCATCTCGGCGAGACCGCGCTTGACGCGGCTCGAGCCGAACTGCTCCGAGGCAGCGGAGGAGGAGGAGTGGGGGTGTCGGTCATGATCGCGGGTCCTGTTTCTCTGCTCTGTCTCCAGCCGACGGCTGGGCTCTGTCTCCAGCCGACAGCGCCGTCGAGTCTACCGAGGTCCGCCTGCGCGGACCCTGCTCACGCCGTCGGCCAGGCGGCGGCGATGCTGGCGCGGACGTCGCCGAGGAGCTGCGGCAGCGCCTTCGTGCGCGCGATGATCGGGAAGAAGTTCGCGTCCGTCGCCCAGCGCGGCACCACGTGCTGGTGCAGATGCGCGGCGATCCCGGCCTCGGCGACCGCGCCCTGGTTCATCCCGAGGTTGAAGCCGTCGTTGTTCGACACCTCGCGGATCACCCGCATCGCCGTCTGCGTGAGGGAGCCGATCTCGGCCACTTCTTCCGGGGTGGCCTCGTCGTACAGCGGGATGTGGCGGTACGGGCAGACGAGGAGGTGGCCGGAGTTGTACGGGAAGAGGTTGAGGAGGACGTAGGCGTGCTCGCCGCGGGCGACGATCAGCGCCTCCTCGTCGCTCAGAGTCGGGGCGACGCAGAACGGGCAGTCGTCGGGCCCGGGCTGCCCCTTCTGGATGTAGACCATGCGGTGCGGGGTCCACAGGCGCTGGAACTCGTCGGGGACGCCCGCGAGGTGCGCGGACCCCTCCGCTCCCTCGGGGACGAGGTCGTCCACGCTCACACCTGCGCCTTCGAGGCGATCGCCTCGCGGATGCGCGCCACGGCGTCGGCGACAGGGATCCCGTTCTCCTGCGTGCCGTCGCGGAAGCGGAAGCTGACCGCTCCGGCGTCGCGGTCCTTCTCGCCGACGATGATCTGGAACGGGACCTTCTGCAGGGTCGCGTTGCGGATCTTCTTCTGCATGCGGTCGCTGGAGTAGTCGATCTCGGCGCGGACGCCGGATCGCTTGAGCTCGCCGACGACCTCCTCGAGGTAGGGGAGGTACTCGTCGGCGATGGGGATGCCGACGACCTGCACGGGCGACAGCCAGACCGGGAACGCGCCGGCGTAGTGCTCGGTGAGGATCGCGAAGAAGCGCTCGATCGAGCCGAACAGCGCGCGGTGGATCATCACGGGCCGCTTCTTCGAGCCGTCGGACGCGGTGTACTCCAGCTCGAAGCGCTCGGGCTGGTTGAAGTCGAGCTGGATCGTCGACATCTGCCAGGTGCGGCCGATCGCGTCGCGCGCCTGCACCGAGATCTTCGGGCCGTAGAACGCCGCTCCGCCGGGATCGGGGACCAGCTCGAGGCCCGGCTCCACCGCGACAGCGCGGAGGGACTCGATGGCCGCCTCCCACTGCTCGGGGGCGCCGACGAACTTCGGGTTCCCCTCCTCGTTGGTGGAAAGCTCGAGGTAGAAGTCGTTCAGGCCGTAGTCGCGCAGCACCTGCAGGACGAACTCGAGGTTGCGGGTGAGCTCGGCCGCCACGTCCTCCTGCGTCACGTAGATGTGAGCGTCGTCCTGGGTGAGCCCGCGCACGCGGGTGAGGCCCTGCAGGGTCCCGCTCTTCTCGTAGCGGTAGACGGTGCCGAACTCGGCCAGGCGCAGCGGCAGCTCGCGGTAGCTGCGTCCGCGCGAGCGGAAGATGAGGTTGTGGAACGGGCAGTTCATGGGCTTGAGGTAGTAGTCCTGGCCCTGGCGGGTGACGTTCCCGTCCTCGTCCTGCAGCTCGTCGAGGTGCATCGGGGGGAACATGCCCTCGGAGTACCACCGCAGGTGCCCGCTGGTGGTGAAGAGGTCGCCCTTGGTGATGTGGGGCGTGTAGACGAGCTCGTAGTCGTGGGCGAGCAGCTGCTCGCGCATGTACTGCTCGATCTCGTAGCGGATGATGCCGCCCTTGGGGTGGAAGACGGCGAGCCCGGAGCCGATCTCGTCGGGGAACGAGAAGAGGTCGAGCTCGTGGCCGAGCTTGCGGTGGTCGCGGCGGGCGGCCTCCTCGAGGCGCGCCTGGTGCGCACGGAGCTCGTCCTTCGTCGGCCAGGGCCGTGCCGTAGACGCGCTGCAGCTGCGGGTTCTTCTCGGAGCCCCGCCAGTAGGCCGCGGCGTTGCGGGTGAGTGCGTAGCCGTTGCCGATCATGCGGGTGTTGGGCAGGTGGGGACCGCGGCAGAGGTCCTTCCACACCGTCTCGCCGGTGCGCGGGTCGACGTTGTCGTAGATGGTGAGCTCGGCGCCGCCGGCACCTCGACCGACTCCTCGTCCGCTCCCCGCCCTTGAGGCCGATGAGCTCGAGCTTGTAGGGCTCGGCGGACAGCTCGCTCCGGGCCTCCTCCTCGGTCACCACGCGCCGCACGAAGCGCTGGCCCTGGCGGATGATGCGGTCCATCGCCTTCTCGAGCGCCTTCATCGCCTCGGGGGTGAAGGGCTCCTCGACGTCGAAGTCGTAGTAGAAGCCGTCGGTGACGGGCAGGCCGATGCCCAGCTTCGCCTCCGGGTTGCTCTGCTGCACGGCCTGCGCGAGGACGTGCGCGGCGGAGTGGCGGAGGATGCTCAGCCCGTCGGGCGAGGAGATCAGCACCGGCTCGATGCGGTCTCCGGGGACGACGTCCGCCGCCAGGTCCTTCAACTCGCCGTTGACGCGGATCGCCACGACGGCCCGGTCGGAGAAGTGCGTGAAGCCCGTCCCGGCCTCGGTCACCACCGCGGGGGACTCGTTCTCGGACGGATTCGACGGTTCGTTCGACACGCGCGGACACTCCTCGGGGCTTCGCCAAGCCCCTCGACTTTAGCCGCCCGCCGGGCGGGGGTCGTCCGCGGGCGACGGCCCGCGGCCGAGCGTCCGGCGCCTAGCCGAGGACGGCGCGCACGCGCTCGTCGAGACCGCGCAAGGCGTCGAGCAGCTCGCCCCGGTCGGCACCGGGGAGCAGCAGGTCGTTCTGCACGAGGTGGCGGATGAGCACCGACTCCACGTCGGACGGCAGTCCGCCCGAGGCGAGCGCGCCCTCCAGCACGGCGAGGACCGAGACCAGTGCCAGTGCGTCGTCGACCGCCAGCGGGTGCTCGCTGCTGTCCGTGTCCATGCGTCCGATCCCGGGCGCCGGAGCACCGGCACCCGTCGAGGTTCCCGTCCAGCCTGGCGAAGACGACGGCCGGGAGTGGCGGCGCCGCGGCGGGACTTCGTTTCCCGTACACCGGTCCCGGAGGGCGCTCCTCCCCGGCGGACTCGTCCGATCCGTCGGAACAGCGCCTGGTACGCTGTGCCGTCTCCTCCTGGCACGCCGTGCCGGTACGGTGTGCCGGGTTGGTGCACGCCCGAGGAGGCGCTGACAAGAGGGCGAACCGGTGGACCGACGCGAGCAGATCCTGGAGGCGGCACGGTCGGTGATCGCCGAGTCCGGCGTCGCCGCCCTGAGCGTCCGGACGGTCGCCGCGAGAGACAGGGATCGGCGCCAGCACGCTGCGCCACCACTTCCCCACCCAGCGGGGTCTGCACGACGCGGTGGTCGCCGAGCTCTTCCACGCCGGCCTCGAGGACCACCGGATCGCCGATCGCCGCCTGGACCCGTTGGAGCGCCTCGTCGAGTGCGCCGGGCAGTTCCTGCCCGCGGCGGACGCTCCTCCGGCCCTGAGCGGCTGGTTCGCGCTCCACGCCGCCGGGCTGGGAGTGGGAGCGACCGATCAGGGCCGGGTGCTGCTCGAAGCCGTCGCCGCGAGCAGCCGCGAGAGCACCGCGCGATGGATCGCTGTGCTGTCTGAGGAGGGAGTGCTGCGGCGGGGGCCTCTCGAGCAGCACGTCGAGCTGATACTCGCTCTCGTCGACGGCCTGCGGATGCGGATGCTCACGCCGGGCAGCCGCGTCGGCCCCGGCGAGGCGCTCGGTCTCCTCGGGCCGCTCTCCGAGAGGGCCGTCATCCGGGACTGAGGTTCAGCGGAGGGCGGGATCAGCAGAGGGCGGGATCAGCAGAGGGCGGGATCAGCGGAGGGCGCTCACGCGCCGAGCCAGCCGGTCCAGCTCCTGTCCGAGCGACGCCGTCTCCTCGGCCGCCAGAGCGCGGGCGAGGAGACGCTAGCTCCTCCGCCTCGAGCGCTCCGTCCTCGACGAGCTCCGCCACCAGCCGGGTGAGGGCCGCGAGTGCGGACGCCTCGTGCCGGTCCAGTCCGTTCATCACGCCTCCTCGCGTCGGGGACGATCCTGCGCGACCGACGGAGCCCTGCGCAGCCCCGCTGCGCCTTCCGGACAGCCGAGCACGCAACCCCTTGTCGACCCTGCAGCGAGGGCGTGGGCTGAGAGCACCCGTCGCCCCGAGCGACTCCCCCGACGAAAGGTGCATCCGTGCTCTCCGACTCCCCGATCGGCCCCGTCCTGCTCTCGACCGACCTCGCCGCCTCGCGCGCCTTCTACGCCGATGCGCTCGGCCTCCAGGTGATCGAGGAGAGCGACTCCGCCGTCGCCTACCTCACCGGCGGGACCCGCCTGACCGTGACCGCCAGCACCACCGGCTCGAAGGACGAGCAGACCAAGGCGTCCTGGCGCGTCTCGGACCTGCGCGCCGAGCTCGACGCCCTCGCCGAGCGCGGCGTGACCCCCGAGGACTACGACACCGACGAGCTGCGCACCGAGAACGGCGTCGCCGATCGCGGCAGCGTCTGGTCGGCGTGGATCCTCGACCCGGACGGCAACGCCCTCGGCATCGAGCAGCCCAAGGACTGACCCGGCGGGCTCGGCCCCGGAGCCCGGGTGCCGAGCCCTAGAATTCCCCCATGTCCGACGAATCCCCTCGCACTCCCGCGCCCGGGTGGTACCCGCATCCCGCCGATCTCGGCTCCGGAGGCTCTACTGGGACGGATCCGCCTGGACCGACCGGTCCCGTCCGGCCGGCCCGCAGTCGCCCGCGGCTCCGATCTACGGCACGCCGGACGCGCCCGACGCCGCCTCCGGCCGCCCGGCGCCCTCGGCGGAACCCGGGTACGGGTCGGCCCCCTACGGCGCCGGCACGACCGACCCGTACTCGTCCGACTCGACGGCGGCGAACCCGGTACGCCTCGAGCACGTACTCGTCGAACCCGTACGCGACGAACCCGTACGCCTCTCCGGCAGCGTCCGGCCGGAACCCGATGGCGATCGCGAGCCTCGTGCTGGGGATCCTCAGCCTCCTCGTGAACCCGCTCTTCGTCCCCTCCATCCTCGCCATCGTGTTCTCGGTGCGCGGCCGCGCCGCCGCCGCCGTCACGGGCATCGGCCGCGGCATGGCGACCGCCGGCCTGGTGACGGGCATCGCCGGCATCGTCTTCGGCGGCATCGGCTTCCTCGTCAACCTCGGGGGCTTCCTCTCCCAGCTCGGATCCTGACCGCGGTGCGCGGCCGCCGCCCCGCACCCGCCCCGATGCGTCGATGACGCCGCGTCGGAGCGCCCCCTGGCTCTTCGTCGTCGCCGTCGCCCTCGTCGCACTGGTCCTGCGCGGGCCGATCGTCGCCGTCGCGCCCGTGATCGACGCGATCCGCGACGACCTCTCGCCTCCTCCGGTCAGGCGGGCGTCCTGACGAGCATCCCCGTGCTCTGCTTCGCCCTGGCGACGCCGCTCGCGCTGCTCGTCATCCGACGCGCCAGGCCCGATGCCGCGGTGACGGTCACCGTGCTCGGTGTCGCACTCGGCACGATCGTCCGCTCGTCGGGCGACACGGTCGCCGTCATGGCGGGCACCGTGCTCATCGGCGTCTTCATCACCATCGGCAACGTGGTCGTGCCCGTCGTGATCCGCCGGGACGTCTCCGCCGCGCGGGTCGATCTGACCACGGGCGTCTACACGGCCGCTCTCAACATCGGCTCGACGATCACGTCCCTGGGCACGGCACCCCTCGCCCTCCTCCTGGGCTGGCGCGGCGCCCTCCTGGTCTGGCTCGTCCTCACTCTGCTCGCGCTGCTCGGCTGGCTCGCCGCCGTCGGCCCGAGGCGCGCCGTCCGGCCGTGCCGCGCACCCCGGCGCCCGATCGGCGGACGGAGGCTCCTCCGCGCATCTGGCGGAGCGCCACGGTGCTCGCACTCGCGATCTGCTTCTCCAGCCAGGCGTTCTCCTACTACGGCGTGACCGCGTGGCTGCCGAGCCTCCTCGTCGACCGCAACGGCTTCTCGGTCGAGACCGCCGGAGCGAGCTCCTCCGTCTTCCAGCTCGCCGCGGTCGTCGGCGCGCTGGGCGTCCCGCTCATGGTGCGCCGGCTGCGGCCGCTGGGCAGCATCGCCCTCGTCGGCTCCCTCTGGTGCACCGTGCCGGCGGGACTCCTGCTGGCCCCCGATCTGTGGGCACTGTGGTGCGCTCTCGGCGGCGTCGCGCAGGGCGGCGGATTCCACGGTCGTCTTCGTCCTCGTGGTGCGGCTGTCGCAGTCGGACGCCCACGCCTCGCGGCTCTCGGCGACGGTCCAGGGGATCGGCTACCTCGTCGCCGCCACCGCCCCCACGGTCCTCGGTGTCGCGCACGACGCGAGCGGCGGCTGGGACGCCCCGCTGCTCCTCGTCCTCGCCGCGACCTGCTCCTTCCTCCTCTTCGGAGTGCTGGCAGCGGCGAGGGCAGGGACGCGCACCGCGTCGGCCGCCCGCCTGAGCGCTGCCTGACAGCGCAGGGCACCGGCGTCAAGGGCCACCGCGCACCCGCTGCGCGCCGTAGCGTGGCGGCATGGCCGAGAAGAGCACGACCCGAGAGAAGACCGCGCCCGAGCCCGACGACGCGCGCAAGCCGGACGAGCTGAGCGATCTGACGAAGCGCTCGTGGGGCTACGTGCTCAAGAAGACGATGCGCGAGTTCGGCGCCGACCAGTGCACCGATCTCGCCGCGGCGCTCACGTACTACGCGGTCCTGGCCCTGTTCCCTGCGCTGCTGGCGATCGTCTCGGTGCTGGGGCTCTTCGGCCAGGCCCAGGCGACCACCGACACCGTGCTCGAGCTGATCCGGAACCTCGCGTCCCCGCAGGTCGTGGACGTGCTGCGCGACCCGATCGAGTCGCTCACCGAGCTCCCCCGCCGCCGGTGTCGCCTTCGTCACCGGTATCCTCGGCGCCCTCTGGTCCGCCTCGGGCTACGTCGGGCGTTCGGCCGCGCGATGAACCGCGTCTACGAGATCGACGAGGGACGTCCCTTCTGGAAGCTCCGCCCGACCATGCTCGGCGTCACCGTGGCCACGGTCGTCCTGATCGTCGTCGCCGCCCTCATCCTGGTGCTCAGCGGACCGGTCGCCGAAGCCGTCGGGGACGTGGTCGGGCTCGGCGCCGCCCTCACGGTGTGGAACATCGCGAAGTGGCCCGTGCTCCTCGTCATCGCGATCGTGATCGTGGCGATCCTCTACTACTGGGCGCCGAACATCCGCCAGCCGAAGTTCCGCTGGATCGGCGCGGGCTCGATCATCGCCCTGCTGATCTGGCTCGTCGCCTCGGTCGGCTTCGGCTTCTACGTGGCGAACTTCTCGAACTACGACCGGACCTACGGCTCGCTCGGCGCGGTCATCGTGTTCCTCCTCTGGATCTGGATCACCAACATCGCTCTGCTCTTCGGCGCCGAGTTCGACGCCGAGCTCGAGCGAGGTCGCGAGCTTCAGGCCGGCATCGAGGCGGAGGAGACCATCCAGCTCCCGCCGCGCGACACCGCTGCGAGCGACAAGAAGGCCGCGGTGCACGAGCAGGACCTGCGCGACGGCCGCTGGCTGCGCCTGGCGTCCGAGAACAAGAAGGGCTCGGGCAGGAGAAGGCCGCCGAGGACGGCTCGACCCGGTGAGCCGCCCGGCTCAGGACTCGGCGCTCCAGAGCGCGCGGAAGCAGGCGCTCCGGGCCTCGTCCGGGGTGGCGCCGTACTCCTCGAGGAGCAGCTCCTCGAAGCCCTCGCCGTAGTTCCAGCCCAGGCTCATCGCGGCCACGGCGAGATCGGCCCAGCGGTCGCCGAGACCGAGATCGCCGACGTCGACCGTTCCGCACCACTCTCCGCGGTCGTCGAGGAGCGTGTTCGGAGCGCAGGCGTCGCCGTGCACCGGGACCGGATCCTCGAGGACCGGGACGGTCGCGCCGGGCAGCGAGCGGTGGAACCAGGAGTCGTGCCGCAGCTCGTCCGGCAGCTCGTGCACCGGGACGTCGTGCAGAGCTCGCAAGCCCCGTGCGATGGCTCTCACCGCGGTCTCCGGACGGGCGATCCACTGGGGATCGACGGCGCTGCGTCCGTCGATGGCCTCGGTCAGCAGCCACTGACCGCCGTCCTCCTCCCCCGCGTCGAGCACCTGGGGCACCGGATGCCGGCCCTGCAGCCAGCGCAACCGCACCGCCTCGCGCTCCAGGTCGATACCGCTGCCCGCCGGGTTCCACTTGAGGTAGCCCGATGCCACGCGGAACGTCAGACCGTCGGCCTGGTTCCGCCACGCGAGCTCCGGTGACGGACCGCCGAGACGGCGCACGACGGCCGGGAGGACGACCCCGTCGAGCGAGTACTGCCGCGAGAGGTCGGGTCCGGTCATCCGGCCAGCCTCAGGCACCGCCCCTCGCACATGTGGTCAGACCACATGCTACGGTGTGGTCTGACCACAGGAGGAGGCGACCATGAGCGAGGTCCGAGCGCGCTTGGGAGGCCGTCCTCGCCCACGTCGAGGGCCTCCTCCTCACCGGTGCTCTGGGTCCCGGCGACCGCCTTCCCGCGGAGCGCGCGCTGGCCCAGGAGCTGGGTGTCGGCCGCTCGTCCGTCCGCGAGGCCGTCCGCGTCCTCGAGGTGATGGGGCTCGTGCGCACCCGAGCCGGTTCCGGCCCTGCGGCCGGCGCCGTCATCGTCGCCCGGCCGACAGGAGGGATGAGCGCCCTCCTGCGACTCCAGGTCGCCGCGAGCGGATTCGCCGTCGAGGACGTCGTCCGCACGCGCCTGGTCCTGGAGACGGCCGTGGTCGACGACCTGGCGCGCACGGTGTCGATCCCACTGGGCGAGAGCCGCGAGCTCCTGGACGCCATGGACGCGGACGCGATCGATCACGACGCCTTCCTGGCGCTCGATCAGCAGTTCCACCTCTCCCTCGCCGAGGCGTCCGGGAACGCCGTCATCGCCGCGATGACGGCGGGGCTGCGCGACGCCGTCGAGAGCTACGTGCTCGCAGCCGCGCAGACCCTGCCCGACTGGCCGCGCACCCGCGACCGCCTGCGCAGCGAGCACCGAGCCCTGGTCGCCGCGATCGCGGCCGCCGACCCCGACCGCGCCCGCGCGCTCGTCGAGGCCCACATCTCCGGCTACTACGCCGAGACCCACCTGACACCCAGCGAAGCGGAGAAGGACTGACCATGGTCGACCGACGAATCCCGAAGGTGCGCGATCTCGCGCCCCTGATGCAGTTCAAGAAGCCCGAGCTCGACCTCAAGAAGGCCCGGCTCGACAAGGCGCTGACGATCCACGATCTGCAGCGCATCGCGAAGCGGCGCACGCCCAAGGCCGCGTTCGACTACACAGAGGGCGCCGCCGAAGCCGAGATCTCGCTCGGCCGCGCGCGCCAGGCGTTCGAGGACATCGAGTTCCACCCGGCGATCCTCCGCGACGTGTCGGAGGTCAGCACCGGCTGGGACGTCCTCGGCGCCCCGGTCTCGCTCCCCTTCGGCATCGCGCCGACCGGCTTCACCCGGATGATGCAGACCGAGGGCGAGATCGCCGGCGCGCGCAACGCGGCCAAGTGGGGCATCCCCTTCTCGCTCTCCACGATGGGGACCACCGCCATCGAGGACGTGAAGGCCGCCAACCCCGACGGGCGCAACTGGTTCCAGCTCTACATGTGGAAGGACCGCGACCGGTCGATGGCTCTGGTCGACCGGGCCGCCGCGTCCGGCTTCGACACCCTCCTCGTGACGGTCGACGTCCCGGTGGCCGGCGCCCGACTGCGCGACAAGCGCAACGGCTTCTCGATCCCGCCGCAGCTCACCCTGGGCACCGTCGTGAACGCGATGCCGCGCCCGTGGTGGTGGGTCGACTTCCTCACCACCGAGCCGCTGTCGTTCGCGTCACTGGACCGCTGGTCGGGCACCGTCGGCGAGCTGCTGGACACCATGTTCGACCCGACGGTCGGCTTCGAGGACCTGGCGTGGATCCGCGACCAGTGGCCCGGGAAGATCGTCGTCAAGGGCATCCAGACGGTCGACGACGCCCGCCGCGTCGCAGAACTGGGCGTGGACGGGATCGTGCTCTCGAACCACGGCGGCCGTCAGCTCGACCGCGCGCCGATCCCCTTCCACCTCCTCCCCGAGGTGGTGCGCGAGGTCGGGACCGGCAGCACCTCCGGCATGGAGATCCACCTCGACACCGGCATCATGTCCGGTGCGGACATCGTCGCGTCGGTGGCGCTCGGCGCCCGATTCACGCTCGTCGGCCGCGCGTACCTCTACGGCCTCATGGCCGGCGGAGAGGCGGGCGTGAACCGCATGATCGAGATCCTCTCCGAGCAGATCACCCGCACCATGCGGTTGCTGGGCGTCAACTCCCTCGAGGAGCTGAACCCGTCGCACGTCACGCAGCTCCAGCGCCTGGCGCCGCGCAGCGTGTCGCCGCAGTTCGTCCTGGCGGACTAGCGGCCTGCGCTACCTGCGCGCCCCGTCAGCGGGCGCGCAGGTAGCGCAGCAGGAGGGTGTCCCCGGAGGCGAGGACGTGCGCGAGGCGCTGCGTCCTCGCCTCCGGCGCGTCCGCGCGGGCGATGCGCCCGGCGCCGCCCGACTCCAGCGTCGGGCTGATCGTCAGGTCGAGCTCGTCGACCACGTCGTGGGCGAGGAGGGTCCGAGCAGTCCCGGCCCGCCCTCGCAGTGGATGCGGGCGAGGCCGCGGTCGGCGAGGGCGTCCCTCATCCGCACGGCGTCCAGCGCCTGCTCCCCGCAGACGAGCACATCGGCCACCTCGCCGAGCTCCGAGCGCCTGCGCGACAGGGACGCCGCGGTGGTGACGACGATCGGGCGCACGGGCGCCTCGGTGAAGATCCGCGACGCAGGATCGAGCTCGAGCGAGCCCGAGACGATCGCGAACACCGGATGCGGCTCCCGGCCCTGGGCGGATCGCGCGCGCGCCGACTCCTCCCCCAGCACCATCGGCCCGTAGCCCTCGGTGCGCACCGTGCCGGCCGCGACGAGCACCACGTCGGCGAGTCGGCGCAGCAGATCGAAGACCCGCTCGTCCGCCTCGCCGCCGAGCGCGCCGGACACCCCGTCGCGGGTGACTGCTCCGTCGATGCTCGAGACGAAGTTGACCCGCAGCCACTCGTCGGCCGAGTCCTCGGTGTAGAGCGCGAGGAGCGCGTCGTCGTCGAGCGCGCGCAGCGGCGAGGGGAGCAGTCGATCGATCGCCGCGCTCATGCGACGGGCTCGATGTTGTGACGGAGGAAGGCGGGCGCCCGCCAGCCGAGCACCGCTTCGGTGAGCCGCACGGCGTCCACCGCCTGCCGCACGTCGTGCATCCGCACGATCCTCGCTCCGTTCAGGATGCAGATCACGGCGGCGGCGAGAGAGCCCTCCAGCCGCTCCCCCTGCGGCCGGTCGAGCGTCTCGCCGATGAAGTCCTTGTTCGACACGGCCGCGAGCACGGGGAGGCCCAGAGCCGCCACCTCGCCGAGCCGACGCGTGAGCTCGAGCGTGTGCAGGGTGTTCTTGTTGAGGTCGTGGCCCGGGTCGACGATGATCCGCTCGCGCGGGATCCCGCCCGCGAGTGCCCGCTCCATCCGCTCGCGCAGGTGCTCGATCACCGAGGCGACGACGTCGTCGTACTCGGGTCGAACGGGCTCGCTCCGCGGCTCGCCCAGGCTGTGGGTGATGACGAGCTGGGCGCTCGAGGACGCCACGGTCCCGAGCATCGCCGGATCGTGCAGGCCGCTCGTGTCGTTGACGACGGAGGCGCCCTCGGCGATGCTCAGCCGTGCCACCTCGGCGCGGGTCGTGTCGACCGACACGACCACGTCGCTCCGCTCGTGGATCCCGGCCACGACCGGGACCACCCGGTCGATCTCCTCCTGCAGCGACACCGCGGGCCCGCGCCCGAAGGGCACCCCGCCGATGTCGACCCAGTCGGCGCCCTGCTCGGCCGCGCGCACCGATGCGGCGACCGCCCTGTCGAGCGCGAAGGTCGAGCCCTTGTCGTAGAAGGAATCGGGGGTGCGGTTCACGACCGCCATCACGGCGACCTGCCGCTCGAAGTCGAACTCGCGTCCGCCGATGGTGCGGGTCATGCTCCAGCCGTCCCTCTCGGTCCGTGCGCCGGTCGATCGCCCGCGCGGCCGCCGCCCACCCTAGACGTTGCGGCTCGGAGGGGCCTGCGGCCCGGGCGGCACCAGAGGCGCCTCGGCCGAGAGCTCGAGCAGGCGCTGGAAGAGGAGGTGGTCCTGCCACTCCCCCGCGATGCGCAGGTACCGCCGGGCGACACCGATGCGCTCGAAGCCGTTGCGCTCGAGCACGGTCTGCGAGGCGACGTTGTGAAGCAACGTCCCCGCCTGCACCCGGTGCAGATTCAACTCGTCGCGGGCGAGACGGACCGCCTCGCCGACGGCGCGGGTCATCAGCCCGCGTCCCTGCAGATCGGCGTCGAGCCAGTAGCCCATCTCGGCGCTCTCGAAGGCGCCCCGGAGGATGTTCGACAGCGTGATCCTGCCGACGATCGCGTCGCCCTGCGCGAGGACGAGAGGGAGCACGCTGCCGGAGCGGTGCGCGAAGAGGGAGTCGGCGATCGCGTCGGTCTGGCCACCCGACTCGAAGAACCGGGACGACCGCAGCGGCTCCCAGGGCGCGAGATGCCGGCGATTGCGGCGGTACGCGGCCGACAGCGCGGGGCCGTCCTCGCGGGCGACGAGACGGAGGATCGTGCTCTCGTCGAGACGGATCGCAGCAGGCACGTCCCCGAGGGTAGCCCGGGTGCCGGGTGCGCAGAACCTCGTCGAACGAGTCCCGCCGAGCAGTGGCGCTCCTCCGGTGTCGAGTACCGAGTAACGACGGAACCCCGGCCAAGGGCCGGGGTTCCAGGTGGTGGGCGATACTGGGATCGAACCAGTGACCTCTTCCGTGTCAGGGAAGCGCGCTACCGCTGCGCCAATCGCCCGTTGCTCCGCGAGGAGCGCCTCGTTCGTCGGAACGATCGAGGTGGATACGGGATTCGAACCCGTGTATACGGCTTTGCAGGCCGCTGCCTCGCCTCTCGGCCAATCCACCGTGTATTGGGTTCGGTGTCGGCGACCCGCGAGGCGAGCCGACCGGGGTGGGAGAGCCCGGAGGCCCTCTCAGAAACATCGGCCCGGAGGCCGATATTCGAGCGGATGACGAGATTCGAACTCGCGACCCTCACCTTGGCAAGGTGATGCGCTACCGCTGCGCCACATCCGCATGTAGGTCGTATTCAGTTGTTCTGCCGTGCTGTTCCTTGCTGCCTTGCCGGTCGCACACCTTGCCTGATGTGTCCCCGTCTTCGCCTCCCCGGCGCTTTCGCTGCCCGGCTCGACCTAGAAGACTTTATAGGACGGCTGCTCGAGAAACCAAATCGAGCGGACGCGAATCCGGAGCGGATCGGCCGCTCGCCCGTCTTTCCGCCGGAAACCGGCCCGTCACATCCCGTTCACCCGGGCGTGGCGCGACGTGCGCGTGCGTCGGACGCCCGAGGATCCGCTAACATCGTCTCTCGGGTCGTCCACGCGACGTCCCTCTGGGCGATTGGCGCAGTTGGTAGCGCGCTTCCTTCACACGGAAGAGGTCATCGGTTCGAGTCCGGTATCGCCCACCCTCACCCCCGGCCCGTGCAGCAGCGCGGCGCCGGGGGTTTTCTCGTGCACCGCCGTGCACCCGATCCGCTGACGAGGTGCCTCCCGCCGTGATGGGCCGTTCCCACGCCGTCTCCGGCGCACTCGCCTGGTCGGTCGCGACGAGCGTCCCGGCCCTCGCGGGGCCGCTCGGAGTCTCGGACCTGCCGCTCGACATCCGCCTCGTGGGTCTCGGCGTCACCGCGGGCTGGGCGCTCGCGCCCGACGCCGACCACGCTCGGGCGACCATCTCCCGCTCGGCTCCGGGCGCCTCCCTCCTCACCGCGACCGCCGGCCGCATCAGCGGCGGCCACCGCCACGGCATGCACTCCCTCCTGGCGATCGCGGTCGTCTGGTACCTCGTCCCGGTGCTCACCGCGATCCGCTTCCCGCTGCCGCCGCTGGGCACGGTCTCCCTCGCCGCGGTGCTGACGCTCCCCGCCCTCGCCTTCGCGGCGAAGGCGACCGCGACCGCCCGCTCCTGGCCGCTCGCGTGGGCGGTGGCCGCGGTGGTCACCGGGCTGCTCGTCGGTCTCGCCGACGGCAGCTGGGCGTGGCTGCGGGTCGCGGCGACCCTCGGCTACCTGGTGCACATCGCGGGCGACGCCCTCACCACCGGGGGCATCAACTGGCTCTGGCCGCTGCGGATCCGCGCGCCCCGCCTCGTCCGCCGCACCCCGGTGATCCGCCGGCTCTGGACCTCCGGCGGGTACGCGGCCCTGCCGGTCCTCGGCTCGGCCGGCTCGTGGCGCGAGACGATCCTCTACTGGCTGATGTCGACCGCGACCCTCGTCCTCACGGCCGCACTCCTGGTGGGCGGGCTGCTGCCCGCCTGACGTCTCAGAAGACCTTGCCGGGGTTCATGATCCCGAGCGGATCGAAGACCGCCTTGATGCCCCGCTGGAGGGCGGTGGAGTCCTCGCCCAGCTCCTCCTCGAGCCAGCGCCGCTTGAGCAGTCCGACGCCGTGCTCCCCCGTGAGGGTCCCGCCGAGCGCCACCGCCGTGCGGAAGAGCTCGGCGGCCGCCGCCCAGACCTCCTCGCCGACGACCTGGGACCCGCGCGGCAGGACGAAGTTCGGATGCAGGTTGCCGTCGCCCGCGTGCGCGACCGTCGGGATCCGCAGACCGGTCCGCTCCTCGATGCACCGGATCGCGGCGAACATCGCCGGCAGCGCCGAGCGCGGGACGCAGACGTCCTCGATCAGCACCTCCCCCTCGGCCTCGAGCGCCGGGTGGAAGGCGCGCCGCACCGCGAGCAGCGCCTCGCCCGCGACCGGGTCCTCGGTGGACTCGGCGTCTCCTCCGGCTCCCGCGATGATCGCGAGGACGCGCTCCGCCTCGTCCCGCGCTCCCCCGCCGTCGGTCTGCACGAGCAGGTACGCGGCGCCCCGGTCCATCGGCACGCCCGTGTACCGGCCGATGGCGGCGAGCGCCGCCTCGTCCATCAGCTCCATCACGGCCGGCCGGAGCCGCGCGGCGGTCACGGCGGCGGAGGCGGCGGCCGCGGCCACCACGCTGGGGAAGTAGGCGCCGACGGTGACGACCGGCCCCTGCGGGATCGGCCGCAGCCGCACGGTGGCCTCGACGATCACGCCGAGCGTGCCCTCCGACCCCGTGAGCAGCGCGGTCAGGGTCGTAGCCGGTGACGCCCTTGACGCTGCGCCGACCGGTCCGGACGAGGCGGCCGTCGGGGAGCACCACCGCGAGACCGAGCACGGCCTCCCGCGTCACCCCATACTTCGCGCAGAGCAGGCCGCCGGCGTTCGTGGCGATGTTGCCGCCGATGCTCGAGATCGCCTTGCTGGCCGGATCGGGCGAGAAGATCAGCCCGTCCGCAGCGACGGCGTCCGAGAGCGCCTGGTTGATCACGCCGGGCTCGACCACCGCGAGCTCGTCCTCGAGCGAGATCTCGAGGATCCGGTCCATCCGGGCGGTCGAGAGGACGATCGCTCCGGCACTCGCGACCGCTCCGGCGGCGAGACCCGTCCCCGCACCACGGGGGACGACCGGCACGCGGTGCTCGGTGGCGATCCGCAGCACGGCCTCGGACCTCGGCGATCGAGCGCGCCTGCACCAGGGCGAGCGCCCGCTCCCCCGTCACGAAGCCCGACTTGTCGGTGTGCACGGCCTCGAACTCCGGGCCGGAGACGACGAGCGCCTCGGGGACGGCCTCGCCCAGTGCCCGCAGGACGGCGGTGCTGCTCATGGTCCACTCCGTGCGCTCGTGGTCGGTCCCTCGATCCTTCCACGCGGGCACGGCAGGATGGAGGGATGGACCGGAGCCCGCGATGACCGCCCCGACGAGCGCGGGCCTCCTGCTGCACCGCGGCACTGCGGACGGCCTCGAGGTGTTCCTCGGGCGCATGGGCGGACCGTTCTGGAGGCGGCGGCCCCGCGCCTGGTCGATCCCCAAGGGGCAGCACACCGTCGAGGAGGCGCCGCTGGACGCCGCCAAGCGCGAGTTCGAGGAGGAGATCGGGGCGCTCCCGCCCGACGCCGAGTACCGGCTCCTCGGGTCGTACCGGCAGGGCTCCGGCAAGATCGTCACGGTCTTCGACGCTCCTGGCGACGACTCCGTGCGCTTCGTGGCGAGCAACACGTTCGCGCTCGAGTGGCCGCGAGGGTCCGGCCGGATGCGCGAGTACCCCGAGATCGAGACCGCGCGCTGGATGCCGATCCACCAGGCCCGCTCCGAGCTCGTCGCCGGGCAGGTGCCGGCGCTCGACGCGCTCGAGGGCGGCGATCGCCGGCGGATCGGCCTCCGGCTCCTAGAAGAGCTCGCCGTCGGCCGTCACGAGCGGCACCGAGACGTCGTCGTCGGAGTAGACCGGCGACGGCCTGGAGGTGCCCGGCCCGGCCGCGGAGGTCGGACACGAGAGCGTCGTCGACGATCTCGTCCGCCCGCGTGTCCTCCTCGGTCACGAGCATCTGGCTGGCCGGTCCGAGCAGCAGGCGCACGGGCCGCACGGAGTCGTGGTGCAGGGTCGGCAGTTCGACGGTGTCGGCGGTGGAGGTGACCGCGAGCATGCGCGCGTACTCGAGGACGGCGTCGGCGATCTCGTCCCCCGTGACGATGCTGTCCTCCGCGTAGTGGATGCGTCTCACGGGTGTCTCCCTCTGCGGCGGGGAACCGTGTCCCTGCCCGCTCTTCCAGGGTCGCACGCGCTCCGGCGGGCGCCGCTCGCACGGCGGATGTCCGGAGGGGCTTCCCACGGGGCGGTACGACGTGCAGGCGCGGGAGTCAGGTGTAGAGCGACAGGGGCTGCACCTCGCCCGTGAGGAACGCCGCTCCGACCTCGAGCTTCTTGTAGTCCACCGGATCGTGCAGCGAGTGGGTGCGGACGTTGCGCCAGTACAGGTCCAGGCCCACGGAGCTCTTGGCCGAGCTCGAGCCTGTCGCCTCGTAGACGCGGGAGGCGGCGTCCAGGGCGAGGTCGTTCGTCACGACCTTCACCTTGGCGATCTCGATCGCGAGGGCCGCGCGGGAGGCGGCGGTCACTCCGTCGCCCTTCGCGATCTCGGCGTCGTGCAGCACGGCGACCCGGTCGGCGAGCGCCTCGGCGGCCGCGGTGTGCGCGACCAGCTCGCCGTAGAGGCGTCGCACGAAGGGGTCCTCGGAGTAGCGGTCGACCCCGCTGAGGAACCAGGCGTTCGGTCGGGCGACCGTGATCTCGCGGGCGCGGGCGAGCACCCCCTCGGCGATGCCGAGGTAGAGGTTCCCGAAGCCGAGCTGGATGCTCGGGGTGATCAGCGTCGCGAAGGGCTCGTCCGTGAGCGGCCCGAGCAGGTCCTCCGGCTCGACCCGCACCGAGGTGAAGCCGGACGGACCCCGACGCGCTCTGCCGCTGACCGAGGTAGTCCCAGTCGCCGAGGGGCTCCACCCCGTCGCGGTCCCGCTCGATCACGAAGGCCACGGCGGTGCCCGCGTCGGGCCCCTCCGCGATCACCGCGTTCACGAGGGCGACGTCCCCCGCCGACACACCGGTCGAGAAGCGCTTCAGCCCGTCGAGCCGGTAGCCGTCGCCCTCCGGGGTCAGCCGCAGGTCGGGGTCGACGGGATTCACGGAGTCGCCCCACAGGTGCCGGCCCTCGATCGTCGCGCGGTAGAAGCGCTCGCGCTCCTCCGCCCGCGCGGTGAAGGCGATGTTCGCCGAGTTGACGAAGTGGTAGAGCAGCAGCTGCGCGAGTGACGCGTCGGCGCGGGCGAGGATCCGCACGACGCGGAACGCCGTGCTCCAGTGGGCACCGCCTCCCCGAGCTCCGAGGGGTCGAGCAGGTTCACGAGGCCCGAGTCCCGCAGCGGCGCGAGCTCGACGGTCGGGTCCTGCCCTGCGCGGTCGCGCTCGAGCACGTCGGCGGCGAGCACGCGCCCCACCTCCTCGGCGACCGCGGTCCAGTGCGCCGTCTCTCGGGCGGAGGCGGTGCCGACCCAGTGCGTGCAGCGGGCGGGCGAGGGTGCTGTCGAGCGTCATCGTGCGGACTCCTGATCGGGGATGGGGGTGGCGGCGGGCTCCGGCGGCAGGACCGCCAGGACCTCGGGAGGCAGGCCGTCGGCGGCGGACGGGCCCCCGAGCGTAGGCGCCGCGGTAGGCCGCGGCGGGGTGGCTGTCGGCGACGCGCGCGTTCCCGGATCCCTGGAGGTACTCGCGGAGGGTCGAGCCCTCGTACTCGTCCCAGACGCGGCCGCGGCGGCGCAGCTCGGGGACCGCCAGGTCGACGAAGTCCTCGAAGGTGCCGGGGGTGATGACGTAGGCGAGGTTGAAGCCGTCGATGCCGCCGACGTCGACCCAGCGCTCGAGCTCGTCCGCGACGGTGCTCGGACTGCCGACGATCACAGGGCCGATGCCTCCGATCTGCGAGGAAGTCCGCCACGTCGTCCGGTGTCCACTCGCGGGTGGGATCCGCCTTCGTGAAGATCGAGAGCGCGCTGCGGACCGCCTCGGTGTCGACGTAGCGCAGCGCCTCCTCCGGGTCGTAGAGCGAGAGGTCCAGGCCCGACCAGCCGCCGTAGAAGGTCAGCGCGCCCTCGCGGCTGGCGTAGCCGAGGTACTCCTGGTGCTTGGCGCGGGCGGCCTCGTCGGTCTCGGCCACGATGACGGTGGCGAGCACGAGGATCTTGATCGCGTCGCGGTCGCGGCCGGCCGCCTCGGTGCGGTCGCGGATGTCGTCCGTCGTCCGCCTCGTCAGCTCGGGGGTGACCCCGTTGATGAAGACGGCCTCGCCGTGGCGCGCGGCGAAGTCGCGGCCGCGGGGCGATGCTCCGGCCTGGAACACGACCGGGGTGCGCTGGGGCGAGGGCTCGGCCAGGTGGATGCCGGGGACGCGGTAGAAGCGGCCGTCGTGCGCCACCGGGTGCACCTTGCGCGGATCCGTGAAGACTCACGCGCTCGCGGTCGCGCAGCACCGCGCCCTCCTCCCACGAGCCCTCCCAGAGCTTGTACGAGACGTCGAGGAACTCCTCCGCCAGCTCGTAGCGGTCGTCGTGCGGCATCTGCGTCTCCGAGGCCGAGGTTCTTCGCGGCGCTCTCGAGGTAGGAGGTGACGACGTTCCAGCCGATCCGCCCCTTCGTCAGGTGGTCCAGGCTCGAGAGCTGGCGGGCGAGCGCGTAGGGCTGCTCGTAGGTGGGGGCGATGGTCACCCCGAAACCGAGGTGCTCGGTGACCGCCGCCATCGCCGGGATCTGCAGGATCGGGTCGCCGACGGGGATCTGCGCCGAGTCGATCAGCGCGGGTCCGGCGGAGTCGCGGTACACGTCGTAGACGCCCAGCACGTCGGCGAGGAACAGGGCGTCAAAGGTGCCGCGCTCGAGCGTCCGGGCGAGGGTCGTCCAGTACTCGAGGTCGGTGTACCGGTGGGCCTGGCTGTCGGGGTGGCGCCAGAGCCCCGGCGCCTGGTGCCCGACGCACGTCATGTCGAAGGCGTTGAGCACGATGCGACGCGGGCGTCCGCTCGACGGCTCCTGCTCGAGCGGTGCGTCGTCGCGCGGTGTGTCCTGGGGCAGCGGGACGTCCTGGGGCATGGGGGGATCCTCTTCGTCGCGGGCGGCGCGGCAGCGCCTCGGCGGGCTCGACGGTAGCCCCGACCGGCGACGCGTCTCCGCCGCGCGGCGCAGCCTTTCGTCACACGAGGCCTGTGTGACGAACCGTGGAGCGGCGGGGCGACGCGGGACGTCCGCGTCCACCACGATCGGTGCCGACTCCCCACGACGACCCGGCCCCGGCCCGACGATCAGGACAGACCATGCGATCCACCCGCACCCTCACCGCCTCCGTGGCGCTCCTCGGAGCCGCCGCGCTCGTGCTCTCCGGCTGCAGCCTCAAGACCGGGGCCGCCGACGACGACTCGGCCGCCGACGCCGCTCCGGCCGCGGCGAGCGCCGCCGTCGACGTGCCGAGCCTCGAGGGGAAGACGATCGGCGTCGCGGCGAAGGACATCGTCCACGACTTCAGCCGCATCGTGTACGAGAGCGTCCAGGACCGGATCGAGGCCCTCGGCGGCGAGGTCGTCGCCACGCAGGCCGAGGCCAAGGACGACAAGCACGTCAGCGACATCGAGAACCTCGTCGCGCAGAAGCCCGACGCCATCATCGTGATCCTCGGGGACGCGACCACCCTCGCCCCGGCGCTGCAGGAGGTCGACGACGCGGGCATCCCGCTGTTCACGATCGACAACGTGTCGCCGCTGTCGATCAACAACGCGACGAGCGACAACTGGCAGATCGGATCGACGCTCGCCCGCACCATCGCCGAGGACATCGGCGGCCAGGGGCAGATCCTCGTCTTCAACGGCTTCCCCGGAGTGGCGCCCTGCCGCATCCGCTACAACGAGCTGGCTCTCGTACTCGAGGACTACCCCGGCATCACGCTGATCCAGCCCGAGCTGCAGGACAAGTACGAGGGCACCATCGAGGACGCGAAGCAGCAGATCACGGATGCCCTCTCCCGCTACCCCGAGGGCGAGATCTCGGCGATCTGGTCGTGCTGGGACACCCCGCAGATCGGCGCCGCCCAGGCCGTGGACGCCGCGGGCCGCGACGAGATCAAGATCTACGGGGTGGACGCCGACCAGGGCGCGCTGGACCTGATCCTGGACCCCGCCTCCTCCTACACCGCCACCGTCGCCCAGCAGACCGAGGCTATCGGCAGCGGCTCGGCCGAGAACGTCGCACGGTTCCTCGGCGGCGAGGAGGACAGCGTCCCCACGACCAGCTACTTCGCCCCCGTCCTGATCACGAAGGAGAACGCGGCGGCCACGATCCAGGAGCTCGGTCTCGGTGGCTGAGCCGCTCCCGTCCGCGCCCGCCCTGTCGATGCGCGGCATCGGCAAGGCGTTCGCGGGAGTGCCGGTCCTGCGCGACGTCGGGCTGGAGCTGGTGGCGGGAGAGATCGTGGCGCTCGTCGGCGAGAACGGCGCGGGCAAGAGCACCCTGATCAAGATCCTGACGGGCCTCTACTCCTCGGACGCGGGATCCGTCGCGATCGACGGCGAGCCCGTCGCGATCGCGAGCCCGCGCGACGCCGAGCGGGCCGGCGTGCAGGTGGTGCACCAGGACCGCCACGTCGCAGGCCGGCTGACCGTCGCCGAGCAGCTCTTCCTCGGCCGGTCGGAGGGGCGCCGAGGCCTCGTCTCGCCGCGCGCCCTGCGTCTGCGGGCCGAGCGCGAGCTGCTCGAGCGCGTCGGACTCGCCCTCCGCGGCGACACCCTCGTCGACGACCTCACCGTGGCCGAGCAGCAGCTCGTGCAGGTGGCGCGGGCCCTCTCCAGCGACCCGCGGGTGCTGGTCCTCGACGAGCCGACCGCTCCGCTGGCCTCGGAGGAGGTCGAGATGCTCTTCTCGGCGCTGCGCCGTCTGGCCGCCCGCGGCACGGCGGTCGTCTACATCTCGCACTACCTGCAGGAGGTGCGCCGCATCGCGTCCCGGGTCGTGGTCCTCCGCAACGGCGCCAACGCCGGCGAGGTCCTCCTGCACGGAGCACCCGGCGAGCTGGACGACGTCGTGCGGCCTCATGATCGGCCGCGACGTCGAGGAGTTCGCCGAGGGACCCGGGCGCGTCGTCGATCAGGACGCCGTCGCCCTGCTCGAGCTCGAGGGGCTCTCGGCGCCCGGACTCGACCCGCTCTCGCTCGCCGTCCGCCCCGGCGAGGTGGTCGGAGTGACGGGACTCGTCGGCTCCGGCGTCGAGATCCTCGCCGACGCGGTCGCCGCAGTCGTGCCGCACGGGGGCCGCGTGCGGGTCGCGGGACGCCGCGTCTCCTCCGCCCGCGCCTTCGTGGCGGCCGGCGGCGCGTACGTGCCGAGCGACCGCCGCCGCGACGGGGTGCTCGTCCGGCTACACGGTGGCCGAGAACCTCTCCCTCGCGGCGCTGGGCGCCGTCTCGCGCCTGGGCTTCGTGTCCGACCGCCGGCGGGAGCGGGCGCTCGCCGCGCAGTGGATCCGGACCCTCGACATCCGCCCCGCCGATCCGGACGCCGTCGTCGGCACCCTGTCGGGCGGCAACCAGCAGAGGATCGCATTTGGCAAGTGGCTCGCCGCGAGCTCCCGCGTCTTCGTGCTCGACTCCCCCACCGCCGGCGTCGACATCGGCGCGCGCACCGCCCTCTACCGGCGGATCGAGGCGCTGGTCGACTCCGGCGCCGCCGTCCTGCTGGTCAGCCTCGACCTCGAGGAGCTCGTGGGGCTCTCGGACCGCGTCGTGGTGCTGCACCGCGGGGCCGTCCGCGCCGAGCTCCCGCGCCGGGACGCGACCGGCGACCGCATCCTCGCCCTCGCCTCCGGCGCCGACGCGCCCGTCCCCCAGGAGTCACGATGACCGCCCTCGCCCCGTCCCGCGTTCCCGTGGGCGCCGCGCCCCGTCGGCGCGGCCTCGGCGCTCTCGCCGTGATCGGCTACCTCGTCGTCGCCGCCGAGATCCTCCTCTTCTCCCTCGCGTCGCCGTCCTTCGCGACACCCGGGAACGCCGCGACGATCCTCCTGCAGGCGGCCGTGCCCGCCATCGCGGGCTTCGGTCTCGCGATCGTCGTCATCACCGGCGGCGACGATGTCGTCACCGGCGGCATCGACCTCTCCTCGGGCCCCGTGGTCGGGCTCTCCGGAGTCGTCGCCGCCGTCGCGCTGCAGTCCGGCTGGACGGCGCCGGCGGCGATCGGGCTGGCGCTCCTCGTCAGCACCGGCTTCGGCGCCGTCAACGGCACGGCCGTGGTGCTCGGCCTCCGCCCCCTGCTCGCCACGCTCGCGACCTCCGGGATCGTCACGAGCACGGTCTTCCTCGCCACCGACAACGTCAAGGTGCCGCTCGAGGATCCGCTCTTCGTGTGGCTGCGCTCCGGATCGGTCCTCGGAGTGCCCGCTCCGGTGTTGGTGCTCGGCGTCACGGCGCTGCTCACCGGCTTCCTGGTCGGACGCACGCCTTGGGGATCCGCAGCTACGCCGTCGGGCAGAACCGCACGGCGGCGAGCGTCGCGGGCGTCCTGTGTGGCGGTACGTCGGCGGCAGCTACGTGATCGCCGGCCTCCTGGCGGGGGTCGCCGGCGTCCTGCTCGCCGCGCGCCTCGCCGCGGCGGTGCCCGGCATCGGCGCGCAGATCCTGCTCGACATCATCCTCACCGCGTTCCTCTCCGTCGTCTTCTCCCGTCGGCTCGTCGTGACGATCGGAGGCACGCTGCTCGCGGCGGTCTTCGTCGCCGCGCTGGGCAACGGCTTCACCCTCCTCGGGGTCGGCAGCCAGTGGGTCGGCGCCATCAAGGGGATCCTGATCCTGCTGGTCCTCGGCCTCGCGGCCGTCCGAGAGCGAGGCACCCGCCGATGAGCACGATCACCGAGACCCTGCGGTCGCACCCGCGGACATCGCTCCGGCGGTCCGGTCCGAGCGGCGGCGCGCTCCTCGCGGTGCGCCTGCTCGCCCCCGGGACGGTCGCCCTGATCCTGCTGGTGTTCGGCACGCTCGCCCCCGGGTACTTGCGCGGCGGGCAACCTGCTGAGCGTCCTCAGCGCCGGCGCGATCCTCCTGATCGCCGCCACGGCCATGACCGTCGTCGTCCGCACGGGCGGCATCGACCTCTCGATCGGAGTGGCGATCGACCTCGCCGCGCTCGGCGCCGCCGGACTCATCGCCGACGGCTACGTGGGCTGGTTCGCCGTCTCGATCGGCCTGGCCTTCGGCGCGCTCGCCGGACTTCGTCAACGCGGTCCTGATCGTCGTGCTGCGCATCCGCGCCTTCCTCGCGACCCTCAGCGTCTGGTTCATCGGCACGAGCGTCGAGCAGCTTCTCGACGGGCGGCGGCGCCCTGGTCTACCTCCGGCGGACGGGGACGCCCGACGACTTCGCGGCGATCGGCAACGCGACACTCGCCGGAGTGCCGGTGCCCGTCATCACTGCCGCTCTGCTGGGAGTCGTGGTCTGGCTGCTGCTGGACCGCACCCGCTGGGGCCGCGTCCTGACCGCGACCGGCGAGCAGCCCACGGCGGCGCGCATCGCCGGCCGCCGCACCTCGCTGGTGCTCGCCTCGGCGTACGTCGTGGCGGCCCTCATCGCCGCGGTCGGCGGGATCGTCCTCGCCTCGCGCAGCTACGGCTTCCGCCCGCGGGCGGGCAGCCCTACGTGCTCGACGCCATCGGAGCCGTCTTCATCGGCGCCACGCTCAGCCGGCTCGGCCGCCCCACGGTCCTCGGCACCGCGGTGGGAGTGCTGATCTTCGGCCTGCTCAACAACGGCATGGTGCTGATCGGGTTGTCCTTCTACTGGCAGGGCCTCCTGCGCGGCGTCGTGCTGCTCGCGCTGCTGCTGGCCACGGCGGCCCTGCGGCGCGAGAGCATCGCTCCGGCGCTGCGCTCGCTCACCGGCGGCGGTCCGCTCCGTCGGAGGCGGTCGCGTCAGTCCGCGGTGGAGTAGACCCGCAGCGCGAGGGCGCACGATCCGCACCGACGCCTCCTCGTAGCCGTCGCGCCTCCCGTCGAAGACCTCGGTCTCGCCGTCGTGGGCCCAGCCAGGGTCCTCCCCGGCGTCCCGGCGCACCGAGATGGTCAGGGCGTCGGTCGAGTACGACTCCACGACCGGCGCGCGCCAGCCGGGGATCCGCCCGACGATCGGAGTCGCCGTGCGGCCCAGCACGAGCGAGACCGCCCCGCGGGTGCGCGGGCGGCGTCCCGCGTGCAGGATGCGCACGTCCAGCTTCCCGTCGTCGAGCCGGCGGCGCGCGAGCGGCGCGGCCGTGCGGGGGTGCTCCTGATTGACGCCCACGAAGTACGACCAGACGAGCTCGCTCCGCCCGTCGCGCCGCAGCTCGAACGGATCCGTGCTGCGCACGACCCGCAGGGCCGCGAGCACGGCGGACACGGGCTTGCCGAGCACCTTCTCGTGCTTCTCCCGCGCGGCCACGAATTCGGGGTAGACGCCGACCGACACCGTGTTGAGCACCGTGATCGGATCGGAGTCGCCCGCCACGACCTCCGCCACGTCGACGTCGCGGCGCTGGCCGTGGGCGGCGGCGTCGAGGGCGTCCTCGATCGTGAGCAGCCCCAGCGCCTTCGCGAAGTGGTTCATCGTGCCGCCGGGCAGCACGAGCAGGGTCATGCCCTCCGCGCGGGTGAGCGCCGCGCCGACCGACATCGTGCCGTCGCCGCCGTAGACGCCGAGCACCTCCGGAGGCGTCCCGCCCGATCGGGCCTCGCGCACGACGTCCGCGAGCTCCTCCCCGTCCGCGAGGCGGTGCACGCGGGCCCGCGGGAAGCGGTCGAGGATCATCGGCTCGGGATCGGGGCGGTGCGAGTCGCGGCCCGCCCCCGGGTTCAGCACCACGAGCAGCGACGCCCCGTCGCCCAGCGGCCGCGTGTCGACCGGGGGCAGCAGCGCGCGCTCCGAGACGGGCACGTGCCGGGGGTCGCCGGCACCAGCACGCGCCCCAGCGTCGCGACGGCCGCGCCGAGCGCCGCACCGCCGAGCACGTCCGACAGCCAGTGGACCCCGACGTGCAGACGCGAGAACGCCACCGCCGCGGCCAGCGGCACGACGGCGGCGCCCACCTTCGGATTCTCCAGGGCGGCGCCGACGGCGAAGGCGGCGGCGCTCGCCGCGTGACCGGAGGGGAACGAGGGCGACGCGGGCACGCGGGCGAGCCTGCGCCCCACGGGCACGTCGACGATCAGCGGCCGCGCGCCGCCGAAGACGCGCTTGCCGATCAGGTTGGCCGCCGCGCTCGCGACGCTCAGCGACAGCACGCCGCGCACGGCCTCCCGGGGACGGCCCGCCGCCAGCAGCACCGCTCCGAGCGCGAACCAGAGCACCCCGTGATCCGCCGCCCGCGACGCGGCGACGAGGGCGCCGTCCACGACGGCCGGAGAGCGTCTCGCATTCAGGCGCCGCGCCGCACGGGCGTCCGCGCGACGCACCGCCCGCGGCACGCCCGTCAGACGCCGGAGCAGGACGAGTGGGGGTCGTGTTCCGCGCAGGGCCATGGCCTCAGCCTAGGAGTCCGGGCCTGACGGAGCGCCGACCGCTCAGACCTCGCCGAAGCCCGATTCGACGAGGTCGCCGAGCCGGCCCACCGCCTCCTCCGCCTGCGGTCCGGTGGCAGAGATCACGACCTCGTCCCCCCGGTCCAGGCCCAGCGACATCACGCCCAGCAGGCTCGTCGCGTCCTTGCCGTTCGCGTCGATCCGCGCGTCGAAGGTGGTCGCGAGCTTCACGAAGTCGGCCGCCGGGCGGGCGTGCAGCCCGTTGGGATTGACGAGCACCACGCTGCGGCGCACGCCAGCCGCGACGGGCGGCTCCTCGGACGCCGGCGCACCGGCACCGCGGGCCGACTCCGCGGCGCGGACGACCTCCTCGAGCGAGGCTCCCGTCTCCGCCGCCACCGCCGCGGCGACCGCGCCCTCGACGAGCGGAGCGTCGACGAGGCGCACGCGCGCCCGCGCGTCGTCGTCGAGGAACTCCAGAGCCGTCTCGGCCGTCATGATCGCCGAGCCGAGATCGCAGAGCACCACCGCGCCCTCGCCCGAGTCCGCCTCGCCGAGGGCGGTCGAGATGCGATCGAAGCTGGTGCCGATCCCCTCCCTCGTCCGTGCCGCCGGCGGCGACCAGTGCCACGGACGGCGCCATCTGCTCCGCCAGCTCCACCAGGCCCTCGGCGAGCCGTGCGCTGTGCGAGACGAGGACCAGCCCGACGCTCACGCTGCCGCCCTCGGCCGCCGCGCGCAGCAGCAGCACGGTCGAGACGCTTCCCGGGTCGCGGTGACCGACGGCCCGCTCCCCAGGTAGCTCGCTCGGCCCTTGCGCGCGACGAGCGGATCGGTGGCCTCGGCTCCGGTCTGCGCGGCCTCGGCTGCAGCGGCGAGGACCTCCGCCGGCGCCGCTCCCCCTGCGACCGCGGTCCCTGCCGCCCTCGACCGCCGGGATCCACGCGTCGACCATCGTCTTGTCGCCGGCCTCCGCCTTGCCCCGCAGCACGATGCCGTCGCGGGCCGCGGTCAGCAGTGCGACGAGGGCCTCGCCGTCGAGCGACTCCTTCCCGGCGACCGCCGCCGACGCCTTGAGGAACGCCGTGCCGAAGAGCGGGCCGGACGCGCCTCCCACCGTCGAGATCAGCGTCGTCGCCACGAGCTTCAGCACCTCGGCCGGAGTCGACCCGCCGCCCGTCGCCTCGAGCTTCGCGACGACGGCCTGGAAGCCGCGGTCCATGTTCTCGCCGTGGTCGCCGTCGCCGATCGCCCGGTCCAGGGTGATGAGCTCCACCCGGTGCTCCGCGATCGACTGCGCCGCCGCCCGCACCCACCGGGTCGCCCACTCGGCGTCGAGCGCCGTCCGTCCGTCCTGCATCGTTCCCTCTCCCGCGACCGCTCCCGCGGCCGTCGTGTCGTCTGCGTCCCGGGCGCCGTGCGCGTCGATTAGCGTCCCCAGCGCAGCGCGGCGGTCTCGACCGGCGCGTCCCAGAGCTCGGTCATCGCCGCATCCAGCTTCAGCACGCTCAGCGAGAAGCCCTGCATCTCGAGCGAGGTGACGTAGTTCCCGACCAGGCTGCGGGTGACCTCGATGCCCTTCTCGGCGAGCACCTCCGCGGCGCGGCGGTAGGCGATGTAGAGCTCGACCAGGGGCGTTCCGCCCATGCCGTTGACGAAGAGCAGCACGCTGTCGCCGGAGGAGAACGGCAGGTCCTCGAGGATCGGGCCGAGGATGCGGTCGACGATCCGGTCCGCCGGCTCGAGGGCGATCTTCTCGCGGCCGGGCTCGCCGTGGATCCCGATGCCGATCTCGATCTCGTCGTCGCCGAGCTCGAAGCTGGGCTCCCCCGCGTGAGGGACGATCGACGGCGAGAGCGCGACGCCCATCGAGCGGACGTTCGCGTTCACCGCCTCGGCGATCGCGGCGACCGCGTCGAGGGAGTCGCCGCGCTCGGCGGCCGCTCCCACGATCTTCTCGACGAGCACCGTCCCCGCCACCCCGCGGCGCCCTGCCGTGTAGAGCGAGTCCTTGACCGCGACGTCGTCGTCGATGACGACGGAGCGGACCTCGATGCCCTCGGCCTCGGCGAGATCGGCGGCGGTCTCGAAGTTGAGCACGTCCCCCGTGTAGTTCTTCACGAGGTGGAGCACACCCGCTCCGCCGTCGACGGCCTGCGTGGCCGCGACGATCGGATCCGGGGTGGGCGAGGTGAACACCGGCCCCGGCACCGCCGCGTCCAGCATCCCGTGACCGACGAAACCGGCGTGCAGCGGCTCGTGGCCGCTCCCTCCACCGCTGACGATCCCGACCTTGCCCGAGCGCGGTGCGTCGACGCGCACGACGAACAGCGGGTCCGTCTCGACCCGGACGAGATCGGCGTGCGCGAGGCCGAAACCGGCCACGGACTCCGCGACGACGTTCTTGGGGTCGTTGATGAGCTTCTTCATCGAGGTCTCCTCCAGGGTCCGACCACCGCTCGACGTCCGGGGCGATCCGGCTCGGGGTGGATCACGGCCCGCTCCGTCGCGGACAGCACTGCCACGTTACGCCCTGGCACCGCGGAGGCGCAGGCTCCTCGACGCGGGTCGGGGACGCTCAGTCCTCCCGCTGCGTCTCGGCGACCCACGCGTCGAGCTTCGCCGCGGCCGCTCCGGAGTCGACGGCCTCGGCCGCTCGCTCCATCGCGGAGCGGAAGCGCTCCAGGATCGCGGTCTGGATGAGGGACGGGTCGCGGGCCAGGTCGTAGGCGATGAGCCCCGCGGCCGCGTTGAGCAGCACGATGTCCCGGACGGGTCCGCCGTCCCCCGCCAGGACCGAGCGCACCACCTGCGCGTTGTACGCGGCGTCCTTGCCGCGGAGCTGGTCGATGCTCGCCCGGCGCAGCCCGAGGTCGCGGGGGTCGAGGTCGTGCTCGACGACCAGGCCGCGCGACACCTCCCAGATGTGGCTGTGGCCCGTGGTCGTCAGCTCGTCGAGCCCGTCGTCGCCGCGGAAGACGAGCGCCGTCGCGCCGCGGGTCCGGAACACGCCGACGAACAGCGGCACGCGATCCAGGTGGGCGACCCCCACCGCCGAGGCCTCGGGACGCGCCGGGTTGCACAGCGGGCCGAGGAAGTTGAAGACGGTCGGCACTCCGAGCTCGGCCCGCACCGCCCCCGCGTGGCGGAAGCCGGGGTGGAACATCGCGGCGAAGACGAAGGCGATGCCGGTGCGCCGGAACACCTCGGCGACGCGCTCGGGCGGCAGCGTCAGATCCACGCCCAGCGCGGCCAGGACGTCCGAGGACCCGGACGAGGAGGACGCGGCCTTGTTGCCGTGCTTGATCACGGGAGTGCCCGCCGCCGCGGCGATGATCGACGCGGTGGAGGAGATGTTCACGGTGCCGAAGCGGTCGCCGCCCGTCCCGACGATGTCCAGCGCCATCGGATCCACGTCCAGGGGCACCGCGTGCTCGAGGATCGCGTCGCGGAAGCCCACGATCTCGTCGACGGTCTCGCCCTTCGCCCGCAGCGCGATCAGCAGCCCGGCGAGCTGCGCCGGGGTCGCCTCGCCCTGCATCACCCGCTCCATCGCCCACGTCGCCTCCGAGACGCTCAGATCGGAGGAGTCGAGCAGAGAGCTGAGAAGACGCGGCCAGGACAGGGTTTCCGACATGGCACTCAGATTATCCGGGTAGGAACGCCGTACGGGAAGTGCGAATCACCCCTCCGGCCATCGTCCATAATGGTCTGTGTGACGAGCAGCACTCTTACCCCCACGGCCACCGCGCCCGTAGTGAACCGACCCAACCCGGTCGCGGTCGGAACGATCGTCTGGCTGGGCAGCGAGGTCATGTTCTTCGCGGGCCTGTTCGCGATCTACTTCACCCTGCGCAGCACCTCCCCGGAGCTGTGGGAGGCCGAGACGAGCATCCTCAACGTGCCGTTCGCGAGCGTCAACACGGTGATCCTGGTCGCCTCCTCGTTCACGTGCCAGTTCGGCGTGTTCGCGGCCGAGCGACCTGCAGGCGCGCTCCACCGGGCTCAGCCCGTTCAAGTGGGGCATGGTCGAGTGGTTCTTCCTCACCTACGCCCTCGGCGCGATCTTCGTCTGCGGCCAGGTCTTCGAGTACGCGACCCTCGTCTCCGAGGGCGTCAGCCTCGAGCAACGCCTACGGCTCCGCGTTCTACCTGACCACCGGCTTCCACGCCCTGCACGTCACCGGCGGGCTCATCGCCTTCCTCCTCGTCATCGGCCGCGCGTTCGCGGTCAAGAACTTCGGTCACAAGGAGGCGACGAGCGCCATCGTCGTCTCGTACTACTGGCACTTCGTCGACGTCGTCTGGGTCGGCCTCTTCGTGGTCATCTACTTCCTGAAGTGATGCGTGCCGCTCCGATGAACTCCTCCACCCCCGACCCCCGCAGGAAGGTTGCCTCGATGGCCTCCCCGAAGACGAAGAGCCGTGCCAAGAAGGGTCGCCGTCACCCTCTCGCCACGCTGGCCCTGATCGCCATCGGCCTCGGTCTCACCGGCGGCACCTACGCGGCCGTCGGAGTCGCCACCTCGGCCTCCGCCGAGACCTCGGCGAACAGCCAGCAGACGATCGACGAGGGCTCGAAGCTCTTCGCCGCGAACTGCGCCACCTGCCACGGCCTCGACGCCGCCGGCACCGACAACGCTCCGTCGCTCATCGGCGTCGGAGCCGCCTCCGTCGACTTCCAGGTCGGCACCGGCCGCATGCCGATGCAGATGCACGGCCCGCAGGCGCTCGAGAAGCCTGTCCAGTTCACCGACGAGCAAGTCGCCGAGCTGGCCGCGTACGTCGCGTCCCTCGCTCCCGGACCCGCCATCCCGACCGGCGAGGTCCTCGACGGCCAGGGCGACACCGCCAACGGCGCCGAGCTCTTCCGCATCAACTGCGCCATGTGCCACAACGTCGCCGGAGCCGGCGGTGCGCTGACCGAGGGCAAGTTCGCTCCCCGCTCGGCGGCGTCACCGAGGCGCACATCTACGAGGCGATGGTCACCGGCCCGCAGAACATGCCGGTCTTCAACGACCTGAACATCTCGCCCGAGGACAAGCGCGACATCATCTCGTACCTCAAGTACCTCGAGGCGAACCCGTCCCCGGGCGGATTCGCGCTCGGCTCCCTCGGGCCGGTCGCGGAGGGCCTCTTCCTCTGGATCTTCGGCCTCGGCGCGATCGTCGCGCTCACGGTGTGGATCACCGCCCGCTCGAACTAGTAGACATCAGCGCCCTGACGGGCGTGACAACCCCCACGGCCCCGTACGGAGCCGATAGGCGTGAAAAGGAGAACCATGGCAGAGCACGATGAGGGTGGCACGGACCTCGCCACCTCGTCGGCCACCGGGCACGGTTCGGCTCCGGCCGGCACCGCGGTCGTCACGCGGGGCCGGGTCCAGGACCCGGGCCTCCCGCCGCACCGCCCCCGGATGACCGATCTCGACCCCAAGGTCGAGAAGCGTGCCGAGCGCACGGTGTACACGCTCTTCTACCTCTCCTTCGCGGGATCCCTGTTCGCGGTCGCCGCGTACATGGCCTTCCCCATCACGGAGGAGATCGAGTCCGTCCGCCTGAACACGCTGTTCATCGGACTGGGCATGTCCCTCGCCCTCCTCGCGATCGGCATCGCGGCTGTCCACTGGGGCAAGCAGCTGATGTCGGACCACGAGGGCATCGACATCCGCCACCCGGTCCGCTCCTCCGAGGACACCCGCGCGCGTGCGCTCGAGATCTTCGACCAGTCCGACAAGGAGTCCGGCTTCGGTCGGCGCTCGGTCATCCGCAACAGCCTGATCGCGTCGCTCGTCGTGTTCCCGCTGCCCGCGGTCATCCTGTTCCGCGGCCTCGGCCCGCAGGACCAGAACCCCGTCGCACTCCTCAAGACCACCATGTGGAAGGAGGGCACCCGGCTCACGCTGGACCCCTCCGGTGCCCCGATCCTCGCGTCGGACGTCACCCTGGGCTCCGCCTTCCACGTGATCCCCGAAGGCCTCGACCAGGTCGAGGGCAAGCTCGAGGAGAAGGCCAAGGCCTCCGTCCTCCTGATGCGCCTGAAGCCCGAGGACCTCGTCGTCAGTGAGGGTCGCGAGACCTGGAACTACGACGGAATCGTCGCCTATTCGAAGATCTGCACGCACGTCGGCTGCCCTGTGGCGCTGTACGAGCAGCAGACCCACCACCTGCTGTGCCCGTGCCACCAGTCGCAGTTCGACATCAAGCACGAGGCTGCCGTCATCTTCGGCCCGGCGAAGCGCCCGCTTCCGCAGCTGCCCATCACCATCGACGACGAGGGCTACCTGGTCGCGCAGAGCGACTTCACGGAGCCCGTCGGACCGTCCTTCTGGGAGCGATGACTCACATGTCCACCACCACACCGTCACGACCTCGCGTCGTCGCCCCAGGGCGACGGCAACGGCGTCATCCTCGGCAGCGGCAAGCTTCAGAAGGGCTACGTCGGAGCCGCATCGAACTACATCGACGAGCGCACGAGCATCTCGGCCGTCGTCAAGGAGTTCGGCCGCAAGATCTTCCCCGACCACTGGTCCTTCCTCCTCGGCGAGGTCGCGCTCTACAGCTTCGTCATCATCCTGCTGTCGGGCACCTTCCTCACGTTCTTCTTCCAGGCCTCCATGGTCGAGACGCACTATGAGGGCAGCTACCTGCCGATGAAGGGCATCGAGATGTCCGCGGCGATGGCCTCGTCGCTCGACATCTCGTTCGACATCCGCGGCGGCCTGCTGATGCGCCAGATCCACCACTGGGCGGCACTGCTGTTCGTGGCCTCGATCGGCCTGCACATGCTCCGCATCTTCTTCACCGGTGCGTTCCGCAAGCCGCGCGAGCTCAACTGGGTCATCGGCTTCGTCCTCTTCATCCTCGCGATGGCCGAGGGCTTCACCGGTTACTCGCTCCCCGACGACCTGCTCTCGGGCAACGGCCTCCGCATCATCGACGGCATGGTCAAGGGCATCCCGATCGTGGGCACCTGGATCTCGTTCCTGCTCTTCGGCGGCGAGTTCCCGGGCACCGACATCGTCGGCCGCCTGTACACCCTGCACATCCTGCTCCTGCCGGCGCTGGTGCTCGCGTTCATCGCGCTGCACCTCGTGTTCGTGGTCGTCCACAAGCACACCCAGTTCCCCGGTGCGGGCAAGACCGAGCAGAACGTCGTCGGCTACCCGGTCCTCCCGGTGTACGCCGCCAAGGCCGGTGGGTTCTTCTTCATCGTCTTCGGTGTCGTCGTCCTCATCGCGTCGCTGTTCACGATCAACCCGATCTGGAACTACGGCCCCTACGACCCCTCGCCCGTGTCCGCAGGCACCCAGCCCGACTGGTACATCGGCTTCGCGGACGGCGCGCTGCGCCTCGTTCCGCCGGGACTCGAGTGGGCCATCCCGGGCATCGGCACGCTGTCGTTCAACATCCTCATCCCGCTCGTCGGCCTGGGTCTGTTCATCGTCGCGGTCATGCTGTACCCGTTCCTCGAGGCCTGGATCACCGGTGACAAGCGCGAGCACCACCTGCTCGACCGCCCGCGCAACGCCGCCACCCGCACCGCGATCGGCGCCGCCGGAGTCACGTTCTACGCCGTCCTCTGGGCCGCGGCGTCCTCCGACATCATCGCCACGCACTTCCACCTCACGATGGAAGGCGTCATCCACGCCCTGCAGTTCAGCCTGATCGCCGGCCCCTTCATCGCGTACTTCATCACGAAGCGCATCTGCCTCGCCCTGCAGAAGAAGGACCGCGAGATCGCTCTGCACGGCTTCGAGTCCGGCCGCATCGTCCGCCTCCCCGGCGGTGAGTTCATCGAGGTGCACCAGCAGCTCGACGAGTACGAGCGCTGGAAGCTGGTCAGCCAGGACGAGTACGAGCCGCTGATGATCCGCCCGGACTCGCGTGGTCGCATCACCGCCCCGCAGCGCGTCCGTGCCGGCCTCTCCCGCTGGTTCTTCGAGGACCGCATCACCCCGTCACCCAGAAGGAGCTCGAGAGCTCGCACAGCGAGCACTGACCTCCTTCCCGAAGGGCCCGGACGATCCGTCGTCCGGGCCCTTCGTCGTCCCCGGGCTGGTCCTCCGCGCTCACCGCTGCCTGGTCACGATCGACCCCAGAACGAGCGGCGCATCCTCCTCGTCACGGCGCCGGTTCCGTCCTGCGAGGACGCGACGGGTTCGTGAGGAGGACCGCGGCCCCGTTCTCACGTCGTCGGGCCGCGCCGAGGCGGCAGCGGCGGCCGAGCGCCCCGCGTGTCGACGATGTCGACGTCGGCGCAGTCGACGCGCAGCTCGAGGTCGGAGTGCGCGACGGGAGGAGGAACGGGCTGCGCAGTTCGGGCCCCTCGCCCCCTCGCATCTCCCCCGGCGCCTTCCCGTGCGACCCGTCACCGAAGACGGTCATGCACTGGAACGAGTGCAGCTTCGCTGCAGCTACTCCGGATCCTCGCGGTCACGAACCGGCTGGTCCTGCCACGACACCTCCGACAGGCACGAGCGGAGAGTCCGGCTCACGTGAAGACCCATCAGATCAGCGACGTCGCCCTCGCGCCGGAGCGGGTTCCGAGCCGCCCTGCCGCCGGCCGACAGCAGGGTCGTGCTCGTCCGAGCCGTTCGCAGCGAGAACGGGGAAACGCGCGAGAGATCGACGTCGGAGCCTTGGTCGCGGCCGTCGAGCGAAGTCAGGGCCGGGACGACGAGTCTGCTCAGGAAGGCAGGCGCTGAGTCGAGCTCTCCCGACTCCGGGTCCTGCATTTCCGATCCGGTCCGGGGCTTCGAGGACGCCGCCGTCAAGTGCAACGGATCGCCCCGCTTCGTATCGGGCCCTCGAAGGCAACTGAAGCCTGTCGGACGTCCCTTCGCCCCACCCGACCGCACCCGCACACGGCGGCCGTCGAGGCGCCACAGGAGCCGTTCCTCGGGCTGTGGCCCCCTGCGTCCGGGGCCGCCCCTCCCCGTCGTGCTGCGACCGACAGCCCGCGCTCGTACGCAGTGGTGATCGCACGCCGCAGGCCGCCCTGGAACGCGCGCAGACGACGCTCAGCGCAGCAGAGGGCCGGGTGCCGTGGGCTGTCGCCCACCGCACCCGGCCCTCTGCCGGAGTCCTCCGCCTAGCGCGCGAAGTATCCGCGGTAGTACTCGTACACCCAGCCCGTGATCGAGATCAGGAAGATCCCGGCCGCGATGTAGGTGATCCAGATGCCGACGGCGAGGCCGAGGAAGGCGAGCGCCGCAGCGCCGGCCAGGATCAACGGCCACCAGCTCCAGGGGCTGAAGAAGCCCAGCTCGGGGTCCCCGTCGTCGATGTCGGCGTCGAGGCGGTCCTCGAGCAGCTCGGCGCCCTGCGCCTTGTGCACCCGGCCGACGTAGAACGCGATGAACGCGCCCAGCACGGCCGAGAGGAAGATGCCGACGGTGCCGACCCACTCCACCTGCTCGGTGTCGATGAGGGACCACGTCGTGTAGGCGACGCCCGCGAGGAGGAAGAAGCCGGCCAGGAGCCAGAACAGATTGACGTTGGCGCGCATGGCCCTACTTCACCGTGCCTTCGGACTTGTCGTATGTGGGGGCGTCCGGAGCGTCCTTCGCCGGACCGATTCCGACGGGGATGCCGGCCTCGGGGTGGTTCAGGTCGAAGGCCGGAGCCTCGCTGCGGATGCGCGGGATGGACGTGAAGTTGTGACGGGGCGGCGGGCAGGAGGTCGCCCACTCGAGTGACCGCGAGAAGCCCCACGGGTCGTTCACGGTGACCTTCGGCGCCTTGCGAGCCGTGATGTACACGTTGAGGAAGAACGGGATCAGCGAGACCGCGAGGATCATCGCTCCGACCGTCGACAACTGGTTCATCCAGGTGAAGCCGTCCTCGGGGAGGTAGCTCGCGTAGCGGCGGGGCATGCCCACGACGCCGAGCCAGTGCTGGATGAGGAAGGTGGTGTGGAAGCCGATGAACAGCAGCCAGAAGTGCCACTTGCCCAGCGTCTCGTTGAGCATCTTGCCGGTCCACTTGGGCCACCAGAAGTAGAAGCCCGAGAACATCGCGAAGACGACGGTGCCGAACACCACGTAGTGGAAGTGCGCCACGACGAAGTACGAGTCCGAGACGTGGAAGTCGAGCGGAGGCGAGGCCAGGATGACGCCCGTGAGCCCGCCGAAGGTGAAGGTGATCAGGAAGCCGATCGCCCAGATCATCAGGGTCTCGAAGGTGACCGACCCGCGCCACATGGTGCCGATCCAGTTGAAGATCTTCACGCCGGTCGGAACCGCGATGAGCATCGTCATCAGCGAGAAGAACGGCAGCAGGACGGAGCCGGTGACGTACATGTGGTGCGCCCATACGGTCACGGACAGCGCTGCGATCGCGATGGTCGCGTAGATCAGCGTCTTGTAGCCGAAGATCGGCTTGCGGCTGAACACCGGGAAGACCTCGGAGACGATGCCGAAGAACGGCAGCGCGATGATGTACACCTCGGGGTGGCCGAAGAACCAGAAGAGGTGCTGCCAGAGCAGGACGCCGCCGTTGGCCGCGTCGTAGATGTGCGCGTCGAACACGCGGTCGGCGCCGAGCGCGAACATGGCCGCGGCGAGGACAGGGAAGGCCAGCAGCACGAGGATCGACGTCACGAGGATGTTCCACGTGAAGATCGGCATGCGGAACATGGTCATGCCCGGTGCGCGCATCGTGATGATCGTCGTGATGAAGTTCACCGCGCCGAGGATCGTGCCGAAGCCGGAGAGGCCGAGTCCGAAGACCCACAGATTGCCGCCGAGCCCTGGCGAGAACGTCGTGCTCGAGAGTGGCGCGTAGGCGAACCATCCGAACGACGCGGCGCCCTGGGGGGTGACGAAGCCGGCGACGGCGATCAGCGAGCCGAAGCTGTAGAGCCAGTAGGCGAACGCGTTGAGCCGCGGGAACGCGACGTCGGGTGCGCCGATCTGCAGCGGCATGAGGACGTTGGCGAAGCCGGCGAAGAGCGGCGTCGCGAACATCAGCAGCATGATCGTGCCGTGCATCGTGAAGAGCTGGTTGTACTGCTCGCGCGTCTCGACGACGGCCAGACCCGGCTCGAACAGCTGGGCGCGGATGACGAGGGCCATCACTCCCGCGATGCAGAAGTAGATGAACGAGGTGATCAGGTACATGTACCCGATGACCTTGTGGTCGGTGGACGTCATCCAGCGAACGAGGACGTTCGCCTTGCGCTCGACGGGGGTGTTCCGAAGGTGCGGGACGACGGGGCGGGTGCGGTGGCGGTGCTCATGCTCCCTACTCCTCGTTCTCGGTGCGGACCGGCGCACCGGTTCCGGGAAGGTTGCTGTTGCGGTCGTACTCGGCGCCCAGCTGGCCGGTCTGGCCCGCGTCGCGGAGCGACTGGATGTAGTCGTCGTAGGTGTCGCGATCAACGACCTCGACGTTGAAGAGCATCGCGGAGTGGTACTCGCCGCAGAGCTCGGCGCACTTGCCGGCGTACGTGCCCTCCTTGAGCGGCGTGACGTACATGTAGTTCGTCTTGCCGGGGATCATGTCCTTCTTGTAGAGGAAGTCCACGACCCAGAACGAGTGGATCACGTCGCGCGCGTCGAGCTGGATCTTGATCTTCTCGCCCACGGGCAGGTACAGCGTCGGCACCTCGGACTCGACGAGCGAGCCGTTCGCGTCGCCGTCGGCACCCTCGTACTGGCCCTGGATGCCCGCCGAGTAGACGTCCTCGTCGACGTAGTTGAAGTCCCACGCCCACTGCTTGCCGTAGACCTGGATGGTCTCGTCGGGGTTCTCGTAGGGCTCCTCGATCGCGGCCTGGTCGCGCGCCGTGAAGGCGAAGAAGCCGATCACCAGGATCAGCGGCACGATCGTGTAGAAGATCTCGATCGGCATGTTGTAGCGCAGCTGCACCGGGAGGCCCGTCTGGCCCTTGCGGCGGCGGTACACGACGACGGCCCAGATCCGTGAGCCCCCACGTGACGACGCCGACGGCGAGGAGGACGATCCAGGAGGTGACCCAGGTCCGATGACCCGGTCGACGTGGTTCGTCGTCCCGGGTTCGGTGGGGAGCCAGCCTTGGAGCTGCTCCTGCGTGCAGCCCGCGAGAACGAGGGCGAGGGCTCCTGCAACGGGTGCAGCGACCCATCTGCGGATTCGGCGATTGAAGCGCACCGGTGACCTTTCGGAAGACTGGGGACCAGTTCACACGAAACTGTATTAGACCGGCTCCAGCCTACCTTCCCCCCGGCGGCCGGAGTGCACGGGACACCGCTCTTGACCTCCGGGCCCGACGGTGCGACGGACGACGAACGGCGCCCGACGAGCCGCAGATGCAAGCCGTCGGACGCCGTCCGGAGGAGCGGGAGCGGCGTGTCGCCGCTCGGGCGTCAGTGGAAGCTGTCGCCGCAGGCGCAGCTGCCGCCCGCGTTGGGGTTGTCGATGGTGAAGCCCTGCTTCTGGATGGTGTCCTCGAAGTCGATGGAGGCGCCATCGAGGTAGGGGACGCTCATCTTGTCGACGACGAGGCCGACTCCCTCGAACTCGACCGCCGCGTCGCCCTCGAGGGTGCGCTCGTCGAAGTAGAGCTGGTAGATGAGGCCGGAGCAGCCGCCGGGCTGCACGGCGACGCGCAGGCGCAGGTCGTCGCGACCCTCCTGCTCGAGGAGGCTCTTCACCTTGGCGGCGGCGACGGGGGTCATCCGGGACGCCGTGCGCCGCGGTCGTCTGGTCGACGGTCAGTGTCGTGTCGGACATGTCACTCCTCGAGAGGTCGGTGCGTGATGGACGGCGTGATGCCATGTCGATTCTACGGGGGCAACCGCTAGGTGCGGCCGGGTATTCCGGATCCACCCGCGGTCAGTCCCGGTGGGCGGCGGCGCGCAGGAGGAAGAGCGCCTCCGTCTGAGCCGCGCGCTTGAAGACGCCGAGGTGCAGCGACTCGTTCGGACTGTGCGCGCGGGAGTCCGGTCCTCGACGCCGGTCACCAGGATCTGGGCGGCGGGGAACTCGCGCACGAGGTCGGCGATGAAGGGGATGCTGCCTCCCGCGCTGGTCTCGGAGCGCCGCACGGCCCCACGCGTCGGCCATCGCCTCCTTGACCAGGCCCACCGCCCAGCCCGAGGTGTCGACGAGGAAGGGCTCCCCGTGTCGACGTCCTCGATGGCGAGGTGCGCACCGAACGGGGCGTGGGCGCGCAGGTGCCGCTCGAGGCGCCGTGAAGCCCTCCGGCGCCTCCTGTCCGGGCGCGATCCTGGCGCTGATCTTCACGCGCACCGACGGGCTCAGGGTGTTCGACGCGTCGACGACGCTCGGCGCGTCGATGCCGGTCACGGTGATCGACGGCTTCGACCAGATCCGCGAGAGGAAGGGTCCGCAGCCGATCGGCGAGACGCCGTCGAGCAGGCCCGCATCGCGCCGGAGCTCGTCCTCGCTGATCTCGGGGACGGCGCCGTCGTGCTCAGCGCAGCCCCTCGACGGCGACGGAGCCGTCCTCGTTCCAGAGCGTGGACAGCAGGCGCACCGTCGCGAGCATCGCGTCCGGGACGGCGCCGCCGAGCATCCCGGAGTGCGAGGCGTGCTCGAGGGTGTGCTCACGGTGAGCGTGAGAGTGACGTTCCCGCGGAGGCCGACGGTCAGCGACGGAGTGTCGACGTCCCAGTTGTCGCTGTCGGCGACCACGATCACGTCCGCGCGCAGGGCGTCGTGGTGCTCGCGGAGGAACGTCGGGAACGAGCGGGAGCCGAACTCCTCCTCGCCCTCGATGAAGAGCACGAGGCCGAGGTCGTGGCCGTCGCCCGCCACCTCGCGCAGCGCGCGCACGGCGGCGAGGTGCGACACCACTCGGCCTTGTCGTCGGCGGCACCGCGCCCGTAGAGCCGGTCGCCGCGGACGGTCGGCTCGAAGGGCGGCGTCTGCCACGCCGACTCCGCGCCCTGGGGCTGCACGTCGTGGTGCGCGTAGAGGAGGACGGTCGGAGCGCCGTTGCGGGCGGCGCGCGTCGCGAGCACCGCCGGCTGCCCGAGGACGCCGGAGTCGCCGATGGTGGAGCGGCGGATGGAGACGTCCTCGAAGGCGCCGGTCTCCCGGGCGAGCTCGGCGATCGCCTCGGCGCTCGCGGCCACCCGCGTCGCGTCGAAGCCGTCCCACGAGACGGAGGGGATGCGCACCAGGCGGCCGAGCTCGGCGAGCGAGCGGGGCAGGTCGTCGCGGACCGCGGCCAGGACCGCATCCTCGGCTGCTGGGAGAGTGGACGTCGGAGTCGGAGCGTCGTGAGCCATGCGGGTAATCTTAAGAGACCCTCGATTCCAAGGACGTTCACCGTGGCCAAGCACCCGATCGCAACCGACACGCCAGACGACGCCGACTCCGCGCCGGCGACCGGCAAGGGCGGCCGACGCCCACCCGGCGCGAGCGGGAGCTCGCCAACCAGCGGCCGCTCGTGACGACCGACCGCAAGCAGGCCGCGCGCGACGCCCGCGAGGCCGCCGTGGCCCGCGAGCAGGCCCGCATCGGACTTGCCGCGGGAGACCAGCGCTACCTCCCGCTGCGCGACGAGGGTCCGCAGCGCAAGTTCGTCCGCGACTACGTGGACGCGCGCTACAGCCTCGGCGAGTTCCTCATCCCCGTGATGGTCGTGGTGCTGCTGCTCAGCTTCTTCCCGCAGCCCGAGCTTCAGTACGTGACCCTGATCGTGCTCTGGGCTTTCTTCGTCGTGGCGGTCATCGACTGCCTCCTGCTGGGCCTGCGCCTGCGCAGAAGCTGGGCGAGCGCTTCGGCACCGACAAGGTCGAGAAGGGCATCCGCTGGTACGCCGCGATGCGCGCCCTCCGGCTGCGCGTCGTGCGCCTCCCCAAGCCCCAGGTGAAGCGCGGGGCGTTCCCGGTGAGCGCGTAGCGCGGTCCTGTGCTCGATCGCTCGGCCTCCGGCCTCGTCGCGGTCGGCTGAGTAGGAAGTCGCGTCTGATGGAGCGACCTGCGTCCGACCAGGTCGATCCGCTGACACACGGATCGACCGTTCGTCGCTTCGCGCGGCCGGTCGGCCCGCCGACGCTCGGGACGTCCCTCGCGTCGGCGATCTCCGCAGATCAAAACGGCGTCCTACGCCCCTCAGGCATCTCCTTGCCGGAACAGGTTCGCCGAGCTACCGCCCGCGGCTCGGGTGCTCCAGGGCGCGTCCCGGAGAGCGTCCCGCTGCGGAGCAAGGCGAGCGCCTCTCACCCCGCGACGACCCGCCGGGTCGAGCACACGCCCAGCCGGAACGCTGCGGAGCCGCCGCCGCAGGTCCGGTGCTCGGCCTCCCGGCCCGGTGATGCCCTCGAGGCGAACCGTTGATTCGCGTGCGAGCGGATCGTCGCAGCCGAACGCGAGCACACCCCGCAATCGCGGCTCAGGACCGATTGATCGCCCGGGCCCAGAGGGGGCCCTCGTAGATGAAGGCCGTGTAGCCCTGGACCAGCGTGGCGCCGGCGGCGAGGCGTCCCGCACGTCGGCTGCGGTTTCGACGCCGCCGACCGAGATGACGCAGAACGATTCGGGGACGACTCCTCGGATCACTCGGAGGACGGCGAGCGAGCGCGCGGCCAGTGGCGCGCCCGACAGGCCGCCCGCACCGGCGGCGTCGACGACGGAGGCGGTCGTCTCGAGGCCGTCCCGCGAAAGCGTCGTGTTCGTGGCGATGAGGCCGTCGAGCCCGAGGCGCACGGCCAGCTCCGCGACGCGGACGACCTCGTCATCGGACAGGTCCGGGGCGATCTTCACGAGCAGCGGAGTCGCGTCGGCCGCGTCCTTCACCGCGGCGAGCAGGGGTTCGAGCTTGTCGATCTCCTGCAGGCCGCGGAGCCCAGGGTGTTGGGCGAGCTGACGTTGACGACCAGGTAGTCGGCCAGCGGCGCGAGCATCCGCGCACTGACCAGGTAGTCCTCGACGGCGTCGTCGACGCTGACCACGCGGCTCTTGCCGATGTTGACGCCGATGACGGGGCGTCCGCCACGCCTCGGAGGCGGGCGAGCCGACCGGCGGCCGCGCGCCGCTGTTGTTGAAGCCCATACGGTTGATCAGCGCGCGATCCGCGACCTTGAGGCGGAACAGGCGCGGCCGGTCGTTGCCCGGCTGCGGACGCGCGGTCAGCGTGCCGACCTCGACGTGCCCGAATCCGAGGGCTCCGAGCCCGAGGACGGCGGTCGCGTCCTCGTCGAAGCCTGCGGCCACCTCGAACGGGGTGGCGAACCGCAGTCCGAGCGTCTCGACCGAGCGGTCCTCGCTTCGGCAGCGTGAAGCGCCGGACGACGGGGGCGACGATCCCCAGCGCCCGGATGACCGGGAAGGCGAGGTGGTGCGCGCGCTCGGGGTCGAGGCGGCGCAGGACGGTCCTGAACAGGACCGGGTAGATCGCGGGCATCAGAGCCGCCTCCCTGCACGGCCTCGGTGCGCTCGGCACGCAGGAGGGTGATGGCCGATTCGAAGTCGTCGAGCGAGTCGAACGCCTGGTAGACGCTCGCGAAGCGGAGGTAGGCCACCTCGTCGAGCTCGCGCAGCAGCGCCAGGATAGCAGAGGCCGATGTCGTTCGCGTCGATCTGCGACGCTCCCGTCGAGCGGGATGCTCTCCTCCACGCGCTGAGCGAGCACCGCGAGGTCGGAGTCCGTCACGGGGCGGCCCTGGCAGGCCTTGCGCACTCCGCTGACGATCTTCTGCGGCTGAACGGCTCCACGACTCCGCTGCGCTTGATCACGACGAGGCTGGCGGTCTCGGTCGTCGAGAGCGGCGGCCACAGGAAGCGCAGCGCCGGCGGCGCCGAGATCGAGAGGCCGTCGTCGCTGGTGCGGGAGTCGATCACCCGGGAGTCGGGGTGCCGGCAGAACGGGCAGAACATCGGGAGGTGCCTCTCGGTCAGGCGAAGCGCGCGTCGACGGCGTCGCCGTGCGCGGAGAGCGCCTCGGCGTCGCTGAGCGCGCGGATGTGCGGGGCGACGCGCTCGGAGAGCGGCGCGGTCGTAGCTGATGAGCTGCTGCGGGCGCAGGAACGTGTAGGCGCCGAGCCCGGAGGAGAAGCGCGCCTGACCCAGGGTCGGCAGCACGTGGTTCGACCCGGCCAGGTAGTCGCCGAGGCTGACCGGCGAGGTCGGCCCGAGGAAGATCGCGCCCGCGTCGCGGATGCGGACGGCGGTGGCGGCGGGGTCGGCGGTGTGCAGCTCGAGGTGCTCGGGGCCGTAGGCGTCGCTGAAGGCGCAGGCGGTCTCGAGGTCGTCGACGATCACGAGGGCCGATTGAGGCCCGTCGAGGGCGATCGCCACGCGCGCGGAGTGCGTGGTCGACGCCGACTGCCGCTCGATCTCCGCGCCGACCGCGCGGGCCAGCTCGGCGTCGTCGGTGACCAGGACGGCCGAGGCGGCCTCGTCGTGCTCGGCCTGGCTGACCAGGTCGGCGGCGATCAGGCGGGGATCCGCCGTGGAGTCGGCGATGACGAGGATCTCCGTCGGACCGGCCTCGGAGTCGATCCCGACCTGTCCGAGCACCTGCCGCTTCGCGGTCGTGACCCAGATGTTGCCGGGGCCGGTGATCATGCCCACCGGCTCGAGGCCGATCGACTCGACGCCGTAGGCCAGGGCGGCGACCGCGCCCGCGCCTCCTGCGGCGTACACCTCGTCGATGCCCAGCAGGCCCGCGGCCGCGAGGATCGTCGGGTGGACCGCTCCGCCGAACGCCTTCTGCGGCGGAGAGCGATAGCGATGGACTCGACGCCCGCGATCTGCGCGGGCACGGCGTTCATGACGACGCTCGACGGGTACACCGCCTTGCCGCCGGGGACGCAGAGGCCTGCGCGGGCGATCGGGTCCAGCGCTGGACGACGGTCGCCCCGTCGTCGAGGACGGTGGTGCGCTCGGGCGGGATCTGCGCCGCGCTCGCCCGGCGCACGCGCGAGATCGCCTCGTCGAGGGCGGGGCGGATCGCGGGATCGAGGTCGCGGACGGCGGCCGCGATCTGCTCTGCCGGCACGCGCAGGTGCGGTGGACGGACTCCGTCGAGGCGCTCGGACTGGTCGAGGAGCGCCTCAGCGCCGCGCGGGACGTCGGCTATCAGATCGGCGACGACCGGACCGACGTCGGCGGAGGTGCCCGGGTTGCGCGGCACGAGGGCGAGCAGCTCGGCGGCGGAGGGACGACGGCCGCGGAGGTCGAGAGTCTGGATCATGGCCGCCCCAGTCTACCGGCCGCCCTCCCCGCCACTCCCGGCGCCGCCGGCGTGCGGGAGCGCTCCGAGGACCGCGGCCCGCCGCCCGGGACGTCAAACGCAGCACCTCGGCCAGGAGCGGAACTCGATCGCCATCGCGGCCGACGTGCGTCGCCGGCCGATGTCCCGTCGATTGTGGTTCGCTCCGAGCCTGCTCCGCCATCTGGCGGGCTACACCGGATCCGCTCCGCGGGTGCAGGGGTCTCGATAGCGCCGCTCCGCGGCTACTCGACCAGCAGAGAGCCGCCACTACCCCGAAGGGAGCCGCTGTCTCCACCCCAGGGTCGGTGAGGAACCCGCGCCGCCGCAGGCGCGCCTCCTCCTGGCGCCCTCTCCGAGGCGAACCGCCGATCCGCGTCCCAGCGGATCGCCGTAGCCGAACGCACCCCGCTCCCCGGACCGCACCCCGTCGCGAAGCCGACCGCGCGAAGCCGGGCGAGGACCGGCTTCGTATTCAATACAAGCAGTTCGGCCCGAGCAGCGACTTGAGCTCGCCGAAGAGGTCGGGCGTGATCCGCACCGGGAACGGCACCTCGAACACCGCGCCGTGTCGCCCTTGATCAGCTTCAGTCGCACCTCGGTCGCCCCGGGTGGCGGATGAGCACGTCGCTGAGCTGCGAGACCGTGTCCGTCGTCGCCCGGGCCTCGGGCATCGAGACGGTCAGGGGTCCGGAGTCGCCGTCCTGGCTCATCTCGGGGGCGAAGAGGCTGAACGCGTGCAGGTTCTGCCGTCGTCGCGCATGCTCACCCGTCCCCGCACGACCACGATGGAGTCGTTGGTGAGGGCGGGCGCGAACTCCTGGTACGCCTTGCCCATGAACATGCAGGTGATCTCGCCGCCGAAGTCCTCGACCTGGATCATGCCGTACTGGTTGCCCGAGGTCTTCGCCATGCGGTGCTGGACGCTGGTGACCAAACCGGCCACGACGACGGTCTCGCCGTCGCCGATCGTCTCCGAGACGAGGAGGTCGGCGATCGTGGTGCTGTAGTGCTTCGCGAGCTCCGTCTCGAGGCCGGCGAGCGGGTGGTCAGAGACGTAGAGGCCGAGCATGTCGCGCTCGAAGGCGAGCTTGTCGCGCTTGGCCCACTCGGGCCGCTCCGGCACCTGGATCGCGGCCTGCAGGCCTCGTCCCAGAGGCTGTCGAAGTCGAAGCCGACCTGGCCGTTCGCCTCGTTCCGCTTCTCCCCCACTGCGGCCTCGACGGCGTCCTCGTGGATCTCGACGAGCGCACGACGGGTGGACCCGAGCGAGTCGAACGCGCCGGCCTTGATCAGCGACTCGATGGTGCGCTTGTTGGTCGCCTGCATCGGCACCTTGCGGAGGAAGTCGTGGAAGGTCTCGAACCGGCCCTCCTCCCGGGCCGCGCGGATGCCCTCGACCACGTTCGTGCCGACGTTGCGGACGGCGCCGAGCCCGGATCGGATGTCCGTCCCGACGGCGGTGAAGAAGCCGATCGACTCGTTGACGTCCGGCGGGAGCACCTTGATGCCCATCCGCCGGCACTCGTTCAGGTAGGCGGCCATCTTGTCCTTGGAGTCGCCGACGCTCGTGAGCAGCGCCGCCATGTACTCCGCGGGGTAGTGCGCCTTGAGGTAGGCCGTCCAGTACGAGACCACCCCGTACGCCGCCGAGTGCGCTTGTTGAAGGCGTAGTCCGAGAACGGCAGCAGGATGTCCCACAGCGTCTTGACGGCCTCCATCGAGTAGCCGTTGGCGATCATCCCGCCCGAGAAGCCCTCGAACTGCTTGTCCAGCTCGGACTTCTTCTTCTTGCCCATCGCGCGTCGGAGCAGGTCCGCCTGAGCGAGCGTGAAGCCGGCGAGCTTCTGCGCGATCGACATCACCTGCTCCTGGTACACGATCAGTCCGTACGTGCCGCCGAGCACCTCGGCCAGCGGCTCCTCCAGCTCGGGGTGGATCGGCGTGATCGGCTGCACGCCGTTCTTGCGCAGCGCGTAGTTCGTGTGGGAGTCCGCGCCCATCGGGCCCGGCCGGTACAGGGCGAGGACGGCCGAGATGTCCTCGAAGTTGTCGGGCTTCATCAGGCGCAGGAGCCCGCGCATCGGCCCGCCGTCGAGCTGGAACACGCCGAGGGTGTCGCCCCGGGCGAGCAGTTCGTGCGCCGCCGGGTCGTCGAGCTCCGGGTCCTCGAGCACGAGGTCCTGCCCGCGGTTGGCGCGGATGTTGTCGAGCGCGTCGTCGATGATCGTGAGGTTGCGCAGCCCCAGGAAGTCCATCTTGATCAGGCCGAGCGACTCGCACGCGGGGTAGTCGAACTGCGTGACGATCTGGCCGTCCTGCTCCCGCTTCATGATCGGGATGATGTCGAGCAGCGGGTCGCTCGACATGATGACGCCGGCCGCGTGCACGCCCCACTGGCGCTTCAGGTTCTCGAGCCCGAGCGCCGTCTCGAAGACGAGCTTCGCCTGCAGGTCCTCGGCGATGACGTTCCGGACGTCGAGCGCCTCCTTGTGCTCGGGCGTGCTCGGGTCGTTGATCCCGCTGAGCGGGATGTCCTTGCCCATGATCGCCGGCGGCATCGCCTTGGTCAGCTTCTCGCCCATCCCGAAGGGGAAGCCGAGGACGCGGGAGGCGTCCTTCAGGGCCTGCTTGGCCTTGATCGTGCCGTAGGTGACGATCTGCGCCACGCGCTCGTCGCCGTACTTCTCGGTGACGTACCGGATGACCTCGCCGCGTCGACGGTCGTCGAAGTCGACGTCGAAGTCGGGCATGGAGACGCGGTCCGGGTCTGCAACCGCTCGAAGATGAGGCCGTGGCGCAGCGGATCGAGGTCGGTGATCTTCATGCGTCACGCGGCCATCGAGACCCGCGCCGGATCCACGGCCGGGGCCCACGCGGATCCCGTTGCGCTTGGACCAGTTGATGAAGTCGGCGACGACGAGGAAGTAGCCCGGGAAGCCCATCTGCAGGATGACCTGCGTCTCGTAGTCGGCCACGCGCGCGCACCTCGTCCGAGATCCCGTCGGGGTAGCGCTCGCGCAGCCCTGCCTCGACCTCTTCACGAACCAGGTGTCCTCGGTCTCGCCCTCCGGCACCGGGAAGCGCGGCATGTAGTTCGCGCTGGTGTCGCAACTGCACGTCGCAGCGCTCGGCGATCAGGAGGGTGTTGTCGCACGCCTCCGCGGTGGTCGCGGAAGACCTGGCGCATCTCGCGCGGCGACTTGAGGTAGAACTCGTCGGCGTCGAACTTGAAGCGCTTGGGGTCGTCCAGCGTCGTGCCCGACTGCACGCAGAGCAGCGCCGCGTGCGAGGTCGCGTCGTGCGCGTGGGTGTAGTGCAGGTCGTTCGTGGCGACGAGGGGCAGGTCGAGGTCCTTCGCGAGCCTGATCACGTCGCCGATGACGCGGCGCTCGATGTCGAGACCGTGGTCCATGATCTCGGCGAAGAAGTTCTCCTTGCCGAAGATGTCGCGGTAGTCGGCGGCCGCCTGGCGGGCTTCCTTGTACTGCCCCAGCCGCAGGCGCGTCTGCACCTCGCCGCTCGGGCAGCCGGTCGTGCCGATGAGGCCCTCGGAGTACTGCGAGAGGATCTCGCGGTCCATGCGCGGCTTGAAGTAGTAGCCCTCGATCGACGCCCTCGACGACAGCCGGAACAGGTTGTGCATGCCCGTGGTCGTCGAGCTGAGGAGCGTCATGTGCGTGTAGGCACCCGAGCCGGACACGTCGTCGCCGCCGCCGTCGCCCCAGCGGATCCGGGTCTTGTCCGAGCGGTGCGTGCCCGGCGTCAGGTACGCCTCCGTGCCGATGATCGGCTTGATCCCCGCGGCCGTCGCCGTGCGCCAGAAGTCGAAGGCACCGAACACGTTGCCGTGGTCGGTGACGGCGATCGCGGGCATCCCTCCTCGACGGCGGCGTCGATGAGCGGTTTCACCCGCGCGGCACCGTCGAGCATCGAGTACTCGCTGTGCACGTGGAGGTGGACGAAGGAATCGTTACTCGGCAAGGATGCGCCTCCGACGGACTGCGAGCGAGGGGACCGGGGACCCGGGGAGGGTCGTGAACGACCGCGGTGGAAAAGTCTAACCGCGCGAGCGCGGCAGGACGGCGGGGAGCGACGGATCGCTCCCTCCGCTCACTCGCCGCGCAGCACCGCGAGCGCGTGGGCGAGGTCGTCCGGGTAGGACGCCCTCGAACTCGACCCACTCCCCCGTGCCCGGATGGGCGAAGCCGAGGCGCACCGCGTCGAGCCACTGCCGGGTGAGACCCAGCCGAGCCGACAGCGTCGGATCGGCGCCGTACATCGCGTCGCCGACGCAGGGGTGGCGCTGAGCGGCCATGTGCACCCGGATCTGGTGGGTGCGACCGGTCTCGAGATGGATCTCGAGCAGGGAGGCGAATGGGAAGGCCTCGATGGTCTCGTAGTGGGTCACGGAGGGCTTGCCGTCGGACCGGACCGCGAACTTCCAGTCCGACGAGGGATGACGCCCCAGGGGGCGTCGATCGTGCCGGCCAGCGGATCCGGGTGGCCCTGCACGACCGCGTGGTACACCTTCTCGACCGTGCGGTCGTGGAAGGCGCGCTTGAGGTGCGTGTACGCCCGCTCGGACTTCGCGACCACCATGAGACCGCTGGTGCCGGCATCGAGGCGGTGCACGATGCCCGCGCGCTCGGCGGCTCCGGAGGTGGAGACCGTGAAGCCCGCTGCGGCGAGGGCGCCGAGCACCGTGGGCCCCTCCCAGCCGACGGCGGGATGCGCGGCCACTCCGACCGGCTTGTCGATGACGACGATGTCGTCGTCGTCGTGGACGATGCCGAGGTCGGGCACGGCGATCGGGACGATGCGCGGCTCCTCACGGGGAGACCACTCGACCGTGAGCCAGGAGCCGGCGACGACGCGGTCGCTCTTGTCGAGCACGCGGCCGTCGGCGCTCACTCCCCGGCCTCGGCGACGTCGGCCGCGAAGGTGCGGGAGAAGCCGAGGAGCTTGGCGACGGCCGCGTCCGTGCGCAGGCCGTCGAGCCCGTCGGGGACGGGCAGCGAGCGGGACTGCACCATCAGGCGCCGGTCCGCGGCTCGGAGTCGTGCACGGCGGGCTCCGCGGCCTCGGCGTTCGCCGCCGCCTCGCTCGCCTTCGTCGTGCGCGTGCCGTCGACGTTCACCCCGCGCAGGCTCAGGACGACGAAGATCGCCATCGCCGAGCAGATCGCGATGTCGGCGATGTTGTAGATCGCCGGCAGGAGCCACGGCGTGCACAGGAAGTCGACGACGTGCCCGAGGCCGAAGGACGGTTCGCGGAACAGCCGGTCGAACAGGTTGCCCAGCGTCCCGCCGAGCAGGAGGCCGAAGAACAGGGCCCACGCGGAGGAGCGGATGCGGCGGGCGAACCAGATGACGGCGACGACCACGCATGCCGCGATGATCGAGAAGATCCAGGTCGAGCCGCTGGCCAGCGAGAACGCGGCGCCGGGGTTCTTGACGTAGTGGAGGATCAGCACGTCTCCGAGGACGCGGACGTCCTCGCCGAGGGTGAGGTTCGTCGTGACCAGGTGCTTCGCGATCTGATCGATCGCGAACACCGCGAGCGCAACGAGGCCGAGGGTGACGAGCACCCTCGGCCTGACGTTCGCTGCGGTGGTGCTACGCCCCAAAGCCGGGGAACGAGGGACGACTCCGCCGAGACCGGCTGGACGTCGAGCTCGCGGAGCTGACCCTCGATGTAGCTCTTCAGCTTCTGGCGGTACTCGCGCTCGAAGGTGCGGAGCTCGTCGATGCGGTGCTCCACGGTCGCGCGCTCCTCGTCGAGCTTCGCGAGCTGCTGGCGCTGCTTCGCCTCGGCCTCGGCGACGAGGCGCGCGGCGGTGGCGCGGCCCTCGGCCGCGAGGGCGTGCGCGCTTCTCGGCGCCTTCGCGGACGTGCTCCTCGTGGAGGCGGCGCGCGAGCTGCAGCAGACCGCTGGAGCTCTCGGCCTCGTCGACCGGGGCCGACTGGGAGGCGGCGGGAGCAGCGACCGGCGCGGGAGCCGGGTGGGCTCGGGCTCCGGCTCGGGAGCGGGCGTCTCGTCGGACGACAGTGAGCCGGAGCGGCCTCACGGAGGCCACATGCGCGGAGCGTCGGGAACCGCCGGAGGCGAGGCTCTGGCGCAGCTCCTCGTTCTCCTGGTTCAGGCGACGCAGCTCCACGACGACCTCGTCGAGGAAGTCGTCGACCTCGTCCTGGTCGTAGCCCTCGCGGAACTTGGTCGGCTGGAACTGCATATGTGACAACATCTTCGGGAGTGAGCGCCATGGCTTTCCACCTTCGATTTCAAGTAGGTACACGTTTATCAACGTTCGACTAAAGCCAGCAACCGTGAACGCGGCGCAGTGCGAGCACCGCGGAGAACGTCCGGTCGCCGCCAACGATACAGGGACCAGCGCTGATCCAGGCACCGCCCAGGATGCTGCAGAAGGCGGATCCGCCGCAGGGGCGGATCCGCCGAGGGCGTCAGGCGGCTCCGAGCCAGGTCGCGATGTACATGCCGACGATGACGCAGAGCATGGTGAGGCTCCAGCCGAAGTCGAGCGCGATGGGGCCGATCGACACGGGCTTGATGAGCCTGCGGAAGAACGCGATCGGCGGGTCGGTGACCGTGTAGACGGTCTCCGCGGCGACGAGACCGGCTCCGCGGGGGCGCCAGTCTCGTCGGATGACCCGGACCAGGTCGAGCACGAACCTCGCCCACATGGCGAAGAAGTACAGGAGCAGGACGAAGTAGAGGACGCTCCCGAGGAGCGAGAGGACGGAGTTCACCGCGGGCCAGGGCTCCCTGGGTCAGGACTTCGCGAAGAACGACGCGTCGGCGTCGCTCTCGGCGGAGGCCGAATCGCCGGCGACCGTGATGTGCGACGGCGGAGAGCAGGAAGACCTTGCTCGTCACGCGCTCGATCCGGCCGTACAAGCCCTGGGAGAGGCCGCTCGCGAAGTCGATGAGGCGGCGGGCGTCCGCGTCGCTCATCTGCGAGAGGTTGATGATCACGGGGATGCCGTCGCGGAAGTTCTCCGCGATGACCTGCGCGTCGCGGTACTGCTTCGGGTGGACGGTGAGGATCTCGTTCATCTCGGCGTGGGCCGTCGCCTTCGGGGTCTGGGGGTGGGCTTGCAGGAGCGGGGTGACCGTCGCGCGGGGCTGCTGCGGGGTCGGCTCGACCGGGACCGGCTGACCGGGGAGACCGGGCGCGGTGGGCCGTGGTCGGAGCCGCCTCGACGGTGTCGGCACGCTCGTACTCGACCTCTTCATCGGCGAGTCCGAGGTAGACCATCGTCTTCTTCAGCGGGTTGGCCATCTGTGTCCTCCGTGTCGTGTCTGCTCCCACTAGTGGGTCACGACGAGATTACGTGCGGGCGGGGCGATTGCCGGTGATTGCCGATCCGATTCGCAGGTGTGTCGCGCCCTCCGCGATCGCCTCCGCGAAGTCGTTCGACATGCCCGCCGACACCGCGGTGGCGGAGGGCTCGACGGCGCGCACGCGCTCGGACAGGCCGCGCAGCCGAGCGAACGCGGGGCGTGGGTCCTCGCCGAGCGGAGCGACCGCCATCACGCCCCGCAGGACGAGGTGCGGGGCCGCGGAGAGCGCCTCGGCGAGCGGCTCGACGTCGTCCGGTGCCGCTCCTCCGCGCTCGTGATCGTCGGTCAGGTTGACCTGGAGGAAGACGTCGAGCGGGTCCTCTCCCGCATCCAGCAGCGGGACCAGCGCGAGCCGGTCGACGGAGTGGACCGATGAGGCGTGGCGGCGAGCCTGCCGGGCCTTCTTGCCCTGCAGCTGCCCGAGGAAGTGCCAGCGCGCGGGAGTGCCGGCGAGGCTCGGCCGCCTTCTCCTGCGCCTCCTGGTGCCGGTTCTCGCCGAAGTCGACGACGCCCAGCTCGAGGAGGTCGCGGATAAGCCGCACCGGGTGGAACTTCGTGACCACGATGGTCGTGATCTCACCGGGATCGCGACCGGCCGAGCGGGCCGCGTCGACGACCCGCTCGGACACCGAGGACCAGCGCTCGGCCAGCTCGGGATCGGACACGGCGACTACTTGAGGAAGTCGGGGATGTCCAGGTCGCTGTCGTCGTCGTCGAACGACGGGTCGGCGACCGGGGCGGGGGCGGCGACGGGGTGCTCGACCAGATCGACCCGGCGGCGGGAGCGGCGGCGGCGACCGGAGCGGGCTCCGAGGACGACTCGGCCGGCGCGCTCTGCTGGGCGCGGGGCTGGGCGATGGCCGCGGGGCCTGGCCGCCGGGCTCCCCGCCGTCGAAGCCGGCCGCGATGACCGTGACGCGCACCTCGTCGCCGAGGGTGTCGTCGATGACGGCGCCGAAGATGATGTTCGCCTCGGCGTGCACCGCCTCCTGGACCAGACGGGCCGCGTCGTTGATCTCGAAGATGCCGAGGTTGAGCCGCCCTGGATCGAGAGCAGCACGCCGTGCGCGCCGTCGATGCTGGCCTCGAGCAGCGGGGACGCCACGGCGAGCTCCGCCGCCTTGATGGCGCGGTCCGCACCGCGCAGCGGACCTCGATGCCCAGCTGAGCGCGGATCCCGCGCCCTGCATGACCGACTTGACGTCGGCGAAGTCGAGGTTGATCAGACCCGGGGTGGTGATGAGGTCGGTGATGCCCTGGACACCCGCGAGAGGACCTGGTCGGCGGTCGCGAACGCCTCGAGCATCGAGATGCCGCGGTCGCTGATCTCGAGGAGGCGGTCGTTGGGGACGACGATGAGCGTGTCGACCTCGTTCTCGAGCGTCGCGACCCGCCTCGGCCTGCGTCTGGCGGCGACGGCCCTCGAAGCCGAAGGGCTTCGTCACGACGCCGATGGTCAGGGCTCCGATCGACTTGGCGATGCGCGCCACGACGGGAGCGCCGCCGGTGCCGGTTCCGCCGCCCTCGCCCGCGGTGACGAAGACCATGTCGGCGCCCGCGAGCACCTCCTCGATCTCCTCCGCGTGGTCCTCGGCGGCACGACGGCCGACCTCTCGGGGTCGGCGCCCGCACCGAGCCCGCCGGGTGAGCTCGCGGCCCACGTCGAGCTTGACGTCGGCGTCGCTGAGCAGCAGGGCCTGCGCATCCGTGTTGATGGCGATGAACTCGACTCCGCGAGGCCGAGCTCGATCATGCGGTTCACGGCGTTGACGCCGCCGCCGCCGATGCCGACGACCTTGATCACGGCGAGGTAGTTCTGGTTTGAAGTCACGTGTCCGGCCTCCGGGCTGAACCTTGAACCCGTGGTTGAGGCTTAAAGTTATGCTGAGTATGCATTTGGGGTTGTGGTTCGACGGTAGGGAGTCCGCTCCCGCCTCGCGACGGACACGCCCGCATTCGGCAAACCGCCCGGCGGATCGGTGCGAGGGCGCATCAGCGCTGGGCGACGACCGCCGCGGCGGGCGACGAGACGTCGTAGGAGGTCACGGTCGCCGGGTCGGTCGCGGCCATCAGCTTCTCGAGGACCACAGCCTTGAGAGCCGAGCGGTCCGGGCCTCCCACATCACGACGGCGCCGTTGGAGAGGGTCAGGGTCACGTCGTCGCCCGTCGTGGCCGTCGCCACGGTCACCTGCCCGTCGAGGCCTTGCGGGGAGCGTGAGCAGCGCGCGGGCGAGGGAGTGGAACGCCGAGCCGGTCGCGCCTCCGGACGGCGTGGTCAGCGCGGGGTACCCGGCCTGCGCCGCGTCGGCGGTCTCGATCACGACGCCCGCCGAGTCGACGAGGATCGAAGCGGGTCCCGTTCTGCAGGACGCCGACGGGGGTGCGCTCGACGATCGACACGGCGAGGGTGCTCGGGGGCCGCGTCTGCGGGGAGTGGCTCTGGATCAGCGGGTAGGCGCCAGCTCCTCGCCGACCGCCTCGCGGTCCACGAGAGTCAGCGGCACGCCGAGCTGATCGGACAGGGACTCCTGGAGCGCCCCGCCCGAGTCGACGCGGGACGTGCCCGAGATCTCGATCGTCCGCACCGCCATGAGCGGCGAGTACGCGGCGACGGCGAGCGACGATCGCCAGCAGCACGAGCGAACCCGCGATCGCGAGGGTTGTGAGGCGCCGTCGCCGGGCCGCTTGGTGAAGCGCCGCACCTCTCCGCGCTCGAAGCGCCGCCGCTCGCGGGCGGCGCGGGCTACCGTGCGCCGCTCGGACCCCGGCACGCGCAGACGGCTCGGGAGAGCGGCGGGCCGACCCTCGGTCCGGCCGCCGCCGCGGACGACGCAGCTCCGTCGCGACGACGGGCACGGCGGACTCGTCGTCCGAGCCGGAGGCCCCCTTCTGCGGACGGGCCTCGGGACGCGGGAGGCGCGCGGCGGGCGGCGCGGCGACGATGCGGATCGGCTCCGTCGGCTCGCCGCTCGACGCCGGCGCGGGCGTCTTCTCGCGGGGCTCCGCGCGAACGGGTGCCGGCCGGCGGACCCCTCCGGCCGCTTCACGCCCGTCGCCCCCGGGGGGCCGGGAAGGGCGTCGTGGTCATCGGGCGACCGCGGCGTCCTCGCCGGTGCGAAGCAGCTCGAGCACCTGCGGGATGATCCGGTACACCGCCGCCGCAGCCGAGGGTGATGACGAAGTCGCCCTCACGGGCGATCAGAGCGGTCCGCTCGGCGGCCTCCTGCCAGTCCGGGACGAACGAGACGCGCGCAGGCGTCGGCGAACTTGCCGCCGACCAGCTCGCCGGTCACTCCCGGCTCCGGGTCCTCGCGGGCGCCGTAGACGTCGAGCACGATCGTCTCGTCGGCGTAGCGCTCGAGCGTCTCGGCGAACTCCTTCGCGAAGAGGCGGGTGCGGCTGTACAGGTGCGGCTGGTGCACGGCGATGATGCGCCCCTCCCCCACGACGGTGCGCGCGGCTGAAGGCGGCGGCCACCTCCGTGGGGTGGTGCGCGTAGTCGTCGTAGACGCTGACGCCGCGGACCGAGCCGTGCAGCTCGAACCGGCGCTCGGTCCCTCCGAAGGCCGAGACCGCCTCGAGCGACGCGGCGGGATCGAAGCCGAGACCGACGAGCACGGCGAAGGCGCCCGCGGCGTTCACCGCGCTGTGGCGGCCGGGGATGCGCAGCCGCGCGGGTAGCGGCGCCCCTCGAACTCGACGGTGAAGCCGACCGGGCCCACGAGCTCGAGGTCGACGACGCGCACGTCCGCTCCCTCGGCCTCGCCGAAGGTGAGGACCCGCTTGCCCTCGAGCTTCTCGGACACCTTGACGGCACCCGGGTCGTCCGACGAGATGACGACGAGCTCGCCGGCGTTCGAGGCGAAGGTGACGAAGGCGTCCTCGAAGGCCTGCAGCGAGCCGTAGTGGTCGAGGTGGTCGGGGTCGACGTTCGTGATCAGGGTGACGGCGGTGTCGTAGAGCAGGAAGCTCCCGTCCGACTCGTCCGCCTCGACGACGAACAGGTCGCCCGAGCCCGCCGCCGACGAGGTGCCGAGGCTCTCGATGATGCCGCCGTTGACGAAGCTCGGATCGGCGTCAGACCCAGTAGACCCGTGACGATCATGCCGGTCGACGTCGTCTTGCCGTGCCGCGCCCGCGACCGCGACGAGGCGGTGCCCGCGGACGAGCCAGGCGAGCGCCTGCGAGCGGTGCAGCACGGGGATCCCCCGCTCCTGGGCGAGCACGTACTCGGGGTTCTCGGGCCAGAGGGCCGAGGTGACCACGACCGCCTCGGCATCGCCCAGGTTCGCCGCGTCGTGTCCGATCGCGACCGGGATGCCGAGCCGCGAGCTGCTCGATCGGGTGCGACTCGCGCACGTCCGATCCGGTGACGCGGTGGCCGGCGTGGTGGAAGAGGCGCGCGATGCCGCTCATGCCGGATCCGCCGATGCCGATGAAGTGCACCGATCCGAGCTGGTCGGGGACGGTGATGCCGAGGTCGGGCTTGATCACGGGGGTCTCGCTTTCCGGGTCTTCGGCGTCTCGGTGGCACCCGGGCCGAGGGCCGCGGGCAGGGCGCCGGATCGAGTGCGGGCGAGCTGTGCGGGAGGGCTCCTCGGAGCCCGGCGGAGAAGGGTCAGCGGGGTGCGCGGAGCGCCGATCCGATGAGGTCGACGAGGCGCTCCGCACCGTCGCGGACGCCGACCGTCGCGGCGCGACGGCCCATCTCGTCGCGGCGCCCGGCGTCCTCGGGGAGGCGCACGAGCTCCCCGCACCCAGCCGGGGAGGAAGGCCGCATCCTCGACGAGCACCGCGCCCCCGGCGTCCACGACGCCGCGGGCGTTGAAGCGCTGCTCGCCGTTGCCCACCGGGTACGGGATGTAGACGGCGGGGAGCCCCAGCGCGCTGAGCTCGCTCACGGTGGCGGCGCCCGCGCGCGAGACCACGAGGTCGGCGGCCGAGAGCGCGAGATCCATCCGGTCGCAGTACGGGATCAGGTGGTAGCCGTCGAGGCCGGGGTCGGTGATCTCGGAGCGGTCACCCGTGATGTGCAGGATCTGGAAGCCGGTCGCCAGGACCGACGCGGCCGCGGCGTGCACGGTCGCGTTGATCCGCCGCGCACCGAGGGAGCCGCCGTGACGAGCAGCGTGGGCCGGGCCGGGTCGAGCCCGAACGCGGCGACGCCCTCGTGGCGTCGGGCGGGGCGGTCGAGATCGGCGATCTCGCGGCGCAGCGGCATGCCGACCGTCGTCGCGTGCGGCAGCGGGGTGCCCTCGAAGGCGACTCCGACGGAGCGCGTGCCGCGGGCGCCGAGGCGGTTGGCGAGGCCGGGGCGGGCGTTCGCCTCGTGCACGACGTACGGCGCGCCGGCTCGCCGCGCCGCGAGGTACGCGAGGCGGACGCGTACCCGCCGAATCCCACCACCGCGTCGATCCTGCGCTCGCGGATCGTGCGCACCGCACGCCGTCGGCGCCCGCGGAAGGCGCCCGGGAAGCGCAGCGCCGCGGCGCCGGGGCGACGCGGGAACGGCAGCCGCGGATCACGGACAGCTCGTAGCCGCGCAGCGGGACGAGGCGCGCCTCGAGCCTCCGCGGTGCCGAGCACGAGCACCTCGTCGCCCGAGTCGCGGGCCCGGATCTCGTCGGCGGTCGCGAGCAGCGGGTTCACGTGCCCGGCGGTGCCGCCGCCCGCGAGCAGGTAGCGGAGTCACTCCGCCTCCGCCTTGCCTGCGCGGCGGGCGGCGCCGAGGTGCGGCAATCCGGTGGTCTGGGTCCTCGCGAAGGAGAGGACGACGCCGATGGCGAGCAGTGAGCTGAGCAGGGCGCCCTCCGGAGGAGATGAGCGGCAGGGGGACGCCGAGGACCGGCAGGACCCCGAGCACCACGCCGATGTTGACGAAGGCCTGGCCGATGAGCCAGACCATCACCGCCGCCGTCGTGACCCGCACGAACGGGTCGGTCGCGGCATGGATGATGCGGAAGAAGGCGACGGCGAGCACGACGAACAGCGCGAGGACGACGACCGCCCCGAGTCGGCCAGCTCCTCGCCGATGATCGCGAAGATGTAGTCGTTGTCGGCGGCCGGCAGCCACGACCACTTCGCCTTGGGTTGCCGAGCCCCACGCCGAAGACGCCGCCGGACGCCATCGCCCAGGTGCCGTGCAGGGGCTGCCAGCAGGACGTCTCGTACTGCCCGGGGCCGGAGCAGTCGGTGAGGAAGGAGAAGATGCGGGTGCGGCGGTTCTCGGTCGAGATGGCGAACAGCACTGCGACGACCGCTCGATCAGCACGATCGGCAGGATGATCCGCAGCCGGACGTTGGAGTAGAAGAGCGCCGCCAGCAGGATCCCCGCCATGATCATCACGGTTCCGAGGTCGCCGCCGAGCAGCACGAGGAACAGGGCGAAGCCGCCGATGGGGAGCACCGGGATGAGGCGTGCTGCCAGTCCTGCTTGAAGCGCAGCCGCCTCTCGAGCACGAGGCCCAGCCACAGCACGAGGGCGAGCTTGAGCACCTCGGAGGGCTGCCATGGTGGAAGCCGCCGAGGTACAGCCAGTTCTTGTTGCCTCCCACTGCGTATCCAGAGGCGTGAAGGGCACCAGCATCTGCAGGATGCAGCCGACGATGAGCATGCATGCCACGTCACGCGCTTCCACAGTGCGATCGGGAAGCGCGACACGAGGAGCATGAGGCGGCACGCCGAGCACGGCGAAGATGCCCTGCCGGAGGAAGCCGCCGAACGAGTCGGGCTCGATCGGAACGACGTCGCCGACGAGGAGGGAGAGCACCATCGTCAGCCCGAAGAGCACGAGGAAGAGGGTGGTGCCGAACAGGAGGTAGAAGTTCGGCGATTCGGAGGCGAAGACCTTCGAGAGGACGATGCGCGCCCGGTGCGCGCGAGTCCGCTCGCCGGTCCTTCGGCTTCCCGAGCGTCGGCGCGCGAGCTGGCCCGGCATCCGGCTCGTCGTCCGGAGCGGTCATCGGCCTCTCTCTCCTCAGGTGCTTCTCGACGGCCGCAGCGAACGACCGGCCCCGTTCCGCGTAGTCGCGCAGACTTCGGGTCCATGGATGCTGCGCGGCGGGTGCGAGCAGGACGACATCGCCGGTTCGGGCGAAGCCCACCGCGGCCTCGACGGCCGCCTGCATGCACCGAACTCCAGTGTCATCCGGGGCCACCTCGGTCACGGGGAGTTCGGGGGCGTGTCGTCGGAATGCCTCGAGGACCGCGACGCGGTCGACTCCGGTGACCACGGCACCGCGCAGTCGCGTCGTGTGCGAGGCCACGAGACGTCCACTCGACGCCCTTGAGCAGACCGCCGACCAGCCAGACGACCGACGGATACGCGCGCAGCGGCCGTCGGCCGCGTGCGGGTTGGTGGCCTTCGAATCGTCGATCCAGGTGACCCCGACCGCACGGCCGACCTGGATGCGGTGGGCGTCGAGCTCGAAGACCGCGAGCGCGCGGCGGATCGCGCCGGGCTCGATGCCGCACGCGCGGGACAGCGCGGCGGCCTGAGGAGCCGTTCTGCACGATGTGCGGTGCCGCGAGGTGGCGCGCGGCCAGCTCGTCGACGGTCGCGATCTCGATCGCGCTCGTGCATCGGTCCTCGAGGAACGCCCGGTCGCAGAGGATCCCGTCCACGATGCCGAAGTCGCTCGGCCCGGGGACTCCCAGACCGAAGCCGATCGCCCGGGCCCCCTCGACGACCTCCGCGTCGAGCACCATCTGCTCGGTGGCCGCGTCGGCCCGGTTGTAGACGCGGGCGACCCGCGTGCCCGTGTAGACCTTGGCCTTCGCATCGCGGTACGCCTCGAAGGTGCCGTGCCAGTCGAGGTGGTCCTCGGCGATGTTGAGGCGGGTCGACGCGATCGGCTCGATCGCGCCGAGGTAGTGCAGCTGGTAGCTCAGGCTCGACCACCAGGACGTCGAAGCCCTGCGGATCGCGCACCGCGTCGAGCACCGGGATCCCGATGTTGCCGCACGGAGCCGCGCGAGGCCGCCAGCGACCAGCATGGTCGCCGTCAGCTGCACGGTCGTCGTCTTGCCGTTCGTGCCGGTCACGAGGCACCCAGTCCGCGGGCGTCCCGTCGGCCCGGACGACCTTGTCGCGCACGCGCCAGGCGAGCTCGACGTCGCCCCAGAGACCGGTCCCCCTCGCGAGCGTCCACTCGACGATCAGGTGCGTCGGCCGGAAGCCCGGCGACACGATGACGAGCTCGGGGTCGAAGTCGATCAGCTCGTCAGGGCACGGTGTCGAGGCCGTCCGCGCGGTGCGGCCAGGCTCGATCACCTCGAGCAGGCGCTCGCGCTCCTCGTCGGCCCGGTCGGTGAGGACCAGGACGTCGGAGCCGAGCTCGGTCAGCGTGTCGGCGACGGAGAAGCCGGTCACCCCGAGCCCCAGGACCGCGACGCGGAGCCCGCGCCAGTCCGAGTTCCAGCTGCGGAGGAGTCGAGCCGTTCGGCGCGTGCGGGATTGGTCATGCCGGGAGAGCCATTCGAGGTAGAAGAGCCCGACACCGGCGGCCACGAAGATGCCCGCGATGATCCAGAAGCGGACCACGACGGTGATCTCGGCCCACCCTTGAGCTCGAAGTGGTGGTGGAGCGGGCTCATCAGGAAGATGCGCTTGCCCCGGGTCAGTTTGAAGTAGATCCGCTGCACGATCACCGAGCCGGTGACGATGACGAAGAGGCCGCCGATGAGGATGACGAGCAGCTCGGTGCGGGTCAGGATCGCGAGGGCGGCGAGTGCGCCGCCGAGGCCGAGCGAGCCGGTGTCGCCCATGAAGATCTGCGCCGGCGAGGTGTTCCACCAGAGGAACCCGACGAGCGCGCCCGAGATCGCCGCGGCGATGATCGCCAGGTCGAACGGATCGCTCACCTGGTAGCGCTTGTCGGCCACCTCGGGATTGAGCTGGGCGTCGTCAGCACCACTGGTTCGACTGCCAGAAGCCGATGATCACGTAGGAGCCGATCGCGAGGATCGAGGATCCCGTGGCGAGGCCGTCGAGGCCGTCGGCGACGTTGACTCCGTTCGAGGTGCTGGTGACGATCACGCAGATCCAGAGCACGAAGAGCCCGATGCCGATCCAGCCGAGAGCGGCGAAGTCGAACGGCAGGTCTCGGATGAAGGAGATCGACGTCGACGCGGGCGTCAGACCGTTCTGGTCGCGCACCAGGATGGCGATCACGGCGAAGGCCGCGGCGACGATCACCTGTCCCGCGATCTTCGCCCAGCCGCCGAGGCCGAGGCTGCGCTGGTTGCGGGTCTTGAGGAAGTCGTCGATGAACCCGACGAAGCCCAGTCCGACCATCATGAACAGCACCAGGAGCGCCGAGGGAGCCACGGCGCGGTTGCCGAACAGCATGCCGAGGAAGTAGCCCGCCACCGTCGCGATGATGATGACGATGCCGCCCATCGTGGCGGTGCCGTGCTTCACGTGGTGGGACTGCGGCCCGTCCTCGCGGATGAACTGGCCCCACTGCAGCCGGTGGAAGAGCCGGATGAACAGGGGCGTCAGCAGGAGGGTGAAGGCGCCGGAGAAGGCGCCCGCCATCAGGAGTGCTCTCATCGGTGTCGCTCCCCAGTCGGTCGCCGAGGAATCGAAGCCCGCCGAGTTCGAGGACTTCACCGGGACGGTGTCGCCGGTCTGCAGATAGCCGTCGAGGAACGCGTACGCGTCGTCGGCCGTGTCGACGAAGACGGACTCGCCGCTCCACGGCCCTCGCGCTCGGCGGCCACGTGGATGCGCCGGGCGCGGGCGCCGACGACGACGATCTGCGAGACGTTCAGGCGCACGGCCTGCAGGCCGACGCGCTCGTGCTCCTCGTCGGCCCACTCCCCCAGCTCGCTCATCTCGCCGAGGACGGCGACGGTGCGGCCTCCGGCTTCGCGATCTGGGCGAGAGTGCGCAGTGCCGCGGCGGTGGAGTCGGGGCTCGCGTTGTACGCGTCGTTCACGACGACCACGTCCTGACCGCCGAGCACCTGCATCCGCCAGCGCTCCGCGAGGGTGACGGTCGAGAGCGCCTCGACGATCGCGGGCAGCGGGACGCCGACCGAGAGGGCGGCGGCAGTGGCGGCCAGGGCGTTCATCACGTGGTGCTCGCCGAGGACCCTGAGGAGCAGCTCGGCGCGCCCGGCCTCGCGGCCCTCGCCCTCCCGCACCTCGATGGCGAAGCGGGTGCCCTCGGCGGAGGGCTCGACGTCGACCGCGCGCACGTCGGCGCGCTCGCCGCGACCGAACCACAGCACGCGGGCCGCGGTGCGGCCGGCCATGGTCGCCACGCGGCCGTCGTCGGAGTTCAGCACGGCGATGTCGTCGGCGGTGAGGTCGGCCACCATCTCGGTCTTGGCCTCGAGGGTCCGCTCGATGCCGCCGAACTCGCCGGCGTGCGCGAGGCCCACCGCGAGGACGATGCCGACGTCGGGCTTCGCCATGCGCACGAGGCGGCGGATCTCGCCGACGGCGCTGGCGCCCATCTCGGCGACGAGGAAGCGCGTCGACTCCGACACCTGCAGCATCGTGATCGGCGCGCCGACCTCGTTGTTGAAGGATCCGCGAGGGGCGACGGTCTCGCCGACGCGCTCGAGGATCGTCCGGAGGAGGTTCTTGGTCGTCGTCTTGCCGTTCGAGCCGGTCACGCCGAGGACCGTCAGGCCGCCCTAGTGCGCGGACGCGCCGGACGACCTCGGTCGCGAGGGCGCCGAGCGCCTGGACGAAGTCGTCGACCAGCACCTGCGGCACGTCGAGGTCGAGCGGGCGCTCGACGATCAGGAGGGCCGCGCCGTTCTCGACGGCCGCCGGCGCGAACAGGTGCCCGTCGGTGTGCTCGCCGCGCTTGGCGACGAAGATCCCGCCCGGACGGATCTCGCGGGAGTCGGTCTCGGTCGCGCCGTCGACCGCTGTCGCGGCGGTCGAGGAGGGGCCGGCGAGGTGGAGGCGCCCGGAGACGGCCTCGGCGACCTCGGTGAGAGTGAGGGCGATCATCTAGAGCCAGCCCGCCTCGCGCAGAGCCTGACGGACGTCGTCCCTGGCCGAATACGGCATGTGCACTCCTGCAACCTCCTGGTAGTCCTCGTGTCCGGGTCCGGCGTAGAGGATCGAATCCCCCTCGCGCGCGAGCGCGAGGAGCGGCGCACGGCGGCGCGCGGGTCGAGATCTCGTGGATCTCCCTGTCGGGCACCGCCTCCCGCGCCGCGCCGACGAGCACGGCGCGGATCGCGGCCGGGTCCTCCCAGCGCGGGTGGAAGTCGGTGACGACGACGACGTCGGACAGCCGGGCGGCGATGGCGCCCATGTCGGCGCGCTTCGTCGCGTCGCGGTCGCCGTCGGCGCCGAAGACCATGACGAGGCGGCCGGGCGTCAGCGCCCGCAGCGCCTCGAAGTGCGTTCTGGAACGCGTCCGGCGTGTGCCCGTAGTCCACGTAGACCCGGGGGCCGCGGTCTCCCGAGACGCGCTCGGCGCGACCGGGAATGTATACGTCGAGACGGCCGTCCTCGAGGACGTGGGCGATGGCCTCGAGGTCGAAGCCGGACTCGACCAGCATCACGATCGCCAGCGCGGCGTTCGCCGCCATGTACCAGCCGATCAGCGGGACGGCGACCTCGACCGAGCGGTGGTCCGGACCGTCCAGACGGAACACGGTGCGGTCGGCGGTGCTCTCGAGGACGGTCATCGCCCAGTCGGCCGGTACGGCCGGAGCCTCGCCGACGACCGGGGAGCTCGCGAGTGTCGCGATCGGGATCCGGGAGCGCTCGGCGAGCTCCCGGCCCCAGGCGCTGTCGACGGTGACGACTCCGCGTCGGGCCCGATCGGGCTGGAACAGGTCGGCCTTGGCCTCGAAGTACTGCGCCATGTCGGTGTAGTCGTCGAGGTGGTCGTGGCTGAGGTTCGTGAAGCCGACCACGTCGAACACGACGCCGTCGATGCGGTGCCGGGTCAACGCCTGGGCCGAGACCTCGATCGAGACGGCGCGGACGGCCGACTCGCGCATCCGCGCGAGGAGTCCGTGCAGCTCGGTCGCCTCGGGGGTGGTCAGCGAGCTCGCGACCGCGACGTCGCCGATGCGGCGCTCCGCGGTGGAGCTGAGGCCCGAGACGACGCCGAGGCGCCGGAGCAGGGCGTCGAGCAGGTACACGACGCTGGTCTTGCCGTTCGTGCCCGTGACTCCGAAGAGCGTCGGCACGTCCTCGCGGGTGCGGTGGATCCAGGACGCGACGTCGCCGAGGGCTGCGCGGGGATCGGGCGTGACGAGGACGGGGAGTCCGCTCGCCGACGCGGCCTCGGCGCCCTCGGGGTCGGTGAGCACAGCGACGGCTCCGGAGGCGGCGGCGTCGGCGGCGAAGGCCGCGCCGTGGACCTTGCGCCCCGCGATGCCGACGTACAGGTCGCCCGCCTCGACCTGCCGGGAGTCGAGCGTGACGCCGCTGACCTCGACCCCGTCGACTCCCGGCACCGTGCCGAGCGAGAACTCGGCCACGAGCTGCGACAGCGACCGCGGGACCGGGTGCTCCGGTCGGAGGGAGGACTGCGGGCGAGTGACGTGCAATGCCCGCTCTTTCTCTCGTGGTGGTGCGATCACCACGTCGTGGGGTAGTTCACGGCGGGGACCGTCGACGGCTCCACCCGGTTCGTCTTCAGCACCTGGGTCATGACCTGCTGGAAGACGGGGGCGGTCGCCTGGGACGTGTTCATCTTAACCGGATCGGCGATGGTGACCGTCACGACGTACTTCGGGTCCTCCGCCGGAGCGAGCCCGGCGAGCGAGACGGTGTAGCTGGAGGAGTACCCTCCGTCGCCGTCCGGCTGCTGAGCCGTTCCGGTCTTCGTCGCGATGTTGTAGCCGTCCACGTGGATGTAGTCGGCCAGCCAGCCGTCGGTGTAGTGCGTCTGCAGCATGTCGACGACGTCCTGCGCCGCACCGGCGGAGACGACCTGGGTGCCGGTCGTGTCGGGGACGTCGATGACAGTGCCGTCGGCGGTCGTGCAGCCGGCGACCAGCTGCGCCGGCAGGCGCACCCCGCCGTTGCCCAGCGTCTGGTAGATGCCGGCGACCTGGATCGCGGTGGCGGACACTCCCTGGCCGAACATGGTGGTGTAGTTCGTCTGGTTGTCCCAGACCTGGTAGTCGCTGAGCAGTCCGCCGGACTCGCCGGGGTACCCGACCGCGGTGGGCGCCTTGAGTCCGAACTTGAGCATGTAGTCGTAGCGGTCCTGCGCGGACAGCTTCGAGCCGATGGTCGCGATGCCGACGTTCGAGGAGTCCTTGAGGATCCCCGTCAGGGTGTAGTTCGTCGGGGTGTGCGCGAAGTCGTCGCTGAACGAGGCGCCGTTCTTCTCGAACGTGTCCGGAGTGACGACGTGGGTCGTGGGCGTCGCGAGTCCCTTGTCGATCAGCATGGCCGCGGTCATCGGCTTGAACGTCGAACCGGGCTCGAACGGACTCTGGAAGGCGCGCGACCCGCGGTCGGCGAGGGCGCTCGCCGAGACGTCGTTGGGGTCGACCGTGGGGGTCTCGGCCACGGTGAGCAGCTTGCCCGTCTCGACCTCCTGCACCACGACGATCCCGTAGCTGCCGCCGACCTCGGCGACGCGCTGCGACAGCACCTGCTGCGCGTAGTACTGCAGGTCGGAGTCGATCGTCAGCTGCACCTGCCCGCCGTCGACCGCGGGGGTCTCGGCCACGGTGCTGCCGGGGATCCGGACGAAGTCGGCGCTGCGCTCGAAGCTCTCCGGAGCCGTTCTTCCCGGCGAGGCAGGCGTTCTCGGTGTACTCGACGCCCTCCTGAGCGGCGCCGTCCGCCCCACGTAGCCGATCAGGTTCCCGGCGACGGCCCCGTTGGGGTACGTGCGGCCCTGCTGCGTCTCGAAGAAGGTCCACGGGATTTCCAGCGCGAGCAGCTTCTGGTACGCCTCGAGGTCGAGGCCCTCGGAGAGGATCAGGTAGTTGGCCTTCGCGTCCTTCGCGAGCGCGGCGTCGACGAGCGTCCTGATCTGCTCGACGCTCTGGCCGGTGATCGCGCCGATCTCGGACGCGGCCTGGTCGACGCTCACGACGACGTCCTGGCCGTCGGGCATCTCGCGGAGGAACTCCCCCACGTTGCGGGGCGACGTCGTCAGGCGGTACCGGGTCGTCGTGTCGGCGAGGACGGCTCCCGAGCGGTCGACGATCGATCCGCGCGTGCCGTAGGTGACGCTGCTGCTGGACTGGCTGAGCGCCGCGGCGTCCGTCAGCTCGTTGGCCCGCACGATCTGGATGTCGACCAGCTTGCCGATGAACAGTCCCACGACCGCGGCGATGACGACGAAGGTGACGGCGGTGCGGCGTCTGCTCGAGCGGTTCTGTCTCACTGCTGCGGTGTCCTTCTTCGTCCTGGCGGGATCGCCGCCGTCGGTCGTGTCGTAGCGGGAGGCGGGCCGTGCGGGAGGCGTCAGTGCGTCAGGGGCGCGGGGAGCTCGCCCTGCAACGGTACGGCCGAGGTTCCTCCAGCCGCGGAGGACGCGCTCGCGTCGACCGGAGTCGCGGCGGCACCGGCCGGGAGGATGAGCGCGTTGGGGACGAGTGCCGCGGCACCGGCCGTGCCGACCTCGCTCGAGGCGGCCGAGGCGGGGTCGCCCAGCACCGCTCCGTCGGACAGGCGGAGGTAGACGGGAGCCGTGTTCGCCACCATGCCCAGCCCCTGCGCCGCGGTCGCGAGGTTCTGCGGGGAGCTGAGGGTGTCCACCGCGTCCTGCTTCTCGGCGTTGCTGCGGGTGAGCGTCTTCTGCTCGGTCTGCAGCGCGGCGATCTGGTACGCCCCTGCGAGAGCCCGACGCTCACGAGGAGCTGGATCACGATGATCGCGAAGAGGCCGGCGACGGCGACGATGCCGTAGACGAGCTTGGGTCGCGGCGCGCCGGCGGCGGTCGGGACCGCCTCGATGCGCGGGCGGGGCGACTGCTCGTCCGGCCTCGCGGTGCGGGCGGGCTCGATGACGGCGGGGTCGATGACGGCGGTGGCGCTCACGCGGTCCTCCTGATCCTCTCGGCCGCGCGCAGACGCACGGGTGTTGCTCGGGGGTTGCGGGTCTTCTCCTCGTCGGAGGCGAGTTCGGCGCCCCGGATGACGAGGCGGAACTCGGGTCGGTGCTCGGGGAGCTCCATGGGGAGCCCCGCGGGAGCGGTCGAGGACGACGCGGCCTGCAGCGCGCGCTTGACGATGCGGTCCTCGAGCGACTGGTAGGCCTCGACGACGATCCGGCCGCCGACGGCGACGCGGTCGAGCGCGGCGAGGATCGCGCGCTCCAGCACGGAGAGCTCCTGGTTGACCTCGATGCGCAGGGCCTGGAAGACCCGCTTGGCCGGATGGCCGTTGCGCTGGATCGCGACCGGGGTCGCCGCCTGGATGATCTCGACCAGCCGGCCGGAGCGCTCGATCGGCGCGTCGCCACGCGCCTCGACGATGCGCTTCGCGTAGCGCTGGGCGAGGCGCTCCTCGCCGTACTCGTGGAAGATGCGGCGCAGCGCGCCCTCGTCGTACTCCGCGAGGATGCTCGCCGCGGTCAGGGGCGCGGTCGCGTCCATCCGCATGTCCAGCGGAGCGTCCTTGGAGTAGGAGAAGCCGCGCTCGGTCTCGTCCAGCTGCAGCGACGAGACGCCGAGGTCGAACAGCGCGCCGTCGATCTCGTCGATCCCGAGCTCGTCGAGCACGTCGGGGAGCTCGTCGTAGACGGCGTGCACCAGGTCGATGCGGGAGGAGTGGGCCGAGAGCCGCTCGCCGGCGAGCTCGAGTGCCTCGGGGTCGCGGTCGAGGCCGACGAGGTGGAGCCCGGGAAGCGCTCGAGCAGGGCCAGCGAGTGGCCGCCCATGCCCAGCGTCGCGTCCACCAGCACCGCGCCGTCGCGCTCGATCGCCGGAGCGAGGGGCTCGACGCAGCGCTCGAGGAGCACCGGGAGGTGGCGCTCCTCGGTCGGGCGCACCTGCTTCTTCTCGGAGTCGTCTGCCATGGCGGTCCCGCCGTCCTGTTCCTGCTGCCCGATCCCCATCCATCTCGCGACCGGACACCGGGGAAGGTGCGTCCGGGCGCCGAGTGGCTGAGAGTCGCGCGGCAGGAGCTTCGAACAGTCCGGGGATCACCTCCTCCTGGGTGTCGGAGAAGACGGACTCCTGCTCGGTCAGATACGCGTCCCAGGCGTCCTGCGCCCAGATCTCGGCGCGGTTGCCCGCTCCGATGACGGTGAGGTCGCGGTCCAGGCCCGCGTAGGCGCGCAACGGCGCGGGCAGCGTGACCCGGTTCTGCTTGTCGGGGGTCTCGGCGCTCGCCCCCGAGAGGAAGACGCGGAGGAAGTCGCGGGCCTGCTTGCTCGTGACCGGCGCCTGACGGATCTTCTCGTGCATCGTCTCGAACTCGCTCTGGCTGAAGACGTAGAGGCACCGCTCCTGGCCGCGCGTGACGACGACTCGGAGGAGAGCTCGTCTCGGAACTTGGCGGGGAGGATCACGCGGCCCTTCTCGTCGAGCTTGGGGGAATAGGTGCCGAGGAACAACGGACTGCCCCCCACTTCTTCCGGCCAAGGATGGTGTGTCCTCCACAGTACTCCACTTCGCCCCACCCACAACCCTCACGGCGCGCCGGCTCAGCGCGTTCACCCCCGGTCATCCGCGTATTCCCGGGCAGGAACGCGGGTGGAGCGGAGTGGAGGGATGTATCGCTCCGCAGCGGTCCGCGGGGAGCAGAAAGGGGCCGATCCTTGAGGATCGACCCCGTGCGTGGTGCGGAAGGGAGGAGGAGTGCGCTCCCGGAGAGTCCGCGGGCATGAAAAAAGGGCCGATCCGTGAGGATCGACCCTGTGGGTGGTGCGGAGCGGCGGTCAGCTGCGACCGTCGCCGCGGTTGTCCCATCGCTCGTTCAAGCGGTCCATGAAGGTGGAGCCCGACCGGCTGCTCGAGGAGCGGGGCTTGGAGGTGCGGCCGACGGTAGGGAGACCGGGCTCCTCGGCTCCACCCGGCGCCGGGCGCATGGCGACGACGACGCCCGCGAGCATGATCGCGAACCCGCCGACGCCGACGAGCGGCTGGGCGACGATGACGCCGGTGACGAGGACTCCGAGACCGACGAGGGAGAGGAGGATGCCGAGCACCAGGGCCCGGTAGTTGGTGCCGCCGCGCCCCTTGCTGACGGCCGCCACGAAATCGGCGTCGTTCTGATAGAGGTTGCGCTCCATCTCGTCGAGGAGCCGTTGCTCGTGTTCCGAAAGCGGCATCTTGACCCCTTCAAGGGTGCGACGCCGTTCCTCTTCGGAACGGCGTCAGGTTGGCGGCACGGTGTGCTCGACCGGGCGGGTGGCGCTTCAGTGTAGACCGAGCCCGGCACAGGCGCTGAGACGCCTCGGATGCATAGGCTGGTCGGGTGAACAACAGCACTCGTCTGGTCGACCGCGTCCAGTTCCGAATCGAGGGATTCCTCGCCGGGCGCACGCCAATTCTGCGCTCCATAGGAGAGACGTCTCCGCCCTGGGCGACCTTTCGCGGGACTTTCTCAGCGGGGGCAAGCGGTTCCGCGCGCGCTTCTGCGAGGCGGGCTGGACGGCCGTCTCCGCCGTCTCCAGCGAGGCGCATCGGGCGGTTCGGACCCGGTCGCGCGCGTCGGAGCGGGACTCGAGCTGTTCCACGCAGCGGCCCTCGTCCACGACGACGTGATCGACAACTCCGACACCCGGCGAGGGGCGCCGGCGGCGCACCGCCGCTTCGCCGGGATGCACGCCGACGGAGGGTGGTCGGGCTCCGGGGACGAGTTCGGCCGCTCCTCCGCGATCCTGCTCGGCGATCTGCTGCTGGTCTGGTCCGACGAGATCTTCGCGGACGCCGAATGGGCGCTCGAGGACCGGCCGAGCGCGGCGAGGGCCCAGGCGGAGTTCAACCTGATGCGCACCGAGGTGACGCTGGGCCAGTACCTCGACATCCTCGAGGAGAGCGCCTGGGCCGGGCACGCGGAGGACGAGCACCTCGCGCGCGCCGAGCGGGTCGTCGTCTACAAGAGCGCGAAGTACAGCATCGAGGCGCCGCTCGCGATCGGCGGCTCGCTGGCGGGCGGCGACGACGCCCAGATCGACGCGCTGCGCCGCTTCGGCCTACCGCTAGGCATCGCCTTCCAGCTGAGGGACGACGTGCTCGGCGTCTTCGGCGACCCGGCACTGACCGGCAAGCCCGCGGGAGACGACCTCCGCGAGGGCAAGCGCACCGTGCTGCTGGGCCTCGCCCGCACCGGTTCGTCCGACTCCGCCCGGGCCGAGCTCGACGCCGTCGTCGGGCGCGGCGACGCGAGCGCCGAGGACATCGCGCTGGCTCAGGAGATCGTGGCCGGAAGCGGGGCCCTCGACCGGCTCGAGGAGCGCATCGAGCGCGACGTCGAGTCGGCACTGGCGGCGCTGCCGGGCGCTCCGCTGCGGCCGGAGGGTGTGGCGGAACTGCGCGAACTGGCGGACCGCGTCAGCGTCCGCACGGCCTGGGCGCCTCGGCGCCTCCGCTCGGGCCCGGCACGTCGGCCGGACGCGATCGATCAGGCGAGAGCCTGGGCGACGCGGCGGACCTCGGCCTTGCGACCGGCGCGCAGGGCGAGCACGGGGCTCGTGCCCAGTGCATCGTCCTCCGAGAGCAGCCACTCGACCGCCTCGTCGTCCGAGAAGCCGGAGTCGGAGAGCAGGATCGCCGTACCGCGGATCTCGGACATCGGCTCCCCGTCACGGAGGAAGAGGGACGGGACGACGAGCTTGCCGTCGCGTCGGGTCCCCAGCAGATGGCGCTCCTCGAGGAGGCGGCGCACGCGGCTGACGGAGAGGCCGGTGATCTCGACGAGATCGGGGACGGTCAGCCACTCGATCTCGGAGGCGGTCGAGGGGCGGGAGCGGACGAGTCGGTCACCGGTCAAGACTGCCACGGCAGTGCGGCGCCTCCAAGCCATCCGTCCCGGCGAGGTCGGGAGGCCGCTCCCGCGTTGCACACGGGATCGCCGAACGGTCTTGCCTAGACTCGTCGCGTGACCACCAGCCAGCTCGACCCCCTCCTCGGCCGTCTCGTCGACGGCCGGTACGAGGTGCGCTCGAGGATCGCGCGCGGAGGCATGGCGACGGTCTACCTCGCCACCGACCAGCGCCTCGAGCGCCGCGTGGCCATCAAGGTGATGCACGGGCACCTGTCGGACGACGCCACCTTCAAGAACCGCTTCGTCCAGGAGGCGCGATCCGCCGCCCGACTGGCGCACCCGAACGTCGTGAGCGTCTTCGACCAGGGCCAGGACTCGGACATGGCGTACCTCGTCATGGAGTACCTGCCTGGAATCACCCTGCGCGACCTCCTGAAGGAGCGCGGCAGGCTGACGGCCCAGCAGGTCGTCGACATCATGCACTCGGTCCTGTCCGGCCTCGCCGCGGCTCACCGCGCGGGGATCCTGCACCGCGACCTCAAGCCCGAGAACGTGCTGCTCGCCGACGACGGTCGCATCAAGATCGGCGACTTCGGCCTCGCCCGGGCCGCCTCCGCCAACACCGCGTCGGGGCAGGCGCTGCTGGGGACGATCGCGTACCTCTCCCCCGAGCTCGTCACCCGCGGCACCGCCGACACCCGCAGCGACATCTACGCCATCGGCATCATGATCTACGAGATGCTCACCGGTGAGCAGCCCTTCACGGGTGAGCAGCCGATGCAGATCGCCTACCAGCACGCCAACGACTCCGTCCCGTATCCCAGCGCCAAGGTTCCCTCCGTGCCGAGCTCGCTCGACGAGCTCGTGCTGTGGGCGACGGAGCGCGACCCGGACATGCGGCCTCGCGACGCCGGAGTGATGCTCGCGCAGCTGCTCGAGGCCGAGCGCCTCATGGGCATCACGCCGACCGACCGGCGCGTCGCGGACACGCAGGCCGTCACTCCGCTCCCCGAGACGACTCCGGCGACGGCCGCTCCGTTCGACCCTGCGACCCCCGGGCAGACCGCCGTCTTCGACGGCGCGGCCGGCGAGGAGCAGCTGGACGACGACGACGAGACCGCCGTGGCGCGCCTCGCCTCCAAACGGAGGGTCCGTCGCCGCCGCGGCCTCGTGCTGCTCGTCGCCGTGATCCTGCTTGCTTTGATCGGCGGGGGAACGGCGTACTGGTTCGGCGAGGGACCGGGCGCGCTGCGCACCATCCCGAGCGTCGTCGGGCTCCCGCAGGAGGAGGCCGCAGCACTGATCGAGTCGAGCGGGCTGCGCGCCGAGCAGCAGCAGGCGTCCGACCTCACGGTCCCGGCCGGCACGGTGATGAGCTCCGATCCGGCGCCGGACGAGGCGATCCACAAGGACTCGGTCGTGACGCTCGTCGTCTCGAGCGGTCCCCGGCAGCTCGAGGTCCCCGCCCTCGCCGGCCTGACCGAGGAGGAGGCGACGGCCGCGATCACCGGCGCGCCCTTCGTCGTCGGCGAGACCACCCGCGTCTTCGACTCGGACGTCGACGCCGGACGGGTGATCTCGGCTTCGCTCCCCGACGGCGCGGAACTCCCCGCCACCCTGTCCGAGCAGTCGACGATCGCGATGACCGTCAGCCTGGGCGCGATCCCGAACGTGGTGGGCCTGAGCGTCGACGAGGCCACCGCCGCCGCGAAGGCGGCCGGACTCGCACTCGACCGCAGCGGTGACGACTGGAGCGACACCGTCCCCGCCGGGGTCGTGCTGATCCAGGCGAACCCCGAGTCGCCGGCGACCACGGGCGGGACGATCTCGGTCGTCGTCTCGAAGGGGCCGGAGCCGGTCGCCGTGCCGAACGTCGTGGGCATGACCCGCGACGAGGCGAAAGCCGCCCTCGACGCCGTCGACCTGACGTGGAGCTACTCCCTCTCGACCCTCGGCGCGCTCATCGACGCCGCACCGAACGAGATCACCAAGGTGACGGCGCAGTCCGACCCCGCAGGCGAGCCCGTGCAGCGCGGCACCTCGGTCCAGCTGTCGATCACCATCACGACGTAGCTGTCAGCGATGGCGTCCTCGCCGCCGTCGCCGCGGTCGGCTTCGCGGGATGGCCGTGTTCCATGGAGCGGGTCGCGACCGGCTAGGGCGAATCGCTGACACGCGATTCACCCGTTCGCCGTACGTATCGCGATGGCGTCCTCGCCGCCATCGCCGCGGTCGGCAGCTCGGGATGGTCACGTTCCACAGAGCGGGTCGCGAACGGCTAGCGCGAATCGCTGGAACGCGATTCACGCGTTCGCCTCGAAGGGCGCGGCGATCCGGGTGGCTCGGGCCTCAGCGGGGCCGGGGCGGGCGTGGGCGGCGGACCGTCTTCTGCTGATCGAGTAGCCCTCGGAGAGGGCGTATCGAGATCGGAGAGCTCCGGAGGGAAGGGTCTCGATACGCCACTGCGCGGCTGCTCGACCAACGGAAGCCAACGAGACACGCCGCGAGGGCCGGCCGTGGTGCGGAGCCGACCGCGCGGGAGGGGCGCCGGGGCGCCCCTCCCGCGGGTCAGCGCTGCCGGAGCTCCTCGGCGACCAGGAAGGCGAGCTCCAGGGACTGCATGTGGTTGAGGCGGGGGTCGCAGACCGACTCGTAGCGGGTCGCGAGGGTGGCCTCGTCGATCTGCTCGGAGCCGCCGAGGCACTCGGTGACGTCGTCGCCGGTGAGCTCGACGTGGATGCCGCCCGGGTGCGTCCCCGCGGCGCGGTGCGCCTCGAAGAAGCCGCTTGACCTCGTCGACGACGTCGTCGAAACGACGGGTCTTGTAGCCGGTGGGCGTGGTGAGCCCGTTGCCGTGCATCGGGTCGGTGACCCAGAGGGGCAGCGCGTCGCTCGACTTGACCGCCTCGAGCAGCGGCGGCAGGGCGTCGCGGATCTTCCCGGCACCCATGCGGGTGATGAAGGTGAGACGGCCCGGCTCGCGATCCGGGTCGAGCTTGTCGATGAGCTCGAGCATCGTCTCGGGGCTCGTCGACGGACCGAGCTTCACGCCGATCGGGTTGCGCACGCGCGACAGGAAGTCGACGTGCGCTCCGTCGAGCTCGCGGGTGCGCTCGCCGATCCAGATGAAGTGGCTCGACGTGTTGTACGGGGTGCCGGTGCGCGAGTCGATGCGCGTCATCGGGCGCTCGTAGTCCATCAGCAGGCCCTCGTGACCCGTGTAGAACTCGGTGCGCTTCATGCCCTCGAAGTCGGCGCCGCACGCCACCATGAACTTGACTGCGCGGTCGATCTCGCGGGCGAGCTGCTCGTAGCGCTGGTTCTGCGGGTTCTCGGTGAAGCCCTTGTTCCAGTAGTGCACGAGGCGCAGGTCGGCGAACCCGCCCTGCGTGAAGGCGCGGATGAGGTTCAGCGTCGACGCGGCCGTGTGGTACCCCTGCACGATCCGACGGGGGTCGGCGGTGCGCGACTCCGGAGTGGAAGTCGTAGCCGTTCACGATGTCGCCGCGGTAGGCCGGCAGGGTGACGTCGCCGCGGGTCTCGAGATCGCTCGAGCGCGGCTTGGCGAACTGGCCGGCCATCCGACCCATCTTGATGACGGGCATGCTCGCGCCGTAGGTGAGGACGACGGCCATCTGCAGGACCGTCTTGACGCGGTTGCGGATCTGGTCGGCGGTCGCTCCCGCGAAGGTCTCGGCGCAGTCGCCGCCCTGAAGCAGGAAGGCCTCACCGCGCGCGGCGGCGCCGAGGCGCTCGCGCAGCTGGTCGACCTCGCCGGCGAAGACGAGGGGCGGCAGCGCCGCGATCTCAGCCGAGGCGGCGCTGACCGCGTCCGCGTCCGGCCACTGCGGCTGCTGCTTGATCTCGAGGCTCGCGCCAATAGTCCAGGCCGGCGACCACGGAGGGGGCGGCGAGGACGTACGGTTCGTTCGGATCGATGACCACGGGGGTTCCTGGTTCTGACGGGCGCCGAGCGGCGCGCGAGCGGGTGCCGCCCGGACGGACGGCAGCGGTTGACGAGCATATCGCCTCGCGGGAGGCCTCCGGAGAGGCGGCGTCCCGCGCACAGCGGGCGGTCAGCGGACGAGCGCGGCGCGCTTCTCCTTGACCGAGGTCGCGTACACGTCGAGGTACTCCTGGCCGCTGAGGGCGAGGAGCTCGTACATGATCTCGTCGGTGATGGAGCGCAGGATGAAGCGATCGCCCTCCATGCCCTCGAAGCGGCTGAAGTCGAGCGGCTCGCCGAAGACGATGCCGATCCGGCCGAGCTTGGGCAGGCGGCTGCCGATCGGCATGATGCGCGCGGTGTCGACCATCGCCACGGGGATGACGGGCACGCGCGCCTCGAGCGACCATGCGCGCGACGCCGGTGCGTCCGCGGTACATCCGGCCGTCAGGGCTGCGCGTGCCCTCGGGATAGATGCCGAGGGCTTCGCCGCGCGCCAGGACCCGCAGACCCGTGTTGAGCGAGGCCTCGGAGGCCTTGCCGCCCGAGCGGTCGATGGGGAGCATGCCGGTGGCGGTGAAGAACATCTTCGTCGCCCAGCCCTTGAGGCCCTTGCCGGTGAAGTAGTCGCTCTTGGCCAGGAACACCATGTTGCGGTCGATCACCAGTGGGAGGAACACCGAGTCGATGAAGGACAGGTGGTTGCTGGCGAGGATCACTCCGCCCGTCTTCGGCACGCGATCGGCGTTCACCACCCAGGGCCGGAAGATCGTCTTCAGCAGCGGTCCCGCGACGATGTGCTTCATGAACCAGTAGAACATCGTGCGGCTCCTCAGCGTGGGCGGGTCGACGGGGAAGGGGTGGGGGCGGGATCAGAGCGACTCGGCGTGGAGCCGGGCGAGGTCGGCCGCGCCGACGACTCCGGCGTCGTTCACGAGCTCCGCGATGCGGAACTCCGGCTCGGGGTGGTAGCCCCGCGCGGGGAGGTTGTCGAGGTAGGCCTGGCGGATCGGATCCAGCAGCAGGTCGCCGGCCTGGGCCACTCCCCCGCCGATCACGAAGAGCTGCGGATCGAGGACCGCCGACAGGCTCGCCGCCGCCTCGCCCAGCCAGTGGCCGAGCTGGCGCAGTGCGGCGAGGGCGCCGAGATCGCCCGAGACGATGAGGTCCGAGATGATGCGGCCGTTCAGCTCGCCGCCGTTGCGGGCGCGGGCGTCGGCGATGCCCTGGCCGATCCCGCCGGCGTCGGCCAGCTCACCGGCGAAGCGCTGCAGTGCGCGTCCGGAGCCGTACTGCTCGATGCAGCCGCGCGCACCGCAGCCACAGGGCAGGCCGCCGGGGACGACGCGCATGTGCCCGACCTCGGCCGCGGCGCCGAAGCCGCCGCGCAGGAGGCGGTCGTTGATGACGATCGCGCCACCGACCCCGGTGCCGATCGTCAGCATGACCATGTCGCTGACGAGGCGCCCGGAGCCGTAGCGGAACTCGGCCCAGCCGGCCGCGTTGGCGTCGTTCTCGATGATGATCGGGAGGTCGATGCGGGCCGAGAGCTTCTCGCGGAAGGGCTCGTTGCGCCAGTTGATGTTCGGGGCGTAGTAGACGATCGACTGCGACGCGTCGATGAACCCGGCCGCCGCCACTCCGACCGCGGCGACGTCACCGGCGGGGAGTCCGTCGCGCAGGCGCTCGACCATCTCGACGACGACGTCGACGATCAGCTCGGGATGCCCGGCGGGCGTCGGCTGACGGTCCTCGCGGAGGATGGCGCCGAACTCGTCGACCAGCGCTCCCGCGATCTTCGTGCCGCCGATGTCGATCCCGATCGCGTGCACGCGAACCGCCTTCCCTCCGCCGTCGGCGCGAGGCGCCGGTGGAGCCGCCTGCTCCGGCGACCAGATCGAGTGTAGTGACCGCGGGCATCACCGGGGCGGCGGAGGCCTGCCCGGAGAGTCGCGCGGGAGGGACGGCCCCGATCGTTACCCTGAACGGATCCACAGCTTCGATCCCGCCGATAGAGTGGGCTCGACGTTCGTCAGGTACCGAAGGAGTTGCCGTGGAACAGTTCGATTCGCCCGCCGTGGTGGCCGCCGATCCGCAGGCCAACACTGCGGACCTGCTGCTGGACCGGGTCCGCGAGACACCCGATCGCGTGCTCTTCGGCGTGCCGGAGGGCGGAGGCTGGCGGGACGTCACCGCGCAGGAGTTCCTCGACGAGGTCACGGCACTCGCGAAGGGCCTCGTGGCGTCGGGCATCGAGCCCGGCGAGAAGATCGGGCTGATCTGCAAGACCCGCTACGAGTGGACGCTCATCGACTTCGCCGTGTGGTTTGCCGGCGCGATCCTCGTGCCGATCTACGAGACCTCCTCCCCAGCCCAGGTGCAGTGGAACCTCACCGACTCGGGGGCGCACGCGGTCATCGTCGAGACGGCCGACCACTTCGCGCGACTCGACGAGATCCGCGCCGACGTCCCGGACGTCCGGATCGCCTGGCAGATCGGCCTCGGCGACCTCGACAAGCTCGCAGCGCGGGGTCGACGTGCCCGACGCCGAGATCGAGCGCCGCCGCTCGCTGGCCACCGGCTCGGACATCGCGACGATCATCTACACCTCCGGATCGACGGGCCGCCCCAAGGGCTGCATCATCCGCCACTCGAACTTCGTCGAGCTCAGCCGCAACTCCGCGGTGGCGCTGACCGAGCTGATCCACCAGCCGGGCGCCTCGACGCTGCTCTTCATCACGACCGCGCACGTCTTCGCGCGCTTCATCTCGGTGCTCTGCGTGCACGGCGGCGTGAAGGTAGGCCACCAGGCCGACACCAAGCAGCTGCTGCCCTCGCTCGCCTCGTTCAAGCCGACGTTCCTGCTCGCCGTGCCCCGCGTCTTCGAGAAGGTGTACAACTCTGCCGAGCAGAAGGCGGAGGCAGGGAGGCCAGGGAAGATCTTCCGCCGTGCGGCCGATGTCGCGGTGGCCCACTCCGTCGCCGTCGAGGCCGGGTCCGTGCCGCTCGCCCTCAAGCTGCAGTACCTCCTCTTCGACCGGCTCGTGTACTCCAAGCTCCGCGCGGCGATGGGCGGGAACGTGCGATTCGCCGTCTCCGGATCCGCACCCCTCGGCGACCGGCTCGGTCACTTCTTCCACAGCCTCGGGATCAAGATCCTCGAGGGCTACGGCCTCACCGAGACCACCGCTCCCGCGAGCGTGAACCGCACCGAGCTCTTCAAGATCGGGACCGTCGGACCGGCGATGCCCGGCGCCTCCATCCGGATCGCCGCCGACGGCGAGATCCAGGTCAGGGGCATCTGCGTTTTCGGCGGGTACTGGAACAACGAGACGGCGACCGCGGAGGCGTTCGACGGCGAGTGGTTCCGGACCGGCGACCTCGGCTCGCTCGACGAGGACGGCTACCTGCGCGTCACCGGGCGCAAGAAGGAGATCATCGTCACGGCGGGCGGCAAGAACGTCGCGCCGGCTGCGCTGGAGGATCCGATCCGCGCGAATCCGCTCGTCGGTCAGGTGGTCGTCGTGGGCGACCAGCGCCCGTTCATCGCGGCCCTCGTGACGCTCGACAGCGAGATGCTGCCGACCTGGCTCGGCAACAACGGTCAGGACCCGAAGCTGACGCTCGACGCGGCGGCGGTCAATCCGACGGTCCTCGCCGAGATCCAGGAGGGCCGTCGACCACGCGAACACCGCGGTCTCGCGGGCGGAGTCCATCCGCAAGTTCGTGATCCTGCCGACCGAGTTCACCGAGGCCAGCGGCCACCTGACGCCCAAGATGAGCATCAAGCGCGCGGTGATCCTCTCGGACTACGCGACCACCGTCTCGGCGCTGTACTCCGCCGCGCCGGCCACCGAGGGCATCTCGCTCGCTCGAGGCCGCCGGCCCGCCCGCGGTCGCGGTAGTCTCGCGCGAGCGTCCGCGATTCGCAGAGCGGGTCGCGACCGCCGACGGGAAGACGCTGCATCGCGCCTCGCCGGAGACGGCGGCGCCTCCGGAGAGCCCGTCACGTTCGGTCCACACCCGTCCTGGACACAGGGATCTCGATACGCCCGCTGCCCGGGCTACTCGATCAGCAGGCAGGACCCCTCGACGAAGCGCCCCCTCTCCTCCACAGTCCGCCGGACGCGCGAAATCACGTCCGCGCCCCGAGCACCAACGGAGTCGGAGAGGGACCGGCTCCCCGAAAATGCAGCCGTATCCGGGAAAGCGCGTCCGAGCGCTTTCCCGTCGGCGTCCGCGACCCGCTCTGCAGAACGCGACCACCTCACCGAGCCGACCGCGAGGAGGCGGGCAGGGACCGGCTCCCCAACGGCACAGCCGTATCCGGGAAAGCGCGTTCGAGCGCTTTCCCGTCGGCGGACGCAACACGCTCTGCGAACCGCGACCACCTCGAAGAGCCGACCGCGGGGAGCCGGGCAGGGACCGGCTCCCCGAAGGTGCAGCCGTATCCGGGAAAGCGCGTCTCAGCGCTTTCCGTCGGCGAACGCAACACGCTCTGCAGAACGCGACCACCTCACCGAGCCGACTGCGCGACGCCCGGCAGGGACGGGCGTCCGATCAACTCAGAACCAGGGGGATTCCCGCACGTCCTTCATGGCGGCGCGGCGGTCCTCCTTGGACAGGCGGTCGAGGTAGAGGCGGCCGTCGAGGTGGTCGCACTCGTGCTGGAGAGCCTGGGCCATCAGGCCGTCCCCCTCCAGGATCACCTCGTTGCCGTCGAGGTCGGTGCCGCGGACCTTGGCGTGGGGGTAGCGGATCGCCGGGTACCAGAGGTTCGGGACCGAGAGGCAGCCCTCGTCGACGGGCTGCGGGTCGCCGCTGAGCTCGATGATCTCGGGGTTGAGGACGTAGCCGATGACGCCGTCGACGTTGTAGCTGAAGGCGCGGAAGTTGACGCCGATCTGCGGTGCTGCGACGCCGGCTCGGCCGGCAGGGCGGACGCTGTCCACGAGGTCCTCGACGAGTCCGCGGATCCCGTCATCGATCGCGTCGATGGGGGCCGACGGGGTCTTCAGGACGGGATCTCCGAAGATGCGGATCTGGCGTTCGGTCATGTGGTGCGCTCCCTCAGGGCCTCCTCCGCTTTCAGGAGGGCGTTCTCGACGACTTCGCTCGCCGCCGGGTGCGGCCAGTACTGGCTGCGGGCGAGTCCGTGGACACCGCGTCCGACGCTGGCGGCCTGGACGAGCGGCTGAATGAGGATACTCGCCTGCGGACCCATGAGGTGGGCGCCGAGCAGGGCGCCGTCGAGACCGACGACCAGGACGCAGACGCTCGACTCGTCTTCGAGCGCCCAGCCGTAGGCCGTCGTGCGGTACTCCTGGCTCACGGAGATCGCGGCGAGGCCGGCCTCCTCGGCGTCCGCCAGGGTGAGACCGAAGTGCGCGATCTGCGGATGCGCGAAGATCGCGCCGGGCACGGGCGACAGCGTGTTGCGCATCGGCTCGTCCGGGTGGAGGAGGTTGTGGGCGACGATCCGCGCCTCGTGGTTGGCGACGTGCTTGAGCTGCCACTCGGACGAGACGTCGCCGAGCGCGTAGAGGCCGGGACAGGAGCGCCGCCCGAGAGCACGCGCTGCTCCGGGTCGACCGCGATGCGGCCGTCGGCATGCAGATCGATGCCGACGGCCGCCGCGGCGAAGGTGTCGCTGTTGGGGTCGCGGCCGAGGGCGACCAGCAGGACGTCCGTCTCGACGCGGGTTCCGTCGCTGAACGTGACGACGAGTCCGTCGTCGCCGGCGTCCACCTGCTCGGCGGTCACCTCCGTGCGCACGTCCCAGCGCTCGCGGGCGAGGTCGGTGAAGCGGCGCGCGATGTCCTCGTCCAGCGAGCGGAGCAGGCGGTCGCTGCGGACCGCCAAGGTCACGGCGGTGCCGAAGGCGGAGAACACGTGCGCGAACTCGACCGCGACGGCCCCTCCGCCCAGGATCACCAGGCGCTCGGGGAGGTCGTCGAGCCGCATGATCGACGACGAGTCGTGGATCCGCGGGTCGGGCGAGTAGGCGGCGAGCAGGGGCCGTGGGCGGGATCCTGCGGCGACGACCACGCGGGGAGCGCTGATCCGGGTGCCGCTCGCGCTCACGAGCACGTGCGGACGGGCACCGTCGCCCAGGGACTCGAAGCCGAAGCTCTCGCGCAGCACCGTCACGTTCGGCGATCGCTCGTCGCGGTACTCCAGGCCCGCCCGGCTGATCGTGTCGGTGCGGCCGAAGACCCGGTCGCGCACAGCCGCCCACTCGGGCCGCGCGAGCGACCCGCGCACGCCGAGGGCCGCCCTCGTCGACGTCGGTGACGACGTCGGCCACGTGCACGAACATCTTGGTCGGGATGCAACCGGCGTTCAGGCAGGTGCCGCCGAACCACTCGCCGTCGTCGAGGAGAGCGACGCGGGCGTCGTCGTACTCGGGACCGGCGATCGAGTTGCCCGAGCCGGCACCGATGACGATGAGGTCGAACTCCTCCGCCGCAGCGAGCTCTTCCGACGACTGCTCCACGGCCGCGTCAGGCACGCCGGACCGGCATGCCCTCGACGACGAGCGCGGCCAGCAGGCGGGCCGCCTCCTTCGTCCCCGGACGCAGCTGCTCCCACTTCACGACGGAGCCGGCGGCGAGCACCGGGTCGTAGGGGATGCGGACGATGTCGCGCACCCGCGAGCGGAAGTGCGACTCGATCTCCTCGAGCTTGACCAGGCTCGTGCCCTGGGTCGCGGTGTTGAGGGCGACGACGGCGTTCTTGACGAGATCGCCGTATCCGTTCGCGTCGAGCCAGGTCAGCGTCTCGGACGCGAGGCGGGCCTCGTCGACGCTGCCGCCCGAGACGATCACGACGGTGTCGGCCCGCTGGAGGGTCGCGCGCATGACCGAGTGCACGATGCCCGTGCCGCAGTCGGTGAGCATGATCGAGTAGAAGCGCTCGACGAGATCGGCGACCACGTTGTAGTCGTCCTCGTCGAAGGCCTCGGAGAGCATCGGGTCGGTGTCGGAGGCGAGGACGTCCAGCCGGGTCTCGTCGCGGGAGACCATCGTCGAGAAGTCGGTGAATCCCGAGACGCCCGACGCGCTGTTCACGACGTCGCGGACGGTCGAGCGCGTCTGCTTCGGCACGCGCTCCGCGAGGGTCCCGCGATCGGGGTTCGCGTCGACGGCGATGATGCGGTCCTCCCGGGAGTCCGCCAGGGCCATGCCGAGCAGGGTCGTCACCGTCGTCTTGCCGACGCCGCCCTTGCGGGTCATGACGGGCACGAAGCGCGTCCCGCCCTCGAACTGGCGTCCGATCCGCTCGTCCATGGCCTTCCACGCCTGCACCTTGCCGGAGTCGCCCAGATTCACGGCGTGGAAGGTGACGTTGTAGACGAAGCGGTTCCAGCCGCCGACGGGTGCCGGGCGGGTGCGCCGGTTGACCTCGAGGAGGCGGTCCGGCGTGAGCATGGAGGACGACTCGGGCGTCGAGGCGGTGCCGGTCGACGTCGCCGTCTCGGCGCGCAGGCGGTCGCGGCGCGTGGCCGCCCGGCTCTGCTCGTTCGCGAGCGCCTCGGCGGCGGGAGCCGCCGCCGGCGCCTCGCCGCGGCCGCGAGGGCGCTCGCCGCCGTCTCCGGGCAGCACCGACACCTCGTCGCGCGCGGCGTAGCCTGCGGAGACCGGTCGAACCGCTCCACCCGGGTCGGCCGGAGCGGGCTCCGGCGGGAGGATCCCGGCGGAGCGGGAAGCGGGCGCGGAGGGGATGCCCAAGGTCCCCACGTCGACCGGAGTCGTCGTCGACGGGCGCCGGAGCGGTCGAGCGGCGCAGCGGAGGGGCGGGCGGATCCAGCCGCACACCGTCCGGGATCCGCGTGGGCGCGGTGTCGCTGGCGCGCGGCACGTACTGCGCCGAGTCCCTCGCCGCGTCGAGCGCGGTGCGGGGAACGGGACCGGTGCCGGTGTCGGGCTGTTCGTCGTTGCGCTCATCCATGCGAACGAGCCTCCTTCCGCTTGCGGTCAGTGTACCGGCGCCCCCTTCCGGGGCGCCGGGCCTTGGAGTGCCCGGGCCCCGGCTGCTAGGAGGGGTCCGATGACGACGAGCAGATCGCCCGCGTCGACCTGCTGCGTCGCCGGCACGGCGAGCCTGCGGACGGTGCCCGCGACGGGCGTCGTGATGGCCGCCTCCATCTTCATCGCCTCGATCGTGGCGACGGCGGCGCCGGCTGCGATGCGATCGCCGACCGCGACCTTGAGCGTGACGACACCCGCGAAGGGAGCGGCGACCTGGCCGGGATCGGAGCGATCGGCCCTCTCGGCGCTCGTGGTCTCGACCGTGATCGTCCTGTCGCGCACGAACACGGGACGGAGCTGCCCGTTGAGCGTCGTCATCACGGTCCGCATCCTGGTCGTCCGCGTCGCCGACGGCCTCGAGGCCGACGTAGAGCCGGACGCCGCGCGACATCTCGACCACGTGCTCCTCCCCCTGGCGCAAGCCGTAGAGGTAGTCGGCCGTGTCGAGCGCCGACACGTCGCCGTACGCTTCGCGCACGCCGAGGAACTGCTCCGACGGACCGGGGAACAGCAGACGGTTCAGCGTCGCGCGCCTCGCTGCCGCGTCATCGCCGCCGAGCACCGCGCGGTCCTGCTCGGACACGTCGGCCACTGCGATCCGGACGTCGCGCCCCTCGAGCACCCGCGAGCGGAAGGGTTCGGGCCAGCCGCCGGGGAGCTCGCCGAGCTCTCCGGCCATGAATCCCACGACGGAGTCGGGATGTCGTAGTTCTGCGGGTTCTCGGCGAAGTCGGCAGGATCGGCGTCGACCGCGGCCAGGTGCAGGGCGAGGTCGCCGACCACCTTGGACGACGGGGTCACCTTCGGCACGCGGCCCAGGATCCCGTTCGCTGCGGCGTAGAGGTCCTCGACGACCTCGAACCGGTCGGCGAGTCCGAGCGCGATGGCCTGCTGACGCAGGTTCGAGAGCTGACCGCCCGGGATCTCGTGGCGGTAGACGCGGCCGGTGGGGCCCGGCAGGCCCGACTCGAACGGGCGGTAGAGCCGACGGACGGCCTCCCAGTACGGCTCGAGGTCCGAGACGGCGCCGAGATCGAGCCCGGTGTCGCGAGGAGTGTGCGCGAGCGCGGCGACGAGCGCCGACAGGGACGGCTGACTGGTGGTGCCCGCCATCGGAGCCGAGGCGGCGTCGACCGCATCGGCCCCCGCCTCCGCCGCGGCGAGGAGCGTCGCGAGCTGGCCGCCCGGGTGTCGTGCGTGTGCACGTGCACCGGGAGGTCGAACCTGGTGCGCAGCGCCTCGACGAGGCGCGCGGCGGCGTAGGGCCGCAGCAGACCCGCCATGTCCTTGATCGCGAGCACGTGCGCTCCCGCCTCGACGATCTGCTCGGCCAGGCGGAGGTAGTAGTCGAGCGTGTAGAGGTTCTCGGCCGGGTCGAGCAGGTCGCCCGTGTAGCAGACGGCGACCTCGGCGAGGGTGGTGCCGGTGGCGAGCACGGCGTCGATCGCGGGACGCATCTGCGAGACGTCGTTGAGGGCGTCGAAGATGCGGAAGACATCGATGCCCGACGCCGCGGCCTCCTGGACGAAGGCGTCGGTCACCTCGGTGGGGTAGGGCGTGTAGCCGACGGTGTTGCGCCCGCGCAGCAGCATCTGGATCGCGACGTTGGGCAGCGCGGAGCGCAGGGCGTCGAGCCGCTCCCACGGGTCCTCGCCGAGGAAGCGGAGCGCGACGTCGTAGGTCGCCCCGCCCCACGCTTCGACCGACAGCAGCTGCGGCGTCAGCCGGGCGACCGAGGGTGCCGCGGCGACGAGGTCGCGCGATCGCACCCGGGTGGCGAGCAGCGACTGGTGGGCGTCGCGGAAGGTCGTGTCGGTGACCGCGAGCGCCGTCTGGGCGCGCAGTGCGGCGGCGAACCCCGCGGGCCGAGTTCGAGCAGGCGCTGACGCGACCCCGTCGGCGCGGGTGCGGAGAGATCGACGGCGGGCAGCTTGTCGACGGGCGGCAGTCCGGGCGGACGGGCGCCGTGCGGCTGGTTCACCGTGACCTCTGCGAGCCACGTCAGCAGCTTCGTGCCGCGGTCACGGGACTCCCGGCCGGCCAGCAGTCCCGGCCGCTCGTCGATGAAGGACGTGCTGAGGTCGCCGGCCGCGAAGGACGGATCCTCGAGCACAGCCTGCAGGAACGGGATGTTGGTCGAGACGCCGCGGATCCGGAACTCGGCCAGGGCGCGCTTGGCGCGTCCGACGGCCGCCTCGAAGTCCCGCCCGCGGCAAGTGAGCTTCGCGAGCATGGAGTCGAAGTGCGGGCTGATCTGCGCGCCCGGATTGATCGTGCCGCCGTCGAGCCGGATCCCGCCGCCGCCGGGCGAGCGGTAGGTCGTGATGCGGCCGGTGTCCGGCCGGAATCCGGCCGCCGGGTCCTCGGTCGTGATGCGGCACTGCAGCGCCGCGCCGTGCAGCCGCAGCTCGCCCTGGGTGAGGCCCAGCTCGGCGAGGGTCTGCCCGAACGCGATCCGCATCTGCGACGCGACGAGATCCACGTCGGTGACCTCCTCGGTCACGGTGTGCTCGACCTGGATGCGCGGGTTCATCTCGATGAAGACGTGCTCTCCCGCGCGCTCCCCCGCCGTGTCGAGGAGGAACTCGACCGTGCCCGCGTTGACGTACCCGATCGAGCGGGCGAAGGCGATGGCGTCCCGGTGCATGGCCTGCCGCGTCGCCTCGTCGAGGTTCGGCGCGGGCGCGATCTCGACGACCTTCTGGTGCCGTCGCTGCACCGAGCAGTCGCGCTCGAAGAGGTGGACGGTCTCGCCGGTCGCGTCGGCGAGGATCTGCACCTCGATGTGCCGGGGGCGGACCACCGCCTGCTCGAGGAACATCGTGGGGTCGCCGAACGCGCTGTCGGCTTCGCGCATGGCCGCTTCGAGGGCGGCGCGGAGGTCCTCCGGGGCGTCGACGCGACGCATGCCGCGGCCGCCCCCTCCGGCCACCGCCTTCGCGAAGATCGGGAACCCGATCCCCTCCGCTCCCGCGACGAGCTCGTCGAGATCGCGGGAGGCAGGAGGTGGAGCGCAGCACCGGCACGCCGGCCGCGCTGGCGTGCTCCTTGGCCGTGACCTTGTTTCCCGCCATCTCGAGCACCCGTGCGGGTGGCCTCGATGAAGGTGATGCCCGCCTCCGCCGCAGCACGCGCGAGCTCGGGGTTCTCGGAGAGGAAGCCGTAGCCGGGGTAGATCGCGTCGGCGCCGCACTCGCGTGCCACCCGGATGATCTCGGAGACGTCGAGGTACGCGCGGACCGGGTGCCCCTTCTCGCCGATCTGGTAGGCCTCGTCGGCCTTCAGCCGGTGCAGCGAGTTGCGATCCTCGTAGGGGAACACCGCCACCGTGCGCGCACCGAGCTCATACGCGGCGCGGAACGCCCGGATCGCGATCTCGCCGCGATTGGCCACAAGGATCTTCGAGAACACGGCAGTCCTTCGGGTCGGTCCTCCGCGGGCGACGAGGAGCCGGGGCCACGACGTCGGGACCCCTGCATCCGCCTCCCCGGCGGTGGGCGCGCAGGGAACGGTTAGGTTCTCCCACCCTAGTGAAAGTAAAGTAACCAGCCATGCATGTACTCAGCGTGAGCTCCCTCAAGGGCGGCGTCGGCAAGACCACGGTGACCCTCGGCCTCGCGTCCGCCGCGTTCTCCAAGGGTCTGCGAACGCTCGTGGTCGACCTCGACCCCCAGTCCGACGTCTCCACCGGGATGGACATCAACGTCGCCGGTCATCTGAACATCGCCGACGTGCTCACGTCGCCGAAGGAGAAGATCGTCCGCTCGGCCATCGCCCCCTCCGGATGGACGAAGGAGCACCACGGCACGATCGACGTGCTGATCGGCAGTCCCTCCGCGATCAACTTCGACGGACCGCACCCGAGCATCCGCGACATCTGGAAGCTGGAGGAGGCGCTCGCGAGCGTCGAGGCCGACTACGACCTCGTGCTCATTGACTGCGCTCCGTCGCTCAACGCGCTCACGCGCACGGCCTGGGCGGCGAGCGACCGCGTCGCCGTTGTCACCGAGCCCGGCCTCTTCTCGGTGGCCGCCGCCGACCGCGCTCTGCGCGCCATCGAGGAGATCCGGCGCGGCCTGAGCCCCGGCTCCAGCCGCTCGGCATCATCGTCAACCGCGCCCGCGTGCAGTCGCTCGAGCACCAGTTCCGGATCAAGGAGCTGCGCGACATGTTCGGCCCGCTGGTCCTCAGCCCTCAGCTGCCCGAGCGCACGTCGCTCCAGCAGGCGCAGGGCGCGGCGAAGCCGGTGCACGTGTGGCCCGGCGAGAGCGCCCGGGAGATGGCGCACAACTTCGATCTGCTGCTGGACCGTGTCATCCGGACCGGCCGGATCGGCGAGCAGGTCCCGGCGGCGAAGTAGCGCCTCCCCCGTCTCGATCACGGCGTCGCAGCTCCGGCTGCGGCGCCGTCGTCGTCGGGCGGGGTGGTCGGCGCGGTGACAGTGGCTGCTGGCGGTGGTGGATCTCGATACGCCCGCGGCGCGGCTACTCGATCAGCAGGGGCAGTCGGGTGCCTGCAGGTGACCGGTGCGGAGCGGTCAGCCGACCTTGCGGGATGCGCGGCGCTGGGCGAGCTCGTCCGTCGGATCGACGGACTGGTCGCCGAGGTCGACGAGGCTGGACTCGACCTCGCGGAGCACCTTGCCGACGGCGATGCCGAAGACGCCCTGTCCGCGGCTGAGGAGGTCGATGACCTCGTCATTGGAGGTGCAGAGGTAGACGCTCGCCCCGTCGCTCATCAGCGTGGTCTGAGCGAGGTCGTCGACCCCGGACTCGCGGAGCTGGTTGACGGCCGTGCGGATCTGCTGGAGCGAGATGCCGGTGTCGAGGAGTCGCTTCACGAGCTTGAGCACGAGGATGTCGCGGAAGCCGTAGAGGCGCTGCGTGCCAGAGCCGGAGGCCCCCCGAACCGTCGGCTCGACGAGCTCGGTGCGCGCCCAGTAGTCGAGCTGGCGGTAGGTGATGCCCGCGGCACGGGCCGCGACGGCACCGCGGTACCCCGCGTGCGCGTCGAGATCGGGCAGTCCGTCGGTGAACAGGACGAGGTCGCGCTGGCCGCTGACGTCGCGGCTGACTTCTCTCATCCCGTGGCCTTCCGGATCCGAAACGCCGGATCGTCCGAACGCGCTCCCTACGGTACTCACCCGGGGGTGCCGAGTAAACGACATCGGCTCCCGGGCCGCGGCGTGTCGTCGCGGCGGTCGGATCAGGAGCGCGAGATCCGCGTGAGGGCGCTGCGGACCATCGCCTGGCGGATGGTGCCTAGCTGCGCGGCGAGCCCCATCGCGTTCTCGGCGGCTCCCGCCGAACCGGAGGCGTCGCCCCGGCGCGCACTGGACGCGACGACGCTCTCGATGAGCGACATCTCGCGCTCCACGGCCACGCGCAGCGGACGGAGGTGGCGCGGCTCGATGCCCGAGCGGCCGAGCTCGACGAGGGCCTTGAGGGTCGTCGCGGCCTCCTCGCCGTAGAACTCGCCGCCGCGCACGAGGCCGGCGGCGATCGCCTCCTGGAGCAGGACGGTGCTCGCGCCGGCCTCCTGTGCGAGCTGATCGCGGGTGAGCCGCGTGGCAGGAGCGAGGAGCGAGGGCGGGGCCGCCGCCCACTCCGCTCGGGAGCACAGGCTCGCGGCCCGCATCGACGTCGTCCAGGTAGCCCCGGATGACCTTGAGCGGGAGGTAGTGGTCGCGCTGGAGCGCCAGGATCATGCGCAGGCGCTCGACGTCGGCCGAGGAGAACTTGCGGTAGCCGGACTCGGTGCGGGCCGGCGAGACGAGTCCCTGCTCCTCGAGGAAGCGCAGCTTCGACGGGGTGACGTCCGGGAACTCCGTCGTCAGCCGGGACAGGACCTGCCCGATGCTCAGCAGAGCGGCCGGACCGGACGCGAGCGCCGGGCGGTGGATCGCCCCACGGTCTACGCGTCCGGAGCGGCGACGAGGTCGGCGCGGGACGCGTAGAAGGTGAGTCGGAACTTGCCGACCTGCACCTCGGAGCCGTCGGTGAGGAGTGCGGATTCGATGCGCACGCCGTCGAAGTAGGTGCCGTTGAGCGAGCCGAGGTCGCGGACCTCGAAGCCGGTGCCTCGACGGACGAACTCCGCGTGGCGGCGCGAGACGGTGACGTCGTCGAGGAAGATGCCCGCGTCGGGGTGGCGGCCGACGGTGGTCGAATCGGTGTCGAGGAGGAAGCGCGCTCCGGTGTTGGGACCGCGGCGGACCACCAGCAGGGCGGATCCTGAGGGGAGCGCGCGCACCGCCTCGGCCTCCTCGCGGGAGGCGCGGTTGTCGAGCGCAGCGAGCTGCGCACCGATGTCGTCGGTGAACGTGAGCGTCGTGTCGGTCGAGGGCTCGACGGACTCGGACTTCAGCGGTTCGGTGGATGATGCTCCACGCACGGGCTCGGCCAAGACGTACCTCCTATCCGTTCAGCGTATCGGAATCCGGGCGGGCGCCGGACCCGGAGTTCTCGTCGCGCACCCCCCGGACGAGCCCGGCGGTCTGCACGGCGTAGACGACACCGGCCCACCAGTAGAGGAACGCGCCCCACAGCGCGAAGGCCCACGCGATCGGCAGCGAGGCCGGGGCGAGGGCCGGGAACGCCTGCCCGAGCATGATCAGCGGCAGCGCGTAGAACAGGCAGAAGGTGGCGAACTTGCCCAGGTGGTGCACGGGCAGCGGCCCGTACCCCGTGTTGGCCAGGATCACGGCGAGGACGACGAGCATCAGATCGCGGGCCACCAGCACCGCGACCAGCCACCACGGCACGAGCTCGCGGAAGGCCAGGCCGAGCACGGTCGCGAAGATGTAGAGGCGGTCGGCGGCCGGATCGAGGACCCGCCCGAGGCGCGTCATCTGGTCGAAGCGGCGCGCTATCCAGCCGTCGAGGTAGTCGGTGAGGCTCGAGACCACGAGGGTGAGCAGCGCCAGCGCGTCCTCCCCCTCGATCACGAGGACGAGGAAGACCGGCACCAGGGCGAGGCGGACCATGCTCAGGACGTTCGGCACCGTCCAGATCCGGTCCTCCCCCGTGCGCGCCATGCGCCCAGCCTACGGGCGGGCTCCCGGCGCGCGGTCAGCGCTTGTCGCGCCAGACCCGCTCGAACGGCAGGCGCCAGGCGTGCGGCGCGATCAGCTGGTGGATCGCATTGGGGCCCCAGGAGCCGGGCGCGTACAGGCGCACGGGCGGCGGGTCCTGGAGCAGGGCCGACACCTCCCACAGCCGTTCGATGCCCTCGGCGGTCGTGAAGAGGGTGTGATCCCCGCGCATCGCGTCGAGGATCAGGCGCTCGTAGGCCTCGAGGGCGTCTCCCGCGCGATCGGTCTCCTGCAGCGCGAACTGCATGCTGAGCTTGTCCAGGCGCATGCCGGGGCCCGGGCGCTTGCCGTAGAAGGACAGCGAGACCTTGGAGGCGTCGGCGAGGTCGAACGTGAGGTGGTCCGGCCCGTGGGCGCCGACTCCGGAGCCCTGCAGGGAACATGCTCTTCGGGGGCTCGCGGAACGCGATCGAGATGATGCGCTGGCCCTCGGCCATGCGCTTGCCGGTGCGGAGGTAGAACGGCACTCCCGCCCAGCGCCAGTTGTCGATCTCGCACTTGAGCGCCACGAAGGTGTCGGTCTCGGAGTCGGGCGCCACCCCCGGCTCCTCGCGGTAGCCGATGTACTGGCCGCGCACGACGTTCTCGGGGTTCAGCGGGCGCATCGAGCGGAAGACCTTGTTCTTCTCCTCGCTGATGGCCTGCGGCTCGAGCGCGGTGGGCGGCTCCATCGCCATGAACGCGAGCACCTGGAAGAGGTGGGTGACGACCATGTCCTTGTAGGCGCCGGTCGACTCGTAGAACTCGGCGCGCCGGTCCAGAGTCAGCTTCTCGGGGATGTCGATCTGGACGTGGTCGATGAAGTTGCGGTTCCAGATCGGCTCGAAGAGGCCGTTGGCGAAGCGGAACGCGAGGATGTTCTGCGCCGGCTCCTTGCCCAGGAAGTGGTCGATCCGGAAGATCTGCTCCTCGTCGAACGTCTCGTGCAGCTCGGCGTTGAGGACGACGGCGCTCTCGAGGTCGACGCCGAAGGGCTTCTCCATGATGATGCGGGAGCGCTCGACGAGGCCTGCCTCGGCGAGCATCCGGACGACGGACAGCGCGGCCTTGGGCGGCACGCTGAGGTAGTGCAGCCGGCTGACGTCCGGGCCCAGCTCCTTCTCGGCCGACGTCACGGCCTCGGCGAGAGCCGCCGGACCCGCCGACTGCGGGACGTAGCAGAGCTTCGACGCGAACTCGTCCCACTGGGCGCGGGTCAGCGAGCGGCTGCCGAACTCGTCGTAGGCCAGCTTCGCGAAGGCGCGGAACGACTCGTCGTCGTGCTCCTCGAGGGAGGTCCCGACGATCCGGACGTCCGGCGCGAGGGAGGACAGCGCGAGGTGCGCCATGCCCGGGATGAGCTTGCGCCGGGCCAGATCGCCGACCGCACCGAAGAGCACGACGACGTGGGGCGCGGCCTGCTCGGTCTGGACGGCGGGCGCTGAGGGTGCGGGTGTCGCGGTCACACCTTCGATCATTCCATTCCGAAACGGGACCGGGGCGTCATCTCCCGGATACGCACCGCCGCTAATGTCTCTCACGTGCCTCCGATCTCCGACGCGCCAGCCGCGACCGCAGCACCCGCCCCTCCTCCGCCGACGGCACCGTCGCGCCGCCCCTGGACGACCGCATCCGTGCGGACGTCCACCTGCCAGGCGAGCTCCTCGGCCAGGTGCTCCGCGAGTCCGGGGACCCGTCCCTGTACACCGACGTGGAGCGCCTGCGCGCGCTGACGATCAGCGCGTACGACAGCGGTAGACCCGAGGACCTGGCCGACGCGGAGGCGTTCGTCGCGTCGCTCTCGGCCGAGCGGGCCGAGGAGGTGGCTCGCGCCTTCACATGCTACTTCCACCTCGTGAACGTGGCGGAGGAGTTCCACCGCGTCCGCGTGCTCCGCCAGCGCGAGGCGGACGCCGGCGCGCAGTCGCCGGAGGACTCGATCACCGCGTCGATCGCCACCCTCACGGCCGAGCTCGGCGAGGAGGAGGCGTTCGACCGCCTCTCGCGCCTCGAGTTCCGCCCGGTGCTCACCGCGCACCCCACCGAGGCCCGCCGTCGCGCGGTCGCCTCGACCATCCGCCGGATCAGCGCGCTGCTCGAGCAGCGCGACGACCCGCGCACGGGCGGCGTGGTGCTGCTCGAGAACCGCCGCCGTCTGCTGGCCGACGTCGACACCCTGTGGCGCACCGCCCCGCTGCGCGAGTCGAAGCCCTCGCCGCTGGACGAGGTGCGCACGGCCATGAGCGTCTTCGACGAGTCGCTCTTCTCGGTCCTCCCCCGCGTCTACCGCCGCCTGGACGACGCGCTCCTCGGCGAGGCCTCCGGCACCCGCGCCCCGATCGCCCCGGCGTTCGTGCGGCTCGGCACCTGGATCGGCGGCGACCGCGACGGCAACCCGTTCGTGACCGCCGAGACGACCCTGGAGGCCGTCGGCATCGCCTCCGAGCACGTGCTGATGGGCCTCGAGCGGGTCGCACGCCGCGTGGGCCGTGCTCTGACCCTCGATGCCGCGACCACTCCGCCCTCGGACGCGGTCCTCGCCCTCTGGTCGGCCTGCACCGACCGCGCGCCCGAGCTCGCGGCCGACATCGCCGACCGCTCCCCCAACGAGACCCACCGCCGCGTGCTGCTCTTCGCAGCGGAGCGACTCGCCGCGACGCGCTCCGGCGGCCCTCTCGCCTACTCCGCCGCCGCCGACCTGATGAGCGACCTGCGCACCCTGCAGGAGTCGCTCGTGGCGGCCGGCGACGCCCGCTCGGCGTACGGCGACCTGCAGAACATGATCTGGCAGGTCGAGACCTTCGGCTTCCACCTCGCCGAGATCGAGGTGCGCCAGCACTCGAAGGTGCACCGCGAGACGATCGCGGCCATCGAGGCCGGAGGCGAGCTCGACGAGCGCAGCGAGGAGGTGCTCGCCGTCTTCCGCGCGATCGCCACGGTGCAGGAGCGCTTCGGCGTGGACGCCGCGCGGCGCTACATCGTCTCGTTCACGCAGTCCTCGGACGACCTGCGGACCGTGTTCGAGCTGGCCGAGGCGGCGACGGAGGGGCACCCGCCGATCATCGACGCCGTCCCGCTCTTCGAGACCTTCGCCGACCTGGACGCGTCGACGGACATCCTCGCCGAGATGATCCGGCTGCCGCAGGTGCGCAGGCGCCTCGACGAGACCGGGAACCGCCTCGAGGTCATGCTCGGCTACTCCGACTCGTCGAAGGACGTCGGACCGGTCTCGGCGACCCTCGCGCTCTACGACGCCCAGGCGCGCATCGCGCAGTGGGCAGAGGACGAGGGCATCGTGCTCACGCTGTTCCACGGCCGAGGAGGAGCGCTGGGCCGCGGCGGCGGACCCGCCAACCGCGCCGTGCTGGCCCAGCCCCGGGATCCGTCGACGGCCGCTTCAAGCTGACCGAGCAGGGAGAGGTGATTTTCGCGCGCTACGGCAACCCGGACATCGCGACGCGGCACATCGAGCAGGTGGCGGGGGCGACGCTCCTCGCCTCCTCCCCCTCGGTGGGCGACCGCAACGCCGAGGCGGCCGACCGCTTCCGCGACGTCGCGGCGACCATGGACCGCGAGTCGCGCAAGCGCTTCTTCGAGCTCGTGAAGGCGGACGGCTTCGCGCCGTGGTTCGCCCGGGTGACTCCGCAGGAGGAGGTCGGCCTGCTCGCACTGGGCTCGCGCCCCGCCCGCCGCGGTCTCTCGGTCGAGTCGCTCGAGGACCTGCGGGCGATCCCGTGGGTGTTCGCCTGGACCCAGGCGCGGGTGAACCTCACCGGCTGGTTCGGTCTCGGCAGCGCCCTCGAGGCGGTCGGCGACCTGGAGCTGCTGCGGTCGGCGTACGCGTCGTGGCCGCTGTTCACCACGATGATCGACAACGTCGAGATGTCGCTCGCCAAGACCGACGAGGGCATCGCCCGCCGCTATCTGGCCCTCGACTCCCGGGAGGACCTCGCGGGCCTCGTGCTCGACGAGATGGAGCGCACCCGTCGCTGGGTGCTCTCGATCACGGGCGAGGAGAGCCTGCTCACCGGGCACCGGGTGCTGGGCCGCGCCGTGCGCCTGCGCACGCCCTACGTCAACGCGCTGTCGCTCCTGCAGCTGCGCGCCCTCCGCGCGCTGCGCACGGACCCGGGCGGATCCGGCACCGAGCAGAATCAGCGCCTGCTGCTGCTGGCCGTCAACGGCGTCGCCGCCGGCCTGCAGAACACGGGCTGATCGAGTCCCTCGAACGACGGAACCCCCGCGACCATCCGGTCGGCGGGGGTTCCGTCGTTCGTGCTGGAGATCAGCCGATGGCGGTCGGCATCGGATCGGGCCCGATCAGATCTGGGCGCCGTCGGCGAACTGCTCGGGGCCGGCCGCCGCCTGAGCGGCCTTCGCCTCGTCGTACTGGCGGCGCACCTCGACCATGTCGAGGCCGCGGACCTGCTCGATCAGGTTGTCGAGCGCGGGAGCGGGGAGGGCGCCGGGCTGCGCCATCAGCGGGATGCCGTCGCGGTAGACGACGAGGGTCGGGATGGAGGAGATGCCGTAGCTCGCGGCGAGCTGCTGCTGATCCTCCGTGTCGACCTTCGCGAAGACGATGTCGGAGTTCTTGTCGCTCGACGCCTCGAAGACCGGGGCGAACTGGCGGCACGGGCCGCACCAGGCCGCCCAGAAGTCGATGAGGACGATGCCGTCGGAGACGGTCTCGTCGTGGGAGTCGAGGGTCATCGCAGTCGTAGCCATGCCGGATCCAACCCCCGACGGAGCGCGGCTATTCCCGGTGGCCCGCCTGGTCCTCCGCGGCGAGGCGGTCGAGCAGGGCGCGGGGCCCGACGGCGCTCGCTCCGAGCGCCTCGATGCGGGCGACGAGTCCCCGGTCGGCGGTGACGACGCGGGCGGGGGCGTGCAGACCCGCGACCAGGGCGACGATCGCGTCGTCGCCGGACCCCTCGGCCGACTCGATGCGGAGGCGGCCCGGCGCGGACGCAGCGAGGGCCGCGCCGGAACCGGCGTCCCGCGCGGCTCCCTCGAGCACGACCGCGATCAGCGGCCAGACCCGGTCGGCGTCGACGCCGAGCACGGCTCCGGGCAGTCCGTCGACGCTCAGCCGGGCGAGGCCGAGAAGGAGCCGCTCGGCCGCTCCGGCGCGGTCGCGCCACCAGCCGTCGGGCCGGGAGCCGACGACGTTCGCGGCATCGACGACGAGCACCGGCAGAGCTGCATCGAGGTCGCGGAGCCCGCTCCAGGAGGCGCCGAAGCCCGGATGCAGCGGGAGCGAGTCCACGTCGTCCGGAGCGACCCAGCGCAGCTCGGTGCTCTCGGCGTCGGTGATCACGGGCTCGAAGTGCTCGAGCGCGTGCGCGAGGACCGTCGTGTAGCTCCACGGCCCGATGGTCACGACGCTCGCGGCGTCGGGCACGACGATCGCGACCGGGACGCCCGCCTCCTCGGCCGACTCCCGCAGGGCCGCCTCGAAGGCGCTCTCCTCCGGGTGCCGTGCGCCGCCGGGCAGGCCCCAGGTGCCGCCGAAGTGGCTCCACGCGACGCGGTGCTGCAGGAGGATGCGGCCGTCGGGATCGCGCAGCAGCAGTCCGGCGGCGCCGAAGCGGCCCCAGAACCGGCGCCCGTCCCCGATCTCGACCCAGCCGTCGCCGAGCGACGCGTCGAAGGGGTGGCGCGGAAGGGCGGCGTCGCCGCCGCTGTCGTTGCCGGTCATGCCCTCCAGCCTGGCACACCGCGCCGGGCGAGCCGGACGGCGGGACGCCGCGTGACTGGCAGAATCGGACGATGCGCCGCTCGGGAGTCCTCCGCCTCGCGACCGTGCTCTGGATCGGCGTGATCGCGCTGATCACGCTGACGCCGGCCCCCTACCCGGCCGGTGAGCCGTCCGAGCTCGTGCGCTCGATCATCGCGTTCCTCGGGTCCACTCCGCTGACCGCGTGGTTCGACTACGACGTCGCCGAGTTCACCGCCAATGTGCTGATGCTCGTGCCGCTGGGCGCCCTGCTCGCCGCGCAGCTTCCGCCGCGCAGCCGTCTCCTCGCCGCGCTGACGGGGCTCGGCGTCTCGGTGCTCGTCGAGACGATCCAGCTGCTCTGGCTGCCGTCGCGCGTCGCCGACGTCCGCGATCTCGTGTCGAACGGGCTCGGCTCGCTCCTGGGCGCCCTGCTGGTGATCGTGCTCCTGCCCCGCCCCTCCCCCGCAGCACCGCCCGGAAGGACCGCACCGCCCATGCCCGCTGAGACCCTCGTCCTGCTCGATCGCCCGTCCGCCGAGGCGCCGGCCCGCGGACTCCCCTCCCCGGTCGTCGTGGACCCGAGCGGAGTGGGCGGCATCGACGTCACCGACCTCGGCTTCACCCGGGGCGACGGGGTCTTCGAGACGATCAACCTGGTCGACGGCCGGCTGCAGGCGCTCGACGCCCACCTCGACCGCTTCGCGAGCTCGGCGCGGATGCTGGAGCTGGTCGCCCCGGACCGCGAGGCGTGGCTCCTCGCGATCCGGACCGCGGTCGCCGCGCACCCACCGGTGCCGGAGGCGATGGTGAAGACGATCCTGACTCGCGGCCTCGAGGGCGCCGGTCGCCCCACGGGCGTCGTCTTCGTGCAGACGAGCCCGGACTTCACCTCGGCGAGGCGGGAGGGGTGCGCATCGTGCTGCTGGACCGCGGGCTCCGCTCCGACGTGCGCGAGACGTCGCCCTGGCTGCTCGCGGGGGCGAAGACGCTGTCGTACGCGGTGAACCGCGCGGCCGCCCGCGAGGCGGCGCGCCGCGGAGCCGACGACGCCCTGTTCGTCTCGAGCGACGGCTTCCTGCTGGAGGGTCCGACGTCGAACCTCGTGCTGCTCTCGGACGGCGTGCTGCTGACTCCGCCGCCGAGCCTCGGGCTCCTGCCCGGGACGACGCAGGCGGATCTCTTCGCACTGGCGCCGGGACTGGGGCTGGACGGCGCCCACCGCGCGCTGCGCGAGGAGGACCTGGAGGCCGCCGACGCCGCCTGGCTGGTCTCGAGCGCGCGCAACGCCGCTCCGATCCGCGCCGTCGACGGTCGGGAGCGCCGCGTTGATCCTGCCCTGTCGGCCAGGATCAACGCGGCGCTGCTCACCCGCTGACGACGCGGTCGATCCGGGGCCGAGCGCTCAGGAGAGGTCGGTGACGTCCGTCGTCGTGCGGCTGATCATGCCTCCGCGCACGCGCACGGCGGCGGGATCGAGATCGACGCCCTCGCGCTGATCAGCGGCCTCGTCGTTGATGACGGCCGAGACCAGGCCGCGCCAGTCGGTGCCCTCGGCGACGGCGTCCTCGGATCCGAGACGGCTGGAGACGAACACGGCCTCCGACTCCTCCCCCGCGTGCGAGATGACGGCCAGCGTGCCGACGGCGCGGCCGTCGGGGTGGCGGACCTGCCACTCCTCGTGTCCAGACGGGACGAGGGAGAACGTGCCTCCGGCGTGCTCGAAGGGCGTGTCGCGCAGCTCGGACGGCAGACCGCTGTGCGGGGGCGCGCCGCGGGTGGGGACGCCGGTGCCGCCCTCGGAGGAGCGGGCGCTCGTCGTGCTCATCCCCACGTCGGCCGAGGTGCCCGCCGCGGTGCTCGTCGCGGTGCCCTCCGCGACGGGAGCGTCCTCCTGGCCGGTGTAGGTGCTGCCGTTGGGGTTCGATCCGGTGTTCGGTCCGTCGGTGCTCATGAGGTTCTCCTTGTCGGGCGGTCCGGGAGGACCGCGTCGTGCTCGGGTTCGTAGACTGGTGGGATGCAGATCCCGGTCACCGGCGCCGTGCGCGTGGACGCCTGGCTGTGGGCGGTCCGCGTGTACAAGACGCGCTCGGCCGCCACGTCGGCGGCTCGCGCGGGCCACATCCGCGTGAACGGCGAGCGTGCGAAGGCGGCGCAGACCGTGAAGGTCGGCGACGAGGTCCGCGCGCGCATCGCCGGATTCGACCGGCGCCTGATCGTGCGCGGGCTGATCGTGAAGCGCGTCGGCGCGCCGATCGCCGCGGAGTGCGCGGAGGATCTCACTCCGCCGCCCCCGCCGCGCGAATCGGCGCCCGCGATCATCGAGCGCGACCGGGGCGCCGGGCGGCCGACGAAGCGCGACCGCCGCGAGATCGAGCGCCTGCGCGGCTTCTGATGGTCACGGCGCGAGGGCCCGCAGCCGCTCGAGGAGGCCGTCGGCCGCCTCGTCGAGGAAGCGCTGCTGGAGCTCGTCCCCGACCTGGACCAGGGCGATGTCGGTGAAGCCCGCCTCGATGTAGGGGACGAAGCTCTCGGCGAGCTCGTCGAGGTCGGGGCCGCAGGCGATCTGCTCGGCGACGTCCTCGGGACGGACGAACTTCGACGCTCCGGAGAAGCCCGCCGGGGTCGGGAGGTCGGCGTTCACGGACCAGCCGCCGGCGAACCAGCGGAACTGCTCGTGCGCGAGGGCGATGCCCTGCTCCTTGTCCGGCGCCCAGCAGATCGGGATCTGGCCGATGGTGCGCGAGGGCGCGGCGTCGGCTCCGCGGACCGCGGTCCACTGCGAGATCAGCTCGGCGTCGGGCTCGGTGGTGATGAGGTGGTCGCCCAGCGGGGCGAAGCGCTCGATCGACTTCTCGCCCGAGACGGCGAGGCCGATCTCGACGGGCCGGTCGGGCAGGTCCCAGATCCGCGCCGAGTCGACGCGGAAGTACTCGCCCTCCCAGGTGACCAGCTCGCCGGTGTGCAGCGCGCGGATGATGTGCACCGCCTCCTCGAGCATGTCCTGGCGGACCGAGACCGCGGGCCAGCCCTCGCCGACCACGTGCTCGTTGAGGTTCTCCCCCGAGCCCAGGCCCAGGGTGAAGCGGTCGTCGGAGAGGATCGCGAGGGTCGCCGCCTTCTGCGCGACGACCGCGGGGTGGTAGCGGATCGTCGGGGCGGTGACGTAGGTCGTGAGGTCGATGGTCGAGGTGGCCTGCGCGACCGCGCCGAGCATCGTCCAGGCGTAGGAGGCGTGGCCCTGCTCGGTCAGCCACGGCGAGTAGTGGTCGCTCGAGACCGCGAACTCGAAGCCGTGCCGCTCGGCGTCGACCGCGTAGCCGACCAGCTGCTTGGGTCCGCTCTGCTCCGTCATCAGGGTGTATCCGAATCGCACCATGGTCGCTCCTCGTTCCGCTCGTGGGGCGTGCCCGCGGGCACCGTCCCATCGTGCGCGGCGACCCCGGCGCGTGCTAACCCCTTGCACGGGTCGGCGGAGGCGGCTAGCGCCGCGTCAGACGAAGCGGACGCGGTTCTGCACGCGGGTGCGGACCTCGAACGACTCGCCGTAGCCGCCGAGCCGATCGTCGGTTCCCGAGCGCAGCAACTGCGGCAGGAGCGAGCGCCGGATCACCACGGCGCCCTGGTGGCGGCCGCGCTCGACCTGCTCGTAGGGCTGCTCGAGCCCGTCGTCCGGCACCACCACGACGCTCGCGGAGAAGCGGACTCCGAGCTCGCGGCCGAGGCGGCGCGCCGCCTTGGACAGCGACGCGATCGGCTTCTCGTCCTCCCGGATGCCCGGGCCCTCGAGCTCGCCCTTGCGCAAGCGGACGGGATCGCCCCAGTCCGCCGAGGTGAGGGCGAGAAGGCCCGACGGTCCGAGCACGACGTGGTCGACCTTGAGCCCGCCGTCGCCGACGGCGACGTCGTTCCAGACCGTGTACGCGATGCCGAGGGAGGCGACGAGGGACGCGGTCGCCTCCTCGGCCTGCGCCTTGGCCAGCCAGCTGCGCACCTCGCGCGGGGCCGAGCGGACGATCGCGGGATCGAACGGATCGTCGACGTCGACACCGCGGCCGAGCCACTCGCGCACGAGGCGCAGGTAGTACTCGCGCGCCGCTCCGCCCGGGTGGCCGTAGGAGCGGGCCCGGACGGCCGAGGCCGTCTGCGGGCGAGGCGAGCCGGTGTAGGGCGACTGCGGCGACTGCGCCCCGGAGCCGGAGCTCCGCGGTCGTAGTCGCTCCGCGCGGAGGCGCTGCCGATCCGCTCCCAGGCGAGCTGGACGGCGTGGAACGAGGCGGCGTCCCCGCCCGTGTCCGGGTGGGTCTCGCGGAGCAGGCGGCGGTACGCCTTCCTCAGCTCGTCGTCGGACGCGGTCGCGGGGACGCCGAGGACCTCGTAGGGCGTGCGGGCGGCGTGGCTGTCGGGCATGGTCTTCCGGAGGGGTCGGGGGCGGTGCGGGCACCGGGTCCTCGAGCATATCGGCGGGGGCCGGGTGCCCGATGGGAGCCCGCACCGCACCCGCTCGGAACGCGCCGCGAGCGGCTGCTCAGCCCTCGGCGAGCATCTCGCGCACCATCGGGATCACGCGGGTGCCGTAGAGCTCGAGGTTGTGCATGATCGCGGCGTGCGGGAGGGTGCCCGCGCTGTACTTGAGGTCGAAGCGGTCGATGCCCAGGGCGCCGATCGTGTTCGCGATCTTGCGGGCCACGGTCTCGGGCGATCCCACGTGCAGGGCGCCGTCGGGGCCCGCTTCCTCCGCGAAGCGCTCGGGGGTGAGCGGGGACCAGCCGCGCTCGCGGCCGATGGCGTCGGCCATGCCCTTGTAGTGCGGGAAGTAGAGCTCGCGCGCCTCCTCGTCGGTGTCGGCGACGAAGCCCGGCGAGTGCACGGCGACCGGGAGCCGGGGCTGCTCGAGCTGGTCGAGCGCACGGCCGAACAGATCGACGTAGGGGCGGAACCGCGCGGGCGATCCGCCGATGATCGCGAGCACGAGCGGGAAGCCGAAGCGCGCCGCGCGCACCACCGACTCCGGGCTGCCGCCCACGCCGATCCAGGTGCGCAGGCGCCGTCCGCTCTCGACGGACGGATAGACGCTCTGCTGGGTGAGCGCGGCGCGGGTGCGACCCTCCCAGGTGACCGGACCGCCCTCGACGAGCGCGTGGAACAGCTCCAGCTTCTCCTCGAAGAGGAGTTCGTACTGGGAGAGGTCGAGACCGAAGAGCGGGAAGGACTCGGTGAAGGAGCCGCGGCCGAGGATGACCTCGGCGCGGCCGCCGGAGAGGCCGTCGAGCGTCGCGAAGCGCTGGTAGACCCGCACGGGGTCGTCGGAGGAGAGGACCGTGACCGCGGAGCCGAGGTGGATGCGCTCGGTCCGCCCCGCGATCGCGGCGAGGACCACGTCGGGCGCGCTGACCGCGAAGTCGGCGCGGTGGTGCTCGCCGATGCCGAAGAAGTCGATGCCGACGGCGTCCGCGTGGACGCCCTCCTCGACGACGTCGCGCAGCACCTGGCCGTGCGGGAGCAGGGCGCCGTCGGCGCCGCGGGTGACGTCGCCGAACGTGTCGACCCCGAACTTCACTTCATGCGTACTCATGGACTTCTGCAACCTCCCGGCGACGAGGACTATTCCTCGACGGCGCCGTTCAGGACGATATCGGCCTCCTCGACCTCCGGCGGCACGACCCCGGCGGCGAGGGCCGGCTCGCGGTACGCGCGGCCGAGCGTGGCCGTGGTGTCGTGCGCGTTCGAACCGCTCGGGTTGGGGAGCACCCAGAGCGGGACTCCCGCGATGCCCTCCTCCTGACGGCCCTGCTTCGCGGTGCGGCGGCCGAACGCGGCGCGGTAGGCGGTGATCCCGACCATCGCCACGACCGACGGGCGGACGCGCTCGACCGTGGCGACCAGTCGGTCCGCTCCGGCGCGGAGCTCGGCCGCCGTCAGCTCGTCGGCTCGCGCGGTGGCGCGGGAGGCCGAGATTCGTGATGCCGACGCCGCGCTCGATCAGGAGGCGGCGGTCGTCCTCGCTCATCCCCTCCGACACGCGCATCGGCCGCTCGAGGATCCCTGCCGCGAGCAGCGCCGGGTAGAAGCGGTTGCCGGGATGGGCGAAGTGCGCGCCCGTCGCCGCCGTCCAGAGCCCGGGGTTGATGCCGACGAACAGGAGCCGGACGCGGGGCCCCAGCAGGTCCTCGACGGTGCGGTCGCGGAACAGAGGCGAGCTCGGCGCGGGTGAACGGCATGACTCCATCCTGCCGCGCGGCGGCGTCCGCAAGTGCTCGCCGAGCCCTGCGCGGGGTGGAAGCATGGAGGCATGACGAACGCATCCCAGGACCACCCGATCCAGCACGGCAGCGACGACGCGGTCCAGGACGAGAAGGTGCAGGGGATCCTGCTCCAGGTCGCCGGAGACCTCCAGCTGCGGCCCGACGAGGACCCGGAGGCACTGCTGCGCCAGCGGCTGCGCGACACGCGCATCGAGATCCCGGAGGAGAGCATCGCCGGGCTCGCGAAGCGGATCCCCGGGCTGGACCAGCGCAGCGACGGCGAGATGAACCCCGGAGCGCACTGACCGCTCGCCGGCCGCGCTACTCCGGGACCGCCGGGCCCTTGCGGTGGTGGTCGAACACGATGCTCGTACGGGTCGACGCCACCGCCGGGTGCGCCGACAGGTTCGACACCACGAAGTCGCGCACATCGTTCGAGTCGCGGACCGCGACGTGGATGATGAAGTCCTCGGAGCCGCCGAGGAAGAAGAGCTGGACGACCTCGGGCAGCGCCCGGAATCTCATCGGCGAACCGCGTGATCGCCTGGCGCTGACCGACGCGGATGCTGACGCTGATCAGGGCCTGCAGTGCGAGTCCGAGCGCGGCCGGGTCGAGCTCGGCGGTGAAGCCCGTGATGATGCCGCGGTCCAGGAGCGAGCGCACCCGCGAGACGCACGTGGACGCCGCGATGCCGGCCTGCTCGGCGAGGCGGCTGTTGGGCGTCCGGGCATCCGCGCGCAGCAGCCGGACCAGCGTGCGATCGACCGGGTCGAGATCGCCGAGGTCGTGCAGATCCTTCGGTCTCATCCGCCCCACCTGTTCTCGCACCGCTGATCCTGCGGATCTGGCGGCGATCATCGACGATCCTGCGGAACGTCATCTGTTCGGAACACGATCTTCGCACGATAGGACCGACGTCGGCGCAGGATCGGCGTCCACCGCCCAGTGCCGGGCGCCGCACCTCGGGCGCCCGCGAGTCGAGGAGCCGTCATGCGCATCGGGATCCCCAGCGAGATCAAGAACAACGAGAGCCGCGTCGCCGCGACGCCCGCCGGCGTCCACGAGCTCGTCCGGCGCGGGCACGACGTGCTCGTGCAGTCCGGCGCGGGCCTGGGCTCGCACCTCCGCGACGAGGACTTCACCGCCGCCGGAGCCCGGCTCGCCGCGGACGCCGACGAGGTCTGGGGCGAGGCGGACCTGATCCTGAAGGTCAAGGAGCCGATCGCGGCGGAGTACCCGCGGATGCGCTCGGGGCAGGTGCTCTTCACCTACCTGCACCTGGCGGCGTCGCGCGACTGCACCGACGCGCTGCTCGCCTCCGGCACCACCGCGATCGCCTACGAGACGGTGCAGCTCCCCGATCGCCGGCTGCCGCTGCTCTCGCCGATGAGCGAGGTCGCGGGGCGCCTCTCGATCACCGTCGGGGCGTACCACCTGATGAGCCCGACCGGAGGGCGCGGCACGCTCCTGGGCGGAGTGCCCGGCACACCCAAGGCGAAGGTCGTGGTGATCGGCGGAGGAGTCGCCGGAGAGCACGCCGCGGCCAACGCCCTCGGGATGGGCGCGGACGTCACCGTCGTCGACCTGTCGCTCCCCCGCCTGCGCGAGCTCGAGAACCGGTTCGGCGGCGCGGTGCAGACCCGGGCGTCGTCGACCTACGAGATCGCCGCCCAGGTCGCCGAGGCCGATCTGGTCGTCGGCTCCGTCCTGATCCCGGGGGCACGCGCTCGGAAGCTCGTGACGGACGAGATGGTCGCCACCATGAAGGCGGGCTCCGTGCTGGTCGACATCGCGATCGACCAGGGCGGCTGCTTCGAGGGCTCGCGGCCGACCACGCACGACGATCCCGTCTTCGCGGTGCACGACAGCGTCTACTACTGCGTGGCGAACATGCCCGGTGCAGTTCCCGAGACCTCGACGCGCGCCCTCACGAACGCGACGCTCCCCTACGTCGTGGCTCTGGCCGACCGCGGATGGGAGGGGGCGCTGTCGGCCGACCCGTCCCTGGCGAAGGGCCTCAGCATCCACGAGGGGCACGTGGTGAACGCGGCGGTCGCGGAGTCGTTCGGGCTGCCCGTCACCCGCGTGGACGAGCTGCTGGGCGGAAGCCACGACGGCTGAGCGCCCACACCGCCGCTCCTGCCGCGAGCACGGCGGCGGAGAGGCCGACGACGTGGAGGACGAGGGACGGCGCGCCGTTCGCGGGAAGCAGGAAGCCGTAGGGGACCCAGCCGTCCGTGCGTCCGCGGATCAGGACGACGACGAGCCACACGAGCGGGTGGACCAGGACGACGGGCAGGGCGGACCAGCGCAGCCGGCGGCGGTCGGCGACCAGCGCCCAGTCGAGGACCGCGAGCAGCGGGAGCACGACGTGCAGGAGCACGCTGACCCAGGTCGGGGCGGATCCGGTGCCCGGGACGAGGGTGTTGTAGATCGCGCCGACCACGATCAACGACGCCGTCGCGATGCCCCGGACGAGATCGAACGCCGCCGACGGGCGCTGCCCGGCGATCGCGATCGCGCCGGACGCGAGGAGCACGACGGCGAAGAGGGCGCTCGTCTGATTCGTGAAGTAGCCGAAGTAGTCGAGCGGGGCGCCGTCACCGGCGGCGAGGCGGAGGCCGTACGCGTAGCCGAGGACCCCGAGGACGACGAGTGCCAGGGAGATGCGCAGCACGGCCACGGCGGCCGGGGTCGGCGCACCGGCGCGCCGGTCGCTCATGCAGCGCTCGGGGGGTCGTCGTCCCCGACCTCGCCCCGCCGGCTCAGCCACCCCGGTCCCTCGCTGCGAGGCGCCGCCGATCATCGCTCGGCGTGCCGTCGGCTCCCGGCGCGGCCGGCGCCGCGGACCGGTGGATCAGGAGCCGGACCTGCTGCACGACTCCCATCACCACTCCGGCGCCGAACAGCGGCAGACCGAGCAGGAGCACGAACCACAGCGGGGCGTGGCGGCGCGAACCGCCGATGTCTGCCTGGAGGTCCCAGCCGGCGTCGGCCGCCAGGACCACGATCGCGAGCACGAAGACGGCGCTGACGAGCGACAGCGCCCAGGGGTGCTCCTGGAGGTAGGCCTGCGTGCGGTGCGAGCGCGTCCCCCTGGCCATGACCCGATCCTACCGGACGGACGGGAGCGCCGGGCCGCCGGCCCCGCCCACGACGAGCGGGCGCGCACCGCGTCAGGTGCCCGACTCGGCCCCCGCTGAGCGGTAGTCGACCGCCCAGGCCGCCCCGAGCGCGAACAGGGTGGAGACCCCGTGGTGCTCCATGGCGGCGGCGACCCGACGACGGCCGGTGCGCGGATTGATGCCGAGCCGGTAGGACGCGGTCTCGAGGGTGATGCCCGTGCGCATCAGGCGCAGGAGCGGGGTCCAGTGCTCCTCGACGGCGTCCACCGGGACGGCCTGCCGCCAGAGCTCCTCGAAGTACGAGCCGACCAGCCCGGCGAGGGCGGGATGCCGCAGGCCCAGCACGCTCGTCGGCCGGGTCTCGCCCCACTCGAACGGCACCGCCAGGTACTCGCCGTCGACCCAGAACCAGCTGGGCGGGGTCTCGAGCAGCCGGTACTCCACGCCCGCCTGCTGGTACGCCTCGATCCGGGCGAGCACGCGCGGGTCGCGGATCCCCTCGGACGGGATGATGACCCGCACGCGGTCCTTAGCGGCCAGTGCGCGTCCGAAGCGCAGCGCCCGCTCGGTCGGCGGATCGAGGAAGCGCTCGACATCCGGCAGGACCGCGATGAGGGTTCCGGAGTCGCGGCGGACGAGATCGAACCAGAGGTCCTCGGAGGCGTGCGGTCCGTGGCGCAGGAGGGTGGGCACGAGGTCGCCGGACACCTCGCCGACCGACCAGGCTCCGAGCAGGCCCTGCAGCTCGGCCACGATGCCCTCGATGCCGTCGGTCGACTCCCGGGTGGCGCGGCGGGCCGCCGCCGTGTGCTGCGCGATCCGCAGGCCGGCCCACTCGGCCGGCGGGACGTAGGAGAGCAGCTCGCCCTCGCCCGCCAGCAGCCCTCGGCCGCGGAGCCGCTCGGCCCCGCCGCCACCTCGGACGGATCGAGGTGGGTGAGCTCGGCCGCCTCGGCCAGAGTGCCCGGACGACCGCGGTGCAGTGCTGCGAGCAGATTCTCGTCGTCCATCGGTCTCCAGTGCTCGGCGGGCCCTGGGACGACAGTGCCCTGATGCGGACAGGGGTGCAAGCGGAACTCGCTCCGCGGCCGACCCGGAGAGGACAGAAGAGGGCTACAGGGACGATCGTCGTCTGACTCCTCTCCACCCACCGCGAGTACGCCGAGCGCGGGTGCGCGAGGTGCGGGATCGCGAGGTGCGGGATCCCGAGGTCGATCGGGGGACTCCCTCAGCGGCCTCACGCTCCTCGGACTCGTCAGGCGCGAGGGATCGGAGCCAGTCGTTCGTCCGATCGAGGGCGAGGCGCTGATCCAGTGGCGCCTGAGGCCCGTGGACATCGGGGGCCGTCTTGACGAGAACGTCGCGGACGACTCGCTCGATGGCGTCCTCGAGCATGGAGAGGCGCCGAGGCGTGACGTCTTCCCTGGACCGGATGCCTGCGAGGAGGAGCAGCCGGACGAGACGTGTGCGCAGAGCGAGATCGCGCCGAGAAGGCGACGGCGAAGCGAGATCGATCGGGCCGCGCGCGCTGTCGGCTCTGTCGATCAGGTCGGCGAACGACTTCCTCTCCTTGCCGATCCTCTCGCGCTCCTTCCGGACCCTCTCGGAGGACGCGATGAGGGCGACCTCCTGCTCCGACTCCGGCGGCAGGCCCTCCCACGGTTCGCGGCCCTCGATCAGACCGAGGCGACGACTGAGTTCGTCGATGACCGGATCAGAACGCCACCTCCACCCGTAGTGGCGTGACACGACCAGGACGTCCCGCCACTCGAGGACGGGTTCACGGGCGGGTGAGCGGCCCGCGGGAATATCGAGCTCCGGGTCGTGCGGGATCCATGCGCGGATCGCCGACTGCTCGCAGGCGGTCCGGAAGAGCTCGATCGCTCTCGGAGAGATCGAGCCGCCTCGCGACAGCATGCACGCCGCGCTGTACGCGATCGGCGGATCGGAGTGCGCCATGGCGCGACGGAGCCAGCGATCCCGCCACCGGGTGCCGAGCAGTAGGTCTGCGACGGCCGTGTCCCAGACTCGAGCGACGAGGTGGGCCCCCGCCGTGCGCGGTCGGACGGGCGTCCTGCCGGAGCAGACGACGGACGCGGAGGCGACGACGAGTGTCCCCGAGTAGATCACCCGCCGACCGCTCGGGGTCATCACGATCGTTCCGGCGGGGACCGTCGAGAGGCGCGTACCCGGCTCCACCCGGATCTGGGTCCCCTCGGGCAGGGAGAGTCGCGGTCCGACGGCGCCTCGGGGGATAAAGCCGAGCACGCCCGACTCACAGGTCACCGCGGTCGCCGACACGAGGCTCACCCTCGGTCGGGAAGCGGGGTCGCAGGTGCACCACCTCCTCTGCGGCTCAGGTGCCCCACCCGCCTTCGCGAGGCAGACGCACTCCCAGAGGGTCGCTCCGGGAGCGAGTACCACCGATGTTCCAGCCGCCATCGAGAAGGCGTGGGTGGCGGCGGGAGTCCGCCGTCTCGGCCGGGTCCTGCTCCGCGAGGGTCACCGCTGCACTGACTGCGAGCTCCGCACGGATCCCCTCCCGCAGCGCACGGCTCGCGCGTCGGCGGAACGGCCACCTCAGGAAGGCGCCTCGGAGGAAGACGAGCGAGTGCAGTCGTTTGAGAGCCGTCTCGTAGCGCTCGGGCGATTCCCCTCCGTTTCTGGCGAGAGCGAGATAGGTCGCGAGTACACGACAGCGCAGATCGACGACCGCGCGCCCGGAGCCGTGGAAATCGAATCGGCGCTGCTCGTCGAACTCCCACAACCAGTCCCGGTACGCGTGGATGGCGGCACGGTCGCCCGCCAGACGGAATCGGGTCCGCTGCAGTGCCACTTCGACGGCGAGATTCCCTGGATCGCGCTCCCTGGCCAGCGTCAGCAGCCGAAGGGCCGACTCGCGGTCGTATCGGAAACGTGTCGTGGCGATGGAGTGCAACGCCAGGGCGTGCGCGTCCGACGCCCCGGCGAGTGACCCGAAGCCGGGATGCGCTCGAGCTGCGGCGATGACGAAGGAGGCCGCCGCGAGAAGGATCCTGTCGCGCTCCCGTTCCTCCCCGGTCCGAGCCAGCGGAAGCTCCCACTCGCTGTCGTCCATCGACTCGTCGAGGATCACCCGCCCGTTGCGGCGCACCGTCAGATGCACGTCGTCGCTGACGACTGTCACGGTGACGACCCACGGCGTCAGGGCCGAGAACCACAGGATCGCGGCCTTCGCCGCCCCGACGAGCCTCGCCGGCACGGCGAGCTTTCCGGCGATCGGCACTCCTGTGACGGGAAGATCCTCGATCGCTCGACGCACGAGTGCTTCGACGCTGTCGCCGGGAGCCGGGAGCTCGATCGATCCGGCATCACTTCTGCAGAGCGTCCTGACTCCCGCCGCGAAACGCTTCGCGACCTCCGACTGGCTCTTCGACAGGTCAGGGGCGGAGGGCCGCTCGCGGAGACGGAGCAGCCCCTCGCGGACCTGCCGCAGTCGCGGCGGTGGTCGACTGCCCGCCCTCCTGGCCGCTTCCGGCCCCTGTCGCCGGCACGTCCTCGGCCGCCGACCCGATCTGAGCCTCCGGCGCCTGCGACCCGGTCGCGGCATCGGAGGCCGGCCCGATCACGACAGCGACTCGCAGTCGCGAGGCGGCGACCCTCGAGAGGGCGAGGCTCCCCCACAGCGCGAGCAGTACGGGGAGGAGTACCAGTCGCACCGCAGGCACGGGGTCGTCCCCCGGCTGCTCGAGACGAGAGCCCGAGCACCGTCCGCACCGAGGGCGCCGACGATGAGCACGAAGCCGATCGCGGCGAGAAGGAGCGCTGCGACGCCCGCCGCGAGGAGGACGGCGTTCCTGCGGAACCCGATCCGTCCCCACGGATTCATCGGCAGGTAGACGAGCAGACGGGCGACGAACAGGCAGACGAGGAGGAAGACGACTGCGCCGACGATCGGAGCGAGGACCGGTGTCAACCAGGCGTCGACCGCCGCCGTCCATCCCGCTGAGAACGCCTCCCAGTCGTTGCGCGGCTGAGCCGCGGTGCTCGGAGCGGAGCTCGGTGTCGCCGAAGCGGTGGCACTCGGTGCGACCTCCGGCTGATCGGAAGCGATCCCCGTCGAGCCCGTGCCCTGCCGTGCGTTCTCCTCCTGTTGCGCGGCGGGGGCCGATTCGGACGGCTCGGGGAGGGGCGTCGGCACGCAGACCCGGCCGTCCGGCCCCGTCGGTGCAGCGAGCGTCGTCGCGGGGGCAGTGGCGCACGGCGTCGGAAGGTAGAGCGCGCCGGTTCCCCGTTCGGGGGAAGGCGAGAGGAGCTCCAGACAAGGGCACACAGCAGAAGCGGAGCGAGCAGGGCGACGGCCGCGATCGGTCGGCTGTAACCACGAGAGGAGCGCGACATCGGGCCTTCTTCCCACGAGACCAGAGTGTCCTCCTCGGCGCTGTTGCAGACAAGGACCACGACCACCCGGATCCGCGCTGCTCGGCCTCGACCGGCTCGATCAGCTCAGACCGAGCCGCTCGACGATCTCCGCGATCTCCTCCTCCGGAGCCCTGCCGACGTCGACCGCGATGTGACGCTCGTCGTCGCCGAGGGGCTCGAGCAGGCCGAACTGCGAGTCCAGGAGCGCCGCCGGCATGAAGTGGTCGAGCCGCGAGGCCAGACGGTCGGCGACGACCTCCTTCGACCCGGCGAGGTGCACGAACACCAGGTCGTCGCGGCGGAGGATGTCGCGGTAGCTGCGGCGCAGAGCCGAGCAGGTGACGACGACAGGGCGGCCGTTGCCGATCCGCTCGTCGACCTCTCGGGCGATCTCGGCGAGCCACGGCCCCGGTCGACGTCGGTCAGAGGCGTTCCTGCCGCCATCTTCTCGACGTTGGAGCGCGGATGCAGGTCGTCGCCCTCGAGGAAGCTCCAGTGCAGGAAACCGGCGAGCAGGGCGGCGACGGTGGACTTCCCACTGCCGGACACCCCCATGACGACGATCGCGCGGACAGGCGCGGTGAGCGGCTGCGACATCAGAGACCTCCTACGAACAGACCGATCACGAGCACCCCGGCGAGCCCGGTCACCGAGACCAGGCACTCCATCACGGTCCAGGTCTTCAGTGTCTGGCCGATGCTGAGTCCCAGGTACTCCTTGACGAGCCAGAAGCCCGCGTCGTTGACATGGGACAGGAACACCGATCCGGCGCCGATCGCGAGCACCATGAGGGCGACCATCGGTCCGTCCATCGTCTCGGTCAGAGGCTGGAGGATCCCTGCGGCGGTCACGGTGGCGACCGTCGCCGAGCCGGTGGCGATGCGGATGACGACCGCGACGAGCCAGGCGAGCAGGAGCGCGGACGCTCCGCTCCCCTCGGCGAGCTGAGCGACGACGCTGCCGATGCCGGTGTCGACCAGGACCTGCTTGAATCCGCCGCCGGCGCCGACGATCAGCAGGATCCCGGCGATGGGCGGGAGGGAGCTGGAGAGCGAGTCCTGCAGCTCGGAGCGGTTCATCCGGCCGCCGCGCCCGAGCAGCACCAGACCGGCCAGCAGCGCGATGGCGAGGGCGATGGTCGGAGTGCCGAGGAAGTCGAGCAGGGACTTCCACGCGTCGTCGGATCCCGGAGCGGCGATGTCGGCGACGGCCTTGCCGAGCATGAGCACGACGGGCAGCAGGATGCTCGCGACCGCGGCGACGAAGCCGGGGCGGTGCTCGCGGGCGTCGCCGGCTCCCTCGCCGAACAGCGGCGGCGTCTCGACGGGCGCCCACTTCGCCGCGAGGCGGCCGAAGAGCGGGCCGGCGACGACGACGGTCGGGATCGCGACCAGGACGCCGAACGCGAGGGTGACTCCGAGGTTCGCTCCGAGGGCGTCGATGGCGACGAGCGGGCCCAGGTGCGGAGGCACGAGGCCGTGCATGACGGAGAGGCCGGCGAGCGTCGGGATCGCCACCTTCATCAGGGGCAGGCCGCTTCGGCGGGCGACCAGGATGACGACGGGGATGAGCAGCACGAGGCCGACCTCGAAGAACATCGGCAGGCCGATCAGCGCGCCGACGAAGCCCATCATCCAGGGCGAGTGCCCGAGTGCTGGAGCGGGCGATCAGGGTGTCGACGATGCGGTCGGCGCCGCCGGAATCGGCGAGGAGCTTGCCGTACATGGCTCCGAGGCCGATGAGGATGCCGACGCCGCCCATGGTGTTGCCGAAGCCGAGCGCGAAGCTCGCCACGGCGTCGGCGGGGGCCATCGCCGCGACGAGACCGGTGGTGAGTGCGCCGATCAGCAGCGAGACGAAGGGGTGCAGCTTGAGCCAGGTGATCAGCACGACGATCACGGCGATGCCGAGGATCGCGGCGAGGATCAGTTGCCCCTGCGGAGCGGTGGTGCTGACCTCCTCGCCCGCGGCGCGGAGGAGGAGGGAAGAGTCGGTGTCATGAGCGTCCTTGGTCGATCCGACGGCGGCCGGACGGCTCCTGAGGAGCGTTATGTCCGACATAACCGGTGTGCTCGAAGATTATGTCCGATGATTGGCGCGGCGTCGAGCGGACTTGGGAGGATGTCCCCATGACCGCGACGCCGCCCTCCCTGCACCACTCGGTGCTCGACGAGCTCGGCTCGCAGATCGTGCGCGGGGAGCTGGAGCCGGGAACGGCGTTCAGCGCCGACGAGCGGGCGGAGCGCCGGGGCGTGTCCCGGTCGGTGATGCGCGAGGCCGTCCGTGTGCTGGAGTCCCTCGGACTGGTCACCTCGCGGCGCCGCTCCGGCACCGGGTGGAGCCCCAGGAGTCGTGGAACGCACTGGATCCCCGCGTGATCGGCTGGAGTCTGGACGGACCGGACCGCCAGCGGCAGCTGCATCAGCTCAGCCAGCTCCGCCTGGGCGTCGAGCCGCTGGCCGCGCGGCTCGCGGCGGTGAACGTGACCCCCGCGCAGCGGGAGGCGCTGGTGGACTCGGTCCGGACGATGTCGGCGAACGCCGGTTCGGCGGACGAGAGCGCCTACCTCGCCGCCGACACGGCCTTCCACCGGACCCTCCTGGCCGCGTCCGGCAATCGGATGCTCGCGCAGCTCGCCGACCTGGTGGCCGAGGTGCTCGCCGGACGCACCCGGAACGCGCTCATGCCGCGCGAGGCGGACAGCGAGGCCGTGCGATTGCACCGCGCGGTCGCATCGGCTGTCGCCGAGGGGGACGGGGAGTCCGCCGAGACCGCGATGCGGGCGATCGTGGAGGAGGCGGATCGGGCGGTGCAGTCGTCCTGAGCAGCTGTGCTCGCCGGCGGCTCGGGCCTCGAACCGACGGGGCGCGCCGGAAGAAGGCGAGCATCTCAACGGGATGCCGGCGGTCCGGGCGCTCAGGAGCGGCGCGGCAGCGCCCGGGAGTTGCTCGGAATGCCGGAGGACGCTCTCTCCGCTGCACCCGGCGGCCGGCTCGGCCATCCGCCAGCACCCTCAGAACGGCCGTGGGGACTCCTGGAAGCGTGGCGAGCGCGCGGTGGTGGCGAGCTCGGGGATGAGGGCGGGTGGTCTCGTGGTGATGCGGCGTCCGGTGGGGGTGGTCCAGTCGGCGGTGCCGTCGGGGTGGAGGACGTAGGTCCAGCGGTCGCCGTGGCGGACGTGGTGGTGGGCGATGCAGAGCGAGGCGAGGTTCTCGAGGGCGGTCTCTCCGCCATGGCGCCACTCGATCGTGTGATCCGCCTCCGTCCGGGCCGCGACGCGGGTGCAGCCGGGGAAGCGGCAGGTCTGATCCCGCAGCTGCAGCGCGAGGCGCATCTGCGGCGGAGGCACCCGGTGCGTGCGCCAGACCGACACCACCGCCCCGGTCTGCGGATCGGTCAGGACCCGGGTGAACGACGCGGCGACCCCGACCAGCTCGCGGGCGGCTCCGGCAGGGACCAGGCCGTAGCCGTCGAGCACCGCGGGCGCGTCGTCGAGTCCGGCAGCGGTGCTCGCGGCCAGGGTCAGCCGCACCTCGGCGCGCACCCCGGCACGAACGTCGAGTCCGCCGGTCCGGCGCCGGGAGCGGTGCCCGCGACGTCCCCGTCGCACAGCAGATCAGCGAGGGCGTCCGCGCGCAGCTGCGACAGCGTGCGCCCGTCCCCGTCCGCCCGCCCGCTCTCCGCGCTCTCGCGCAGGCAGCGGGCGATGCGATCGAGCCGCGCGAACGCCCCGCCGCCACCGGAGCCGGCAGCAGCGCGCACAGCATCGCCATGCCGTCCACCTCCGGCACCACCCACACCGCGCGATCCTCCCGAGCACGCGCATGCCGCACCGTCAGAGGCTCCGCATGCAGTTCGTCCCGCAGTCGCGCGACCCGACGCCGCAACTGCGTGGGCGTCAGCTCGACGGCCAGCGGCGCGACCGCGCATCGAACACCGCCCGCGACTCCGGAGGCAGCGTCGCTGCGACCGCGCAGATCACCTGACCCGCCTCCCACCACACCTGCGCCGACTCGAGGAGCGCCCGCATGCACGCCAGATCCTCCACCAGCAGCTGCGCGTGCAGCAGCTCCCGCGACACCACCCGCTCCGACACCCCCAGCGCGACCGCCAGCTCGGCCCGGACCGACCGCTCCACCAGATCATCCGACTCGCTCCGCGACAACCCCCGCGCGAACGCCTCCGGACACCTCACCGCCACCCGATGCCCCTCATGCAGCTCCTCCGCCGCCGCCAGCAGCACCGGCGCCACCGAACGCACCAGCCGATCCGCCCGATCACCGCGCCCGCGCACCTCCGCGAGCCCCGACTCCGACCCCGACGACTGTTCTCGCTCGTCGCTCTCGAACCCGCTCGCCACACCCGCCACCTCCTCTGATCGCTCCCCCGCCCCACGAGGAGTGAACCAGCGACCACTGACATTCCCTCACCTCCGCCGAACCCGGCGATCGTCCGCTGTCGAGCACCGGACCGGACTTGCCGAACCGCCCCTCGGAGCGCACAGTGGAGGGATGGTCGAGGGCTACTCCGCCGCGCAGGTGCGGGCCGCAGAGGCGCCGCACCTCGCCCGGCGCGAACCGCTGATGCAGCGGGCTGCGGACGGTCTGGCGCGCGAGATCCGCGCACTGCTCGCCGGGCGACGCGACCGGCGCGGGCCCGGAACGGTTCTCGTGCTGGTGGGGCCGGGGAACAACGGCGGAGACGCCCTCTACGCGGCCGCCGAGGTGGCGTCCTCCGGAGTCGACGTGCTGCTGGTGCTCACCGCGGACCGCTGGCACCAGCGCGGCCTCGCGGTCGCGCTCGACGAGGGCTGCGACCGCGTGCAGGCCGACGATGTGCGCGCTCTGCTGGCGGCGGTCGCGAAGGCGGACGTCGTCGTCGACGGGATCCTCGGCATCGGCACCCGCCACCCCGCTCTGACGGGACGGCCGCGCGAGATCGTCGCGACGGTGATCGATGCGCTCACCGACCGCGAGCACCCGCCCGTCGTCGTCGCGGTCGATCTGCCCAGCGGCGTCGGACCGGACGACGGCGGCGTGCCCGATCCGGTCGTCCTGCGCGCTGACGTGACCGTCACCTTCGGGGCGATCAAGGCGGGGCTCCTGCTGCCGCCCGGTGATGCGTTCGCCGGGCGCATCCGCCTGGTCGACATCGGCCTGCGACCCGATCTCGAAGGGGTCGAGCCGCTCGTCCGGGAGTGAGGCTCAGCCCCCGCGGGTGAGCAGGTGCGCCTTCTCGGGGTGCTCGTCGAACCACTGGCCGACGTACCAGCAGAGCGGCACCACCCGGCGATCGCCGGAGGACTCGATGTCCGCCACCGCGAACGCCACGAGTTCCCCGGCGTGGCCCCGGCCGCGGAACGGCGGCGAGGTGAAGGAGCGCACGAGCGACACCGCCTTCTCGTTCTCGCGGTAGTCGAGGACGCCGACGAGGGCGCCGTCCTGGTGCAGCTCGTAGCGGGAGGCGTCGTCCGCTCGACGGAATTCCTGGGCCATGCCCTCAGCGTAGGACGAGGGCGGGCGCCGCGGGCGAGGTGTCCGGAAGACCCCGATCAGGACTCGTCGTCGAGGAGGTCGCCGTCGACGTAGTACCAGCGCCCGTCCTCGCGGACGAACCGGCTGCGCTCGTGCACGAGGCCGACGCCCTCGGACGAGCGGTAGGACGCGCGGAACTCGACGAGCCCGTCGACGGCGCCCTCCTCTCCGCGAGCCGTGTCGACGATCTGCAGACGGCGCCAACGGACGCCGTCGTCGAGGTCGATGCGCGCGGGCCGGGTCGACGGGTGCCAGCTCGCGAGCAGGTACGGAGCACTGCCGAGCACGTTCGCGCTGTAGCGGCTGCGCATCAGGCGCTCGGCGGTGGGCGACGGGGTCTCGCCGAGGTGGGCGGGGCGGCAGCAGTCGGCGTAGTGGCGGCGGCTTCCGCACGGGCAGGCGTCGGCGGGGTGCATCCGGACAGTGTCGCAGGTGAGCGAGCAGGCCGCTCAGGTGTGCATCCCTCCACATCCGCTCCCCCGGCTTGAGACGCACGGCGGTTCTCGGAATCGTGGCCGTCTCATCGACCACGGACGGAAAGGAACGACCGATGCTCACGCTCACCGACAACGCCAGCACCGTCGTCAAGACCATCACGGGACAGACCGAGACCCCTGTCGAGGGAGGCCTGCGCATCAGCGGGAACGACCTCGACGCCCAGAACTTCGCGGTCGCGGTCGCGGCCGCTCCGGAGACCACCGACGCGGTGGTGGAGCAGGACGGCGCCCGCGTCTTCCTCGACGTCGCCGCCTCGGTCGCCCTCGGCGACAAGGTGCTCGACGCGCAGGTCGACGACAGCGGCACCGTCAGCTTCGGGCTCGCCGCGCAGGGCTGAGTCCGCTGAACCGTCGAGAGGCCGCCTCCCCGCTCCAGCGGGAGGCGGCCTCTCGTGTTCCTGCGGCCAGCGTCAGGACAGGATGTCGCGGGTCGTGAATCGGCCGGCCGCCAGGGCGCCGAAGACGGCGACGTACGCGAGCTGCAGGAGCGCGTTCTCGCCGAACGAGCTCCACGCGATCGGGTCGCGCAGCAGGTCGGCGAAGTCGAACCACCGGTCGGTGAAGAGGAACGGATGCAGCGCGTCGAGCTGCGAGAGGGAGCCGACGATCTGCGCCGCGATCGACACGACCACGGTGGCGGCCATGGCGCCGACGGGCACGTCGGTCAGCGTCGAGACGAACAGGCCGATCGCGGCGAGTCCGACGAGCGAGAGGGCCACGTAGACGGCGATCGCCAGCGCGCGTGCGACGGCGTCGGCCAGCGGCACCGTGCTGCCGGACAGCAGCGTCACCGGCCCGACGGGGAACAGCGCGAAGCCGATCAGGATGCCGACCACCATCACCGTGAGGGCGGCGGCGAGGCAGAAGGCGAGCGAGGCCGCGAACTTGACCGCGAGCAGGCGGAGCCGCCCGACCGGGGTGACGAGGAGGTAGCGGAGCGTCCCGAGCGACGCCTCGCCCGCGATCGCGTCGCCGGCGACCACTCCGACGGTCAACGGCAGGAAGAGCGGCACGGCGACGGTGACGGCCGCGAACCCGGTGAACAGGCCGTTGCCGCCGATCGCTCCGACGAAGGACGGGCCACCGCCCTCGCCCGACAGCCGGACGGCCACGGCGAGCAGCAAGGGATCGCCGCGAGGGCCGCCAGGAGCGCCCACGTGCGGCGGCGGCGGAACAGCAGCGCGAGCTCCGAGAGCAGGAGCCCGCCCGCTCCCCCGCGGGAGCGGCGCACGGCGATCGCGGGGTCAGCGCTCGACATCGAATCCCTCCCCGGTCAGCTCGACGAATCGCTCCTCGAGCGAGGGGCGGCGCACGGCGAAGCCGCGCACGCGCACGTCGTCCGCGACCAGCGCGGCGACGACGGACTCGGCGGCGAGTCCCGGAGGCATCGCGGCGAGGACGACGGGCGGGTCGGAGGGATGGCCTCCGGGCGCGGTCGAGGCACCAGCCCCAGCTGCGCGAGGCTCCGCTGCGCCCGCTCGGGATCGGGGGTGACGAGCTCGATCGCAGCGGCGTCCCCGCGGAGCTCGTCGAGCCCTCCCTGAGCCACGAGGCGTCCCGTCCGCATCACGGCGGCGTGGGTGCAGAGCTGCTCGATCTCGGCGAGGAGGTGGCTGGAGACCAGCACGGTCGTGCCGTCGGCGTTGAGGCTGCGCACGAGCGACCGCACCTCGCGGGTGCCCTGCGGGTCGAGGCCGTTGGTGGGCTCGTCGAGCACGATGAGATCCCGCGGGGAGAGGAGGGCGACGGCGATGCCGAGCCGCTGCTTCATGCCGAGCGAGTAGGAGCCGACCTTCTTGCGGGCGGCGGCGCCCAGCCCGACGCGGGCGAGCGCCTCGTCGACGCGCGCCCGGCGGGTGCGCGACGAGGTGCCGGCCTCGGCGGCGTCGAAGCGACGCAGGTTGGCCGCACCCGAGAGGAACGGGTAGAAGCCGGGCCCCTCGACCAGGGCGCCGACCCGCGGGAGCACATCGGCCGAGCGCCGGGGCATGCTCTCGCCGAGGACGGTGATGCTCCCCTCCGTCGGTGCGGCGAGGGCCAGGAGCATCCGGATGGTCGTGGTCTTGCCGGAGCCGTTGGGCCCGAGGAAGCCGAACACGGCCCCGCGCGGAACCGCCAGGTCGAGACCCGAGACGGCCTCCTGACGCCCGAAGCGCTTGGTGAGGCCGCGGGTCTCGACCGCGAGGTCGGCCGCGGTCACCGACCGGCCGCGTCGACCAGGACGTCGACGGGGACCGCTCCGGCGAGGACGCGGCCGTCGTCGGTCAGCAGCACCGAGACGAGGGCCGACTCGAGGGCGCGGCCCCCGGTGACGGGGGTGGTCACGGCGTCGAGGGCGCCGAGCGCTCCGGTGCCGCCGGCGGGCAGCTCGACGACGGTCGCCCAGCCGCTACCGGTCGTGACGACCTGGGATCCGTCGGCCCCGGGCTCCTGGGGCTCGACGGCACCGGGCTCGACCGCGCCGGGCTCGGGCGCCTCGTGCACGGGCGCGGCCTTCTCGGTGACCTCGGCACCGGCGGGCGGGGTGAACGACAGCATCGCCGCGTCGGGAGCGTCGAAGTCGATGCTCGAGTACGCGACGCTGAACGCGGGGGCCGTGCCTCCGCGGGCCGTGACGGCGACGCCGAGCGGGAGCCCGGTTTCTCCGTCGATCGAGACCGTCACGGAGCCGACGAGGGTCGTGCCGTCGCGCGGCGTGAGGACCAGCTCGTAGGCGTCCCGCCCGGCGACCTCGACGTCGGAGCCGACGGCGACGGTCGTCGTGGGATCGATGCTCGCGAGGAGCTGCTCGGCGACGCTCGAGGGCGTCGGCACCTCGGTCGGCGGGACGGCCTCGGGGGCCGTGCCGTCCGACTCCGGGGGCAGGAAGTGGGTGGCGGTGTTCTCGGCGGAGTCGTAGACCCAGACGCCCTCGCCCTTCGTCGCGACGACGTCGCGCTCGGCGAGGCGGTCGAGGACCTGGAGCCGGGCGCCGCGGTCGGCGTCGACGAAGACCCGCGCCTCGTGCGAGCCGGTGGCGAGCTCCATCAGGGCGTCGACTGCGGAGGCCTCGGAGTCGGGCGCTCCGCCCGCGGCCGACCCGAGCGCGGACAGATCGGGCAGCCCGAGGTCGGAGGTCTGCTCGATGTCGCCGGAGAACGCGGTGACGTCGTTCTCGGCGACGAAGCTCAGCAGCTCGGAGGCGGACTTCTCGGGGAGGTCCCCGGCGGCGCTCGCGGAGAGGGGCAGGGCGACGGCCGCGGCGACGACGACCAGGGGGACGGCCGCAGCGGGCGCCCAGCGCTTCCAAGTGGTGCTCATACCCCGGGAGGTACGCGCCGAACCACGGAGCCTGCTGCGAGTCGCGGGACGTCAAGGCGACCCGCTCGGCCGAGACGACGACGTTGTCGACGTAGTGGCCGTAGGAGTCGTCGAAGACGCCGCCGCAGGTGATCAGGCGCAGCTGGGCGGTCGGCTGCGGGCCGTAGACGTCCTCCGTCGGGAAGTCCTCCTTGGGCACCGTCACGGAGCCCGTGACCGCGAAGGTGCGCGTGCTGCCGTCGGAGAGCACGACGTCCACCGTGTCGCCCGGGACGAGGGAGGCGAGGTCGAGGAAGACCCCGGGGCCGATGCGGGAGTCGACGTGACCCGCGATCACCGCGGGCCCGATGTCGCCGGGGACCACTCCGTCGCGGTACCAGCCGGCCTCGTCGACCGCGACCGGGGGCTGGATCCAGCCCGTGCCGTCCCTGGTCAGCGACTCGAGGGTGGAGTCGACCCCGAGCGCGGGGACGACCACGCGCACGGGGACGACCGAGGAGCGGGCCGGTGCGGCGGCGGAGACGGGGTCCTGCAGCGCTCCGGCGGCACCGGGTCCGGGCGTCGCGGGCGCGGTCGGCGACGGCGCAGTGCTCGAGGCGACCGGGGAGCTCCCTCGGGCGCGCCCGCCCCCGGGGCGCCCGAGCAGCCGGCGAGGAGCAGGAGCGCCGCGACGAGGCCTGCGGCGTGCGCGGCGACGCGCATCAGCTCGTCCGGCCGCCGAGACGGGTGCGACGCGCGAGCAGGGCGACCGCTCCCGCGATCAGGCCGAGGACGGAGACGACGCCGAGCAGTCCGGGGACCGCCGGACCCTGCGCGGAGGAGACGTGCACGGCGGTCGCTCCGCCACCGGTCTGGATGCCGCCGACGGGGAGATCGCCCACCGCGGCGGAGTCGAGGACCGGGGAGACGACCAGTCCCGAGCTCGCGTCGTCGAGGACGAAGAGGACGCCACGGAACCGGGAGCCAGGTCGAGGTCGGCGGTCGCCGAGACGCTGCCGGCGGAGAGGTCCAGGCTCCAGGGGCCCGCGGGCACGCTCGTGTACGGGGTGGCGGTCCCCTGCGCGGCGTCGGTGGCCAGAGCGGTGCCGGTGGTGGTGGCGACGTCGACCTGCGAGGCCGTCGTGGAGGCCTGGATCACCCGCACGCGGGCCTGCCCGTCGGCCGGGGGCGTCAGATCATCGGTGAAGACGGTGGTGCGCAGTACGGCGTTCCGGCCCAGAGCGGCGACGGTGAGCGGAGTGCCCGCTGACACGTCGACGGACTGCTCGATGACGGGCGACGTGCCCTCGGGTGCGTCGGAGGGCACCATCGAGACGACGTAGGTGCCGGGCTGCAGGGTCCAGTAGGGCGAAACCGCTCCGTACGCGACGTCGTCGAGCTCGAACGCGGCGCCGCCGCCCGCCAGCGACGTCAGGGTCACGTCGACCGACTTCGTGTCGGGCGAGAGGTGCGCGACCCGCACCCATCCGGTCCCCTGCTCCGCGGCCGAGGCGGGGGCCGCTCCGAGGAGCGTCGCGGCGGACACCGCGGCGACGGCGATCGCGGCCCAGGAGCGGCGGCGGGAGGAGGGGGCGAACGGGTGCATGAGAGGTCCTTCGGGTGAGGTGGTGCCTTACGGCGCGCCCGGGAGCAGCCCGGTCGGCTCGTCGAGGTCGAGGGTGACGAGCAGGCCCTGGGGGGTCGACTCGACGGAGGTGGGGACGAACTCCCCCGATTGGCTGCCGAGCCACGTCGTGGCCTCGGCGGTGGCGGTGGGGTCCGCGGGCACGCCGGCCCCGTTGTAGCCGGACAGGACCAGGAGGTGGCGCACTCCGTCGGTCTCGTTCGGTCCGACGGGGAAGTCGGCGACCGAGAGCGGCGCGGAGGCGAGCTGCTGACCCAGCAGCAGGAGCAGGCGGGCGTCGACCCGGCCCTGCTCGAGCAGAGCGCGCGCGGCGGGAGTCGTGGTGAGCGCCGGATTCGCGGCGAGCTGCCCTCCGGCCGACGCGCGAGCGGCGGTGAGGACGGCGGCTGCGGCGGCGGCCTGGTCGATCCCCTCGTCGAGCACCCGGCGCACCTCCACGGCGGACCCGCCGCTGCCGAAGGCGGCGACCGCCTCGGAGTTGGCCAGCGCGGTCTCGGCCTCGCCGGACGCGCTCGCCCGAGCGCGGGCGTCGCGAGGACGTAGTCCGCCGCGCGCCAGGCCGAGTCCGGCGCGGCGGCCGTGAGGGTCGACTCCGAGACGACGGTGTCGCCCGGGAAGCCGGCGTCGGTGACGTCGGTGACGAGGGCGTCCTCGACGAGGAGCACGGAGTCGGGGTCGAGCGAGGAGGCGACCCACGCGACGGCCGCCTCCGTGGTGCCGGGTGCCGCGGCGACGGGCTCCGCCGCGTCGTCCCCGCCCTGCGTGAGCAGGGGGACGGCGACGAGGGCTCCGCCGAGGACGAGGACGGCGGCGCCGATCCCGGCGCCGATCACGAGGGCGCGGCGACGGCCGCGCGAGGACGGCGACGGCTGGGCATCGACGGGCGCGCCGTACCACTGGTGCGCCGAAGCGGCGACGGGCGGGGGCGGTGCGTCGGCGGAGGGACGGAGGTCCTCGTCGGGCTCCGTCAGCGGGGCGGTGGGCGGCTCGGGCGAGACGGCGGGCTCGGGGCGGACGGGCTCCGGGAAGACGGACGGAGGCGACGGACGGTGCGGCACGGGCACCGGCGCGACGAACGGCGCCGGGGCGGCCGGCGGCTCGGGCGCGACGAGGGGCTCGGGCTCGACGAAGCGCGCCGGCTCCGGCTCGGGGGCAACGGGGACCTCGGGCTCCGGCTCGGGCGCGACGAGAGGCTCCGACTCCGGCTCGATGACGGGCTCCGGATCAGGAGCGGGTTCGGGCGCCACGACGGGCATCGGCTCCGGCTCCGGCGTGAGCTCGGGCTCGGGCTCCGGCTCGGCGACGGGCTCCGGCACGACGACCGGCGCCGGCGCGACGACGGGCTCCGCGGGTGCCGTCGGCTGCGGGGCCGCGCCGGCTCCGAACGCTCCCCGACGACGACCCTCCGCGGGGACGAAGGACGCCACGGCCGGGTGCGGGAACTCGACGTGGTCGGTGTCGAGCTCGCAGACCTCTCCGATGACCGGCGCGACGGCCCCTCCGCCTGCGGCGAGCGCCGGAGCGAGCAGCGCCGGGGCGACGACGGCGTGGTCGACCTCGTGCACGGTCGGCGCCTCGTCCGGCTCCGGTCGCGTGGGATCGACCTCGAGGACGGGCACCGGCACCTCGGAGCGGGCGGGCACGTCGCGGGGCGTCCGCTCCTGCTTGAAGGCGGCGGCGCGGGGTCGGGAGAGGTCGGGGACGAAGTCGGCGACCGCCGGGTTCGGGAACTCGATCGCGTCGGCGTCGAGCTCGCACGTCTCGCCGAGAACGGGCGCGGCTACCTCGAACACGGGGAGTTCGCGGGGCTGCTCGGGCTGCGGGGCGGGCGGCCGGGGCGGCACGGCGCTCCCGTGAGCAGTGGCGCCGCGGTGGTCGGGCTCGGAGCGATCCGGCTCCGCGTCGGCACCGGGGCGCACGAAGGAGAGCAGACGTCGGGCCGCGGTCGTCGCGCGCGCCATCAGCGCACGCTCCGTCCGGGGCTCGTTCCGTCGTCCGAGGGTCATGTCTCCTCTTCGGAGCCCCTCCGGTCGATCGGCTTGGTCCGTCGTGCGCTGCGGAAGCGCGTCCCCACCTGTGCATGGGCACAGTCTTGCGGTGCAGTGGCGCGAAACGAAACGCTGGGGGCACGGGAGTCCCGCGTGTCGCCTCCTCCGCTCGACCCCGCGCGGGGGTGCGCGGAACCGGTGCGGCCGGGATGATCCGGGGATGGACCTCCCGTTCCCGCTCCCGATCGCCCCCATGCTCGCCAAGGCGGTCGCCGCCGTCCCCGCGCAGGACAGCGTCGCGGGCGGCTTCTCCTACGAGCCCAAGTGGGACGGATTCCGCGCGATCGTCTCGATCGCCGACGGCGTCGTCGAGATCGGCAGCCGCGGCTCCAAGCCGCTGACGCGCTACTTCCCCGAGCTCGTCGAGGCCCTCGCCCCGCCTCCTCCCCGACGGCTGCGTCGTCGACGGCGAGATCGTGCTGGCGACCGGGCCGGAGGGCGCGCAGCGGCTCGACTGGGACCTCCTCTCGCAGCGCATCCACCCGCGGCGAGCAGGGTCCGGACCCTCTCCGCCGAGACTCCTGCCATGCTCGTCGCCTTCGACCTCCTGGCCGTCGGCGGGCGTTCGCTGCTCGAGGAGCCGTACTCGGCGCGCCGCACCGCGCTCGCCGACCTGCTCGACGGCGTGCCGCATCCGCTCCACCTCGGACGCACCACCTCCGACGAGGCGCTGGCCCGCGACTGGCTCGACCGCTTCGAGGGCGCGGGGCTCGACGAGGTGATCGCCAAGCCGCTGGGAGCCCGGCTACGCCCCGGGGAAGCGCACGATGCTCAAGGTGAAGCACCACCGCACGGCCGACGTCGTCGCGATCGGGTACCGCGAGCACACGTCCAAGCCCGGTGTCGGCTCCCTCCTCCTGGGCCTGTTCGACTCCGACGGCGAGCTGCGGCAGGTCGGCGGCGCCTCCGCCTTCACCGACGCCCGCCGGCTCGGGCTCGTCGAGGAGCTCGCCGACGCGGTGGAGCGCGACGAGGCCGGGGAGCCCGTGCGCGGCGACGGCGAGCGGAGCCGGTTCTCGAACGGGAGGGACACGTCCTTCGTCCGCCTGCGGCCGATCCGCGTGCTCGAGGTCCGCTACGACCAGCGCGAGGGCGACCGCTTCCGGCACACCGTGCAGTTCGAGCGCTGGCGCCCGGACCGCGAGGCGCGCTCGTGCACGTTCGAGCAGCTCGAGCAGCCGGTCGCCTACGACCTGCAGGACGTGCTGGGCTGAGACTCAGTCGGCCGTCTTCTTCGCGCGGCTGGGCTGCACGCGGGGCGGCTCCCCCGGCATCTTGGGGAAGTCGGGCGGGAAGGGCAGCTCGCCGAGCCCGGCCGCGACGTCCCGCTCCCACCAGGCCAGCAGCGTCTCGGGCGTCCCCGGCGCGTCGTGCATGCGGGCCCACGGATCGCCCGTCTCGCGGAGCCGGTCGGGCACGGTGCGGATCGTGAACGCCGTCGGATCGACACCGTCGAGCTCGTCCCACTCCACGGGGCAGGAGACCGGCGCGTGCGGCAATGGGCGGGGACTGTAGGCGCCGGCGATCGTGCGGTCGCGGTTCGCCTGGTTGAAGTCGACGAAGAGGCGCTCGCCGCGCTCCTCCTTCCACCACGCGGTGGTGACGTCCCGGGGCATCCGGCGCTCGAGCTCGCGGGCGGCGGCGATCACCGCGTGCCGGACCACCAGGAACTCGTGCTCGGGCACGATCGGCGCGAACACGTGCAGACCCCGGTTGCCGGAGGTCTTGACGAACGGCTCGAGCCCGGCCTCGCGGAGGACCTCGCGGAGCACCGTGCGCGGCGCGGACCGCCTCGGCGACTCCGGTGCCCGGCTGCGGGTCGAGATCGATGCGCAGCTGGTCGGGGTGGTCGGAGTCCTCGGCGCGCGAGGCCCACGGGTGGAAGACGAGCGTGTTCATCTGGGCGGCCCAGACCGCGACGGCCGGCTCGTCGATCACGAGCTGCGGATGCACGCGGCCGCTCGGGTAGGTCACCGGCACCGAGCGCACGTACTCGGGTGCGCCCTTCGGCGGGTTCTTCGGAGAAGAACTGCTCGCCGTCGATCCCGGAGGAGAAGCGCTGCAGCGAGATCGGCCGGTCGCCGTTGGCCGCCACGAACGCGTCGCCCACCGCGATCAGGTACTCGGCGACCTCGCGCTTCGTGATCCCCGGCTCCGGGTAGAGCACCCGATCGGGGCTCGGAGCCGCACCTCCCGCTCGCCGTGCGGTCCGGGGACGGTGAGGACGACGGCGTCTCGGGGCATCCCCCACGCTAGCCCGCGGCGCCGCCCGGCGACAGGGGACCGCCGGGGCGGCGGCGGAGGCGGATCGGCCCCTTCGCGCGGGACGGATCGACGATCTGCCCGCCCTGGACGATGTCGATCTCGCCGCGGTCGACGAGTCGGCGCGCGGCGCGGCGCACCGGTTCCATCAGGGGGCGCCAGTCCTCGCCGCCGACCTTCCGCGCCACCTCCGACGGGCAGGCGGTCGAGGACGCGGCCCGGGCGAGCAGGACGGTCCGGATCTCGTCCTCCAGCCGCGCCTCCTCCGGCCCCAGCCGCGGCGGCGGCAGGCGTCGGAGCGGTACTTCACGTTCTCCCAGTCGCGCGCCCACTTCGCGCGCCACTGGATCTCGCGCCCGCGCAGGAGGCGCAGGTCTTGCTCTCGGGGCGGGCGGAGGACTCGCGGACGCGGTGGGCCATGCTCCGAGTCTGCGCGGGCGTCCGATCCTGTGCCACCGGTTGCGGGATGCCGAGGGGACCTGCAGGAGCCGGTGTCATACTCCGCAATGCGGCCCGAGCGGCCCCGGCCGGTACGACAGGCTGGAGGGACCGTGCTGCGGCACGGAGGCGGAGCCGTCCCGGTCGCCGCGCCGCACCCCGAGCGATCAGGAGTCTCCGATGAGCCGTGAGAACCTCGCCACCACCTCCGACGCCGATGCGAGCGGGCACCACCGCGCCGCCTTCGCCGGCCTGTCGCCGGAGGAGTTCAAGCTCGCGTTCCGCAATCACGCCGCCGGCGTCGCCCTGATCACGGCCGACCCGGGCACCGGACCCGTCGCGCTGACCGCGACGTCGGTGTTCTCGGTCAGCGCCGAGCCCCCGCTCTTCGTCTTCCTCGCTGTCCGCCGCCTCCTCGAGCACGCCCGCGATCCGCGCCTCCGAGACGCTCGTCGTGCACCTGCTCGGGGCGCAGCAGCTCGACCTCGCCCGCCTGGGCTCGACCAGCGGCATCGACCGCTTCGCCGACACGTCGCTCTGGTCGCGACTGCCCACCGGCGAGCCGTACTTCCCGGCCGCCGCGGCGTGGATCCGGGGCACCGTCATCAACCGCATGGAGGCGGGCTCGTCGACGATCGTCGCGGTGCACGCCCTCGAGGCGCACGTGCCGGAGGACTCGGACGCCGCGGCTCCGCTCGTCTACCACAACCGCACCTGGCACCACCTCGGCGAGCACTCGCGCCTGGGCTGACCCGCTCGAACGCGAGAGCGGCCGTCCTCGGGGTCCGAGGGCGGCCGCTCCGGCGTTCCGCCCGGCTCAGTCCTCGCCGACGGCCACCGGGCGGCCGGGCGTGCTCGACCACTGCGACCAGGAGCCCGGGAACACCTGCGGGGCGAAGCCCGCGAGCGTGAGGGCGACCGCGTCGGCCGCGGCCGTCACTCCGGAGCCGCAGTAGACGCCCACGGGTGCCGACGCGGTGACGCCGAGGGACTCCGAAGCGGGCGCGCAGCTCGTCGGCCGGGAGGAAGCGGCCGCTCTCGTCGACGTTCGCCGTGGCCGGAGCATTGCGCGCGCCGGGGATGTGCCCCGCGCGCGGATCGATCGGCTCGACCTCGCCGCGGAAGCGCTCCGGCGCCCGGGCGTCGAGCAGCACGCCGTGCTCGGGCAGGGCCGCGGCCTCGTCGATGTCGAGCACCGGGAGTGCTCCGTAGCGCAGCTCGACGTCGCCCGCGGCGGTCTCGACGGGTCCGGTCTCGAGGGGCGGCCCGAGGCGGTCCAGGCCCGGAGGGATCCGTCGAGCAGGCGCACGTCGGCGACTCCCGCGTAGCGGAGCAGCCACCAGGCGCGGGCGGCGGACAGGTTCTTCAGGTCGTCGTAGACGACGACGGGCTGCCCCTGGCGAAGCCCCAGCGCCGCGCCGCCTCCTGCAGCCGGTCGACGGAGGGCAGCGGGTGCCGGCCCTCCTCCGGTGCGCCGTGCTGCGCGAGCTCGTGATCGAGGTCGACGTAGACGGCGCCGGGCACGTGGCCCTCGAGGAAGGCGGGGCGCCCGTCGGGGCGATCGAGCCGCCAGCGCACGTCGAGGACGAGCGGCGGCGCGGGCGAGGCGAGGGCCGCCTCGAGCTCGTCGGGTGCGACGAGCACGGAGCTGCAGGCGGGGATGTCGGTCATGACGGTCCTTTCGAGGGCGCGCTCACAGCGCTGTTCCGGGATTCAGGATGCCCTGCGGATCGAAGACCCGCCGCAGCGCGCGCTGCAGGGCGACGACCTCGGGGCCGAGCTCGCGGCGGGCCCACTCGCGCTTGAGCACTCCGACGCCGTGCTCGCCGCTGACCGTTCCGCCGAGTTCGAGGGCGAGGGCGAACACCGCGTCGGCGGCTGCCTCGGCCTGGAGGCGGGCGGCCTCGGAGTCGTCGCGGAGTCGGATGATCGGGTGCAGGTTGCCGTCGCCCGCGTGGGCGAAGACGTACACGTCGGCGCCGGTGCCGTCCGCGATCGCGTGCACCCTCCGGATCGCCTCGGCGAGCCGGGACCGCGGCACGGCGATGTCCTCGATGAGGACCCGCCCGCGCGCCTCGATCGCCGGGAGGGCGTCGCGGCGGGCCGAGGCGAGGGCGAGTCCCTCCGCGGGATCGAGCGTCGTCTCGACGCTCACGGCGGTGGGGGCGAGGACGGAGCGCACGGCCTCGATCTCCTCCGCCGCTCCGAAGCCGTCGGTCTGCACCAGCAGGAAGGCGCCGCCGTGCAGGGCGAGGCCGGTGCCGCGCAGCGCGTCGATGGCCCCGAGCGTGCGGTCGTCGACGAGCTCGAGGACGCTGGGCCGGAGCCCCGCCCGTGCGAGGGCGGTCGCGGCCTCGGCACCGGCGGCGACGTCGGTGAAGTAGGCGGCGGCGGTGGCCGTGGAGCGGGGCCGCGGCAGGAGACGGAGCGTGGCGCCGACGATCACGCCCAGACTCCCCTCCGAGCCCACGAGAAGCGCGGTGAGGTCGAGACCGACGACGCCCTTCAAGGTGTCGCGGCCGACGTGCACGAGCGAGCCGTCGGCGAGGACCACGTCCAGGGCGAGCACGGCGTCGCGGGTGACGCCGTACTTCGCCCCGCGCAGACCCCCGGCGTTGGTCGCGATGGTGCCGCCGATCGTCGAGATCTCGACGCTGCCCGGATCGGGGGCGTAGAGGAGCCGTGCTCGGCCGCCGCACGGTCGAGGTCGGCGGTGATCACTCCGGGCTCGACGCGCGCGATCTGGTCGACGGGGTCGATCGAGAGGATGCGGTCCAGACCCGAGACGTCGAGCACCAGGGCCCCCTCCCCGCGCTGGCTCCGCCGGCGAGTCCGGAGGCGGCGCCGCGGGTCACGACAGGGAGGCCGTGCAGGGAGGCGTGGGCGAGGGTCGCGCGCACCTCGTCGACCGAGCGGGCGCGGACGACGCCCGCCGGCACTCCGCCCGGGGACCAGCCCGAGCGGTCGGCGCGGACCACCTCCACGTCGACGGCGCTCATGCTCCGGCCCGCACGACGAGGGGAGCCCCCTCGGGCGAGGCCTTCACCCGCTCGAGGAACAGCACGACTGTCGCGGCGACGGAGCGGTGCGACACGTCGTTGAGGACGTCGTGGCGTCCGCCCGCGACGAGGTGGATCTCGGCGTGCGGGGCTGTCCGGAGCACCGCGACGGCCTCGTCGACGGGGCTGACCGGGTCGGCATCGCCGTGCAGCGCCAGCAGCGGCGCCCGGACGGCGCTCGCCGCCACCGCGAGCAGCTCGGGCGGGAGGACGACGGTGGGAGCGGAGCCGGTCTCGCGCTCGAGCACGCCCGCATGGTTCGGGCAGGCCGTGCGGTCGCCGACGGCCGCGCCCCCGGAGCGGACCGGCAGTCCTGCGACCACGACGGCGTCGACCTCCGCGGTGGCGGCGATCTCGAGGGCGACCGCCGCTCCGGCGTCGGAGCCGACGAGCACGACGGGAGCGGCGAGCGAGCGGTCGGCGAGCAGGGCGCGTGCGGCGTCGACCGTGCCCGCGGCCGTCGCGTCGCCGAGGACGCGGACCCGGTAGGCGTCGCGGGCGATCCGGGTGCCGAAGCGCTCGTAGACGGCCGGAGTCTCGCCGCGGCCGGCGAGGACGACGAGGGTGCCGCGCGGGGCGATCCCGTCCGGCTCGTCGAAGGCGAGGACGGGGGCGGTGGTGGCGGCGGGGGCGGTGACGGTCATGCGGGGACCCTCTCTGAAACGGTGGGGACGGGGACGGGATCCAGGAGCTCGGCGAGGGCGAGCGGCGTGCGGGCCGCCTCCGCCCCGCGCAGGCCGAGCAGGTGCTGGAGGCGCTCGTTGAGTGGAGCGGGGACGCCGGTGCGCCGGGAGAGCAGCACGATCTCTCCGGTCAGCAGGTCGACCTCGCTGCCGGCTCCGCGGGCGAAGCTCTGCCAGGTCGAGAGGCGGCCGGGGACGTGACCGGGGACGGGCTCGACGACGAGGCGGGTGCCGTCGTCCTCGGCGATCGCGCGGCCGTCGGCGAGCAGCACGGCACGCGCCTCCGCGGCGAGCGCCGTGCGCGCCCGCGTCCGCTCGTCGTCGCTCCCGGCGAAGAGGTCGAGGCCGTTCGCGGTGTTGACGATCAGCTTCCGCGCTTTCCAGGCGCTGATGCCGGGCACGGCGCGCGCGGCGAATCCGGCGCTGCGCAGGAGCGCGGCGTACTCCTCGGCGCGCGGGTCGAGCGCGTCCGGGTACCGCCCGATCCAGAGGACCCCGACGGTCGGGAAGGACGGCGAGACGACCTCGCCCGGTGCGAGGAAGCTCGCGGCGATGCCGATCGAGACGCCGAAGACATCGCGGAAGCGGCGCAGCGCCGCGTCCTCGGCCGCGAGGCCGTTCTGCAGGGTCAGCACCGGGAGCTCCGCCCCCGCGCCTCCTCCCGCGAGCGGCGTCCAGGCCCACTCGGCGAGCGCCGCCGCGGCGTCCTGCGCCTTGACCGCGAGCACGAGCACGTCGCCGCGGGTGGGAGCGACCTCCTCCGGGCCCGAGGCGACCGGGACCGCGACGGTCTCGTCTCCGGAGGGACGGCGCAGCTTCAGCCCCGCTCGCGCAGCACGCGGAGCTGCTCGCCGCGGGCGACGAGGACCACGGCGTGCCCGGCGAGGTGCAGCTGGGCGGCGAGGACGGAGCCGACGGCGCCCGCCCCGATGACGACGATGCGGCCGCTCATGCCGGGACTGCCGAGACACGGGCGCCCGGGACCGCGGCCAGGAGCGCGCGCGTGTACTCGGCCTCGGGCGCGCCGAAGACGCGGGCGGTCGTGCCCGTCTCCTCCACGCGCCCCCGGTTCAGCACGACCACCTCGTGCGCCACGTCGGCGACGACGGCGAGGTCGTGCGAGACGAACAGGTACGCCACTCCGAGGTCCTGCTGCAGCTCGACGAGCAGGGCGAGGATCTGCGCCTGCACCGAGACGTCGAGGGCCGAGACGGGCTCGTCGAGCAGCACGAGGTCCGGGCCGAGGGCGAGCGCCCGGGCGATCGCCACCCGCTGACGCTGGCCGCCCGAGAGCTCGGCGGGCAGGCGCGAAGGGACGAGGCGGGCAGGCCGACGCGGTCCAGCAGCTCCCGCGCGCGCTCGATCCGCGAGGCCCGGTCGCCGACCCGGAAGGAGACGAGCGGCTCGATCACCGACTCGAGCACGGTGAAGCGCGGATCGAGGGCGGCGAACGGGTTCTGGTGGACGAGCTGGATCCGGCGGCGCAGCGGTCGCCACTGCCGCTCGCGCGCTCCGGTCACGTCGACGCCCTCCACGAGCACGCGACCGCTGGTCGGCGCGACGAGACCGAGGGCGACGCGCAGCGCGGTGGTCTTGCCCGATCCGGACTCCCCCATCAGGGCGAGCGTGCGCCCGGCGTGGAGCGAGAAGGAGACGTCGTCGAGCGCGCGGAAGCCGGCTCGGCGCCCCGGCAGCGCGTACTCCTTCACCGCGTTCTCGATCCGGAGCACCTCGGGAGCCGGCTCGACGCGCGTGAACCGCGGCACGATCGTGCCGCCGTGCCCGAGCCCGGGAGCGGCGGCGATCAGGGCGCGGGTGCACTCCTCGCGCGGGGCGACCAGGATCCGCTCGGGCGTGCCCTGCTCCACCACGCGACCGGCGCGCATCACGAGCACGCGGTCGGCGCGGTCGGCGGCCACGGCGAGGTCGTGCGTGATGATCAGCAGCGAGATGCCCTGCTCGCGGACCAGCGACTGCAGGTGGTCGAGGATCCGCTTCTGCACGGTCACGTCGAGGGCCGAGGTGGGCTCGTCGGCGATGATCAGCCGCGGCTTCCCGGCGAGGGCGATCGCGATGAGCGCTCGCTGGCGGAGTCCGCCCGAGAGCTGGTGCGGGTACTGCCGCGCGCGCAGGTCGGGATCGTCGATGCCCGCCTGCTCGAGTGCCTCGCGCACCTCGGCGGGCACCGAGCGGCGGTCGACTCCGCGCAGGCGCACGGCCTCGGCGACCTGGGCGCCGATCCGGAGCGTCGGGTTCAGCCCGACCATCGGGTCCTGCGGCACGAGGGCGACGACGCGGCCGCGGAGCCGGCGCAGCTCCTTCTCGGACGCCGCGGTGACGTCGGCTCCGCCGATCGTGATCGAGCCGCCGGTGACGCGCCCGTTCGCGGGCAGCAGTCCCAGCAGGGCGTTCGCCGTCGTCGACTTGCCCGACCCCGACTCCCGACGACCGCCACGATCTCCCCGGGCGCGATCTCGAGCGACACGTCGTGCACGACCGGCTGCCCGTCGTACGCGACAGCCAGGTGATCGAGACGGACCAGGGCGCTCATCGCGCTGCACCTCCTCGACGGTCTTGGCGACGTGGTTGAGCGAGAAGACGAGGAGTCCGACGAAGAGCCCGGGCAGGAGCGAGAGCCACGGGCTGGTGACGAGGTAGTTGCGCCCGGTCGAGATGAGGGTGCCCCACTCGGCGGCGGGCGGAGCGGCACCGAAGCCGAGGAAGCTCAGCGCGGCGACCGCGATGATCGCCGTGCCGAGGTCGAGGACGGCGAGGACCGCGACCGGACCCCAGGAGTTCGGCAGCACGTGCCGCACGAGCACCCGCAGGCGGGTCGCGCCGCCCGTCCGCGCCGCCTCGACGTAGGGCAGCGTCTTCACCCGGAGCACCTCGGCGCGGGTCGTCCGCGCGAAGCCGGGCAGGATGCCGATGCCGACCGCGAGGGCGACGGGCAGCGTCCCGAATCCGATCGCCGTGACGATCGCGAGGGCGAGCAGCAGCCCGGGGACGGCGAGCAGGACGTCGACCACGCGCATGATCACGGCGTCCACCACTCCGCCGGCGTAGCCCGAGACGACCCCGAGGGCGAGACCGCCGACGAGCGCGATGGCGAGCGCGACGACCGTCGCCTGGATCGTCAGTGCTCCCCCGTGCAGCACCCGGGCGAAGAGATCGCGTCCGAGCTCGTCGGTGCCGAAGAGGTGGGCGGGGCTCGGCGCCTGCAGCTTGTCCGCCGGAGCGGTCGCGAACGGGTCGTAGGCGGTGAACAGCGCCGGCGCGATCGCCGAGAGCAGCACGAAGACCGCGAAGGCGAGCGCCAGGGAGGAAGCCGGGGCGGCGCAGGAGGAGTCGGAGCGTCCTGCGCCGTCTCGCGCCCCGCCCGTGCGGGACGGCGACGGAGAGCGGTCGCCGGGGCGGTCGTGACGGCCGCCCCGGGCCGGGTGAGTTCGAGCGTCATGGTCGAGCCGCCTTCGAGGTGTGGGTGATGCGCGGATCCAGGAGCGGGTAGAGCAGGTCGACGAGCAGGTTGATGCCCACGAAGACCGCGGCGGCGAGCACGACGATCGCCTGCACCACCGGCACGTCCTGGGTGAGCACCGACTCCTGGGCGAGGGTGCCGATGCCCTGCCGGGCGAAGATCGTCTCGGCCACGATCGCGCCGGTGACCGTGTTGCCCGCGAGGACGCCCAGGATCGTGAGGGTCGGCAGCGAGGCGTTGCGGAACGCGTGCCGCCACTGCACCGCCCCGCGGCCCAGGCCCTTGGCGCGCGCAGTCGTGATGTACGACTCCGCCTGCACGTCGGCGAAGCTGCGGGTGAGCACCTGGGCCAGCATCGCCGAGGTCGGGATCGCCATCGTGACCGCCGGCAGGATCGAGACCCGCCGGAGTCGCGCTGCCCGTGGAGGGCAGCAGGTGCAGCGTGAAGGCGAAGAACTGCACGAGCAGGAGCCCGATCCAGAAGCCGGGAGCGCGACCCCGCCGACGGGAGCCGGCCGAGCACGACCTTCAGCGGCCGCCACTGCGTACGCCGCCAGGTACGCGAGCAGCGGTCCCGCCGATCAGCGCGAGGCCGATGGCGAGCGCGCTGAGCTGGAGGGTGCCCGGCAGTTTCTGGGCGATCAGCTCGGTGACCGGGATCCCCTTGGTGATCGACGTGCCGAAGTCGCCGCGCAGCGCGTCGGCCAGCATGCCCGCGTACTGCTGCCACACCGGCTGATCGAGGCCGTAGCGCGCCTGCGCCTCGGCGAGCTGCTGCGGCGACAGGGAGTCGAGCTCCACGTTGTTCGCCGAGAGGAGCAGTGCCAGCGGATCGGCTCGGCAGCAGCCAGAGCACCGCGAACGTGAGGGTGTACGCGGCCCAGAGCACCAGCACGGCCTGGGCGATCCTCCCGGCCAGGTAGCGGCCGAGACCTGAGGGCGCCGAGCGCACCCGGGTCCCGGCCGGCGCCGCCTGGAGCGATCGTCATCGCTGGATCCACGCGTCGGCGAAGTCGCCGAACGACTCCGAGGTGAAGCGGAAGCCGTGCACGCTCGAGGAGACGCCCGCCAGCTGCACCCGCTCGGCGAAGGGCAGCACGAGCGCGTTGTCGATCAGGTACTCCTGCAGCTCGGCGTACACCGCCGCGCGTGCCGTCGAGGTCGATCGTCTGCACGCCCTCGTCGAGCAGCGCCTGCACCTCCGTCGCCTGCTCGGGCGCGAAGTTGTTGAGCGCCTGCGCCTTCGACCCGGCGACGCGCGCGTCGACGATCCACTGGATCACTCCGGGATCCGCTCGCGTGTAGTAGGTCGAGATGAGGTCGTACTGCCCGCTGCCGAGCACCTCGGCGCGCTGCGCGTTGGTGATCACGTTCAGCTCGGGCTCGATGCCGACCTGCTTCAACTGGTCCTGGATCAGCTGGTCGCCCGCGCCGAACTGGGTGACGATCGGCACCGAGAGCGTGAGCCTCGCCGCCCTTCGAGCGGTAGCCGTCGTCTCCGAGCACCCAGCCCGCCTCGTCGAGCAGCTCCGCCGCTCCGTCGGGATCGAACGCCAGCGCGTCGGAGTGGTCCACGGAGTACGGGGTCGTCGTGTTGTAGACACCGGTGACCGCCGGGTACTCGGCGCCGAAGACCGTCGAGGCGTAGGACCCGCGGTCGATCGCCTTCTGCACGGCCGTGCGCACCCGCTCGTCCGACAGGATCCGGCCCTCCGCGACGTTGGGGTAGTAGTTGCTCGCCGGACCCGGCAGCGCCCGGCTCTCCACCCGGTCGCCTCCCCGGTGATCACGGCCTGGTCGTTCTCGGAGATCGGGCTCCGAGGCCAGGCGATGTCGATCTCGTCGCTGGTCAGCTGGCCCACGCGCACGCTGTCCTCGGCGACGTAGGTGACGTCGATCCCGTCGAGGTGCGCCTCACCCGTGTTCTCGCGCAGCGCCGAGCCCCACGCGTAGCCCTCGCGCTTGTCGAGCGTGATGCCCGTGCCCGGCGTGTAGCCGGTCAGGGTGAAGGGACCCGAGCCGACCACGTTCCCGAGGCAGCGCTCCTCCGGGGTCGCCGCGTACGAGGAGGCCGCGAGGATCGCGAGGTTCGTCGTCGACGTGCCCTGCAGGAACGAGGCGTTCGGGCTGGAGAACCGCACGGTCGCGGTGTCGGCGTCCACGACGTCCGTGCCCGCGTAGCCGGCCAGGTAGACGCCTCCGTAGGCCGCGGGCAGCTCGGCGAGCGTCGCCTGCGCGCTGTCGAACGCGGTCTTCACGCTCTCGGCGGTGAACGCCGTGCCGTCCGAGAAGGTGACGTCGCCGCGCAGGTCGAGGTGTACTCGGTGCCGGCCTCGTTCACCGTCCAGTCGGTGGCGAGCCACGGCGGATCTCGCCGGTCTCGGGATCCTGGTCGGTCAGGGAGTCGGCGACGTTGCGGATCACGGTGCGGTGCTCGATCCAGTAGGTCTGGAACGGGTCGACGCACGAGAACGCGGCGTTGTCCGGGGAAGAAGGCGAGCCGGAGCCGTCCGCCGTCGACCGGGGTCGAGGAGTCGGCGCCCGTGCCCGCCTCGGACGCGCCGGAGCAGGCGGTGAGGGCGAGGGCCGAGGCGAGGACGAGCGCCGCGGCGCGGGATCGTCGGAAGGGTGCGGTCATGTCGATGTCTCCGGGAGGGTCAGTGCGCGGCGGCCGCGAGGCTGCGGGTGCCGGCGAGGAGGAGGGCGGCGTCGTCCTGCGGCGGAGTGCACGCGGGAGGCGAGGACGTCGCGGAGGTGGCGCTCGAGCGGGGTTGTGCGCGTGAGCCCCGGGTTGCCGAGGCGGCGACCGCGGTCTCGACCGCGGTGACCGCCGAGCGGGTGGCGAGCAGCTTGCCGACGAGGACGCGCTCCGCGGCCTGCGGATCGCCCGCGTCACGCGCGCGGCGAGTGAGCAGCAGCACTCCTCGGCCTGCACGAGCTGCGCCTGGATCTCGCCGGCGACGGAGCGGATCCGCTCGGTGGTCGCGATCGGCCGCCCGAGCGGGGTGGGGATCCGCTCGTTCGCGAACCGGACGAAGAAACGCTGCGCGGCGCGGCCGACCCCGACGTAGAGCGCGGCGACCGCGGAGATCGAAGGCGCCGGCGGCCCCCGCCTCGGGAGGCAGCTGCGAGCGCGGCGTGCCGCGGAAGTGCTCGAGCGGGATCCGCACGCGCTCGTAGAGCACGTCGTGGGTGCTCGAGGCGCGCTGGCCGAGGTGGTCCCAGGTCCTCGATCCGCACGCCCTCCGCGTCGCCGGGGACGATCGCGTGGCCAAGCTCCGGCTCCCCCGACGCGCCCTGCAGATCCACCGCCCAGACCAGGTGGTAGGCCAGACCCTCGGAGCCGGTGGCGAATCCCTGCGCCCCTCGAGGACCCAGTGGTCGCCCCGGCGGCGGATCGTGGTGGCCGGGAGTCCTCCGCGGGCGGGCGCTCCCCACTCCGGCTCGGCCCGCACCGCGTTGAGCAGCACCGGTCGCTCCCGGGAGTCGGCGAGGACACCGCGGTAGAGCTCTTCGGGCCAGACGCCGGTGCGGTCCTGCGCCGCGTGCTGCAGCGCGGTCATCGCCGAGATCAGCGCGACGGCCAGGTCGCCCGCGCCGAGGGCGCCGAAGACGCGCACGAGGTCCACCGTCGAGGCGGGTCGGCCCGCCGTAGCGGGTGCCGACCGCGAGGGTGAGCGGTCCGGCGTCGTGGACCGCGCGGATGCCTTCCCAGGGAACTCGGCGGTGCGGTCGTAGTGCTCCGCCGTCTCGGCGAGTCGTGCGGTGACGCGGGCGAGGGCGCGGTCCGAGAGGTCGGCGGTGGCCGGCAGCGGTTCCGTCAGGAGCGTACGCGGACACCTCCGCGAGCTCGCGCTCGGCCTCGAGCGGAGGCTGCGCCGCGGTCTCGCCTCGGCGCCCGGTCGCGTCGCGGTGCGCGAGCTCCTGCCGCACGAGGGGATGAGGTACCGCCCGTAGTCGATCGCGTCGTCGAGGTTGTCGTACCCGCGGATCGAGATCAGGTCGGCGCCGAGATCGACGTAGTCGAGGATCGCCGCGGCCACGGTCTCCGGGGTGCCGACGAGCGCGGTCGACGCGCCCTGGGCGCCGGTGGCCGTCGCGGTCGGCGTCCAGAGCGCGCGGTCGTGCAGGTCCTGCGCTTCGCGATGTCGAGGAGGCGCTGCGAGCCGACGTTCGCGGGCCGGCGGCGGCGGGGTCTGCACCGGCCCCCCTTCGCCCTTGCGCGGGCGCGCGGCGGTGCGGCCCTGCGAGGATCCCGAGGATCCGGTGCGCCTTCTCCCAGGCGAGCTCCTCCGTCGGCGCGATGATCGGCCGGAAGGTGACCCAGGTGCGCGGGTGTCCGCGCCGGCCCGCCGCGATCGCCGCGTCCGCGATCCGGTCGATCTGCTGCTGCGTGTCGGCCAGCGGCTCGCCCCACAGCCCGAAGACGTCCGCGAGCGCCCCGCCCCGCCGGTGGCCTCGTCACTGGATCCCCCGACCGAGACCGGGATGTCGCCGCGCACCGGGCGGACCCGGGAGACGAAGTCCCTCGAAGCGGTAGTACCGGCCGACGTGGTCGAACGGCTCGGTCGCCGACCAGACGCGCCGCAGGATCCGGATGTACTCCTCCTGCCGCGCTAGCGCTCGGCCTTCGTCGAGGCGGTCGCCCTCGCGGGCCTGCTCGCTGGTCGCTCCCTCCGGCGATGGGTGCGACCGCCCGGCCGCCCGAGAGCCTGGTCGAGGGTGGCGAGCGCCTTCGCCGCGACCGTCGAGTACACCGTGTTCGGGCGCAGCGCCGATCGGCTTCAGGTGCTCGGTGGACTGCGTGACCGCCGCGGCGATCGTGAACGGGTCGTGACCGGCGCTGCCATAGGGGACGAGCGTGTAGTCGAACCCGCCCTCCTCCAGGATCCGGGAGTAGCGGCGGAGATAGGGGACGTCGATCGCGCTGTCGGCGAGGCCGTTGACCTCGTTGGAGCGGTTGACGTTGATGGCGGAGATGAACTCGACGGCCACGGGAGGTCCTTTCAGGAGGGTGAGCAGAGCGCAGGAGGGCGCGGCGGAGGGACCCCGCTGAGGGGGTCGATCGCGTGCGGAGGAGTGGGCCGGACCCGGGGGGGCTCGGCGCGGCGAGCGAATCGGCAGCAGCGCGTCAGGAGCCGCGCGACAGGATCAGCGCGTCAGAAGCGGCGCGTCAGAAGCCGCGCGTCAGAAGGAGACCGGACAGGAACATCCGCGCACCGGCGCGGAGGCGTCCCCGTCCCTGCGCATTCGCGCACAGGTCGACCCGTCGACTCCACGGCGCATCGCAAGGCCGGCGCCGAGGGGCGCGGCCGGGGCGAGGGCACGGGAGGAGGTCATGTCCACGACGCTACGGCGCGGGGTCGCGGGGCGTCCAACGATGATTCCGGATGCGTTCCGATCGGCGCTCCCGATCGTTGCTAACCTCCCGACTCATTCGTCGCGAGGGGCGTCACGCGCGCAGTCCGTGGGGTACGGGCGAGAGCCGCGAGCGGTTCGTCCCGAACACCTCCGCGAGTGCGGCGAGCGCCGTCTCCTCGACGTCCGGAGCGAGTCCGCGGCGCGGGACGAGGCGGAGGTTCACCGAGCCCAGCGCGGGCAGGTCGCGGCGCACCTCGAGCCCCTCCGCGACGGCGCCCGCGTGCGCGGTGGGCAGGACGGCCACTCCGATGCCGGCGCGTGCCGCGGCGATGACCCCCTCGAGCGCCGCCGCCTCGGCGACCACGTGCACCTCGTGCCCGAAGGCGCCGAGCTGCTGCAGCGCCCGCTGGCGCATGCCGCACGGCTCGGAGTAGGCCACGAGCGGAAGCGGGACGCCCTCGGGCGCCTGCCAGCCGGGCGCCGCGTACCAGTCGAGCGGGAGGGTCGCGACCTGGCGTCCCGGCAGGTCGCCGCCCACGAGGATCACCGCGAGGTCGACCACTCCTCGCGCCACGGCCTCGGCGAGCTGCGTCGAGCGGTCGAGGGAGAAGGTCAGCGGCCGGTCGTCGAACGCGCGCCGCAGAGTGCCGAGCAGTCGCGGCAGCAGTTGCTCGGCCGCCGGCTCGGTGAGCCCGAGGGCGAGCAGGTTCTCGGTGGCGGCGTCGAGCGCCTCGAGCGCCTCGTCGTGCACGGCGAGGATGCGGCGGGCCTGCACGAGCAGGCGCTCGCCGGCCAGAGTGAACCGCGCCTTCCGGCCCGCCTTCTCGATGAAGGTCCGCTCGAGGCGGCGCTCGAGCGTGCGGACGTGCTGCGAGACGGTGGGCTGGCTGATGTGCAGGGCGATGGCCGCGCGGCCAAATCCACCGCAGTCGGCGATCGCCACGAGCGTGCGCAGGTGGACGATGTCGAGGGTCTCCGGCATGCTCCCGAGGCTAGGGAGGCCCTCGCCGTCGGGCGACCCGGACCGCAACACGGCGACACGGCGGCGCCCCGCCGCAGACCGGAGGCCGCGGCGGGGGCTTGCGGAGCCCGCGGGGTCAGTGCGCGAGCACCGGCTCCGCGGAGGACGGCGCCTGGGCGGCGGCCGAGCGGCGGCGGAAGAGCAGCACCGAGAGCACGGCGCCGAGCGCGAAGAAGCCCGCACCCCATCCGTAGGCCACCGCGTAGCTCTGGACCGCGGCCTGCGCTGCGACCAGCGAGGTGACCGGGGAGTTCGCCGCGAGGTAGTCGGTGACCGCGGTCGCCGCGAGCGTGTTCAGCAGCGCGGTGCCGATCGATCCGCCGACCTGCTGACTGGTGTTGACCATCGCCGACGCGACTCCGGCGAAGCGCGGATCCACTCCGCGGGTCGCCGTCTGCATCGCCCCGGGCATGATCGAGCCCATCGCGGCGCCGAGCACCATCAGCGCCGGCAGCACGTCGGCCGCGTAGGCGCTGTCGAGGTCGAGGCGCGTGAGCAGCAGCATCCCGACGACGCCGAGCAGCATGCCGGACGGCACCATGATCTTCGGGCCGAAGCGCGGCAGGAGCAGGTTGGTCGAGAGCTGCGCGGCGAGCACGAGCATGCCGATCATCGGCAGGAACGAGAGCTCCTGTGCGGATCGGCGAGTAGCCGAGCGAGACCTGCAGGTAGTAGGTGACGAAGAGGAAGATGCCGAACATGCCGGCTCCGGCGATCAGCACCGCGAGGTAGGCGGCGCCGCGATCGCGGTCGAGGACGATGTGCAGCGCAGCAGCGGGTGCTCCGTCGACCGCTGGCGCAGCACGAAGCCGACGAGCAGCAGCACGGCGGCCGCCAGCGGCGCCCAGGTCATCGGCGAGTCCCAGCCGTCGGACTCGGCGTTGGCGAAGCCGAACACCAGCCCGAACAGCGCTGCCGAGACGAGCAGCGTGCCCGGCACGTCGAGCCTCGGGCGCGGGCCGCTGCGCTCGATCGGCGGCACGAAGACGATCGCCCCGATCACGGCGACGACCGCGATCACGACGTTGATGTAGAGGTTCCAGCGCCAGTCGAAGCTCTCGGTCAGCACGCCGCCGAGGAGGAGGCCGACCGCGCCGCCCGCGCCCGCGATCGCACCGAAGACGCCGAACGCCCGCGCCCGCTCCTTCGGCACGGTGAACGTCGTGGTGAGGACCGCCAGCGCCGTGGGGGCCAGCAGCGCGCCGAAGACGCCCTGCAGCGCGCGGGCCGCGATCAGCAGCTCGAAGCTGCCGGCGGCGCCGCCCAGGGCCGAGGCGATCGCGAAGCCGATCAGGCCGATCACGAAGGTCCGCTTGCGGCCGAGGAGGTCGAGAGCCGGCCGCCGAGCAGCAGGAGGCTGCCGAAGGCGAGGGAGTAGGCGGTGACGACCCACTGGCGGTCGCCGTCCGAGAAGCCGAGGTCGGCCTGGGCGGCCGGGAGGGCGATGTTCACGACCGTGGAGTCGAGGACCACCATCAGCTGGGCGAGGCCGACGGCCACGAGGGTCCACCAGCGGCGGTTCGAGGGGGCCGGGGCCGCGGAGGCGGCGACGGCCGGCAGGGAGGAGGTCTGCGTCATGAGTGAGAACCTATGCGAGACCGAGCGGTTCCGATACTGAGAAGTCTCGAAACTTCTCGGTTCCGCAACTCCGGGTTCCTGACCTACCCTGGAGCGACCAGCCGCCCGCACGGACGGCCGCCCGCACCAGACAGGAGACGCTGCGATGACGCCGCCCTCCTCCCCGCCGTCGGCACCGACGCCCCCGTGCGCCCCGGCCGCCGCCGCGATCCGAGCCGCGACGGCGAGATCCTGAGCGCCGCCCTCGACGTCCTCGCCGAGACCGGCTATGACGGCATGACCATCGACATGGTCGCCGCGCGCGCCCGAGCCGGGAAGGCGACCCTCTACCGCCGCTGGGACTCCAAGGCCGAGCTCGTGGTCGACGCCCTGGCCTGCCTCAAGGGCGCCGACCTCGCCCCCGACCGCCTCCCGGACACCGGAACCCTGCGCGGCGACCTCGTCGCTCTCATCCGCCCGCACACCATCGAGGACGCCGAGCGCAAGCTCCGGATCATGGCCGGCGTCGTCGCGATGATCTCGAAGTCGCCCGAGCTGTCCGACGCCGTCCGCGCCGCGATCATCGAGCCGCGGGCCGAGGCGAACCGCATCCTGATGCGCCGCGCGATCGAGCGCGGCGAGATCGCGGCGGACATCGACCTCGAGACCCTCGCGCTCGTCACGCCCGCGATGGTCGCCTACCGGGTGCTGCTGCTGCGCATCCCCGTCGACCGGGAGTTCCTGCTGTCGTTGATCGACGGGATCCTGCTGCCGGCGGTCGGACTCGGCGCGCGGGACTGGTCCTCGACGACCGCCGCGAGCTGGTCCGCGACCGCTCCCCAGCCGTCGGCGAACCCGAGGCGCTCGTGCTCGTCGCGGGTCGCGGCGTCCTTGTGCATCACGTGGGCCCGGTAGAGCGTGCCGTCGGGGTGGTCCTCGAGGGTGACGACGGCGGTGATGAACGGCGCGGCCGCCGGGCGCCAGCCGGCGATGAGCGCGGTCGTGAAGACGAGCCGCTCCTCGGGGTCGACGGCCAGGTAGCAGCCGGAGAGGTGGGGCACGAAGGCGTCGCCGTCGCTCATCGCGTCCGGAGCTCACCTCCCGGGCGCACGTCCATCGCGTCGACCCGGCAGCGCGTCGGCGCGGGGATCCACCACTGCGCGAACAGCTCGGGGTGGTCCATGCCGCCCAGACGCTGGCGCGCGGCGCGCGGAGCACACGGGAGATCTCGAGATCGAGCCGCGGGTCGAAGCCGGTCATGGTGCTGTCCTCTCGTCGGACGGTCGCGGCGTCGCCGGGCGGCGGCGCTCGGGGTCGGCGTGCTCGGGGTCGGCGTGCTCGGAGCCGGCGTGCTCGGAGCCGGCGTGCTCGGAGCCGGCGTGCTCGGCGGCCACGCGCTCCAGGCGGTCGGTGCGCCCCTCCCACTCCGCGCGCTGCTCGGCGAGCCAGTCCTCCACCGCGGCGAACGCCGCCGGATCGAGCCGGCAGGTGCGCACTCGCCCCTGCTTCGCGGTGCGGATCCAGCCGCCCTGCTCGAGTACGCGCAGATGCTTGAGGAACGAGGTGAGCGCCATCGGGAACGGCTCCGCGAGTTCGCCGACGGTCGCCGGACCCCGGCGCAGACGGCTCACGACGGCCCGGCGCGTCGGGTCCGCGAGCGCGCGGAACGCCGTGTCGAGCGCCTCGCCATGGTGAGCCATACGGCTCAGTATGCCACCGGCGGCACGAGCGGGGTGCGCGAGTCTCCTAAAATCGGAGCCATGTCGAAAGTGTTGAGCAGTCTGCCCGTGGGCGAGCGTGTCGGAATCGCATTCTCGGGAGGCCTCGACACATCCGTCGCGGTCGCCTGGATGCGCGAGAAGGGTGCGGTGCCCTGCACCTACACCGCCGACATCGGCCAGTACGACGAGCCCGACATCGACAGCGTCCCGTCGCGCGCCGCGCAGTACGGCGCCGAGATCTCGCGCCTCGTCGACGCGAAGAGCGCGCTCGTGGAGGAGGGCCTCGTCGCCCTGCAGTGCGGCGCGTTCCACATCCGCTCGGGCGGCAAGACCTACTTCAACACCACGCCGCTGGGCCGCGCCGTCACCGGCACGCTGCTGGTCCGCGCGATGCGCGAGGACGGCGTCGACATCTGGGGCGACGGCTCCACCTACAAGGGCAACGACATCGAGCGGTTCTACCGCTACGGCCTGCTCGCCAACCCCCGCCTGCGCATCTACAAGCCGTGGCTCGACGTGCAGTTCGTCAACGAGCTCGGCGGCCGCACCGAGATGTCGGAGTGGCTCGTCGCCCGCGGCTTCCCGTACCGCGACGCCACCGAGAAGGCCTACAGCACGGACGCGAACATCTGGGGCGCCACCCACGAGGCCAAGCGCCTCGAGGAGCTCTCGAGCGGCATCGAGCTCGTCGAGCCGATCATGGGCGTCGCGTCGTGGCGCGAGGACGTCGAGATCGCCTCCGAGGTCGTCACCGTGCGCTTCGAGGCGGGCCGGCCGGTCGCGATCAACGGCACGGAGTTCTCGGACCCGGTGGCGCTCGTGCTCGAGGCGAACGCCATCGGCGGCCGCCACGGCCTGGGCAGCTCTGACCAGATCGAGAACCGCATCATCGAGGCCAAGAGCCGCGGCATCTACGAGGCCCCCGGCATGGCCCTCCTCCACCTCGCCTACGAGCGCCTGCTCAACGCGATCCACAACGAGGACACCATCGCGCAGTACCACTCCGAGGGCCGCCGCCTCGGCCTGCCTGATGTACGAGGGACGCTGGCTCGACCCGCAGTCGCTCATGCTGCGCGAGTCGATCCAGCGCTGGGTCGGCTCCGCCGTCACCGGCGAGGTGACCGTGCGCCTGCGCCGCGGCGACGACTACACGATCCTCGACACCGCGGGCCCCGCACTGAGCTACCACCCCGACAAGCTCTCGATGGAGCGCGTCGGCGACGCCGCGTTCGGTCCCGAGGACCGCATCGGCCAGCTGACCATGCGCAACCTCGACATCGCCGACTCGCGCTCGCGCCTCGAGCAGTACGCGGCCGCCGGTCTCGTGGGCGGCCCGACCGCCGAGCTCGTCGGGCACCTCGGGATCGGAGAGGGCGAGGCGATCACCGAGGGCGGCGGCTCCGCAGCCGCCGACGCACTGGGACGCGCGACCGACCTGGCCTCGGAGGGCGCGGCGTTCGACGCCGCGGCACCGACTGACGCCTCCGCTCCCGGGAGCCCCCGCGCACCCGCCTCCCGAGGCGGCGTGCCGGGGGCTTCCGTCCTTCACACCTGCGCGTCCCGCACGAGGGCCGAGCGCGGCGTCCACGGTCGCGACCGACTGCTCCGGATCCACCCGCGCCAGCACCAGCGCGGCCACCAGCAGCGACACCAGCAGATCGGCCTGCAGCGCCCGCCGCGACGGCTCCGCCCCGGGCCAGCGCGCAGAGGCCCCGGCGCGCATCGCGCGCAGCAGCTCCGCCCGGTACTCGGCGATCACCTCGCGCACGGCGTCGTCGCGCGCGATCGGCGCGCCCGCGGCATTGAGCAGCAGGCAGCCGCTGCGGGAGGAAGGCTCGCGGCGTCGAGAGAGCGGCGCGCAGGCCCCAGTAGACCTCCAGGGCGTCCGGAGCCACGTCCTCGCGGGCGAGCGGCGCGAGCCGAGGCCGCACCACCTCGTCGAGGTAGCTCTGCACGGCCGCGTCGAACAGTCCGCGCTTGCTGCCGAACGCGTGATACAGACTCGACCGGCGCACTCCGGTCGCCGCCTCCAGCTCGGGAACGGACGCCTCCTCGAAGCCGCGCTCCCAGAACACGGAGCGCGCCGATCGGACGACCTCGGCGGTCTCGAACGTCTGCGTGCGTCCCATCAGGGCCTCCTTCTGGACCGTTCGTTCCATCATGCCGCGTGCAGGCCTATGGTGGATCGATCGTTACACAATCAGGAGGTCCCGCCGTGATCGTCACAGGACTCGTGCTCGCGGCCCTCGCCGCTGTGCTGCACGTCTACATCTTCGTGCTGGAATCGCTCCTCTGGACGACTCCGCGGGCCCGCTCGACCTTCGGCACCACCGAGGACGAGGCCCGGGCCACGAAGGAGCTCGCCTTCAACCAGGGCTTCTACAACCTCTTCCTCGCGATCGTGACGATCGTCGGCGTCCTCGCCCTCACGACCGGAGCGACTGGGGTCGGCGCCGCCCTCGTGTTCGCGGGCACAGGTTCGATGGTCGCCGCGGCGCTCGTCCTCCTGCTCTCCTCCCCCGCCAAGCGCCGCGCGGCCCTCACCCAGATGACGCCCGGCCTGCTCGCGATCCTCGCGCTCGCGATCGGCCTCGCCGCCCTGAACCGGCTCCGCGTCCGCTCCGGCTCCGCTCCGCCCCTCTCCGGAAGGCTCCATGACCACCGCCACCAGCACCCAGATCCAGCTCGTCCGCCGCCCCGAGGGCTGGCCGGTCGCCGACGACTTCCGCACCGTCCAGGTGACCTACGACGCCCCCGCCGCGGGCGAGATCCGCGTCGAGAACGCCTTCGTCTCGGTCGACCCCTACATGCGCGGTCGGATGAACGACGTCAAGAGCTACACCCCGCCGTACGCCCTCGGCGAGACCATGACCGGAGGCGCGATCGGACGCGTGAGCGTGTCGGACGACCCGGAGTTCCCGGTCGGCGCGGCGGTGCTGCACCAGCTCGGCTGGCGCGACGTCGTGCAGGCCCCCGCCTCGGCCTTCCGCGTCGTCCCCGAGCTGCCGGGGGCACCCTCTCGCTCCGCCTCGGGATCCTCGGCATGACCGGTCTCACCGCGTTCGTCGGCCTGACGACGATCGCCGGGATGGAGGAGGGCGACACCGTCTTCGTCTCGGGCGCCGCCGGAGGCGGTCGGCTCGGCCGCCGGGCAGATCGCCCGCCTCCTGGGCGCGGGGCGCGTCATCGGCTCCGCGGGCTCGGCCGAGAAGGTCGAGCTGCTCACCGGGAAGTACGGCTACGACGCCGCCTTCGACTACCACGCGGCACCCGTGCGCGAGCAGCTGGCGCAGGCCGCTCCGGACGGCATCGACGTCTACTTCGACAACGTCGGTGGCGACCACCTCGAGGCCGCGCTGGACGCCTTCAGGGACGGCGGCCGCGCCGCCCTGTGCGGAGCGATCGCCGGCTACAACAGCACCGAGAAGCCGGTCGGCCCCGACAACACGGCGAACATCATCACCCGCGGCCTCACCCTCCGCGGCTTCACCCTCTCCGGCCACCTCGACCGGGCTCCCGAGTTCGACCGGCTCATGGCCGGCTGGTTCGAGGAGGGGAGCATCGCCTACGACGAGACGATCGTCGACGGGATCGAGAACACCGTCGAGGCGTTCCTCTCGATGATGCGCGGCGGCAGCACCGGGAAGATGGTCGTCCGCATCTGAGCGCGAAGGAACCCCGGACGGTCGAGGGAACCTGCAAGTGCGGGTTACCTCGACCGTCCGGGGTCTCCCGGTCGATCGTCAGCGCTTGACGGCGTCGATCTTCAGCATCTTGGCGATGACCGAGTCGAGCTCGGAGTCGTCGAAGATCTTCTTCCAGTCGTCCTTGATGAGCGCCTCGCGGCCGTAGCCCATGGCGATGTGGCAGGCCTCCGAGAACGGGTTCGATCCGCGCAGGCCGTTGGTCAGCGCGATCCAGGTGTGGCCGTAGAGCATGGCGCGCGCCGCCTCGTAGGGCACGCCGACGCCGTTGACGGTCTCGTCGAGCGCCTCCTTGAGGAACTCGCCCACCATGCAGGCGATGGTCTCGACCAGGGTCGGCTCGAGCACGGCGAGCTGCTTGACGGTCACCCAGTGCACCGCGATGACGGGCGCGTAGATGGTCGAGATGACCTTCTCGGCGATCGCCCGCACGTCGTCGTCCGCGTCCTCGAGGGCCGCGACGACCTCCTGCAGGGCGGCGATGCCGCCGAACGTGTCGGCCCACTCCTCCGGGGTGGTGCGCTCGAGGAACACCGACGGGTGGCACGGGTGCGCCACGGCGTAGTGGATGTCCTCGCGCTTCGCGAGGAGCCCGCGTAGGCCGCGGCCGGGTCGAGGGTCAGGATGATCGCGCCCGACTTCATCTGCGGGATCACGTCCTCCAGAGACCGCGCCGAGCACGACGTCCGGGACGGCGAGGATCACGACGTCGGCGTCCTCGACGGCGTCGGGCGTCGCGGTGATCTCGCGGCCGGCCTCGCGGGTGCGCTCCTGCCCCGCGGGCGACGCCTCGCTGTAGAGGGCGTTGTAGTCGGACTTCTGCAGGTTGTTCGAGACCCGCATGCCCATCTTGCCGCCGGCGCCGATGACGGCGACGGTGAGAGCGGGGGCGGCGGTGCCCGGGGCGGTGGTGGCGGTGGTGTCGGTCATGGGTTCCTTCTCCTGAGCTGGTCGAGGGTGGTGCGGGTCCACTCGGCTTCGAGCCGGGTGGTGACGAGCGCCTGCTCCGCGGCGGGGACGGTGTCCTGCCAGGGGAGCCAGAACTCGATGATCTGGGTGATGCCGCGCGCGTCCGGATCCAGCAGTGCGCGGAAGCCGTCGTAGTCGAGGCGGCCGTCGCCGAGGGCGGTGCCGGTGTAGACGAAGCCGACCCAGCCCGGGTTGCGGCTGAAGTCGAAGTCCTTGACGTGCCAGTTGGCGACGTACGGCGCGCAGCGCGCGACCACGTCGGCCGGCAGCTCGAGGTTCGCGACCGTGTTGGCGGGGTCGAGGCAGATCCGGATCCGCGGATCGTCCAGCGTCGCGACGACGTCGACGAGGTCGGCGGTGCCGACCTGCTCGTACGTCTCGAGCGCCAGGACCACGCCCGCCGCCTCGAGCTCGGGCGCGATGCTCCGGAGCCGGCGCAGCGTCTCCTCTCGGCCGGGACGGTCCTCCCCGACGTCCACATGCTGCGCAGCAGCACGACGTCGAGCGCGCGGGCGAGGCCGAGCCAGCGGCGCAGGTGCTCGGGATCGGTGCCGCGCGTGCCGAGCTCGAGGGCGACGCCGCGACCCGCCGCGAGCTCCCGCAGCGCGGCGAGCCGCTCGGGCGGGAACTCCTCGAGGCCGGGCACGTCGCACAGCTGCAGGAGGCCCACGCCGAGGTCGGCCGTCTCGCGCACCATGTCCTCGACGCTCATCGGCTCCGCCACCCGGTCGGAGGAGCGCCAGAAGAAGGCGTAGCTGCTGAGTCCGATCGTCACGGGCGGGCCTCCGCGAGCGCGAGCGCCTCGTCGAGGATCGTCCGCACGGCCTCGGGGTCGTGCGCGAAGCGGCCGAGGAAGAGTCCGGGGACCCGGCCCTCGAGCGCGGTCAGGAGACCGGGCCCGGCGCTGCCGCCGTAGATCACGCGGCTGCCGACACGCCCCGGGAGCGCGATCAGCGCCGCTTCAAGCGCGGTGACCACCCCGGCGATGAAGGCCGAGGTCGGCGGGCTCGGGCGCGCCGATGGCCCAGACGGGCTCGTAGGCCGCGAGCACCGGGCCGGTCGAGCCCGCGGCGTCGGCCGCGTCGAGCACCGACGTGATCTGGGCGAGCACGAGCGCGACGGCGTCCTCGACGCTGCCGCGCTCGGTCTCGCCGACGCAGAGCAGCGGCACGAGGTCGTTGCGGAACGCGGCGGCGACCTTCTGGCGGATCCGCTCGTCGTCGTCGCCGAACAGCGCTCGGCGCTCGGCGTGGCCGATCTCGACCAGGCGGCAGCCGATCTCGCGGAGCTCGGAGCCGCTCACCTCGCCGGTGAACGCACCCTCGTCCTCCCAGAAGAGGTCCTGGGCGCCGAGGGCGACTCCGGAGCCGTCGACGAGCGCGCCGACCGGCACGAGCGAGGGGAACGTCGGCACGACGAACAGCTCGACCACTCCCGACGTCACCGCCTCGTGGGTCCGCGCGATCTCGACGACGCGACGGCTCCACTCCAGGGTGCGCTCGTGACCGAAGTACATCTTCAGGCTCACGCCCACGGTGAAGGCGGGCGAGGCGTCCGGGGTCAGCACGACGCGGGCGAGGACGGAGACCGGAGCCTCGTCGGCGCGGCCCTCCTCGTACGCCTCGATGATCTGCACCTTCTCGGCCGAGGCGGAGGAGGTGTCGAACTCGTAGCCCAGCCACTCCTTCGCGAGGCGGCGGGCGAGCTCCATGCCGACGACGCGCTGACCCATGCAGAGCACCTGCGCGTCGTTGGAGAGGATCGAAGCGCTCGACCGAGAAGGAGTCGTGCGCGGTGACGGCGCGGACCCCCGCGACCTTGTTCGCCGCGATGGCGACGCCCAGTCCCGTGCCGCAGATCAGCACGGCTCGGTCGGCCTCGCCGCGGGCGATCATCTCGGCGGCGGCGATGGCGACGCTGGGGTACGGCGTGTGGGAGTCGGCGTCCACTCCCACGTCGACGAGGGTCGCGACGCGCGCGTCCTTCTCGAGATCGGCCTTGATGATCTCCTTGTAGGTGAAACCGGCGTCGTCGGATCCGACGACGATGCGGAACGGTGCGCTCATGGTGCTCTCTCCTTGCTGGCGGGTGCCGGGGTGACGGTGTGCGACGTTACGCGTCGGTGCTGGACGGGCTGGCTGCGCTCTCGCGGAGCACGGCGCCGACGGCGGTGACGATCAGGGCGAGCGAGTGCGCGCCGCGTCGGGGGTGCCGAGGCTCTTCTCGGCGTGCGGGCGGGCGCGGCCCATCCGGGGCAGCAGCTGCGCGGTGGCGGCAGCGGCGTCGGTGCAGGCCCCGGCCGCACGGGTCCAGGCGTCGGCGAGGAGTCGCCCGCGCCGATCCGCTCGCCGAGCACGTCGGCGAACGGCACGAGGGAGTCGACCATCGTCTTGTCCCCGACGCTCGCGCCGAAGGCGAGGATCGCGGTCCGCGCGCCGTCGACTCCGGTCAGCACCCGCGGCCGCGTCGGGCCGGCCCTCGTCGCCGAGAGCCGCGCCCACTGCGCCGAGCGCGGCCCCCAGAGGGCTCCGGAGGTGCCGCCCGCGCGGTCCGACCAGGCCGTCGCCGGCGGCGTCGAGCACGGTGCCGGCTCCCGCTCGCTCCTCGTGGGCGGCCCGGGCGGCTGCGACGGCCGCGTGCACCCCGCGCTGCATCCCGATGCCGTGGTCGCCGTCACCGGCGACCGCGTCGATCCGACCTGAGCTCGTCGGCGTTCTCGTCGATCACGCGCTGCGTCGCCTCGAGGGCCGCGAGCACGGTGCCGGCCGCGGCGCGGGACTCCTCGCTGGAGGCTCCGATCTCGGCGCGGGCGCTCTCGACGACCGCCTGCTCCGCCACCTGGGCGGCGGCGCGGACGGCGCCCTTGCGGTAGGCGGGCGTCTCGACGGGAGCCGACCAGAGCCGCTCGAGCTCCTCGTCGACCCAGAAGAAGGTGAGCGAGACGCCGGCGATGTCGAAGCTGGTCACCAGCTCGCCGACCTCCGGCTCGACGATCTCGACGCCGCGCTCGCGCAGGCGGCGCTCGACGCCCGAGTAGACGACGAACAGCTCCTCGTACTTCACCGAGCCCAGGCCGTTGAGGATCACGACGAGTCGAGTCCCCTCGAGCTCGGCGACGTCGTCCGGGCGCTCGGCGAGGAGCGACTCGACCAGCAGTTCGGCGAGTCCGTCGGCCGAGGGCACGTCGTCCTCGCGGATGCCGGGCTCGCCGTGGATGCCCATGCCGACGGCCATCCGCCCCTCGGGGACGGTGAACAGCGGCTCCGACGCCCCGGGCAGCGAGCAGCCCGAGAACGCGACGCCGAAGGAGCGCGTGCGCTCGTTGGCGCGGATCGCGGAGGCGCTCGACGTCGTCCAGGGACGCGCCCTCCTCCGCAGGCGGCTCCGGCGACCTTGAACACGGTCAGATCGCCCGCGATGCCGCGGCGCTTGTGCTTCTCGGAGACGCTCGCGCTCGAGATGTCGTCGGTGACCGTGACGGTGCGGACGTCGATCCCCTCGTCGCGCAGGCGCCGTTGCGCCGCGTCGAAGTTCAGCACGTCTCCCGCGTAGTTGCCGTAGCTCAGCAGCACGCCGCCCCCGTGCTCGGCGGCCGTGGCGACCGAGTGGACCTGCTGCGCGGACGGAGAGGCGAAGAGGTTCCCCATCGCCGCGCCGTGCGCGAGGCCCTGGCCGACCAGCCCGCCGAAGGCCGGGTAGTGGCCGGAGCCGCCGCCGACCACGAGCGCGACCGTTCCGGGGGCGACCTCGGTCGAGCGCACCACTCCTCCGGGCACGCGCCGCACGAAGCGGCGGTTCGCGGCGGCGAATCCGTCGATCATCTCGTCGGCGAAATCGGAAGGATCGTTGTAGAGCCGGGTCATCTCGGGGTCCTTGTCGTGGTGGCGGTGTGCGTCGGTGGGCGATCACGTCGACGCTCGGGGCGTCCTTGTAGCGCCGCGCGAGCAGTGCCATCAGCACGGCCGAGAGCAGCAGGAAGAAGCCGACGACGAACATCGGGATCTCGTAGCCGCCGGTCGCGTCGCTCAGGGCTCCGGTGATGTACGGCGCCGAGAAGCCGGCGAGGTTGCCGACCGTGTTGATCAGGGCGATGCCGGCCGCCGCGGCCGCTCCCGTGAGGAAGCGGGTCGGGAACGTCCAGAAGTTGGGCAGGGCCGAGAAGATCGCCATCGCGGTCACCGTGATCACAGCGATCGTCGCGGCCGGCGAGCCGGCGAACAGCGCGAGCGGGATGCTCGATCCACCGCGATCGCCGGGATCACGATGTGCCAGGTGCGCACTCCGCGACGCGTCGCATCGCGCGACCAGAGGTAGAGCGCGATCGCCGCGGAGCACGTAGGGGATCGCGGTGATCAGGCCCTTCTCGAAGATGCCGAACGTGGTGCCGTACTGCTCCTGGAAGCCCTCGATGATCGTGGGGAGGAAGAACGCCAGCGCGTAGAGGCCGTAGATGAAGCCGAAGTACACGAAGCTGAGCATCCAGACGCGGCCGCTCCTGAAAGCGGAGGACATCTTCGGGTGGGTCGTGACGCCCTTGGTCTTGACGTCCTCCTCGCGCTGCAGCGCCGTCGTGAGCCAGACCTGCTCCTCGCGCGTCAGCCACTTCGCGTCTGAGGGCCTGTCTTTGAGGTAGAACCAGGCGATGAGTCCGACGACGATCGCGGGGAGCGAGACGCCGAGGAACATGAAGCGCCAGCCCTCGAGGCCGAAGATGCCGTCCTGCTCGATCAGGAGACCCGCGAGCGGAGCGCCGATGACCGTGGTGAGCGGCTGCGCCAGGTAGAAGAGCGCGAGGATCTTGGAGCGGTGCTTCGCCGGCACCCAGAGGCTGAGGAACAGGATCGCGCCGGGGAAGAAGCCTGCCTCCGCGACTCCGAGCAGGAAGCGGAGCACCACCAGCTGCTCGAAGTTCTGCACCCACGTGAACAGCAGCGCCACGACGCCCCAGCTCACCATGATGCGGGCGAGCCAGCGCGCGCGCCGAAGCGGTGCAGCGCCAGGTTGCTGGGCACTTCGAGGAGGATGTAGCCGATGAAGAAGACGCCGGAGGCGAAGCCGAACTGGGCCGCCGAGAGGGCGAGATCGGCCTCCATGCCGTTGGGAGCGGCGAAGCCGATCGCCGTGCGATCGAGGTAGTTGATGAAGAACATCAGGGCGACGAACGGCACGAGGCGCACCGAGATCTTCCTGATCGCGCTCTTCTCGACGGCGGCGTCGGCCGCGGCCGGACCACCGGCGGTGGTCTGAGAGGAAAGGTCCACGTCGATCTCCAGATCCTTATCAACGACTGTGTTGGGGTACCGGGCCAAATTGGCTGACCGGTTGACCAATTCGATGATGCTCCGTTCCGCCGCAAGTGTCAACCGGTTCGGCTGTCGCGTGGCGTCTCCTGCCCCACGCGAGCCGTTGCTACGGTCGTCGCATGCCGGCGTATCCCGAAGACGACCCGTCCCTCGTGCGCCTGGAGCTCCAGGTGCTCCCCCGCGGCACCGCGGTCGCCGAAGTGGCGAAGCAGCTGACCTCCCTCCTCACCACGGGTGATCTGGCACCCGGGTCGCGCCTGCCCCGAGCGCCAGCTCGCCGAGAGCCTGGAGTGGGCCGCTCGGCCGTGCGCGAGGCCCTCGCGGCGCTCGAGATCCTCGGCATCGTCACGGTGCGCCCGGGCTCCGGCACCTACCTCCGCGACAGCACGTCGGAGCTCCTGCCGACGACGCTGAGCTGGGGGCTGATGCTCTCCGCCGGCCGCACGGCCGAGCTGATCGAGGTGCGGAGCGGGCTCGAGATCCAGGCGGCGATGCTCGCGGCACTCCGCATCGAGGACGCCGACCTGGCGAAGCTGCGCGCGCACCTGGACGCGATGGAGTCGCACCTGGACGACCTCGCGGCCTTCGTCGAGGCCGACGTGCGCTTCCACCTGCAGATCGCGGTCAGCTGCGGCAACGTGGTGCTCCGCGACCTGCTGCAGACCATCCGCTCGCTGCTGCGGCTGTGGGTCGAGCGCGCGCTCAGCGACCCGCAGCAGGCGCGCGACGCCTTCGCCGAGCACCGCGCCGTGCTGGAGGCACTCCGAGGCGCGCGATCCGGCCGCGGCCGCGCGGGCGATGGAGTCGCACATGAGCACCGCCTCGCGCCGACTGGCGGACTCGAGGAGCTGATCGACGCGGTCGGTGGCAGACTCGGCGCATGACGACCTTCCCGGGCCGGTCGAGCTCCGCGGTGCTCGCCGTCGCCGCCGCCCTGCGTCCTGCTCGCCGGCTGCGCGGGGCGCGCCGACATCGCCCTCCTCCCGGACGCCGCTGCCCAGGCCGGTGAGCGCGTCGCCGACGGCGGTGCCGAGCGCGACGCCGACGGCGGCATCGACGGCGACGCCCGGTGCGACGCCGACTCCGGAGGCGCCCACCGCCTCGCCGATCGCACCCTCCCCGCAGCGCCCGCTCCCGAGGCGTCGGTCCCGGAGGCACCGGCTCCGGCCGCTCCCGCTCCCGCTCCCGCTCCCGCTCCCGTCGAGCGCTGCCACGGGGGCGACCTCGCGCTCGAGTACCGCCCCGATCCCGACGCCTCCGGCGCCGGCTCCAGTGCGTTCGACCTCGTCTTCACCAACGCGTCGTCGCTGCCCTGTGCGCTCGCCGGCATCCCGGGCGTCTACCCGACGGACGCCGACGGCGTGCGCATCGGCGCGGTCGCCGCCGCGGTCGGACCGAACCCGGGCGGCCTGCTCACCCTGCAGCCCGCCGGCCGGGCCGAGGTCCGCGTCGTCCGCCACTCCCCCGGCGCCTACGGCTGCCCCTCCGCCGTGTCCGCCCGGATCGTCGCCGAGGTCGTCGACGACCTCGATCCGGCGGTCAGCGCTCCGGCCGCCCTCGAGGTCTGCACCGACGGCACGGTCGTGCTCGAGGCGTCGACCTACACGCCGCTGGGCTGAACCGTCCGCACGACGCGGGCGGCCTCGCCGGGAGCCAGCCGGAGCGGGCCGTCCCCGCGGGAGCCGTCGAGCGACCGCCGCCACTCGTGCACGCCGTCCCGCGACGGCTCGATCGCGGTGGCGCCGAGGTTGCCGACGAGGAGCAGCTGCTCCCCTCCCGCTGCACGCCGATCGCCACCAGCGGGAGCGGAGCCGCGTCGACGGTCACGACCTCGCCGCCGCCGATCTCGGCGGCCCACTCCAGCACCCGGCCCGCCGGTGTACCGGATGCCCCGCGGGGTCCCCACTCCTCGAAGTAGGCGAGCGAGTCGACGCCGGGCTGCGCCAGAGCGGCGAGGCTCCCCACGACCCACGCGGCGAGCGCCGGCGAGGACTGCCGCGGGTCGGTCGCACCGGGCAGGTGCTGCGGGCCGTAGCCGTGGGCGTCGACGTCGGCGTCCCCCGGGTCGAACGGCGACGTCGAGACCGCGTTCATCCGCGCCCCGAGTGTGATCGGGCCGATGCGCAGTCGACGGCCGTCGGCGATCGCCAGGGCGTCCCGCGCGACCGTGCGCTGGGTCCCGAGCGACTCCACGAGCTGGTGCCCCGAGGTGTCGTGCATGAAGGCGGTCAGGCTGAAGGCGAGCGGAGCGTCGACGACGGCGAGCTCCTGCGCTCCCCGGTTGAGCTCGGTGAAGTGCGAGCGGACGCCGCCGAGCACCTCGATGCCCGTCCCGCCCACCGCGCGCCGGGCCGCGTCCAGGAGCTCGGGAGTGCTGCGGTGGCCGTGCGCGGCGTAGACGCCGAGGCGGGCGAGCGGAGCGTCGCCGACGGCATCGAGGACCCGCGCGACGTCGTCCGGTTCCGCCGCGACGATCCGGAGGTCGATGCTCCGCTCCTGCGCGTCCTCGAGGGCGCGGGCGAGTGCCCGCCGCCAGCCGGCCCAGCGCGGGTCGCACTCGACGAGCAGGCCGGCGCCGACGATCGGCTCTCCGCCGGTCGAGCCGCCGACGGTGCGCTCGACACCCCCGTGAGGATCTCGGGGAACCAGGTGCCCGGCGAGGGCGAGGCGCAGCCCGTCCGGCTCGTCCTCCGCCGGGGTCGGCGTCGCGGAGCATTCGATCCGGACGCTCTGCCGGACGACCTCCCCCTCGGCCACCGCGACCGGGAACGGCAGGTCCAGCGGAGTGGAGTACGTCTTGAACGACGCGTCCGTCCAGTTGCGCTGGTCCTCCATCTCGAAGACGTCGCCGTCGAACGCCGCCGTCACCGCCACTCCGCTCGCCGCCCACGCGAGACCGGTGATGTCGCGGGCCGGCTGATGCGGGGCGATCCGCGTCGGGAAGCGCATCCGCTCGACGGAGCCGTCGGTGCGGCGGACCTTCGAGCGGCTCTCGGCCGCCTCGGCTCCGTGCAGGACGACGAGACCGAGCCGGTTGCGCAGCAGAGCGGTGGCGGCGCGCGCCTCGGGGGAGAGCAGGAGGGCCGACTCCTCGAAGCGGGCGCTCAGCGTCCACTCGACGCGGGCGGAACCGCTCTCGCTCACCCCCTCGATGACGAGCCCGGAGTCCTTCGCGCTCAGGTCGGCGCGCGTGGTCGCGAAGGTCCCCCAGTCGCGGTCGCGGACGACGAACCGCACTCCCCGGAGGATCCGCGCCCCTGCGAAGCGGATCTCGTCCAGTCGACCCTCGGCGGTGCGCAGGGTCCATGGAGCCGCAGCGCACCTCCCGCTCGTCGCGCTCGGCCGGGAGCAGCAGCGCGGCCGGGATCGTCGGAGCGGCGGGGCGGATGCCGATCGGCCCCATGGTCACAGGGTGGTCATGCCGCCGTCGACGCGGAAGAGCGCGCCGGTGGCGTACGAGGACTCGTCGCTCGCGAGGTAGACCATGATGCCCTCGACGTCCTCGGCCGAGCCCGGTCGCCCGATCGGGATCCGCGAGACGATCGCGGCGCGCGCCTCGGCGTCCCCGAGATCGCGGTCACCAGCGGGGTCTCGGTGTAGCCGGGCACCACGGTGTTCACGCGGATGCCCTCGCCGGCGTAGGCGGCGGCGACCGTGCGGCCGAGGCCGTGGATGCCGGCCTTGGAGCTGCTGTAGGCGGTGAAGTCCTGGCCCTCGCCGTTCAGCCCCGTGGGGCTGCCGGTGGAGGACGATCGAGCCGCCGCGGCCCTGCATCGCCCTGACCGCGTGCTTCACGGTCAGGAAGGTGCCGGTGAGGTTGATGTCGATCGTCCTGCGCCACGCCTCCGGGCTCAGGTCGGCGATCTTCGCGTCCTGTCCGAAGAGCTGCACGCCGGCGTTCGCGACGACGACGTCGGGAGCACGGCCGTCCGCGTCGAGCTGTGCGAAGGCGGCCTCGACGCTCGCCTCGTCCGAGATGTCGAGCGCGACGGCGACAGCATCCGGGTAGGCGCCGGCCGCGTCGCGCGCCGCGTCGAGGTCCCGGTCCGTGAAGGCCACGCGGGCCCCTTCGCGGGCGAACCGCTCCGCGACGGCCCGGCCGATGCCGGAGCCGGCTCCGGTGACGAGGGCGTTCTTGCCGATGAGGCGTCCGGTCATGCGTGCTCTCCTTCGAGTCGATCCAGCTCGATCATAGGAGGCGAACCGGTTGACCGCATTCCCTTCTCTCCAGTGCGTCCGCTCGACTCCGCCGTCCGGCGTCTCCCGGAGCGTCCCGACGCGCCTCCGCGACCCCTTGACCCAGGAGCTGGGAGCGGCGACTCTCGCTACCACGCACGCTCCCACTCGCATCAGGAGGTCACCCATGAAGGTCGGCTCGCTCGTTCTCCGTCTCGCCGTCGGCGGACTGTTCGTCGGACACGGACTGCAGAAGCTCCGCGGCTCGTTCGGCGGTCCGGGCCTGGAGGGCACTTCGCAGATGATGCAGAGCCTCGGGATGCACCCGCCGCGCCGCAACGCCCTCGCGGCCGCGGTCACCGAGACCGCCGGCGGTGCCGCACTGGCCCTCGGAGCGGTCACTCCGCTCGCCGCCGCGGGTCTCGTGGCCCGATGGTCACCGCGGTGCGGAAGGTGCACTGGAGCAACGGCCTCTGGAACGCGGGGGGAGGCTGGGAGTTCAACGGACTGCTCGTCGCGGCGACCGCCGCGGTCGTCGCCGACGGTCCCGGTCCGCTCTCGCTCGACGCCCTGGTCGGCAAGGTCGAAGTGGGGCGCCGGATGGGCGCTGCTCGCGCTCGTCGCCGGCGCCGCCGCCTCGACCGCCGCCGTCGAGGCGGGTCGCCGCTCGGCGGGCGCCGGCGCGCCCGCGCCCACCACGGCCGACTCCTCCGCGTCGACCAGCCCCGACTCCCCCACCTCCGCCGCCGACGGCACCGCCTGACACCGTCGCTCCGGGTTCCGGAGGCTCGATCCCCGCGTCGTGAACGGCGTGCTCGAGCCTCCGGGACCACGTCGGCCCTCGCCCGTCGGCCTCTCCCGCTGGCCTCGCCTCGTGACCGACTCGCCCCGCCCCGCCGACCATCCGCCCCGTCCCGCCGCCGAGGACCTCGACGCCTGGCAGCGGGCGGCGGACCGTCTGCAGGAGGAGGGCGACGACGTCGTCGAGCGGATGCGCGTGCTCGCCGCGAGCTACCCGGGCGACGGCGGTCGAGGCCGATTCGAGCTGGGCGGTGCGCTCGACAGCGCCGTTCACGAGACCGAGGCCGCCGCCGAGTACGAGCGGGCGCTGGAGCTCGGTCTCGACGAGGAGCGCCGGGCGCAGCTGAGCATCCAGTACGCCTCCACCCTTCGGAACCTCGGTCGGCACGAAGAGGCCGTCGCGCCCTGCTGCGCGCGGCGGACCCACACCCCTCCGTCGGAGCGGCTCGCGAGGTCTTCCTCGCTCTGCGCGCTGCACAGCGCGGGACGCCCCGCCGAGGCGCTGCGCACCGCTCTCGAGGCCCTCACCCCCACCCTGCCCCGCTATCGACGGTCCGTCGCCGCGTACGCCGCCGCCCTGACCGACTGAGCCCTCACTCCGTGAGGAGCGCGTCGATCTGGCCCATCGCCTGGCGCATCCCCTCCTCCATGCCCATCTGGACCATCTGCTCGAGCTGCTCCACCGACTCGAAGGCCGAGCGGACGACCATCCGGGTACGCCCGGCAGCCTCCTCGAGGGTGACGACGGCGTGAGTCGTGCCGTGCTCGTCCACCGGGTTCCCGTCGTCGTCGGCGAAGCCGTCGTCGAACTCGAAGCGCGCGGGCTCCTCCACCGCGGTCACGAGCCACCATCCCCGGGCCTTCTCCCCATCGGGGCCGGTCATGTAGTAGCTGCTGCGGCTCCCCGGAACAGCCTCATGCCGCTCGAAGGTCGCCGGCCAGGTCGGCGGCCCCCACCACCGCTCGAGCAGTCGCGGCTCGACCCAGAATGCGCCAGACGCGGTCGATCCCCGCGTCGAACTCCGCGGTGATGGTCATGGTCAGGTTCTCGACGTCCTTGACGGACTCCAGCACGGTCATCGTGCGCTCCCTCTCCTCGGTTCTGCGGTCGGCTGCCGCCCTCCTCGGCGAGGAGGCCGGTGATGCGGTCGATGCGTCCGCGCCAGAGCTCCTCGTAGGCGTCGAGGAGTCGCGCTGCCCGCTGCAGCGCCTCGACCTCTCCGCTCACGAGCTGCTCCCGTCCGCTGCGTCGCTTGCGCACGAGCGACGCGCGCTCGAGCACCGCGACGTGCTTCTGCACCGCGGCGAACGACATCGCGTACTCCGACGCCAGCACCGAGACCGACTGCTCGCTCTGCAACACCCGGGCGACGATGTCGCGCCGGGTGGCGTCGGCGAGCGCTTCGGGACTACCCGGTCGATCCGCTCGTCGTCTTCCACATCTACAACCATTTGGTTGCACGTTACTCCTCGGGTCAGCGGGAAGGGAAGACCTGCCGGCCCGGATCCGACGAGCCGGACCTCGCGGCCCGGGTCGCGCGCTCCCCTCTCCCCTGAATCGTCCCGCCACCCCGGACATCAGCGGCGCTCCGCGGCCGCCAGCAGCCTCCGCGAGGTGCCGTCGAGGACCCAGCCGGGCACGTGGCGGGCGGCGAACAGCGACTCGTAGAGCTGCGCCATCGAGTACGCGGGATCGAGCCTCCGCGCCTCGCCGAGATGCAGTGCGGCGAGGGAGCCGACGCCGCGCGCCCACCAGCACCAGGCCAGCACGGTCAGGACCGGCACGCGCGCCCCGGGAGGAGCGAGCGCGGCTGTCCGCGCCAGCGCGGTCGTCGCCCGCTCGAGTCGTCCGCGATCCGGCCCGAGGCCCCTCTCCCATCAGCAGCTCGGCGTCGGCGACGTCCCTCGCATCGGTGCGCCCGATCGCCGCCTCCCTCGCGATGATCTCGTCCATCGTCTCGCCGGTGAACTCCTGCTCCGCCTGCTGGCGGACCACGCGGAGGAACGACGACCGCGCACGGTGAGGGCCGAGCGCGATCTGCAGCGTCGGCTGGTCGCGCAGTGGCGGGGACTGCAGGAGCTGGAGGACCCGCCCCTCCCTCCGCGCGACCAGACGGCCCCTGCAGCCCATCGCTCGACGACAGCGGTCGGGTCCTCGAGCATCCCTCCCGGCGGCGTCGCGAGCACCGCCTCGACGACGCGGCGGTCGTCCTCCTCGACCACCGGGAGCACGGCGAGCGCCGACACGTCCAGCGGCTCGTCCGCCACCGCTCGCGAGAAGAGGCCGGACTCGCTGTCCTCGATCCCGGCGAGAGGACGCGGAGTCCGCCGCTCCGAGGGGAGCGTGTACCTGCCCCAGCCGTCGGACGCCACGCACGCCACCCCCACGATCCCGAGGTCGGTGCGCTCGGGACGCTCGACGAGGGCCCGGCCCAGCTGCGGGAGCGGGATGCCCGCCTCCGCGTCGAAGCTCCGATCGGTGTAGACGACGGCGAGGACTCCGTCCGCCTCGGGGACCGCCGCCAGCGAGGCGACCGCACCCTCTGCGAGGGCGTCGACGTCCGACGGACGCAGCTCCGCGGCGAGCGGGAGGCGGAAGCCGCCGACGGTGCGGCGCCCGAGGAACGGGACGACCACCAGGGACTCCTGCGGGAGGACGCCCAGGAGCGACGGGACGACGGAGAGCAGGTCGGCGAAGCCCTTCGCACGGACGAAGCCTCGACCTCGCGCAGCAGGTCGGGGTCGGATGGACGGGAACGGTCGGAGGTGCGATCGAGGAGGAGGCATGGCGGACAGCGTCGTCGGTCCGCGACGGGCGCGGACGCGTGAGGTGGGATCCGGTGGAGACCTGCCGCGCCCGCTCGCCTGTGGAGGAGCACGGCTGCGAGCCGGAACCACCGCGCGGCTCGCTGCCTCTGCGCACTGGTGCACTCTCCCGTCCGCGCCGTAGCCTGCCCTCATCCGCAGCTCCGTCGCCCCGTCGGAGCACAGAGAGAGGGAGTCAGATGATCGAGATGAAGCTCGAGCTCGTCCCCGTGCCGGTCACGGACGTCGATCGCGCGAAGGACTTCTACACCCGCGTCATCGGCTTCGTCGCCGATCACGACGTCGTCGTCCACGACGGTCTGCGATTCGTGCAGCTCACTCCGCCGGGCTCGGCCTGCTCCGTCGTCCTCGGCCTCCGGAATCACCGACATGGTGCCGGGCTCCCAGAAGGGACTCCAGATGGTCGTCGCCGATGCGGTCACCGCCCGCGAGGAGCTCCTCTCCCGAGGAGCCGACGTATCGGAGATCGACTCGCAGCCGTGGGGCGAGTTCGTGCACTTCGCCGACCCGGACGGCAACACCTGGTCCCTGCAGCAGATCGTCGTCCCCGGCTGAATCCGGCCGTCCGGTCTCCTCCGGTCACGGGATCGACGCGGAACCGAGACGATCCGCCTCCTGCCGACACTGTCACAGTGAGAGCGGACGAGGGGAGGCGCGATGATCACCGACGAGACGACGGACGCCGAGCTCGTCCGCCGGGCGGCGGCGGGCAGTGAGGCTGCCTTCCGCACGCTCTACCGGGCGTACGTCCGCCCGGTCTACTGGATCGCGCACGGCATCCTGCGCGACCCAGGTAATGCCGAGGAGGTCGTGCAGGAGACCTTCGTCCTCGCCTGGAGCAAGCTCGAGGGTCCTCGAGCTGGCCAGCGACTCGCTCCTCCCGTGGCTCGTCACCATCTGCCGGTACCAGGCGGCGAACCGGATGAGGGCCGTCCGGCGCGAGCGCGAGCGCACGGTCCAGACCGATGAGGAGGTCGCCTCCCCGCACGATCCTCGAGCAGCAGATCGTCATCGCCGCCCTGACCGAGGCGGTCCTCCGTGAGACGGAGGGGCTCTCCGAGCTCGATCGCGCTGTCTTCCGCCTGTGCGCCACCGAGGGCCGCGGCTACGAGGAGGCGGCCCGTGAACTGGGCGTCACCCACGCCACCGTCCGCAACCGCCTGTCGAGGGTCCGCCGCAGGCTCCGCCTCGTGGTCGACGATTTCCGAGGAGCAGAGCAGCCATGACCGAGTCCCCGTCCTCCTCCCGACCCTCGACGACGAGCGCGTCTCCGCGATCGAGACCCGCCTGTTCCGCGCCCTCGCCGCGCAGCGGCAGGCCCGTGCACTCCGCCGACGCAGGGCTGTCGCCCTCACAGGAGTCGCCGCGGGCATCCTGGCGCTCGCCGTGGTGGTCGGCCCCTCGTCAGCGTGAACGGCATCACCAGCGGCGCGTCCGACTCCGCCGCGATCGCTCCGCAACCCGCCGGGGACGGCTCGGGCGGCGCGAACGGCGACTCCGGCGCAGGAGGGAGCGAGCAGTCGGCACCCTTCGTCCCGGGCGCGGCGGACGGCCCTCCCGCGGACGGTGCGGCGGAGGCGACCTCACGCGAGATCGTGTCGACCGCCGCGGCCACTCTGCGAGCGGGTTCCGTCGACGAGGCGATCCGCACGCTCTCCGCGAGCGCCTCGGCGCTCGGAGGGTACGTCGAACGCTCGAGCACGTCCGACCGGGTCGACCTGGGGGCGACCGAGGCGGAGGGCGTCGCGGGGGACGACGGATCCGGCGGCCTCGCCTACCCGACGCCGCTGCCCGACGGCGCCGGCTCGATCACGATCCGCATCCCCTCCGATCGCCTCGCCGAGGCGCGCGACTCCTCGACTCGCTGGGCGCCGTCACGGCATCGACCCTCGACCAGCAGGACGTCACGCTCGAGGCCGTCGATCTCCGCGCCCGCTCGGAGGCGGCGAGCGCCTCGGTCGACCGCCTCACCCAGCTCATCGCGCAGGCGGGCAGCCTCGCCGATCTGCTGGCCGCCGAATCCGCGCCTCACCGAGCGGCAGGGCGAGCTCGAGTCGATCCAGCAGCAGCTCACCGCTCTCGAGAGCCGGGCTGGCGCTCGCCTCCCTGACCGTCACCGTCCTCCCCGAGGAGGCCGTCACGTCCGCGAATCCTGCAGGCTTCCTCGACGGCCTCGCCGACGGGCTGGAGCGGGCTCGTCGCGGCCGGCAACGCCGCACTCATCGGGATCGGATTCCTGCTGCCCTGGCTCGTCGTCGCCGCGCTCGTCGCAGCGGTGGTCCTGGTGATCCGGCGCCGGAGGGCGACGCCACGACCAGGAGCGCCGGACGAGCTCGGCGCTGACCAGGGCGTGCGAGTCGCGGAGGGTGCACCGCGGTCGTCCTCGCCTCCCGGCCGCTCGGCTGCGGCGGGGCGAGACGCGGGACTATCCTCCAGGGTGGCCTCCGCGCCTCCCGCCCCACCAGAGAGAACCACCGTGAGCCTCCTCCGCACCAAATCCGTCGAGCAGTCGATCTCCGACACCGACGAGCCCGAGTTCCGCCTCAAGGAAGTCGCTGTCGGCCCTCGACCTCACCGTCTTCGGCGTCGGCGTCGTGATCGGCGCCGGCATCTTCACCCTCACCGGCCGCGCCGCGCACGACATCGCGGGCCCGGCGATCGTGCTGAGTTTCGTCGTCGCCGCCTTCGCCTGCGCCCTCGCCGCCATGTGCTACGCCGAGTTCGCCTCCACTGTGCCGGTGTCGGGCTCCGCCTACACGTTCTCGCGTACGCGTCCCTCGGCGAGCTCTTCGCCTGGATCATCGGCTGGGACCTGATCCTCGAGCTGTTCCTCGGGGCGAGCGTGGTCGCCCAGGGCTGGAGCGCCTACCTCGGCTCCTTCCTCGCACAGCTCGGCATCGTCCTGCCCCCGGCGATCTCGTACGGCGGAGTCGTCGACGTGCCCGCGATCCTCCTGGTGCTCGTGCTGGGCGGGCTCATGACGTTCGGCATCAAGGAGTCCCTCCGCGTCAACATGGTGCTCGTCGCGGTGAAGCTCTTCATCGTCCTGTTCGTCATCATCGCGGGCATCCAGTTCATCAACACGGCCAACTACTCCCCCTTCATCCCGCCGGCCGCCCCGACGGAGTCCGCCTCCGGTCTCACGCAGCCCCTGCTGCAGTTCCTCTCCGGCATCGAGCCCGCCACGTTCGGAGTCGGCGGCATCATCGCCGGCGCCTCCCTCGTCTTCTTCGCCTACATCGGCTTCGACGTCGTCGCGACGACCGCCGAGGAGACGAAGAACCCGCAGCGCGACATGCCCATCGGCATCATCGCCTCGCTCGCGATCTGCACCGTCCTCTACTGCGCGGTCGCCCTCGTCGTGACCGGCATGGTCCCCTACCGCGAGCTCGACCCCTCCGCCGCTCTCGCGAACGCCTTCGCGTACCACGGCCAGACCTGGATGGCGACGGTCATCTCGGCCGGTGCCGTCGCGGGGCTCACCACCGTCGTGCTCACCCTGCTGATCGGCGCGACGCGGATCATCTTCGCGATGTCCCGCGACGGCCTGCTGCCCCAGCGCCTCGCGACGGTGCACCCGCGCCTGCGCACCCCCTGGGTCACCTCGCTCGTCGTCACCGTCGTCGTCGCCCTGCTCGCCGGGCTGACGCCGATCGGCGTCCTCGAGGAGATGGTGAACATCGGCACGCTGTCGGCGTTCGTCCTCGTCTCGGTCGGGGTGATCGTCCTGCGCCGCACGCGGCCGGATCTCCAAGCGCGGCTTCCGTGTGCCGCTGAATCCCTGGCTGCCCGGCCTGTCGGCGCTCATCTGCACCTACCTGATGCTCAACCTCTCGATCGAGACGTGGCTGCGCTTCCTGGTCTGGCTCGCGATCGGCTTCGCCATCTACTTCGCCTACCTCGCAGCCGCGCGAAGATCGCGAAGTAGTCCTCCAGGACGCGGGCACCGGGGTCGGTCGGAGCACCTTCTCCATCGCCTTCCCCCTGGCCAGCTCGTCCACGAGCTTGTCGAGGTAGCGGATCCTCTGCATGAGCGGGTCCTCGACGTCCTCCACCGGATCCCGCAGATCACCCCGGTGATCAGCGGAGCGTTCGGGTGGAGGCGTGCGGCCGCGAAGAAATCCTCGAACGTCGTGCGCTCGGCCAGATGCCGCTGCAGCTCGGCCTCCTCGAACCCGGTCAGCCAGCGGATCACCTCGTGCAGCTCCTCGACGCTGCGCCCCTTCTTCTCCACCTTGGCCACGTAGTGCGGATGGACGTCGGCGACGGCGGTGCGGAAGATCCTGCTCATGGCGGAAGGGTAGCCCGGGAGGACCCGATCGCACAGGCCCCGCGACCGGCGGGAATGCCGCGCTCCCCAGAGCCCTTGCACTCGGTATGAGAGCGATCGTCTACAGCGCCACCGGCGCCTCCTCCGTCCTGTCCCTCGTCGACCGCGAGCCCGTTGCGCCCGCGGAGGGCGAGGTCCGCGTTCGCGTCGTCGCCTCCGGAGTGAATCCCACCGACTGGAAGGCCCGCGCCCAGGGCGATCTCGCCTTCGACGAGGTCGTCCCGAACCAGGACGGCGCGGGCGTCATCGACGCCGTCGGCTCCGGAGGTGGGCGGTCTCGCTGCAGGCGACCGCGTCTGGTTCTTCCTCGCCGCCCACCAGCGCCCCACCGGCAGCGCGCAGGAGTACACGGTTCTCCCCGCCGAGCGCGTCGTCCGCCTGCCCGAGGGCATCGGCTTCGACATCGCCGCCAGCCTCGGCGTCCCGGCGATGACCGCGCACCGCGCCCTCACCGTCCACGAGCAGGGCCCGACCCGCCTCTTCCGCGGCGCTCTCGCCGGCCGCACCGTCCTCGTCCAGGGCGGCGGCGGGAGCGGTTGGCCACGCCGCGATCCAGCTCGCGGTCTGGGCCGGCGCCACCGTCATCGCCACCGTGAGCAGCGACGTGAAGGCCGAGCTCGCCTCCGCCGCCGGCGCGCAGCACGTGCTGCAGTACCCCGACGACGCCCTCGCCGACCGCATCCGCGAGCTGGCTCCCCGACGGCGTGCAGCACATCGTCGAGGTCGCTCCCGCGCAGAACGCCGCGCTCGACGTGGAGGTGCTCGCCAACCACGGCAGCATCGGCTACTACGCGAACAACAACGGCGACGAGTTCACGATCCCGATCGTCCCCAGCTTCGCCAAGAACGCCCGCTGGCAGGGCCTCCTGCTCTACACCGTCGGTCCGGAGCCCCTGCAGGCGGCCGCCGAGGACATCACCGCGGCCCTCCGCGACGGAGCGCTCCCGGTGGGAGAGGCCGCAGGACTCCCCCTGACGTGGTTCCCGCTCGAGGAGACCGCCGCCGCCCACGACGCCGTCGAGGCCGGCACCACCGGCAAGATCCTCATCCGCGTCGCCGCCGAGTAGAGCGCGCACAGAACGTCGGTCGGGAGCACCGCGAAGCGCCGTCAGCGCCCGCACACCGCTCCCGGCCGTCGCTCTGCGTGTCTCGCATGGCCGCGGAACGCGTAGCCGTCCGGCGAGAACGGATTACGCTCCGCACCCCGTGCAAGAAGACCCCCTGGAAACAACGAAGCCCTGGTGGAAGAGGCTTCTCCACCGGGGCTTGCTGTCGGGCTGACAGGATTTGAACCTGCGACCCCTTGACCCCCAGTCGCCCAAACGGCTCGACAGTCACCAAAAACCGCTTAGTGCCGCAGATCAGATCATTCAGAACACGTCGCGCGATGCATGGTTTGCATGCTTCTGGTCCCCTTTGGTCCCCCAGCGCAAGTGTCTTGTACACGCCGTCACGGCTTCGCAGACCCCGATGCCTCTGCCGCAAGGCGCGCTTTAGGACGTCGACATCAAAATCTGGAACTCCAATACGTCCGCGATGCTGACTGTGCTGGATTAGTAGCGACTCTGCGAAGGGGCTACCAAGGGACGCGATCGGCTCGTAGGAGGCGAGATCGTCGAGGCTTTTCAGCACGTACATCCTCAAGGTCGATCACAAGATCTGGGATATCTCGAAACCTCGGCAAGTAGTGGTATCGCCCTCGGGTGGACGCCAGTACGTCCTGCCGGAAGACTAGACCACTCGCCTTTACCTCGGTTTTGCTCTGCCTTGCCCTTATTCTTCTCGGCTGTGAATTCGTTCTTCCACTCTAGGTATTTGGAGTGTTTTTCAAGCAAGGTCGCTTGCGCCAAGAGGACAAACCCGACCTTGCGCTGAGCGAAATCACATGCCGGAGTCAGCGCCACCCACCATGTCTGATCGGACGCCCGCATAATGTCTCCAGAGAGCGGACGGCCGAAGTCGGTGGATACACGTAGCGGTGACTGGGATGAGAGGTGAAGGACTGCTCTTGGTCGTCAACGAGTACGCGCGCAAGGCGACTTATGAGGACTTGCGCAATATCTGAGGAGTCACCGTCCTCAATATACTCAGCCCAGTTTGGGGCCAGTTCCGTCCACATGTGCGCCCGCAGGACGGTTGCAACATGCTTCTCGATACCGCTGATCGTGATGACGGCCCCGCTTTCAACGGCCGCACGGATCGCCGCAGGGAGCTTCTCGGTCTCTTCTTTATCCACCACCGTTACCAGAGGTAGCATTTCCTCGTGGGCGACCTTGCCGGGCAACGCCGTCCAGAACACGACGGGTGCGAACCGGGCCTCTTTGATCTCAAGGTAGACAGCGTGACCGGCGGTTTCATCCTCAGTTACGGTATCGGACGCATCGCGACGGACATCTAGGACGACCACGTCACCTTTCGCCACGGCTGACCTTGGCAAAACCATCATCGAAGTCAGTCTCGACAGAAACTTCCACTTCGATCTCCGGGCTTTCGGCGAAGGCGTCCTCAATTTCTCGCTTGGCATCTGCTGCGAGATCTGCCTTGTCCTCAATGATGAGGACCTCTAACCTTCTCCCTCATTGTGCCCGCCTCTTGAAAGTCGCTTCAAACGTCGCACCGTCAAGCGGTCCCTCGTCTACCAAGATGAGCTCGCCTTCGTATATGTCCTCAACGAGGTTGCCCACAATGCTCAGACCAAGGCCAACTCCCTCGGGCTTGCTTGAGAAGTATGGATCAAAGATCGTGCCCCCGAATGCCCTCTGGAACGCCCGGTCCCGAGTCGCTGACTGCGAACGTCAACGACTCATCAGGGTTGCTTCTCGCATCAACAAGCACTTTTCGCGAAGCGTCCTTCGGCTGAGTGGCGGCCCAATAGATCGCGTTCTGAATGAGGTTGACCAGGACCGTTAGAACCTCGGCTTCATCAAGACGAGTCACGACGTCGGTTTCACCTGCTTCAAGGGTCACGCCACTGTCGTCAGCCCCAACCTGCATTATTGCGATTGCCTTCTGAATAAGATCGCTGACGCGGATCTCCTTTGGTCGACTCGCGCTTGCGTCCTCCGAAGGGTTCAATTTGGTTGAAGAGCGATGAGAGCACCTGCGCTTGAACAGCCGTCTGCTCCATCGAATCCCCTGCGATCGTGATTTTCTCATCCACGGATAGAGATGCTTTCGCCAGATCGCGCGACCCAAAACGCGAAATGTTCTTAAGTCTCGTAACAACTGTTCGCCCGTCGTGAAGGACACGGTCGACCAGTGATCCCAGCGTGGCGAGACGCGAGTATCGCGACAGGACGTGCTGAACCTCGGTTACCCCTTGCTGGATGTCGCGGTTCTTCTCGTCAAGCAGGCCGATGAGTCGGGTGTCACCAGGGTAGCTCGCGGCGAGTGCGCTGCGTATCTCGCCAAGGTCGAACCTCTCGAACAGCCCGCCCTTCTTCTCGGTTGGCGCTTTATCGGGATGTCGTGCCGTGTATCGACGGGTCTCTAGCTCGTTCAATGAAGCTCGGACCAATGCCTGAAGGTCTGAATAGGACGGCCCTGCGAGAAAACCCTCGCGGTTCGACTGGTCTTTCAGACCCTCATTGCTGTCAGCTCCGATGAAGATGTGGCCGATGATCTGATTGTTGGAGAGCCTACGGGTAGGACTTTGGACGCGTCGAAGGTCTAGGCCTAGCCAGTCGTCACCGCTCTCTCCGAAAGGCAGTACCCGGAAGCCGTCCCTGTAAATGCTGACGCCCGCGACAACGTCGAGTGTTTCGCGAAACCCCTTCAAATCCTTTGAGGTCGGCGTTGGCCCACTCGGACTCGCCGCTTCAAGCGTCCGCTGAATGGCGTCTTTATCTCGATCCCATACGTTGATCTCGAAGTCGAAGAGCCCGGCGTTCGGCGCGCGTTTGTCGTTGTTCCACAACAGTTTTGTGCCGAGATCTTCGTCGATCGGAGGGGTCTGCTGTACGTAACGAAGGCTTGCTGAACCGTTCTTGTCGACGGACCCGCTAAGTCGATAATGGGGTGTCTGGAGATCTGCTGAGGTGTCTACTGGACCAGCGAACCCTGCAGTCCTTCTGGCACCGCTAGAAGTTCAATGAGGATCTGGAATTCAGGGGTCGCGGGTTCTGGACCGTCGGTGATTGACGCTTCGTTCGCGGTATTGGCGACTGGTCGGGGACGGATCAATCGCGTGAGCGCGGTGCGAAGTTCGACGAAGTCCTCCTCCGTCCATCGGCGCGTCAGCTTGTCGATTTGCAGCAAGGTTCCGTGTCCGCGTTGCCGCGTCTCGCTGTCGGAGTCGGAGAAGACTTCGTTGGCCGAGCCGTTTTCAGAAAAGAGGTCTGGGTCGCCCAGCTCCCACGCCACTTCGATCTCATCAAGGTAGGCGTCGTCGCGGTCGAACTGGGTCCAGTCGATGAGGAGCTTCACCTCGATGGCGTCCGCCATCCTGGTCACGAGCATCAGCTCGCTGCCGAGCCTTGCAGCGGCCAACCGACCGATGCCTTTCTCGCCGAGAACGCGTCGTCCGCCGTCACTTTTGGGCTTGCGCTTTTTGGTGTCGGTAGCGATGTCGAGCCACGAACGCTGAAGAGTGGGGAACGTCCATCCCGTGCCCGTCGTCCCAAACCTCGATCTTGCCGGTGCCTTCTTCCAGAGGTCCGTGAAAGCGAATGATGGCAGTAGTTGCGTCGGCGTCGTAGCAGTTCTTGACCAGTTCGATGAGCGCAGCTTGTGTCACTACTGATGAGATCGTTACCCAGCGTGCGCAGCAGACGTTGCTCGTGGTCTCAGCGCGCCAAAACCGGTCGGAGTAGCTGGGTCGTGTTGCCGGGTTACGATCTCATCGGTCATGACGCTTCCTCTATCCCCAAGTTCTCAAGGTCCGCACCGAGAGGACTCATGATGTGCGCCCGCGCCTCGGAGACTGTGATCGCTCGTATGGCGCTCATCCGCAGTGCGGCTTCGGGTCCGGTGGACACCAATTGGGCCAAGGCAACCTTAATGTCGGTGTGCAGTCCGGTCTGCGCCTCCGGCAGGCCCATGAGTGAGGGTGACAACTTTGCCGATGTGCTCGTTTACGAGCAGCTCGTTACCGCCACGCAAGAGTGCAAAGACCTTGCGCTGGGCGGCACCAAGCAGCGTCGCCAGAAGTGAGTCGAGTCGACTGATTCCTCGTTGCGCAAGATCTCGCGGAGGTCTCGAACGGATTGCTTCCTTGTTTTGCTGAGATTCTGAATATCGATGTGTTGAAGGGATCTTGCCGTCAGATCCTGAATCCCTCCGGACCGGCTCCATGAGACGAATGCTGAGGCAAAGGGCAGCCGATGCACGTCGAGCAAGGCGCCGATAGCGGCTGCGGCAGCGGTCATATCTGGACCGGGATACAGCCACCATGTCGCCCGCCGCTGCCGGAGCGCCCATTGGGTGAGGTGAGCTCGCATCGCTGGCAGCGGCGCGGGCTCGTGTCCGGGCTCGCTGAGTGGCAGGATCGCTTGAGCAACGACGCGGCCAAGAATCGGAGGGACTGCGTTTCCGATCTGGCGAAATGCGTCGCTTCGAGTTCCGAAGAACCGGAAGCTGTCGGGGAACGTCTGAATGCGCGCGGCCTCGCGGACAGTGAGGGTGCGGTGCTCTCCCGGGTGGATGTACCAGTACCCGTCCTTGGCGATGTGCGCGGTGATGGTCCGGCTGAGGTCGTCCCAGTCGAGCCGTTTGTATTTGTCGTTGAAGGTATCGGAGCGGTATCGCTTGAGACGGTCGGGGAGATCGGAGTAGAGGTCGACGAGGTCATCAGCTCAAATGCCTCGCGGTCGTCGTCGCGCACTGGACGGGTCATGTGGTCGTAAATGACGCCTGGGCTTGATGAACCGCGTAGCTCTTTCGCGAGTGCCCGTGTGGGTGCACTCAGGTAGGGCAGTTCTCGGCCCCCGGTGGTGTTATTCAGCGAGGGCGGATCCTCGATCGCGTCGCGGACCAGACGGCGGATCGTCCTTCAGGCTCGGCCATACTGGCAGAGCTCCGTCGTTCCGTGCTTGGAGGATGAATCGCTTGCGATGCTGGGGGACGCCGTGTCTCCACGCGTCAAGGAGTCTGTAGTCGACGGTATAGCCCTCGTCTTCGAGGATGCCCGCAATTTCTCGAATGACTTTGAGATCGTCTCCGATAGCCATGTCAGGCACGTTCTCCATGAGGACGGCACGAGGCCGAAGCGCGAGCACCACGTCGATGAACGAACGCCAGAAGCTCCTTGCGCGCGTCAACCGCGTCGCGCGTTCCTTCGTTGACGAGTGAACGGATCTTCGCGCGACCGGCCCTGCTGAACGGCTGGCACGGCGGCCCGCCTGCGACGAGATCAATGCCGAGAGGACGCAACTCCTCGATAAGGACGGCGACCTGCATTGAGTCGGACATATCGACTTCTAGCGCTCGTCCGCGGAAGTTGGCACGGTGCGTCTCTAGAGCTGCTGTGTCATGGTCAACCGCCGCCACTACGGTCCACCCGGCTGCCTCGACGCCAGCGCCAAGCCCTCCAGCTCCTGAGAACAGGTCTATCGCGAGGGCGTCCTGAAATCTTCTCGGCGGCGCACCACTCGACGAAATCTTCGTCCTCAGGAGCGTCGAGGTGCCGGGGCAGGATTAGCGGGACAGAACGCTCCAGCTTCACTGCGTACGTTGCCACGCGTCACGACTCCTTGCCGACCCTAAGCGTTCACCTCCAGGAGAACACGACCGATACTGTTGGGTGTCGCGACACGCCACGACAATGCCCCCAAACGTCATTTTACGGGTACGAGAGACTGCGGCGCACGCCCATGACGCACCACTCGCCGTCTGGCCGCGCCGTTCAGCTAGCGGCACCGCCATCGACCTCGCCCTACAAGATGGCGTCCAGTCATCGGAGGTGCCGATCCTGGCCATGGTCGTCGACCACATCCTCGACCCCGGTCCGGCCAGCAACACCGACGGGCGACTCGCAGAAGACGGACGACTCGTCGGCCACGCACTGCGCCGCCTTGTCGCCGGCAATCTCGCCGGTCTGTTCGACGGGCCATCGACAGTGCGGTTCGACCCATCATTACCGATGATCAGTCTCGACCTGACGCGGGTGGCGGAGAACTCCACGCTGATCTCGGTGCTGATGACCTGTTCCAGCGTGTGGATGGACGTGGCGCTGATGGACCTCAACGGCGGGCACCGGTGGGTGATCTACGACGAAGCCTGGCGACTCCTAGCCTACCCCGCGCTCCTGAAACGCATGGATGCGCAGTGGCGGCTGGCACGGCATTACGCGATTGCGCACAAGCTCACCGACCTCGACAACGTCGCGGCGACCAAGGGCTCCGCCATGCGATCCCTCACCAACTCGCTGCTGGCGAATGCGAAAACGCGGACTATCTACTGGCAAGAGGCCGACCAGCTCGGTCGCCACCGCGGCGGCCCTCGGGCTCACCGGCACGGAACAGAAGCTCCTCCCCGGCCTCGGAACCGGACAAGGGCTGTGGTGGATCAACGCTCCGTCGTCGTCCAGCACCAGCTACACCATGCGGAGCCCGATGTCTTCCGGACGGATGCTCGCTACCTCGGAAACCCCTAAAACCAGTCGCGGCGAGACACTACTCGACTTTCCATATGCCGATGTTCGCGCTGATCATTGCTGCAGGCAGTGCGTCGAACACCTCGCGCATTGCGGCGGAGAGTGCGTCAAATCCGGCTCGAGATTCTTGCACGAGACTTTCGAGGGTCGGAGGCACGTGGCCGGTCGTGATCCCGACACTCAATGACATTGTGCGTTCGCCTGTCTCGACCCAGGGGTTTGAGGTGAGCGCGCCGCCTTCGATGCTTTGGGGTCGCCAACGGTGATAGCCCACGTCGCGGCGTGCCGCTAGTGCACCCCAGTCGGGGTCTGCGACTACAGCCACGCAAAGGAGCGACGAGCGCGGTAAGCGGCAGCTCAACAGATTCCCTTGCTGCTCGTGCAAGAGCTTTAACGGTTTCCGCGTTGAGCGAGAGGTTGGAATCCCGGCTCTCGACGAAGGGTTTGGGCGGACCGTTCCACCGCAGCGCCTTGTCCAAGTATGTCGTGTCGTGGTGCGCTCGCACGACGCGCGCAACCACGTTCACGGCCGCGTGGCCGGTGCTGATCGACCAAAGACCCGAGGCTTCTGCAAGTGCTCGGCCCGCCAAGGTCCTCCGGTTCTCTTGCTTCGGCTCGGGCGTGATGTCCTGCCAGACTTCCGCGTCTCTGACCGCTGTGAGCGCCAGCCCGAGCTGTTCCCCTGCGGCGGCAGCGCGTCCCAGCATCTCCGCCATGTACCCGTGGGGCATGCCGGCAAGAACGCCTCGCGGTTCGGCAAACTGTGCTCGAGCCGCAAGAAGCTGCCAGTCCGACGACACTTTGAACTGCTTCCGATCGGTGTCGCCTACTGGCTTCCCGCCGTCACCGGGGAACAGAGAGCCGAGAGCAACGGCGACCACACGAGAGTCGTTCGCGCTAAGTGTCATAAAGCCATCTTGACACCGAGAAGACGTGCGCACGGCGTGATGTGCCGCCTACCTGTTCTCGAACCCCTCCGGCCCGTACTCGAGCACTTGGCCGAGGGGAAAGCTCCCGAAGACCAACTCCTCGTCGGGCCCGAGGGCGGTGTGCTCACCACGGCGACTGCCCGGGATGCCACCAATTGGGACACGATCGTCGCGCGGCTTGGCTTGCCCGATCTAACTCGTCACGGACTCCGCCACACGGGCGACATGGATGGCCGACGCTGGCGTGCCGCTGCACGTGCTTCAAGAGAACCTTGGGCACGCATCTATGGAAACGCCCCGCGGGTACGTGCACCCCGATGACCGGCACCTTGCCTCCGCGGCGGAGCAGGCCGAAGCGTTCCTCTCCCCTCCGGACAAAAGCGCCAGGCCTCACGAGGCAGCGTCAATGCTGAGGCCTCTGATGCCTTATCAGATGCCCACATATCGGCAGGGAGCAGTTCTGGTCCCCTTTTGAACCCCTTATCCATAGGAAGGGCATGGCAGCGGTTTCTGTTGTCCACAGCCCAACTCCGCCAAAAGGTCGAGGGGGACCAAAAGTGGCCTCCGGAAACAGCAAAACCCTGATGAGAAGAGCTCCTCATCAGGGTTTTTCTGTCGGGCTGACAGGATTTGAACCTGCGACCCCTTGACCCCCAGTCAAGTGCGCTACCAAGCTGCGCCACAGCCCGTGGCAGTCCGGGTTCGTGGCCCGTGCAACTCGACTATCTTAGCGGGTCGCAGGCCCGGAAGTGAAAACGAGCCATGTCCGCGCCTGCGTAGAATCGCTGAGCGCCCGCGCCCCGGAATCACCGGTGGCGGGGCGGACAGCACGGGAGGCGGCATGGACGCGCGGCAGAGACGATCGCAGGAGTCGCTGCACAGGGCGATCATCGATCTCGCCACCGAGCGCGCCGTCTCGGGCCTCACGGTCTCGGACATCACCGACCGCGCCGGAGTGAACCGCTCCACCTTCTACGCGCACGCGGCCTCCGCCGCCGAGCTCCTCACCGCGGCGCTCTCGATCGAGCTCGACGTGATCCGGGTGGACTACCTGGCGCGCCTGGGCGAGGGCGATCCCGCGGATGCGTCCAACAGCGAGGCGACGGTGCGGATCCTGGACCACCTCGAGCGGCACCGCTCTCTCTACCTCGGCGCCTTCGACGACGCCGGAGGAGACTCGGGCCTGCGCGTCATGCTGGCCGGCCACTTCCGCCGATCCGTCAACGACGCGGTCGCGAGCGGTGCGGTCACGGTCCCCAGGAGGGCTTCCTCCCCGGTGGTGCCGCCGCCTACATCTCGGCCGGTTCCGCCGCGCTGATGGAGGAGTGGCTGCGCCTGCCGGATCCTCGAGACCCGGATCTCTACCTGGACGCGTTCGCGCAGGTCCTGCCGCCCTGGTGGCCGCTGTCGTCGAGCGCCTCCGCCGTCACTGGGGCCTGAGCACGCACGAGCGCCTCCGGCCCGCAGGATCCGAGGATCCCGGCGGGCCGGAGGCGTGTGAGGGGACGGCTCTAGCCGGGCCCGCTTCTCGCGGACGCGCATGTTGACGTTGACCGGCGACCCCTGGAAGCCGTAGATCTCACGCAGGCGGCGCTGGATGTAGCGCCGGTAGCCGGGGTCGAGGAAGCCGGTGGTGAACAGCACGAATGTCGGCGGGCGCGAGGACGCCTGCGTGCCGAACAGCACGCGGGGCTGCTTGCCGCCGCGCAGCGGGTGCGGGTGCGCCGCGGTGAGCTCGGCGAGGAACGCGTTGAACTTGCCCGTCGGGATGCGCGTGTCCCACGACTCGAGTGCGAGCTCGAGGGCGGGGACGAGCTTCTCGAGGTGGCGGCCGGTCCGGGCCGAGATGTTGACGCGGGGCGCCCACGCGACGTGGGCGAGATCCGTCTCGATCTCGCGCTCGAGGTAGCGGCGGCGCTCGTCGTCCAGGAGGTCCCACTTGTTGAAGGCGAGGACCAGTGCGCGACCCGACTCGAGGACGAGGTCGATGATGCGGACGTCCTGCTCCGAGATCGGCTCCGAGACGTCGATCACGACGACCGCGACCTCGGCCTTCTCGAGCGCGGTCGAGGTGCGGAGCGACGCGTAGAAGTCGGCGCCCTGCTGCAGGTGCACGCGGCGGCGGATGCCGGCGGTGTCGACGAAGCGCCACACCTTGCCGGCGATCTCGACCTGCTCGTCGACCGGGTCGCGGGTGGTGCCGGCCAGCTCGTTGACGACGACCCGCTCCTCCCCCGCGGCCTTGTTGAGCAGGCTCGACTTGCCGACGTTCGGGCGGCCGAGGATCGCGACGCGGCGCGGCCCGCCGACCTCGCGCTTGGCGACGGCCGACTCGAGGGGCAGGGTCTTCAGGACCGTGTCGAGCAGATCGGCGACTCCGCGGCCGTGGACGGCCGAGACCGGGTAGGGCTCGCCGAGCCCGAGCGACCACAGCGAGGCGGCGTTGGGCTCCTGGCGCGCGTCGTCGACCTTGTTGGCCGCGAGGAACACCGGCTTCTTCGTCTTGCGGAGCAGCTTCACGACGTGCTCGTCGGTCGCGGTGGCCCCGACGTTCGCGTCGACCACGAAGATCACGGCGTCGGCGAGGTCGATCGCGATCTCGGCCTGAGCGGCGACGGAGGCGTCGATGCCGCGGGCGTCGGGCTCCCAGCCGCCGGTGTCGACGATCGTGAAGGAGCGGTCGATCCACTCGGCCTTGTACGAGACGCGGTCGCGCGTGACGCCCGGGGTGTCCTCGACGACGGCCTCGCGGCGGCCGAGGATGCGGTTCACGAGCGCCGACTTGCCGACGTTCGGACGGCCGACGATCGCGACCACCGGCAGTGCCGGCAGGTAGCGCACCTCGTCGGAGTCGCCGCCTGAGTACTCCAGGAGGGTGAGGTCCTCGTCGTCGAGGTCGTAGTCCTCGAGTCCGCTGCGGGCGCGTTCGCGCGTGAGGAGACGAGCTGCTCGTCGAGATCGCCGAGGCGCTCGACGAGGTCGTCGTCTCCGAAGTTCAGCTCGTCGTCACCGACGTGCGTGTCCTGTGCCATGACCGGCCCTTGCTCTCGAGGTATTGACCTCGGCGATGACCGCGTCGACGGTCTGCTCGAAGTCGAGATGAGTGGAGTCGAGAAGAGTGACTCCTTCTGCGGCGTTCATGAAGTCGACGACCTGGGAGTCGGCACGATCCCTCGACCGCAGTGCCTGACCCGTCGCTTCCGCGGATTCCGTGGTGACCTCGCGCGAACGCCTGGCCATTCTAGCCTCTTCGCTCGCCGTGAGCAGGATCCGGACCTCCGCGGTCGGTGCGACGACCGTCGTGATGTCGCGTCCCTCGACGATGATGCCCGCCTTGCGGGTCTCGCCGATGATGCGGCGGAAGAGCAGGGTGACGCGCCGGCGCACCTCCGGGACCTTCGCCACGGCCGAGACGCGACCCGTGACGCGGGGCTCGCGGATGGCGGCCGTCACCTCGGTGCGTCCGACCCAGACCGAGTACGACTCGGGGTCGGTGCCGATGGAGTAGTCGAAGCCGTCGAGGGCGTCGACGATCGCGTTCTCGTCCTCGAAGTCGAGGCCCACGTCGATCCCGTGCCAGGCGAGGGCGCGGTAGGCGGCGCCGGTGTCGAGGAACTCGAAGTCGAGGCGGCGGGCCGCCTCGCGCGAGACGCTCGACTTGCCGCTGCCCGCGGGCCCGTCGACGGCCACGACGATCGCGTCACCGAAGTCGGCGGACTCGTCCGTCCGGGTGCCGCGGTCCGTCGACGAGAGGCTCCGCCGTCCTCCGGCATGCTCTGCTGGGCACGGCGGGCGGGCGTCATCCTGTTCAGGCCGCCCTCCTGCCTGTTCTGCTCGGTGCTCATCCGGCGATCCTCCAGCCGCGTGCGGTCAGTTCTTCTGTCAGCGGGCCGACCGCCTCGGGCACCACCGAGATCTCGGCGAGGCCACGCGGCGCCCCTCCGCGTGCTCGAGGCGCACGTCCTCCATGTTGACCCCGGCCTCGCCGATCTCGACCAGGAGTCGGCCCAGCGTTCCGGGGACGTCGTCGATCAGCACGATCAGGGTCGCGAAGCGCTGGTCCTGGCCGTGCTTGCCGGGCAGGCGGGCGACGCCCGCGTTGCCCGCGGCGAAGTGCTCGGCCAGGACGCGGCGCGCCCCGGCGGCGTCGAGTCCGCGCAGGGCGTCCGTGAAGTCGGCCAGATCCTCGCGCAGCGCGTCGAGGACCTCGACCACGTTGGCGCTGTTCGCCGCGAGGATCTGCACCCAGAGCTCCGGCGCCGAGGCGGCCAGCCGCGTGACGTCGCGGACGCCCTGGCCGGCGAGTCGGAGCGACGCGTGCGGCGCCTCGAGCAGCCGCGCTCCGAGGAGCGAGGAGACCACCTGCGGGACGTGCGAGACGAGGCCGACGGCGAGGTCGTGCTCCTCCGGGTCCATCTCGACGATCGCCGCGCCGAGATCCAGCGCCAGCGCCTCGACGAGGGCGAGGGCGTCGGCGGTCGTCTCCCCGTCGCGGCAGATCACCCAGGGACGCCCGACGAACAGGTCGCCTCGGGCGGCCACGGGCCCGCCCCGCTCGCGGCCGGCCATGGGGTGCGAGCCGATGTAGCGCGCGAGGTCGATGCCGCGCTCGCGGAGCTCCCGCAGGGGCTGCGTCTTGACGCTCGCGACATCGGTCACGACGGCGTCGGGGTGGGCGGCGAGTTCGCGCTCGATGACGCTCGAGACCACGTCGGGCGGCACGCAGACGACGACGAGCGCCGGGCGGTCGTCAGCGGAGGCGGCCCGGCCGGCCCCGTAGTCGATGGCGAGCGAGAGGCTGGCCGGGGACGCGTCGTCGAGGACGACGTCGACCCCGCGCGAGGCGAGGCCGAGGCCGATGCTCGCGCCCAGGAGCCGGAGCCGACCACCCGCACCGTGCCGGTCGTCCGCATCGCGGGCGGGGCGGGGTGCAGGAGCTCGTTCACCCCGACAGCCTACCGATCCGGTCGTCGCAGCTTGTCCGGGCCGCTGCGGCGTCCGGCTGCAGGGCGCCGATCCGCAGCCGGGGAGGAGCGCCGGTCGTCGGCGGACCGACGCTCACTGGAGTCGCGCCGGTCGGCAGGAGGACGCCGGTCGGTGGAATCGCGTCGGTCGTCCGAAGAACGCCGCTCACCCGAATCACGACGATCGGGAGCAGGACGACGCTCCCCCGAGTCACGACGCTCGGGAGCAGGACGACGCTCCCCCGAGTCACGACGCTCCGGAGCCGGACGCCGCTCCCCGAGTCACGACGCTCGGGAGCAGGACGACGCTCGCCGGAGGTCGCGCGCGCCGCCGACGGACGCCGCTCACCGGAGTCGCGCCGCTCGGGAGCAGGACGACGCTCCTCGGAGGATCGCCGCTCCGCGCTGTCACGCCGCTCCCGCGCGGGCGCGCCGTCCTCCCGGCGATCCTGCCACCGCGGCCGCTCCTCGGACCGCGAGCGCTCCTCCGACCGGCCCTGCTCCTCGACTCGCGGACGCGGACGCCGCGCTCCCGCGCTCGCCTTCCGCGTCGGCTCCGGCTTCTCCGCGGCCACCTTCTCGTGACCCTGGCGCGAGATGGTCAGCAGAGCGCCGAGCTCGTCGCGGGTGAGGTCGCGCAGGTCGCCCGACCGGAGCGCTCCGAGGTGGAGCGGCCCGAACTGGCGCCGCACGAGCTCGACGCACCGGGTGGCCGACGGCGGCGAGCATGCGCCGCACCACGCGGTTGCGTCCGGAGTGGAGGGTGATCTCGACGAGAGAGCGTTCGCCTTGCCCTCCGGTCGGCCGAGCAGTCGCGCCTTGTCGGCCGAGACCGGTCCGTCGTCGAGCTCGACACCGGCGGTCAGCGCGGCGATGGTCTGGGGCAGCACGTGCCCCTGCACCTTCGCGATGTAGGTCTTGGTCACGCCGAACGACGGGTGCGCGAGCACGTGAGCGAGCTCTCCGTCGTTGGTCAGCACGAGCAGTCCCGACGTCTCGGCGTCGAGGCGGCCCACGTTGAACAGCCGCTCCTCGAAGTTCTGGGTGTAGGTGCTGAGATCGGCACGGCCGTTCTCGTCGGCGAGGGAGCTGACGACCCCGACCGGCTTGTTCAGCATCACGTACCGGCGGGTGGTGTCCAGCTGGACCGCCACTCCGTCGACCTCGATCGCGTCCGTCGCCGGATCGATCCGGCGCCCGAGCTCGTCGGCCACCTCCCCGTTCACCCGGATCCGCCGGGCGACGATCATCTCCTCGACCACCCGTCGGGAGGCCACTCCCGCCGCGGCGAGGACCTTCTGCAGTCGTTCGCCCTCGGGCCCGCTGTCAGGCGTGCTCATCGAATCCGTCCCGTCCGTCGCTCAGAAGTGGTGAGATCTTCGGCAGCTCGTCGAGCGAGGCGAGGCCGAGGTGCACGAGCAGCTGCTCCGTCGTGCCGTAGAGGATCGCGCCGGTCTCGGGGTCGTTGCCGACCTCCGCGATCAGACCGCGGCCCAGGAGTGTGCGGGCGACCGAGTCGACGTTGACGGCGCGGATCTGCGCGACCTGTCCGCGCGAGATCGGCTGCTTGTAAGCGATGACGGCGAGTGTCTCCAGCGCCGCCTGCGAGAGCTTGGTGGGGTTCTGCGTCAGCACGAAGTCCGACACGACCGGGTCGTACTCGCGGCGGACGTAGATCCGCCAGCCCGAGCCGACCTCGCGCAGCTCGAAGCCGCGGCGCACTCTCCCCATCGGCACCGTCGAAATCGGCGACGAGGCGCTCGATCGACCGGCGCACGATCGCGACCGGCCGCGAGAGCGCGGTGGCGAGGGACACGAGCGACTGCGGCTCGTCCGCGACCATCAGGATCGCCTCGATCGCGCGGTCGATCTCGAAGGCGACCGTGCCGGGGGCCGCCTCCTCGGTCTCAGCCGTCATAGTCGGCCCCCAGGTGGGCGAGGTTCGCATCCGACCACGACTCGGCGACCCACTGCAGCGTGAGCTCGCCCAGCGGCTCCGGCTGCTCGAACGTGATCGCGGCGTGGCGGTACAGCTCGAGCACGGCGATGAAGCGCGCCACGATCACGCCCTTCTCGTCGGCGGTGGCGATCAGCTCGCGGAACGTCGCCGTCGTCCGCGCGCGCAGCACGCCCACGACGTACGCCGCCTGCTCGCGGATGCTGATGAGCGGCGCGTGCAGGTGGTCGAGACCGACGGTCGGGATCTCCTTCGGCGCGAGCGCGAACGCCGCCAGCGCGGCGAAGTCCTCGGCCGAGAGCGTCCAGACCAGCTCCGGCTTCTTCGCGCGGAACTCCTCCTCGAGGGCACGTCGCGCACGTGCCGAGACGTCTCGATCCCGATCCGCTCCGCGAACCAGCTCGACACCTGCTTGAACGCGCGGTACTGCAGGAGTCGCGCGAACAGCAGGGTCCCGGGCCTCCAGCAGAGCGGCGTCCTCGGCGTCGACGAGCTCGCCCTGCGGGAGGAGGCCGGCGATCTTGAGGTCGAGGAGCGTCGCGGCGACGACCAGGAACTCCGACGCGCGGTCGAGCCCCTCGAGCGTGTCGATGCCGTGCAGGTACGACAGGAACTCGTCCGTGACGGCGCTGAGCGCGATCTCGGTGATGTCGACCTGCTGCTTCGCGATCAGGCTCAGGAGGAGGTCGAACGGGCCCTCGAAGTTCGTGAGCGCGACCCGGAAGCCGCCTGACGACCCGGCGGCCGACTCCGGAGTGAGAACGGCCTCCAGGCGACCGCGCCACGCGAGATCAGCTCCCTGGCGAGCTGGCGGTACGCCGCCGCGGCCTTGTGCTCCGGCGCGAACTGCGTGATGGGCACCCCCGAGACGCTCGCGTCGGGGAACTTCACGGTGCGGCCGATCACCGTCTCGAGGACGCTGTCGCCGAACGCGTCGACGACGCGGTCGAGCACCTCGCGCGAGTGCAGCGTGCGCGAGTCGTACATGGTCGGCAGGATGCCGTCGAGCTCGATCGCGGGGTTCAGCCGGTCGCGGACCTTGTCGATCGTCTCGATCAGCAGCGCCACGCCGCGCAGCGCGAAGAACTCGCACTCGAGCGGGATGAGCACGCCGTGGCTCGCGGTCAGCGCGTTCACGGTGAGCAGGCCCAGCGACGGCTGGCAGTCGATCCAGGATCACGTCGTAGTCGGCGCTCACCTTGCGGAGCTTGCGCGGGCGAGGATCTGCTCGCGCGCGACCTCGTTGACGAGGTGCACCTCGGCGGCGGACAGGTCGATGTTGGCCGGGATCACGTCGAGCCCGGGCACCCGGGTCGAGCGGATCGCCTCGGCGGGGTCCTTCACGGTGCCCAGGAGCAGGTCGTAGATGGTGACCGCGTCGTACGTCGCGACACCGAGACCGGCGGACAGCGCGCCCTGCGGATCGAAGTCGATGGCCAGCACGCGGCGGCCGTACTCGGCGAGGGTCGCGCCCAGATTGATGGTGGTCGTCGTCTTGCCGACGCCGCCCTTCTGGTTGCAGAGCGAGATGATGCGGGCCGGACCGTGGCCCGTCAGCTCGACGGGGAGGTCGAAGTCGCGGAGGGGACGGCCGGTCGGGCCGAGCGTCGGGGCTTCGAGACCGGTGAGCTCGGTCCTGTCGTCCGTCTGGCGTGTCACCTGCGTCGTCCTCGCTTCCTGGGGCGTGCGCTCCCGCGCGGCCTGCGTCGAGTCTACCGACCCCCTCCGCCCCCGGCGCCGCGCCCCGCCGCCCGTGCCCCGTCCGAGCGGTCTCCACCACCCCGGCCCGTTGCCGCTGGTCGAGCAGCCCCGCAGGGGCGTCTCGGGACCTCCTGCCTCGAAGCGGGGTCGACCGCGCTCCCCCTCAGCGCCGCGCCCGAGGGTGCGCCGTCGTGTACACGTCGCGCAGCGTGTCCGCCGTCACCAGCGTGTAGATCTGCGTCGTGGCGACGGAGGCGTGTCCGAGTAGCTCCTGCACGACGCGCACGTCCGCTCCTCCGGCGAGCAGGTGCGTGGCGAAGGAGTGGCGGAAGGTGTGCGGTGAGATCTCCTGGTCGAGCCCCGCCTTCTCGGCGACCGCGCGGATGACGAGCCAGGCGCTCTGCCGGGACACGCCGGCCGCCCCGCACCCCCAGGAACAGCGCAGGAGTCGCGCGTCCGCGCCGCGACAGCTCCGGCCGAGCGCGCACCAGGTAGTCGTCGACCGCCTCCTCGCGTACCGCCCGAGCGGGACCATCCGCCGCTTCGATCCCTTGCCCGTCAGCCGCACGACCTCCGCGTCGAGCACGTCGTCGACGGTGAGGTCGACCGCCTCGGAGATGCGGGCGCCGGTCGCGTAGAGCAGCTCGAGCAGAGCGCGGTCGCGCATCTGCGCGAGCTCCTCGCCGCGGGACGCCTCGAGCAGGGCACCCATCTGCTCGACCGTGATCGCCTTGGGCAGCGTCATCGGGAGCTTCGGTGGGACGACGTCGTGCGCCACGTCGTCCTCGACCGGGGGCCCTCCTCGAGGGCGAAGCGGTGCAGTCCCCGCACGCTCGACAGGATCCGCGCGCGGGACGACGCCGCCAGGGGGCGCCCGGGACGTGCGGCGAGCCAGGCGGCGAAGTCCCCCACGTCCGAGCGCCGCAGAGCCGCGAGGTCCTGGATCCCGAGCTCCTCGAGACGGCCGAGGTAGAGCTCCAGATCACGACGGTAGGCCGCGATCGTGTGCGCCGAGAGTCCCCGCTCGACACTCGCCTGCCGGAGGAACGCCTCGACGCTCGCCCGGGGGGTCACCCCGGGGGTGGCGGACCCGCGGGTGGCGCGTCCACGGCGACGACGCGTCGCCGAGGCCCGCCCAGCCGCGCGAGCGGAAGGTGTGCGCGGCGAGTGCGGCGATCGTGAGCGACGGGTTCTGCACGCGCCGCGCGAGGACCGCCTCGACGAGGTCGTCGAGCGCGACCCAGCGCAGCTCCATGTCGGCCTCCTCCGCTTCCCGGTCGAAGGCCGAGCCGGTGCTCGAGAGGTCGCGGGCGAGGTAGATGCGGATGACCTCGTCGCTGCCACCGGGCGAGGTCGCGAACTCCGACAGCAGATCCCACCGGCCGGCCTGCAGGTCGGTCTCCTCGGCGAGCTCGCGCTGAGCGGCATCGAGCGCGTCCTCGCCCTCGATGTCGAGGAGACCCGCCGGGATCTCCCACTCGCGGGTGCGGACCGGGTGGCGGTACTGCTTGATCAGCGCGACGCGGTCCTGGTCGTCCAGAGCGAGCACCGCGACGGCGCCCGTGTGATCGAGGAACTCGCGGCGCAGCTCGCCGTCGCCGTAGCGGAAGGTCTCGGCGCGGACGCCCCAGACCATGCCGTCGAAGACGCTCTCGCTCGTCAGGATCTCGGGCTCGACGAGCTCGTCCGAGAGGCCGGAGTCACGCATCGTCGCCCGCCTCCGACGCGGGGAACAGGCGCGAGGCCTCCTGGCGCTCGAGCGCGGCCGTCACGAGCCCGCGGAAGAGCGGGTGCGCGTTGTTCGGGCGCGAACGCAGCTCGGGGTGCGCCTGCGTGCCGACGTAGAAGGGGTGCTTCCCGCGCGGCAGCTCGACGTACTCCACCAGCCGGCCGTCCGGCGAGGTGCCCGAGAACCACAGCCCGGCCTCGGCGATGCGGTCCCGGTACGCGTTATTGACCTCGTAGCGGTGGCGGTGGCGCTCGGCGGCCTCGGGCGCGCCGTAGACCTCGGCCACGATCGAGCCCTCGGCGAGCTCGGCGGTGTAGAGGCCGAGGCGCATCGTCCCGCCCATGTCGCCGGCGGCCAGGATCTCGACCTGCTCGGCCATCGTGGCGATGACGGGGAACTCGGTGCCGGGGTCGAACTCCGAGGAGGACGCCCCCTCGAGCCCCGCCTCGTTGCGCGCGTACTCGATCACCATGCACTGCAGGCCGAGGCACAGTCCCAGCGTCGGGATCCCGTTCTCGCGGGCGAAGCGGAGCGCGCCGAGCTTGCCCTCGATACCGCGGATGCCGAAACCGCCGGGCACGCAGATGCCGTCGAGCTCGGACAGCGCCTTGGACGCCGCCTCCGGGTCCTCGAGTCCGTCCGAGGCGATCCAGCGGATCGCGACCTTCGCCTGCTGGGCGAAACCGCCCGCGCGCAGGGCCTCGGTCACCGAGAGGTAGGCGTCGGGCAGGTCGATGTACTTGCCCACCAGGCCGATCGTGACCTCGTGCTTGGGCTCGTGGACCGCCTCGAGGAGCTTGGACCAGCCGTCCCAGACGACCTCGCCGGCCTCGAGGCCGAGCTGGTCGATGATGTAGGAGTCCAGGCCCTGCTCGTTGAGCATCTCCGGGATCTCGTAGATCGACGCGACGTCCTTGGCGTTCACGACGGCCTGCTCGTCGACGTCGCACATCAGCGCGATCTTGCGCTTGTTCGACTCCGAGACCGGGCGGTCGCTGCGCAGCACGAGCGCGTCCGGCTGGATGCCGATGGAGCGCAGCGCGGCGACGGAGTGCTGCGTGGGCTTGGTCTTCTGCTCTCCGAGGCGCCCATGAACGGCACCAGCGAGACGTGCACGAAGAAGACGTTCCGCCGACCGAGCTCGTGGCGCACCTGGCGTGCCGACTCGATGAACGGCTGGCTCTCGATGTCGCCGACCGTTCCGCCGATCTCGGTGATGATCACGTCGGGCTGCGGGTCGTCCTCGGCCTGCAGGCGCATGCGGCGCTTGATCTCGTCGGTGATGTGCGGGATGACCTGCACCGTGTCGCCGAGGTACTCCCGCTCGCTCCCGGGCGATCACGCGCGAGTAGATCTGGCCGGTCGTGACGTTCGCGGCCTGGTTGAGGTTGATGTCGAGGAAGCGCTCGTAGTGACCGATGTCGAGGTCGGTCTCCGCGCCGTCGTCCGTCACGAAGACCTCGCCGTGCTGGAACGGGTTCATCGTGCCCGGATCGACGTTGAGGTACGGGTCGAGCTTCTGCATCACGACCCGGAGCCCGCGCGCGGTCAGCAGGTTGCCCAGGCTCGCGGCCGTGAGGCCCTTGCCCAGGAGGAGACGACCCCACCCGTGACGAAGATGTGCTTCGTGATCTTCGAGGGCGGAGTGCCCGGCCGTCGAGGAGTCGTTAGAGGAGTCTGAAGAGCCCGAGTTCGAAATGTCCACCACGGGCTTCCACCCTAACAGCAGTTGCCGCCGACCACTCCGGTCGGGCCGGATCAGCTCCGACGACCGGTCTCGAGCAGCTCGCGCGCGTGGGCCAGGGCGTTCTCCGAGTCGGTCAGACCGGGACAGCAGGCGCGCCATCTCCGACACGCGCGCCTCCGGGTCCAGCTGCGTGACCGCGCTCGAGGTGACGGAGCCGTCCGAGCCCTTCTCGACCCGCAGGTGGTTGTTCGCGAAGGCGGCCACCTGCGCGAGGTGGGTCACCACGATCACCTGCGAGGTCTCGGCCAGCCGAGCGAGTCGCCGGCCGATCTCGATCGCCGCGGCGCCTCCCACTCCCGCGTCGACCTCGTCGAAGACGAAGGTGGGCACAGGGTCGTTGGCCGCGACGACGACCTCGATCGCCAGCATGACCCGCGAGAGCTCGCCTCCGGACGCGCCCTTGGCCAGCGGACGGGGAGTCGCCCCGACGTGCGGCGCCAGGAGCATCTCGACGGAGTCACGACCGTGCGCGGTCGCCTCCCCCGCCGTGCTGACCCGGACGTGCAGCCGGGCGTCGCCCATCGCGAGGGCGGTCAGCTCGTCGCTGACCCGCTCGCCCAGCTCCTCCGCCGCGGCGGTGCGCAGCTCGGTGAGCCGCGTCGCCAGCCGGTCGACCAGGTCGGCGTCGGCCGCGGTGTCCGCTTCGAGTGCCGCGATCCGCTCGTCATCGCCGTCGAGCTCGAGCAGCCGCAGTCCGGAGGAGTCGACGAGATCGAGCACGTCGTCGAGCGTCGGCCCGTAGGTGCGCGCGAGCCGCGACAGCTCGGCGCGCCGGTTCTCGATCAGCTCGAGGTCGTGCGCCCCGTCGAGGTCGAGCTCCGCGAGGTAGGACGAGAGGCTGCCGGCGACGTCGACGAGCAGGACGGACGCCTCGCTCAGCGTCTGCACCGTCGGCTGGAGGGCGGCGTCGTGCTCGGCCGCGCGCTCGAGCACGCGGCGGGCGAGATCGAGCAGCCCCAGCGCGTCCCGGCCGTCGAGCTCCTCGGACGGGATCGACTCGCGCGCCTCGCCCGCCGCCAGTCGCAGCTGCTCGATGCTCCCGAGCCGCTCGGACTGGGCCGCGAGCTCGACGTCCTCTCCGCGCTGCGGAGCGACGACCTCGATCTCGGCGAGGGCGGTGCGGAGGCGCTCGGCCTCGCGAGCGCGCGCCTCGCGTGCCGTGGTCAGCTCGTCCAGCTCTTCCCGTTGCGCCCGCCAGCGCTCGAACGCGCTGCCGTAGTCGCGGAGCGCCTCGGCGAGCTCCGCCCCACCGAACCGGTCGAGCGCGTCCCGCTGCGCGGCCGCCGAGCGGAGGCGGATCTGATCGGACTGCCCGTGCACCACGACGAGCTGGTCGGCCAGCTCCGAGAGCACGCTGACGGGCGCACCGCGGCCGCCCACGACCGCGCGACCGCGCCCCTCCGCCGACACCGAGCGCGCGAGGAGCAGCTCGGGACCGTCGAGGTCCCCGCCGGCGTCCCGGACCCGATCAGCCACAGCGCCGTCCTCCTGGACGACCCAGCGCCCGGACACCCAGGCCTGCTTGCTCCCCGAACGGACGGCGGACGCGTCGGAGCGCGCACCGAGCACCAGCCCGAGTGCGGTCACGACCATCGTCTTGCCCGCTCCGGTCTCACCGGTCACGGCGGTGAAACCGGGACCGAGCGGGAGGGTCGCCTCGGCGATGACGCCGAGGTCGCGGATCTGCAGCTCTTCGAGCATCGTGGTGATCACTCCGTCTCCGTCGACCCCCGCCATCCGCGGATGGGGAGACCGAACTTGTGCACCAGGCGGTCGGTGAAGGGGGCGTCGTGGAGCCGCGCGAGTCGCACCGGGAGGGGCGAGCGCCGGAACACGACGCGCGCTCCCGGCGGCAGCTCGTAGGTCCTGCGGCCGTCGGCCCACAGCACGCCGACTCCGTCGGTGCGCTCCTTCACCTCGACGGCGAGGCTCGGCTCCGGCCCCACCACGAGCGGACGCGCGAACAGGGCGTGGGCGCTGAGCGGCACCAGGAGCATCGCCTCGAGGGTCGGCCACACGACGGGGCCGCCGCCGGAGAACGCGTAGGCGGTCGAACCGGTCGGAGTGGAGACGACGATGCCGTCGCAGCCGAAGCTCGAGAGCGGTCGCCCGTCGACGCCCACCATGACCTCGAGCATCCGCTCGCGGCTGCCCTTCTCGACGGTGGCCTCGTTGAGCGCCCACGTCTCGTAGACGACGCGCTCGTCGATCTTCACGCGGACCCGGAGCGTCATCCGCTCCTCCACCCCGTAGTCGCCGTCGAGCGCGCGCGCGACCGCGTCGTCGAGGTCGTCGCGCTCGCTCTCGGCGAGGAAGCCCACGTGACCGAGGTTCACGCCGAGCAGCGGAGCCGTCCCGGTGCGCGCGATCTCGGCGGCGCGGAGGATGGTGCCGTCCCCGCCGAGGACGAAGACGAGCTCGACATCGGACAGGGCGACATCGGAGCCGAGGACGGCGACGTCCGACAGCGACGGGGACGCGGCGACGATGTCTCCCTTGTCGTCTCCGCAGAGCACCGGCCGGGCACCGGAGCCGCGCAGACGGTGGATCACGAGGATCGCCGCTTCGAGGGAGTCCTTCCGGCCCGTGTGGGCGACGACGAGGATGTTGCGCTCCTGCGGAGGGGACTGCATCGAGAGGGTGTCCTCCAGGTAGGTCGACGTCGGCCGACCGCCCGCATCACCCGATGGTGAGCGCGGTGACCGCGTCCCTCCATTCTGTCGGAATCGTTCCGCGGTCGCGGTGGAGGTGCGCGAGATACTCATGATTCCCAGCGCTTCCGGGTAATGGGGAGGACACCAGGCCGACGACGCCGAGACCCAGGTCCCAGGCGGCCCAGAGCACGTCCGAGAGCGCTTCGCGCCGCAGCTCCGGATCCCGCACGATGCCTCCTTCACACCCGTCCGGCCGACCTCGAACTGCGGCTTCACAAGCACGACGAAGTCGGCCAGCGGATCCACGGACGCGGCCACCGCCGGCAGCACCATCGTCAGCGAGATGAACGAAACGTCCGACACGACCAGGTCGGGGACCACCGCCGTCCGTGCGGCAGCCGCGAGGGACGCCGCCGTCATGTCGCGAGCGCTGGAACCCCTCGACGACGTGGACCCTTTCGTCCGAACGGAAGAGCGCGGCGCGAGCTGCGCATGCCCCACATCCAGAGCGATGACGGATGCTGCTCCTCGTTCGAGCAGCACCTGCGAGAAGCCGCCGGTCGATGCTCCGACATCGAGAGCGTGAGCACCCCGGACGCGCACCGTCGGGAAGCTGTCGAGAGCCCCCAGGAGCTTGTGCGCTGCCCGACTCACGTAGTGATCGAGCCCCGCCACCGTGATGTCCTGATCCGGTCGTACCCGAAGAGAGGCTTGAGCGCCGGCACTCCGTCGACACCGACGAGCGCGTCGGCGACCAGCCTCGACGCGTGAGTGCGCGAGCGCGCGATCCCACGATCGGCCAGCGCCGCGTCGAGGCCGGCTGTCCCCGGGTGCGTCCTCGGAAGCGGAGTCGCTCATCGCCGCTCGTCCGCGCCCTCGAGCCACATCCGAGTCGCTCCTGCAGTTCGCCGTAAGACGCCGCCCTCGTGGCGAGGGCCTGATCCTCGATGAGCTCGAGTCGGTCGACGAGACCGTCCAGAGGGCGCCGCTGTGATCGTCGTCCTGCATCGGGTCTTCCCGTCATGTCCTCCACCCTAGAACCGGCGACTCCGAGCGTCCCGCGCACTCGTCATCGAGCACGCTGCGTCTTCTCGGAGGCCGACGGATCGGCGGGAAGAACAGCGATGGCCACCCGGTGTCTGGGTGGCCATCGTGATGGCGTCCGGCGGTGTCCTACTCTCCCACAGGGTCCCCCTGCAGTACCATCGGCGCTGAGAGTCTTAGCTTCCGGGTTCGGAATGTGACCGGGCGTTTCCCTCTCGCTATAGCCGCCGTAACCCTTGCGACACACCCGCCAGCTAGTGCCGGTGGGGGTCAAATCTTGGGGTTACACGTCTTGCGTGTATTCAATTATGTCGCACCACCCTCACAGGGTGGTGCGGTGCCCGTCTTCTGGGAACCACAAAGTGGACGCGAGCAATCTTCTGACCACTCCTACCAGCCTTTACAACGGTATGAGTGTAGTGATTGTCAAGTTATCGGCTTATTAGTACCGGTCAGCTCCGACAGTCTTTAGTCCTGTCTTCCACATCCGGCCTATCAACCCAGTAATCTGGCTGGGAGCCTCTCCCCCGAAGGGATGGAAATCTCATCTCGAAGCCGGCTTCCCGCTTAGATGCTTTCAGCGGTTATCCGTTCCGAACGTAGCTAATCAGCGGTGCTCCTGGCGGAACAACTGACACACCAGAGGTTCGTCCATCCCGGTCCTCTCGTACTAGGGATAGATCTTCTCAAATTTCCTACGCGCGCAGCGGATAGGGACCGAACTGTCTCACGACGTTCTAAACCCAGCTCGCGTACCGCTTTAATGGGCGAACAGCCCAACCCTTGGGACCTACTCCAGCCCCAGGATGCGACGAGCCGACATCGAGGTGCCAAACCATGCCGTCGATATGGACTCTTGGGCAAGATCAGCCTGTTATCCCCGAGGTACCTTTTATCCGTTGAGCGACAGCGCTTCCACAAGCCACTGCCGGATCACTAGTCCCGACTTTCGTCCCTGCTCGACTTGTCAGTCTCACAGTCAAGCTCCCTTGTGCACTTACACTCGCCACCTGATTGCCAACCAGGTTGAGGGAACCTTTGGGCGCCTCCGTTACTTTTAGGAGGCAACCGCCCCCAGATTAAGACTACCCATCAGGCACTGTCCCTGAACCCGATTAGGGTTCGAAGTTAGATATCCAGAGTGACCAGAGTGGTATTTCAACAATGACTCCACGAACACTAGCGTGCCCGCTTCACAGTCTCCCACCTATCCTACACAAGCCACACCGAACACCAATACCAAACTATAGTAAAGGTCACGGGGTCTTTCCGTCCTGCTGCGCGTAACGAGCATCTTTACTCGTAATGCAATTTCGCCGAGTTCGCGGTTGAGACAGCTGGGAAGTCGTTACGCCATTCGTGCAGGTCGGAACTTACCCGACAAGGAATTTCGCTACCTTAGGATGGTTATAGTTACCACCGCCGTTTACTGGGGCTTAAATTCTCAGCTTCGCCTTGCGGCTAACCGTTCCTCTTAACCTTCCAGCACCGGGCAGGCGTCAGTCCGTATACATCGTCTTGCGACTTAGCACGGACCTGTGTTTTTAGTAAACAGTCGCTTCCCACTGGTCTCTGCGGCCATCGAACGCTCCCGGAGCAAGTCCGTTCACGCCTCAGGCCCCCTTCTCCCGAAGTTACGGGGGCATTTTGCCGAGTTCCTTAACCACGATTCTCTCGATCTCCTTGGTATTCTCTACCTGACCACCTGAGTCGGTTTGGGGTACGGGCAGCTAGAACCTCGCGTCGATGCTTTTCTTGGCAGCATAGGATCACCGATTTCGACTTGCGTCTACCCATCAGATCTCAGGCTTAGTGAACGACGGATTTGCCTATCGTTCGCCCTACATCCTTAGACCGGGACAACCATCGCCCGGCTCGGCTACCTTCCTGCGTCACACCTGTTAATACGCTAAACGCACCAGCACGGGGTCGTACGCTAGGCCCAACGCTTCACCCCGAAGGGATCCATCAGAGGGATTCAGATACTTAGCACTACTGGATTGTCTTGGGCGGTTCTTCGCCGGTACGGGAATATCAACCCGTTGTCCATCGACTACGCCTGTCGGCCTCGCCTTAGGTCCCGACTTACCCAGGGAAGATTAGCTTGACCCTGGAACCCTTGGTCTTCCGGAGGACGGGTTTCTCACCCGTCTTTCGCTACTCATGCCTGCATTCTCACTCGTGTGGCGTCCACGGCTGGTTCACACCGCCGCTTCACTCGCCACACGACGCTCCTCCTACCCATCAACACGGCTGGACCACGAAGGCCTACCACAAAATGTCAATGCCACAACTTCGGTGGCGTGCTTGAGCCCCGTTACATTGTCGGCGCGGAATCACTTGACCAGTGAGCTGGTTACGCACTCTTTCAAGGGTGGCTGCTTCTAAGCCAACCTCCTGGTTGTCTGTGCAACTCCACATCCTTTCCCACTTAGCACGCGCTTAGGGACCTTAGTTGGTGGTCTGGGTTGTTTCCCTCTCGACTATGAAGCTTATCCCCCACAGTCTCACTGCTGCGCTCTCACTTACCGGCATTCGGAGTTTGGCTGACGTCAGTAAGCTTTTGGGCCCCATCGGCCATCCAGTAGCTCTACCTCCGGCAAGAAACACGCAACGCTGCACCTAAATGCATTTCGGAGAGAACCAGCTATCACGAAGTTTGATTGGCCTTTCACCCCTATCCACAGCTCATCCCCTCCATTTTCAACTGAAGTGGGTTCGGTCCTCCACGACGTCTTACCGTCGCTTCAACCTGGCCATGGATAGATCACTTCGCTTCGGGTCTAGACCCTGCGACTAAAATCGCCCTATTCGGACTCGCTTTCGCTACGGCTGCCCCACACGGGTTAACCCTCGCCACAGAGCACTAACTCGCAGGCTCATTCTTCAAAAGGCACGCCGTCACCCCAACAAGGAGGCTCCGACGGTTTGTAAGCAAACGGTTTCAGGTACTATTTCACTCCCTCCCGGGGTACTTTTCACCTTTCCCTCACGGTACTTGTCCGCTATCGGTCATCTGGGAGTATTTAGGCTTATCAGGTGGTCCTGACAGATTCACACGGGATTTCTCGGGCCCCGTGCTACTTGGGATACTCTTCACGCCATAACACCATTTCGACTACGGGGCTCGCACCCGCTCTGGCCAGGCATTCAAACCTGTTCGTCTATGATGCGCTGTAACGTTCCGTGCTCGGCAGAGACACGACGAAAAGTCCCACAACCCCGACCATGCAACCCCTGCCGGGTATCACACATGGCTCGGTTTAGCCTCTTCCGCGTTCGCTCGCCACTACTAACGGAATCACTGTTGTTTTCTCTTCCTGTGGGTACTGAGATGTTTCACTTCCCCACGTTCCCTCTACCCGCCCTATATATTCAGGCGGGAGTCACCAGGTCACCACAAGGGGCCTGGCGGGGTTTCCCCATTCGGAGATCCTCGGATCACAGCTCGTTTATCAGCTCCCCGAGGCTTATCGCAGATTACGACGTCCTTCTTCGGCTCCAGATGCCAAGGCATCCACCGTTTGCTCTTAAAACTTGAAAATCACATGAGTTAAGAACTACAATTCGAAGATTGCAGATTTCAATGATTTGCAGGAACACCCGAAAGCATCCCTGCGCCTCCATCGACCCAACACCCGAAAGTGTTGAATCTAAAGATGCTCGCGTCCACTGTGTAGTTCTCAAAATACGGGCGGTACCCTCCCCCACACACCCAGGCATGGAGAAAGGATCCAGAAGGTCGACCCGAACCACCCGAAGGCAGCCGGCCCGGTCCCTCAGGACCCAACAGCGTGCGTGTGCAGCTCTCACCCGTACCGTGCGTTCCCAACCCGAAGGCTGTACTGACACGAGACGAACTCGACCTGCACCCAGTTCAATGTTCCACCCATGAGCTACCAGCGAAGACATTCGCTTCGATCTGGCGCCTGGAACACACAACGCTCACAAGGAACGCGGTGTCCAGATGCTCCTTAGAAAGGAGGTGATCCAGCCGCACCTTCCGGTACGGCTACCTTGTTACGACTTAGTCCTAATCACCGATCCCACCTTCGACGGCTCCCTCCCACAAGGGGTTAGGCCACCGGCTTCGGGTGTTACCGACTTTCATGACTTGACGGGCGGTGTGTACAAGGCCCGGGAACGTATTCACCGCAGCGTTGCTGATCTGCGATTACTAGCGACTCCGACTTCATGAGGTCGAGTTGCAGACCTCAATCCGAACTGAGACCGGCTTTTGGGATTCGCTCCACCTTACGGTATCGCAGCCCTTTGTACCGGCCATTGTAGCATGCGTGAAGCCCAAGACATAAGGGGCATGATGATTTGACGTCATCCCCACCTTCCTCCGAGTTGACCCCGGCAGTCTCCTATGAGTTCCCACCATGACGTGCTGGCAACATAGAACGAGGGTTGCGCTCGTTGCGGGACTTAACCCAACATCTCACGACACGAGCTGACGACAACCATGCACCACCTGTATACCGACCTTGCGGGGCAACCATTTCTGGAAGTTTCCGGTATATGTCAAGCCTTGGTAAGGTTCTTCGCGTTGCATCGAATTAATCCGCATGCTCCGCCGCTTGTGCGGGCCCCCGTCAATTCCTTTGAGTTTTAGCCTTGCGGCCGTACTCCCCAGGCGGGGAACTTAATGCGTTAGCTGCGACACGGAGACCGTGGAAAGGTCCCCACATCTAGTTCCCAACGTTTACGGCGTGGACTACCAGGGTATCTAATCCTGTTCGCTCCCCACGCTTTCGCTCCTCAGCGTCAGTAACGGCCCAGAGAACTGCCTTCGCCATCGGTGTTCCTCCTGATATCTGCGCATTCCACCGCTACACCAGGAATTCCATTCTCCCCTACCGCACTCTAGTCTGCCCGTACCCACTGCAGGCCCGAGGTTGAGCCTCGGGTTTTCACAGCGAACGCGACAAACCGCCTACGAGCTCTTTACGCCCAATAATTCCGGACAACGCTTGCACCCTACGTATTACCGCGGCTGCTGGCACGTAGTTAGCCGGTGCTTTTTCTGCAGGTACCGTCAAACCGAAGTCCTTCTTCCCTACTAAAAGAGGTTTACAACCCGAAGGCCGTCATCCCCCACGCGGCGTTGCTGCATCAGGCTTTCGCCCATTGTGCAATATTCCCCACTGCTGCCTCCCGTAGGAGTCTGGGCCGTGTCTCAGTCCCAGTGTGGCCGGTCACCCTCTCAGGCCGGCTACCCGTCGTCGCCTTGGTGAGCCATTACCTCACCAACAAGCTGATAGGCCGCGAGTCCATCCTTGACCGAAAAACTTTCCACCCGCACCCGATGCCGGGAGCAGGTCGTATCCGGTATTAGACGCCGTTTCCAGCGCTTATCCCAGAGTCAAGGGCAGGTTACTCACGTGTTACTCACCCGTTCGCCACTAATCCACCCAGCAAGCTGGGCTTCATCGTTCGACTTGCATGTGTTAAGCACGCCGCCAGCGTTCGTCCTGAGCCAGGATCAAACTCTCCGTAAAAAAATTTACGACAACCAAACCCCGAAGAGAAGGAAGTCAAGTTTGACCTCTAGCAAATAAGACATCATTACTGACATCAATTTCCAAAGGAATCCCAACCAGATCAAAAACCCGGCCGGGGTATAAAATTGGCATTGAACATAGTGCACGCTGTTGAGTTCTCAAGAATCGGACACACCCCGCCTCCACACCACAAAAGGTGCTTCACAACGAGAGTGATCGAAGATGTTGCGATCGAGGCCCGGAGGCTCTCGATTTGATTATGGCTGCCAGAACCGGTTATGCTTATCAGAACCGCAGTTCCGAAGACGCCCCCGTGGCAACTTGACTAACTTAGCACGTCCGCTCGCCGTGTCAAATCGGCGTCTTCGTGATGTCAGCGGCGGAGTTCGTTCACACGAACGAGACGATCTCGCGATCGCCTTCCGACACCTCCATCCGCTCGTCGTGATCGTTGCCGATGACGGTGTCGCAGTGAAGCCGGGACGGAGGTCCTGCGGAGGCTTTACATCTTACGCTCGCGATCCGAGGCCTTCAAGAGACGAATCTCCGGCAGTCCGTGGAGCGAGGGGATGGTCCCCGCTTGAGGTCGACGACCGGGTCTCGACGCTCTGCGTCCGACTCTCGCTCGCCGCTCCTTTGGGGTGACGAGGGGTTTACATTGCGTCGATGTTTCGGGGGCCCGCAAGTCGCTCGGAACCCGGGCGTGTCGCGTTCGTCAGCTGCTCTCGGCGACGAACGCGCCGGCACAGCTCTTCTTGCCTCGGCGCAGCACGGCGATGCCGTCGATCAGCGGGAGGTCGCCGAGAACCGCGGCGTCGTCCGCGACGACGACGTTGTTCACCGAGATCCCGCCCTGCGCGATCCCCCGACGCGCCTCCCCCAGGCTCCCCGCGAGACCGGTGTCGACGATCGCCTGGATCACGGGCATCGAGCGCTCGGCTCCGATGGTCCGCACCGACTCGAGGGCACCGCGGAGGATCGAGGGATCGATGCCCTCGAGCGTTCCGCGCCCGAAGAGGGCGGAGGCGGCGTCCATCACCTGGCGCGTCACGGTCTCTCCGTGGACCAGCGACGTGACCTCCCACGCGAGGGCGCGCTGCGCTTCGCGCTTGAAGGGCGCCGCAGCGGTCGCCTCCGCGAGACGCTCGATCTCGACCCGGGGCAGGAAGGTGAAGACCTTCAGTCGATCGACGACGTCGTCGTCGTCGACGTTGAGCCAGAACTGGTAGAAGGCGTACGGGCTGGTGAGCTCCGGGTCCAGCCAGACGGCGTTGCCCTCGCTCTTGCCGAACTTGGTGCCGTCGGAGTTCATCACCAGGGGCGTGCCGATCGCGTGGACCGAGACGCCCTCCGTGCGGTGGATGAGGTCGGTCCCGCTCGTGAGGTTGCCCCACTGGTCGCTGCCCCCGGTCTGGAGCACGCGGTCGTACTGGCGGTAGAGCTCGAGGAAGTCCAGTCCCTGGAGGATCTGGTAGCTGAACTCCGTGTAGCTGATGCCGGCGTCCGAGTTCGGCCGCGCGCTCACGGCGTCCTTCTTGAGCATGGTGCCCACTCGGAAGTGCTTGCCGATCTCCCGGAGGAAGTCGATCGCCGAGAGGGGCGCCGTCCAGTCGAGGTTGTTCACCAGGCGCAGCGCGTTCTCCCCCTCCGTGGAGAGGAACCTCCGGACCTGGCCCTGGAGGCGCTGGACCCACTCCGTCACGGTCTCGCGCGAGTTCAGCGTCCGCTCGGCGGTGGGCCGCGGGTCGCCGATGAGGCCCCGTCGAGCCCCGACGAGACCGAGCGGCCGATGGCCGGCCAGCTGGAGCCGGCGCATCCAGGATGAGCTGGACGAGGTTGCCCAGGTGCAGGCTCGGCGCGGTCGGGTCGAATCCGCAGTAGTAGGTGATCGGGTCGCCGGCGAGGAGGTCCCGGAGCAGGTCGCGATCGGTCGAGACGTGGACGGACCCGCGCCAGACGATCTCGTCCCACACGGTCTCGAAGGCCGCGTCCAGCAGGGGGTGCGCGGAGGAGCCGTGGACAGACTGATCGATCACGCGTCCAGGGTATCGCTCGCGCGCCCGACCTCCGGGCAGGGGTCAAGCGCTCGGGCTTGATGTTGTGAGATCAAGCCTGGATACTTGTCCTGGGAGGCCCTCGTGTTCGTCATCACCGCGGATCAGCGCGACAGCAGACGCGATCGCGACCGCGTCGACGACGCCATCGCCCGGCTGCTGCAGGAGCATGCGAGCGGGTTCGTCCTTCCGCCCGAGCGGACCGCGGGAGACGAGTTCCAGTTCGTCCTCGACCGCGCCGAGGTCGTCGTCGCCCTCGTCCTGGCGCTGCACCGCACCGGTCACTGGAGCATCGGGCTGGGCATCGAGGTCCGTGGAGCGCCCCCTCCCCGGACCACTCGTGCGGCCACCGGCTCAGCGCACTTCGCGGCGCGTCGGGCGGTCGAGGCGGCGAAGACCCGGCCGAGCCGCTTCGACGGACCCCGATGACGTCGACGGCCATCCCCTCTCCCGCCGACGCGCAGGCGCTGATCGACCCGCTGCTGCACCTGCGCGACTCCCGGTCCGACGCGGGATGGGAGATCGTCGACCTCCTCGCCGCCGGGCGCAGCCGAAGGACGCCGCGGAACGGCTCGCCGTCACCCCGCAGGCCGTGAGTCTGCGGGTGCGCGCGGCCAGTGCGCGCGTGGACGCCCCGGCCTCCGCGGCCCTCGCGCGGCTCCTGACGGTGGTCGACCGTACGCTCGACCCCATCGACGAGAGGACCGAGCGATGACGATGCTCCCCACCGCACTCCCCGACGCCGTGACCGCCTCCGTGCAGTCCGTCGCCTGGACGGGAGTCGTCCTCGTCCTCGTCGCGGCTCTCGTCGGCACCGTGCTCGCCCTGCGCCTGCGGCGGCCGGTCCTGGCGTGGATCGGGATCGGCGGTGTGGCGGCGGCGTTCCTCCTCACGGGGCTCGCCGGGTCCTCCGCGCCGGTGCCGGTCGCTCTGCTCATCGCGACGGCGGCCTTCGCGATCGCCGTGCTCGGCGGCGGGCCCGTGGTGCTGCTCACCCTGGATCTGGCCACGGCCGACGCTCGGGCGGGCGCCCACGGCGGCATCATGATCGCGGCGCCGCGCTCCCCGTCGGCCACGAGCGCGTCGCCCAGCGCCATCGGCCAGCCGATCGAGGTGCTCCGCGGCGGCACGACCATCGGGCTCCTCGAGCGCATCGCGACCGCCGGCGCCCTCATGAGCGGGATCCCCGAGGGCGTGGCCGTGGTGGTCGCGGTGAAGGGCGTCGGCCGCTTCAGCGAGCTCGCCTCCTCGGAGGCGCGTGAGCGCTTCATCATCGGCACCCTCGCCAGCCTCGCGTGGTCGGCCGCGCTCGGACGCTCGCACGGCTCTACCTCGCGGGCTGAGCTCCCGCGCGCCGGCGCGGCACGGCACGGCGGTACGGCGACACCGTGGGCTCGCCGGCGATCGCGAACCGCCACGGGTACTCCTCGCCTCCTCCGGTCCGGCGACTCCGGTCCGAGGGGTGGCGGTGATCGCGACCGCCTCCCGCCGCGGCCGCAGCTCGAAGGACTCCTCGAGGGATCCCCCGACTCCGACAGCAGCACGCCGAGGCGCGCGTCAGCCGGGCGGGGCCGCGGGCGAGATCCCGATCCGTCACCGCTGGGCGCCGGGACCGGGCGAGGGGCAGGCCCTCCACGATCTCGCCGGCGCGCAGCAGCACGGCCGACGCCGTTCCCGCGGGAGCGCAGACGATGTTCACGCACGTGTGCATGCCGTACGTGGTAGGCGTACACCGTGCCCGGCTCGCCGAACATCGGCGCCGTGCGGTCGGTCCGGCGCCGGTAGGCGTGCGAGCCCGGGTCCTCGCCGACCCCGAGGTAGGCCTCGACCTCGGTGAGTCGCACGGCGACCCGGACACTCGGGCTGCGATGCACGAGGACGCAGCCCAGCAGGTCCGGCGCCACCTCGAGCGCCGAGCGGCGGAGGCCGATCGGCCGGGTCACGGCCTAGAAGAAGCTCTGACCCGAGACGAGCGTGACCACGACGACGGCGACGATGATCACCACGGCGACGGCCACCAGGATCCGCTGCTGCACCGGGCGCAGCGGGCGCCGGTCGTCGTCGTCGTCCTTCCGGAGCGTCATCAGCGCTCTCCCCGGGCGACGAGCGCGCGACGCGGACCCGTTCGGTGAGCTGGGCCAGCTGCTCCGCGACCCGCGCCGGAGCGGTGCCGCCGATCCCGTCGCGGCTGGCGACCGAGCCCTCGAGCGAGAGCACCGAGCGGACGTCCGGCGTCAGGAGCGGCGAGACCGCGGCGAGCTCCTCGTCGTCGAGCTCCTCCAGACCCCGGCCGCGCTGCTCGGCGGCCTTCACCAGCTCACCGGTGATCTCGTGCGCGTCCCGGAACGGCACGTGCTTCTTGACCAGCCACTCGGCGACATCGGTGGCGAGCGAGTACCCCCTGGGGCGCGAGCTCCGCCATGCGATCGGTGTGGAAGGTGAGGGTCGCGATCATCCCGCTGAACGCGGGCAGCAGTACCTCGAAGGTGGTGACCGAGTCGAAGACCGGCTCCTTGTCCTCCTGCAGATCGCGGTTGTAGGCCAGCGGCAGCGCCTTGAGCGTCGCGAGGAGCCCGGTCAGATTGCCGAGGGCCGACCCGCCTTGCCGCGCGCGAGCTCGGCGATGTCGGGGTTCTTCTTCTGCGGCATGATCGACGACCCCGTCGAGTAGCCGTCGTCGAGGGTGACGAAGGAACTCCCGGGTGTTCCAGAGGATGATCTCCTCGGCGATCCGCGAGACGTCGACGCCGATCATCGCGGCGACGAACGCGAACTCCGCGACGAGGTCCCGGCTCGCCGTCCCGTCGATCGAGTTGGGGACGCTGGCGGCGAAGCCGAGCTCGGCGGCGACGGCGCCGGCGTCGAGGCCGAGCGTCGATCCGGCGAGGGCACCCGACCCATAGGGCGAGACGTCGGCCCGGACGCCCCAGTCGCGGAGGCGCTCCGGATCGCGCAGCAGCGCCCATGCGTGGGCGAGCAGATGGTGCGCCAGGAGCACGGGCTGAGCGTGCTGGAGGTGCGTGCGGCCCGGCATGATCGCGGAGGTGAGCCGAGGCCTGCGCGGCGATCGCATCGATGAGCTGGACGACCTGCTCGGAGACGACGGCGGCGTGGTCGCGGAGGTACATCCGCACGAAGGTCGCGATCTGGTCGTTGCGCGACCGGCCCGCCCGCAGCTTGCCGCCGAGCTCGGGGCCGGCCTCGATCATCAGGCCGCGCTCGGGCACCGTGTACGTCCTCGTCGGACTCCTCGGCGACGAAGCGGCCGTCGACGACGTCCGCGCGCAGGCGCTCGAGGGCGTCGAGCATCTGCTGGAGCTCGACCTCGTCGAGGTACCCGGCTGCGGCGAGCGCCCGCGCGTGCGCACGGGATCCGGCGAGGTCGTACTCGGCCAGCTGCCAGTCGAAGTGCGTGGACTTCGAGAGGGCCGCGAGCTCGGGCGAGGGCCGCCGGCGAAGCGGCCGCCCCAGAGCGCACCGGCCTCGCCCGCGCGGGCGGAGGGTCGTTCCGTCATGGTTCTCCTCGGTTCGGCTGTCGAGTCTACTGAGCGGCGGCGGGCTCGCCCGCGCGCTCGAGAGCCAGACGAGCAGGGCCTTCTGGGCGTGGAGACGGTTCTCGGCCTCGTCCCAGATCACGCTCTGAGAGCCGTCGATCACGTCGGCGGTGACCTCGTACCCGCGGTCCGCGGGGAGGCAGTGGAGGAAGAGGGCGTCCGGAGCCGCGGCGCATCGTCCCGGCGTCGACGCGGTAGGCGCCGAAGGTATCGAGCGCTGCGCTTTCTCCTCCTCCTTGCCCATCGACACCCAGGTGTCGGTGATCACGATGTCGGAACCGGTCGCCCCGCGGCGGGGTCGGTCGTCGTCGTCGCGATCCTCCGTGGTCGCGGCGATGCGCTGCGCGTCGGCCAGCACCTCGGGGTCGGGCGCGTAGGTGTCCGGCGAGACGATCCGCACGTGCATGCCCGCCGTCGCTCCGGCGAGCAGGTAGGAGTGCGCCATGTTGCTCGCGCCGTCGCCGAAGAAGGTGAGCGTGAGACCGGCGAGGCGGCCGCGGTGCTCGCGGATCGTGAGCAGGTCGGCCAGCAGCTGGCACGGGTGGAACTCGTCGGACAGCGCGTTGACGACGGGCACGCGGGTCGCCGCGGGCCATCTCCAGCCCCGACTGCGCGTAGGTGCGCCACACGATCGCGGCCACCTGTCGCTCGAGCACCCTGGCGGTGTCCGACGCCGTCTCCTTGCCGCCGAGCTGGCTGCTGGCGGTCGAGATGATGAGCGGGGCACCGCCGAGATCGGCGATGCCGACGGCGAAGGACACCCGGGTCCTGGTCGAGGACTTGTCGAAGATCACGGCGACGGTCTGCGGACCCTCGAGCGGCTTCCTCGACCACCGGTCGCGCTTGAGCTCGAGGGCGAGATCGAGGATCTCGGCCTGCTCGGCGAGGGTGATGTCGTCGTCGCGGAGGAAGTGGCGGGTCACGGGAGCGGGTCGCTTTCGGTCGAGGAGTGGTCGGAGGTGAGGGTCGGGAGCGCCCGCGCGAAGCGGACGGCGAAGTCGTCGACGTCGGCGGCCGAGACGATCAGCGGCGGCGCGAGGCGGATGCTCGACTCGTTCGCGGCGTTCACGATGAGTCCTTCCGCGAGGGCCGCCGCCGCGAGCTCCGCGGCGACGGGCTCGGTGAGGGCGATGCCCAGCAGCAGCCCCGCACCGCGGACGCCGCCGATGAGCGAGAGGACAGGGCGTCGACGGCCCGGACGATCTGCGCACCGCGCTCGCGGGCGTTGGCGAGCAGTCCGGCCCGTTCGATCTCGCCCAGGACTGCTCCCGCGACAGCGGTCGCCAGCGGGTTGCCGCCGAACGTGCTGCCGTGGTGCCCCTTCTGGAACAGCTCCGAAGCCCGGCCGAAGGTCACGAGCGCGCCGACGGGGAACCCGCCGCCCAGACCCTTGGCGAGCGTGATCGCATCCGGGACGATGCCGGCGCGCTGGTAGGCGAACCAGTGGCCCGTGCGGCCGACGCCGGTCTGGATCTCGTCGACGATCAGGAGGACGCCGTGCTCGCGGGTCAGCTCCCGTGCGCGCTCGAGGAAGCCGTCGGGCAGCGGGATCACCCCCGCCTCCCCCTGGATCGGCTCGACGACGAGAGCCGCGACCGAGGTGTCGAGCGCGGACTCGAGGGCCTCGATGCTCGCGTCGATGTGCTCCACGCCTGCCGGCATCGGCTCGAACGGCGCCCGCATCGCGGCCTTGCCCGTCAGCGCCAGGGCGCCCATGGTGCGCCCGTGGAAGGCGTTGCGGAGTGCGAGGATCCGAGGGCGGGCCCCGCCCTCGACGTTCAGGCGCGCCAGCTTGAACGCGGCCTCGTTCGCCTCGGTGCCGGAGTTCGCGAAGTAGACGCGCCCCTCCTCCCCCGCGCCGGTGAGCTCGCGGAGCTTCTCGGCGAGCGCGATCTGCGGCGCGGTGGCGAAGTAGTTCGACACGTGGGCGAGCGACGCCGATTGACGGCTGACCGCCTCCACGAAGACCGGATGGGCGTGCCCGAGCGAGTTGACGGCGATGCCGCCGAGGAAGTCGAGGTACTCCCGACCGTCGACGTCCCAGACGCGGCAGCCCTCTCCGCGCTCGAGGACGGCGAGCGGAGGGGCGAACGTCCGCATCATCGCGGACGCGTAGCGCTGCTGCGCCTCGTCCGCGCGGGAGTCGACCGCGGTGGAGCCGGGGGTGTCGGAGGGCATGACGGACCTTTCTGAACGAGCGGACCGGCCGGGGCGGCCGTCGGTGCACGGACCCGGGAGGGCGCGCGCTCGGGCCGGGGCCGCTGAGGGTCAGCGGCCCGACGTTCGCTCCCGGTCGTCCGGTCGGGGCGAGGCGACGACCTCGGTGCCGATGCCCTCGCTGGTGAACACCTCGAGGAGGACGGAGTGCGCGAGCCGCCCGTCGATGATCGCGGCCTTGGGCACACCGCCCTGCACGGCGTCGAGGCACGCCGTCATCTTCGGGATCATGCCGGACTCGAGGGAGGGAGCAGGTCGATGAGCTCGTCGGAGGAGATCTGCGAGACCAGCGAGTCGCGATCCGGCCAGTCGGAGTAGAGGCCCGCGACGTCGGTCAGGATGACGAGCTTCTCGGCCCCGAGCGCGACGGCGAGCGCAGCCGCGGCCGCATCGGCGTTGACGTTGAGCGACTGCGTCGGATCGTCGGAGTCGGGGGCGATCGAGGAGACCACCGGGATGCGCCCGGCCTCGAGCTGCGCGAGGACGGCAGCGGGGTCGACGGCGACGACGTCGCCGACGAGACCCAGATCGTGCTCGACGCCGTCGAGGACGACCCCGCGCCGACGCCCGAGGAACAGACCGGCGTCCTCCCCGGAGATGCCGGCGGCCAGCGGTCCGTGCTCGTTGATGCGCCGGACGATGTCGCGGCTGATCTGCCCGGTGAGCACCATTCGGACGACCTCCATCGCCTCGGGACTCGTCACGCGGTACCCGCCGCGGAACTCGCTCGTGATGCCGAGCCGGTCGAGCATCCGGGAGATCTGCGGACCGCCGCCGTGCACGACGACCGGCCGGATGCCGGCGTAGCGCAGGTAGACGATGTCCTGCGCGAAGGCGCGCTGCAGCTCCTCCGACACCATTGCGTTGCCGCCGAACTTGATCACCATCGTGCGCCCGTGGAAGCGCTTGAGCCAGGGCAGCGCCTCGATCAGGGTGCCCGCCTTGAGCCCGGCCTCCTCGCGCAGGGCGATGCCCTCGGCCTCGGTGTGGGTGTCGTGGTCCATGTCCGCCTCAGCTCGAGTAGGCCGAGTTCTCGTGCACGTAGTCGTGCGTGAGGTCGTTCGTCCAGACGGTCGCCGTCGCGGGGCCCGCGTGCAGGTCGATGTCGACCGAGACGGACCTCGGCGCGAGGTCGACGAGGTCCCGGCTCTCGAACGGCTCGCCGGCGCGGCAGACCTGCACGCCGTTGATGGCGACGTCGATGCCGTACGGGTCGAACTCGGCGTCGGTGGTGCCGACCGCGGCCAGGACTCGGCCCCAGTTGGGATCGTTGCCGAAGATCGCGGCCTTGAACAGGTTGCTCCGCGAGACGGCGCGGGCGACGACCACGGCCTCGTCCTCGCTCGCGGCGTTCAGCACGCGGATCGCGACGTCGTGCGCCGCCCCTCGGCGTCGGCCTGCAGCTGGAGGGTGAGGTCGCGGCACACCTCGGTGAGCGCGGCGGTGAAGGCGTCGACCGAGGGGCTCACTCGCTCGCACCGCTCGCGAGCAGCGCCACGGTGTCGTTCGTCGACATGCAGCCGTCGGAGTCGAGTCGGTCGAAGGTCACCCGGGTCGCCGACCGGAGCGCGGTGTCGAGCTCCGCGGAGTCGAGGACCGCATCGGTCGTGATCACCACGAGCATGGTCGCCAGCCCCGGCGCGAGCATTCCCGCGCCCTTGGCCATGCCGCCGATGCTCCAGCCGTCGTCCGAGCGCACCGTCGCCTGCTTCGGGACCGTGTCGGTCGTCATGATCGCCCGGGCGGCGTCCTCGCCGGCCTCCGTCCCGGTGGCGCCGGGGAGTGCGGCCGCCGCGTCGGTCACTCCGCGCGTGATCTTCGCGAGGTCGAGCTGGTCGCCGATCAGCCCCGTGGAGCGCACGAGCACGTCACCGGCGGCGACGTCGAGCATCTCGCCGACGAGCTCGGCCGTGCGGTGCGTGACCTGGAACCCCTGCGCCCCGGTGTAGCGGTTGGCTCCGCCGGAGTTCAGGACGATCGCCGAGACGACGCCGTCGCGCATCACCTGCTCGCTCCAGAGCACCGGGTTCGCCTTGCAGCGGTTGCTGGTGAAGACGGCCGCGGCGTTCTGCAGCGGGCCGAGATTCTTGACCAGGGCGATGTCGCGCGCGCCGGTCGACTTCAGGCCGGCGACGACGCCGGCCGCCTCGAATCCTGGGTTGCTGCGGTGATGCTCACGGCGCGACTCCGTTCACGCTCAGGCCGAGGGACTCGTCGAGGCCCAGGGCGATGTTGGCGGACTGGATCGCGGCGCCCGCGGTGCCCTTGACCAGGTTGTCGATCGCGGTGACCGCGACGACGCGGCGGGCGCGCTCGTCGACGCCGACGCCCACGAGGGCGGTGTTCGCCCCGACCACGTCGGCCGTCCGGGGGAACGAGCCCTCGGGCAGCAGCTGCACGAAGGTCTCGTCGCCGTACGCGGACTCCTTCAGGCGGCGCGCGTCGTGCGCCGACACGCCGGGGGCGAGCCGCGCGGTGGACGTGGCGAGGATGCCGCGCGACATCGGCACGAGGACGGGCGTGAAGGAGATCGAGACCGAGGGCCCGCTCCCGCGAGCGCGAGGTTCTGCCGGATCTCGGGGTCGTGCCGGTGGGCGCCGCCCAGCCCCGTAGGCGGTGGGCGGAGCCGAGCAGCTTCGCCTCGCTCGCGAGCAGATCGGTGCGCAGGCTCTTGCCCGCCCCGGAGGGCCGACGGCCAGCACCGAGACGAGGTCGCCCGGCTTCCGCGATGGCCCCGCGTATCCGAGCGAGCCCGGAGCGTGATCGCGGTCACGTTGCAGCCCGGAACGGCGATGCGCCGCACGCCCTCGAGCCGCTCGCGCTGCTTGCGTCCGGGCCGCCCCCGATGAGGAGCTCGGGGAGCCCGTAGGGCCGCGCCCCGGCGAACTCGCCGCCGTAGTAGCTCTTGGCCCAGTCCTGCTCGGTCGGTCAGCCGGTGGTCGGCGCCGCGGTCGGCGACGAGGACGTCGTCGGGGAGCGTCGCCGTGATCTCGCCGGATAGCCTGCCGTGCGGGAGGGCGAGGAAGACCACGTCGTGGCCGGCCAGGTTCTTCGGTCGTCGTGTCGACGAGCGTCAGGTGGCGCAGCGAGCGCGCCGAGGTGGGGCTGCACGGCGATGAGGTGGCTGCCCGGCGTTGGCGTGCGCCGCGACGGTGCGCACCTCGGAACCCGGGGTGCTCGGCGAGCAGGCGCAGGGGCTCGCCGCCCGCGTATTTCCCTCGCTCGCACCGGCGACCGCCACGGAAAAGTCATGCCCGACAGCCTGGTCCGTGCAGGACGCGATCGGTGCGGTCGCCGGCTCTCGCGGGCCGACGACCGCGGCGATCAGTCGCGCAGTCGCGCGCCGAAGCGCTCGGCCGCGACCGCGACTCCGCTCTCCTTCGACGCGGTCGCCTCGGCTGCGGTGAGGGTGCGATTCGGCGGCGCGCAGGCGGAGCGCGAAGAGCCCCTCCTCCAGGCCCGCGCCGGCGTAGTCGTCGACCAGGCGGATCAGGACTCGGCGGTACATCCCGGCGCCGTCGGCGACGGCCGATCCGGACGTCCTCGGCCGCCACCTCGACGGGCACGACGAGCGAGAGGTCCTGCGTCGCGCGGGGAGGGCGCCGACGGGTCGCGCGACGACGGCGGCTCCGGCCCGGGCGAGGACGGGATCGAGGCCGAGCTCGACGACGGCGACCCGGCGGGGCAGGTCGAGCTCCTCCGCCAGCGCGGGGAGCAGCTCGCCCCGCGTACCCGACGACGGAGTCGCCCAGTGAGGATCTCGGCGGTGCGGCCCGAGGTGCAGCGCGGCGTGCGAGCCTTGGCGGACGACGAGGTCGACCCCGGCCGCGGCTCCGATCCGCCCGGACGACGTCGAGTGCGTCGCGCCAGTCGACGTCGCGCTGAGCGACCTCGGGCTGGCGCTCGACCGCGGCCCCCGTGAGCAGAGCCGCGACGTGCAGCGGCTGGGGCGGGATGCCCGGGCGTTCAGCGCGCGCTCGACCTCGGCCGACGGGCGCTCGGCCCTCGCGGGGAGCACGTCGGAGCCGAACGGCGCCGAGGCGTCGGGCAGGAACACCGTGCCTCCGTCTCGTAGATCGCGAAGGTCGGTCAGACCGCGCGACCGGTTGCGCGCGGCGACCTGCACGAGGCCCGGAGCAGCCGTGACGCGCAGCTGCGCGGCCGTCGCGTCGAGCGGGTCCCGCCAGGGTGACCCGCTGCACGGGCTCGCCGGTGGGCGAGCCGTAGCCGGTCGTTGAGAGCACGCGGGAGGAACGGGTAGGAGGCACGCCCTCGACGAGCCCCGACCGCCCGCGAGCGTCTGCGCGATGACGCGACGCAGGCGCTGGCCGGACGTGAAGCCCGCGTCCGGGCGGCGCGACCGGCAGGATCGCCGGGATGCGGTCACCGGTACCCGGTGATCGCGCGCGACCTGCCTCGGCGAGCACGTCGCGCTTGTCGGTGAGGTTTCCGGCCGCCAGCTCGGCGGAGTGACCAGGAGATCCCGGATCCGCCCGGCCTCGACGCTCGCAACCGGATCTCGACCTGAGCGAGCCGCGGATCTCCTCGGGCCGTGTACTCCACTCCGATGAGCAGCGAGACCGCGTCCCGGCCGTCGGGCAGCTCGATCACTGGTGCGCGCGAAGCGGAGGCGGTCAGCGACGACCGGCCCCAGCCGTCCGCCGGTACCGCCGGCGAGGCTCGGCGAGCAGCTGGACCGCACGGGCGGCGGCGACCGGCGCGACCAGCGGGCCGACTCCGCGCTCGAACCGGCGGGAGGCCTCGCTCAGGCAGCTTGCGCCGGCGAGCGGTGCGCCCGCGATGGAGACCCAGGATCGAAGTTCGCCGCCTCGATCAGCACGTCCTGCCCGATGGATCCGCCGATCTCGGTGCGAGCGCCGCCCATGACGCCCGCGAGGCCGATGGCGCCGCCGTGTCGTCGGCGATCACCAGGTCCTCGGGGTGGGCCGCCTCGTTCAGGCCGTCGAGGGTCTCGAGGGTTTCCGGAGCTCCGCGCGGCGCACGAGGATGCCGCCCTCGCCCAGGGTGGCGAGGTCGTAGCCGATGCAGCGGCTGCCCGAGCTCGGGCATGGCGACGTAGTTGGTGATGTCGACGACCAGCGAGACCGAGCGGACGCCCGCCAGGCCCGCGACGCGCCACCATCCACGGCGAGGCGCGGGACGGGCGGTGTCGGCGCCCCGCACGACGCAGGGTGACGAAGGCGCCGGAGGCGCCCTCGCCCGCCGCGGGATCGGAGCACGGTCCTCGATCTCGACCGGGAACACCCGGTGCCGCTCCTGCAGGCTGTCCGGTAGCGTCGACGACGGAGAGCGCCGGGCCGCGGAACGCGGCTCCTGTTGCCGTGGGCGTACTCGCGCGCGATGCCGCGGATCGAGCGCGAAGCCCCGGTCGGGCGTGACGCCGACCTCGACGGCCGCGTCGTCGACCCCGAGCAGCGCGATCGCGTCCGGTGCCCACCTCGGGGTCGATGCCGAGGCTCGCCGAGACGGAGGATGCCGTCGTGGTCGTCGCCGAGGCCCAGTTCGCCGGCTCGACTTCGCGATCATGCCGTCGGACACGTGTCCGGCGTAGGTCTTGCGCGCCGAGATGGGGAACTGGTCCGGGCAGGACCGCGCCCGGGAGGGACACGACCACCTTGTCCCCGGCCAGTGAAGTTGGCCTGGGCACCGCGTGATGATGCCGCGGACGTCCTCGCCCTGCTCGATCCCGCCGCCAGTCTTCCCTCCAGGGCGACGCGCACGTGCACCAGCCGATCGTCTTGCCTTGCCCAGGCGGCTCGGGACCAGGTCGAGGACCTGGCCGACGATCAGGACGGGTCGCAGACCTCGCCGCGGCGGACGTCCTCCTCCTCGAGACCCACGGAGACGAGGGCGGCGTGCACCGACTCGGGGTAGCTCGTCCCCTTGCTCGAGGCCGACGTACTCCCCCAGCCAGCTCGGCGAGGATGCGCATCAGATCACCATCCGCGCACTTGCTCGCTGAAGCGGACGTCGCCCTGCGACCATGCCGTCGCACCTTGTCCTTCCACGTCGTTGCGGAACATCAGCGGTCCGCTCGATGCCCATCCTGGAAGGCGAATGCCGGTACTCCTCCGGGTCGATGCCCGCCGCGCGGAGCACGTTCAGGCTGATCATCCCGCAGCCAGCCCCACCTCGATCCATCGCGCGCCGCCGGCGAAGGTCGTAGGCGCCAGGCCGTCGAGCTTCAGGCGCTGGGCCTCGGTGCCGTAACGGGGCAGCGGTTCGGACGCAGGCGGATCCGCGCCTCGTCGCCGAAGAGGAGCCGGGCGGCCGTGCTCGAGGGTGCGCTGCAGGCGCGCCACCGAGACCGCGGTCGACGGCGAGTCCTTCGAAGACTGGGTGAACGACGGGTGTGCAGGCCGCGTCGAGCTCGTCGGTGCGTGCACGTCCGGGCGCGGTGACGTACACGGCGCAGGTCGCGCTCGAGCGTCGAGGCGGATCTGCACCGGCGACGATGTGGAGATGCGCAGGACGAGGTGGGAGTCGACCGGATCGACGAAGAAGTGCATGTCCTTGCATCGCACCTTCCGGGCCGGGTGGTCCTCGTCGAAGTTCAGGGCGTCGAAGTTGAACCCACTCGTTCTCCGAGGCTCGGGGTCCCTCCGGCGATCTCTCCCAGCCCATGCCGACGAGGGCGTCGGCGATGCCTCCCCGGATGGAGCGAGAGCGGGTGGCGCGGCGCCGACAGCGGCGGAAGCTTCGCGCCGCGGCGGTGACGTCCTGCACGCGCTCGGCGTCGAGGGCGGCCGCGTCCTCGGCGGCGACGAGGCTCGCCCTCCCGCGCGGCAACAGCGTCGCCCACCTGCTTGCGGGCCGAGCCGGCGAGGCTTGCCGGAGTGCGGCCCTGAACTCGGCGCGGCATCGGGCGCATCTGCGCGTTGGGACAGGGCGAGGGCGGAGCCTTCGCCGAGGTGGGCGGAGCGGGCCGCTTTCAGCGCAGCCCGGAGGCCGCCGGCCGCGCTGATCGCGGTGAGCGCCTCGGCGACGGCACCGCTGGAGCCGGCCTCGTCGGTGATCGGGTTGCCGTCCGGACACGATCCCCCAGTGTAGGCGAGGGCCCGCGCCGCCCCTCCCCCGCCGCGTGCGGTCAACTCGACCCCGGCAGACCGCGCAACGGCGACTGCGGGCGGATCGGGCCTCGATACGCCGCTTCGCGGCCACTCGGGCAGCAGAGGCGTCACGACGACTGCCGGCGGATCCGGGTCTTCGGTACGCCGCCCATGCGGCTACCTGCTCGACCAGCAGGTGCGTCACGTCGGCTGCGAGCGGACCCGTGTCTCGGGACGTCGCCTCCGGGCGGCTACCGCACTCAGCAGGCGGTGGAAGCCGGACGACCATGCTCGATCTCGACGGCGAGGCGAACCGTCGCGTGCACAGGCGTTCGCGCCAACCCGCACCCCGCTGCAGGAACACGTCGGAAAGCCGCGGCGCGGCTCCACCTCGCCGAGGGCGGGCGGCAATCGACTCAGTCCTGCCGCGAGCAGCGCGGTGTCGGTGGTGGCGCAGGCGGCGGAGTTGCGTGCCGCGGCGATGCTGTCGCTGTTGCGGATCTCGACCCACTTCGCGGGCCGGAGGGCGGGCAGATGCCGATGATGCCGATAACGATGTACCGGGATGATCAGGCTGTCCAGGCTCGAGCTGGTTGCCGAGGTACTTCCGCGTAGTACAGCAGTTCGCTGGCGGGGTATTCGTCAGGCCGAAGGCGCGTTGTCCTTCAGGTCGACAGGCTGGGCGATGATGACCGAGAACATCTGCAGGCGGATGGCCTGCGGAGACGGATCAGGCCGACGCCCGCCTTGCAGGCCGTCCTTGGCCCTCCTTCTGGCCGCAGGCAGGCCTCGAATGCCGGCCGAGGAAGATCTCGGAGAAGACGGAGCCGTTGGCGGAAGCCGTCAGCGCGATGACGACGGCGAGGTAGGGCTGGGCTTGACCCGCGAACGGGAGCCCAGTACATCAGCATCATCAGGATGAGCACGGGATCGCGCGGAACAGCTCGATGAAGAGCGTGACCGGGACGTTGATCCACCGGCGGTCGAGTCGGCCGACAGCGGGACGAGTCCGAGCACGATGCTCCGCGCGACTCCGGCGGTCGCGAAGGCGGCGAGGGTCTGGCCCAGCGCCGCTCCGATGCTCTGCCAGACGAGCGGGTACTGGAAGAAGCGCGCCCGGCCTGCATCGGCCGAGGCCTGGCCGGACTCGGCGAAGCGCCAGAGGACGAAGGCGAGGAAGGCGGCGATCAGCAGGATCACGACGGCCCCGATCGCGCGGTTGCGCGCCCTGGCGCAGCGGGCCGGAGTTGTCGAAGAGGACGGAACTCATCGGGCGACCCTCCACTTCTTCCTCGAGCTGACGTTGGACGAGCGAGAGGCCGGTGACGAAGCACGACGAACACCGAGGGCGACCCACAGCACGACGATCAGGCTGTTCTCGCCGCGCTCGTTGAGCTCGCGGACGATCGTGCCGGCCTCGGCGACCGAAGCCGGCGGCGACGGTCGTGTTCTTCAGCAGTGCGATGAGGACGCTCATCAGCGGCGGGATCACCGAGCGGAAGGCCTGCGGGAGGACGACCTGCGTCATGGTCAGGCCGAAGTCGAGCCCGACCGCGCGGGCCGCCTCGGCACGGCGATCGGCACGGTGGTGATGCCCGAGCGCAGCACGCCGGCGACGTAGGTGGCCGTGTAGAGGCTCAGGGCGCAGATCGCGAGCGTCGTGTAGTCGAGATCCGGCAGGTCGAGCTTCGGGTACCCGAAGGCGAAGAAGAACATCAGGAGCGTGAGCGGAGTGTTCCTGACGGTGTTCACCACGTAGACGGTGCCGACCGCGCGGGCGATCAGGACGGGCGAGACGCACATGGCGCCCACCACGGTGCCGATGAGGAGGGCGAAGACGAGCGAGACGGCGAAGAGCAGCAGCGTGTTGCCGAACGCCGGGACGAACACGTCGAGGTTGTTCAGGAGAACATCCATGCGGCGAGCCCTTCATCGGGAGGTGGGAGGAGGAGCGGGAATCCCGGGCGGCGCGCCGGGCCTGCCAGTACGCGTCGACCGCGGGCTGCTCGACCTCGGTGCCGGACTCGCCGAGGGTCTCGTCGTAGATCGCGCTCAGGGTGTCACCGCCCTCGGTGAACATGGTGATGAAGCCGCGCAGCGCGGTGTCGTCCTTGGCCAGGCCGACGCCGTACTCGGTGCTGAAGGGCTCGCCGACGACGCCGAGCTCGTCGGGGCTCTGCGCCGCATAGCCGATGAGGATCGCGCCGTCGGTGGTGACCGCGTCGACCTGTCCGTCGTTCAGGGCGTCGACCACTGCGAGTACGTGTCGAACTCCTCGGTCTTCACCTCCGGGGTAGTTGGTGCGGATGTTCTGGATCAGGTGGACCCGGTCGCCGAGCACACGGTGGTGTCGGCGGTGAGGTCGTCCGGACCCTCGATCGTGTCGTTGTCCGCGGCGACCAGCAGCTGCTGGCCCGTCTCGAAGTAGGGTCCGGCGAAGCCGACCTGCTCCTTGCGCTTGTCGGTGATCGAGTAGGTGCCGACGTAGTAGCTCGATGTCGCCGTTCACGATCGACGCCTCGCGGTTGGCCAGCAGGATCGCGGTGTACTCGATCTGGTCCTCGGAGAAGCCGAGCGAGGCGGCGATCCACTTGGCACGATCTCGATGTCGAAGCCGAAGCGCTCGCCGGTCGCTGCGTCGAGGTAGCCGAGTCCGGGCTGGTCCTCCTTGACGCCGATGGTGACCGTGTCGTCCGAGGTCATGGCGTCGAAGGTGGGGCTGCCCTCGAGGGTGACGTCGGTCGCGACCTCGTAGGCCGCTCCGCTTCCCTCGGAGCCGGCTCCGGCGTCGCCGTTCCGGAGTCGCCGCCGGAGCAGCCGGCGAGCCTAGCGAGGTCGCACTGCGATCCCGGCGGTCATGAACATGAGCTTGGTGCGCATGGTCGTCCTTCCTGGGGTGTGGCCGCCGGAGCGGGCGATGTCCGATCGCTCCCCGGGATGGTGGGGTCGGATCCGTCGGATGGATGCTGTGCGGGGCGTGCGTCCTGCGTGCTGTGCGGACGCACGCCTGCACCTCCTGGTGCAGGAGGAGTCAGTGGGTGATGAGCTTCGAGAGAGTCCTTGGCGCGGTCGGTGCGCGGCGCGGTGAAGAACGACTCGGGATCGGTGTCCTCGAGGATCTCACCGTCGGCCATGAAGACGACCCGGTCGGCGACGCTTCAGGCGGTACATCTCGTGGGTGACGACGATCATGGTCATGCCGTCCTTGGCGAGGCCGACCATCACGTCGAGCACCTCGTTGATCATCTCGGGGTCGAGCGCCGAGGTCGGCTCGTCGAAGAGCATGACCTTGGGCTTCATCGCCAGCGCTCGGGCGATGGCGACGCGCTGCTGCTGCCCGCCCGAGAGCTGAGCCGAGGTCTTTCCCGCCTGATGGCCGACGCCGACCCGGTCGAGCAGCGCCTGCGCCTCCGCCTCGCGGCCCTTGCGCGAGAGCTTGCGGACCTTGATCGGTCCGAGCGTCACGTTCTCGAGGATCGTCTTGTGCGCGAAGAGGTTGAAGGACTGGAACACCATGCCGACGTCGGCACGGAGCGCCGCGAGGCCCTTGCCCTCCGGCAGCTTCTGGCCGTCGATCGAGATCGTCCCGCCCGAGATCGTCTCGACCTGTTGATCGTGCGGCAGAGGGTCGACTTGCCGGAACCGGACGGGCCGAGGACCACGACGACCTCACCGCGGTGCACGGAGAGGTCGATGTCCTTCAGGGCCTGGAACTCCCCGTAGTGCTTCTGCGCACCGTCCAGGACGACGAGGGGTGCTCCGACGGGAGCGGACGAGCGATCGTCCTGCACAGCTGCTTCCATTCGGCCAGAGAATCACACGGGAATGGGTGGGTCAAATCATGAGCGTTTTCTTAATCAGAGGTTAAACAAGCCCTCTGTGCGCGCGCTCCGACCCGGCAGGTGGACGCGCTCTCAGGAACGGAGCGCAAAGGCGCTCTCGTACGGGCAGACGGACGCGGCCGTCGCGAGGTTGAGCAGGCTCCGCCGCGCCGTAGATGGGCACCGCGACCACACCGTCGACGAGCTCGGAGGCGGCGTCTCGGACCGCGAGCCTCGTTGCCGAACACCCAGACGGTCGGCTGGGCGAGATCGCCGCGGGCCGGACCTCGAGCAGGTCCTCCCCTTCACGTCCGCCGCGACCGAGCGCAGACCGACGGCCCGCAGGCGCGCAGCGTCCGCGAGCTCGGCGTCGACGGCGACCGGGGAGGTGGAAGAGGGACCCGGTCGTCGAGCGGACGACCTTGGGGTTGTACAGGTCGACGGAGCGGCCGGTCAGGACGACGGCGTCGGCACCCGCGGCGTCGGCGGCCCGGACGATGGTGCCGAGGTTGCCGGGGTCGCGCACCTCCTCGAAGGACCGCGACCAGTCGAGGCTCGGAGGCGACGTCCTTCAGCGACACGGGGAACTGGCGGCAGACGGAGACGAAGCCCCGCACTGGCGACCGTGTCGGCCATGGCGTCGAGCACGTCCTCGGTCACGTACTCGATCTCGACGTCCGCCTCCTCGGCGGCCGCGACGATCTCGGGGTGCCGCTCCAGAGCGGTCGGAGTCATGAACGACTCGACGAGCAGCTCGGGGCGGTAGCGCGCCTCCGCGATGGCCTGCGGACCCTCGAGGAGGAAGAGCCCCGTCTCCTGCCGCGCGGGGCGCCGGGTGACTTCGCCACGGAGCGGACGCGGGGAGACGGGGGTTGTCGAGCATGCGGCAGGCCTATCGGCGGCGCCGACGGCAGCCCCCGGCGACGTCGCCGTCCCCGGAAACCGCGGCCGGGAACGACGGAGGGGGCCCCGACCAGTGGTGGGACCCCTCCGGGAGCATCCCGATGCGGACTACGCGGCGGCCTTGAAGGCCGACGTGTCGGCGGGCAGCGCGCGTTCTTCGCGGTCGCCGAGGGCGGCGAAGGTCGCGGGCTCGGTGATCGCGAGGTCCGCGAGGATGCGGTCGACCTGGACGCCGGCCAGGGCGAGGCCCTGGACGAAGCGGTTGTAGGTCAGGCCGTTCGCACGCGAGGCGGCGTTGATGCGCTGGATCCAGAGGCGGCGGAACTCGCCCTTCTTCGCGCGGCGGTCGCGGTACGGGTAGACGAAGTTGACCTGCTCCTTGGCCTTGCGGTACAGGCGCAGACGCTGGCCGCGGTAGCCCGACGCGCGCTCGAGGATGACGCGACGCTTCTTGTGGGCGTTGACCGCCCTCTTGACTCTTGCCATTTCTTTTTCTTCCTATCGATCCGTGTCGGTGGGTAATGACCACGCGGCGCAGCGGGCTGCGACGGCGGTGGAGGTTACCGGCGCAGCTGCCTGCGGCGGCATGAGCCCCAGACCGGCTTCTTGGCGACCTTGGCATCCTGCGGGGCGAGGACCTGGTCCTGGTTCAAGGCACGGCGGGTGCGGACGCTGGACTTGGACTCCAGGTTGTGGCGCATACCGGCCTGCTGCTTCATGACCTTGCCGGAGCCGGTCACCTTGAAGCGCTTCTTGGCCCGAGTGGGTCTTCATCTTGGGCATGTTCTCCTCCTTGTCGTCGCACCCGCGTCCAGCTGGGCGAAACCGGTGCCCACGCGAGCAGGGCGTCCACCGGCCCCGAGACCGGGGCGGCGGTATCAGACGGATTCGGCCTCGGCCGATTCCTCAGGGGTGTTGGCCTCGCGGCGAGCCGGCGCGGACCATTAGCCTCGGCCTTGGCCTCGGACTTGTTCTTCAGGGCCGATGACCATCACCATGTTGCGACCGTCGATGGTCGGGGTGGACTCGACCTGGCCGAACTCGGACACGTCCTCCGCGAAGCGCTGCAGGAGTCGGACGCCCATCTCGGGGCGGAACTGCTCGCGACCGCGGAACAGGATCATGGCCTTGACCTTGTCGCCGGCCTTGAGGAAGCCCTCGGCGCGCTTGCGCTTGGTCTCGTAGTCGTGCTTGTGGTCTTCAGGCGGAAACGGACCTCCTTGAGGATCGTGTTCGCCTGGATACGGCTGGGCTTCCTTGAGCTTCTGGGCCTGCTCGTACTTGAACTTCCGTAGTCCTGATCTTGGCGACGGGAGGCTTGGAGTTGGGAGCAACCTCGACCAGATCCAGGTCTGCGTCCTGCGCGAGTCGCAGGGCGACCTCGATTTCCACGACGCCGACCTGTTCTCCGGCGGGACCCACGAGGCGGACCTCGGGGACGCGGATTCGGTCGTTGGTACGGGGATCGCTGATTGCGTTTCTCCTCTGATCTCGGTGAGTAGCTGCTCTGCTGCCGGATTCTGATCCGGCGCATCCCGAGAGAGGAGATTCCTGACGTGCTCGTGCACGTGCTTTCCTGCGACCCGGCCTCCGAGGTTTCGCTCAGGTGCCGCAGTCCTCACCCTCGTCACCGAGGGCGGAGTGCTCAGACCCGGTATAACCTAGTGAAGCGGTCAAGCGCGGGTGGAGAATCTCCACTTTCGAACCGAGGACATGCCTCGGAGCCCGCATCCACCTTAGCAGAATCCGGCCGGAGCGACAGAGCGGATGCGCTCGCCTCCCGGAGCCCTCCGCGGGCCCCGGCACGGGCCCGATCCACCGAACGAAGGACCCATGGCCCAGTACGACGACGACCCACGTCCGCCGCTTCACGGCGATGCCGACGACTCCTCCGACGTGGAGGCCGCCCGCGACATCGCGGAGGTCCCGCGGTGGAGATCATCACCACCGCCGCCGTGCACCTGATGAGCGCCGCCGCGGTCGAAGTCCAGCCTCGCCGACGAGCCGGGCACCCAGGTCGACCTCGACGAGGCGCGCAAGCTGATCAACGCGCTGGCCGGGCTCGTGACCGCAGGGCTCGACATCAGCGACATGCACGCCCGGAGCCTGCGCGACGGGCTGCACCTCCAGCTCGCGTTCCGCGAGGCGTCCCCCCTCCCCGATCCGATCGGCAAGGGCCCGGGCGAGAAGTGGACGGGCCCGGTCAACTGAGTCAGCGGGCGGGAGTCGAAACCGCCGAGCGAGTCGACCCGCGAGGCGATGACCTCGTCGGCTCGGCGCCACCTCTCCCCCAGCCGCGCCACGAGTGCGCCGAGCGCCTCGCGGTCGAGGCCGGGGACGAGAGCCAGCACCACGACGATCTCAGAGCCTGGAGCCGCTGACGCGGGTCGCCGGGCCGGACGTCGACCGAGACGACGCTCGCCTCGTCCCGGGCCGCCGCCGGAGAGCGGCGAGCACCTCCACGATCCTCGGCGCTCGGACGCCACGGCGCGCCCTCGGCGATCGCCCGAACGGCGGGACGGCGGACGCGAACTCGTGGTCCGAGGCGGCGTCGAGCACCAGGACCTCCGTCGACTCCGCCACCGCGGCCAGCGCCCGCTCGACGGCCGTCGACGGGAACCCGGGCGCGCAGAGGCGTCCCCAGCGCCGCATGAAATTGTCGACACTGCTGAAGACAGGGAGGACGCTGCGGCCGTCCCGGCCCCGCGACGGTGACGATCGACCGCTCTGCGTCTTGTCGGTGCGCAGGCCGCCGACCTCGTCGCCCTCCTCTCCGAGGTGCGCGACAGTCACGGCCGGGACTCGCGCAGGGCGTCGACCGCGGCCTCCGGACCGCGCGAGCCGGCGCCGAAGTCGGCGAAGGCGCGCGCCAGGGCTCCGGCGCACGGCCGTCGTCCTCGTTCCCCGTGCTCGGCGCGAAGTGCCGGCCGGCCCGGGGGTCCCGGCGGAGTCCGTCAGATGCGAGGGGAGCGGGCGTCCGTCACTCGGACGCGACATCCAGCGCCTCCGCGAGCGTGAACGCTCTGGCGGCCAGGGCCTTGCCGACGATCGCTCCCTCGGGCCCCTGCGGGACGAGATCGCGCAGGGCGGCGATGTCGTCGAGGTTCGAGATGCCGCCGGAGGCAATGACCGAACGGCAGGTCCGGGCCATGACCTGCTCGAGCAGCTCGAGTTCGGCCTTCAGCGTCCCGTCCTTGGTCACATCGGTGACGACGTAGCGGGCCAGCCGGCCTCCTCGAGGCGGTCGATGCCAGAGGTCGCCGCCCTCCTTCGTCCAGCCTCGGGCGGCGAGCGTGGTGCCGCGCCCGACGGCGATCTGGTCGCCCTGCTGCGCGATGACGCTGAAGCCCACTCGGGGATTTCTCGAGAGCGGCGGTGCCGAGGTTGATGCGCTTCGCTCACGGCGCTGAGCGCCGACTCGGGACCGGTCGTCGCGGATGCCGCCCGAGAGCTCGACGTTGACGCCCTTCACCTGGCGGATCACCTTCTTCATGATCCCGTGGTTGTCGCCCCGGCCGAAGGCGGCGTCGAGGTCGGCGAATTGGATCCACTCCGCGCCCTGGTCGGCCCAGTCGCCGGCCGCGTCGATCAGGTCACCGTAGTTGGTCTCGGTCATATCGCCCTGCGTCAGGCGGACGGCCTTGCCGCCGGCCACGTCGATCGCGGGGAGAAGGACAAGGCCCGGGGCCCGGTGAACTCGCTCATCGTCATCCTCAGTCTCAGGAGCCCTGGTGCAGAGGCGGCGCTCGCCGGGAGCGGCGCCGGCCACCGGCCGATCCTAGTTCGTGCGGAGCCCGCCCAGCCAATTGGAGAGGAGCCGCAGGCCCGCCGCGCCCGACTTCTCGGGGTGGAACTGGGTCGCCGAGAGAGGACCGTTCTCGACCGCCGCGATGAAGGGCCCGCCGTGATCGGACCAGGTGACCGCGGGAGCCGGGAATTGAGGGATGACGTCAGGCGTACTCCCCGGGCCCCGTACGAGTGCACGAAGTAGAAGCGCTCGTCGGCGATGCCGTCGAAGAGGACCGAGCCCGCGGGCGCCTGAACGGTGTTCCAGCCCATGTGCGGGACCACCTCGGCGGGGAGGAGGTCGACCGTGCCGGGCCACTCGCCCAGTCCCTCGCTCTCGACGCCGCGCTCGACGCCGCGCTCGAAGAGCACCTGCATGCCGACGCAGATCCCCAGGACCGGGCGGCCCCCGAGAGCCGCTTGTCGATGATCTCGCCCGCGCCTTCGTGAGCGTCCATGACCGCGCTGAAGGCGCCGACTCCGGGACGAGCAGCCCGTCGGCCTCCAGCGCCTTCTTGCGGTCGGAGGTAGGCTCGACATCGGCCCCGGCGAGCTCGAGCGCCTTGACGGCGGAGTGGACGTTGCCGGATCCGTAGTCGTAGACGACGACGGACAGGCGGGCGCTCACAGCGCGCCCTTCGTGGAGGACCCCCGCGACGAGCGGGTCGAACGCCTTGGCCTGGCGGAAGGCGCGGGCGAACGCCTTGAACTCCGCTTCGGCGATGGTGCGGATCGCGACCCGGCGCACGCCGAGCACGGTCACGTGCACGGTGAGGCCCGCGTTGAAGGCGATGGCCTCGAAGACGTGGCGGACCATCGAGCCGGTGAAGTGCCCGCCGATGGGGAACAGGGCGAAGCCCTCGGCCTCCCCGTGTGCACGAGGTAGGGGCGGCCGGAGATGTCCACGACCGCCTGGACGAGGGCTTCGTCGAGCGGGACCAGGGCGTCGCCGAACCGGGAGATGCCGCTCTTGTCGCCCAGCGCCTGCCGGATCGCGGTGCCGAG
>NZ_CEEDEK010000002.1:0-335173 GCF_979253875.1 Rathayibacter sp. AC182 | reverse complement strand
CTTCGTTCAGTTCAGATTTGGGTGTTTAACCGTTTTCGCATTTATCGTGAAACGCTTTCGCGTTTTTCGTGCGCCGCTTCACCGCGGAGCACAGCAGCGCTATCGACGCCGCCGCCACGTCGGAATACTAGTATTTTTGTTCTTTGCCCCGAATACGAGGACACGCCTAAGAAACGTGCTGTGGATCACTTTCGCCGGAGCTGGGGTGTGGATTGGCGACTTCGGGCTCTGCAGCGATCGCTTCGGAGGCAGTGGAATCGGATTCGTTCGCTTCCACCGACTAGGGCTGGATCGCTTTGACCAGCTCATACACCGCTCGTCCTACTGGAACGATCGGGAGCGGCTTCTTCTCCGAAGAAGCAATTTTCGCGCAGGGCCTGCTTCATCAAGACGGCTTTTCCAGGTTATTGACAACCACTTGATCTGGACGCTCGCAGTCAGCGGAGTGGTCGGTCTCGTGGGAATGGTCGGAGTATTTGCGATGTCCTGGTTGAGTCGAAACCGTCTCGGCAGAGCAAATCGCGTTAATGCTGACGATGTCGTTCTCCTTCGATCTGCTGACGTGGCTCGTGTCGGCATCGCTGTTCGTCGCAGTCGCTCCCCTCGCGACCTGGTCAAAAGCGCGGACATCGTCCCAACCTCGACGAGTCCTCACTGAGCAGCAAGCGAATTCATCAATCATTCGTGAATCATCGCGAACCCGACACCCATGGCGGCACCGTCAAGTGAATGCCCCGCCACTGAATCGCGCGACCGCTACACGTGGGAAAACTAACCGCACCCGCCGAAAGGCCGTCTGATGCCCTTTGGGAAAGATGCCGAAGTTTTTGTAATTGGCGACTCCATCAAAACGAATTCGCTCGGCCGCGCACTCAGCATGGCGATTACCGCGACACTGGTCGGTACTGTCAACGTGCTAGCTTTCGACGACGGCCCACAGTGGGCAGGCGCGCAGCAGTTCGGCTTTGAGGTCCGCCCTTTCCAAGAGCGCCATTTCGCTCACGATAGAGTCCGAGGTCCGTTCTGCCGCGGCAAGTCGGAGAGTCGTCATTTGGATCTCGAAGAGCACTGATCAATGCCGCAACTAGCACGTAGGCTCGCCGGTATTACGAACGTTACCCTCATCGCGGACTTCGACGACGACGATGTGTCGATCATGCAATCCTTCGTCTCGGAGTCACGCGTCAACGCTCTGAAAATGAACGTCATGCGTCCGGAAGTCTCCGCAGCGCCTGCGTCGGAGTCAAAGCAAAAATTGCCGCCATCGCTGACATCACCACCTTTTCAAGCAGCGGATTGCGTGGGGTCTGGCGCAGGTTCGGGTAGCTCGGACCATCGGCGATTGTTCCGCACACGCGCATAGAGTCCTCCGGGACCGAACTTACTCCTGCCGCCGATGAGCCGATCCGACTGGGCTTCATCGGCACCGTTCGTCGTTATAAAGGAGCCGACGCCCTCGTCGCAATACTTCGTGCTGATCCGTCCTCACTGTTGATCACGTTCTCGCAGAACTGGAGTCCGCCGGAGGACGTCTCAGATGGATCACCTACCCGTCGAACACTCCCCTTGGCGAGCTCTACGGCAAGATCGATATCCTCCTTCTTCCCATGGACTCCAGCGATGCGGCAGCCCGATATCAGCTTCCCGCCAAGCTGGTCGATGCGGCAGTATACGGAAAGGCAGGGCCAGCCTTGCATACAGAGCCGATTGAGGAGTTCGCCGCTGCCGCATATCTGCCCGTGGCCGACTGGACCAAACCTCCAGGTGGTGCTCGAAGCAATCCGTACTGCAGACCGGCAAGCGCTTGGCCGCGCGTTGCGGAGCCGTTTACGACCTCACCTTCTCCCCAGAAGCCACGGCAAGTCAGCTCAAAGAGATCCTGCGCGCAGGGCACACCCCCGCTAGACGAAGGAGAGCCGAATGATTGATGTACCTGCGGGAATCAACGTGCCCGTTTAGGGCGTTGTGACGCCTGACAGCCGAGAACGTGGCGGAGCTCGTTTCCCGGCCAGCCATCGCAGGCGACCCTCGTTCTCAACATAATCTTCACAGTACGTATTTCCACTATAAGCACGAGTGGTTCGGGAGTTTTATGCTGAGGGCCGCATCGTCGTCATTGATGGATGGCCAGTTCTCGCCCTTGCATCACTGCGCGCGAAGCTCGCTCCTGTCGTGCGTATCGGCTCCACCGACTGGATTCAAGCGTTATGGGAGCGGAAGGAATCCCAGCCGCTTCGGGTCTTCATTTTGGGCGGCTCCGTCCAGGTGAACGCGCGAGCTGTCAACGCTTGGCGGCAGGTTCGGCCATCGGATCGGGTCGCCGGCAGATCCGGATGCTTCTCTGCCTCGGACGAAGCGGATATCCTGCAATCGATTGTCTGATCACAATCCGACGCTCGTGCTGATTGGACTCGGTATGCCAAAGCAGAGGCCTTCCTTGACGGGTAGTGGGAGCGTCTCCCCACCGCTTACATTGCGACAGTTGGAGGTGCGATTGACTATCTGGCTGGCGCTGTGTCGCTAAGCCCTCGATGACTCGAATCCGAAGTCGGACTCGAAGGTGGGCTTGGCGGTTCATTCATGATCCCCGACGCCTCTTCACGCGCTATTTCATCGAGCCGTTCGGCCTTGCCATGATGATCGCGAAACGACGGACCGAATGGGTCGCAAATGACGCCGCAACACTCCGTGGGCAGTTGTGATCCCTACGCTCGGGCGGGATGGCCTTCGCAGGGCACTGGCCTCTCCAGTTCGCCGTCAAACGCACCCAGCGCGATCGACGATAGTGGTGCTCGACGACGCCTCACGAGTAGAAGCCGTTCGAGGGCTCCTCGCATCGAGGAGCTCGCGCCTAGCTCGTCACGAGCGGTGGTACCTGGCGCTGCAGAACGCACGCAACCTGGGAAGTGGCCAAAAGCTCGGAGCGACTTCGTCGCTTTCCTCGACGATGACGACTGGTGGGAGCCGGAGAAGCTGGCGCTGCAGATCTCTGACCTGCTTGCGGCCCGGAGGCGATGTTTCCTACACCGAGACCGTTTTCCATGAGACCGACGGAGATGTACGCGTACTGCCCGTCCGCCAGCGCCGTCGATTGGAATCCATCGCCAGTTATCTAGTCACTCGCCCCCGGCTGAAGCACGAGGACCGGCTACATCCAGACGGAGCGCGCTACTGGCGAGGACCGAACTTCTCCGGACACAGGGTTGGGATCCGGCGCTCGGTGAAAACATCAGGACTGGGATTTGATTGCCGAGGCTTCAGCCGCTCGAGGTCACTCCCCTTCGCGTTCTTGCCTCGGCCCAGCGAGGTGCATGTCCAGCAGGGCTCGGTGGGTTCGAGTCTCTAAATCAGCTGATTGGCGAGCGAGCAAGGTCACGGCTCGAGCGTCACCCGGGTTCGCCCTCGACAGGAGGTCCGAGGCGATTTCGCTGCCACGCAGTTGCTTTCGTAGCGCGGCTTCGACCTCGGGACGGTGCGGGGAGTTGCCGTCGTGGACGCTCAATGAGGTGGTCCGTCGCCCTCCTCACCTGGCTGCGGTCCTCGTCGGCCTTCACGGTTTCCTAGAGCGTTGATGCGAAGCAATCGCGGCCGTTCGACGCCTTCCGGTGCCGTGGCGCGGTTAGTCGGCTTCGCACTCATTCCGCTGGCAAGTGCCCTGAGCCCGTTGGTCGTCATCCCGGCGCTAACGGCCACCTTCGGCGCAGAAACGTGGGGTACGGTGGCGCTTGCTCAGTCCATCGGCTCCGCCGCAGCCGTCGTGATCGAACTCGGCTGGGGTCTGAACGGACCGCAACGGGTCGCGCGGGCCTCGGAGCGGGCCAGGCCACAGCTATACGCTCTCGCGTTGTCGACCAAATTGCTGATCTTCGTTCCGGTCGTCGTGCCAGCGGTTGTTCTCTGCGGTTCTTCTCGCGCAGACGGATCCGGTGGTTGCTGCGTTTATTGATACCAGCTTTGGCGACGGCCTTGAGCACCTTGTCGCCAAACTGGTTCTTCATCGGCACAGGCCAGCCACGCCGGACTCTACTCCTCGCGACGCCCCCACCGAAACTGCTCACGAACGTCGTCGCCTTCCTTTGCGATCAGTTTCGCGGGAGCTCCCCTGCTCGTGTATCCCGCTCTGCTATTCATTGGGACTGCGCTCCCTCCAGTTCTCGGGCGGGCGGCGGTCGGTTCTAGTGCGTCGATGGTTCGCTCTCCGTGGGTTTGAAGCGGGTAGTGCGTTGTATACGAGCGCAGAGCGTCGCACTGCAGGGACGACTGGCGAGCGCTTGTCCTACATCGCGCTTCCTATCTGCGATCGATCGGGGCGGCCTCGCCGTCCGCTCTCGTCTTGTTTTCCGCCGCCGAGAGGCTGCAGCGTCTCGTCCTCGCTCTGCTTGTCCGCGTTTCCAAATGCCATGCAGGGCTGGGTGGGAAGTTCTGACTCTCCAGTCGAGCCGACGTCGTCGGCTCACGGTCGCCTCCGTCTCAACATCGCTCTTGGACTTGTCGCTGGACTCGCCTTCTGGGCCTTTGGAGGACTGGCGTCCAGAATCCTTTTCAGCGGTGAAATCGATCTTCCACGTAGATCATATAGCTGCGCTGCGCGGTGGAGTAATCGCAATTACCCGCGTTTTCGCGGGCCACAGGCGGACTGGGCTTGAGTGGCAGTCCGCCGAATAGGCCGCACTCCGCAACAGTGCGCTCTGTCGGTGCGATGGTCGGGCCACTCGCGATCTGGGTTCTTGCAGCTTCTTTCGGGTCGACCGGCGGACTACTCGCAGAACTACTCACGGAGTCAATCGTGCTATCGGTGCAAGCGGTCATTCTGTATCGAGCGTTGCGACGGACGAGTAACGAGATGGATAGGATGACGTCGTACAGTCAAACGTTGGCTCGGCCTATGACTTCGGGTAGATAGAAATTGGAAAATAAAGCCTCCCGGCTTCTCGCAACAAAAAACGAACCGCCGCCTGGAGCGGCCAGCTCTGCGGGGCCCGACGTCGATGACACTATGCGGGCAAAAGACACTAATGCCGCCCAAGAAGCTGCCGACGGCCAATCCCTCTTGCGTACCTCCCGCCGGGGAACGCCTAAGCGTCGGCCAGTCGACCCGACCGCCCGCGGACTCGTTGCTTCTAGCACGGACACCGAATGACCGCCCCCGACCGAACATGGGTGCCGCCGGCGCTTGGCCCAAGCAGGACGACGCGTCGCTCCAAAGTCATCCGCCACCCGCGCTGCGCCCATAGCAGTGCTGAGGAGCGAGGGCGTGCTGGAGCTGCCGAGGACCAGGAAATGCGCTGGGTCTAGCGCGGACTCCCGTCGGTGACCTACAGCCTCCTGATTGCGCCGCCTCCACGGCTCGTTAGCGTTGAACCACCATGAGCTTGCAGGCGGCAAGTGATCGTCGTTGCAGGACCATCAGCAGCCTGACATCTCGGAAGCGGTCCGCCAGCCGGCGCCGGTCGACTCGCAGACGACGCTCACCCTCGGCGCGGAGCTTCGGGGTGCTGCAGCTTCACTGACACCCGTCCAGGGGAGGCAGCGTGCGGGGCATCTTCGGGCGCCTCGATGGAACCGATTGATTATGTACCGACTCGTGCGCCGACAATCGTCTTCTACCAGCCCACGAGAGCCGTCCATGAAGAGCATGCCCTCGTGTGATCGAGAAGCGAAGAAGAAACCACTTCGCCCGCTTGGTGAACTCGCTCAGCAAGCTACTTTTTGCGCCGGGGTGCAGTTCTCGTAGCAGCTGTTCTCGTGCTGGGAATCGTCTCGCCGATGTCAGCAAACGCGGCGGAGGTTGCGGTGCCCAGGGCAGCCTGATGTCCGGACCGACCACCCTGCACTGGGGCTGGATCAGCAGCGAGTCGCGGCGTTGAAGGCAGACATCGTCCGAGACCCAACTGGCGAAGGCCATCTACGAACGTGTTCGAGTGGAAGCCGACAAGCTCCTCGTCAAGCCAGTTCTCACCAAGTCCTCTCCCTGACGGAATCCGCATCCTCGATACAGCGCAGACGCTGACTCCGCAGGTCGAACGTCCCCGGGCTGGCATACCTACTCTCAGGCAATGGGAAGTATGCTGATCGTCTTTGGCAGGATCTTAAATGCGGCTACTCGTTTCTCGATAACTGGAATCCCGGATCACTTCCTCGATGCCGCCGAGATGACGCAGGTGCGCAGCAACCGGCTACGACTGGCTGTACGACAGATGGACTCCCGAGCAAAGAGGACGACTGACGGGCGCAACTCAGCGCTTCGGCCTCGAGCCCGCCCCTTCCCGTCTACTCTGCCCCGGCAGGCTCTTCTGGCCCGTACAAGTACGGCGGCAACTGGGCGAGAGTCGGCAACAACTGGAATGTCGTGGTGACTGGCGGCATGATTTCTGGGGCTCTGGCGATCGCGCGCGACAATCCTACGCTCTCGGACAAGATTCTGGCCTTCGCCGTCCCCAGCATGGCGGGATCGGACTCGCGAAATTCGCTCCCGACGGCGGATGCCGCCGAGGGCCCCCCTTTATTGGGGAGTACGCCACTCCGATACCTCGCATCATCCCTTAGTAGCCTCGATGTGGCAACTGGGAAGGATTGGCAGGACTGTCCTCGTTGCCCGGAATTAGCCAGACCGGATATTTTCCTTTCAACATGAAGGGCGCATCCGGATTGATGTACAACTTCGGGGACAGCGACCGCGAATCCTCATAGGAACTCCCCTTCCCAGGTATACTTGGCTAGGAAGTTCAACAATGCGGACTTCGTGCGGACCGACGCGATTCCGACAGGCAACGATGCGCAGCGTCTGATCTGGCTGGCAGCTCCGATCTCTCCCCTGCCACGTACTTTTAGTGCGGCTCGCGATCGTACCTACACAGCGGCCGGTGTCAGCACCATGCGAGTCCTCGTGGGATTCCGGACGCCTCGTCCGTTGCCTTCTCGCTCATCGAATACGCCGATGGAAGGACAATCCGGCATCTTGATGCGGGTTCGTTCATATTTGATGGCACTTGGACAGAGGTGGTCGTCGGACTCTGGAAGAGACAACTACAACCTCGACGGCTATTTCGATCAGAGCACCCGATGGGACATCTACCGCAATCGCTCAGAGGCCCACAGTACCCTCGTTCTTGACCCGATAGGTGCAGCGAAGGTGCGGAGCTACTGCCAAAGCATCGCCCGGGTCTCCGCGACGAATCCAACGCATCATCTGCTCTGGCGGTTGGCGACTTTTCAAGTCTCTCGACGCCGGGGACGTCTTGGAAGCGGGGCGTGAAACTGTTCGACGGACGACAGCAACTCCTCGTACAGGACGAGGTCCGCCGCCCCGGTCCTTTCGTTGGGATGTGGTCAATGAACACAGAAGCTCACATCAACGTCTCAGCGAGGACGGACGAAGCGCGGTCCTCTCCTCCGGCGGCAAGCAACTTCTCGCGAGAATCACCTCTGCGGATTCACACCACTTCACAATTGCTCCTGCGTCGCCTTTGGCGTCCTCTCCCAGTCCTGCAAGGAGCAGGCATCCAATGAGGGAAGCCAGAAGCTGACAATTTCGGCCTCCGCCATCGACTCCCTCACGATCGGGGTGCAACTCACCCCGCTGCACCAGGAGCCAGAGCCTCGGGGTCTCGAACCGCACATCGAACTCCAAAACTGGCACCTCGACCCCGCCGGAACATCGCGCGCTGCCAGCATCAAAATCGGCGGTTCCACGCTCAAAGATTTTGATCCATCGCGCGTCACATACCTTTGCAAGCGTCGATCCATCAGCACCAATTCCCTCAGTCGTCGCGCTCGGATCGACGAATGCGGTCGTGCAATCGACAACGCCCGCTCAGCTTCCGGTTGGGCGACGACGATGCGATAGCCGAGCCCGGTCAGACCCCGACCACGTATCGGGTGCTCATGACGAAGGGGTCTCTCACCATCTCCGGTGCGACAGCGTCCGGACGACCGGGCTGGGCCCCTGCTCTCACCTTCGACGGAGTGAACGGACCGTACTGGTCGACACGGGGGGAATGAACTCCATCACTCTGGGCAGCTGGCTCGTGCAAGCCCTGTCCAACGCGTGGCGATCTCATGGGTAGCCAATCCGAAGAACCTCACCTCCAACACGATCTACTCCAGTTCAGCTGACGGCTCGACGTGGGTTCCGCGGCATTCGGGGTCTTACACGGGTACTGGCGGATGGAGTACCGCGCGCGTCGTCCTCGATGCCGAGCGATACCTCCTTCGTACGACTGGTCGGGAATGGCGATGGCGCGACTGACGTATGGACTGCGCCGCGAGAAGCTGAGCTGTACAGCCACCTCGTCCGAGAGACCACAGACCCCCACCCAGCAAGGCCTTGCGACCGTGACTCTACCGTTTCTAGTGCAAGACGCTCAACGGCGGGCGAACGCGCTCAAGCTCGACGTTACGGGCAAAAAGCTCCGCAGGAATCACCGTTGCTGGTTCTCAAATGGGGCTCAATTGGGGTTCGTCGAATCCCGCGATCGCGAGTGTCGACGACAACGGTGTAGTGACAGCGCACGCTTCGGGAGAAGCGACAATTGAGCTCTCGGCGTCCTATGGCACCCAGACCAGATCGGCTGCGACCGCAGTGACGGTCGTGGACATGACGAAGGCGCGGCTTTTCCCGATGGCGGACACTCTACGTTCAGGGTGGCCTCGCTTGCCAACACCAACTACGGCTCGATCACGGGCGCGCTCGTGAAAACCAGTGCTTCCAACTCCACCGATGAAACGTATACGCGAATCGGATACATGCAGTTCGACCCCGGTCAGCCGAAGGGCAGAAATGTCACAGGAGCGACATTGACAACGACAGCCGCCATCACCGACGGAGGGACCAGCGTCCTTCGCGACGGCCACGACACAGCGACAAGCTGGACAGAAAAGACCCTGACCTTCGCGAACAAACTCCGCGCTCGGCAACATCCTCGGCAGCACCCTCGTCGACACGAACAAAACCACCCGCACCACCGACCTGACCACCGCGATTCGCCGCGAAAGCGGCCAGCATCCACACCCACGCTGTTCCCTCTGAGGTCAACCAGTCCCACCTCCCCGCCGGCAAACCTGGCAACATGGTCCGCATCGAAACCCGCGAATCCGAGACCATACCGCCCCATACCTCGACATCACGTTCGACAACCCGATCTCGACGGGGGCGGAGGCCGTTATCCCGGAAGTGTCGCCGTTTCTACCGGCTCCTAGCAACTTGAATGTCGGTGCGAAAGTTCAGCTGACTCCAGAAGTCAAAGACACCACTGCCTCCCTGCTTGCCGCAGGTGACACCGCATCCCTACACGTCGTCGAATCCGCTCGTTCTCGCCACCACGGCAACAGGAGAGCTCAGCGGTATCGCAACCGAGCACGGAGCACCCTCACTGTCAAAGCAACTCTCAATGGAGTGACTGCAACCCAGGCATACTCGAGCGACAGTGGTCGACGCGTCTCGGATGCGGCTTTTCCCGACGGCGGACACCACGTGTTCAGGGTGGCTCGTTTGCCACCACCAACTACGGCTCGATCACGGGCGCGCTCTCGTGAAACCGGATGCTTCCAACTCCACCGATGAAACGCGTACACGCGCGCGAATTCGGATACGTGCAGTTCGACCTCGGTCAGCTGAAGGGCAGAAATGTCGCAGGAGCGACATCGACCCGGCCAGCGACAGCCGCCATCACCGACGGAGGAACCAGCGTCCTTCTCGACTTCCACGACACAGCGACAAGCTGGACAGAAAGAGACCCTGACCTTCGCGAACAAACTCCGCGCTCGGCAACATCCTCGGCAGCACCCTCGTCGACACGAACAAAACCACCCGCACCACCGACCCGACCACCGCGATCGCCGCGAAAGCGACAGCATCCACACCCACGCTGTCCCTGGGAATCAACCAGGCCCCACCTCCCCGCCGGCAAACCTCGGCAACATGGTCCGCATCGAAACCCGCGAATCCACCCACCACCCCACGCCTCGACATCACGTTCTCGGGCCCCAGGTATCGGAGCCGTCGGCGCCCGTGCAACGCGACAGGCTTCTCGAAGAGGGCCTCGAGGAGGGCGCTCGCGGCTCACTGGGCGAAATTGAGCTACTGCGCTTCGACAGCGCAGGATCGGCAAACAGGTGTGCCAGACGGGGCGCTCGTCGGCGCCGGTCGATGTACGCCGTTCGAGTGCACCGCCACCGTCGAGCTCGATCCCGTCCCGTCAGGTCCCGCTGCGCCGTCGCCCCCCGCCACCCGTCCGCCGTCAGCAGCTCCCGGACTCGCCGCCCTGCAGCTCTCCGTGCTCGATCACGAGCACTTCTCCCGGCCGCAGCAGCCGTCGAGCAGTCATGGACGGCGGGCGCACCCTGCATCGAGCCCGTCACTCTCCTCCGTACAGCGCCGCCGGCGGGTCGTAGAGCCGCACCTCGGGGTCCCGCGGATCGCCGCTGGCCGGATATGCCGCGGCGGATCGACACGACGACCGGCACCGTCCCGTCGAGCTCAGCGGCAGCAGCGTCCTGCCAGATCCACGAACACGATCCGCGCGTGCCCGAGCCCGAGTCGATCGCGGTTCCCGCGCGCCCAGATGAACGCCTCCACCGAGTTCTCGACCGCGATGACGCGGGCGTGAGGGACCTCGTGCGCCAATGCGAGCGCGAGCGCGCCGCTGCTCGGTGCCCAGGTCGACCGCGAGGGTGACGGGTCGGCGACCGACCGCAGTGCGTCGATCGCGAGCAGTTGCGACGCCCTCCGTCTCCGGGCGCGGCACGAAGACGCCGGGGCCGACCGCGAGCTCGATGCTGCGGAACGGGGCGACTCCGCGTGATGTGCTGGAGCGGCTCGCGGGCCGAGCGGCGCTCGATGAAGCGGTCGAACGCGCTCGACCGTCGTCTCGTCGAGGGAGGAAGGCCGGTGATCGAAGGCGCGCCTGCAGTTCGCCTCGGCCGAGGCCGCAGGAGGTGGCCCAGCAGGAGCTCGGCGTCGATGTCGGGGTTGGGGACGTGCGCGCGGGTCAGACGCGAGACCGCGTCGAGCGAGCGGGAGGCGCGAGGCGGCCACGACGAGGTGGTCACCGCGGTCACGACTCCTCGGAGCCGATCTCGGCCAGGCGGGCCTCCTCGTCGGCCTGGATGGCGCTCTTCGACCACGGGGTCGAGCCGCTCCGTTCATGACGCCGCCGAGGTTGTACGCCTTGTAGCCGGTGCGGTGGTCGGCGATGCGGTTCTCGGGGAAGTTGTAGGTGCGGATGCGCTCGGAGCGGTCCATGGTGCGGATCTGCGTCTTGCGGGCGTCGGAGGCGGCCGCGGCGATCTCCTCCTTGCCGGCGGGCGAGGATGCGGGCGCGCAGCACGCGCATGCCGGCCTCGCGGTTCTGCAGGCCGGTCTCTTCTCGCTCTGCATCGAGACGACGATGCCGGTCAGGAGCAGTGGGTGATGCGCACCGCGGAGTCGGTCGCGTTGACCGGACTGGCCGCCGGGGCCGGACGAGCGGGAAGACGTCGATCTTGAGGTCGTTCTGGTTGATCGCGACCTCCTCGGGGGCGTCGACCTCGGGGAACACGAGCACACCGGTCGTCGAGGTGGTGGATGCGGCCCTGCGACTCCGCCACGGGCACGCGCTGCACGCGGCGCACCCCGCCCTCGTACATCGCCGAGGTGCGCCCACGCTCCATGCGAGGTGGTCGGTGGCGTTGCCCTTGATCGCGACCTGCACGTTCTTGTAGCCGCCGAGGTCGGACTCGTCGCGGTCGAGGATCTCGGTCTTCTCCGGCCCTTCGCCTCGGCGTAGTGCAGGCACGGGATGCGGAGCAGGTCGGCGGCGAACAGCGCGTCTCTCGGCTCCGCCCTCGCCGCCCTTGATCTCCATGATCACGTCGCGGCCGTCGCCGGGGCCTTGCGGGATCGGCGAGGCGGCGGAGCTTCTCCTGGGCGACGCGGAAGGCCTCCTCGGGCTCGGGACCTCCTCGGCGAACGCCTCGTCCTCGCGGGCGAAGCTCGCGGCCGGCCTCGAGGTCCTCTCCCGCCTGGATCCACGCGGCGTGGGCCGCCTTGACCTGGCTCAGCTCGGCGTAGCGGCGGTTGACCTTCTTCGCGCGAGCCGCAGTCGAGCGTGCGAGTGCCGGCTCGGAGAGCTGCGTCTGCAGATCCTCGTGCTCGGCGAGGAGGACGCCGACGGATTCGAACATGAAAGGGCCTGGCTTCCGGAGTGTGGCGGGAGAGGTGGGTCTCGATATCGCCGCCTTCGGCGCGGCTACTCGGCCAGCACGGTCGAGGGATGCGGTCGGCTGTTCATGGACGGGGGGGTCTCGATGCGCCGCCTTCGGCGGCTACTCGACCAGCAGGGTCGGGGTTGCGGTCGGCTGTTGAGGACGGTGTGATGCTTCGATATACGTCCGCTTCGCGGACCACGCCGACCAGCAGGGACGGGGCGAGGAGGCCCGCGGAGCCGGATCTACTCGACCAGCAGGGATGGGGCGAGAGGCCCGCGGAACGGGCTTCTCGACCAGCAGGGGGCTCAGACGGACACGTCCGCGTATCGCCCTGGCCGCCCGGGCGACCCGCGGACGTCGGGGCGCTAGTGCGTGGCCGTTGCCGCTGACCGGCGGTGGTCGGGCCGACGGCGGACTTCGAGACCCGCATCAGGAACTCGATCGTCCGAGGACGTCCCTTCCAGGCGGGACAGGCCGATCTCGGAGAGCCACTGCTGCTGGTCGAGGGAGCCGGCGAGGGCGCGACGGCAGCTTCCAGGTGACCTTGACCTCGTCCTGGCTGAGCGCATCTCCCTCGCGGCGGGTGCTGACCGACGCCGACGTCGGCCAGCCGGGAAGATCCGCTTGTCGGCGAGGTGGCGCAGGCAGGCGCAGCTCCATGTTGCGCGGTGCCCTTGAACTCCTCGAAGATCACCTCGTCCATCTTCGACCCGGTCTCGACGAGGCGCCGTGGCGAGGATGGTGAGCGAGCCGCCGTTCTCGATGCTGCGCGCCGCCGCCGAAGAACTTCTTGGGCGGGTACAGCGCCGAGGCGCTCGACACCACCCCGAGAGCACGCGGCCCGAGGGCGGCGCGGTAGGCGTTGCAGGCACGCCGAGGCGGGTGATCAGGGTCGAGCAGCACGACGACGTCGTGGCCCAGCTCGACGAGGCGCTTCGCACGCTCGATGGCGAGCTCGGCGACGGTCGTGTGGTCCTCGGCCGGGCGGTCGAAGGTGGAGGCGACCACGCTGCGCATCGGTGCTGCAAGGCCGCCGCCGCGCCAGGCCATGTCGGTGACCTCCTCCGGACGCTTCGTCGACCAGGACGACCATGGGGTGCCACCTCGGGGTTGTTCTGCACGATCGCGTTGGCGATCTGCTGCAGGACGATGGTCTTGCCGGCCGTGGGCGGCGCGACGATCAGGGCGCGCTGTCCCCCGCGGTCGGAGCGACGAGGTCGATGATCCGCCGGGTCAGCTTGCCCGGCTCGGTCTCGAGGCGCAGGCGCTCGGTCGGGTACAGCGGCGTGAGCTTCTGGAACTCGACGCGCGCGGCGGCCTCCTCGACGGTCTGGCCGTTGATCGAGTCGACGCGGACGATCGCGTTGTACTTCGGCGGCCGCCGCCCTCGCCCTCGCGGGGCTGGCGGATGGCGCCGACCACCGCGTCGCCCTTGCGCAGGTTGTACTTCTTGACCTGGCCGAGCGAGACGTAGACGTCGCTGACACCGGGCAGGTAGCCGGTCGTGCGCACGAAGGCGTAGTTGTCGAGCACGTCGAGGATGCCGGCGACGGGGATGAGGACGTCGTCCTCGCCGATCTCGGGCTCGAAGTCGTCTCCGACGGTGGTACCGCGGCGCTTGCGGTCGCGGTAGCGGCTGCGGCGGCCGTCCTCGCCCTCCGCCTGCTGGCCGTTCTGCGAGTTCTGGGCCGGGCCGTTCGACTGCGCGGGAGCGGCCTGGTTGCCCTGGCCGCCGTTCTGCGGCTGGTTGCCGCCCTGGCCGTTCTGGCCCTGCTGGTCGGCGCCCTGGCGGTCCTCGCCGCGGTTGCGGTTGCGGTTGCGGCGGTTGCGGCCGCGGCCGGTGCCCTGCTGGTCGCCGTTCTGCTGGTCGCCCTGGTTCTGATCGGAGTCGCCCTGCACGTTGGTCGATTCGTCGGAGGACGACTCGGCGGCGTCGGACTGCTCCGGCTGCTCGTTCTGCTCGGCGCTGCCACCGCGGCTGCGGCGACGGCCGCGACGCTCGCGCTGACCGCCCTCGCGGTTCGAGTCGTCGGACTCGGGCCCGTTGGGGAGCTCGATCTCGATGACCGGCTTCGCGGCCTGCTCGGCCTCGGTGGCCGGCTCGATCCTGAGGAGGTCCGGGATGAGCGACTCGACGCCGGTGCCGCCGGGGATGTTCACGTGCTCGCCCGCGGCGACCGTGCCGCTGGACGCGCGACGCGAGCTGCGGCGGCGAGGGTGCGCTCGGCGGGCTCGGCGACCGGCTCGGCGGCCGCGGGCAGCTCGATCTCGACCGGAGCCGACTCGACGACGGGCGCCGGCGCCTCGTCGGCGGTGGGAGCGGCCTGCTCGAGCACGTCGGCCGTGTCGGCCTCGGTCGCTCTCGACGGGCGGCTCGAGCTCGGCCAGGGCCTCGACGACCGGAGCGGCCTGCTCGGCCAGGTCGGCGGGCTCGGCCTCGACGCTGGTGGCGCACGACCGGCTCATCGGCCGCCGCGGCGGCGCGGAGGTCGGTGATCGCCTGGACGAAGACTCGCCCTTGCGGGCTGGAGGCTCCGCCGAGACCGAGGCTCGTGGCGAGCGCCCGGAGCTCCGCGACGCGGAGTGCCGACAGGTCGGCATTGAGTTCCACGGTGGAGCCGTGGGTGTTGACATCTGTCACTGGAGAGGGTTCCTTCCCCCGGGAACGACTGCTCACCGGGAGAGCTCATCGACCGTGCGGTTCCATCGCGTGTTCTGATCCACGCGATGCTCTCGGTCGAACGCGCGAACCCCCTCGGTACTCGCAGAGGGCACGATCGACCGGACGCTCAACTGCAAGAGAAGCAGGAGGACGCCCTTCACGATGGATGGCCGTGATTATCGGGACGATCCCTCGGACAGATTCCGCTCGTTACGCGGTTCCTCGGGATGCAATGCCCACTGCCAGCACCCTTGAAGTCGACGGCCAGCATGTGGGCGCGCCACGGCGAGTGCGCCTCCTTCTCGACCAGTTCGGCCGCCTCGGGCCTTGCGCGGGGTCGCTGCAGAGCACGAGGACGCTCGGGCCTGCACCCGAGACGACGGCGGCGTAGCCGTGCGAGCGGAGGAGCGCGATGAGCTCGGACGTCTGCGGCATCGCGGCGGCGCGGTAGTTCTGGTGCAGCTTGTCCTCGGTGGCCGCGAACAGCAGCTCGGGGCTCTGGATCAGCGCGGCGATCAGGAGCGACGAGCGCGACACGTTGAAGACCGCGTCCTCGTGCGGCACGCTCTGCGGCTGCAGGCTGCGGGCGAGCCGGGTCGACATCTGGTGCTCGGGCACGAAGACGACGGGCGACACTCCGCGGTGCACCATGAGTCGCTTCGAGCGCGGCCGCAGCGGGGCGTCGTCCGCGCCCGAGGGCTCGACCCACGCGATCGTCGAGACCGCCGAAGAGGGCGGGCGCGACGTTGTCGGGGTGCCCCTCCATCTCGGTCGCGATGCGGAGGAGGTCGTCGGCGTCGAGCTCGACGACACCGTCGAGCAGGCCCTTGGCGGCCATGATGCCCGAGACGATCGCGGCGCCCGAGGCCCATCCCGCGACCGTGCGGGATGATGTCCCGCGCCGTCACGTCGATGCCGGGCATCTCCTGCTGCTGGTCCTTGAACGTGTAGGCGATCGCCTGCACCACGAGGTTCGTCTCGTCGGTCGGGACCTCCCCCTCGCCGACACCGTGGACAGTCACCCGTGCGCCGGTGGCGGAGACCGCCGTCACGTCGAGCTCGTCGTACGCGACGAGCGCCAGCCCGAGCGTGTCGAAGCCCGGCCCCAGGTTCGCGGAGGTCGCCGGGACCTTGACGTGGACGGTGCGGCCGACGGGAACCGCCGAGGTCATGCGCCGGCCAGCCCCAGCACGTCCGCGATCGCGGCGGTGTCCACCGGCACGACGGTCGGGGTGATGTCGGAGCCGTCGGCGGTGCGGAGGGCCCACTGCGGGTCCTTGAGTCCGTGGCCCGTGACGGTGAGGACGACGGTCGCGTCCTTCGGGATCGCTCCGGCCTCGGCGCGCTCGAGGAGGCCCGCGACGCTGATGGCGGAGGCCGGCTCGACGAAGATCCCGACCTCGCCCGCGAGCAGGCGGTAGGCCTCGAGGATCTTCTCGTCGCTGATGGCGCCGAAGTAGCCGTCGCTGACGCTGCGCGCGTTCAGCGCGAGCTCCACGAGGCCGGGTTGCCGATGCGGATCGCGCTGGCGATGGTCTCGGGGTGGCGCGCAGGCGCGCCGTGCACGATCGGCGCGGAGCCCTCGGCCTGGAAGCCGAACATGCGGGGCAGCTTCGTCGCCTCGCCGCGCTCGAGCTCCTCGGGGTAGCCGCGGAAGTACGCGGTGTAGTTGCCGGCGTTGCCGACGGGGACGATGTGAAGTCAGGCGCGTCGCCCAGGACCTCGACGACCTCGTACGCGGCGGTCTTCTGACCGGCGATGCGGTCGGGGTTCACCGAGTTGACCAGGTGCACGGGGTAGTTCTTCGCGAGGTCGCGCGCGATGTCGAGGCAGTCGTCGAAGTTGCCCTGCACCTGGAGCAGCTGCGCGTTGTGCGCGATCGCCTGGCTGAGCTTGCCGAGCGCGATCTTGCCCTCGGGCACGAGCACCGCGGCGGTGATGCCGGCATGGGTCGCGTACGCGGCCGCGGACGCGGACGTGTTGCCGGTCGAGGCGCAGATGACAGCCTTCGCACCGTGCTCGACGGCCTTCGAGATCGCCATGGTCATGCCGCGGTCGCGGCTGAGGCCGGTGGGGTTCATGCCCTCGTACTTGACCCAGACCTTCGCGCCCGTGCGAGCCGAGAAGCCGCTGCCGGGATGAGGGGCGTGCCGCCCTCGCCGAGCGTGATGACGGGGGTCGCCTCGGTCACATCGAGGCGGTCCGCGTACTCGTGCAGGACTCCGCGCCACTGCTTCGCCATCTCAGGCTCCTTCAACTCGTAGAACTGACGTCACGGCGCCGACGAACCCGTGGGACTGCAGCGCGGTGACGGTGGCCGCGAGATCGGACTCTGCCGCCGCGTGCGTGCCGATGACCAGGGTAGCGGTCGGCTCGATGCGCTCCGCACCGGCCGGCGCCTCCTCGAGCGGATCGCTCGTGGGCGGGGTCTGCACGAGGGTCTCGACCGACACTCCGTGGTCGGCGAACACGCCGGCGATCTGGGCGAGCACTCCGGGGCGATCGAGCACCTCGAGCGTCACCTGGTAGCGCGTCGTGACGTGCCCGATGGGGAGGACGGGCGGCCCGGGCTCGCACTCGTGACCAACCCCGGGCCGCCGACGACGTGGCGGCGCGCGGCCGAGACGACGTCGCCGAGGACGGCCGAGGCGGTCTCGATGCCGCCGGCTCCGGCTCCGTAGAACATCAGGCTGCCCGCGGCCTCGGCCTCGACGAAGACGGCGTTGTTCGCGCCGTGGACGGCGGCGAGGGGTGCGAGCGGTGCACGAGCGCCGGGTAGACCCGGGCCGAGACGCCCTCCTCCCCCGTCTTCGCATCGATGAGGCGCTCGCAGATGGCGAGCAGCTCGACGACGTAGCCGGAGTCGCGGGCCTGATCGACCTGCTGCTTCGTGATGCCGGTGATGCCCTCGCGGTGCACCATCGTGACCGGCACGTCGGTGTGGAAGGCGAGGCGCGCGAGGATCGCCGCCTTCTGCGCGGCGTCGTAGCCCTCGATGTCGGCCGTGGGGTCGGCCTCCGCGTAGCCGAGCTCGGTGGCGCGCGCCAGCGACTCCTCGAGCGTGGCGTGCTCGGTGTCCATCCGGTCGAGGATGTAGTTCGTCGTGCCGTTGACGATGCCGAGGATGCGGTGGACGCGGTCTCCGGCCAGGCTGTCGCGCAGCGGGCGGATGATCGGGATCGCTCCGCCGACGGCCGCCTCGTAGTTGAGCTGCGCCCCCACCTGGTCGGCCGCCTCGAAGAGCTCGTTGCCGTGCGCGGCGAGCAGCGCCTTGTTGGCGGTGATGACGTCGGCTCCGGACGAGATCGCCTTGAGGATGTAGCTGCGCGCGGGCTCGGGCCGCCCATCAGCTCGACGACGATGTCGGCGCCGAGGATCAGCGCTTCGGCGTCGGTCGTCAGGTACTCGCGCGGGATGTCGGCGGTGCGGGGTGCGTCGAGGTCGCGCACGGCCACTCGGCGAGCTCCAGCGGAGCGCCCACGCGCTGGGCGAGCTCGTCGCCGTGGTCGAGAGGAGGCGCGCGACCTGGGCACCGACGGACCCGGCACCCAGGAGGGCGACCCGCAGGCTGCGGTCACTCGATCATCGGGTGGTGGCCTTTCGTTCGATGCCGGCATCGCGGCGGAGGAGGTCCTCCTCGGTCTCGCCGCGCACGATGACGCGGGCCTCCCCGTCGCGCACGGCGACGACGGGAGGGCGGCCGAGGTAGTTGTAGTTGCTCGGAGCGACCAGCGGTAGGCACCGGTCGCGGCGACGGCGAGCAGGTCGCCGGGGTGCACGTCGGCCGGCAGGTACTCGTCGTGCACGACGATGTCGCCCGACTCGCAGTGCTTGCCTGCCACGCGCACGAGCGCGGGCTCCGCGTCGGAGGCGCGGTTCGCGACGCGGGCGGAGTAGTCGGCGCCGTAGAGCGCGGGGCGGGCGTTGTCGCTCATCCCGCCGTCGATGCTGACGTAGCGGCGGACGCTCGTGGAGTGCTCGCCGCCGACGACGACGTCCTTGATGGTGCCGACCTCGTAGAGGGTGAGGCCGGCGGGGCCGATCAGCGAGCGGCCGGGCTCGATCGCGATGTGCGGCACGGGGATCCCGCGGGTGGCGCACTGCTCGGCCACCGCATCGGCGATGGCGGCGGCGATCTCCTCGATGGGGGTGGGGTCGTCGGCGCTCGTGTAGGCGATGCCGAAACCGCCGCCCAGATTCAGCTCCGGCACGGGACCGTCGGCGAGCAGCGCCGCGTGCACCTCGAGGAGCCGCGAGGCCGACTCCGCGAACCCGGCGGAGCCGAAGATCTGCGAGCCGATGTGGCAGTGCAGGCCCAGGAAGCGCAGGCTCGCGTGGGCGCGGATCCGGGCGACGACGGCGGGGCAGTCGGCGAGCGAGACGCCTGAACTTCTGGTCCTCATGCGCGGTGGCGAGGAACTCGTGGGTGTGCGCGTGCACGCCGCTGTTCACCCGGAGGCGCACGTTCTGCACGCGGCCGTGCCGCTCCGCCGCCGCAGCGATGCGCTCGATCTCGATGAGGCTGTCGATGACGATCGTGCCGATGCCCGCCGCGACCACGCGGTCGATGTCGGCGACGGACTTGTTGTTCCCGTGCAGACCCATGCGGGCGGGGTCGACACCCGCGGCCTGGGCGACGGCGAACTCGCCGACGCTGCAGGCGTCGATGTTCAGGCCCTCCTCGCGCATCCAGCGCGCGACCTCGGTCGAGAGGAAGGCCTTGCCCGCGTAGTAGACCGTGACATCGGTGCCGATGCGGCCGAGCTCGCGCTCGAAGGCCTCGCGCGTCCGCACCGCTCGACGGCGGGCGTCGGCCTCGTCGACGACGTAGAGGGGCGTGCCGAACTCCTCGGCGAGCCGATCGGCCGTGACTCCCGCGACCTCGAGGACACCGTCGGAGCGGCGCCGCGCGTTGTCGGACCAGACCGCCGGCGCGAGCGCATTCGCATCGTCCGGCTGCTCGAGCCACTCGGGCGCGAGCGGATGACGCGGGGCACGGACGTGCGCGTCGTCGTTTTCCACGGGTGAGACCTCACAGGAGAGAGTGGGAGCGTCACTGCGTGGCGAGCGAGTCCGGATTGACCCCTGAAGCCAGCAAGTTCGTTGAGTGCTGTCGGTGTTCGCCCGCAGGAGACGCGGGCACAGGGCTCCGATCCTACCGGGCGGGTGCGCCCGCCCGAGTGCGACCGAGCCGTCCGCTCAGGGGCAGACGCCGTTCTCCTGCTGCTCCGGGTCGCTGAGGAAGGTCGGAGCGAGCGCGAAGTCGGCGTTCAGCGACTCCGCAGCGACCTGCACGCCCGTGAGGGTGAGCCCCTGCGGCACGGAGTCGGCGATGCAGACGGAGCGAGGACCGAGGAGGCCGTCGGCCACTCCCCGAAACGCTGCTCGACATCGGCGGCGGTCAGCGTGGTGCCCGCGACGGTCACCTCGGACGGAGTGAGCTCGATCGCCCCGTCCGCCACGCCGAGCTCGATGCCCACTCCGGCCGCCAGCGAGAGTCCGAGCACCTCGACCGAGGTGTTCACCCGCACGAGCGGTGCATCGAGGGTCACGGAATCGATCGGCACCTCGCTGCGCGCGGAGACGAGGGAGGTGACGGAGGCGGCATCGAGCGCGACGGTCGCGGTGCCGGAATCGAGCGCACCGGTGCCGCTCGCGGGCACACCCTCGAGGGTCACGTCGATGTCCCCGTTCAGCTCGCCGAAGGCGACGCCGTCGCTGCGGACGTCGAGGCGGTCGAGCGTTCCGGGACGAGCTGCGGCAGCACCGCCCATCCGGCGACGTCGACCTCGACCGGGTGGTCGGCCGGCAGCGACAGCGCATCGCGGATGCTCGCCGCCGCGGTGTCGGCGACCGCGCGGCGGGCGAGCGCGTCGCCCAGCGACCGCCGCGACGACGAAGCAGCATGTAGCACGACGGCCACGACGACGACCGGTGATGAGTCCCCGACGTCGTCGGCGGGAGCTCTCCGAGGCGCTCACATGCGGTCCGGAGCGGTGACGCCCAGGGCGAGCCCGTTGCGCAGGACCTGGCCCGTGGCCTCGTTCAGGCGCAGCCGCGTGGAGTGCACGGCCTCGATCGGGTCCTCGCCCTGGGGCACCACGCGGCAGTTGTCGTACCAGCGGTGGTAGAGCCCGGCGATCTCCTCGAGGTAGCGGGCGATGCGGTGGGGTTCGCGCAGCTCTGCGGCGTGCGCGACGATGCGCGGGAACTCCTGCAGGCCGCCGAGCAGGGCCGACTCGGTCGCGTGCACCAGCGTCTCGGGAGAGAAGGGCTCGCGCGGCACTCCGGACGCCTCCGCCTTGGCGGCTACCTGGCGGGTGCGCGCGTGGGCGTACTGCACGTAGTAGACGGGGTTGTCATTGCTCCGCTTGGTCAGCAGATCGAGGTCGATGTCGAGCGTCGAGTCGGCGGAGGAGCGCACGAGCGAGTAGCGCGCGGCGTCGACGCCGACGGCCTCGACCAGGTCCTCCATCGTGACGACGGTGCCCGCGCGCTTGGACATCCCGCATCGCCTGCCCCTCGCGCAGCAGGTTGACGAGCTGGCCGATCAGGATCTCGAGGTTGACGCCCGGAGTGTCACCGAAGGCCGCGCACATCGCCATCATGCGGCCGATGTAGCCGTGGTGGTCGGCGCCGAGCATGATGATGGCCCGGTCGTAGCCCGCGCTCGCGCTTGTCGAGGTAGTAGGCAAGGTCGCCAGCGATGTAGGCCGCCTCGCCGTCGCTCTTGATGATGACCCGGTCGCGGTCGTCGCCGAAGTCCGTGGTGCGCAGCCACGTCGCTCCGTCGGCCTCGTAGATGTGGCCGAGGCCGCGCAGCCGCTCGATCGCGCGCTCGACGGCGCGCGACTCGTGCAGGGAGTTCTCGTGGAAGTAGACGTCGAAGTCGACGCCGAACTCGTGCAGGCTCTGCTTGATCTCGCCGAACATCAGCTCGACGCCGATGGAGCGGAACGTCTCGTGCAGCTCCTCCTCGGGCAGGACCGAGGTCGCCCGGGTAGGCGGCGACCACGCGGTCGGCGATGTCCCGCGATGTACGCGCCGCCGTAGCCGTCCTCGGGGGTGGGCTCTCCGCGGTGCGCGGCGAGGAGGCTGCGGGTGAAGCGGTCGATCTGCGCGCCGTGGTCGTTGAAGTAGTACTCGCGGGTCACCTCGGCGCCCTGCGCGAGCAGGACGCGGGCCAGGCTGTCGCCGACCGCGGCCCAGCGGGTGCCGCCGATGTGGATCGGGCCGGTGGGGTTCGCCGAGACGAACTCGAGGTTCATCTTCACGCCGGAGTAGAGGGAGCCGGTGCCGTAGGACTCCGCGGCGTCGACGATGACGCCGGCGAGGGCGCCGGCCGCAGCGGCGTCGAGCCGCACGTTGAGGAAGCCCGGTCCGGCGACCTCGACGGTGGCGACGCCGTCGACGGCTCCGAGCCCCTCGGCGAGCTCGGCGGCAGCTCGCGCGGGTTCGCTCCGAGCTTCTTCGCGAGCTTCATCGCGATGTTCGACGCCCAGTCGCCGTGGTCGCGGTTCTTCGGGCGCTCGAGGACGACGTCCGAGAGGGCGACCTCGGCGTCGCTCCCTCGTCGCTGCACGGCGTCGAGGACGAGGGCGTGCAGGGAGGCGGCGAGCTGTTCGGGAGTCACGGGGGTCGATTCTACCGGCCGGGTCCCGGGCCGACGGGGCGCCCCCGGCCCCGCCCGGCGAGCGCTTGCTAGGGTGCGACCCATGCGCCGCCCCGCCGCCCTCCTCCTCGCCGCCGCCGTCGGCGTCCTGGCGGGCTGCTCGGGAGCGCCCGAGCCCGCGCCGAGCGCCTCGACCGCGATCAGCGGCACTCCGGTCCCCCTGACCTGCGAGGAGCTCGTTCCCTCCTCGGCCCGCACCGGTCTCTGGTCAGGATTCGCGCCCGACGACTCCGTCGAGCGGACGGACGTCTCGACCGAGATCGCGGGCTACGACGGTCTGGTCTGCGGATGGTCCGACGATGCGGGGCCGCCTTCCAGCTGGCCGTGGCGCACCTCGACGCCTCGCTCGTCGAAGCGCTCAAGAACGAGTTCTTCCGCACGAGCAACGGCCGTCCCGACCTACGGCAAGCCGCCCGCTGTCGAGGGCTACTACGAAGTCGCGTCCGGCCGCGGAGTGGCGGACGTGCTGCTCGACGAGCACTGGATCGAGGCCTCGAGCGCCTCGTTCATCGAGCCGGGCGATCCAGGAGCCGCTCGTCCGCGCGGCGGTCGCCGCGCTCGCCGGCTGAGCTCAGCCCAGCCGGACGGGCGAGACGTGGTCGTCCTCGACGATCACGTCGCACTCGGCGTCGACGCTCCATCGCCGTGAGGGAGGGTCGGTGAGGTAGCTGCTGAGGAACGCGGTGTCGGCCGTGTCGCGGCCCGACGAGATCCGGAGCATCGAGCCGCGCGGAGCGAGCCGCGTCGCGTCGATCACGTGCCAGGCGCCGCCGACCCAGGCCTCGGTGACGGCGTGGAAGTCGCGCGGCTCGGGCCGGGAGCGTAGACGGCGGTGACGCGCGCCGGGATGTCGAGGGCACGAAGCAGCCCCGCGCAGGTGTGCGCGAAGTCGCGGCACACGCCCTGACCGCTCTCGATCACCTGGGCCGCTCCCCGGTGGCCACCGTCGAGCCGTAGACGTAGGAGAGGTGCCCGTTGACCCACGCCTCGACCGCGGTGAGCGCGTCGAAGCCTTTGGCCCGCCCGAACTCGCGCCGCGCGACGCCGCCGAGCGCATCGGCCTCGGCGTAGCGGCTGGGCCGCAGGTACTCGACCAGCTCGAGCTCGCTCGGCTCGTCGGGGGCGCCCCGGCCGGTCACGCTCGCGCGGTACGCGACCCGCATCTCGCCCTTGTTCGCCTCGACCCGGTGCACGCGGGCGCCGTGCCGCCCAGGGAACTCGCGGACGGGAAGCTCCTCGCCGTCGAGGCGGACCGAGAAGGAGTCGTCGAACGACTCGCCCGTCGCCGTCGCGGCGGCGGAAGATCAGGTCGGTCGGCCCGTTCAGAGCGCAGGTCCATCGAGGCGGAGACGGTGCGCAGCATGGCTCCATCGTGGCACGTCGTGCGGCACGTTCCGGCGTCGGATCGGCCCACGCCCGGGTGCTAATGTGGTCAGGCACTCTGGCCCCCATAGCTCAGGGGATAGAGCACTGCCCTCCGGAGGCAGGGGGCGTAGGTTCGAATCCTACTGGGGGCACCACTACGCCACGAACAGATGGCAGCGCTGGGCCCGAGTGACATCTCCGTGCTTGCGGTGCAGTGTGAGGTCGCTTCGCATGACCTCCAGCAATGAGCTGCTTGATGCAGGGAGAGCTCATTGCTTGTCTAATTCATCATTGGTGCGGTCGAGGAAGCGTGCGAGAACCGTGCATAGACGCGGTGTGGGGCGGGCAGACCGTTCTCGGACTTCGCCTAGCTGGAGACCCGGATAGCGAAAGCGCCATGACACGCAGAGGTCTACGAGCTCAGGCGCTTTCTCGCCATCCCATGTTTCACCTGCCCACGAAACGACCCGCAGAGATCGGCGGCCGCGGCTGCGTTCGCCTGAAGCACGCCAAGGAGCGGATCGCAGCGAAGCAGAGCACTAGAGGTGCTAGGAGTAGCCAGACGACGCCGGACAAGGCGACACGAGCCCAAATAGAAAGATTGATGCGCATTATTGTCCCGCCTTCGGGTGACGGCAATGAGTACTGTGGTGAATGTATCAGGGGCGCCTCGCAAGGGACAGAGCTGTCGCGACCTGCTGTCCGTCAGGCGCGACCCGAAACAAACAGCGACTTCTGGGAAAACATCAGATGCGTCCTCAGGAACCGCCGTTCCTGGAGAGCCGAGACCGTAGGGTGATCGGCGTGAAGATCCTTGTCGTGGAAGATGATCCGGCCATGGGCGAAGCTCTCGTGGGAGGCCTTGGCGACGCCGGCTACGAAGCCGTGCTCACCACGAACGGGGTGGACGCGCTCGTCGCGTTCACGAACGCCGAGTTCTCGGCGGCCATCGTCGATGTGATGCTGCCCGCGATGTCGGGCTTCGAGATCTGCCGCCGAATCCGTGAGCTCGGCCGGTCGACTCCGATCATGCTGCTCACCGCCCGGGACGCGATCGAGGACCGGGTGTTCGGCCTCGACGCAGGCGCCGACGACTACCTCACCAAGCCGTTCGCCTTCACGGAGCTCAACGCCCGGCTGCGCGCGCTGCTGCGTCGCAGCCCCTCGCTGATGTCGACGTCGATCGAGGTCGGCCGCATCACGGTCGACGGCTCGAGCATCAGGCGCACCGCCGACGGCAGCCGCATCCACGTCAGCCCGAAGGAGCTCGAGCTCCTGAAGCTCCTCATCACCCCGGTCGGGTCGGTCGTCACGCGCCAGCGCATCCTGTCCGAGATCTGGGGCGGCGGGGAGATCGTCGACAACAACATCGTCGACCAGTACGTCAGCTATCTGCGCAAGAAGCTGCCGACGGAGGAGACCGGAGTCGGCATCGTGACGGTGCGCGGCAAGGGCTACTTCCTCCGCCCGGTCGAGTAGCCGTGACCGCACCGGCGCAGCCCGCGGGCCTCGCCAGACCGCCCTCTCGATCCGTGCGCGCATCACGATCGGCAGCGTGGCGGTCGCCACGGTGCTCTTCGCTCTCGCGGCGCTCCTCTTCTACCAGGTCGTGTCGGGGATCGTGGAGCGCAGCGAGCGGACGATCCTGACCTCGATCGAGGACGAGATCCGCCGCGACATCTCAGCGGGGAACGTGCCCCGGGTGGAGGGCTCCTCCACCGGGCAGCTCTACCTCGCGCTCGATCCCGACGGGACGGTGAACGCGTCGACGATGCCCACCACCCTCGGCGACGCCGTCGTCGACGATCTGCGCGAGACGGGCGCTGACGCGACCGCCCGCTACACGAGCATCACGACGGGCAGCACGAGCTACCTCGTCCGCGTGGCCGCGGTCGACGACGACGGAGCGACGTGGTCGGTCGTCACCGCGCGCGACCAGGCCGCCTCGCAGCTGGTCCTCGACGACTTCGCGCACGTGCTCGTCTACGCCGCGATCTTCCTCGTCGTGACCTTCGGCCTCGCCTCGTGGATCCTGACCGGCACTGCACTGGCTCCGGTGCGGCGGATGCGCGCCCGGGCCGACGAGATCGCGGCCGACCCGGGTCAGGGTGATCAGCTGCCCGTCGTCGGCACGCGCGACGAGATCGACGAGCTGGCCGAGACGCTCAACGCGTTCCTGCAGAAGCAGACCGCCTCCCTCGCCCGCGAGAAGCAGATGGTGTCGGACGCGAGCCACGAGCTGCGGACGCCCCTGGCCGCGCTCTCGGCGCAGCTCGAGATCGCGCACCACCGCGTCGAGGACCCGGCGGCGGTCGATCGGGTGATCCTGGATGCGCGCAAGAGCGTCGACCGCCTCGTGCGCCTCGCCTCGGCGCTGCTCGACATCTCGCGGATCGAGAGCAGGTCGGTGCGGCCGACGTCCGCCTTCGCCGATCTCGTCGACGAGCTGGTCGGCGCGGTCGACCGCACCCGGCTGCTCGCCTCCGAGTCGGACGTCGAGATCGACTACGAGATCGACGAGCGGGAGCCCGCCCGCCTCTACGGAGTCGCGGCGCAGGACTTCGGGCGCGTGATCGACAACCTGGTCCGGAACGCGATCCAGGCGCTGCCCCGCGGCGGGATGGTCGTCGCAGCGCTCTCGCAGCAGGACGGACGGCTGCTCCTGTCGGTGGCGGACGACGGGCCGGGCATGCCGGACGAGTTCATCCCGGTGGCGTTCGACCGGTTCTCGCGGCCCGACGACTCCCGCACCCTCGCCTCGGGTGGCAGCGGCCTCGGGCTCGCCCTCGTCCACACGACGGTGCTGTCGGCGGGCGGCACGGCGGGTCTGCGGAACCGTCAGCCGCCACGGGCTGGTCGTGGAGATCGTGCTGCCGCCGGTGGGGTCGGCGGCGAAGTAGAGCGCCCCCTGCTGATCGAGTAGGCCCGCGGAGCGCTGCGAGTACGCAAGGCGCGGGGTCTCGATACGCCCTACGGGGCTACTCGACCAGCAAGGGGAAGACGGGCAGCACGCCTCCGCCCGCTGATCGAGTAGCCCGCACCGCGGGCGTGTCGAGATCCGCAGCCATCCGCAGACCCGGGGTCTCGACACGCCCCTGTGGGGCTACTCGACCAGCAGGGGGAAGAGGAGCTGCACGCCGCCCTCAGCTGATCGAGTGGCCCGCACCGCGGGCGTATCGAGATCCGCAGCACCACGAGACGCGGGGTCTCGATCGCCCCTGCGGGGCTACTCGACCAGCAAGGGGGAGGCGGGGGACGACGAACGCCCCCGGCCGGAGCCGGGGGCGTTCGAGGTGGATCAGCGTTGGTCGTCCTCGGGGCGGACGGGCACCGGGTCGCCGGCGTTGGCGGGTGGCGGCGCCCAGCTCGCCTGAGGCGCCTCGGCGGCGGCGCCCTGCCCGTCGAGCAGGTTGCGGCCGCGGTTCACGACCTCGGGGTCGGCGAGCACGGAGTAGCTGGTCGCGATGACCTGCATCGTCGACGTGAAATCGCGGCGCCGGCGGTTGACCGCGTACGACGCGAGACCGAACAGCATGCCGAAACCGGCGCCGAGCAGCACGGCCGCGATCAGGAACGAGAACTGCGTGGTCGGGGAGAAGATGATCAGGAGCAGGCCCAGGAAGATTCCGAACCAGGCTCCCGAGGCGGCTCCCGCCAGCGCCACGCGCCCCCAGGTGAGCTTGCCGGTGACGCGCTCGACGCTCTTGAGCTCGTTGCCGATGATCGCGAGCTGCTTCACCGGGAAGTCGGCACGGGCCAGCACGTCGACGGCGGCCTGCGCCTCCTGGTACGTGTCGAAGATCGCGAGGATCTCGCCGCGCGGGATGGTCGGGAAGACCGCCTTGCGGCCGTTGAACGGCGTCTGCTGAGTCACCCGCTCCAGACTGGCACAGGGTCTTGGAGGACTCTGGGCGGCGATGGTGAGCACGCCGAACGTCGGTCGGGAACGCTCGGCGGACATCCCGGTGGGCGGCACTAGGTTTGTAGCCGTGAGTTCCGCCAGAGTCTTCGTCGCGCGCTTGGTCGGATGCACCGTCTTCGACCCCGCCGGCGACCGCGTCGGCAAGGTCCGCGACGTGCTCCTGGTCTACCGCCAGAACGATCCGCCCCGCGTCGTCGGGCTCGTCGTCGAGATCCCCGGACGCCGCCGCGTGTTCGTGTCGATCGGACGCGTCACGAGCATCGGCAGCGGCCAGATCATCACCACCGGTCTGATCAACGTGCGCCGCTTCGAGCAGCGCGGCGGCGAGTCCCGCGTCATCGCCGAGCTGCTCGGCCGCCGCATGACGTTCGTCGACGGATCCGGCGACGCCGTCGTCGAGGATGTCGCGATCGAGGAGGTCGGACCCGGGGAGTGGCAGCTCGCGCAGCTGTTCGTCCGCCGTCCCAAGACGAGCCCTCCCCTTCGCCAAGGGCGCGACCGCGTTCGCCGGCTGGCGCGAGGTCCGCGAGACCGTCTCGGGCGAGGCGCAGTCGGCCGAGCAGTACGTCGCGAGCCTCGCCGAGCTCCAAGCCCGCCGACCTCGCGAGCACCCTGCTCGACCTGCCGACCCAGCGCATGCTCGAGGTCGCGGGCGAGCTCTCGGACGACCGGCTCGCGGACGTTCTCGAGGAGATGCCCGAGAGCGAGCAGGTCGAGATCCTCGGTCAGCTCGACGACGACCGCGCCGCCGACGTGCTCGACCAGATGCAGCCCGACGACGCGGCCGACCTGATCGCCCAGCTCTCGGACGAGCGCGGCGAGGCCCTCCTGGGCCTGATGGAGCCGGAGGAGGCGGACGACGTCCGCATGCTCCTCAGCTACGCACCCGAGTTCTGCCGGCGGCCTGATGACGACCGAGCCGATCATCGTGTCGTCCGAGGCGACCGTGGCCGAGGGCCTCGCCCTCATCCGCCGTCACGAGCTCGCTCCCGCCCTCGGAGCCGCGGTCTGCGTCACCCTGCCGCCGTACGAGCCGCCGACCGGCCGCTTCCTCGGCATGGTGCACTTCCAGCGGATGCTCCGCTACCCGCCGCACGAGCGCCTGGGCACCCTGCTCGATCAGAGCTTCGACCCGATCACGCCGGACACGTCCGCCGCCGAGAGTCGCCCGCATCCTCGCGAGCTACAACCTCGTGTCGGTGCCCGTGGTCGACGAGACGCACCGGCTGGTCGGCGTCGTCACCATCGACGACGTGCTCGACTACCTGCTCCCCGAGGACTGGCGCAGCCACGACGGCGACGACGAGCCCCGCTCACCGGTGAGCACGACCACGCGGGGCATCCCGCTGGTGCCGCCGCCCGCGAAGGCGGCGAACGGCGGACGACGACGAGGATGGAGGGGCGCGCGTGGCTAAGGACGCGAAGCAGGATCGGCGGCTCGACGCCCCGAAGGGACTCCGCACGCGCGTGCTGCCCCTGCGCAACCGCCAGAGCAGCGACCGCTTCGGGCGACTGACCGAGTCGTTCGCCCGCGGAATGGGAACCCCGTGGTTCCTGTTCGGCATGACGATCTTCTGCGTGTTCTGGCTCGTCTTCAACACCTACGGACCCGAGGACGCGCGCTTCGACTCGCAGGCCCTGGGCTTCACCGTGCTGACGCTGATCCTCTCGCTGCAGGCCTCCTACGCCGCTCCCCTGCTCCTGCTCGCGCAGAACCGGCAGGACGACCGCGACCGCGTGCAGATCGAGCAGGACCGCCAGCGCGCCGAGCGCAACCTGGCCGACACCGAGTACCTCGCCCGAGAGGTCGTGGCCCTGCGGCTCGCGATCCGCGACATGGCGAGCAAGGACTTCATCCGCTCGGAGCTGCGCAGCCTCGTCGAGGAGCTCGAGAAGGACCGGACGGAGACGAGCAGGTCCTCTTCGAGCGCGGCGATGTTCGGACCCGACTCCCCTCGGGAAGAGCGCGGTCCTCGCGTCGCTCGCGCGGGTCGTCCGATCCCGAGATCCGCAAGCCCATCACCGGGCTCGACATGGTCGAGTCCGTGACCTCGGCCGCGGACGGCTCGGTGGACGTCGCGATCCGGCTGACCATCGTGGGCTGCCCGGCGGCGTCCGCGATCGAGCGGGACGTGACGGAGGCGGTCGCCGGCACCCCCGGGGCGACCGGTGTCCGCGTCTCGGTCGGCGGGATGACCCCGCCCAGCGCACCGCGCTCACGAGAGCGGCTCCGCGGCCAGCGCAAGCATGCCCTTCGGGCCGGACTCGCTCACCCGCGTCTACGCCGTCACCAGCGGCAAGGGCGGAGCGGGCAAGTCGACGGTCACCGCGAACCTCGCCGTCGCCCTGGCGCAGCAGGGGCTCGCTGGTCGGGCTGATCGACGCCGACGTGCACGGGTTCTCGATCCCCGGGCTCCTCGGCCTGATGCACGACGGGCACGTCGACGGCCCCACCCGGGTGGGCTTGAGCCGATGTCTCCCGCCCGTGGCGCACGTGGGTCAAGGTCATCTCGATCGGGATGTTCCTCGAGGGCGACACGCGCGGAGCGGCCGTCTCCCTGGCGCGGTCCGATGCTGCACCGGACGATCTCGCGGTTCCTCACCGACGTCTACTTCGGCGATCTGGACGTGCTGCTGCTCGACCTGCCCCCGGGCACGGGCGATGTCGCGATCTCGATCGGCCAGCTCCTCCCGCACGCGGAGGTGCTGATCGTCACGACGCCGCAGCCCGCGGCCGCCGATGTGGCCGAGCGCAGCGGCGGCTGCTGGCGCGCCAGTCGGGTCGAGACTGATCATCGGCGTCGTCGAGAGACATGGCGGGTCTGCCGCAGCCCGACGGGTCCGTGCTCGACCTGTTCGGCACCGGTGGCGGGGCCGAGGTGGCGCGCCGTCTGGAGCGCCTCGGGGAGCGAGGTGCCCGTGATCGCGTCCCTGCCGATCAGCGACGCGCTGCGCTCCGGCGGAGACATCGGCGTCCCGGTCGTCGTCGGGGCACCGGAGGATCCGGCCGCGGTGGCGATCACCGGCGCTGGCGAGGACGCCAGCGGCTCGGCCGCGGGCCTCGACGGGGCGACGACTGCCGATGAGCGTCGGCTGACCCTCTGGCGGGACCGGCCCCGCTCACCCGTCGCCGACAGGGAGCCGCCCGGGTCAGGTCGCCTCGGAGTCGATGGGCGGCGGAGCGACGGTCGAGCGCCGCCTCGCCGTGCGAGCGCTTCATCGTCGTGTAACAGCTGTCCTGCGTCGAGGCCCGGCTGCCGGGTAGCCCCGTCGTGATGGGCGCGCCGACCTTCGTCGGAGGCTTCACGGTGGGCACGGGGTCGTCCTCGAGGAGGGCGTCGCGGATGATCCGGTGAGGGGTCGGTACTGGCGCGGATCGAGCTTCCGCCAATCGACCTCGTTGAACTCCTCGCCCATCTCGTCCTTGACCCGCTCGCGCGCCTGCGTGGCGAATCCGCGCACCTTGCGCACGAGCTGACCCAGCTGCGCGGCGTGGTGCGGGAGGCGATCAGGGCCCAGCACGAAGACAGCGATCACTCCGATGATGAGGGGCTCGTCGAACGTCGAACTCGAACACGGGACAAGAGTAACCCGCCGCGCCTGCGGCACCGACCCCGCGCGCCACCGTAGCCTTCGCCCTGCGCGGACGCGATCCGTCCACCGCACCGGACAAGAGGAAGCTCGGACCGTGTCCGACAAGGATGCCAACCGGAAGTACGCCGAGGACGCGGTCGTCGAGCCCGAGGCCATCGCCTCTCGCCCGCCGCCTCTCGGTCGAGCTGGGCATCGGCGCCGTCTCGCCGTCCATCGGGGCTAGCGTCCTCGCTCATCGCGGCCGCGGCGCGCGCCTCGCAAGATCATCGAGATCGGCACCGGCACCGGAGTGAGCGGCCCGTGGCCGCTCGGACGGGCGCCCCCGAGGCGATGCTGACCTCGATCGACTCGGAGGCGGTGCACCAGCAGCACGCGCGAGCGCAGTTCCACGAGGCCGGCGTGTCCCCCAACCGCCTCCGCCTCATCCCGGGACGAGCGCTCGAGGTGCTGCCCCGGATGAACGAGAACTCGCACGACATCGTCTTCGTCGACGGCGATCCGCTCCAGGTCATCGAGAACGTCGAGCACGCGCTGCGGCTCGTGCGCCCGGGCGGCACCGTGCTGATCCCTCACGCCCTCTGGCGGGGACGGGTCTCGAACCCGGCTCAGCGCGACGAGATCGCGTCGGCGTTCCTGCACCCTGGTCGCCGAGATCAGCGCGTCCCCCGCCGTGGTGAGCATCCTCTCCCCCATCGGAGACGGACTGCTCCAGGCCAACAAGCGCCGAGCCTGACGCGCCGATCCGTCCTGGAACGAGGGAACGCCCGCCGCACGGTGTGCGACGGGCGTTCTCGACGGTGCTGGTGGTGCCGCCGTCGGGCGGGGGTCACCACCGATGCGAGAGCATCGTGCAGCTCTTTCGCCTCTGCATCGTTGACCGAGACGACGAGTCGTCCGCCTCCTTCGAGCGGAACGCGCACGACGATGAGTCGACCCTCCTTAACAGCCTCCATCGGTCCGTCTCCCGGTCCTGGGCTTCATGGCCGCCATAGAGTTCCCCTTTCGTGACGTATCCCCCCTATTATCGTGCATCCGCGGTGTTCGAGAAATCGCGCTCTCCGGCGAGCCCGCGGGACGTCGATCACGGGGGGCGTCCAGTCGTAGCCGTCGACGGCCCAGCAGGCCGAGATCCAGAGGATCTGACCGCCGATCCCGGCCAGGACCAGTGCGACCCGGAAGAGCGGCGATCGGGGCGCGGCGAGTGCTCCGACCAGCGGGAACATCGGCCCGAGCAGCCGGAACGTGCTCGACTGCGGGAAGAAGAACGCGAACAGGTACACCGCGTAGCCCAGCGATCCACGCGCGGCTGACGAGGTCGAGCCGGCGCACCCACGGCGAGGCCATGACGCCGATGAAGGCGGCCACGAGCAGCACCACCAGGACGATGCCGATGGCCGGCGGCTGGAACCACCACTGGCCCCACCACGCCCCGCCCTGGAACCACGAGGTGAAGGGGAAGAGCTCCTGGTAGCCGATGTAGGAGGAGCGCCAGGCGAGCTCGGTGTCGGTGTAGGCGGTGATCGACCCGGTGACCGCCCAGGCCGCGATCGGCCAGAGGAAGCCGACCACGGAGGCCCCAGACCGTCAGCGCCACGGTGGGCAGCCAGTCGCTGCGCTCGAAGGGCTCGCGCGAGCGTCGGAGGAAGCGGACGAGGACGTAGAGCCCCATCGCCGCGGCGAAGGCCAGCCCGCTCGGCCGGGTGAGGCCCAGCAGCAGGACGACCGGGAAGACGAGCGCGTACCGCCCGCGCACGAGCAGCAGCAGGGTGATCGCGGTCAGCATCATCGCCGCAGACTCGGCGTAGGCCAGCTGCAGCAGCGGCGAGGTGGGAGCGACGCAGAAGAGCAGCACCGCGACCAGCGACTGCGTCTCGCTGAGCGAGTGCCGGAGGAGGCGGTAGAGGACCAGGGAGGTGACCGCTCCGGCAGGCGACCGAGACGGTGACGGCGGCGGGCGCCCATCCGAGGCCCGTGACCAGCATGAGTAGGCGGACCACCGCTGGGTAGAGCGGCATGAACGCCCAGGCGTTCTCGCCGATCTCGCCCGCCTCGGTGACCGGGAGGGTGGAGGGGTAGCCGGAGAGGGCGATGATCTCGTACCAGCGCCCGTCCCACATCGAGGCGAAGGCGGAGTAGGAGGACGGGCCGGTCCAGGTTGGCGGCCTGGTTCGCGGCGAACTGCAGCAGGATCACGGTGGTGACCAGGCGCGTGAGCACGAAGGCGGCGAGCACCCGCGCCCACCACGGGACGAGTCGGAGCCGGGCCCGTCGACGCGCCGTCGACGCCGGAGCGACGGCGGTCACGCGGGGGTGCTCAACCAGCCGCGGAGACCGTCGGCGCAGGCCGCGATCTCGTGCACCGCGACGCGCTCGTCGTCGGCGTGGGCCTTGAGGGGGTCGCCGGGGCCGTAGTTCACGGCCGGCACCCCATCGCCGAGAAGCGCGCGACGTCCGTCCATCCGTACTTCGGCTTCGCCTCGGCGCCGACGGAGGAGAGGAAGGCCTGAGCGAGCGGCGCGTCGAGGCCGGGGCGGGCGCCCTCGGCGAGGTCGACGACCTCGACCTCGAAGCCGTGGAAGAGCTCGCGGAGGTGCTCGACGGCCTCGGCACCGGTGCGGTTCGGAGCGAAGCGGTAGTTGACGTGGACCGTGCAGAGGTCGGGGATGACGTTGCCGGCCACTCCTCCCGAGATCCGCACGGCGTTGACGCCCTCGCGGTAGACGGAGGCCCTCGACCTCGACCTCGCGCGGCTCGTAGGCGGCGAGCCGATCGAGGATCGGTGCGGCCGCGTGGATGGCGTTCTCGCCGACCCAGCTTGCGGGCGGAGTGGGCGCGGAGTCCGCGGGTCACGACGTCGACGCGCAGGGTGCCGTTGCAGCCGCCCTCGACCTCGCTGCTCGTCGGCTCGCCCAGAACGGCGAAATCGGCGGCGAAGAGGTCGGGGCGGTGGCGGGCCAGCCGTCCGGGGCCGTTGAGGTCGGAGGCGACCTCCTCGTTGTCGTACCAGATCCAGGTGACGTCGACCGCGGGCTCGACGAGCTCGGCGGCGAGGACGAGCTGCACGGCGACCCCCGCCTTCATGTCGACGGTGCCGCGCCCGACCAGGTACTCGACTCCGTCGATGCTCTCGTCGACGACGGGCAGGTTGCCGTTGATCGGGACGGTGTCGAGGTGACCGGCGATGACGACGCGCTGCGCTCGGCCGAGCGAGGTGCGCGCGACGACCGTGTCCCCGTCGCGGATCACCTCGAGGTGATCGCAGGCGGACAGCGCCGCCTCGACCGCGTCGGCCAGTGCCGACTCCTCCCCCGAGACGGACGGGATGTCGCACAGCACCCGCGTCAGCGCGATCGGATCGGACGCGAGATCCAGCCTCACGAGGGGCGGAGCGGCGGGGTCCGGAGCGGCCATGGCACCCAGGGTAGCGGCCGCGGGCCGCCGCGCTACCCTGGGTGCCATGACCCCGAGCACTCCGCCGACTCCTCCGCGCCCGCACCTCCGCCTGGGGCTACGGGCTCGCCACGATCGCCTCCGACGGCACCGTCCTCGACACCTGGTTCCCGGAGCCGCGCCTGGGCACGATCCCCGCCGGCCGCGACCCGTGGATCGTCCCGGCCGAGTTCGAATCGCTCGCGGGAGAGGACCCCCGGCGCGAGGTGCGCATCGACGTGGTGACCCTGCAGATCGACCTCTCCTCGCCGCCGGCCTCGACGTCGGACGCCTACCTGCGCCTGCACCTGCTCTCGCACCTGCTCGTCCAGCCGAACACGGTGAACCTCGACGGCGTCTTCGCGCACCTGCCGAACGTGGTCTGGACCAACGCCGGACCGGTGTCCCCCGACTCGTTCACGCGACTCCGCCCGTCGCTGCGCCGGCACGGCATCCAGGCCGCCGGGATCGACAAGTTCCCCCGGCTGACCGACTACGTCACTCCGGCCAAGGTGCGGATCGCGGACACCTCGCGCGTGCGCCTGGGCGCGCACCTCGCTCCGGGCACGACCGTGATGCACGAGGGCTTCGTGAACTTCAACGCCGGGACGCTCGGCAGCTCGATGGTCGAGGGTCGGATCTCGCAGGGCGTCGTCGTCGGCGACGGCTCCGACATCGGCGGCGGTGCGTCGATCATGGGCACGCTGTCGGGCGGAGGCAGCAGCGGATCTCGATCGGCGCCCGCGCCCTGCTCGGGGCGAACTCGGGCATCGGGATCTCGATCGGGACGACTCCGTCGTCGAGGCGGGGCTGTACGTCACGGCGGGCACGAAGGTCGTGGTGGTCGGAGGAGCGCCCCGGTCCGACGGGCGCCCGCAGACGGTGAAGGCCGTCGAGCTGTCGGGCGTGCCGAACCTGCTGTTCCGCCGCAACTCGCTGACGGGCGCGGTGGAGGTGCTCCCCCGCACCGGTGCGGGCATCGAGCTGAACACGGCGCTGCACGCCTGAGGCCGGGTTGCAGGGGGTCTCGATACGCCCGCGAGCGGGCTACTCGACCAGCAGAGAGTTCTCCCGCTGCTGACCCCCGCTGGTCGAGCAGCCGTCGCAGACGGCGTATCGAGACCACCTCCTGGAGACCGGGGTCTCGATACGCCCGCGAGCGGGCTACTCGACCAGCAGAGGGTGAACGGACGATGCCGCCTCCGCAGGGCGGAGACGGCATCGGGGCGGCGGGTCAGCTGCCGGTGGGCCAGTGGCGCTCGGAGGCGCCCATGTAGAGCTGCTGGGGGCGGCCGATCTTGGTCTGCTTGTCGATGTTCATCTCGCGCCAGTGGGCGATCCAGCCGGGCAGGCGGCCGATCGCGAACAGCACGGTGAACATGCGGGTCGGGAAGCCCATCGCCTTGTAGATGACCCCGGTGGTAGAAGTCGACGTTCGGGTAGAGGCGGCGCTCCTTGAAGTAGTCGTCCTCGAGCGCGAGGGCCTCGAGGCTCCATGGCGATGTCGAGCAGCGGGTCCTTCACTCCGAGCGCCTGCAGCACCTCCGAGGCGCTCTCCTCGACGAGCTTCGCGCGCGGGTCGTCGTTCTTGCACACCCGGTGGCCGAAGCCCATCAGGCGCACGCCCTCCTCCTTGTTCTTCACCCGCTCGACGAAGGTCTGGACGCTCTCGCCCGACTCGCGGATGCGGCCGAGCATCGTCAGGACGGCCTCGTTCGCTCCGCCGTGCAGCGGGCCGAAGAGCGCGTTGATGCCGGCGGAGACGGACGCGTAGAGGTTGGCCTCGGTCGAGCCGACCAGGCGCACGGTCGAGGTCGACGCGTTCTGCTCGTGGTCCTCGTGGAGGATCAGCAGACGGTCGAGCGCCTTGGAGAGGACCGGGTCGACGTCGTACCGCTCGGCCATGGTGCCGAAGTTCAGTCGGAGGAAGTTGTCGACGAAGCTCAGCGAGTTGTCGGGGTACAGGAACGCCTGGCCGATGCCTTCTTGTGCGCGTACGCGGCCATGACCGGCAGCTTCGCGAGCAGGCGGATCGTCGTCAGCTCGACGGCCTCGGGATCCTTGGGGTTCGAGCTGTCCTCGTAGTAGGTGGACAGGGCCGAGACTCCCGCGGAGAGCACCGACATCGGGTGCGCGCTGTGCGGGAGCGCGTCGAAGAAGCGCTTGAGGTCCTCGTGCAGGAGCGTGTGGCGGCGGATGCGCTCGTCGAAGCCCGCGAGCTCGTCGGCGGTGGGCAGCTCACCGTAGATGAGGAGCCAGGCCACCTCGAGGTACGTCGCGTTCGTCGCGACCTCCTCGATCGGGTACCCGCGGTACCGCAGGACGCCCTTGTCGCCGTCGATGTACGTGATCTGCGACTTGGTCGCCGCCGTGTTGACGAAGCCGTAGTCGAGCGACATGAAGCCGGTCTGCTTCGTCAGGGTCGAGAAGTCGATGCTCGAGGCGCCGTCGACGCTGCGGAGGATCGGGAAGTCGGCGGTGCGGTCGCCGAAGGTGAGCGTCACCTTCTCGGGCTGGGCCTCGGCCGCAGCCGGCGCGCTCTCCGTGGCGGGCTCCGGTGCCTCCACCGTCGCGGTTCCGTCGCTCTGCGTGCCGGATTCGGTCACAACGCCTCCCAGGTCGTCACGGTCGCTCCCTCGGGCAGCGCGCTCGCACGGAGCAGGCGGCGCCGGGTGTGGGCGGTGCAGTCGGCGCCGTTGTGTGGCGACATCGACCGAACCTCCTACAGCCTCAAGGGCACAGCAGGGGACCTGCTGCACCGGCCAGTGCTCCGGGGCGCGCGTTGTGGGATACCGCCATGACCCGCCCTGGGAGGGAGGCGGGACGCCCGCGGCGGCGGTCTAGGAGAGGCCGGCGGAGAGGCGCGACGCGGCCGCGTCGATCCGCTCGTCGCCGGCGGTCAGCGACAGCCGCACATGCTCGGTGAAGTGGTCGCCGTAGAAGACGCCCGGTCCGGCGAGCACGCCGATCCGCGCGAGGCGCTCGATCGACTCCCAGGCGGGCCGCCCCTCGGTGGCCCAGAGGTACAGGCCGGCCTCGCTGCGGTCGATGCGGAAGCCGGCGGCCTCGAGCGCGGGGCGCAGGCGGTCGCGACGGGCGCGGTACCGCTCCTTCTGCTCGGCCACGTGCGCGTCGTCGCCCAGGGCGGTGATCATCGCCTCCTGCAGCGGACCGGGCACGATCATGCCGGCGTGCTTGCGCACGGTGACGAGGCGGGCGATGAGCGGAGTCGCCCGCGACGAACGCGGCGCGGTAGCCGGCGAGGTTCGACTGCTTGCTGAGCGAGTAGACGCCCAGCACGCCCTCGCGGCTGCCGCCGACGACCCGCGGATCGAGGATGCTCGGGATCGGCTCGTCGGCCCAGCGGCCGTCCCAGCCGAGTTCGGCGTAGCACTCGTCGCCGGCGATGACGGCGCCGAGCTCGCGTGGCACGGGCGACGGCCCTCTGCAGAGCGGGGACGTCGAGCACCGCGCCGTCCGGGTTGCCGGGAGAGTTCAGCCAGACCAGGCGGGTCCGCTCGGGCCACTCGTCGGGGTCGTCGGAGGCCAGGACGGAGGCACCCGCGATCGAGGCCCCCATCGCGTAGGTGGGGTAGGCCGCGCGGGGATGGACGACGACATCGCCGTCGCCCAGGCCCAGCAGGAACGGCAGCCAGGCGACGAGCTCCTTGGAGCCGATGGTCGGCAGGACCTCGTCCACTCCGAGCCCCGGGACCGCCCGGCGACGCGCGAACCACGCCGCGATCGCCTCGCGCAGAGCCGGGGTGCCGACCGTCGTCGGGTACGAGTGCGCGTCCGTCGCCCGCGCGAGGGCGTCGCGGATGAGCGGGGCGTCGGGTCGACGGGCGAGCCGATCGAGAGGTCGACGAGGCCGTCGGGGTGCGACGACGCGAGCGCCGTCGCGGGACCCATCAGGTCCCAGGGGTAGTCGGGCAGGGCTCCGAGCGCCACCGGAGGGCCGCTCAGTGGCCCTGGGGCGGGAGGACCGCGATGACCGGGTGATCCTTCGCGATCACGCCGACCTTCGCCGCTCCGCCCGGGAGCCGATCTCGTCGAAGAACTCGACGTTGGCCTTGTAGTAGTCGGACCACTCCTCGGGGAGGTCGTCCTCGTAGTAGATCGCCTCGACGGGGCACACCGGCTCGCAGGCACCGCAGTCGACGCACTCGTCGGGGTGGATGTAGAGCGAGCGCTCGCCTTCGTAGATGCAGTCGACCGGGCATTCGTCGATGCAGGCGCGGTCTTTGACATCGACGCACGGAAGTGCGATCACGTAGGTCACGGTCGTGGCGTCCCTTCGAACAGAGGCTTCTATCGTACGCGGAGCGACGGGGCGTCGAGTCCCGCGGCGGGCTTCCGCGGCTCCGAGAGCGCTGGGGACGCCGGACCCAGCCGCGGCCAGGCGATCACCACGAGGGCGATGAGCGCGGGGACGAAGGTCCACGCGATGCCGAGGCCGTTCGCGGGCACCAGGACGGATCCTCCGGCGCTGCGCAGCGCCAGCAGCCCGATGACCCCCAGCAGCCCCATGGCCGTGCAGAAGGCGACGAAGCGGTCCACCATCACGATCCGCAGGCCCAGGAGCAGCAGCAGCACCGCGACGAGGGACGCGGCGAGGCCCACGGGCAGCACGGCGTCGCCGACGACGACGGTGCTCTGGTGGGCGACGGTGGTGATCGCTCCGACGACCGCGCCGACGAGCACCGAGAGGGCGCCGGACACGACCCGCGAGCGCAGATCGGGGCGCTCCTCGGCCACCGGCTCCTCGACCGCGGCCGCGGGAGCCGGGCGGAAGCGCTCGATACGGGCGATGGGGAACGCGGGACCGCTCGAGAGCCTCGCCGTCCCGTCCTCGACGACGATCTGGGTGCCGTGGGCCTCGAGTGCGGCGCGCTTGCGGGCCCAGTCGTCGGCGCTGAGCTCGAGGACGACGTCCCCGGGTGCGGGCGGAGCGTCCTCGGGCAGGACGGCAAGGAAGCGCAGGCCGAGCAGCTCGGCCGCCTGCCGGGCGATGGCCGCGGTGCGAACGTGGTCCGGGTGCCCGTAGCCGCCCCCCGCGTCGTACGAGAGGACGACCTCGGCCCGGGTCTGCTGCAGCACGGCGATCAGGTCGGCGATCTGCTCCTCCTCCGAGCCGGCGGTGAGGGCCGCCGGGTGCACGGGCTCGAGCGGCTCGGGGACGCGGCCGGGCCCCACTGCATGCCGGAGTCGCGGTAGACGCGCGGCGAGAGGCCGCGCGCCCGAGCGCCCTCGGCGCCGAGGAAGCGGTGGTCGGCGACTCCGAGCGCCGTGAGTGCGACGACCAGCTCGGACGTGCGGTGGGAGGCGAGATCCTCGGAGCTCTCGAGTGACGCGAGGTCCTCCGGGATGACCTCGCCGCACTCCCCGCGCGTGGCGGTGACCACCGTCACCGAGGCGCCCTGCGCCACGAGGTGCGCGAGAGTCCCGCCCATGGTGATGCTCTCGTCGTCCGGATGCGCGTGGACGGCCACGATCCGCTCGTCCGCTCCGACTGGGCTCGCGTCCACACTCCTACCTTCCGTTCGGCGCGCCGGTGCGTCCCGCGCCGCTTCTGGACAGGCGATCGGGCAGAGCACTACAGTCGACTCCGGTAAGGCAAGGCTTACCGAAGGTTCGGGCCCGGGGCGGGGGTCGTCCCCGTCCCTCCCCGCGATCGACCGAGAGAACACGCGTGCTCGCAAATTACCTCATCGGCCTCCGCGAAGGCCTCGAAGCGGGCCTCGTGGTCGGCATCCTCGTCGCCTACCTGACCAAGCTCGGGCGCCGCGACGTGCTGCCGCGCCTGTGGACCGGCATCGCCGCGGCCGTCGCGATCTCGCTCGTGACCGGGGCGATCCTCACCTGGGGACCGTACGGACTGTCGTTCCAGGCGCAGGAGCTGCTCGGCGGCGGGCTCTCGATCCTCGCGGTCGGGCTCGTCACCTGGATGATCTTCTGGATGGGCGCGAACGCCCGGAGCCTCAAGGGCGAGCTGGAGTCGCGGCTCGATGCGGCCGTCGGCGGATCCGCCCTCGGCATCGTGGTCCTCGGCTTCGTCAGCGTGGGGCGTGAGGGCATCGAGACGGCCCTGTTCGTCTGGGCGAGCGTGTCCTCGAGCAGCGCCTCCTCGGGGCGGACGCCTGGATCGGCACGATCGGCGCACTCCTGGGCATCCTCTCGGCGGTCGTCATCGCCTACTTGATCTTCCGCGGCTTCGTCCGGATCGATCTCGGCCGGTTCTTCACCTGGACCGGCGGCTTCCTCATCCTGGTCGCCGCAGGCGTGCTCTCGTACGGCGTCGGCGACCTGCAGGAGGCGGCCCTGCTGCCCGGCTGGGGCGCTCCGCTCTTCAGCCTCGGCCCCGTGGTTCCCGCACCGATCGCCGCGATCCTCGGCGGGCTCTTCAACTACACCCCCGAGCCGACCGCGCTGCAGTTCGCCGCATGGCTGCTCTACCTCGCCGTCGTCGGCCTGCTCTTCGTCCGCCAGGTCCGGCTCCGCCGACCGCGTCGGGGCAGCGCGGCCCCGGTCGCGACCCCCGCTCCCACCTCCGTCTGACTCCCGGCTCCGCCGGTGCGTCCTGCCCTCTACTCCAGGAGAACCATGCCCTCGCGCGCACTCCCCCGTCGCTCCCCGCTCCCCCGCGCCCTGTCCGGCCTCGCCGGCGCCGGTGTCCTCGCGCTCGCGCTCTCGGGCTGCGTCCCGAACACCGCCGCCTCCTCGTCCGCGGCTCTCGACGTCGCGATCAGCGACGAGTCGTGCGATGTCTCGGCCGCGACCGCCGAGGCCGGCGCCGTCACCTTCTCGCTCGCGAACGACGGCTCCGACGTCAACGAGTTCGAGATCCTCGCTGACGACAAGCTGCGCATCGTCGGCGAGAAGGAGAACGTCACTCCCGGCCAGACGGTGTCGTACGTCGCCCAGCTCGAGCCGGGCACCTACTACACCGCGTGCAAGTTCCAGCAGGTCGGTGCTCCCGTGGGACTGGCGGAGTTCACGGTCACCGGCGAGGCGACCGAGCAGTCGGCCGACGAGAAGGCGGCGACCGAGTCGGCCGTGACCAACTACGTCGCCTACGTGAAGTCGCAGGCGGGCGAGCTCCTCCCCGCTGTGCAGGCCTTCGCCGATGCCTACACCGCCGGCGACGACGAGACGGCCCGCGGCCTCTTCGCCTCCACCCGCGTCTTCTACGAGCGCATCGAGCCGACCGCGGAGGCCTTCGGTGACCTCGACCCGAAGATCGACTACCGCGAGGTCGACGCAGTCGCGGAGGGACTGGACTGGACGGGCTTCCACCGCATCGAGAAGGATCTGTGGGTCCCGGCGCAGGACGCGCTCAACTCCGACGGCACCAGCGCGTACCTCGACTGGGCTCCGTCGACTCCGAGCAGCGCGCCGAGTTCGGCCGGGGTCTCGTGGACGACGTGCAGAGCCTCTACGACCTCGTGAACGCCGACGACTTCACCGTCTCGGTGGGCGACATCTCGAACGGCGCCATCGCGCTGCTCGACGAGGTCGCCGCCGGCAAGATCACCGGCGAGGAGGACTGGTGGTCGGGCACCGACCTGATGGACTTCGCCGCGAACGTGCAGGGCGCCGAGGTGGCCTTCGGCAACGTCGAGCCGATCGCGTCCGCGTCGGGCGACGACGGCGCCGACCTGACCGCCGACATCACGACCCAGTTCACCGCTCTCGACTCGCTGCTCGCGCAGTACGGCTCGATCGACGCGGGCTTCGTCTCCTACTCCTCGGTGACCGACGAGCAGAAGAAGGAGCTCGGACCAGGTGAACGCCCTGTCCGAGCCGCTCTCGCAGCTGACCCACACGGTGCTCGGCGTCGAGGAGCCCGCGGAGTAGATGGACGACCAGCAGAACGCCGCGGCCGACATCGACTCCGACGCCGCCGACCCCGTCGAGCAGCCCCGCCGCCTGTCGCGGCGCGGGCTGCTCGGCCTCGTCTCCGCGGGGACGGCCGGCATCGCGGCGGGAGTGGGCGGTTCCGTCGCCGTCGCCTCCGCGACGAGCGCCACCGCCTCCGGGGCGTCGAGCACCGTGCCGTTCTTCGGTGCGAATCAGGCCGGCATCACGACCGCCGCGCAGGACCGGCTCCACTTCGCGGCCTTCGACGTCGCCTCGGGCACCTCCCGCGAGGACCTGATCGAGCTGCTGCAGGACTGGACGCTCGCGGCGTCGCGCCTGACACGCGGGCTCGACGTCAGCGAGGAGGGCGCCGTGGGCGGCCCCGACACCGCCCTCCGGACGACACGGGCGAGGCGCTGGGGCTCGACGCGACAGCTCTGACCATCACCTTCGGCTTCGGTCCCGGCCTCTTCGCCGACGCGGACGGCGTCGATCGCTTCGGGATCGCGGACCGGCGGCCGCCCGCCCTCGAGACGCTCCCCCGGTTCCGGGGCGACGCGCTCGTCCCGGCTGCGAGCGGCGGCGATCTCTGCATCCAGGCCTGCGCGAACGACCCGCAGGTCGCGGTGCACGCGATCCGCAACCTCAGCCGCATCGCCTTCGGACGGGCGTCGCTGCGCTGGTCGCAGCTCGGCTTCGGCCGCACGTCCTCCACGTCGACCGCGCAGGCCACTCCGCGGAACCTCTTCGGGTTCAAGGACGGCACGGCCAACGTGAAGTCGGAGGAGACCGACGCGGTCCAGGAGCACGTCTGGGTGCAGGAGTCGGACGGGCCGGACTGGCTCGTCGGCGGCAGCTACCTCGTGGCGCGCAAGATCCGCATGATCATCGAGACGTGGGACCGCAGCCAGCTCGGCGAGCAGGAGCGCGTGATCGGCCGCAGCAAGGGCTCGGGGGCGCCCTCTCGGGCGGCGACGAGTTCGCGGAGCCGGACTTCGCCGCGACCGGCGCCACGGGGCGCCGCTCGTCGACGAGGCCTCCCATGTGCGGCTCGCGCATCCGTCGGTCAACAACGGCGCGCGGCTGCTGCGTCGCGGCTACAACTTCGTCGACGGCAACGACGAGCTCGGACGCCTGAACGCGGGACTGTTCTTCCTGTCGTTCCAGCGGTCACCGGAGCAGTTCGTCACGGTGCAGCGCTCGCTCTCGGGGGATGCGCTGAACGAGTACATCAAGCACGTCGGCTCGGCGGTCTTCGCGGTGCCGCCCGGCGCGCGGGGCGAGGGCGACTTCGTGGGGTCGGCGCCTTCGCCTGACGCAGAGGGGGCGCCCCTCCCCGCTGATCGAGTAGGCCGCGCAGCGGCCGTATCGAGATCCGCGACCCCCGGAGCACGTGGGTCTCTAGACGCCGCCGCGCAGCTGCTCGACGGGCTGGGGGGACGAGACGCAGAAGACCGGCCGGAGGTGGACCTCCGACCGGTCCGAGCCGAGCGGGCGCGCAGGGCGCCCGACGGGATCAGCCCTGCTTCTTCAGACGGCTGGTCTGACGGGCGCGCGCGTTGGCGTCGAGCTCGACCTTGCGGATGCGCACGATCTCGGGGGTGACCTCGACGCACTCGTCCTCGCGGGCGAACTCGAGGCACTCCTCGAGCGTCAGCTGACGCGACGGCGTCATCGACTCGAACGTGTCGGAGGTGGACTGACGCATGTTGGTCAGCTTCTTCTCCTTGGTGATGTTCACGTCCATGTCGTCGTTGCGCGAGTTCTCGCCGATGACCATGCCCTCGTAGACCTCTTCCGTGGGGTTCACGAAGAAGGTCATGCGCTCCTGGAGCGCGATGATGGCGAACGGAGTGACGACACCGGTGCGGTCGGCCACGATCGAGCCGTTGTTGCGGGTGACGATGGCGCCGGCCCACGGCTCGTAGCCGTGCAGGATCGCGTTCGCGATGCCGGTGCCGCGCGTGGTGGTGAGGAACTCGGTGCGGAAGCCGATCAGACCGCGCGAGGGGACGATGAACTCCATGCGGACCCAGCCGGTGCCGTGGTTCGCCATGTTCTCCATGCGGCCCTTGCGGGCGGCGAGGAGCTGCGTGATGGCGCCGAGGTACTCCTCGGGGGCGTCGATCGTCAGGTGCTCGAACGGCTCGTGCGTCTTGCCGTCGACCTGGCGGGTGACCACCTGGGGCTTGCCGACGGTGAGCTCGAAGCCCTCGCGGCGCATCTGCTCGACGAGGATCGCCAGCGCGAGCTCGCCGCGGCCCTGGACCTCCCACGAGTCGGGGCGGCCGATGTCGAGGACCTTGAGCGACACGTTTCCGATGAGCTCGCGGTCGAGGCGGTCCTTGACCATGCGCGCGGTGAGCTTGTGGCCCTTGACCTTGCCGACGAGCGGCGAGGTGTTGGTGCCGATGGTCATCGAGATCGCCGGGTCGTCGACCGTGATGGCCGGCAGCGGGCGGATGTCCTCCGGGTCGGCGATGGTCTCGCCGATGGTGATCTCGGGGAAGCCCGCGATCGCGACGATGTCGCCGGGGCCGGCGGACTCGGCCGGGTAGCGGTCGAGCGCCTTCGTGATCAGCAGCTCGGTGATGCGGGCGTTCGTGTGCGTGCCGTCGTGGTGGACCCAGGCGACCGTCTGGCCCTTCTTGATGTTGCCGTTGAAGACGCGCAGCAGCGCGAGGCGGCCGAGGAAGGGCGAGGCGTCGAGGTTCGTGACGTGGGCCTGGAGGGGCGCCTCGTCGTCGTAGGTCGGCGCCGGGATGTGCTTCAGGATCGCCTCGAACAGCGGCTCGAGGTCCTCCGCGTCGGGCAGGGTGCCGTTCTCGGGCTTGTTCGAGGACGCGCGGCCCGCCTTGCCGGAGGCGTAGACGACGGGGACGTCGAGGATCGCGTCGAGGTCGAGGTCGGGGACGTCGTCCGCCATGTCGGAGGCGAGGCCGAGGAGCAGATCCTGGCTCTCGGCGACGACCTCGTCGATGCGCGCATCGGGGCGGTCGGTCTTGTTGACCAGCAGGATCACGGGCAGCTTGGCCTCGAGCGCCTTGCGGAGCACGAAGCGGGTCTGCGGGAGGGGGCCCTCGGACGCGTCGACGAGGAGGCAGACGCCGTCCACCATCGACAGGCCGCGCTCGACCTCGCCGCCGAAGTCGGCGTGGCCCGGGGTGTCGATCACGTTGATCGTGATGGGGCCCTCGGTCGCGTGCTTGCCGCGGTACGAGACCGCGGTGTTCTTCGCGAGGATCGTGATGCCCTTCTCGCGCTCGAGCTCGTTCGAGTCCATCGCGCGCTCGTCCACGTGGGCGTGCGCGTCGAAGGAGTTCGTCTGCTTGAGCATGGCGTCGACCAGGGTGGTCTTGCCATGGTCGACGTGGGCGACGATCGCGACGTTGCGCAGGTCGGAGCGGGTGGCACTTGCCATGTGAACGGACTCGTCTCGTGTTCTCGTGCATGAAGGGGGACCCTCCATCGTACCGCAGGCGCGCCGCGGAACGACGGAGGGCCCCGATCCGGTCCGATCACCCCGCGGAACACCGGACTCTCGGGCGCGGAACGGGGCCCTCGGCGGCGGCGGATCAGACCGCGAACTCGATCCCGGCGCCGGGGATCGCCGCGAGCAGCTCGCGGGTGTACTCCTGCTCCGGGGAGTCGAACACCGTGTCGGTCGGCGCGTGCTCGACGATGCGACCCTTCTGCATCACGCAGACGTCGTCCGCGATCACGCGGACCACGGCCAGGTCGTGCGTGATGAACAGGTAGGTCAGTCCGAGCTCGGCCTGCAGATCCGCGAGCAGGCGGAGGATCTGCGCCTGCACGAGCACGTCGAGCGCCGAGACGGCCTCGTCGAGCACGACGATCTCGGGCTTGAGCGCGAGTGCCCGGGCGATGGCGACGCGCTGGCGCTGACCACCGGAGAGCTCGTTCGGGTAGCGCCCGGCGATGACGCGCGGGAGCGAGACCTGGTCGAGCAGCTCGAAGACGCGCTCGCGCTGCGAGGCGCGGTCGCCGACCTTGTGCACCCGCAGCGGCTCCGAGATCGTGTTGCCGATGTTGTGCAGCGGGTCGAGCGAGCCGTACGGGTCCTGGAACACGGGCTGCATCGACCGGCGCAGCGCCAGCATCTCCTTGCCGCGGAGCTTCTCGGTGCGACGTCCGTCGATCGAGATGGCCCCCTTGGTGGCGGTCTCAAGACCGAGCACGAGGCGCGCGATCGTCGACTTGCCCGAGCCCGACTCGCCCACGAGGGCGGTGGTGGTGCCCTTGGGGATCGAGAACGAGACGTCGTCCACGGCCGTGAAGTCCTCGGCCTTCAGCCCGCCGCGGCGGATCTTGAAGACCTTGGTCAGGTTCTCGACCTCGATCATCGGCTTCGTCGTCGTGGGGGCGCCCGTGCGGGTGCCCGCCGCGCGGACGAGGTCGACCTCGGCGACGGCGGCGGACTCGCCGGGCACCGACTCCTCGCGGCTCCGGCGGTCGACTGGATGCGGCGCGAGGCGAGGCTCGGGGCCGCGGCGATCAGGCGCTGCGTGTAGGGGTGCTGCGGGTTCTGCAGCACCTCGACCGAGGCGCCGGACTCGACGATGCGACCCTTGTACATGACGATGAGCTTCTCGGCGCGCTCGGCGGCGAGGCCCAGGTCGTGCGTGATGAAGAGCAGCGCGGTGCCGTCGGTCTTCGTCAGCGTCTCGAGGTGGTCGAGGATCCGCCGCTGCACCGTGACGTCGAGAGCCGAGGTCGGCTCGTCGGCGATGAGGAGCTGGGGCGCCGCGGCCAGGCCGATGCCGATCAGGACGCGCTGGCGCATGCCTCCGGAGAACTGGTGCGGGAACTGCTTCAGCCGCTTCTCCGCGTCAGCGAGACCGGCGTTCTGCAGCACCTCGATCGCCTTGGCGCGCACCTCCTTGCGGCCGGTCGCGAGACCGTTCGCCCGGATGGTCTCCTCGACCTGGAAGCCGACCGACCACACGGGGTTGAGGTTCGACATCGGGTCCTGCGGCACGTAGCCGATGCGGCGGCCGCGGATGTCCTCGAGCTCGGAGCGCGTCGCCTTCGCGAGGTCCTTCCCGTCGAAGAGCACGGAGCCGCCGGTGACCTTGCCGGAACCGGGGAGCAGGCCGATGATCGCCGCGGCGGTCGTCGACTTGCCCGAGCCCGACTCCCCCACGATGGCGACGGTCTGGCCGTGCTCGATCGTGAGGCTGACACCGCGCAGGGCGGGCACCAGGCCGCTGCCGGTCTGGAAGCCGACCTCGAGGTCGGTGACCTGGAGCAGGGGCCCCTTCGGAGTGGTCGAGTCGGTCATCGGAGGGCCCTCGCCTTCGGGTCGAGCGCGTCGCGCAGGGCCTCGCCCATGAGGATGAAGCTCAGCACGGTGATGGTCAGCGCGGCGGACGGGTAGATCAGCGTCTGCGGGTTGGTCCGCAGGTCGCGCTGGGCCTGGCTGATGTCGTTGCCCCACGACATCACGGAGCCGGGGAGGCCGACGCCGAGGAACGACAGGGTCGCCTCCGCGGTGATGGCCGCGCCGAGCGAGATCGTCGTGACGACGATCACGGGGGCGATGGAGTTGGGCATGACGTGGCGGAACAGGATCGCCATGCGGGACAGACCCGTGGCGGTCGCCGCTCCGACGAAGTCCGACTGCTTGACCCGCAGGACCTCGGACCGCAGGACGCGGGCCGTGGTCGGCCACGCGAACGCGCCGATCGCCAGGGCGATGACGAACACGTTCCGGTGGGCCGAGAAGACCGACATGATGACGACGGCGGCGAGGATGTAGGGGATCGAGAAGAAGATGTCGCCCGCGCGCATGATCACGGTGTCGACCCAGCCGCCGAAGAAGCCGGCGAGTGCGCCTCCGATGACACCCGTGATCGTGGTGATCAGGATGACGATCAGACCCACCGTGAGCGACGTCGACGTGCCGTGGACGATGCGCGCGTAGACGTCGCAGCCCTGCTTCGTGTAGCCGAGGAGGCTGCCGTCGCCGGGGCCCTGGTTGCTGAAGCCGAGGTCGCAGGCGCGGGGGTCGATCGAGGTGAAGAGGTTCGGGAGCAGCGCGACGGCGACGATCAGCACGATCAGGGCGCCGGAGATCCAGAACATCGGCCGGCGGCGCAGGTCCTGCCAGGCGTCGGTCCAGAGGTTGCTGGGCTTCTCGTCGAGCGAGACGGCGTCGACCGAGGCGATCGGGGTCTCCTCGAGCGGTGCCACGAAGTGATCGATGCGACGGGGGGCGTCGCGGTTCATCTCATTTGGCATAGCGGATCCTCGGGTCGAGTACGGCGTAGAGCAGGTCGACGAGGATGTTCACCACGAGGTAGAACAGCACCATGACCGTGACGAAGGAGACGACGGTCGGCCGCTCCCCTCGATGATCGCCTGGTAGAGCGTGTTCCCGACTCCGGGAACGTTGAAGATGCCCTCGGTGACCGTGGCGCCCACGATCAGCAGGCCGAAGTCGGCGCCGAACTGGGTCGTGACCGGGATCAGCGAGTTGCGCAGGATGTGCACGGGCACGACGCGCTTGCGCGAGAGGCCCTTGCTGTACGCGGTGCGCACGAAGTCGGAGCCCGCGGTCTCGATGACCGAGCCGCGGGTGAGCCGGATGGCCGAGGCGACGACGAACAGGGCGAGCACGATGGCCGGGAGCAGGAGCCGCTCGAACGTCGGCGAGCCGCCCACCGTCGGTGAGAACCAGCCCAGCTGCACCGCGAAGAAGGACTGCGCGATGAAGCACAGCACGAAGATCGGCACCGAGACCAGGAGGAGGCTCACCACGAGCGCGCTGGCGTCGAAGAACGAGCCCTTCCGCAGACCGCTGATGAGGCCGATCGTGAGAGCGACGACGATCTCGATGACGATCGCCATCATGGCGAGGGTGAGCGTGACCGGGAACGTGCGGGCGAGGATGTCGTTCACCGACTGGCCCGAGAAGGAGATGCCGAAGTCGCCGCGGACGACGCCGCCGAGGTAGTAGAGGTACTGCACGATGAACGGCTCGTTCAGGTGGTACTGCTCCTCGAGGCGCGCGAGCAGCGCGGCGTTCGGGGTCTTGTCGCCGAAGAGGGCGAGGAGGGGTTCCCCGGCATGGCGAAGACCATGAAGTAGATCAGGAACGTCGTCCCGATCAGGACGGGGACGGCTTGCAGGATGCGTCGGACGATGTAGGCGAGCACGTCAGCCCTGCCTGTTCCGGTGTCGCATGGTGGACCTCATTCGATCGTGACCGAACAGAGCGCTCCGCCCGCGGGAACGGTCGTGCCGTCCCCGCGGGCGAAGCGCCCGTCGTGTCTGATGTCAGCTCTTGGTGATCTGGTAGAACAGCGGAACCGAGTTCCATCCGAACTCTACGTCGGACACGGTCTCGCTGTAGCCGCCGGTCACGTTGGCGTACCAGAGCGGGATCGACGGGAGGTCCTGGAGCAGGACCTCCTGAGCCTTCTGGTAGTCCTCGTTCGCGGTCGCGAGGTCGGTCTCGGCCGAGCCGTCGGCCAGGAGCTGGTCGAACTCGGCGCTGGAGTAGTCACCGTCGTTCGACGAGGCGTTGGTCGCGTACAGCGGGCCCAGGAAGTTGTACAGACCCGGGTAGTCGGCCTGCCATCCGGTGCGGAACGCGGTCTCGATCGAGCGGTCGACGATCTTGGTGCGCGCCTCGGCGAAGGTCGGGTAGGCCTCGCCCACGGCCTCGATGCCGAGCGTGTTCTTGACCGCGTTCGACACGGCGTCGACCCAGCCCTGGTGTCCGCCGTCGGCGTTGTAGGCGATCGAGAAGGTGCCCGTCCACGGGGAGATCGCGTCGGCCTCGGCCCACAGCTTCTTCGCCTCGTCGGGGTTGTACTCGAGCACCTCGGCGCCCTCGAGGGAGTCGCTCCAGCCGTCGATCACCGGGGAGGTGAAGTCGGACGCGGGGGTGCGGGTGCCCTCGAAGATGACGTCGGTGATCTGCTCGCGGTCGAAGGCCATCGAGATGGCCTGGCGGCGCAGCTTGCCCTCTTCACCGCTGAAGTGCTCGAGGCGCTCCGGGATGGTGAAGGACTGGAACACGGCGGAGGCCTGGTTGACCGCACGGTCGCCGAGGTCGCTCTCGAAGGTGCCGAACGCGGAGTCCGGGATCTGGTCGATGACGTCGACGTTGCCCGCGAGCAGGTCGGCGTACGACGCGTCCTGGGTCGCGTAGAACGTGATCGTGATGCCGCCGTTGACCGGGACGCGGGGTCCGTCGTAGTCGGGGTTCAGCGACCAGGTCGATCTGGACGTCGTGCTGCCACGCGCCCTCGCCGTCGAGCATGTACGGGCCGTTGCCGATCGGGTTCTCACCGAAGGCGTCCATGTCGTCGTAGGCGACGCTGGGCAGCGGGTAGTAGGCCGAGTAGCCCAGGCGCTGCGGGAAGTCCGACTTGGGAGCCGAGAGCGCGACGGTGAAGGTGGTGTCGTCGACGACCTTCAGACCGGTGAGCTCGGTGTCCTCGTCGTAGCTGAAGCCCTCGATGTCCTCGAAGAAGTAGCTCTGGAGCTGCTCGTTCGAGTACTTCGCGCCGTAGTTCCAGGCGTCGACGAAGGACTGGGCCGTGATCTCCTCACCGTTGGTGAAGGTGCGACCGGGCTCGATCGTGATGGTGTAGTTCTGCGCGTCGTCCGACTCGACCGACTCGGCCAGGTCGGGCTGCGCCGCGCCCTCGGCGTCGTAGTAGTAGAGACCGGCGAAGATCTCGTCGAGGATCTTGCCGCCGCCGACCTCGTTGGTGTTGGTCGGGACCAGCGGGTTCTGCGGCTCGGAGCCGTTGGTGAGGATGATCGCGGCGGAGTCTCCGGCCGCATCTCCCCCACCGTCGTCGTTCGAGCTGCTGCAGCCGGCGAGGACCAGGGTGCTCGCGGCGACGAGCGCCAGAGCTCCGAGGCCGAAACGTCTGATTTTCACTATTCCTCCAGTGGTGTGAGGGCGCACGGGAAGTGATTTCCCGGATGCTGTGGTCGCCGCGCGCGTGGCGACGGCCTCGGCGCACGGGAGACTGTTGGCCCCCGCGCAAGTGCCATCGACGAGACTATGTATCGGCTCGCTATCTGCACAAAAGCATGTGGAAACCGTTACACAGCGGTAACCGGGAGGTGGAATCCTTGCGCGATTCCGCACGAAACCTGCGTGATGGGCCGTCTTCGCGCAACGCATCGATTCAGAGGAGCTCCACGCAGTGTCCACCACGCTGACAGGATCCATGCAGCCACTGAGGGCGGATCCGGACAGAGATCCTGCTCGTCCTGGGCCTCTCGCTCGGCGCCTCCGCGATCTACTCCGTCGTGTCGATCACCAACCGGCTGACGCGTGACATCGCTCTCTCGGAGCAGACGGCGACGCTGAACGGAGCGCTCAGCGACCGGCCCGCGTTCGACCTGATCTACCAGCTGCTGGCGCTGTTCTTCGATCTGGTCCCGGTGGCGCTCTGCGCGTTCCTGCTCTGGCAGAGCTCCGGACGGCCTCTGGGGCGGCTGGGGCTCGACCTCCGGCATCCGCTGCGCGACCTCGGTACCGGGACCGTGCTCGCGGTCGCGATCGGTGCGCCGGGGATCGCGCTCTACGCCCTCGGCCGCGCGCTCGGAGTGACCGTGGCGGTGGTCGCCTCACCGCTCGACACGTACTGGTGGACCGTGCCCGTGCTCGTGCTCTCGGCGATCCGCGCCGGGATCCAGGAGGAGGTGATCGTCGTCGGCTACCTCTTCGCGCGGCTCCAGGATCTGGGCTGGGGGCAGCGGCGGATCCTCTTCGCCAGCGCGCTGCTCCGGGGCAGCTACCACCTGTACCAGGGCATCGGGCCGTTCATCGGCAACGTGATCATGGGCGTCGTGTTCGGGCTGTTCTACCAGCGCTTCGGCCGCACGCTGCCGCTCGTGATCGCGCACTCGATCATCGACATCGTGTCGTTCGTGGGGTATCCGCTGGCGGTGGCGCTCTGGCCGGAGCTGTTCGCGGCGCCGGAGCCGCAGAAGTAAGGCTGATCCGACCGATCCGCGCAGTCTCATTCGTAATCCGTCGGCCACCCTTCTTCTGCAGTCGGGCGCGCTGAGATGGACTCCACACGTGCTGTCGGCGTCCGACGAGACGGGCGAGCGCGGTCTCGGTCTCGGTCCACTGGTGCAGCACCTGACGGGACGACAGCCGCACGACGACGAAGCCCCTCGCCTGCAGAGCGAGGGTGCGTCGGTGAGTCCTCCTCGAGCTGCGCCGAGCCGCTGTGGAACGCGCGGCCGTCCGTCTCGACGGCGAGGCAGTCGCCGAAGACGTTGTCGACCAGGCCGACACCGGCGACGGACACCTGCGCACGGACTCGGACCCTGAGTCGGACTCCTGCCAGACGCGCCCTCGTCCCGAGACCCGACTGGCATCCCGGCACGACGAGATCGAACACGCGCCGCCGACCGACAGGTGGCACGTGGGCGGAGGTCCATGAGCTCTCCGTAGGGCAGGAGCTCTCCTCGACGACGGAGTCGAGAGCCATCACGGCCTCCTCCTCCGGCAAGCAGGAGACCACGTGCAGGACGCTCGAACGGGACGCCGTCCCGCGATGACGTCTCCGGACCGCATCCGGGCCACTCCCGCCAGTGGAGGCGCACGCCGCGCGAAGGCGAACGCACCGCATTCGGACGAACGGCGACGTGCAGCGCGTCCTCAGCCAGAACCCACACCCGTCGAGTCGCGAGCGCTGAGACGCAGGTGAGGAGACCGCCTGCGGCGACAGCGGCGATCTCGCCTGGTTCGATGCCCCGGAGAGCGAACCACCCGCGCCGGACGCGGAGCACAGAGCCCTCGCGTACCGCCGTCCTCGAGATGGTGCCGCGTGCAGCCGGCAGCGGCGAGCTGCGCGGCGGAGCCGACACCGCCGAGGCCGGTGAGAACGAGGTGCACAAGGTCCATGCAGCGAGGATGCGCCGCGGGCGATCTCGACGGGCGAGGCCGCGGTCGAACTGTGGAGGACGTGAGGGATCAGGAGGGAGGTGAGGGAGAGAGGATCCGCACAGTAAGGCTGAGAGGCCGCGATTCCCGAGATATCGGGATGTCGCGCCTCTCAGCCCCAGTTGCGCCGGGCCGATCAGGCGAAGGCCTCGATCGGCGGGCAGGCGCAGACCAGGTTGCGGTCGCCGAAGGCCTGGTCGACCCGGCGGACCGGCGGCCAGTACTTGCCGCGCACGAGCGAGCGGACGGGGTAGACCGCCTCCTCGCGCGAGTACGGGTGCGTCCACTCCCGTGACCAGGCACTCCGCCGTGTGCGGGGCGTTGCGCAGCGGGTTGTCGTCCACCGGCCACTCCCCCGCACCGACGCGGTCAGCCTCGGCCTTGATGCCGATCATCGCGTCGATGAAGCGGTCGATCTCGGCGAGGTCCTCGCTCTCGGTCGGCTCGACCATCAGCGTTCCCGCGACGGGGAAGCTCATGGTCGGGGCGTGGAAGCCGTAGTCGACGAGGCGCTTCGCGACGTCATCCACGGTCACTCCGGTCGCCGCGGTGAGCGGGCGGATGTCGAGGATGCACTCGTGCGCGACCAGGCCGTTCTCACCCGTGTAGAGCACCGGGAAGTGCTCGCGCAGACGAGCGGCGACGTAGTTGGCCGAGAGCACCGCGGCACCGGTGGCGGCTCGCAGGCTGTCCTCGCCCATCATGCGGGCGTACGCCCACGAGATGGGAAGGATGCCGGGGCTGCCGTAGGGGGCCGCCGAGACCGGGACGCCGCCGTGCACGACCGTCTCCCCGTTCTGGCCCAGGGCGTGCTCGAGGCGCTGGGCGAGCGGGTGCCCGGGCAGGAACGGCGCGAGGTGCGCCTTGGCCGCGACGGGTCCGACTCCGGGGCCGCCACCTCCGTGCGGGATGCAGAACGTCTTGTGCAGGTTGAGGTGCGAGACGTCGCCGCCGAAGTCGCCGAAGCGCGCGAAGCCCAGCAGCGCGTTGAGGTTGGCACCGTCGACGTAGACCTGCCCGCCGGCCTCGTGGACGAGGCGGCAGATCTCGGAGACCTCGTGCTCGTAGACGCCGTGCGTCGACGGGTACGTGATCATGAGCGCCGCGAGGGCCGGGGCGTGCTCCCCGATCTTGGCGCGCAGGTCGTCGAGATCGACGTTGCCGAGCTCGTCGCAGGCGACGACGACGACCCGCATGCCCGCGAGCACCGCGCTGGCGGCGTTGGTGCCGTGCGCGCTCGACGGGATGAGGCAGACGGTGCGCTCCAGGTCGCCGTTCGCGCGGTGGTAGCCGCGGATCGCGAGCAGTCCCGCGAGCTCCCCCTGCGAGCCCGCGTTGGGCTGCAGCGAGACGGAGTCGTAGCCGGTGAGGTGCGCGAGCCAGCGCTCGAGCTGGTCGATGAGGGCGAGCGAGCCCTGCACGTCGGCCTCGGGGGCGAACGGGTGCAGATTCGCGAACTCGGGCCAGCTGACCGCCTCCATCTCGGCGGCGGCGTTGAGCTTCATCGTGCAGGAGCCGAGCGGGATCATGCCGCGGTCCAGCGCGTAGTCGGCGTCGGCGAGGCGCTTGAGGTAGCGCATCATCGATGTCTCACTGCGGTGGGTGTTGAACACCGGGTGCACGAGGAACAGGGTGGCGCGCTCGAGCGCGACGGGGATCGAGCGCGAGGAGGCGGCGAGGAAGCCGTGCGCCGAGTCGAGGTCGCCGATCGCGACGGCGAGTGCGACGACCTCGGCGGTCGTCACGGTCTCGTCCAGCGAGACCGCCACCGTGTCGGCGTCGACGAGGCGCACGTCGAAGCCGGCATCGCGGGCGCGGGCGACCGCCGCCTCCGCGCCGTGCGGCACGACGACCGCGACGGTGTCGAAGAAGTCGGCGTGGCGGAGGGAGTGGCCCCGGTCGAGCAGGAGGCGCGCGAGCAGCGCGGCCCGCGAGTGCACCTGCTCCGCGATCCGCGCCAGGCCGTCAGGACCGTAGTAGACCGCGTACATGGCCGCCATGACGGCGAGGAGGACCTGCGCCGTGCAGATGTTCGACGTGGCCTTCTCTCGGCGGATGTGCTGCTCGCGGGCCTGGAGGGACAGGCGGTAGGCGGGATGGCCGTCCGCGTCCTGGCTGACGCCGACGAGGCGGCCGGGCAGCTGGCGCTCGAGTCCCTTGCGGACGGCCAGGTAGCCGGCGTGCGGTCCGCCGAAGCCCATCGGGACGCCGAAGCGCTGCGAGGTGCCGACCGCGACGTCCGCCTCGAGCTCGCCCGGCGAGCGGACGAGGGTGAGGGCGAGCAGGTCGGCGGCGACGACTCCGAGGCCGCCGTGGGCCGTGACCGCGGCCAGCACGGCGGAGGGGTCCCAGAGGTGCCCGGAAGCGCCGGGGTACTGCACGAGCGCGCCGAAGCACTCGGGCACGTCCTCGGCGTCGGTGCGCGAGAGCGGCAGCTCGACGATGCGGATGCCCACCGCCTCGGCACGGCCGCGCAGGAGCGCGAGCGTCTGCGGCAGCGCGTCGGAGTCGACGAGGAAGACATCGGTGCGCGCCTTGGAGGCCCGGCGGGCCAGGAGCATCGCCTCGACGACGGCCGTGCCCTCGTCGAGCATCGACGCGCCGGCGGTGTCGAGACCGGTGAGGTCCGACACCATCGTCTGGAAGTTGATCAGCGCCTCGAGGCGTCCCTGCGAGATCTCGGGCTGGTAGGGCGTGTAGGCCGTGTACCAGCTCGGGTTCTCGAGGACGTTGCGCTTGATCACCGCGGGCGTCAGCGTGCCGTGGTAGCCGAGGCCGATCAGGGGGCGGCGCACCGTGTTGCGGGAGGCGAGGGCGCGCAGCTCGGCCAGCGCCTGGGTCTCTGTCGCAGGGGCGGGCAGCACAGGCGCGAGGTCGCGCACGCGGATCGACTCGGGGACGGCGGCGGTGACCAGCGCGTCGACGGAGTCGTAGCCGAGGGCGGCCAGCATCCTGCGCTGGGCGTCGGCGTCGGTCCCGATGTGGCGGGACTCGAACTCGGAGGGGGTCCGGACGGTCGACATCTACTCTCCGACCAGCTCGCCGTAGGCCGCGGCGTCGAGCAGGCCGTCGGGCAGCGCCTCGAAGCGCACCTTGATCAGCCAGCCCTCGCCGAACGGGTCGGAGTTGACGAGCTCGGGGCTGTCGACGACTCCGGAGTTGGTCTCGAGGACCTCGCCGTCGACCGGAGCGAAGAGCTCGCCCACAGACTTCGTCGACTCGATCTCGCCGACGACGCTGCCGCCCTCGACTCGGGAGCCCGCGTCGGGCAGCTCGACGAACACGACGTCGCCGAGCTTGTCCGCGGCGTAGGCGGTGATGCCCACCGTCGCGACGTCACCGTCGACGGAGATCCACTCGTGATCGGAGGTGTACTGCAGGTCGGAGGGGACGGCCATGTCAGATCTTCTTTCTGGAGTAGAAGGGGAGGGCGGTGACGGTCATGGGGAGGCGGCTGCCGCGGATGTCGACGGAGACGGTGGTGCCCGGCTGCGCCTGGGCGGGGGCGACGTACGCCATGGCGATGGGGACGCCGAGCGTGGGCGAGAGGACGCCGCTGGTGACGACTCCGATCTCGTCGCCGCTGTCGGAGAAGACGGTGTAGTCGGCGCGGGCGGCGCGGCGCCCCTCGCCGACGAGGCCGACGAGCACGGGGGCGTCCCCGGCCGGGCCCTCCTCGCTGGCGGCACGGCCGACGAAGTCGATCGGCTTGCCGAAGGCGACGACGCGGCCGAGGCCGGCCTGCGCCGGGAAGATCTCGCGGGAGAGCTCGTGGCCGTAGAGCGGCATGCCGGCCTCGAGGCGGAGGGTGTCGCGAGCGGCGAGGCCGGCCGGGACGAGTCCCGCTCCGGCTCCGGTCTCGGCGAGCGCCTCCCACAGGGCGGGGGCGGTGTCGGGGGCGACGTAGATCTCGAAGCCGTCCTCGCCGGTGTAGCCGGTGCGGGCGATGAGGATCGGATGCGCCTCGAAGGTCGCCGGCACCGCGCGGTAGTAGCGCAGCTCCTCGAGCAGGCGCGCGGCGTCGTCGGTGTCGAGCACCGCCTCCGCTCCCCGCTCCGTCTCGACGGCGAGGCCCTGCACGTTCTGCAGGATCTCGAGCGACTTCGGGCCCTGGATCGCGATCAGCGCGACGTCGTCGCTCTCGTCGAACAGCTCGCAGTCGAACATCGCCGTGCGGTCGCGCAGCTGCTCGGCGACCACGTGCCGGTTGGAGGCGTTCGCGACGACCATGAAGCGGTCCTCGCCCGTGCGGTAGACGACGAGGTCGTCGATGACGCCTCCGGTGCGGTCGAGCAGCAGGGTGTACTTCGCCCGGCCGACGGCGACGGCGCTCAGATCGCTCGCGAGGGCGTAGTCGAGCGCGTCCACCGCCTCGGGGCCGACGACCAGGATCTCGCCCATGTGGGAGAGGTCGAAGAGGCCGGCGGCGGTGCGCACCGCGTGGTGCTCGGCCAGATCGCCGGAGTAGCGCACCGGCATCCACCAGCCGGCGAAGTCGGTGAAGGAGGCGCCTGCCGCCGCGTGCACGTCGTGCAGCGGGGAGTAGCGCGGTTCGGGGGTCTCCGCGGGAGGGGTCGTTCGGTTCTCGGACATGAGTTCTCCAATTCGTCGCAGTGCTGCGCACGCGCCCGCACAGGTCGATGGTGCGAGGCACAGCAGTGCCGTGGGAACTCCCCTCTGTCGGGATGCCTGAGAGGTTCACGTCGCTCGGAGCGGCGCTTTCACCGTGGGCTGCCTCGTCGGAGTGATCGCACCGCGCAGGCGGCTCGTCGCTCCGCGACGCATTTCCAGAGTGGCCAGTTCGACGCGGTACAAGACCTGAGAGATTGGCGGGGAGGCTTGCTCCTTCGGTGCCGACGGAGTCGGCTCTCCCGCGTCGCGTATGCGGCCCGGTATTCGGTTGTCCGCTCACCCTAGCGGGGTGCTGCTTGCGCTGTCCCCTCCCCCGAGATGCCACTCCGGTTCGGCTCCCTCGGCGTGTCCCGTTCCGGAGTGGCATCTCCCGGAGACCGACCTGGGGTTTGGTGTTCGGGTCGGAGTGACACTAAGCTCGGCGCAGCACTTACAGTCAGTGTGACTCTTAGTAGGGATCCGCCATGGATGCAGCCGTACCGCAGCTCGCGGTCTCGACCGTCATCTTCGCGCTGCGCCCGCATCCCGAGACCGGGGCGAGCACCGTCTGGATCCCGGTCGTCCGCCGGATCCGGGAGCCGTTCGAGGGCCTGTGGGCCCTGCCGGGCGGGCCGCTGCGCCCGGACGAGGACCTGGCCGAGGCCGCCCGTCGGACGCTCCGAGAGACCACCGGACTCGCTCCGCGCTACCTCGAGCAGCTCTACGCCGTGGGCGGGCCCGACCGCTCCCCGGCGAGCGCCGAGTCGTCTCGATCGTCTACTGGGCGCTCGTGCGCACCTCAGAGGCCGACGAGGCGATCGTGGGCGAGAACGTCACCTGGCTGTGCACCGACCTGCCGCTCGAGCTGGCCTTCGATCACGGGCTGATCGTCGACTACGCCCTGTGGCGCCTGCGCAACAAGATGGAGTACTCCCGCATCGCGCAGGCCTTCCTCGGCGGGACCTTCACCCTCGCCCAGCTGCGCGAGGTGCACGAGGCCGTTCTGCAGAAGCCCCTCGATCCGGCGAACTTCCGCCGCTCGATCGAGGCGTCCAAGACCGTGGTACCCACCGAGCAGCGCCTGGCGGGCACCCGCCACCGCCCTCCGCGGCTGTACCGCTACGACGAGTCCGTGGCACTCGTCGACAACGGGCCGCTGCCGGTCTGAGCACCGGCACCGCCCGTCCGTCCGCACCATCCGAGGAGAGACACGTGACATCCGTCGACAGCACCATCCAGCTCATCGAGCGCGGAGCCCCGGGCGAGACCTGCGCCCCGAGCTCGCCGACGCGCCCTGGTCGTTCGACCTCGGGTTCCCCGCCTACGGCCCCGGCGCGTCCCAGGCCGATCCGATCCCCGCCGAGGCTCCCGTCCAGGGCCGCCTGCCCGACGCGTACACCGCGGCGAGCGCCGACGAGCTGCACCACCGCATCCTCGCTGCGAAGCAGACGCTCGGCGAGCGGGTCGTCGTGCTGGGGCACTTCTACCAGCGCGACGAGGTCGTGCAGTACGCCGACTTCGTGGGCGACTCCTTCCAACTCGCGAAGGCGGTCGCGAGCCGTCCCGACGCTGAGGCGATCGTCTTCTGCGGCGTGCACTTCATGGCCGAGACCGCCGACATCCTGTCGCGGCCCGACCAGGCAGTGATCCTGCCGAACCTCGCTGCGGGCTGCTCGATGGCCGACATGGCCGACATCGACTCCGTCGAGGACGCGTGGGCCGAGCTCACCGAGCTCTACGGCACCGAGCCGGACGCCGATGGGCGCGTCCCGCTGATCCCGGTCACGTACATGAACTCCTCCGCCGCGCTCAAGGCGTTCTGCGGGCGCAACGGTGGAGTGGTCTGCACGTCCTCCAATGCGGCGACCGTGCTCGAGGACGCGTTCGCGCGCGGGCAGAGGGTGCTCTTCTTCCCCGACCAGCACCTCGGTCGCAACACGGCGAAGGCGATGGGGGTGCCGCTCGAACGCATGCCCATGTGGAACCCGCGGAAGGCGCAGGGCGGCTCGGACGTGCAGACCCTCCTGGACGCGCAGGTGATCCTCTGGCACGGCTTCTGCTCGGTGCACAAGCGCTTCACCGTCGGGCAGATCGAGAAGGCGCGCGCCGAGCACCCCGGTGTCCGTGTGATCGTGCACCCCGAGTGCCCGATGGCGGTCGTCGACGCCGCCGACGAGTACGGATCCACGGACTACATCGTGAAGGCGATCCAGGCGGCCCCCGCGGGAACGACCTTCGCGATCGGCACCGAGATCAACCTCGTGCAGCGCCTCGCCGCGCAGTACCCGCAGCACACGATCTTCTGCCTCGACGACGTCGTCTGCCCGTGCTCGACCATGTACCGCATCCACCCCGGCTACCTCGCCTGGGTGCTCGAGGGGCTGGTCGAGGGCACCGTCCACAACCGCATCTCGGTCGACGACTCGGTCCAGGCCGAGGCCAAGGTCGCCCTCGAGCGGATGCTCGCGGCCGTCCCGCCCACCGGCCCGACGGCTCCGACGGCGGCCTGACGTGTCGCGCGTCGTCGTCGTGGGCAGCGGCATCGCCGGGCTCGTGACCGCCCTGCTCGCCTCCCGCCGCCACGAGGTGGTCCTGGTCACCAAGGGCGCGATCGAGGAGTCGAGCACGCGCTGGGCGCAGGGCGGGATCGCCGCGGTCACAGCCGCGGACGACTCCGTCGCCCTGCACGTCGAGGACACCCTGACCGCCGGTGCCGGGCTCTGCTCGCGCTCGGCCGTCGAGGTGCTCTGCTCCGAGGGTCCCGCCGCCGTGGCCGCGCTGCTGGCCTGGGGGGTCGCGTTCGACCGCGACGGCGGCGACCTCGCGCGCGGACTCGAGGCGGCGCACTCGCGCTCGCGCATCCTCCACGCCGGCGGTGACGCGACCGGCGCCGCGATCGAGGGGGCGCTCGTGTCCGCGGTGCGCGCCGCCTCCGTCACGGTGATGGAGCGGACCGCGCTCGTGGATCTGGTGCGCCGGGGTGCCGCGATCGTAGGGGCCGACGTGCTGCGGGGCGGCTCCGTCGAGCGGATCGACGCCGACGCCGTCGTCCTCGCGACCGGCGGCGCGGGCCGGCTGTTCAGCCACACCACGAACCCCGAGGTCGCCACCGGCGACGGGCTCGCCGCCGCTCTGCGCGCGGGAGCCGAAGCCGCGGACCTGGAGTTCTACCAGTTCCACCCGACCGCCCTCGCGCTGCCCGGCGGCTTCCTCGTCTCGGAGGCCGTCCGCGGCGAGGGAGCGGTGCTGCGCGACGCCGCGGGCGAGCGCTTCATGACCGCCGTGCACCCCGACGCCGAGCTCGCTCCCCGCGACGTCGTCGCCCGGGCGATCGCCGAGCGGATGCGGCAGCAGGGCGGACTGCCCGTGCACCTCGACGCCCGGCACCTCGACCCCGCGGTGCTCGCGAAGCGGTTCCCGAGCATCTCGGCCGCCTGCCGGGCGAACGGCCTCTCGCTCGCCGAGGACCTCGTGCCCGTGACGCCTGCCGCGCACTACTGGATGGGCGGCATCGCGACCGATCTCGACGGACGCACGAGCCTCCCGGGGCTCTTCGCCGTCGGCGAGATCGCCTGCACCGGCGTCCACGGCGCGAACCGGCTGGCCTCGAACAGCCTGCTCGAGGGCGTGGTGTTCGCCCGGCGGGTGGCCCGGGCCCTGGACGCGCCCGCCCCGGCGACTGCTCCCGCGACGGAACCCCGCCCCGTCACTCCGCTCTCCCTCGACCGCTCGGCGCTGCAGGCGGCCCTGTGGGCGGGCGCCGGGGTGTCGCGCGACGCGGCGGGGCTCCTGGCGGCTCGCTCCGCGCTCGTCGGAGTCGCCGCCCCCCTCTCGCTCCGCACCCTCGAGGACGCGAACCTCGTCGAGTGCGGCCTGGCCCTGATCGACGCGGCCCTCGCGCGCTCGGAGTCCCGCGGCGCCCACCACCGCACCGACCACCCCGGAACCGAGGCGACCGCTTACCGCGTCGCCGGAAGAAGAAAGGTCGCCGTCCCGTGCTGACCCGTCAGAGCATCGAACGCCTCGTCACCCTCGCGCTGGAGGAGGACGCCCCCTGGGGCGACATCACGACCGAGACGCTGATCCCGGCCGACGCCACCGCCTCGGCGCGCCTGGTCGCGCGCGAGCCCGGCGTCTTCAGCGGCGGGGCCGTCCTCGTCGGCACGATGCTGCAGGCCGACTCCCGCATCCGGACGAGCGTCCTCGTCGAGGACGGGGCCTCGTTCACCGCCGGCGCCCTGCTCGCCGAGATCTCGGGCCCCGCCGCGGGCGTGCTGCGCGGCGAGCGCGTCGCGCTGAACCTGGTGCAGCGGATGAGCGGCATCGCCACCCTGACCGCCCAATACGTGAAGGCGGTCGAGGGCACGCGGGCGCGGATCGTCGACACCCGCAAGACCACCCCGGGCTCCGTGCCCTCGAGCGGCACGCGGTGCGCAGCGGCGGCGGACGCAACCACCGGTTCTCCCTGTCGGACGCGATCCTCGCGAAGGACAACCACCTCGCGATCCTCGCCCAGCGCGGGATCGACCTCACCGCCGCGCTCCGGGCCGCCCGCGCGGCCGTGCCGCACACCACGCACATCGAGGTCGAGGTCGACCGCTTCGACCAGATCGAGCCGGCGCTGGCGGGCGGGGCGGACACGATCATGCTCGACAACTTCACCCCGGAGCAGCTCGCCCAGGGTGTCGCGCTGATCGGCGGCCGCGCGGTCGTCGAGGCCAGCGGCGGCGTGAACCTCGAGACGGTGCGCGCGATCGCCGAGTCCGGCGTCGACGTGATCTCGGTCGGTGCGCTGACCCACAGCGTCCGCTCGCTCGACCTGGGGCTCGACATCGAGGTCGAGGCGCCGCGTCCGTGATCTACCTCGACCACGCCGCCACGTCGCCGGTGCGCCGCGAGGTGCTCGAGGCGATGTGGCCGTTCCTGACCGGCGAGTTCGGCAACCCGTCCAGCAGCCACGCGCTGGGCGACGCCGCGGCGCGCGCGCTCGAGCAGGCGCGCGGCCGCGTCGCCCGGTTCCTCGGCGGGCGCGCCTCCGAGACGCTCTTCACCTCGGGCGGCACGGAGTCGATCAACACCGCGGTGAAGGGCATCGCCCTCGGCGATCCGCGCGGGCGGAGGATCGTGATCTCGGCGATCGAGCACGAGGCCACGGTGGAGTCGGCCGAATTCCTGCGCCGTCTGCACGGGTTCGAGGTCGCCGTCGCCCCTGTCGACTCCGACGGACGCCTCGATCTCGAGGCGCTCGCAGAGCTGCTGACGCCGGAGACGGCACTGGTGTCGGTCCTGGCGGCCAGCAACGAGATCGGGACCGTGCAGGACGTGCCGGCGGTCGCCGCGATCTGCCGCGAGCGGCGCATCCCGCTCCACGTCGACGCGGTGCAGGCGGCGGGCTGGGTCGACCTGCCCGCGATGGGAGCCGACGCGGTGTCGATCTCGGGGCACAAGCTCGGCGCCCCGAAGGGCGTCGGCGCGCTGATGCTGCGCAGCCGCCTCGCCTTCGAGCCGCTGGTGCACGGCGGGGGGCAGGAGCGCTCGCGGCGCTCCGGGACCGAGAACGTGGCGTCCGCCGTCGCGCTCGGCACGGCGGTGACGCTGCTCGATCCGCTCAGGTCCGAGCGCGTCGCCGCGGTGCGCGACGCGTTCGCCGGGCGCGTCGCCTCGCTCGTGCCGCGGGCAGTGCCGACGGGGTCGGTGCAGCACCGGCTGCCGTCCATCGCGTCCTACGTGGTGCCCGGTCGCAGCGGCGAGTCGATCCTGCTGGCGCTGGAGGAGCGCGGGGTGGTCGTGTCGAGCGGCTCGGCCTGCGCGGCGGGCCGCGACGAGCCGTCCGAGGTGCTGCTGGCGCTGGGGATCGAGCCCGCTGTCGCCCAGACGGCCGTGCGGTTCAGCTTCGGAGCGGAGTCGTCCGCCGAGGACGCCGAGCGGGCCGCATCGGCGTTCGCCGAGGTCGTCGAGCGGACCTGATCGCACGGATCCGCGACGGATGTCGCAGGATCGGGAATGTCGGGGGCACCTGGGAGAGTTCTGACACCTCGAACCTCCGCATCCGGTTCCGACGGCGCCGCCGCGATGCGTACCCGCTCCTGAGCCCTTCAGGAGCCTTCACGACACGACGCACGACCGGAGAACCGCCTGTGACCGAGCGCACCCTTCCCGAGACGCGGGAGTCCGCCGCACCCCGAGACCGCACGCCGGCGCCGTCGGCCGTGCTCGAGCCGCGCAGCCGCCTCGTCATCAGCCTGCTGCTGGTGTCGGCGTTCGTCGTGATCCTCAACGAGACGATCATGAGCGTGGCCCTGCCCGACCTCATGGCCGACTTCGGCGTCGAGGCGCACGTCGGCCAGTGGCTGTCGACGGCGTTCATGCTGACGATGGCCGTCGTGATCCCGATCACCGGCTACCTGATCCAGCGCCTGCACACCCGCACCCTCTTCGCGGCCGCGATGTCGCTCTTCAGCCTCGGCACGCTCAGCGCCGCGCTCGCCCCCACCTTCGAGGTGCTGCTCGCCGCCCGCGTCGTGCAGGCGAGCGGCACGGCGATCATGATGCCGCTGCTCATGACCACGGTGATGACGCTCGTCCCGCCGTCGATCCGCGGACGGATGATGGGCAACATCTCGATCGTCATCTCCGTCGCCCCCGCGGTCGGCCCGACCATCTCCGGCGTCATCCTCAACTTCCTCAGCTGGCGCTGGATGTTCTGGATCGTCCTCCCCATCGCCGTCGGCGCGCTGCTCCTGGGCCTCCGCAAGGTCGAGAACGTGACGGAGCCGAGGAAGATCCCGATCGACGGTCTCTCGATCGTGCTCTCGGTGCTCGGATTCGGCGGACTCGTCTACGGTCTCAGCTCGCTCGGCGAGGGCGGCGAGGCGGTCGTCGCTCCGTGGGTGCCGTTCGTCGTCGCGGCGATCGGCCTCGCGGGCTTCATCGCGCGCCAGCTCTCCCTGCAGAAGACCGATCGCGCGCTGCTCGATCTCCGCACCTTCACCTCCGGCGGCTTCACGATCGCGATCGTGATGATGGCCGTCAGCATGTCGGCGCTCTTCGGCACTCTGATCCTCCTGCCGCTCTACACTCAGAACGTCCTGGGCCTGACGCCGCTCGAGACCGGGCTGCTGCTGCTCCCGGGCGGCCTGCTGATGGGACTGCTCGCGCCGTTCGTCGGCCGCGGCTACGACCGCTTCGGCCCGCGCGTGCTGCTGGTGCCCGGCTCCGTGATCGTCGCCGCCGCGCTGTATGGCTTCACCGCCCTCGACGAGAACTCGTCGTCCTGGTTCATCCTGACGCTGCACATCGTCCTCAGCCTCGGACTCGCCTTCGTCTTCACTCCGCTGTTCACAGCGGGACTGGGCTCCGTGAAGCCCCGGTTCTACTCGCACGGCAGCGCCATCATCGGCACCGTGCAGCAGCTCGGAGGCGCGGCCGGCACGGCGCTGTTCGTCACGGTGCTCTCGATCCAGTCGGCCGCGCTCGCCCGCGAGGGCGCCGACCAGGTCGCCGCGTCGGCGGGCGGCATCCACGCGGCCTTCGTCTGCGGTGCGTCCATCGCCACCCTCGCGATCGTCGCGGCGTTCTTCGTCCGTCGTCCGACGGAGTCCGACGCGCCGCTGCCCGTCGGTCACTGATCCGCCTCCCCCGCCGTGCCCGGCGGCCGCCCGCACGCCGGGTCGGCTGCCGGGCACGACGTGTTCACCCGCCGGACACCCGGTGGTCCTACCGTGACGCCCCGGCCGTGGCGATCACTCCGCTCGGCCGGAACGGAGACCGGACGTGGAGACGACCCTCGCGCAGGACCACCTCGACGCCGGCGCCCTCGCGGCGCCGCCTCGGACGCTCATCGATGTCCTCCGCGAGACGGCCCGACTGCACCCCGACGCGTCCGCGCTCGAGGACGCGGCCGGAGCGCTCAGCTACCGGGAGCTCCTCGCCCGCGTCGTCGGCGCGGCCGGCGAGCTGACCGCGGCGGGAGTCCAGCGCGGCGACCGCGTCGGCGTCCGCATGCCGAGCGGATCGCGCGAGCTCTACCTCTCGATCCTGGCAATCCTCGCGGCCGGCGCCGCCTACGTCCCCGTCGACGCCGACGACCCCGAGGAGCGCGCGCAGCTGGTGTTCGGCGAGGCGCGCGTGCGGGGCGTCGTGACCAGATCCGGCCGCTTCGAGCGGATAGACGACGGCGTCGACGCACCGGCGCGCCTCTTCGCCCCCACCGCCCCGCACCCCAGCACCGCCTCGATCCCGCTGCTCCAGCCCCCGCGCTCGAGGACGACGCGTGGATCATCTTCACCTCCGGCTCCACGGGCACTCCCAAGGGCGTCGCCGTCAGCCACCGCTCCGCCGCCGCGTTCGTCGACGCGGAGGCGCGGGTGTTCCTGCAGAAGGAGCCGCTGGGTCCGGGGGACCGAGTGCTCGCGGGCCTCTCGGTGGCGTTCGACGCCTCCTGCGAGGAGATGTGGCTGGCGTGGGGTCACGGGGCCTGCCTCGTGCCGGCTCCCCGGTCCCTCGTGCGCAGCGGCATGGACCTCGGCCCCTGGCTCACCACCCACGGCATCACCGTGGTCTCGACCGTGCCGACGCTCGCCGCGCTCTGGCCCGCCGAGTCGCTCGAGAACGTGCGCCTGCTCATCTTCGGCGGCGAGGCCTGCCCGCCCGAGCTCGCCGAGCGCCTGGCCGTCGACGGCCGCGAGGTGTGGAACACGTACGGGCCCACCGAGGCCACCGTCGTCGCCTGCGCGGCCCCGCTCGGCGGCCCGGGACCGGTGCGCATCGGCCTCCCGCTCGACGGCTGGCGGCTCGCGGTCGTCGACGCCGACGGCCACCGGGTGGAGGAGGGCGGCGTGGGCGAGCTCGTCATCGGCGGAGTCGGCCTCGCGCGCTACCTCGACGCCGCGAAGGACGCCGAGAAGTACGCTCCCGCGCCGCTGCTCGGCTGGGAGCGCGCCTACCGCTCGGGCGACCTCGTCCGCTACGAGGCCGAGGGCCTCGTCTTCCAGGGGCGCGCCGACGACCAGGTCAAGCTCGGCGGCCGTCGCATCGAGCTCGGCGAGGTCGAGGCCGCACTGCAGGGGCTCCCCGGCGTCTCCGGAGCGGCGGCGGCCGTCCGCACGACGTCGGCCGGCAACCAGGTCCTGGTCGGCTACCTCGCCCTGGCCGCGGGACGGCCGCTCGACCGCGATGCCGCCCTCGCCCGACTGCGCGAGGAGCTCCCGGCGGCGCTGGTGCCCCTCCTGGCCGTGGTCGACGAGCTGCCCACCCGCACGTCCGGCAAGGTCGACCGGGCAGCGCTGCCCTGGCCGCTCGAGGACACCGCACCGGCCGACGACGCGCTCGACCCCGAGACGGCCTGGCTCGCCACCCGCTGGCGCGAGGTCCTGGGCGTCCCGGTCGACGAGAGCGCCAATTTCTTCGACCTCGGCGGCGGTTCGCTGGCCGCCGCGCAGCTCGTCGCCCGGATCCGGGAGCGCGACCCGGAGTTCACCGTCGCCGACGTCTACGCCCACCCCCGTCTCGCTGCGATGGCGGCCGAGATCGCGAGCCGTGGTGCCGGCCCGGGTGCCGTGTCCGATCACCGCATCGCACCCGTCCCCCGGCGGATGCAGGTGCTGCAGACCGTGCTCGGCGCACCCCTCCTGATCCTCGGTGGCACGCGCTGGCTCGTCGCGCTGCTCACCGTCTGCTCCCTCCTCGACCTGCTCCCGGGCTTCGGGTTCCTGCCGACCGTCGAGCTGCCGGTGCTCGTGCCCGCGTTCGTGCTGTTCTGCACGCCGTTCGGACGGATGGGCCTCACGGTCGTCGCGGCACGCCTGCTCCTGCGCGGCGTCCGCGCGGGCGACCACCCGCGGGGCGGAGGGGTCCACCTGCGGCTGTGGCTCGCCGAGCAGGTCGCGCACCAGCTCGGCGCCGTCAGCCTCGCGGGCGCGCCCTGGGTGTCCTACTACGCCCGCGCGCTGGGCGCCCGCATCGCCGACGACGTCGACCTGCACTCCCTGCCCCCGCTCACCGGCATGCTCACGCTGGGCCGTGGCGCGGCGGTCGAGCCCGAGGTCGACCTCTCGGGCTACTGGATCGACGGCGACGTGGTGCGCATCGGCGCGGTGCGCGTCGGAGCCGGCAGCACCGTCGGTGCCCGCAGCACGCTCCTCCCCGGCGCGAGGATCGGCAAGAACGCGCAGATCGAGCCGGGCTCCGCCGTCTTCGGACGCGTGCCCGCCGGTCAGCGCTGGGGCGGCTCGCCCGCCCAGCGCCTGGGCAAGGCGAACGCCGGCTTCCCCGCCGAGCGCCCTCCGAAGGCGACCGGGTGGGTCTGGGCCTACGGACTGGCCGCCGTGGGTCTCGCGGCCGTCCCGATCCTCTCCTTCGGCGCGGGGGTCGGAGTGATCGCCGTCGCCGTGCAGGGCTCCCCGGGTCTGGGCGACGCCGTCGGGCGCGCGCTCGCCGCGCTGGTCCCCGCTGTCGCCCTCACGGGAGCAGCTCTCGCGGGTCTCGTGGTCCTCCTCGTCCGCCTGCTCGGCCGGGGCGTCGTGCCGGGCACGCACGCGGTCCGCGGACGGATCGGCTGGCAGGTCTGGTCGACGGAGCGCCTGCTCGATCAGGCCCGCACGCTGCTGTTCCCCCTCTACTCCGGCCTCTTCACCCCGGTCTGGCTCCGGCTGCTCGGTGCGCGGGTCGGCCGCGACGTGGAGGCGTCCACCGTGCTCCTCCTGCCCGCGATGACGACGATCCGCGACGGGGCGTTCCTCGCCGACGACACCCTCGTCGCCTCCTACACCCTCGGCCGCGGCTGGATGCGGCTCGCCCGCGCCGAGATCGGCGAGCGCGCGTTCCTCGGCAACTCCGGCATGGCCGCACCGGGGCACACAGTGCCGGCCGGCGGTCTCGTCGCGGTGCTCTCCTCGGCCCCGCGCAAGTCCAAGCCGGGGTCGTCCTGGCTCGGCTCGCCGCCCGTGCGGCTGCGGCGCACCGTCGTCGAGGCGGAGTCGGCGCGCACCTTCCGCCCGCCGACGCGGCTGCGGGTCGCGCGCATCGTCTGGGAGCTGTTCCGCTTCGTCCCCGTCGTCGTCTCGGTCGCGCTCGGCTTCGGCGTCGTCGTCGCCCTGCTCGCGCTGGTCGGGACGTTCGGCGCGATCGTCACCGCGCTGCTGAGCGGAGTCGTCCTGCTGGCCGCCGGCGCGGTCGCCGCCACCGTCAGCACCGCGGCGAAGTGGCTCCTGATCGGGCGCGTGCGCGCGGGCGATCATCCGCTCTGGTCGTCCTTCATCTGGCGCAGCGAGCTCGCCGACACGTTCACCGAGATGGTCGCGGCGCCCTGGTTCGCGCATGCGGCGGCGGGGACCCCCGCGCTCGTCTGGTGGCTCCGGAGCCTCGGCGCCCGCATCGGGCGGGGCGTCTGGTGCGAGAGCTACTGGCTCCCCGAGGCGGATCTGGTGGATCTGGGCGACGGAGCGGCCGTCAACCGCGGGTGCGTCGTGCAGACCCACCTGTTCCATGATCGAATCATGAGCATGGATGCCGTCAGCCTGGACACCGGAGCGACCCTCGGACCGCACAGCGTGATCCTGCCCGCGGCCCGCATCGCCGCGCACGGCACGGTCGGCCCCTCCTCGCTCGTCATGCGCGGCGAGCTGGTGCCCGCAGGGAGCCGCTGGAGCGGCAATCCGATCGGCCCGTGGCGCGAGGTGCGCGTCGCCGATTACCACGCGCCCGTCGCGTGAGCCCCGCCCAGCTCGGTCTCGAGACCGCCGGCGACACCTACGTCCCCGGGATCGGGAACGGCGGCTACCGCGTCGAGTCCTACGAGCTCGAGCTCGACTACCGCGTGTCGAGCAACCGCCTGGCCGCACGCGCACTGATCCGCGCCGTCGCCCTCCAGCCGCTGCGCCGCTTCACCCTCGACCTCAGCCGGCTCAGGGTCGGCCGGGTCCGGGTCGACGGACGCCGGGCCCAGTACGCGCAGACGCCGCACAAACTCCGCGTCACCCCGGAGACCCTGCTGCGCCCCGGCGAGCCGTTCGTCGTCGAGGTCGAGTACAGCGGGCATCCCGGGCCCCGCGGGAGCCACTGGGGCGAGCTCGGCTGGGAGGAGCTCACCGACGGCGTGCTCGTGGCGTCGCAGCCGACCGGAGCGTCGACCTGGTTCCCCTGCAACGACGACCAGGCCGACAAGGCCGCGTACCTCGTCCGCGTCACGGCGGAGGAGGGCTACACGGTCGTCGCGAACGGGGTGCTGGTCGGGTCGAGTGCCCGGTCGGGCCGGCGCACCTGGGTGTACGAGCAGCGCGAGCCCACGGCGACCTACCTCGCGTCGGTGCAGATCGGGCGCTACGCCCTCGAGGATCTCGTGCTCGCCGGGGTGCCCGTGACCATCGCCCGTCCGGCCGCGCTCGCCACACGCGCCCGCCACGATTTCGCCCGGCTCGGCGCGATGCTGGAGCTCTTCGTGCGCCTCTTCGGCCCCTATCCGTTCGCGCGGTACTCCGTGGTCGTCACAGCCGATGTGCTCGAGGATCCCACTCGAGGCGCAGGCCATGGCGGTGTTCGGCGCCAACCACGTCGACGGCCGCGGCGGCTCGGAGCGGCTGATCGCCCACGAGCTCGCGCACCAGTGGTTCGGCAACAGCGTCGGCGTCGCCCGCTGGCGGCACATCTGGCTCAACGAGGGCTTCGCCTGCTACGCCGAGTGGCTCTGGTCGGAGCACGCGGGCGGACCCTCCGCCGACTCGCTCGCCCGGCGCCACCACGCTCTGCTGCAGGTCCAGCCCGAGGACCTCGTCCTCGCCGACCCCGGTCCCGTGTCGCTCTTCGACGACCGCGTCTACAAGCGCGGTGCGCTCACGTTGCACGCGCTGCGGCTGAGGGTCGGCGACGACGCGTTCTTCGACCTCGTGCGCGAGTGGACCCGGCGGTTCGCCTCCGCCGCGGTCACCGACGAGGACTTCCGCGAGCTCTGCACCGAGCTGCTCGACGACCCGGTCGACGAGCTGCTCGACACGTGGCTCCTCGACGAGGAGCTGCCGGAGCTACCGGCCCGCTGAGACGAGGGACTCGGCGAGCGTGTCGGAGTGCTCGCGGCGCCAGCCGATGATGGGCCCGGTGCCACGACCCTGAACCGGACCGAGCGCGACGCTGACGCGGAACGCCGGGTCGAGCCGCGGCTCGGCGAGGCGGAACCGGACGCCGTCGAGGCGCGCCTCGGCGGCGATCCGCGACTCGTGGACGAGGACGCGGTGCGGATCGACCTCGAGGCCGCGCCCGTCGGCCTTCAGCACCGCCTCGATCCGGGTCCAGTGCAGGATCGGATCGGCGGGTCGCGCCGCGCCGACCCAGAAGGGCGCCCCGGCGACCCGGGTGATCTGCGCGCTGCGCTCTGCGGACCCGGCCGTCGGCTCGATGTCGACCCCGACCGTCCCCGCGGTGCTGGCCGCGACGACCACAGCGCCCGCGCAGTGCGCGATGCTGACCGACAGGCTCGCGAGGAGCGGATCCGCTCCCTCCAGCCGCGGGCGCCCGTGCGGACCGGAGCAGCCGGCGCAGTTCGCCACCACGTCGATCGCGGCCGCGTCGCCGCCGGTGAGCTCGGCCGCGAGCATCCGCAAAAGCACGCGTCCGAAGACGAAGCGCTCGGCGACGGACGCGGCCGGAGTGCTCGCGTAGCGCTCGCGCTCCGCTCCGGTGAGCAGCGGGAGCAGCCGCTCCGCGTCCAGGCTCTGCTCGTCGAGTGAGAGCCAGCGCAGATGCACTCCGGGCAGATCGTGCCCGCCGTCCCTCGTGGCCGCCCCCGGCGCCGTCCCCCGCACGCCCGTCCCCCTCAGAACCGTCTCGGGGCGGTGATGTGCTCGCCCCGCTCGTAGACCTCGCCCGCCGGGCCCACGATGAGCGGGTCCGGTCCGTGAGCGCCGACGACCTCGTCGTCGCGGCCGTCGTACTCGTGCAGGCTCAGCACGTGGCGCATCGCCTCGAGGCGGGCGCGCTTCTTGTCGTTGCTCTTCACGACCGTCCAGGGAGCGTCGTCGGTGTCGGTCGCTGCGAGCATCGCCTCCTTCGCCGCGGTGTAGTCGTCCCACTTGTCGAGCGAGGCGAGGTCCATCGGCGAGAGCTTCCACTGGCGCACCGGATCGATCATGCGGATCGTGAAGCGCGTGCGCTGCTCCTCCGCCGACACCGAGAACCAGAGCTTGACCAGGTCGATGCCGTCGCCGGTGAGCATGCTCTCGAAGAGCGGCGTCTGGCGGATGAACTCGTCGTACTGAGCCGGGGTGCAGAACCCCATCACGCGCTCGACTCCGGCGCGGTTGTACCAGGAGCGGTCGAACAGCACGATCTCGCCCGCGGCGGGCAGGTGCGAGACGTAGCGCTGGAAGTACCACTGCGACGCCTCGCGCTCGGTGGGCTTCTCCAGCGCGACCACGCGCGCGCCACGGGGGTTCAGGTGCTCCGTGAAGCGCTTGATCGTGCCGCCCTTGCCTGCGGCGTCGCGGCCCTCGAAGACGACGACCAGGCGGCGCCCGTGCTTCTTGATCCAGTTCTGCAGCTTCAGCAGCTCGATCTGCAGGAGGCGCTTGCCCGCCTCGTACTCCTCGCGCGACATCCGCTCGTCGTAGGGGTAGCCCTCGCGCCAGGTGTCGATGCGCGTGCCGTCGCGGCGCAGGAGCACCGGGTCGTCGTCGTCCTCGTCGAGCACCACGAGATCGCGGGCGTCGTCGGGGGTCAGGGTGCGGAGGAGCTCGGGGTCGACGCGAGCGGTCTCGGAGGCGGCGGTCACGCGCCGACGGTAGAGGGCTCGGGCGACGCGGGAGTGAACAGCCGGTGTCCTGGCGCGGGGCCCGTGCCGGACGTACCCTCGTCGCATGTGCCGGAACATCCACACGCTCCACAACTTCGAGCCCGCCGCCACCGACGACGAGGTCCAGGCCGCCGCGCTCCAGTACGTCCGCAAGATCAGCGGGACCACGAAGCCCTCGAAGGCCAATCAGGAGGCGTTCGACCACGCCGTCGCCGAGATCGCCCACATCACGGGGCACCTCCTCGAGGACCTCGTGTCGGCCGCTCCGCCGAAGGACCGCGAGGTCGAGGCGGCGAAGGCGCGCGAGCGCTCGGCGAAGCGGTTCGCGACGGCCTGAGAGTCAGGCGCCGAACGCGGCGGGCGGCAGGTCCGTCTCGCCCGACTCGAGCGCGTCCACGATCCGCTTCGCGACGGCGTCCGGAGCGAGCCCGGCCCCGAAGCGAGGGGCCTCGCCCGCCAGCGGATGCTGCGACAGCTCGGTCTCGGTGTGGCCAGGTCGTGCGTCCAGGAGCAGGATGCCCGCCTTCCTGTACTCGCGCGCGGAGGCCTTGACGAAGGAGTGCAGTGCCGCCTTGGACGCGGAGTACGCGGCGAGACCGGCGGTCGGCGCCTCGGCGACGACTCCGCTGATCGTGACGGCGAACGGCTCCCGGCCCTCGGAGGCCGAGGCCGCCAGCGGGGCGAAGGCGGCGGTCAGCACGCGGATCGGCGCCAGGGCGTTCACCTCCACGAGCTCCTCGAGCACGGTCTCGTCCAGTTCGGCCGACGGCCCGAAGGCGACGACGCCCGCGGCGATCACGACGCCGTCGAGACGCCCGTGGCGCTCGAGAGCCTCCGCGATCAGCCGGCGGGGCGCGTCCTCCCCGCGGAGATCGGCGACCAGCGGTCGCCCGCCCAGGGCGTCGGCGTCACGGCCGGACCGGACGGTGCGGGCTCCCCGGCTCTCGAGCTCGTCGGCGATCAGCCGGCCGAGCCCTCCCGAGGCGCCGAGGACGAGGACGACAGCGTCGTCGAATCTGCTCATGGCCGGAGCCTATCCGGGCGCTCTGGCGCGGATCGCTACTTCCGCGTCGACTCCCTCGCCCTTACCCTGGGCGCCATGCCGCGACCCGAGACACGTACCGTGCTGCGGAGCCTCGTCGACGTCCTCGAGGATCCCGCCCCGATCAACGCCGGCCACGCCCGCCACGTCGCGGAGCTGATCGAGGACGTCCTCGAGGAGTCCGTGCACACCGGCAGCACCCCCGTGGCTCTCGCCGCGATCGTCCTCGAGGACGAGTCCGCGGAGGACCCCGGGCGCTGAGCGCGGCGGCGCACCTGCACAGCTGAGGCTGCGAGCCGCGATGCACGGGCGAACTCCGCATTCCTGCCGCTGAGCCTCACTTCCGCGGGCCTCGCTCCGCAGACCCGCGCCGGCGGGCCTCTCCATCCCCGGGCCCTCCTCACCGCGCCGGTAGACTCGTCGGGCTGAGACGAGGGGGGCTCCGGTGCAGCAGGACTCGACGGCCGCGGCCGGCTGGTATCCCGACGGTGTCGGCGCGTTGCGCTGGTGGGACGGCGAGCGCTGGATCGGGGACCGGAAGTCGGCGAGCGACCACTCCCCCGCCCGGATCGTCGACGGAGAGGCACCCCGCTACCGGCTCCCGAACGCCGACGGCACTCCCATTGTCGACGTCGTCGGCGAGTCGGACCGCCTCGAGGAGATCGCTTCGCTCCTCGGCCGCGCCCTGAAGAAGGACGAGCGGCACGAGCAGCGGATCGACGTGCAGCTGGTGCCGGAGCCCGACCGCCCCGGCGACCCCACCTCCGTCTCCGTCCGCGCGCAGGGCCGTGTGATCGGCTACCTCCCCGACTCCGCGGCGTACCAGCCCGCTCTGGCCCGGATCACGGCCAGCGGCCTCGTGCCGACGACCGGCGCGCACCTCAGCGCGACGCGGACGACTCGCGGACTGCGCGCCTCCGTCCGCCTCGCGCTGGTCGACCCGGAGCTGCTGACCCCCGTCAACGCCCTGCCGACCGGCCCGTACTCGCTCATCCCCTGGGGCCGCGGCCTGCAGGTGCTGCGCGAGGACGAGCACTTCGCCCGGCTCGTCGACGTCCTGCCCGGCGGTGGCCGCGGACTCGTCATCGTGACGCTGCATGCTCTCGACGACCGCATCGAGGTGCTTCTGGACGGCGCCCGCGTCGGCGAGCTCTCCCCCGCCGTCTCGCAGCAGTTCGCGCCGACCGTGCGGCACCTGACGAGTCTCGGCCTGACCACGGCCGCGTACGCCGCGCTGCGCAGCTCCCCGCTGCAGGCCGAGCTGACCCTGCAGGCGGCTCGCGCCTCCGAGCTGCCCGAGCACTGGGTCGACGGGCCTCCCGTGACCCTTCCACCGCTGCTGCCGCGCACCTCCGCCTACGACCTGCCCGCCGCATACGTGAAGCCGCTTCGCCCCACTCCACTGACCTCGGAGGAGGCCGCACGCGCGACCCGGAGGCTGGTCGCGTGGATCGTCGTCGGCACCTCGCTGCTGGTAGGCCTCTCGAGCTGGATCCTCGGCGACCTGCTGAACTGAGGCGATTGGCCGCGTCATCGGCCAAGCTACAGCTACGACCGAAGCCGTCGCCGTTACGTCAATGTCCGAATGAGCGCGCGACCCTGAGAGAAGGACGGCCTTGCGTGCGGTGCCGTGCCGAGCGACATTAGGACCCGCACGAGTCGGACGTAAACGTTCTTCTAGGTCGCTAGCGTGGGCCGTAAGCGCGAGGTGGCGCGCTAAACCGCAGAACGGTCGAGCAATGCCGCATACCATTCCGCCCACTTGTTGTGAAATCTGCCCTCCGCATACCGCCGTCGGTAGCCTCAGGAGTCGGTCGCACCGTCGCCTCTTATTTGCTGACCCTGCGCGAGTCGGTAACGGTCGCCAGAGTGCGCGCTTCTTCGATCAGTCGAATCTTTATCGCCATCCTTTAACGGCGACGGAAGGACGGCACCTTGCCAAGCAAACGCGAACTGCCTCACGGCTTCGCCCGCAACACCAAGCAATGAGCCCGCTAGTCACGAATGGCGAGTCGGCCGGACTCTTTCAGAATGGCCCCAGGAGTTCCCATCGGCCCTCGATTAAAATAATCAAAATTGTCCTCCGTCTTTTCGAAAGCACGAAAATTGGTACATTCACGGAGCGGGTGACTAGGAAACGCTCTTGCAGCATATTCAAAGCAAAACTTCGACATCAGGGGCCCACGTTGGGCGCAGCGTTGACAGTCTTACTTGCCGTAAAATCTGATGCACGCCTTACGGCAGAGTCGCTCAACGTCCTAGTCCTGCCACACGGTACTGATTAGCCGACCTGGCGAATCCAGTCGCGCAGGTAAAGGGTAATCCGGCCGACTTCGTGCATTTCCAACAGGTTGTTGTGCGCTACTATATTCCGGCTCTTCTCCAACTCGTCGAATCGACTTACGACCCAATTGATATCGGGGAAAAGGTCCTCAAACTCCTCCCAATTGTTTCGGATGAGCGAGGCGAGGTCACCAAAGTCAGTGTAATAGATTTCAGTCGCACCACGACGCATGTGCCACCGGTCCTTGCCTTCCGCCTCCTGCCGCTTCTCGACCTTCGCTTTCAGTCCGCTGGTGGCGGAACGATCCCACCATTCGGACCCGCGCCGCTCGGACAGCCTCTCGCTAACGACCTCGCGAACCGAGTTCTCAAAAACAAAAAAGCGAGGTACGCCGGGAGCGCCTTCATTGCCGAAGCGCGAAGCTCGGCAGAGTAGTCCTCCAAAGGCATCACCCGCTGAAGTGCCAGCGGATCGGTGGCGGCGCGAACTGCGATGCCGTCAGACTCGAGATCGTTCAGAGCGGACTCAACGGTGAGTCCCGCAAAAAGCCATTCTCTCAATGACGACTCGGTCACATCAATTCCGCCCTAATCGCTTGAAAGATTGCGCGATAAACGCTGACATCATTGGTTGGAGGAAGATGTATGTGGATGTCATGGTGCAATTGAAATGACTCGACACCAACCCCGTTCCCGATGCTACGACCTTGACCGATGAATTCGCCACCGCCGTTTCGATTTCCTCCGCTACCACTCTGATCGCCCGCATTCTCCGGCACCGCAGAGTCCTCAACTTCAACAGCTACGGGATCCTGGAGAGACGGGGCCCAGTCTGCTTTTGCCGCGAGAGCGTGAAATGTCGACGCCATTTTCGCCGCTACCGAGTCGCCCGCTCCTGTGAGGTTCTTGGCGATAGCTTGAATCTGCCCTTTAGATTTCTCGTACACCCGTTCGTCTGCAAGGAACAATTCCGGCCACCCGTCCCGCAGTCCCTGCGCCAATACTCTCCTAGGCTGTGTGCCCCGGTAATCGTTGTAGCGCTGAGTTGGCGATCCGTCAGCCGTCAGGAACCCGAGTTGCCGCAGAACTTTGATGAACGGTCGATCGTTTGACGACCCGAACCCGAGAGTCGACTTCAGGAAATCGTGCGTGAATTTAGGTGGAGTCCCAGCAGTCTGAATTTTGTCAAGAATTGCATTAACATTCACAACCGACGGCATGTACGGTATTTCGGCAGGCACTTGTTCCTCTTCGATTTTCGCAGGCGAGATGCATCAACTGTGCCAGACAACTTGCGAGGGCGGAAGGCTCGAAAATAGGTCGAGTCTTGATTGCGGCCCGTTGCGAACCGGTCCTCACGACGGCGACCCGTCATGCCGTGGGGTTGGTCGCGTGGGCGAGCGAGAGCAAAGTAGGGAGGACGCAGTCAGCTCTATGGTGGAAGATCGAGTAGCCCAGGGGCGATTTTTGCGCCCTCGCAAGCGGTCCTACCGAGGTCTCACGTTCGAGGTCACGTCCCGGCCGTACGCGACAGTCGCGGGAACCGGCACCCGCTGGCGACTCACGCTGGCATCTCTAAGTACCTGCGTAGGGGCTACAGATATCTTTCGCGTTGGCCCCAGACGGCGGCGACGTGAGTGACGCAGTTCATCCCGCCACGTCGGTAACCTCGCAGGGGTCTCGCCTCTACTGACGCCCGACGTCCGTTCGAGCCTGCTCGTGATGCAGCATTCGCCCGCACGACGGGCGAAATTGACCTGAACCACGACGAGCAGGACCGTAGTTGGCCGCGACAAGCATTGCCCACTGATCGCGGACCGACCAATCTACTGAGACCGGCGAACGCTCCTGAGACCGACGAACGGCCCTATCGGTAGCGCAAGTTCGCAAGCACGGACTCGAGCGTGGTTGACGACGCTCCCGCGCATGAAGTAGATTCCAAGAGCGCGCGTGGCACTCCGGCTGAGTGTAGGCCTTAGGTCTGGACGAGGACATCGCTCCTCTCCCTGGGTTCGACTCCCTCGCGTGAGTACTTACGGAGTTAGCGCCGTCGGTAGTCACGCGAGGGGGTCATCGACTACATTCGCCATTTCTCGAGGTAACACGTGATGAGCCGACCGAAACGCGGGAGCTTCCCTCGCTCCGAGGACTATTCTCGGCACTCGGAAAACCTCCGCGCCATCCGCGCGACCTGGCGGCAGCTAGACCGGCTGCACAAAGCCGCTATCCGACGCAATGCTCAACCCGAGATCCATGCACTGGCCGAATGTCAGTACCTTTACTTGGGTATCGAAGCCGAAGCGCGCTTGCGAAAGACCCTTTTCGACCCGACTGGATTCACTGAAGCGCAAAGACAATTGGTCCTCGGTGAAAAAACGCAAATAGATCGCTGGTTGCGCGCCGTAAAGGTCGCCTTTGGGATTCATTACCACAAAGCAGCTGTCGTAGAGTTCGACCGAAAACTGCTTGATTCGGTTGCTCAACATCGATACGACCAAATCGCAAGTATTTTGAATTCAGAACTTCGGCCCGTCATCGAAAATCGGAATAAGATCGCTCACGCTCAGAGCGTATGGCAATTGAAGTCGATGTCAGACGGAAATTTCAAAGCAGGAAGTACTCGGATAGACTTCGGCGACTATTGGGATCTGAAGAATCTCCGCAATGCCCTTGAGGCGATCGGAGAGATCGTCCTTACTTTGGTCGTGTCGCTTCCGACATTTGAACGCGATTTCGATAGTCACTACACCAGACTTACACTCGCCCGAGCGAACATAGACGCAAACTTGAATGGTTCCGAGTACCAAAAGTTTGCACTGGAGTTGGCCCGCACCATAGTGCGCACTGGCGCAGCCGACTAGCGCTCGAAATATCGGTATTGCAGCGACTCATCTAGTCGCGACGGGTGGAAATAGAAACTTCTCTACGGAAGTTGAGAACGATGACAGGCTCAGCGGACGTGTTGGCAGGAAAGATCGGGTATCCCCGGGATACCGATACAAGTCACACGTTGAAGCGGAACTCCACCACGTCGCCGTCCTGCATCACGTAGTCCTTGCCCTCGATGCGGGCCTTGCCCTTCGAGCGGGCTTCGGCGATCGAGCCGGTCTCGACCAGGTCGTCGAACGAGATGATCTCGGCCTTGATGAAGCCCTTCTGGAAGTCGGTGTGGATCACGCCGGCCGCCTGCGGAGCGGTCCAGCCCTTCCCGATCGTCCAGGCGCGGGTCTCCTTCGGGCCGGCCGTGAGGTAGGTCTGCAGGCCCAGCGTGTCGAAGCCGATGCGCGCGAGCTGGTTGAGGCCCGACTCCGTCTGACCGGTCGACTCGAGCATCTCGGCCGCGTCGGCCTCGTCGAGGTCGATCAGCTCGGACTCGATCTTGGCGTCGAGGAAGATCGCCTGAGCGGGAGCGACGAGTGCCGAGAGCTCGGCCTTACGGGCGTCGTCGGTGAGCACGGCCTCGTCGACGTTGAAGACGTAGATGAAGGGCTTGGCGGTCAGGAGCCCGAGCTCGCGGATCGGCTCGAGGTCGATCGTGGTCGCCGAGAGCGGCTTGCCGGAGTCGAGGAACTCGCGCGCCTTCTTCGCGGTCTCGAGCACGATCGGCTCGATCTTGCGGCCCTTGAGCTCCTTCTCGTACCGCGCCTCGGCCTTCTCGAGGGTCTGCAGATCGGCGAGGATCAGCTCGGTGTTGATCGTCTCCATGTCGCTCGCGGCGTCGACCTTGCCGTCGACGTGCACGACGTCCGAGTCCTCGAAGCCGCGGATGACCTGCGCGATCGCGTCGGCCTCGCGGATGTTGGCGAGGAACTTGTTGCCGAGACCCTCCCCCTCGGACGCGCCGCGGACGATGCCGGCGATGTCGACGAACGAGACGGGCGCGGGCAGGATGCGCTCCGAGCCGAAGATGCCGGCGAGCACCTCGAGGCGCGGGTCGGGCAGGTTCACGACTCCGACGTTCGGCTCGATCGTCGCGAACGGGTAGTTCGCCGCGAGCACCGTGTTCTTGGTCAGCGCGTTGAAGAGCGTCGACTTGCCGACGTTGGGGAGACCGACGATTGCGATAGTGAGAGCCACGGGCATCCATCCTACGGCGTGGCGGAGCGGGACCCGCGTGCCGCTCGCGGACGGCGTCGGAGGTGCGTGAGAGGGTGAAGAGGTGCCCATCGACTTCACCGCCATCGACTTCGAGACCGCCAACTCGCACGGAGCGTCCGCCTGCTCGGTCGGGCTCGTGAAGGTCCGCGACGGCCGGGTCGTCGACCGGGCGGGCTGGCTCATCCGCCCGCCGCTCGGCTACGACGACTTCCTCGAGTGGAACACCCGGATCCACGGCATCCGCAAGGCGGACGTGCGCGACGCACTCGGCTGGAGCGACCAGTTCGCCGATCTCGCCGCCTTCGCCGACGGCGACGTCTTCGTCGCGCACAACGCCGGCTTCGACATGGGCGTCATCCGCGCCGCCTGCGCCGCGACGGCGCTCGAGCACGCCGAGTACGACTACCTCTGCTCGCTGCAGCTCGCTCGCAGAACGTACGAGCTCGAGTCCTACCGCCTGCCGTTCGTCGCGCGGGCCGCCGGCTTCGACGAGTTTCGCCACCACGACGCGTCCGCCGATGCCGAGGCGTGCGCCGCGATCGTCGTGCACGCCGCCCGGCGCCACGGCGCGGGAAGCATGGCCGAACTCGGAGAGCTGGCCGGAGTCGCGCTCAAGCGCCTGCGCCCGGCCGCGCCCGTCGCCGCCTGACCGGGGTCAGGCCCCGGCACGCGGGTCGCCGAACCAGTTGCTGAACAGGCGCCAGAAGTTGCGGTTGCCGTACGCCGAGCACGCATCGCCCTCGCCGTACAGGTTCGCGAGCGCCGCCTCGTTCGGCTGGTAGGGCGTGTAGTAGTAGAGACCCGCCGTCGCCGCGTTCTCGATCAGCACCGGGGCGGTGCCGCACGAGGCGTCCGGCGAGTACTGCACCTCGCTCGTCTCCCCTACGGGGTACCAGTCGAAGCTACTGTCCGGGTTCGCGTAGCGCTGGAACTGCCACGCCGCTCCGTAGACCTGCCCGAAGAAGCCGAAGTAGTCGCTGTCGCAATCGGCCGTGTCGGGGCAGCCGTAGCCCGTGGCGCTGCGGAACTGCCGCTCACTCGGGGCGCTGTCCGTGACCAGCGACTGCTCCTTCTGCAGGAGCACCAGGAGCACTGCCGGGCTCACGTCGCAGGCGGCGGCGACACCGCCGATGATCTCGGCGGCGGACTGCGACGCTCCGCCCGCGTAGTCAGCGCACTGCTCGTCCGCGGCGAGGTCGCCCGTGTCCTCCGCGTAGTCGCGGAGACACGGCACGCTCTCACCCGCGCACTCGAGGACCCGGGCGTCGAGGAACGCCTGGATCGCGGTCGGCGCCAGCGCATCGCCGTCGAAGAAGACGGCGTCCGAGACGATCTCGCCCGGATCGAACCCCGATCCGTCGACTCCTCCCGAGAGGTCCGTCCACATCCGCACGCTCGCGGCCCGGACGGGCCCAGCGGCGCTCGCCCCGAGATCGCTGGACCCGGTCAGCAGCACCGCCGCGACGAGGGCCGCGAGGATCGCCGCCCCTCCCCGCCGACGTCGCACGTCGCGCGGGGAGGGATCGGCCGAGCTCATCCCTCCACGCTAGCGGGCACCCTCGACGCGCTCAGCCGCAGGACGTGAGGCGCGCCACGGAGTCGGAGAGCGTGCCGGGTCCGCCGAGCAGGACGACCTTCTTCGTGCCGAAGCGCGTGAGATCGTCGAGCACCGCCTGGGGCACGCAGTCCTTCCGGACCGCGAAGAGCGGGCTCGAGGTGTAACCGGCCGCGGTGGCGCCCGCGAGGGCGTCCGGGAAGTTCTCCCCGTGGCGAAGTACACCGTGCGCGCGGTGCCGAAAGCGGCCCGGTTGAGCTTCTCGGAGGTGTCGTAGCGGTCGCTGCCGCCGATCCGCGTCGAGGCGATCGGGAGGGAGTTCTTGATCCCCTCGCTGACCGAGAGGGCGCTGCCCGCGATCGTGAGCGTCTTCACGCCGAGCCTCGTGATGAGGCTCTTCGTCGTCGCGTCCGCGGCGGGCAGGCCGCCGTTGACCAGGATCACCGGCGCCTTCGCCGAGCCGGCCGCGGCTCCGGCACTGAGAGCGTCGGGGAAATTCTCGCCCGTCGCCATCCACGCCTTCGACGAGCCCTGCGGGAAGGCGTACTCGATGATCTTCCGCGAGGTGTCGTAGCGGTCGCTGCCGCCGATGCGCTGGATCGAGCCGGTGTAGCGGGCGAGGTCGTTCTTGAGAGCCTCGCTCACGCTCAGCGGCGAGCCGACGACGACGATCTTCGCGGGCTTGAGGCGCGACAGCTCGTCGCGGACCGGCTGCGTCATGGAGTCGCGGTCGACCAGGAGCAGGGGGCCACCCTGCTTCGCGGCAGCGGGTCCCGCGCTCAGCGCGTCCGGCGCGGAGGCCCCGGTCGCGATGTAGACGACCGGGACTCCGGCCGCGAACGTGGACTGCGAGACCTTGACCGCCGTCTCCTGGCGGTCCTTGCCCGCGAGGCGGTCGACCTGGATCGAGCCCTGGCTGCTGGCCGTCGAGCAGCCGAGATCCTTCGAGCCGGGGCCGCGGGCGTCGCCCGTGCCCACCCAGCGGTTCCACTCCACGGAGGCCGCGCTGACGCAGACCGTGTACGTGCCGGCGGCCGACGCCGGTGCGCTGACGGTGAAGCCGTGGTTCGGACCGGCGGCGGGGTACTCGCCCGGGATGTCGCTGCGAGCACCGTTCGCCGTCGCCGTGCGGACCGTCTTCGACCCGTCGGGCGCGGTGATGGTGACGGTCGTCGCGAGGGCGGCGCGCTGGGTCGTGGGGTCGACGGTCCAGCCGGCGGCGGTGAGCACGCCGCCCGAGATGCGGGCGTGTCGACGCGACCGGCGGGCGCGACTCCGGCGTTCGCGAGGGAGCCGTTCCAGTCGCTGAAGATGTACCAGAAGTTGATGTTGCCGTAGGTGGCGCAGGCCTGGTTGCCCGTGTTCGTCAGTGCGTAGTCGTTGGGCTGGTAGGGCGTGTAGTAATAGAGGTTCGCCGTGGCCTGGTTGCGGATGGCGACCTCCGTCGAGCCGCACGAGGTGTCGGGGTTGAACTGGATGCGGGGAGAGGTCCCCGCCGCGTAGGCGGTGAACCTCTGGTCCGAGCCGGGCGGGTTCGCGTACTTCTTGAACTGGCGCGCCGCTCCGTAGACCTGGGTGAAGAATCCGGCGGAGCCGTTGTCGCACCCGGTCCCGTCCGGGCAGTTGAAGCCGGTGGCGCGGTTGTAGAGGCGCTCCGTGGGGCTCGTGGTCGAGACGAGGCTCGTCTCCTTCTGCACGAGCACCGCGAGGACCAGCGGATTGATGCCGCAGGCCTCGCCGACGCGGACGAAGATCGTCGCCGCCGACTCGCGCGCGCTGCCGCGGTACTCCTTGCACATCGGGTCGGCGGCCTTCGTCGGCGTCGCCTGGCTGAACGCCTTCAGGCACGGGACCCCGTTGGGCGTGCCGGAGCAGTTGCGCCCCTTGTCGTCCAGCGTCGCCTGGATCTGCGCGACGGTCTTCGCGTCGCTGTCGAAGAAGTTCGCGTCGCTGAAGATGAAGCCCGCGCGGAAGCTCTTCGTGCTCTCGGCGGCGTACTGCACCTTCACGTCGCCCGGATCCTCGTCGGCGACCGCCACGGAGGCGTCGACCGTGCCGGGCTCGACGAGCACCGAGGCGGGAGGCAGGACGTCCTCCGCCGCGGAGGCCGCGGTGACCGGGACGAGAACGGTGCCGAGCCCGACGGCGACGGCGAGGACGGCGGTGAGCAGGCGCGATGGACGGCGGTGATTCCCCATGATTGCGAAGCCTATTGGCACCGGGAGGCCCCCTTTGGCCCTCGTCCGGGCGCCGCGCCGCTGACGTCCCGCTCGGATGTCGGACGTCCGTGGTGTCATCGCCGCATGGACACCTCCTTCCTCGTCGGGCTCGTCATCGGCGCCCTGCTGGCCGGTCTCGCCGTCGCCCTGTGGGCCCGCTCCCGCACGCCCGATCAGGCGATCGCCCTCGAGCTCGCCACCGCGAGCGCCCGGGCCGACGGCCTGGAGGAGCGCCACGAGGCCGTGGTGGAGCAGTACCGCGAGCAGCTGGGCGGCGCCCGCGACCAGGTGCGCGAGCTCCAGGAGCAGCTGCGCGCGGTCGCCGAGCGCGAGCGGCACGACGCCCGCATCCTGCAGACCCTCTCCCCGTCGCCGAGAGCCTGCGCGGCATGCAGGAGGCGGTCCGCCGGCTCGAGAGCGAGCGGGCCGAGCAGTTCGGAGCGATCACCGAGCAGCTCGAGGGCCAGCGGGCGGCGGGCGAGCGGCTGCGCTCCACGACCGAGACCCTCGCGTCGGCCCTGCGCTCGAACTCCAGCCGGGGCGCCTGGGGCGAGACGCAGCTGCGCAACGTCGTCGAAGCGGCCGGTCTCGTGCAGCGGGTCGACTTCGACGTGCAGTTCGGCCTCGAGGGCGAGGCGGGCCGCGGCCGGGCCGACATGGTGGTGAGGCTCCCCGGGGGCAAGGCGATCGCCGTCGATGCGAAGGTGCCGTTCGACGCCTACCTCGAGGCGAGCGCGATCCCGGCGGGAGCCGGCGCCGACGAGGAGGCGCGCCGTGCCGCCCTCCTCCGGGCGCACGTGCGTGCGCTCCGGGGCCACGTCGACGCCCTCGCCGCGCGGTCCTACTGGTCGGGCCTGCCCGCCAGTCCCGAGTTCGTCATCGCCTTCGTGCCGAGCGAGCCCCTGCTCGCGAGCGCTCTCGACGCCGATCCGACCCTGCTCGAGTACGCGTTCCGCAAGCGGGTCGCCCTCGCCTCCCCCGTCACGCTCTGGTCGGTGCTCAAGACCGTCGCGTACACGTGGCAGCAGGACGTCCTGACGGACGACGCGAAGCGCCTGCTCGATCTCGGCAAGACGCTGTACTCGCGGCTGAGCACGCTCGCCGATCACGCGGAGGGACTGCGCCGCTCGATCGAGAAGACGGTCGACTCCTACAACGCCTTCGCCGGCTCCCTCGAGTCGCGCGTGCTCGTCACCGCCCGGCAGTTCGACTCCCTCGACGAGACGCGCGTGATCGCTCCCGCCCAGGGCGTGAGCTCCTCGCCCAGGCGCCTCACGGCCGTCGAGCTCGTCGAGTCGGAGAGCCTCTCGGACGAGCGCACCGCCTGAGGTCCGCACCGCGGACGACGGAGGGGCCCGGCGCCGCAGCGCCGAGCCCCTCCGGAGGGAACTGCCCCGAGTCCTAGATCCACTTCTCCGCGAGGTGCTGCGCGGTGACGCGGCGGATGGTGCCCGAGCGCGAGCGCAGGACGATCGACTCCGTCGTGATGACGTGGCCCTCCTTGCGCACGCCCTTCACGAGCCCGCCGTTGGTCACGCCCGTCGCCACGAAGTAGGTGTTGTCACTGCGGACGAGGTCGTTCGCGTGCAGGACGCGGTCGAGGTCGTGTCCGGCGTCGAGTGCGCGCTGGCGCTCGTCGTCGTCCTTCGGCCGCAGGATGCCCTGGATCACGCCGCCGAGAGCTCGGATGGCGCAGGCGGTGATGATGCCCTCCGGCGTCCCTCCGATGCCGACGCACATGTCCAGTCGCGAGTCGTGCCGGGCCGCATTGATGCCGCCCGCGACGTCGCCGTCGAGCAGCAGTCGCGTCCCCGCGCCCGCGGCGCGGATGTCCTCGATCAGCTTGGCGTGGCGCGGGCGATCGAGGACCGCGATGCGCATCTCGTCGACCGGCTTCCGCTTGGCGCGGGCCAGCGCCCGGATGTTCTCGCCGATCGGTCGCTCGATGTCGATGATCCCGACGCCCTCGGGCCCGGTGACGATCTTCTCCATGTAGAAGACGGCCGACGGATCGAACATGGCGCCGCGGTCGGCGACGGCGATCATCGAGAGCGCGTTCTGGCGGCCGGCCGCGGTGAGCGACGTGCCGTCGATCGGGTCGACGGCGATGTCGGCCGCCGGTCCCGAGCCGTTGCCCACGTGCTCGCCGTTGTAGAGCATGGGCGCGTTGTCCTTCTCGCCCTCGCCGATCACGACGACCCCGTCGAAGTTGACGGTTCCGAGGAAGGTGCGCATGGCGTCGACGGCGGCGCCGTCGGCGGCGTTCTTGTCGCCCTTGCCGATGAACGGCACGGCGCGGATGGCCGCGGCCTCGGTGGCCCGGACGAGCTCCATGCCGAGGTTGCGATCAGGGTGGAGGTAGAGCGAGTCGTTGTCGGTATCGGTCACAGCGCGGAGTCCTTCGCGTTCGATGTTCGTGCAGACGGCGTCGTCGCAGGACCCGCGAGAGCGGGTCCCCATCCCGCTCGAAGCCTAGCGGAGGCACCGCTCGGCGCCCCGGGGAAGGCCCGCACCGGCCTCGCTAGACTCGACCGCGACGCGGGCCTCGCCCGACCCCTCCCGTTCATCCGTCAAAGGAGATGCCATGCCCGTCGCTACCCCGGACCAGTACGCAGAGATGCTCGACAAGGCGAAGGCCGGCGGTTTCGCCTACCCCGCCTTCAACGTGTCGTCGTCGCAGACGATCAACTCGGTCCTGCAGGGCCTCACCGAGGCGGGCTCGGACGGCATCATCCAGGTCACCACGGGAGGCGCCGACTACTTCGCCGGCCACACCGTGAAGAACCGCGCGGCCGGAGCGATCGCCTTCGCGAAGTTCGCCACCGAGGTCGCCAAGAACTACCCGGTCACGGTGGCGCTGCACACCGACCACTGCCCGCAGAACGCGCTCGAGGGCTTCGTCTACCCGCTGATCGCCGCCTCCGAGGAGGAGGTCAAGGCCGGTCGCGAGCCCCTGTTCCAGTCGCACATGTGGGACGGATCGGCCGTGCCCTCGACGAGAACCTGGCCATCGCCAAGGAGATCCTCCCCCGCGTGAAGAACATCAACGCGATCCTCGAGGTCGAGATCGGCGTCGTCGGCGGCGAGGAGGACGGCGTCTCCCACGACATCAACGAGCACCTGTACACCACGCTCGACGACGCGATCGCGACCGTCGAGGCGCTCGGCTTCGGCGAGCAGGGCCGCTACATGGCCGCTCTCACCTTTGGCAACGTGCACGGCGTCTACAAGCCCGGCAACGTGCGTCTGCGCCCCGAGCTCCTCCGCGAGATCCAGGACGGCCTGCAGGCGAAGTACGGCACCGCGGCCCTGCCGCTCGACCTCGTCTTCCACGGCGGGTCGGGCTCGACCGACGAGGAGATCGCCGAGGCGGTCCGCAACGGCGTCGTGAAGATGAACATCGACACCGACACCCAGTACGCCTTCAGCCGCTCGATCGCCGACACCGTGCTGAAGAACTACGACGGCTTCCTCAAGGTCGACGGCGAGGTGGGCAACAAGAAGATCTACGACCCGCGCGCCTGGGGCAAGATCGCCGAGACCGCCATGGCCGCCCGTGTCGCCGAGGCGACCCGTCAGCTCGGCTCCGCCGGCAACTCCGGGAAGTAGGACTCCGCTCCGTGACGAACGCACACGACCAGTCGGGCGGCTCCGAGCGCCCGAAGCCGCAGTACGGCGAGTACGCGCCTCCCGGCTGGTCGTGGAACCCTCCGGCCGACACGGTGGTCCCGGATCCCCGCGGCTCCGAGACCGAGCCCCGTCCCGCCACGGCTCCGTCCAAGCCCACGGCCGCGCACCCGGTCGACCGGCTGCTGACGATCGTCCTGCTGGCGCTCGGCGTCTTCTTCGCCGTGCCGACGCTGCTCGATCCCTCGAGCTTCGCCACGACGCTCGAGGACCTCTACACGAGTCAGGGCATCGGCACGTACGCGTCCCCGGATCTGGCCCGCACGCTCGGAGTGGCGATCGCGCTCGCGCAGTCGCTCATCGTGGCCTTCGCCGTCTGGATCTCGATCCGCCGTCTCCGCGCGGGCAAGCGCGCTGTACTCGTCCCGATCCTCGGGATCGTGGCCACGGTGGTCCTCTCGATGATCGTCGCCGGCATCGCGATCCTGGGCGACCCGACGTTCGCCGACTACGTCTCGCGCATGTCGAGCCAGGGCGCCGCCGGCCTCGACGCCTGAGCCCCGCGCACGGAAGAGGCCGCCCTCCCTCGGGGAAGGCGGCCTCTCGTACGTGAGGGAGCGGTCAGCCGCGGACCGGCGCCGTGGTGCGGCCACCGATCGCACGGGCGTCGCGCTTGCCTGCGACGTCCTTCCGGAGCTCCTTGGGCAGCGAGAACATGAGGTCCTCCTCCGCCGTCTTGACCTCCTCGACGTCGCCGTAGCCCGCGGCCGCGAGGTCGTCGAGGACCTCGCGCACGAGGACCTCGGGCACCGAGGCGCCGCTGGTGACGCCGACGGTGCGGATGCCCTCGAGCCACTCCTGCTTGATCTCGCTCGCGTAGTCGACGCGGTACGCGGCCTTGGCGCCGTACTCGAGGGCGACCTCGACGAGGCGCACGGAGTTGGAGGAGTTGGCGGATCCGACGACGATCACGAGCTCGGCGTCGGCGGCGACCTTCTTGATCGCGACCTGGCGGTTCTGCGTGGCGTAGCAGATGTCGTCGCTCGGCGGGTCCTGCAGGTTCGGGAAGCGCTCGCGGAGGCGGCGGACCGTCTCCATCGTCTCGTCGACCGAGAGCGTTGTCTGCGAGAGCCAGACGACCTTGTCCGGGTCCTTCACGACGATGGTGTCGACCTCGTCGGGGCTGCCGACCAGGGTCACGTGATCGGGGGCCTCTCCGGCGGTGCCCTCGACCTCCTCGTGGCCCTCGTGGCCGATCAGGAGGATCTCGAAGTCGTCGCGGGCGAAGCGGACGGCCTCGCGGTGCACCTTGGTGACGAGCGGGCAGGTGGCGTCGATCGCCTGCAGACCGCGGTCGGCCGCTCCCTGCACGACGGCGGGCGACACCCCGTGCGCGCTGAAGACGATGTGGGAGCCCTCGGGGACCTCGTCGACCTCGTCGACGAAGATCGCCCCCTGGCTCTCGAGCGTCGAGACGACGTGCACGTTGTGCACGATCTGCTTGCGCACGTAGACCGGGGCGCCGTAGTGCTCGATGGCCTTCTCGACGGCGACGACCGCGCGGTCGACTCCGGCGCAGTAGCCGCGCGGAGCGGCGAGGAGCACGCGCTTCGCGCCGTCGACGGGGACGTCGCGGAGGCGCCCGGTGGCGCGGGGCATGCGCGGCATGGGCAGGCTGATCGAGACTTGACTCACCCCCTGATTCTATGCGCTCGCAGCTGAGCAGGGGCCGATGCGCTGTCGGAGGCATCCCGTACGGTGGTCGACGCGGGAGCGCCCCCGCTCCCCACCGCCCGCCCGAGCGAAGGCACCGATGACAGACGCCCCTCCCACCGCAGAGAACCCCTGGCCGGTCGGCCTGCTCGCGAGCAAGCTCAAGGGCTGGATCGAGCGCCTGGGCACGGCGTGGGTCGAGGGCGAGATCACCCAGTGGGGCGTCTCGGGCGGGAACGTCTACGGCAAGCTGAAGGACGTCTCGGGCGATGCCACTGTCGGCTTCACGATCTGGTCCTCCGTGCGCTCGCGCATCCCGGCCGATCTCGCGCAGGGTGCGCGCGTGATCGCGCTCGTCAAGCCGAACTACTGGCTCAAGGGCGGCACGCTCACCATGCAGGTGTTCGAGATGCGCCACGTCGGCCTCGGCGACCTGCTCGAGAAGCTCGAGCGCCTGCGCCGGCAGCTCGCCTCCGAGGGGCTGTTCGAGCCGGGGCGCAAGAAGCGGCTCCCCTTCCTCCCCCACGGCGTGGGCCTCATCACCGGCAAGGACTCGGACGCCGAGAAGGACGTGCTGCGGAACGCCCAGCTGCGCTGGCCCGCCGTCCGCTTCCGCGTCGTGCACGCGGCGGTGCAGGGCGAGCGCACGGTGGCCGAGGTCACCGCCGCTCTGCGCGTGCTCGACGCCGACGAGGGGATCGACGTCATCGTGATCGCCCGCGGCGGCGGCGATTTCCAGAACCTCCTCGGCTTCAGCGACGAGTCGCTCGTGCGGGCCGTCGCCGCCTGCGCGACCCCGTCGTGAGCGCGATCGGCCACGAGGCCGACCGCCCGCTGCTGGACGACGTCGCCGACCTGCGCGCCTCCACGCCGACCGACGCGGCCAAGCGCGTGGTCCCGGACGTCTCCGACGAGCTCCTCCGGGTGCAGCAGGCGCGACTGCGGATGACCACCCGGGTGAGCGGTCTCGTCTCGCACGAGGTCGACCGGCTCTCGCAGCTGCGCTCCCGGCCCGTCCTCGCGAATCCCCGGGTCCTCGTGGACCAGCGCTCCGAGGAGCTCACCCGCTGGGTCGCCCGCGGGGCCGAGCTCGTGGAGCGGCGGATCGAGCGCGCCCACCTCGAGGTCGAGCGCCTGCACGGGCACCTGCGCGCCCTGTCGCCGCAGCACACGCTCGACCGCGGCTACGCGATCGTGCAGAACGCGTCTGGCCACGTCGTCCGGTCGCCCGGCGACGCCGAGGCGGGCCAGGCGCTCGTCCTGACCCTCGCCGAGGGAGCCGTCGCAGTCCGCTCGGAGGGCCCAGCGGACGATCCCGCCGGTCGCGGCTCGACCCCTCGCCGACCTCCTGCACCGCGCCTCCCCCGCATGCCCCGATCGATAGGATCAACACCATGGCCGACGCCCGCACCGACTCCCCGCTCCCGAGGGACTCGACTCCGACGTCTCCGAGTTCAGCTACGAGCAGGCCCGCGACGAGCTCGTGCGCGTCGTGTCCGAGCTCGAGCAGGGCAGTTCCACCCTGGAGCGCTCCCTGGCGCTCTGGGAGCGCGGCGAGGCTCTCGCGGCGCGGTGCGAGGAGTGGCTGATCGGCGCACGCGCCCGCCTCGAGGCCGCCCGCTCCGGATCGAGTGCCGGATGAGCCGCCGCAAGGAGCCGCGCGTCGTCGCCGAGCTCGGCCGTCCCGAGACGCCCGCCGAGATCGCCGCCCGCAAGGCCGAGAACTCCCGGCTCTACCGCCAGCGCAAGACGGTGAACAACCTCGTCTTCTCGCTTCTCGCCACCGTCGGAGTCGTCGCTCTGATCGTCCTGATCGTCCCGCGCGGCGACGGCACGGAGCGTCCGGCCATCGACGTCCCGCTCGTCGCCTCGCAGCTCCAGCTCGGCGAGACCGAGACGCTCGCCGTGCCCGACATGCCGGAGGGCTGGTCGGCCAACGCCGCCGAGCTCCGCACCGACGGCGGCATCGACTACTGGTACGTCGGCCTGCTGACCCCCGCTCCCGACTCCGGCTACATCGGCGTCAGCCAGGGCTTCGACGCCGACGAGGCGTGGGTCGCCCGCCAGCTCGACCGCGCCGGAGCGACCGGGGTCGAGCAGATCGACGGCCGGGAGTGGACGGTCTACGACCGCCGCGACTCCGGCCAGGACACCGGCAACACCCCGTACGCGCTCGAGACGACCGAGGGCGCCAGCACGTACCTCGTCTACGGCACGGCACCCGTGGAGCGCATCCGCGAGGTCGTCGACGCCGTCTCGCCCCAGATCGGCCAGGAGGAACAGTGACGAACCACGACGACAGCCCGAGAGCGGCGCTCCGCAGACCATCCCGGTGCCGCGCGAGTCGCGCCCGCCCGCCTGGGTGTGGAAGGAGATGCTGCGCGGCAATCAGCGCTTCGTCGCCGGCGAGCCCCGTCACCCCCGCCAGGACGTCGAGCGCCGTGCGGAGCTCGCCTCCGAGCAGCGCCCGCTGGCCGCTCTCTTCGGCTGCAGCGACTCCCGCCTCGCAGCCGAGATCATCTTCGACCTCGGTCTCGGCGACCTCTTCGTCGTCCGCAACGCCGGCCAGGTCATCGCCGACTCGATCCTCGGCTCCCTCGAGTACGCGGTCGCCGTGCTCGGAGTGAAGCTGATCCTCGTCCTCGGGCACGACGAGTGCGGAGCGGTGAAGGCCGCGATCGAGTCGCAGGCACCGGGCGCCCAGCGCCTCCCCCCGCACATCGAGCACCTCATCGAGCCGATCATCCCCGCAGTGCGCCGCGTCGTCGGGCCGCAGCCCGACGGTCGCGTGCTCGTCGACCCTCGGCCACCGACACCCTCGTGGTCGGCCGTGAGCACCTGCGCGACACGGTCGCCGAGATGCTGCAGCGCTCACCCTCATCGCCGATGCGGTCGCCACGGGCGCCCTGGCCGTGGTCGGAGCGAACTACCGGCTGTCGGACGGCACCGTCGTCTCGGACGTCGTGCTCGGCATCGACCCGCCGCAGTTGAGCCCCTACCTCTCGGAGCAGGAGCGAACGCTCAGCCCCCTCCAGTCCGCCGCGTCCTCCGACGCGGCGGTGCCCGGCGCCGAATGACCGGCTCCGGCGAACCGCACCGACGATCAGACAAGGACGAACACAGCGTGGTGGATCACCTCCCGACCGACTCCGGCGAATTCCGCATCGAGCACGACACGATGGGCGAGGTGCGCGTCCCGCGCGATGCCCTCTACGCCGCGCAGACCCAGCGCGCCGTCGAGAACTTCCCGATCTCGGGGCCGGACTCGAGTCCGCCCAGATCAAGGCGCTCGCGCGGATCAAGAAGGCGGCGGCGCTCGCCAACGCCGAGCTGGGCGTGCTCGACGCGGACATCGCCCAGGCGATCGCCGAGGCGGCCGACCTGATCGTGGCCGGCGGCTACGACGAGCACTTCCCGATCGACGTCTACCAGACCGGCTCGGGCACGTCCTCGAACATGAACATGAACGAGGTGCTGAGCAGCCTCGCGACGACGGCGCTGGGCCGCCAGGTCCACCCGAACGACCACGTGAACGCCTCGCAGTCCTCGAACGACGTCTTCCCGACCTCGGTGCACGTCGCCGTCACCGGTGCGCTCATCGAGAGCCTCATCCCTCGCTCGAGCACCTCGCCGAGGCGCTCGAGGCCAAGGCCGAGCTCTGGAGCGAAGCGGTCAAGTCCGGACGCACGCACCTGATGGACGCCACGCCCGTCACCCTCGGCCAGGAGTTCGGCGGCTACGCCGCGCAGATCCGCCTCGGCATCGAGCGGGTGCAGTCGGCACTCCCCCGCGTCGCGGAGGTCCCGCTCGGCGGCACCGCCGTCGGCACCGGCATCAACACGCCTGCCGGATTCCCGCAGAAGGTCATCGCGCGCCTCGCGGAGGAGACCGGGCTGCCCGTCACCGAGGCCCGCAACCACTTCGAGGCCCAGGGCGCCCGCGACTCGCTCGTCGAGGCGTCCGGCGCGCTGCGTGTGCTCGCCGTCAGCCTCACCAAGATCAACAACGACCTGCGCTGGATGGGCTCCGGACCCAACACCGGTCTCGGCGAGCTGCACATCCCCGACCTCCAGCCCGGCTCCTCGATCATGCCCGGGAAGGTGAACCCCGTGATCCCCGAGGCGGTGCTCATGGTCTGCGCCCGGGTCATCGGCAACGACGCCACCATCGCGTGGGCGGGCGCCTCGGGCGCCTTCGAGCTCAACGTCGCCATCCCCGTCATGGGCACGGCGCTCCTGGAATCGATCCGCCTGCTCTCCACGTCGTCCGTCCTGCTCGCGGACAAGACCGTCGACGGGCTCGAGGCGAACCTCGAGCGCGCTCGTGCCCTGGCCGAGTCGTCGCCGTCGATCGTCACTCCGCTGAACAAGGTGATCGGCTACGAGGCCGCCGCCAAGGTCGCGAAGAACTCCGTCGCCAAGGGCATCACGGTCCGCGAGTCCGTCGTCGACCTCGGCTTCGTCGAGCGCGGCGAGGTCACCGAGGAGCAGCTGGATGCGCTGCTGAACGTGATGAGCATGACCCACCCCGGCTGAGTTGTTTGGTCGGCTTTCCGAGGTGGGCGCGTTCCGTAGAGCGTCCTCCGTTCGGCTAGCGCGAAACGCTGGCACGCGCCGGCGTTCTCTTGGTCGTCCCGCGCCCGTGGCGCAGGACGACCCGCAGTCGGCCCTCCGAGGTGGCCGCGTTCCGTAGAGCGTCCTCCGTTCGGCTAGCGCGAAACGCTGGCACGCGTTCCGCACGTTCGCCTCGCGGACCGTCGGCTGGTCGTCCACTGATCTGGGGAATCAGTGGAGGGCGAGGACGAGCCAGAAGGCGGTGAGCTGGAAGGGGCCGAAGGGGATCCGGGAGGAGTCGCCGTGGAGCAGGAACGGCAGGGTCCAGGCGCCGGCCAGGAGGAACGGGAGCAGCACTCCTACGATGACCGCCTCCGGCGGGAGCGCGGAGAGAGGTAGCGCGAGTGCGCTCCCCAGCTTCACATCGCCCATACCCAGGCCGCCCCCCATGTGCAGGGCCCCGAGCACGACGGACGCCGTCAGAGCGGCGAGTGCCGACCGATCCCCGCGCCCCGACAGCATGTCCCCGACCACCGAGGCGGCACCCGCCGCGAGCAGCGGCAGGGTCAGCGCGTTCGGCAGGCGGTGCTCTCGGACATCCCCGAGGACGAGCGGGACCGAGATCGCCGCGATGAGCACCGCGACGGCGAGCGACCCCACGGGCAGAGGCGAGGTCACCGCGACCGCGATCAGCGCACTCGCTCCGAGGGCTGTCGCGGTGAGATCGCGCAGGGGAAGGGTCGCCGACAGCATCCGCAGACCGTAGCCGCCCGCGGACCGATCCCGTCGGCACTCTCCACAGGCGCCGGGTCACTCCGGCGCGGGCACCGGTCCGAGCCAGGCGTTCGCGAAGGTCGAGTGGGCGGACTCGTCGTCGGACGGGTGGAACAGCCCGGCGAGCACGTCCCGGTACAGGCGCGACAGCTCCGAGCTCCGCGAGTAGGCCGAGCCGCCCGCGACCCGCACGGCGCTCTCCACGATCCGCAGCGCTGCCTCCGTCGTGCGGATCTTCACGCCGACGAGGGAGGGTAACCACGCGGCACCGCGGTCGACGAGGGCGTCGACGTCGGCCGCGGCCGAGCGCAGCGGAGCATCCAGGCCGTCGAGCAGGATCGCCGCGTCCGCGATGCGCCAGCGGATGTCCGGGTCGTGCGCGAGGGCGCGTCCGCTCGCTTTCAGCGACGTGCGGCGGTGGGCCGCCTCGACGGCCAGGGCGAGCGCGCGCTGCGCGATGCCGAGGTAGACCGAGGCGATCAGCAGCTCGAACGCCGAGAAGATCGCGAACACCAGCGGATCCGCGTTCGGCCCGACGGGCAGCGAGCGCACCATCCGAGACGCCGGGATGCGCACCCCGTCCAGCACCGTGGTGCGGCTCTGGGTGGCCCGCATGCCGAGCGTGTCCCAGTCGTCGCGCACGCTCAGACCGGCGACGGGGTCCGACGGAGCGTCCCGGTCGATGAAGCCGTGCACGAGCCGGGGCTCGGCTCCGCTGTCGTCCCTGCCGAAGACCCCGAGTCGCGTCCACGCCGGCGAGAGGGAGGTGAAGATCTTGGTGCCCGTGAAGCGATATCCGCCGTCGGGCTGCCGATCCGCGCGGACGAGGGAGTCGAAGAGGACGAGGTCGTTGCCCGGCTCGCTGTTGCCGAAGGCGAAGACGTGCCCCGCGGCGGCGTCCGCGAGCACGTGCTCGAGGGAGGCATCGCCCCGATCGCGGAGAGCCTTCGCCACCCCGGTCCAGACGAGGTGCATGTTCACGGCGAGCGCCGTCGCCGGAGCGGCGGTCGCGAGCCGGGTCTGCTCGGCCGCCGCCTGCTCGAGGCCGAGGCCGCGCCCGCCCAGCTCCTCGGGCACGAGCAGCGCCAGGTAGCCGATCGCGCGGAGCTCCTCGAGGTCGTCGGCGAAGAAGACGTTGCGCTCGTCGTAGTCGGCGGCGCGTAGGCGGAAGCGCTCGAGGAGCGCGTCATCGAGGATGCTCACCCGGGCCACGCTACGCCCGTCGGCCGGCGCTCCCCTCCTCGTGTCGTCCTCGGCTCGCAGAACCGCGTCCGGCGCGCAGGAACCCGAGGATCCTGCGCGCCGGACGCGGCTGAGAGATCGGCTCCTACGCCAGCTCGTTCGACTCCAGCATCTCGGTCACCAGTGCCGCGATCGCCGAGCGCTCGGAGCGCGTGAGCGTGACGTGCGCGAACAGCGGGTGCCCCTTCAGCGTCTCGATCACCGACGCGACTCCGTCGTGCCGGCCGACCCGCAGGTTGTCGCGCTGGGCGACGTCGTGGGTCAACACGACCCGCGAGTTCTGCCCGACCCGCGAGAGGACTGTCAGCAGCACGTTCCGCTCGAGCGACTGGGCCTCGTCCACGATCACGAACGCGTCGTGCAGCGAACGACCGCGGATGTGCGTGAGCGGCAGCACCTCGAGCATCCCGCGCTCGATCACCTCGTCGAGCACGTTCTGCGAGACCAGCGCGCCGAGCGTGTCGAAGACCGCCTGCGCCCACGGGTTCATCTTCTCGGCGGCGTCGCCGGGCAGGAAGCCGAGGTCCTGGCCGCCGACCGCGTACAGCGGACGGAAGACCATGATCTTCTTGTGCTGGCGCTTCTCGAGCACCGCTTCCAGCCCGGCGCAGAGCGCGAGAGCCGACTTGCCGGTGCCGGCGCGGCCGCCGAGCGAGACGATCCCCACCTCCTGGTCGAGGAGCAGGTCGATCGCGAGCCGCTGCTCGGCCGAACGGCCGTGCAGCCCGAAGACGTCGCGGTCCCCGCGCACCAGCGTGATCTGCCGCTTGCCGGTCACCCGAGCGAGAGCGGAGCCCCGGTCCGAGTGGACCACCAGTCCCGTGTTGATGGGGATGCCCTCGACCGCGTCGGTGAAGAGGCGCTCCCGGTCGTAGAACTCGCTCATCGCACCGCCCTCGAGCGTGATGTCGTCCATCCCGGTCCAGCCCGACTCCGGCGCGAGCTCGGCGAGGTACTCCTCGGCGGCGAGACCGATCGACGCGGCCTTCACGCGCATCGGCATGTCCTTGGAGACGACGGTGACGGTCGAGCCCTCGTTCGCCAGGTTCATCGCGACGGCGAGGATCCGAGCGTCGTTGTCGCCCAGCTGCAGCCCGCTGGGCAGGACCGACATGTTCGAGTGGTTGAGCTCGACCCGCAGCGTGCCCCCGTTGCCGACGGCGATCGGGAAGTCGAGGCGCTCGTGCTTGACGCGCAGCTCGTCGAGGTGCCGCAGCGCCTGGCGGGCGAAGTAGCCGATCTCGGGATCGTGGCGCTTGCCCTCGAGCTCGCCGATCACGACGATCGGCAGGACGACCGCGTGCTCCGCGAAGCGGAACATGGCCATCGGGTCCGACAGCAGCACCGACGTGTCGAGCACGTACGTGCGCAGGAGCTGATCGAGGAGCCGGCGGACCCGTGCTGCGCTCGGCGGTGGATGCCGCCCTGCGCTCCGGCCTGCTGGTCCATACCCTGGGGAACTGTCACGACGACTCTCCACACCCCGGGGCTTCGACACCCCCGGCTCACTGTGCGAGCCGGCCATCGGTGCGTTCCCGCACCGCGCAGTTCCCTTCACTGGTCTGCGCGATATCGAGCCGTACTTGTGTGGCCGTCTCGACCAGGCGCTTCACCTGATGTCTCGAACATAACCCCGCGAATGACATCCGTGTGCTTCCCACCGCTACGAATGTGTAACCAGTGTGTGAACGCGCGGCTCCGCTCAGAACGCGGCGCCCGTGCCCGCCGAGACGAGAGCGGCCCGCAGTGCCGCGAGCGTCTCGTCGGTGGTGCCGGCGTGAGCGCTGAAGCGCACGGTTCCGGGGCGCAGCCGCGCCGTCACTCCGTGGACGTCGAGGGACGCGCTCAGGGGTGCGAGCTCCTCGGCGGCCGGCTCGACCACGACGATGCCCGCGCGCTCCCTCTCGTCTCGAGAGCTGATGAGGGCGAGCCCGAACTCGTCGGCGAGGTCGACGATCGCGCTGACCCGCTCGGCGATCCGCGCGGCGATGGCCGTCACTCCCACTGCGGCGATGTCCTCGAGCGCGCCGGCGAAACGCGCCTGGGCGATCGGATCGGGGTTGGTCACGCTGAACGCGCCCGCGCCGGATCGGGGCGGTGCCACCTCGTCCCACGGCTCGACGGCGTCCGCTCCGGTCCATCCGGAGAGCACCGGCGAGAGCCGCTCGAGCGCGCGCTCGCTCAGCGCGAGGAAGCCCGTGCCCCAGCCCGCCCGCACCCACTTCTGCCCGCCGGACACGACGACGTCGGCCGCGGACCAGGTGCGTCGACGACGCCGAACCCCTGGATGGCGTCGACGATCAGGAGGCGATCGCCGATGACGTCGCGCAGGCCCTCGAGATCGGCGAGATGACCCGTGCGGGAGTCGACGAGGCTGACCGCGACCGCCGTCACCTCCGGGGTGAGGTGCTCGCGCACCGCGTCGGGAGTCACCCGGCCCGGCCCGCCCGGCAGCCACACCGGCGTCACGGCTCCCAGCGCCTGCTGGGCGCGCACCGCGGCGAAGGGCAGGCTCGGGAACTCCCCCGCCGACAGCAGCACTCCCCGGTGGCGCCGAACATCGTGTGCAGAAGGCCCGTCGAGGTGTTCGGCTGGAAGACGATCTGCTCGGCCGGGAGGCCGACGAGTCCCGACACGGCGGAGCGGACGCGCGCGTCCTGTGCCGCCAGCTCGCCGAGCGCCCGCCCTGTCTGCAGCAGCCGGGTCGCGGCGTCCTGCTCGGCGACGGCGGTGGCCGAGATCGGACCGATGCGGGCGAAGTCGAGGTATCCCGTCTGCTCCGAGAAGGTGCCGAGGAAGTCGTCGATGCCCAGGGTGCTCGTCGTGCTCATGCCGGCCCTTCCGATGAGTGGTGCAGCGGTGATCAGCTGCCGAAGCGGCGGTGCCGCCCCGCGTAGTCGCGCAGAGCGCGGAGGAAGTCGACCTCGCGGATGTCGGGGCCGAGCGCCTCCATGAAGTAGAACTCGCTGTGCGCGCTCTGCCAGAGCATGAAGTCCGAGAGGCGCTGCTCCCCGGAGGTCCGGATCACGAGGTCCGGATCGGGCTGACCGCTGGTGTAGAGGTGCTCGCCGATGAGCTCGGGGGTGAGCAGCTCGGCGACGTCCTCGATGGAGGACCCGCGCTTGCCGTGCTCGTCGAGGATACTGCGCACGGCCTGGGCGATCTCGTGGCGACCGCCGTAGCCGACCGCGAGGTTCACGTGCAGGCCGGTGTGCCGCGCCGTCCGCTCCTCGGCCGTGTCGAGCGCGGTGATCAGCGACTCCGGCAGACCGTCGTCGGAGCCGACGTGCTGCACCCGCCAGTCGGGCTGCTGCGAGACCTCCTCGGCGAGATCGGCGATGATCGCGATCAGCTCGGTGAGCTCGGAGCTCTCACGGCCGACGAGGTTGTCCTGCGAGAGCAGGTAGAGGGTGACGTGCCGGATGCCGAGCTCGTCGCACCACTGCAGGAACTCGTGCACCTTCGCAGCCCCCGCGCGGTGCCCGTGCGCGGCGGTCTCGAGCGCCCGCTGACGTGCCCACCGACGGTTGCCGTCGATGATCATCGCGACGTGGTTCGGCAGCGTCCCAGGAACGAGGCTCGACCGCAGGCGCTTCTTGTAGACGCCGTAGAGGAGGTCCCTCCCCACAGGCAGTCTCGGCTTCGGCACATCGCTACGGTAGTCGATGCCCGGGGCGCCGAAGGGTCACCGCGTACCGAGCGGCGCTCGGCGGGGTCACCGGAGCGAGCCGTATCCTGAGCCGTATGAGCCACCGGCCGACGCCCCCCGCCCCCGATCCGGCTCGCCGGTCCTCGCCCGCCGGGGACGACGCGGTGGCGCGGGACGACGCCTCAGGACCGGATCTCCCGAACGTCCCGCTCGTCGACGACGAGATCGAGAACGGCGCGGTCCTCGACGCGAAGCCCACCTGGCGCGGCTGGATCCACGCGGGACTGTTCCCGCTCGCGATCGTCGCGGGCGCCGTCCTCGTCGGGGTGGCGGACGGCGCGGCGGCCAAGTGGGCGGCGGTCGTGTTCGCGACCTCCTCGCTGCTCCTCTTCGGGAACTCGGCGCTGTACCACCGCTTCGACTGGCGGCCGAGGACGAAGATGATCCTGAAGCGGATCGATCACGCCAACATCTTCCTGCTCATCGCGGGCACCTACACGCCGCTCGCCGTGCTCGCCCTGCCGCCCGAGCAGGGCACGCTGCTCCTCGTGCTCGTCTGGTCGGGCGCGCTGCTGGGGATCGGCTTCCGGGTCTTCTGGATCTCGGCACCGCGCTGGCTCTACGTGCCGCTCTACCTCCTCCTGGGCTGGGCGGCCGTGATGTACCTCGGACCCCTGCTCGAAGCGAGCGCGACGATGATGGTCCTCGTCATCGTCGGCGGGCTCTGCTACACGGTCGGAGCCGTCGTCTACGGGATCAAGCGGCCCAACCCCGTTCCCGGGGTCTTCGGCTTCCACGAGATCTTCCACGCTCTCACCGCGGTGGCGTTCCTGTGCCACTGGACCGCGGCGCTGCTGATCTCGATCGACCCCGCGTACAACGGGGGCTGAGTCCGCGTCAGCGGTCGGAGGAAGAGCCCCAGGTCGCTCCCGGGCCGCTGCGGCGTCGCGCTCGCGCTCCTCGGCGTCGAGCCGCTCCGCCACCTGCTCGCGGTAGGTCGTCCGGCGCACGCGGCGCACCATGTCCAGGGCGAGGAGCACCGCGGCCACGGCGATCACGAGCATCGTGATGAAGCCGAAGAGACCGGGCGTCACCGTGTCCTCGTTGAAGTCCGGAGCCGGGGACGGGGTCGCGGCGGCGACGCGGGCCAGCGCGAGACCGGCCGCGTCGACGACGGTGGAGACGGCGGCGGGGATCATGCGGGTCCCTCCTTCTGCTCATCGACGGGGTAGGCGACGTCGACTCCGGCGAAGAGATCGGTCTCGGGGGTCGGCGCCTCCACGCGCGACTGCACGAGCTGGAAGTCGTCGGTGGGCCACGCGGCGTCGATCGCCTCGTGCGGGAGGAAGAAGAACGCGTTGTCGGGAGCGACCTGGCTGGCGTGCGCGCGCAGCGCGGCGTCCCTCCGGTCGTGGAACCCCGAGATCAACACCTGGGTCGTCGCGAGGTAGGGCGCGTCGTCCGTCCAGCGCTTCATCTCCTCGAAGGTCGCCAGGCGCGGGTCCTCGGGGTCGAGGGAGCGCAGGTGCTCGGCGATCGCCCGCAGCTTCTGACCGCTGAAGACGCGGTCGTAGTAGAGCTTCGCGACCGACCACGGCTCGCCGAGCCCCGGGTACTCGTCGGGCTCCCCGGCGGCGCGGAACGCCTCCATCGCGACCTGGTGCGCCCGGATGTGGTCCGGGTGCGGGTAGCCGCCGTTCTCGTCGTAGCTGATGATCACGTGCGGCTTGAAGCGGCGGACGAGTCGCACGAGCGGAGCGGACGCCGTCTCGAGCGGGAGCGCCGCGAAGCTCGACGGCGGCACGGAGCCGTCCTCCTCCATGCCGGAGTCGACGAAGCCGAGCCAGGTGTGCTGGACGCCGAGGATCCGCTGAGCCTCGGCCATCTCGAGGCGGCGCAGGCCGCCCATGTCCCGCTCGGCGTGCGCGCGGGCGGCGAGCGCCTCGTTGAGCACGGAGCCGGCCTCGCCCCCGGTGCAGGAGACGACCATCACCTCGGCGCCCCGGTCGGCGTAGGCCGCGAGGGTCGCGGCGCCCTTGCTCGACTCGTCGTCGGGGTGGGCGTGCACGGCGAGGAGGCGCGGGACCTCCCGCACCTCCGAATCGACGGAGACCTCGGCGGCCTGGGACACGATCGCTCGATTCCTCGGGGTTTAATGGGGTCGACGCGGCGGCTCTTCGAGCGCGCGTCGTCCGTCAAGAGTAGACGCAACATCCAGGGAGTTCCGTGGTCGCCCGCACGTCCGACAGCTCCGAGCGGAGCGACGAGATCGCGGAGGGCGCCGAGGGCACCGCTCCCGAGCCGGACGGGTTCCCCGAGGCCGGTCCCCTCGCCTCGCGTTACGGACGCACGCCCCGCACCCGCCGCGGAAACCGCTGGCTGTTCGGCGCCGTCGCTCTGGCCTTCGTCGCCGTCTTCGCCGCCTGGGTGGTCTGGGCGGGTCTGGACAGCGGACGCGACGGCGTCGACGTCCAGGACACGGCGCACCAGGTCGTCGACGACCGCACCGTGACCGTCTCCTTCGACCTCACCGCGCCGGTCGGCACGGAGGTCGCGTGCGCCGTCCAGGCGCTCCAACGAGCAGTCCGCCGTAGTGGGCTGGCTCGTCGTCGAATACCCCGCCTCGGACGACCGCTTCCGCTCCTTCACCGAGACCGTGCGCACCACCGAGCTCGCGAACACAGGTTTGATCTCGTCCTGCTGGCTCCCGTAGGGTTGCCGGGTGCCCTGACGGACTCGTCGGGGCCTTGTCTTTTCCCGCCGCCGCCGGGCGCCGGGCGGAACGGACGACGGGGTGCGAGCTCCTCGGCCCGCCGCTCGGACGCGCTGCACGCGGCAGTCACGTGAGGAGCCCACCATGGCCGACCAGCCTCAGGTCACCTGGATGACCCAGGAGTCGTACGACCGCCTCCAGGCGGAGCTGAACGAGCTGTCCACCGCCGGACGCGAGGAGATCGCGAAGCGGATCGAGGTCGCTCGCGAGGAGGGCGATCTCAAGGAGAACGGCGGCTACCACGCCGCCAAGGACGAGCAGGGCAAGATCGAGGCGCGCATCAGGCAGCTGACCTCGCTGCTGCGCGAGGCCGAGATCGGCACGCCCCCCGAGAGCCACGGAGTGGTCGAGGCCGGCACGATCATCACCGCCGAGATCGCGGGCGACGAGTCGCGCTTCCTGCTCGGCAACCGCGAGATGGCGGGCGAGAGCGACCTCGACGTCTACAGCCCCCAGAGCCCGCTCGGCTCGGCGATCATGGGCCTGAAGCTCGACGACTCGACCAGCTTCGAGGCTCCCAACGGCCGGACCATCACGGTCCGGATCGTGAACGTCGAGACCTGGAACGGCCACTGATCGTCCTCCGGTCGCCCGTCCGCGGTGTTGTCGTCCGTCGCCGTACCTGACGGTACGACTCCCTCCTCCGCCTCGCGGACGCGGTGTTGTCGTCGATCGCCGCACCTGACGGTACGACTCCCTCCTCCGCCTCGCGGACGCGGTGTTGTCGTCGATCGCCGCACCTGACGGTACGACTCCCTCCTCCGCCTCGCGGACGGACGACCGGGTAACGATCCGCCGACCGAGACGCCACCTGTGAGGCCCCGGAGGCGCCGGCGGGTGGCGTCTTCCGTCGGCGCAGGTCAGTTCTGAGACACCCTGGGCTCGTAGCCGGCGTCGCGGAGGACCTGGAGGACGCGCTCGGCGTGCTCGGGTCCGCGGGTCTCGACGCTGATCTCGAGCTCGACCTCGCTGATCTGCAGGCCCCGCCCGTGCCGGGTGTTCAGCACCTCGACGACGTTCGCGTTCGCCTCCGAGATCAGCTCCGAGATGCGGGCGAGCTGGCCCGGGCGGTCCGGCAGCCCGATGCTCATCTTGAGGTAGCGCTCCGACGCGGCGAGTCCGCGGCTGATCACGCGCTCCATCATGAGCGGGTCGATGTTGCCGCCCGAGAGGATCACGGCGGTCGGTCCAGCATCGCGGATCTTCCCGGTGAGGATCGCGGCGATGCCGACCGCGCCGGCGGGCTCGACGACGAGCTTCGCGCGCTCGAGCAGGACCAGAAGGGCGCGGGCGATGTCGTCGTCCTCGACCGTGACGACCTCGTCGACGACGTCGCGGATGATCTCGAAGTTGAGCGTCCCGGGCATCGCCACCGCGATGCCGTCCGCGATCGTCGGAGTGATCGTGATGAGCGTCGGCTCGCCGCTCGCGAGAGACAGCGGTGCAGGGCCGCGTTCGCCGCCTGCACCCCGATGACGCGCAGGGTGCGCCCCTCGCGGGCCGCCTTCTGCTTGGCGGCCGAGGCGACGCCCGCGATCAGACCGCCGCCTCCGATCGGCACGACGATCGTCTCGACGCCCGGAGCCTGCTCGAGGATCTCGAGGCCGATGGTCCCCTGCCCCGTGACGACGTCGGGGTGGTCGAACGGCGGGATGAAGACCGCTCCGGTGCGCTCGGCGAACTCGATCGCGGCCGCGAGGGCCTCGTTGAAGATGTGGCCGCTCAGCACGACGTCCGCGCCGTAGTCGCGGGTCGCGGCCAGCTTGGGCAGGGCGACTCCGATGGGCATGAAGATGGTGGCGTCGATGCCGAGCTCGCGGGCGGCGTAGGCCACGCCCTGCGCGTGATTGCCGGCCGAGGCCGCCACGACGCCGCGTGCGCGCTCCTCGGGCGAGAGGCGCGACATCCGGAACACCGCTCCGCGGATCTTATAGGAGCCCGTGCGCTGCAGGTTCTCGCACTTGAGGAAGACGGGCGAGCCCAGCACCTGGGCGAGGAAGGTGCTCGTCTCCATGGGGGTGTTCGCGATCACGGGGGCGATCACGCTGCGGGCCTCCTCGAACTCGAGGAGGGACGGTCCGACGACGCGGCTAGTCTGCATGCTCTGCGGCAACTTTCTCGGGGGTTCGGGTGGGCGAGCGCCAGGCACCGCTCGCGACGTAGTTGACCATGACGTTGAGGGTCGCGACGAAGGGGACCGCGAAGAAGGCACCGGCGATGCCCGCGACGATGGAGCCGCCGGCGACCGCGAGGACGACCGCCAGGGGGTGGATCTTGATCGCCGATCCCATCACGAGCGGCTGGAGGATGTGCCCCTCCAGCTGCTGCACGCCGAGGACGACGATCAGCAGGATCAGGGCGATGAGCGGACCGTTGTAGACGAGGGCGATGAAGACCGCGAGAGCTCCGGTCGCCACCGCGCCGATCACGGGCACGAAGGAGCCCAGGAACACGAGGACGCCGATCGGGATGGCCAGCGGCACCCCGAGGAGTGCGGCGCCGACGCCGATGCCGACGGCGTCGATGAACGCGACGAAGATCTGCACCTTCACGAAGTTGGTGAGGGTGACCCAGCCGGCGCGTCCCGCGCCGTCGACGGCGGGGCGCGCGCGGTGCGGGAAGAGGCGCACGACCCAGCGCCAGATGTTCGGGCCGTCGATGAGGATGAACAGGGTCGAGAAGAGGGTCAGCAGCACGCCGGTGAGCACGTGGCCGATCGTCGATCCGACGCTGAGGGCCCCGCTGACGAGCATCCCCGAGTCCTGCTGCAGAGCAGTGAGCGCCTGCTGCGCGTACTGGTTGATCTCGCCCTCGGTGAGGTGCAGCGGCGACTCGAGGAGCCAGGCCTTGAGGTCGTCGTAGGACTCGACCGTCTGGCGGCTGAGATCGTCGAAGCCCTGGTACACCTGCGTGACCACCAGGAAGAGCAGCCCGCCGATGATCACGATGATGCCGAGCTCGGCGACCGTGATCGCGAGCCACTTGGGCCACCGGTGCCGCTGGAGGAAGCCCGAGAACGGCACGAGGAGCGCGGCGATGACGATCGCGACCAGAAGCGGGATGACGATGAGACGCAGCTCGATGATCAGGAGCGCCAGCACCGCGAGGGCGGCGACGACCACGAGGACGCGCCACGCCCAAGCCCCGGCGATGCGCATCCCGTCGCTCACGAAGGCCGAGTCGGGACCCGGACGGGACGTCCCCGGCACGCGCTGAACGGGCGGCGGCGCGGTGTCGACGACGCGGGGGCCGGAGGAGCGGCGGGACCTGCCGAGTCTCATCTGCCCAGACTAGGCCCCGGTGCATTCCGAGGCGGTATCGACTGCGAGGACTCAGGAGGAGGCCCTCACGGCCACCGGGCGGGACGGTGCGGAGTCGCCGTCGATCATGATCGGCCCCCGCGGCCCCGCGCCGGGAACCGGTGGGGAACGCCGGGCGGCGTCCGCAGACGATGTCGGAGGCCTTCGCTAGCGTGGTCGGACCATGACCGAGCAGCTCTCCCCCGCCCTCGCGCGCCGCATCGCCCTCGCCGCGCAGGGCTTCGGAGCGCCGCGGCCGCCGCGCGTCGGCACGCGGCAGATCGTCCAGGCCGTCGACCGCATCCGGCCCCTGCAGCTCGACTCGGTCAACGTCTTCGAGCGGAGCCACTACCTGCCGCTGCTCGCGCGCCTGGGACCGTACGACCGGGCCCTGCTCGACGCCGTCGCCTTCACGCCGAGAGGGCACTACCTCGAGTACTGGGCGCACGAGGCCGCGCTGATCCGCCGGGCCGACGTCCCGCTCTACCGCTGGCGGATGGAGCACTACCGCCGCACCGCGCTCCCCGAGCACGAGGGGTGGGCCGCCGAGAACAGGTCCACGCTCGACTGGCTGAGGGCGGCTCTGGCCGACGGGCCCCTGCGCGCCTCCGAGATCGAGCACGAGTCGAACACCCGCACGGGCCCGTGGTGGGGCTGGTCCGACATCAAGCGCGGCCTCGAGGTGCTCTTCCGCTGGGGCGAGGTGGTGAGCGCCGGCCGGACCCGGTTCGAGCGCTCCTACGCCCTCGCCGATCGGATGCTGCCGCGCGAGGTCCTCGAGACCGAGGTCTCCGAGCAGGACGCCGTCCGCGAGCTCGTGCGCCGCTCGGCCGTCGCCCACGGCATCGGCACGCTCGGCGACCTCGCCGACTACCACCGTCTGCGGCAGGCACCGGCGCTCGCCGCGGTCCGCGACCTCGTCGACTCCGGAGAGCTCGTCCCCGTGGAGGTGCGCGGGTGGGAGCGATCCGGTCGCCCGATGGCCCTCTGGCGCCACACCGCCGCCCGACGGCCGCGCACGCTGCGAGCCGACGCGCTGCTCTCCCCCTTCGATCCCCTCGTCTGGCATCGCCCGAGAGCCGAGCTGCTCTTCGGCTTCCACTACCGGATCGAGATCTACACGCCCGCCGAGAAGCGCGTGCACGGGTACTACGTCCTCCCGGTGCTGCTCGACGACGTCCTCGCCGCCCGGGTCGACCTCAAGAGCGACCGGCAGAGGAGGGTGCTGCGGGTGCAGGCCGCGTGGCTCGAGCCCGGCGCCCCCGCCGACACGGCCGAGCGGCTCGCCGTGCTCCTCGTCGAGGCCGCGGCCTGGCAGGGGCTCGAGGGCGTCGAGGTCGTCGAGCGGGGCACGCTCGCGACGGCGCTGCTCGCCGCGCTCCGCACCGGGCACGCGGATGTCCTAGCGTGAGCGGCATGGTGGACGAACGCTCCGGATCGATCGCGCTCGCCCTCTCCGAGAAGTGCGTGGGGCTCCTCCTCGAGCGCGGCACGGTGAAAGGCGTCAGCTCGATCGACCTCGCGCACGCCGCCGGCATCTCGCTCCGGACCTTCCACCGCTACCTCGGCGGCAAGGAGGACTGCGTGCGGCCCGTGCTCTACGCGGCCATCGCGGCGATGGGCCGCGAGCTCCTCGCGCGCCCCGCCGACGAGCCGCTGCACCGCGCCCTCGGCGCCGCCTTCGCCGCCGCCGCGTCCGGGCCGCAGCTCGATCGCACGCTCCGGCTGATCCCGCTGCTCACCGAGACCCCCGCCATGCGCGCGGTCTGGGCGCAGTCCCTCCACGACGGCGAGGCGGCCCTCACCCCCTCGATCGCCGAGCGGATGGGGATGGAGCCCGAGGAGACCCCCCGGGCGGCGGTCCTCGCCACGGTCGTGATGGCGCTGGTGCGCCGAGCGCTCGTCGACGCCGTCGCCACCGGAGTCGATCCCGCGCCCGTGTTCGACGAGTACCTGACGACGCTCGGCGGCGGACCGCTCGCCGCGCCGACCGGGCGCTGAGGCCGCCGCACGGCCCCGCTCAGGCGGCGGTCACCGGCCTCCGCATGGGGAGCTCCAGAACTGGACGCGCGGCGGCTCCGAGATCGCGGCGAGGTTGTCCACCTCGAAGAAGTCCCGCTCCGAGAAGCCGAGCCGCCGCGAGAAGAGCGTGTTGGGGAACACCTTCACCTTGGTGTTCATCTCGCGCACGCCGCCGTTGTAGAACCGGCGGGCCGACTGGATCTTGTCCTCGGAATCGACGAGCTCGCCCTGGAGCTGGAGGAAGTTCTGGCTCGCCTGCAGCTGCGGGTACGCCTCCGCGACGGCGAAGATCGACTTGAGCGCCTTCTGCATGTGGTCCTCGGCGACGGACGCCTCCGCCGGCCCCTGGGCGGACAGCGTCTCGGCCCGGGCGCGCGTCACCTGCTCGAACACCTGGCGCTCGTGGGAGGCGTAGCCCTTCACCGAGTCGATGACGTTCGGGATCAGATCCGCGCGCCGCTTCAGCTGAACGGTGATGTCGCTCCACGCCTCGTCGACCCGGACATTCAGGGTGACCAGGGAGTTGTAGGTCGCCCAGAGGTAGATCCCGAGGATCACCACGAGGGCCACGACGACGATGAGCGGGACCAGCCATTCCATGCCGACAAGTGTAGGGAACACGGGTCGGCCGCTCTCACGGGCACGGCGCTTTCGCAGTGTCCGTGAGGACGTCTACTTCAGCGTCTTCTGCAGCAGCACCGTGCTGAGCCAGCGGTTGAACTTGAAGCCGACCCGGCCCATCCGCCCCACCTCGACGAAGCCGTACTGCGCGTGCATCGCCAGCGACGCCTCCGCGCCCTTGTCGGCGATCACGGCCATGATCTGCCGGATGCCCACGGCCTTCGCCCGCTCCAGGAGCTCGGTCATCAGCGCCTTGCCCAGGCCCTTGCCGGTGGAGGCCGCGCGGAGGTAGATCGAGTTCTCGACCGTGAAGCCGGTACGCGCGCTTCGAGGACCACGGCGAGACCATCGCGTAGCCGAGGATCTGGCCCGACGGCGACACCGCGACGATGAAGGGCAGCCCGAGCTTCTGGTTCCTGGTGAACTTCGAGCGCCACTCCTGGATCGTGGAGTCGTCCTCGTCGAACGTCACGACGGTGTTGCGCACGTAGTGGTTGTAGATCTCGCGGATGTCGGGGAGGTCCTCCTCGCGCGCCTCGCGGATCTCGTACGAGAAGTCGGGCTCGGGCGGAGGCGTCCTCCGCAGGTGCGGCGGCAGGACGCGTCGCTGCTCGTACTCTTCCTCAAGCATGGGGGTCCCTCCGTCGATCCGGGCCGCTCGCGCGGACAGCGTCCAGCGTATCGGCGCACCGCCCGGCCCTGCGGCGCGGCCGCTCACTCCGCCAGGCTCCAGTCGACCGGCTCGGCGCCGCGCTCGACGAGCAGCGCGTTCGCCCGGCTGAAGGGGCGCGAGCCGAAGAAGCCCCGCGAGGCCGACAGGGGGCTCGGATGGGCGCTCTCGACGATCCCCGCGTCGCCGAGGAGCGGGCGGAGGTTCGCCGCGTCCCTCCCCCAGAGGATCGCGACGAGGGGAGCGTCCCGTGCCGCGAGCGTCCGGATCGCGTGCTCGGTGACCGCCTCCCAGCCCTTCCCGCGGTGCGACGCGGGCGCACCGGGAGCGACGGTCAGGACGCGGTTGAGCAGCATCACGCCGCTGCTGGTCCAGGCGCCGAGGTCGCCGTGCTCGGGAGGAGCGACGCCGAGGTCGTCGCGCAGCTCGCGGTAGATGTTCTGAAGGCTCCGCGGCACCGGGCGGACGTGCCGCTCGACCGCGAAGGAGAGCCCGATCGGGTGCCCCGGCGTCGGGTACGGGTCCTGGCCGACGATGAGCACGCGCACGTCGGCGAGCGGTGCGCGGAAGGCCCGGAGCACGTCCGCCCCGCGGGCAGGTAGTGCCGGCCTGCGGCCACCTCGGCGCGCAGGAAGTCGCCCATCGCGGCGATGTCGGGGCCCACCGGCGCCAGCGCCGATGCCCAGCCCGCGTCGATCAGGCCGGCGCCCGCCAGCTCCTGCAGATCCACGGGTCAGCTCGCGGCGAGCGTGGCCACGAGCACCCCGGTCTCGCCGGCGCTCGCGCGCCAGACGGACCCGGCACCCGAGACGCGCAGGGCTCCTGTGCCGACCGTCAGAGCGGTCGACTCGTCGATCGCGACCCCGCCGTCGACGAGGCCGGCCTCGACTGCGGCCACGAGGCGGCCGAGGGTGCCCCACTGCGCGGCGTGCACGTCGATCGAGACGTCGACCAGGCCGATGCCTTCGAGCACCGTCACCTCGTCGAGCTCCTCCGCGGCGTCCTCGGGCGCCACGACGACGCCGCCGATCCGGGATCCGCCGACGATCGCCCGGTCGGCCGCGATGGCGGCGCCGGCCGAGAACCCGGCGTAGGGAGTACCGGAGGAGACCAGGTCGCGCAGGCGCTCGAAGGAGTCCTCGAGGGCGTCGCGGTACGCGGGGTGAGCCCGCCGCCGACGAAGATCCCGTCGACCTCGTCGAAGACGGACGGATCGATCCGGCCGCCCTCGGGCTTGAGCACGGCGACCGGCTCGATCGGGCCGACCGATGCGAGCGTCGCCGCGTATCCGGAGTAGGCCTCGGGCCCCAGACCGTCGTGCACCACGACGATCGCGATGCGCGGGCCCTCGATCCGACCGGCGTCGACGGCGCGGGCGCGCGCCTCCGCCAGGAAGGCGCCGTAGAGGTCGGAGTCGTGCTCCGGCCCGCCTCCGCCGCCGATGAGGTGGACGCTCATTCGCCGTCCTCCGCGAGAGCGCCGTCGACCGGAGGGAGGGCCGACCAGGGGAAGACGATCCAGCGCGGGGTGCGGCGCCAGAAGAAGTCCGGCTCGAGGACGGTGCGGGGCTTCGTGTAGAGCGTGACGGTGCGGACCTCGGCACCCATGGCCTCGATCAGCTTCACCGACAGGGCGAGCGTGTGGCCGGAGTCGGACACGTCGTCGACGAGCAGGACCCGCTTGCCGCGGACCGAGGCCTCGTCCAGGAGCGGAGGGAGCACGACGGGGGCGGCGAGCCGCGCCTCGACGCCGGTGTAGAACTCGACGTTCAGCGCCCCGCAGCTCTTGATGCCGAGGGCGTACGCCACGGCTCCGGCGAGCAGCAGACCGCCGCGGGCGATGGCGACGACCAGCTCGGGCCGATAGCCCGTGGCGACGACGTCGTCCGCGAGATGCCGCGCGGCGTCGCCGAACTCGAGCCAGCCGAGGACCTCCTTCTCCGTGGCGGCGAGGAGGGCGGCGGAGTCGTCGGCGTCGGAAACCATGAGGGACAGGCTAGAGCGTCGCGCGCCTCCGCGTCACATCGCCCGAGGGCGGGCGGACGCCCCCCGTCAGAGCTTCGGAGCCAGCGGACCTCGGACGACCTTGTGCGGCGCGGCCTGCGCGACGGGCTTGATCGTCACCAGATCCAGGTTCACGTGCGCGGGCAGCTCCACGGAGGAGACGATCGCTGCGGCCACGTCCTCGGCCACCAGGGGCGCGGCGACTCCGTCGTACACCTTGTCGGCCCGCTCCTTGTCACCGCCGAACCGCACCAGGGAGAACTCCTCGGTGTGCACCATGCCCGGGGCGATCTCGACGACCCGGATCGGCTCGCCCGCGAGTTCGAGGCGCAGGACGGCGACCAGCGCGTGGGCCGCGAACTTGGCCGCGTTGTACCCGCCGCCGCCCTCATAGGCGACGTGGCCGGCGATGGAGGTGACCGTGACGATGTCGGCCGAGCCCTCGGAGCCGGCGTCGGCGACACCGCGGCGCAGCAGCGGCAGGAGCGCGCTGGTGACCAGCTTCACCGAGAGCACGTTGATCTCGAACATCCGGGTCCAGTCGGCCGGGTCGGACGCCTCCACGGTGTCGAGTCCGGAGCGCGCCGCCGGCGTTGTTGACGAGCGCGTGCACGGCGCCGGTCTCGGCGAGGTGGTCGCGCAGGGCGTCGACCTGGGCGGAGTCGGTCAGATCCGCGGTGAAGAAGGTCGCGCCCGTCTCGGCGGCGAGCGCCTCGAGCCTCTCCTGCCGACGAGCCACGGCCACGACGTCCCATCCGTGCTCCCGGAACAGGCGGACTGTCGCCGCACCGATCCCTGAACTCGCTCCTGTCACGACGACGCGTCGAACCACGCTCGTCCCCTTCCGTCAAGCCTCGGACACCACCGACTCCGTCGTCGCCCCCAACGCTAGTCTGACCCGGTGAACCCCGCCGACCCCGCACCCGCGACCGGCGGAGTCGGCGCTCCTCCAAGCGCCGCGTCCCGCTCTGGGACAACGCCCGCTTCGTCTGCGTGACCCTGGTGGTCATCGGGCACGGGATCCAGCGCCTCACCGCCAACTCCGACGTGTCGCTGATCGTCTACCTCACGGTCTACGCGTTCCACATGCCGGCGTTCGCCATCATCTCCGGCTACTTCTCGAAGGCCGGAGCGCCGAACGCGCGGGCGATGCGCCGGGTGATGACCGACATCCTGCTGCCCTACCTGATCATGGAGACGGTCTGGACGCTGGTGCAGCTGGCGGTCGAGGGCAAGACCGAGTTCAATCCGACCAAGCCCAGCTGGACGCTCTGGTTCCTGCTCGCGCTGGGCATCTTCCGTCTGGTTCTCCCCTACCTCGCGCTCCTGCGCTGGCCGCTGCTGATCAGCGTCGTCCTCGCGGTCGGGGTCAGCTACTACGACAACATCGACTCGACCTTCTCGCTGGCGCGCGCGATCGGGATCCTGCCCTTCTTCGTCTTCGGCTGGCGGCTGCGCGGATGGCGGGCAGGCTCTCAGCTCCTCGTCGACCGCTGGCTCGCTCTGCCGACGGTCAGAGTCCTCGCGGTGCGCGCCGTCGCCCTCGTCCTCTTCGCCGTCACGGCGCTCGTGATGACGGTGAACATCGACGCGTTCCGGGCGGCCGACCTTCGCTACTGGTTCTTCTACGACCGCCCCTACGACGCCCTCGGCGAGACGGAGTGGTGGGCCGGCCTGGTCCGCCTGGCGCTGATGCTCACCGCGGTCGTCCTCTCCCTCGCCCTCTTCACACTCATCCCGCGCGGGCGCACGGTGCTGACGCACTGGGGCCAGTCGACGATGTACGTCTACCTGCTGCACAGCTTCGTCCTCTACCCGCTGCGGGAGTCGGGGGTGCTGTCGGCCGCGGACAGCACGTTCGCTCTGGTGCTGATGATCGTGCTCTGCATCGCTGTCTCGGTGGTGCTCTCGCTCGGCTGGACGCGGACCGTCTTCCACAAGCTCGTCGAGCCGCGCGCCGCCTGGCTCTTCGCCCCGGTGCAGGACGAGCGGCCCGAGCGGCCGCGGCGCGCCGATCCGACGGGCTCCAAGCGCGATCCGCGCGCCGCGCCCGATCGCAGCACGCCCGACCGCACCGCACCCCGCTGAGGCTGTCTTCGTCGCGGGATGACCTCGTGTGTCGGCGGACCTCGCACCCGCCCGGCCGCCCGCCTAGGCTCGTCGCGGCGGAGAACGGACTCCGCCCTCCGCCGTCACGACCCGATTGGACGCACCATGACCGACCCCGCCCAGTGGCAGTTCGAGACCAAGCAGATCCACTCCGGGAGCGGCGCCGGATCCGGTCACCAAGGCGCGCGCCACGCCGATCTACCAGACGACCTCCTACGTCTTCGACAACGCGGAGCACGCGAAGAACCTCTTCGCCCTCGCCGAGTTCGGCAACATCTACACCCGCATCCAGAACCCGACACAGGCCGTCGTGGAGGAGCGCCTCGCCGCGCTCGAGGGCGGCTCCGGCGCCCTGCTCCTCGCCTCCGGCCAGGCGGCCGAGACCGCGGCGGTCCTCAACATCGCGCACGCCGGCGACCACATCGTCTCGTCGTCCTCGATCTACGGCGGCACCTACAACCTGTTCAAGTACACACTGGCCAAGCTCGGCATCGAGACGACGTTCGTCGAGAACCAGGACGACCAGGAGGAGTGGCGCCGCGCGGTGCGCCCGAACACCAAGCTTTCTTCGCCGAGACCATCGGCAACCCCAAGATCAACATCCTCGACATCCGCTCCGTCGCCGACGTCGCCCACGCCTCGGGCGTGCCGCTGATCGTCGACAACACGATCGCGACGCCGTACCTGATCCGCCCGTTCGAGCACGGCGCCGACATCATCGTGCACTCGGCCACCAAGTTCCTCGGGGGGCTACGGCACGGTCATCGGCGGCGCCATCGTCGACGGCGGCACCTTCCCGTGGACCGAGAACGCGGAGAAGTTCCCCGGCCTCACGACGCCGGACGAGTCGTACCACGGCGCGGTCTACACGGCCGCGGTCGGCGACTCCCTCGCCTACATCATCAAGGCCCGCGTGCAGCTGCTGCGCGACCTCGGTGCGTCCATCGCCCCGGCGAGCGCCTGGCAGCTGATCCAGGGCATCGAGACCCTGTCGCTGCGCATCGAGCGCCACGTCCAGAACGCGCAGGAGATCGCGGAGTACCTCGAGAACCACTCCGATATCGCGTCGGTGAACTACTCCGGTCTGCCCACCTCGCCCTGGTACGCGGCCGCGAACCACTACGCGCCGAAGGGCGTCGGAGCGGTGCTGTCGTTCGAGCTCAAGGGCGGAGTCGATGCCGGTCGCGCGTTCGTCGATTCGCTCACCCTGTTCTCGCACCTCGCGAACATCGGCGACGTCCGCTCGCTCGTCATCCACCCCGCCTCGACGACGCACTCGCAGCTCACCCCCGAGCAGCAGCTGACCGCGGGCGTGACACCCGGACTCGTCCGCCTCTCGGTGGGCCTGGAGAGCATCGACGACCTGCGCGCCGACCTCGCCCAGGCCCTGCGGGCGGCCCGCGCCGTGGTCGAGGCGTCGCGCGCGAACGCCTGACCCGGCCTCGCGACACGTCACCGGTCGCGAAGGAACGGACGAGACCCCCTGCCGCGGCGGGGGTCGAGTCCGTTCCGGCAGGACGCCGGGGGGCGTCGCGAGCGCGCGCGGGGCGGCCCTTCGAAGGAGGGGCGTAACACACGACGGCGCGGGGCGGCGCTCTGACACGATGGAGACCGCTATGGACTGGCAGCAGACACTCGAGGACACCGTCCCTTCGGCGTTCGTCACCGAGCGCCAGCTCCGCTCGGTGATCGGCAAGCCGCCCGCCACCGGGGCCTGGCGCGACGGCGATCATCCCGGCAACCGCCGCTTCGTCGACGTCGGCCCCTTCGACTTCGAATCGGGCGGGCACCTGCCGCACCTGCGGATGGCCTACGAGACCTGGGGCGAGCTCTCCCCCTCGGGCGACAACGCGATCCTCGTGCTCCACGCGCTGACCGGGGACTCGCACCTCGTCGGCCGCGGCGAGACCGGCCACGCGACGGACGGCTGGTGGTCGGGACTCGTCGGACCCGGCGAGGTCATCGACACCGATCGCTGGTTCGTGGTCGCCCCGAACATGCTCGGCGGCTGCCAGGGGACGACCGGGCCGGCCTCGCTCGCTCCCGACGGGCACGAGTGGGGCGCGCGGTTCCCGTACACGAGCATCCGCGACCAGGTCCGGGCGCAGGTCCTCTTCTCGGACCTGCTCGGGATCACGCGCTGGCACACGGTCATCGGCGGCTCGATGGGCGGGATGCAGGCGCTCGAGTGGGGCATCGACCATCCGGAGCGCGTGGCCCGGCTCGCCGTGCTCGCCGCTCCCCGCGTGCGACCGCCGATCAGATCGCGCTCAACTTCGTGCAGCTCGAGGCGATCCGCAGCGACGCGAACTTCGCCGGCGGCGCCTACTACGACGCCGGCGACGGTCAGGGCCCGTACCACGGGCTCGCCCTGGCCCGCCGGATGGCGCTGCTGAACTACCGCAGCCCCTCGGAGCTCAACGACCGCTTCGAGCGCAGCTGGCAGTCGGGCCTCAGCCCGCTCGGCGGCGGAGGGCGATTCGCGGTCGAGTCCTACCTCGACTTCCACGGCAACAAGTTCACCCGCCGCTTCGACGCCAACAGCTACATCACGCTCGTCGAGGCGATGAACTCGCACGACGTCGGCCGCGGCCGCGGTGGCGAGGCGGAGGCGCTCTCCCGCATCACCAGCCCGACCCTCGTCCTCGGCATCGACAGCGATCGGCTCTTCCCCGTCGAGGGTCAGCGGATCATCGCCGCCCATGCGCCGGGCAACATCGATGGAGACGAGGTGGCGGTGATCAGCTCCCCCTTCGGCCACGACGCCTTCCTGATCGAGGACGACGTGGTCGGCGGGCACCTCTCGCGCCTGCTCGCCGTGTGAGCCGCTCCCGACCCGGGCGCCGTCAGTGGCTATCGTGAGTCGGGGCCCTTCCCCCGACGATCCGAGGGAGTCGCGCCGTGCCCATGATCCGCAGCGTGCGGGAGCGCGACCGCCTCCTGCAGCAGTCCGCGCGAGCAGTGGGTCTGCTGACGGACAGTGCGGCGCTCGTGCTGGTCCTCGTGCCGGGCACCCTCGACCCGCTGGCCCAGCCCTTCGCCGTCGCGCTGCTGCTCGGACTCGCCGTGGTGCACGTCCAGCTCGGCCGGAGCGGCAACCGGCTCTGGCTGGTCGCCAGCGGGGTCGGCGGGCTCCTGCTGGGCGCGGGGATCGCCGTCGACGTGGCGGACTCCCCCGGTTTCGCGGCGTTCGTGCTCGCGAGCACCGTCAATGCGATCACGAGCACCGTCGCCGTGGTCGTCAGCACGTCGCCCCGCCGGGCACTGACGCTGCTCCCGATCCTGCTCGCGAGCCTCGTGCCGTCGATGCTCGCCGCCAGCACCGCGATGACCCTGAACGTCGCGATCCTCAGCCTGCTGCCGTGGGGCTGCCTCTGCGCTTTCGCCCTCTGGATCAGCACCGCGGTGCCGCGGGTGGTGCGGCGGATCGACAGCATCGGCAACGCGCACCGCGTCGAACGGCAGGCCAGCGAGACGGAGGCGCAGCGTCGCCAGGGTGCCCGGCTCCTGCACGACACGGTGCTCGCCACGCTGACCCTGCTCGCCCACTCCGGGGTCGGCGTCTCCGTCGACGCCCTCCGCCAGCAGGCGGCCGAGGACGCGCAGCTCCTGCGGCAGCTGCGGCTCGGCGGCACGCCCACCCCGAGCGCCTCCGGCTCGTACCAGCTGACGAGCGTCACGAGCGCGCCCGCCGCGCACACCCTCGAGGGTGTCAAGAACCGCTTCGGACGCATGGGCCTGGACGTCATCTGGCACGGCTCCGGCCAGATCGTGCTCAGCGGCGCCGCGCTCGACTCGTTCCTCATGGCCCTCGCCGAGTGCCTCGGAGCGTGCGGCGGCACTCCGGGGTCAACTCGGCCGATGTCACGATCACCGAGGACGACGGCACGGTGCGGGCGATGGTGACCGATGCAGGGGTCGGCTTCGACATCGGAACGGTCCCCGCCGCCAAGCTCGGCTTCAAGGAGTCGGTGGTGGCCCGGCTCGCGGATGTGGGCGGACGCACGCGCCTCTTCAGCGCGCCCGGCGCCGGCACGACCGTCGTCCTGGAAGTGCCGAAGTGACCGAGCCCGTCGCCCCGCTGCTCAACGGAGCTCCCCGCCGCCGGGGGCGCCCCTCGCGCGCGGCGTCCTCGGCCAAGCAGCAGCACGAGGGCTCGGCACGAGCTATCTCGGCAGCGGCCTCACCGGCATCGCCCTCGCGATCATGGGGTACGAGCTCCTCGTCTTCCTCGGCAGCCTCGACGAGTACTCGATGCCGGGTCTCGGAGCAGCGGCGTGGCTGCTGCTCGGAGCGACCTTCGGAGCGACAGTGCTCGCCATCCGCCTCGCCGGTCAGAGCCTGCCCTCCTGGGCCTACGCGGCGTTCCTCGCCGGGGCGTCGGCCGCCGTCGTGCTCGATCTGGCCGCCGTGCTGGGAGCGGGCTCGCAAGCGGCCCCCACCGCCGCCGTGGCCGCAGCGGTCGCGCACACCGCCCTCATCGTGCACCGGCGCGGAGTCGAGATCATCGCCGTCGCGCTGGTCATCACGGCCGCCGAGCTCGCGGTCTTCGCCGCAATGGGGTGGGGCGACGCCGACGCGGTCTCGGTCCGCGTGAGCGCCCTCGTGCTCACCCTGACGCCCGCCGTGGTCGTCGTCGTGATGATGCGCGGCTTCCGGCGCATGGTGCAGCTCGAGATCGACCGGGCCCTGGTGCAGAGCACGACCGCCGGACCGCGCTACGCGGTCGGCATGCTCGCCTCGGAGGAACTCGCCCGCCTCGACCTGGCCGCGGAGCGCCTGCTCGCCGAGGTCGGCGACGCGAGCACGCCGCTGCCCCTCGACGCCGACCGGGCCGCGCACGCGGCGATCCCTCGCGACGCAGCTGCGTCTGCACCTCATCGAGGGCCGCCGCGAGACCTGGCTGCACCACGCGATCCTCGAATCCGAGTTCCTCGCTCCGCTCGTCCATCTCGACGATCCCGACGGCACGGCCGGGCTGCTCGGCCAGGCCCAGCGCGACGGCCTGCTCTCGGCCATCTGGCTCATCCTCGACGGCGCCGTCGGCACTCCCGCAGCCCTCCACGTCGAGGCCGGATCGCCCCGTGAGCCCGCCCCGGACGCGCCCGCGCGCACTCTCCTCGTCCCGATCGCACTCCGATGCGAGGGTGTGCCACTGCGCGGAGTGGATCCCGCGACGTGGGAGGCTATCGCTCAGGTCGGCGCCTCGCGCACTCCGTCCCGCGACAGTGAGCTGCGGATCGAGATCGACTGCCTGGTCGAGAACCCGGTCGACCGATGACCGGCGGCCGCGAGACGCCGATGAGCCAGAGCCCCCAGACCCCGGGACCCCCGAACCGCAGACGCCCCGAACAGCCGAAGGACTCCGATGACCCACTCCGCCGAGCCGAAGATCACCCTCGCCGTCGTCGACGACCACAAGATGCTCCTGGGCGCCCTCACCGAGTGGATCAGAGGAGCCGCCTCCGACATCCAGCTGGTCGCCGCCGTCGCCTCCTGGCCGGAGCTGCTCACGCACCCGGAGTTCCCCGTCGACGTGGTCCTGCTCGATCTCGACCTCAAGGACAACATCCCGATCTCGGTGAAGCTCTCGACGTTGAAGACCACCGGGGTGAAGACGGTGCTCATGAGCACCTACTCCGAGCCCGCCGTCGTCCGCGAGGCCCTGGCGTCAGGAGCCCTCGGCTACCTCGTCAAGACCGAGGACGCCGACATGATCGTCGAGGCGATCCGCGCGGCGAAGGACGGCCACTCCTACATCTCGCACGAGCTCGACATGGCACTGTCCACCGGTGACTCCGACGGCGCGCCCAAGCTCAGCGCGCAGGAGCGCCGCGTCATGGCCCTCTACGGAGGAGGCGAGCCCGTGAAGTCCGTCGCCTTCGAGCTCGGCATCTCGGAGGAGACGGCGAAGTCGTACCTCAAGCGCATCCGCGAGAAGTACCGCGTCGTCGGCATCGACGTGGGCACCAAGGTCGCTCTGCGCAAGCGCGCCATCCACGACGGGATCCTGATCGAGACGGATTGAGCTTGTCTGCCCGGCGGTCCCCGCCCGCCGGGCCGCAGTCGGCTTCTCCACGGGATGAGTACCGCAGAGCGGCTTGCGGCGCCCTGCGTGAATCCGCTGGCACGCGGATTCACGTCGCGGGGCTCGGACGGTGTCGTCCTGCACGGCGGTCCCCGCCCGCCGTGCCGCAGTCGGCTTCTGCACGGGGTGAGTACCGCAGAGCGTCCTGCGGCGCCCTGCGTGAATCCGCTGGCACGCGGATTCACGTCGCGGGGCTGCACCCTTCGCACGGCGGTCCCCGCCCGCCGTGTCGCAGTCGGCTTTCCGACGAGGGCGCGGACCGCAGAGCGGCCTGCGGCGCCCTGCGTGAATCCGCTGGCACGCGGATTCGCGTCGCAGGGCTCGCGCCGGGGTCGAGCCGCGATGCGGGAGCATTCTGCTGGTCGAGTAGCCGGCCGGAGGGCGGCGTATCGAGACCCACGTCCTCCCGCGGCTCCGGCGGAAGAACGCCGCTGCGCGCGCTGGGCACAGCTCGCGAGCCTGCGGGGCACGCAGCCGGGGCGCAGGGCGGCACATCGCGGTGCACCGCCCCTCCTCTCGCCAGTGTCGCGAGCTGCGAGACGCCGCCCGGCGTCCGCTACAGGGCGTTGATGGGGACGCTGCCGGTGCCGGGGGCGGCGGGCTCGCGCGGGGCGGGGTAGGCCGTGCCGCGGGCGCGGTCGATCGCGAGGCTGCCGAGGGCGAGGAGGATGCCCGCGGCAGTGAGGACCACGCCCACCCAGATGGGTGAGAGGTAGCCGAGTCCGGCCGCGATCGCGACGCCGCCGAGTGCGGCGCCGACGGAGTTGCCGATGTTGAGCGCGGAGTGGTTGAGCGCGGCGGCGATCGTCTGACTGTCGCGCGCGACATCCATCAGACGGGTCTGGATCGCGGGCGAGGCACCGGCCGAGGAACCCGGCCGCGAGGAACGCGAACACCAAAAGACCCACCGGCGTCGTGGCCGTGAGCGCGAGACCGACGAGCGAGACGCCCACCCCCGCGAACAGCACGATCAGAGCGAGCCGCACGTTCTTGTCCGCCGCCCAGCCGCCCGCGAGGTTGCCGACGGTCATGCCCAGTCCGATGACGACCAGGACCCACGGAACGGCGCCCAGCGGCAGACCGGTGACCTCGGTCGAGAGCGGGGTGATGTAGCTGTACATGGCGAAGAGACCGCCGAAGCCGATCGCGCCGATGGCGAGCGTCATCCAGACCTGCAGGCGTCCGAAGGCCTTGAGCTCGTTGCGCATCGTCGCTGCAGGGTTCCCCGGCTGGTGCGGCACCAGGAGGGAGACCGCGACGACGGTGGCGGCGAAGATGGCCGCCACCACCAGGTAGGCGGAGCGCCAGCCCGCGTTCTGTCCCACCCAGGTGATCGCCCGGGAACCCCCACCACGTTGGCGATCGTGAGACCGGACAGCACGAAGGCGACGCCCTTGCCGCGGCTGCCCGGCCCCATCAGATCGGCGGCGACGAAGGAGGCGATGCCGAAGTAGGCGCCGTGCGGGAGCGCCGCGACGAACCGGGCGACCAGCACGAGCTCGAAGGTCGGCAGCAGCGCCGAGGCGATGGTGCCCAGCGTGAAGGCGACGAGCAGACCGAGCAGCAGGCGCTTGCGCGGCCACCGGGCGGCGGCCGCAGCGATCGTGGGCGCTCCGACGACCACCCCGAGCGCGTACGCCGAGATCAGCATCCCGGCCTGCGAGTTCGCGAGCTCCGTGTCGGTCGCCCAGACGCCGGGGAGCAGATCGGCGGCGAGCTGGGGCAGCAGTCCCATCGCCACGAACTCCGTGGAGCCGATGCCGAAACCGCCCATCGCGAGGGCGAGGAGGGCGAGACGGGTCCGGGCGGGCGAGAGAGTCACCGGACCAGGGTACGGGCATTCCGAGCGGTGTCGAAACGATTCGAGCGGGAGAGCGCTCCCGCTCGGCTCACCTCCCAGCGCCTGCCCCAGCCGCTCGATCTTGGCGTCGATCTCGCCGGAGTAGCCGGGCCGGATGTCGGCCTTCAGCACGAGCGAGACGCGCGAGCCGAACGTGCCGACCGCCTCCGTCGCCCGCTTGACGACGTCGAACACCTCGTCCCACTCCCCCTCGATCTCGGTGAACATCGAGGTGGTGCGGTTCGGCAGACCGGAGTCGCGCACGATGCGCACCGCTGCGGCGACCGCGTCGTGGACGGAGGCGTCAGGGCCTTCGCCGCCCGAGGGAGCGACCGAGAACGCGACGAGCATGATGACCTCCTGCAGCGCGGCCGCCGGTCGGCCGCTGGGTCCGAGCCTACGAGCCCGGAGGGGATCAGCGCGCGAGGGCGGAGGCTCCGGAGGGGGACGTCCTCGAAGCGGGTGACGACTCCGCGCGATCCCGAGCGCCAGAGCTCGCGCACGACCCAGCCGAGCAGCATCAGCAGCAGCACGTTCCGGACCGACAGCACGAGCACCATCCACCAGTGCGACCAGAGCAGGAAGAGGTACAGGTACGGGTAGACGAGCTGCGTGAACGCCGCGACCCACAGGGTCAGCTTCGCGGGGATGCGGAAGGCGTCGCGGTCGACGACCAGCCCGGCGATCACCGGTGGGGCGAGCCAGACGACGTACTGCGGCGAGAGCACCTTGTTGACGTCGATGAACACCACGACGAAGGCCAGCGCCAGCAGCAGGAGCAGGCGGGCGGCCGAGGCGCCGGAGCGCAGGGCGCGAAGACCCAGACCCGCGACGACCAGCATGGCCGCCGCGAGCAGCGGGGTCATCAGATCGGCCGCGACGTCCGTCCCCGGTCCGTGCATCTCGAAGGTGTTGATGTCGGCCGCGTACCAGACGTAGCTGCCGGAGCCCGGGAGCACCGAGAGCCACATCCACGGCGTGCTCACCACCGCTTCGATCTGCAGCCCCCGGGTGGTCTGGTCCGAGACGAAGCTGAAGACCTGCTCGCCCCCGCCGACCAGCACGACTCCGAGCACGATGACGGCGGAGGCGAGGACCGGCACGACGATGCGCCGCACTCGGCCCCGCAGCACCAGCACGGCGGCGGCGAGCACCGCGGCGGGCCAGACCTTGACCCAGGTGGCGATCGTCAGCAGGAGCGCGGAGGCTCCCGGCCGCGTGCCGACCCACAGCATTCCGGCGATCACCGGCGGAGCGGTGAACGCGTCGATCCGCCCGACCGCGATGGGGCCGAGCAGGACGAGGAACAGCAGCCACCAGCGTGCAGCGGCCAGTCGCGCCGACCGGCGGCCGTGCAGGAGGAGACCGAATGCCGCCGCGTCGGCGAGAGCGACGAGGACGAGCCAGACGACGTCGTACCCCGGCGGCACCGAAGAGCCACGAGGCCGCGATCGGCGCCCAAGCGAGGATCGGGTAGACCCAGCCCGTGTCGATCCCGGCGACGCCGCCTCCCTCGACCGCCGTCTGCATCCACTGCTTGTAGACGATGCTGACGTCGCCCATCGGCAGTCCGGGCGCGAACAGCGCCAGCACCGCCAGCAGCAGGTGCACCAGGGCGAAGCCGCCCCAGAGCACGGCGGCCGAGGTCGCGGTTCTCGCGCAGCCAGACCGTGGGGCGGGTCCTCGCCGGGGTTCCTGGGGTCGTCACGGCGTCATCATAGAGCGGCTGTCGAACGGCATCCTGGCAGGCGCGGAGCGCCGGAGCACCGGTCAGTAGCCGGCGAACGCATCGGTGCGGACCCGCTTCGCCCCGGCCCCGCGGAGGGCGCCGCGCACCGAGTCGACGAAGGTCGGCGAGCCCGAGACGTAGCCGACGCGGCGGGGCGCGTCCGGGACCAGATCGGCGAGCGAGGCGGCCGTCAGTCGGACCGACGAGTGGGCCCAGCCGTCGGGGAGCGCACGCGGCGCGTCGGGCGACAGGAGCACGACCCGCGCTCCCGACGCCTGCAGCAGCTCACGGTACGCGGCGTCCTCGAGCGTCGCCGCCGCGTAGACCACCACGACATCGCGCGCGGGGCCGTCCGCGAGGGCCCGCAGCTGGCTGGCGAACGGAGTGATGCCGATGCCGCCCGCGACGAGCAGCAGCGGCACGGAGGGATCCGACGGCAGGACGAAGTCGCCGCCGACGCCCGTTGCCCGCACGACGGCGCCCGGCTCGAGGTCGGCGAGGGCGCGCTTGAAGCTGCTCGCCTTCTCGGGCACGCGCATCGCGATCGCGATCTCTCCCGTCCCGGGAGTGGAAGCGATCGAGAAGTGCGACGGCTCCCCCTCGCATCCGGAGCGGTGCGGCAGATCGAGCTCGATCCACTGCCCGGGCTCGAAGCGCAGCGGCGAGGCCGACCGGAAGCGGTACTCGGTGATGCCCGGCGCGATCGACTCCGCGGAGCGCAGCTCCAGCGGCAGGCGTCGACGCTGGCGGAACGCGAAGGCGAACGCGAGGGCGTTGCCGACCACGAGGCCCAGCTCGGGGCTCGAGTAGAGGATCCCCCAGTGGAACGGCACGCTGGTCAGCAGCGCCGCCACCACCGCCACGACGAGCTGCTGCGAGCGGCGGGGCGCCAGCGTCAGCGGCTCCGTGAGCATGAAGGCGCCCGCGAAGACGAACGGGTAGGCCGTGAGGACCGACAGTGCGGCCGCCCCGACCTCCTGGCCGGCGAGGACCGACTGGGCGACGGACACGGATCCGGCGACCAGCACGAAGACGAGGAAGATCGACCAGCGGCGCACGCGCGCCACGATCAGCAGCGCGGCGACGAGCACCCAGGGCCACAGAGCGCCCGTCGGCAGCACCCAGGCGGCCGCGGTCAGCGACCCCTCCGCCGGGGTGCCCTCGAGCAGCCCCTGGGCGAGGGCGACGAGCAGGACCGCCACCGCGGCCGGGTTGAACACGTGGCGCCCCCGCCAGGCGAGGACGTACTTCGACGCCGCCGCGATCGCGCCCACCAGCGCGACGACGAGCAGGGCGTCCGGTTCCGCGGTGGGGAAGAGCAGGAAGGCGATCAGGAGCCCGGTGACGAGCGAGGACTCGAGGTGCGCGGGCGAGCGCACCGCCTTCGCGAGCAGCCAGGTCACCGCGGTCGTGGACGCGACGGCGACCACCGCGGTGGCGGCGATCTCGAGCGGTCGGAAGAAGATCAGCCCCGCCGCGGAGTAGCCGAGCGCGACCGCGAGGAGCGCGGCGAGCGTCATCCAGACCAGGCGGTACATGGTGATGCGCCCGAGGGCGCGATCGAGGGTGCCGATCATCGGAAGACCTCTCCGGGGAAGCGGGGCGAGTGGTGGAGGGTGCCGTCGCTGAACACGCGGACGAACTCGAAGTCGAAGCGTTCGGCGAGAGTCTCGGGAGGGCTGACGAACAGCGCCGTGGCGAGTCCGTCGGCGAGCAGAGCCGTGTCGGCGATCACCCAGGTCGCGACCACGGTGTCGACGGGTCGGCCGGTGCGCCCGTCGAGGACGTGGTGGAGACCGTCGCCCCAGGCGCGGCGGTTGCTGGCGGAGGCGCAGAGCGCACGCTCGCCGGGGACCGCCACTCCGATCGCCCGCGCCGGGTCGTAGGGGTGCTCGAGAGCGACGCGGAAGGGACCGGCGCTGCGGGCTCGGAGGTCCCCTCCGGCGTCGACCACCGAGTGCTCGACACCCGCGGCGTCGAGCTCGGCCAGGACGAGATCGACGAGCTGGCCCTTCCCCGCTGCGCCGACGTCGAGGACCACCGCCCGTGACGTCGACACGACGCGACCCCCTGCCGCGCGGGCGTCGGACCAGGAGGGCGGAGCGGAGACGGGTTCGCGCGCGACGAGCGTGTAGTCGGCGTCGTACCCCAGCTGCTCGAGGGCGTCGCCCACGAAAGGCGTCACGGCGCCGTCGGTGAGCCCGTGAAGGGCGTCGTAGAGGGCGAAGAGCGCGTCCGCCTCCTCCGGGAAGACGTGCTCGCCCGGCTCGGTGCGCAGGCGTGACACCGCCGAGTCGTCGCGGAATCGCGACCAGGGTGCGGTCGTACTCCCCGATGCGCGCCTCGACGCGGGAGCGCACGCCCGCGCCGAGGGCGTCACCGGAGTCGATGCGCCAGACGGTCCCGATCGCGTCGAACCGCCAGACGTGCTCGAGCACGTGCCGCGTCGTCGAGCCGCGGCATCGGCCTTGATGGTCTCGACAGCATCGTTGAAGCCGCCGGAGGTGAGGGAGGACCCCGAGACGACGCTCACGTCGAGCTCGTCGAGGGAGACCCCGACGACCTCGCCGGAGATACCGCTCGCGAAGCGCTCCTGGTACTGCTCGCCGGTGGGGTTCTCGGACTGCGGGGTCACCGTGACGGCGGTGACGACGCCGCCCTCGAGCGTGAGCTCGACGCCGACGGTCTCGTTGCCCCCGGGCGAGGTGTACGCACCCTCGGCGTCGTAGGTGCCGTCGGCGTACGCGCTGTCGCCGGCGGCGGCGTCACCGCGGCGGCGTCGGTCGAGGTGGTCGCAGGCTCCGACGCGGCGGAGCTCGGGGCCGTCGTCTCCTCGGCGGAGTCGGTGCCGGCGGTGGCCGTGCTGGAGCAGGCGGCGAGGGCGGCGAGGGTTCCGCGCCGGCCAGGAGGGTCAGGGCGTAGCGGACGGGAGTCGTGGTCTTCGCGGTCATGTCTGTTCTCCTGAGTGGGGGGCGGACGCGGCTGTCGCTCCCGACCGTAGGGACGGGAGTTGTGGGGTTCCGATGAGGCACCCGTGCGGCTCCAGTGACAGACCCGCGCCGAGCGCTTCTCCCGGGACAACGACCCGGCGGCGGCATCGGTTCAGTGTCGCCGACCCATAGCTTGGCTGTCCTTCTCCCCGGTCAGTCCAGGAGGCTCGCGACGACCCGCGGGAGGTGCTCGGCGATGTCGAGGGCGGCGATCGGCCCCCGCTCGACGCGGACTCGCCCGCACGGGCGTGCAGCACGGAGGCGGCCGCCGCGACGGACACGAGCTCCCGGTCGCCGAGGGCCGTCCCTCTCGCCTCGGCGTCGGCGGCGCTCCCCGCGAGCAGGGCGCCGAGCACTCCCCCGAGCACGTCGCCGCTGCCGGCTGTCGCGAGCCACCGGAGTCGATCCGCTCACGTCGAGCGCGACGTCGCCCGCCACCACGTGGGTCGTGCTGCCCTTGAGCAGCACGCAGACCTCGAACCGCTCGAGGCGCGGCGCGCCCATCCGGCCGCGTCCGCCGCGATCGACGTGGCGTCGACGTCGACTCCGGCCCGCTGGAGCATGCCGGCGAGCTCGCGGAAGTGGGGCGTCACGATCACCGGTCCGTCGACCTCGCCGATCAGGTCGAGCGCCCCCGCGTCGAGCACGACGGGCACTCCCGAGTGCAGCTGCTCGAGCAGCACTCCCCGCTCGGAGTCGGAGCGGTCGTCGGCGCTGGTCCCGGACCCCACGAGCCAGGCCTGCACGCGCCCCGCACCGGTCACCACTTCGGGCCGCCGAGCGAGCACGAGCCCCGTGGGCCGCTCGGGGCCCAGGTACCGCACCATGCCGACCCCCGTCCGCGCGGCCGCCTCCACCCCGAGCACCGCCGCCCCCGGATACCTCTCCGACCCGGTCGCGACCCCCAGCACCCCCTGCTGTACTTGTCGTCCTCGGCCCGCGGCCGCCTGACCACGCGCCCCGCATCCTCCGCCGTGAACCTCGTCATCTCCCCACCCTAGGATCGCCCCACTGCACCCCTCCTGCCCGCGCACGACGTCCCTCGCCCCGCTGCCTCGCGCACTCAGCGCGCGCCTCCCCGCACCGGCCCGCGCGCCCCGCGCACGGCCACCCCGCACCGCTCGTGCGCCCCGCGCACGGCCCCTCCCCTCCGGCTCGTGCGCGCGGCGCACGGCCCTCCCCTCCGGCTCGTGCGCGCAGCGCACGGCCCCTCCCCCAACCGGAGTTGCGCGCGGGGCGGGTGGTGCAGTCGCAAGGCGGAGGAGGAAGCGATACCGGCGGTATCGCGCCCGACGACAACGCCGCGAATGCGCCGCCCACGCCCCGCGCTCACCGGCGGTGGCGTCGTCCACTTCGCCGACGAGCTCCTCGATGATGTCCTCCAGGAACAGCACCCCCGTGGCCGTCCCCTGCTCGTCGAAGGAGCGGGCGAGGTGCGCTCCGGTGCGGCGCATGATCGCGAGGGCGTCCTCGAGGTCGGTGGCCTCGAAGATCGAGGCGAGCTGCCGGATCCGCTTGGCCGGGATGGGCAGGCGGAACTTCGCTCCCTCGGTGTCGCCGTCGAGGTCGAGGACGTCCTTGAGGTGGATGTAGCCCTCGGGTGCTCCGTCGGTGCCGAGGACGACGTAGCGCGAGAAGCCGTGCTTGGCGACGGCGCGCTCGACGTCGGCCGGTGTCGCGCCGGCGGGGAGGCTGACGATGCCGTCGAGCGGGAGTGCGACGTCGTGCACCTTCTTCTCGGTGAACTCGAACGCGGCGAGGAGGGTGCTGGAGTCGCGCAGCGTGCCCTCCCGGGTCGACTGGTCGACGATCGTCTGCACCTCCTCGAGGGTGAAGGTGCTGTTCGCCTCGTCCTTCGGGTCGACCCGGAACAGGCGGAGCACGCCGTTGGAGATCGCGTTGAGCGCGACGATCAGGCGGATCACCCGGGCGATGGCGACGAGCGGGGGCGCGAGCAGCAGCACCGCCTTGTCGGGCATCGAGAACGAGATGTTCTTGGGCACCATCTCGCCCAGCACGACGTGCAGGAACGACACGATCAGCAGGGTGATGACGAAGGCGACGGTCCCGGTCAGCTCCTCCGGCAGTCCGACGGCGTGTAGCGGGATCTCGAGCAGGTGGTGGATCGCCGGCTCGCTGACGTTCAGGATCAGCAACGAGCAGACGGTGATGCCCAGCTGCGTGGTCGCCAGCATGAGCGTCGCGTGCTCCATGGCGGCGAGGGCGGTGATCGCGCTGTGGCGGCCGCTCTCGGCGAGGGGCTCGATCTGGGAGCGGCGCGCCGAGATGACGGCGAACTCCGCTCCGACGAAGAAGGCGTTCGCGGCGAGCAGCACCACGAGCCACGCTATTCCGGCCCAGTCACTCATCGCCGGCCTCCTTGCGTGCTCGGTGGGACCGTCCCGCGTCGGCCAGCGGGTCCGGCAGGGTGTCGGGCTCGGCGTCGGGGTCGGGGGTGAAGCGGATGCGGTCGATCCGGCGCCCGTCGAGGCGCTCGACGCGGAGCGAGCCGCCATCGACGGCCACCTCGTCGCCGGCCTCGGGCAGTCGTCCGAGCTCGCTCATGATGTAGCCCGCGACGGTCTCGTAGGGGCCGTCCTCGGGGATGGCGACGCCGACGCGGTCGCGGACCTCGTCGGGGCGGAGCATGCCGGGGAACGTGGTGGAGCCCGGCAGCTTCACGACGTCGGGACGGGAGCGGTCGTGCTCGTCCGCCACCTCGCCGACGAGCTCCTCGACCAGGTCCTCGAGCGTCGCGACGCCCGCGGTTCCGCCGTACTCGTCGACGACGACCGCGAGCTGGAAGCCGCGTCCGCGCAGCTCCGTCAGCAGGACGTCGAGCTTCATCGTCTCCGGCACGCGCAGCGGCTCGGAGCGCAACGCCGTGACGGGCACCTCGGACCTCCTTGCCGCGCGGGACGGCCACGGCCTGCTTCACGTGCACGACTCCGACGATGTCGTCGATGTCGTCGTCCGTGATCGGGAAGCGCGAGGCCCCGTGGTGCGGGCGAGGTCGAGGACGTCCTGCGCCGTGCTCGAGCGCTCGACGGTGGAGAGTCGGAGCCGGGGGTCATCACGTCGCCGGCGCTGAGGGCCGAGAAGCGGAGGGTGCGCCCGAGCAGGTCGGCCGTGTCCTCCTCGAGCAGCCCGGCGCTCGCGGAGTGCCGGACGAGGCTCGAGAGTTCTCGGCGCTGCGCCCCGAGAGCTCCTCCTTCGGCTCGATGCCCATGAGGCGCAGGAGCGCGTTGGCGCTGCCGTTCAGCAGGGCGACAGCGGGACGGAAGACCGTGGTGAACGCCGCCTGCAGCGGGACGACCAGCTTGGCGGTCGCGCGGGGCAGAGCGAGGGCGAAGTTCTTCGGGACGAGCTCGCCGAGGATCATCGAGAGCAGCGTGGCGATGACGATCGCCACCACGGTCGTGATCGGCGAGACCGCCGCCTCGGGCAGCCCGAGGCTGAGGAAGGGCTGCTCGAGCAGCGTCGACAGGGCCGGCTCCATCGTGTAGCCGGTGAGGAGCGTGGTGAGCGTGATGCCCAGCTGCGCGCTCGAGAGGTGGGTCGACGTGACCTTCAGCGCCGCGATCGTCATGCCGAGCCGCGTCTCGCCGCGGTCGCGGCGGGCCTCCAGGTCGGCCCGGTCGAGGTTCGACCAGGGCGAACTCGCTCGCGACGAAGACGCCGGTGCCGAGGGTCAGGAGGAGACCGACACCGAGCAGGAGCCACTCAGCACCCATGGAGGGCACCTCGCTCGACGTGCGGAGGATCCGACCGGCGCTGTTCAGCGCGGCGGGGAGATCGGGGTGCGGGGGCCGGACGGTGCGGTCCGACGGCGGATGAGCAGAGGAGGGTCGTCCATTGTGCTGCCGAGTCTACCGGCGGCACCGCCGCCGACGGGGCGCACTCCCGAGGATCAGAGCCACTTCTTCGCCTTGAACACCGCGTAGAGCCCGACGCCGAACACGACCATCAGCCCGAGCGCCCAGGGGTAGCCGAACTCCCAGTGCAGCTCGGGCATCTCGTCGAAGTTCATCCCGTACACGCCCGCGATCAGGGTCGGGGCGAAGAGGATCGCCGCCCAGGACGAGATCTTGCGCACGACGTCCGTTCTGCGCGAGCCCGGTCTCGGTCTGGCGACGCGAGACGAGCGTCGAGTGCACGGTGAGCGCCTTGTCGAGGATCGCGCGCAGGGCGTCGACCGCCTCCGTCACCCGGATCGTGTGGTCGAGGACGTCGCGGAGCGAGCGGTGCAGCTCCACGTGGTCCGGCGACGCCCCCTCGGCCGGCGCCCCTCGGCGAGCGCCCGGAGCAGCGCGGTCAGCGGCTGGACGGAGCGCTGGAAGTGGATGACCTCGCGCGAGAGCCGGTAGATGCGCTCCGAGAGCCCGTCGTCCGAGTCGGCCCCGAAGAGCTGGTCCTCGATCTCGTCCACGTCGCCCTGCACTCCCGCGACGACCGGGGCGTACTCGTCCACCACCTGATCGAGGATCGCGTACAGCACCGCCTCCGGCCCCCGGGCCAGCAGCGCCGGGTCCTCCTCCAGCCGACGGCGCACCCGCGCCAGATCCGGGAGTCGGCGTGCCGGATGGTCACCACGAAGTCCGGCCCGACGAAGACGTGCAGCTCGCCGAAGACGACCGTCTCGTCGGCGTCGAGGCCTGCGCGGGGCGCAGCACCACGAAGAGCCCGTCGTCGTAGCGCTCGAGCTTCGCGCGCTGATGCCCGCTCAGCGCGTCCTCGACGGCGAGCGGATGCAGCCCGAACTCGTGGGCGACGGCCTCGACCTCCTCGCGGGACGGCCGGAACAGGCCGATCCAGGCCATGCCGTTCTCCTCGCGCATCAGCTCGAACGTGTCCTCGAGGAGTCCGGGTTGCGGATGCGGTGGCCGCCGACGTACACGGCGTTGTCGACGATGGTCATGCGCTCGGTTCTAGCAGACCCGCGCCGGGCTCCCGCTGACGGGCGGGACTCCGGCTCTCAGGTCACCAGCTGACCGGCAGCGCCTTGCCCTCCTCGTAGCCCGATGCTGACTGCAGCCCGACGACGGCGCGCTCGTGGAACTCGGGACGCTGCGCGCTCCGGCGTAGGTGAACGACGAGCGGACGCCGGACGTGATCATGTCGAGGAGGTCCTCGATCGACGGGCGCAGCGGGTCGAGGTAGATCGTCGACGACGAGATCCCCTCGGCGAAGAGGCGCTTGCGGGCGAGCTCGTACGCGTCCAGGCGCCCGAAGCGCTCCTGCACGGCCTTGGCCGAGGCCATCCGCCTGCCTTGTAGACGCGGCCCGCGGCATCCGTCCGCAGCTCGCCCGGCGCCTCGATCGTCCCCGCGAACCAGGAGCCGACCATGACGAAGGCGGCGCCCGCCGCGAGGCGAGGGCGACGTCGCGCGGGTAGCGCACTCCCCGTCGGCCCAGACGTGCGCACCGAGCTCGCGGGCCCGCTCCGCCGTCCCGAGCACGGCCGAGAACTGGGGCCGGCCGACCGCGGTCATCATGCGGGTCGTGCACATCGCTCCGGGCCCCACTCCGACCTTCAGGATGTCGGCGCCCGCCTCGACGAGGTCGTGCACCGCCTCGGCGGTGACGATGTTGCCCGCGGCGATCGGCACCCCGAGGTCCAGCGCCGAGACCGTGCGCAGCGCCCGCAGCATCGCTTCCTGGTGCCCGTGCGCGGTGTCGAGCACGAGGACGTCGACGCCCGCCGCGACGAGCGCGCGCGCCTTCGCAGCCACGTCGCCGTTGATGCCCACGGCCGCCGCGACGCGCAGACGCCCGTCGGCGTCCAGGGCGGGGTCGTAGATCGTCGAGCGCAGCGCGCCGGTGCGCGAGAGGGTCCCGACGAGGGCGCCGTGGTGCAGCACCGGGGCGAAGTCGAGATCGGCCGCGACCATCAGGTCGAACGCCGCCCGGCCGGTGGTCACGTCGTCCGCGTCGAGGGAGGGGCTGCGTGGTGCACGAGATCGCCGAGCCCGGCGTCGGACAGGGCCGTCGCGAGGCGCGAAGCGGGGACGCAGCCCCTGACCGCCTCCGGTCCTCCTCCTGCACGACGAAGCCGTGCCCCTCGACCGCGGGCAGGATCAGCGAGCGCCTGCTCGACCGTGGTGGCCGGATCGGCCGGGTCAGGGCGCCCGGAGAAGGCCACCGGCTGGTCCTTCACCCAGCGGATCGCGGCGTCGAGCGACTGGAGGGGCATGTCCTGCGTGGAGGACGCCGAGACCTCCGCGACGGGCCAGGCCCGCCGCCAGCCGCGGCCCGGTCACGGAGTTCGGCGTTCGAGGAGACGAAGCGGGATCGTCGCACCCGTGCCGTCGCCCGGTGCGAGCGAGACGTCGAGCCGGCGCTCGTGACCGAGGAGCGGCCCGGCACGAGGAAGACGTCGGAGTAAGGTGAGATCGCCTGTGGGGGTTCCGCCGGAGAAACGCATGCCTCGAACGGTGCTCCGACCCGCCCGCGGGAGCTGCCGACCGAGATCCGGGATGGGCTTGGACGACCGGGACGGGACCAGGCGACGAGGCCGGTCCTCACGGGCGAGGACGACGTTCTCGCAGGTGAGGTGCAGGCATCGAGGATGCGCGAGGCCCGTCCGGATGATCGAGGATCGAATCGGAGGAGAGTGGGCGATCGGCTGTGTCGAGCCAGTTGACCGGGTGTGGAACAGACCCGGGGCGCGGAGGACTTCGGGGCCAACGAGTGGCTCGTGGAGGAGCTGCACGAGACCAGTACAGCGCCGACAGGGCTCTCCGTGGAGGCGAGTCCTGGCGGCCGATCCCGGAGCGCTACGGTCAGCAGCTGGCGGCGAAGTCGCCCGCCGCGGCAGCGCCTGCGGCCCCGGCCGCCCGGCCCCCGCCGAGGAAGCCCGCCGCGGCCGGCCTCGTCGGCGAGCGCAGGCGGTGCGGTGACCCATCCCGCGTCACCTCGCAGCAGCCGGGCGCCGCCCCCGTGTCGCGCACCACGTCCCGGGAGCCCAAGAAGGCCCCGATCCCCGCCGATGCACCTCCGTGGGCACGCCCGCCGCGGCCGAGGCGGAGGCGCAGGAGGAGGACGTCGTCACTCCCCTGCGCGGCATGGCGAAGAGCCTCGCGACCAACATGGACGCGAGTCCTCGCCGATTCCCACCGCCGCGAGCGTGCGCACGATCCCGGCGAAGCCGATCGATCGACACGCATCGTGATCAACAACCACCTGCGCCGCAACGCGCGGCGGCGAAGGTCTCGTTCACCCACCTGATCGGCTGGGCGCTCAATCCGCGCGCTCGAGTGACTTCCCGAGCCAGAACGTCTTTGGCTACGACGAGCCCGGTGCGGCAAGCCCTCGGCCGTCGCGCCGGCGCACGTCAACCTCGGCATCGCGATCGACATGCCCAAGCCCGACGGCACCCGCGCGCTGCTCGTCCCGAGCATCAAGCGCGCTTCGACACCCTGAGCTTCACCGCCTACCTGTCGGCCTACGAGGACCTCGTCAAGCGCGCCCGCGAGCAGCAAGCTCGTCGCCGGCGACTTCGCCGGGACCACCCTGTCGCTGACCAACCCGGGCGGCATCGGCACGGTCCACTCCGTGCCCCGCCTGATGAAGGGCCAGGGCTGCATCATCGGCGCCGGCGCGCTGGAGTACCCGGCCGAGTTCCAGGGCTCGTCCGAGAAGACGCTCATCGAGCTGGGCATCGGCAAGACGATCACGCTCTACCTCGACCTACGACCACCGCGTCATCCAGGGCGCGGGATCCGGCGAGTTCCTCAAGACCGTGCACGAGCTGCTCCTCGGCGGCCGCGGCTTCTACGAGGACATCTTCGCGGCGCTGCGCATCCTCTACGGCCTGATCCACTGGTCGACCGACATCGCCGCCGACCTCGCGGAGCGCGGCCCGAAGACCTCGCGCGTGCAGGAGCTGGAGACCCCAACTCGTCCCGCGTCCGCGGCCGCACTCATGGCCGACGTCGACCCGCTCGAGTACGTGCAGCTGCTCGCACCCCCGACCTCGCCATCGAGAGCCACGAGGCTCACCTGCTGCAGGACCTCGACCGCGAGTTCGTGACCGACGGCTTCGGCGGCGAGCGCCAGCTCAAGCTGCGCGCGACATCCTCGGCATCCTGCGCGACTCCTACTGCCGCACCGTCGGCGCCGAGTACATGCATATCCGGGATCCGGAGCAGCGGGCCCTGGATGCGGCCGAAGCCTCGAGCGCGGCTACGAGAAGCCCGGCCACGACGAGCAGCTGCGCATCCTCGGCCGCCTCAGCGAGGCCGAGGCGTTCGAGAACCGCTTCCTGCAGACGAAGCACGTCGGCCAGAAGCGCTTCTCGCTCGAGGGCGGCGAGTCGCTCATCGCCGCACGGACGCCGTCACTGCGGGGCGCCGCCGACGAGAAGCTGGACGAGGTCGCGATCGGCATGGCGCACCGCGGTCGACTGAACGTGCTGACCAACATCGCCGGCAAGACCTACGGCCAGATCTTCCGCGAGTTCGAGGGGACCCAGGACCCCAAGACGGTCCAGGGCTCCGGAGACGTGGAAGCAGCCTTCACCTCGGCGCCGAGGGCACCCTTCCGCGGCGCCGGCGGCGAGGAGGTCATCCCCGTCTGCCTGGCGGCGAACCCCTCCCACCTCGAAGGCCGGAAATCGGCATGGCGTGCTCGAGGGGGTGTGGTCCGCGCCAGCGAGGACCGCAAGCCGCATCGGCACGCGCACCACCCTGCCGATCCTCGTCCACGGGGACGCGGCGATGGCGGGCCAGCGTGGTCGTCGAGGACGCTGCAGATGTCGCAGCTGCGGGCCTGCCGCACCGGCGGCTGCCATCCACATCAACATCAACAACCGAGGTCGGCTTCACCACGCCTCCTCACGAGGCGCGAACCTCCATCTACTCCACCGGCCGGAGCGAAGACACGATCCGGAAGGCGCCGATCTTCCACGTGAACGGGGACGACCCCGAGGCCGTGGTGCACGTCGGCCAGCTCGCCTTCGAGTACCGCCAGCGGTTCCACCGTGACGTGGTCATCGACCTCATCTGCTACCGCCGCCGCGGTCACAACGAGGAGACGACCCCTCGATGACCCGCAGCCGCTGATGTACAGCCTGACCGCCAAGCGCTCGGTGCGCAAGCTCTACACCGAGGCTCTCATCGGGCGCGGCGACATCAGCCAGGAGGAGTACGACCGCTCGCACCAGGACTTCCAGGACCGCCTCGAGCGCGCCTTCGCCGAGACCCACGCGGCGCAGACCGGGGCGATCCCGGTGATCTCGCCCGACGGCGACTCCGTCGCCGACCCGAGCTGCCGGACGCGCAGCAGGGCGAGGACTACCCGGGCGAGCCCGAGAGCACCGGCGTGAAGGAGGAGGTCGTCCGCCTGATCGGCGACGCCTTCAACAACCCGCCCGAGGGGGCTTCACCGTGCACCCCAAGCTCCAGCAGCTGCTGGCCAAGCGCCAGGAGATGAGCCGCTCCGGCTCCATCGACTGGGCGTTCGGCGAGCTGCTCGCGCTCGGCTCGCTCCTGATCGAGGACACTCCGGTGCGCCTCGTCGGCCAGGACACCCGCCGCGGCACCTTCGTGCAGCGCCACGCGGTGCTGCACGACCGCGGCAACGGCCAGGAGTGGCTGCCGCTGATGAACCTGTCCGAGCAGCAGGCACGCCTGTGGATCTACGACTCGCTGCTGTCGGAGTACGCGGCGATGGCGTTCGAGTACGGCTACTCGGTCGAGCGCCCCGACTCCTCGTTCTGTGGGAGGCGCAGTTCGGCGACTTCGCCAACGGCGCTCAGATCGTGATCGACGAGTTCATCTCGTCGGCCGAGCAGAAGTGGGGCCAGCGCTCGTCGCTCGTCCTGCTGCTGCCGCACGGCTACGAGGGTCAGGGTCCCGACCACTCCTCCGCCCGCATCGAGCGCTACCTGCAGATGTGCGCCGAGAACAACATGACGGTCGCCCGCCCCTCGACCCCGGCGTCGTACTTCCACCTGCTGCGCCGTCAGGCCTACTCGCGCCCGCGCCGGCCCCTGATCGTCTTCACCCCGAAAGCGATGCTGCGACTGCGCGGAGCGTCGAGCGCCGTCGAGGACTTCACCTCGGGCCGCTTCGAGCCGGTGCTGGACGACGCGCGGGTGCAGGACGCCTCCGCCGTCAAGCGCGTGCTGCTGCACGCCGGCAAGGTGCACTACGACCTCAAGGCGGAGCTCGAGGAGAAGCCGGACGACGGCATCGCCCTCGTGCGCCTCGAGCAGTACTACCCGGCTCCGATCGAGGGGCTGCGCGCGATCGCGGAGCGCTACCCCGACGCGGAGCTGGTGTGGGTGCAGGACGAGCCCGAGAACCAGGGCGCCTGGCCGTTCATCGCGCTCGAGGTCGCTCCGCAGCTCGGCCGCCCCGATCCGGGTCGTGTCGCGTCCGTCGGCGGCGTCCCCCGCCGCCGGATCGGCCAAGCGCCACGCCTCGAGCAGGCCGACCTGCTGTCGAGGGCCCTCACCCGCTGAGCTCCGGCTCGTGACCGTTCGGCTCGTCAGAACCTCAAGTTCTGACGAGGCCGAACGTCTCTCGTGGCCGAATGCTGCGAGACGGTAGTGCGCGCCGAGGGCCGAGCGCCGAGGGCGGCGAGCCCAGCGGAAACGTCTTTCCGCGCCGGACGCGCGAGCGCGCCGGCCTGGAGGGTGCCGGCTACGCTGACGGACGCCGTCGAGTGCCGTCGCCTGCGCGTCGCGCAGCATGCCGAGCACCTGGGCGCGGAGGTCCTCCGGCGCCGTCTCCTTGCACGCGCGCTGGACCGCGACGGTCAGCACGACGCCGACCTTCGCCTCGCCGGAGCAGTCCGGGCAGTTCGCCATGTGCTCGCGGATGTCGGCGGCGTCCTCCTCTGCACAGCTCGTTGTGCAGGTACTCCTCGAGTTCTGCCTTCGCCTTGGTGCAACCGCAGTCGGTCATTTCGTGCTCCCGGAAGTGAAGCGGCGCGGAACCCGCGCTCGCGTGCGTAGTCGGTGAGTCGTTCGCGCAGCATGCGGCGGCCGCGGTGCAGCCGGCTCATGACGGTCCCGACGGGGGTCTTCATGATGTCCGCGATCTCCTGGTAGGAGAATCCCTCGACGTCGGCGAAATACACGGCGAGCCGGAAGTCCTCCGGGATCGCCTGCAGGGCCTCCTTGACGGCGGTGTCGGGGAGGTGGTCGATCGCCTCGGCCTCGGCCGAGCGGCTGGAGGTGGCGGTCGTCGACTCGGCGCCGCCCAGCTGCCAGTCCTCGAGCTCGTCGATGGCGCTCTGGTACGGCTCGCGCTGCTTCTTGCGGTACGAGTTGATGAAGGTGTTGGTGAGGATCCGGTAGAGCCACGCCTTGAGGTTCGTGCCCTGCTCGAACTGGCGGAACGCTCGAAAGCCTTGGCGAACGTCTCCTGGACGAGGTCCTGGGCGTCGAGGGGTTCTTCGTCATCCGCAGACCGGCCGCGTAGAGCTGGTCGATGAAGGGGAGACCTGCTGCTCGAAGAGCGCGCGGAGATCGACGGGGGCGTCGGGCTCGACGATCGCGGCGTCGTCGAGGGACTCCTCGACGGTCTCCTCGATCGTCTGCTCCGCCTCGTCGGGCGCCGGCGCCTCGGCGGCGGTGCGGGGGCGTGTGGTGTCGTCGCGTGTCATCACAAGCGATCCTAAGCCGCGGGGGCTCGCGAGCACCGGGGTTGCCACTGCGCTCGGGAGTCGCGGGGGACGCTCGAGGACCGCTTCCGCTGATGCTGACGCCATGCTCCGCCTCCGTTCCTCCGCTGCCGACTATCCTGATAACCGATGGTCTTCTCGCGTTATTCGCTCCCGAGTTCGATCCGTACGGCGACGCCGCGCGCTCCCCGGAGAGGACGACTGGTCGGCGCCCACGGCACCCGGTGCGCTCGACGCGGTCGTCGAGCTCCCCGGCTCCAAGTCGCTGACGAACCGCGAGCTCGTGCTGTCGGCGCTCGCCTCGGCTCCGTCGACGCTCCGCGCACCGCTGCACTCCCGCGACAGCGCACTGATGATCGAGGCGCTCCGCTCGCTCGGCACCGGAGTGAGCGAGTCGGGCGCGACCGGCGCGTGCGGCGCCGACCTCGTCGTCGATCCCGCCGACGAGCTGCTGGGCTCCACGACGATCGACTGCGGACTCGCGGGCACGGTCATGCGCTTCGTCCCGCCGCTGGCGGGACTGGCGCTGGGTCCGACCACCTTCGACGGCGACGCGTACGCCTACAAGCGGCCGATGGGCGCGACGATCGCGTCCCTCCGCTCCTCGGTGTCGATGTGGCCGACGACGGCCGGGCTCCCTCCCCTTCACGGTGCACGGCTCCGGCTCGGTGCGCGGCGGCGACGTCACGGTCGACGCCTCCCGCTCGAGCCAGTTCGTCTCGGCGCTGCTGCTCGCGGGCGCCCGCTTCGACGAGGGCCTGCACCTGCGCCACGTCGGCGACCGCCTCCCCAGCCAGCCGCACATCGACATGACGATCGCGTCCCTCGCGGCGCGCGGCGTCGTCGTCGGCACCCCGCTCCCGGCGAGTGGACGGTCGAGCCCCAGCAGATCTCGGTGCCGACGTCCTGCTCGAGCCCGACCTCTCCAACGCCGCGCCCTTCCTCGCCGCGGCCCTCGTGACCGGCGGCGGGTGCGGCTGCGCAACTGGCCCGAGACCACGACGCAGGTCGGCGCCCACCTCGAGCGCTTCCTCCCCCTGTTCGGTGCGAGCGTCGCGCAGGACGGCGGCGATCTCGTCGTCACGGGCGGCGCCGAGATCCTCGGAGTCGACCTCGACCTGTCGGAGGGCGAGCTCGCTCCGGCCCTGGCCGCACTGGCCGCACTCGCCTCGACTCCGAGCACGCTCACCGGCATCGGTCACATCCGGCACCACGAGACCGACCGCCTCGCCGCCCTCGCGGCCGAGATCACCGGCCTCGGCGGCTCCGTCACCGAGCTCGAGGACGGCCTGCGGATCGAGCCCGCCCCGCTCCACGGCGGTCGCTGGCGCACCTACTCCGACCACCGCATGGCCCACGCCGGAGCGATCATCGGACTGGTCGTGCCCGGAGTGGCGATCGAGGACATCGCGACGACGTCGAAGACCCTCCCGCAGTTCCCCGAGCTGTGGCGCGCACTGGCGGGATCGGTCTAGCCGTGTCCTGGTGGACCGACAGCGGCCTGGACGCCGACGGAGTGCTCGACGACTTCGACGGCTACGACGAATCGGATGCGCGGGTCCGGCCGAACCCCAAGGGCACCAAGCCGCGGACCAAGAACCGGCCCAGCTACGAGGACGCCGAGATCGCGATGGTCCTGGGCGTCGATCGCGGCCGCTACACGGTGATGATCGGCGACGGCACCCCGGAGGAGCACGAGTTCACCGCGGCCAGGGCTCGGGAGCTCCGCCGCCAGGCGATCGTCGCGGGCGACCGGGTGGACGTCGTCGGCGACACCACGGGCGACGAGGGCACCCTCGCCCGGATCGTGCGGATCCGCGAGCGCTCGACGCTGCTGCGCCGCAGCGCCGACGACACCGACGCGATCGAGCGCGTCATCGTCGCGAACGCGGACCAGATGCTCTGCGTCGTCGCCGCCGCCGACCCCGAGCCGCGCACGAGGCTCGTCGACCGCTACCTCGTCGCCGCGTTCGACGCCGGCATCACGCCGATGCTCTGCATCACCAAGACCGACCTGGCCGACCCCGCCCCGTTCCTGAAGAACTTCGAGGGCCTGGACCTGCGCGTGTTCCTCTCGGAGCCAGACGAGCCCCGGTCGACGAGATCGCCGAGGCGCTGCTCGGCCACGAGACGGTCGTCGTGGGCCACTCCGGCGTCGGCAAGTCCACGCTCGTGAACAAGCTGGTCCCGGATGCGCACCGCGCCACCGGCCACGTGAACACGGTGACCGGACAGGGCCGCCACAGTCCTCCTCCACCGTCTCGCTCCGCGTGGAGCGCGGCGACCGGCGCGGCTGGGTGATCGACACCCCCGGTGTCCGCTCGTTCGGACTCGGCCACGTGAACACCGACAACATCCTCGGGGCCTTCACCACCCTCGCCGTCCTGGCCGAGGACTGCCCTCGCGGCTGCACGCACCTCCCGGACTCCCCGACTGCGCGATCGTCGAGGCCGTCGAGAAGGGCCTGCTCGGCGCGAGCGGTCCCGAGCGCCTCGACTCGCTGCAGCGGCTCTGACCACCTTCGCCCCCTCCGACGGAAGCAGACGATGACCGGCACGCACTCTCCCCGATCCCCGCCGACGCGAGGCTCGCCGTCGGCGGCCACCGCTCCCGACGTCACCCTCCCCGACCAGGACGGGAAGCCCGTCGCCCTGGCCGACCTCCGCGGCACGCGCGTGATCCTCTTCTTCTACCCGCAAGCGGACACCCCCGGCTGCACCACCGAGGCGTGCGACTTCCGCGACAGCGTGTCGTCGCTCCGCTCGCACGGCTACGAGGTCCTCGGGATCTCACGGGACACCCCGGAGGCGCTGCGCCGCTGGGCGGACGAGCAGCACCTGGACTACCCGCTGCTGAGCGATCCCGACATGGCCGTCCACCGCGCCTACGGCGTCTGGGGCGAGAAGAACTCCTACGGCAAGACCGTCGTCGGCGTGCTGCGCTCGACCTTCGTGGTGGAGCCCCGAGGGCGAGCTCGAGTTCGCGCAGTACAACGTGCGCGCGACGGGCCACGTGCAGGCGCTGCGCAAGAAGCTCAAGCTCGTGTGACGGTCGGCCGTCGGGCGCTCGGCCGTCAGAAGCCCTCGTTGAAGCGCGGGGCGTAGTCGGCGCCGAGCGCCGTCAGCTCGTCGGCGGTCAGCTCGGGCTCGACCGAGGCCACCGCGTCCTCGGGTGGTGCATCTTCGTCGCTCCGACGATGGGCGCCGTATGGCCTCCTGCTGCCGCCGCAGGCGAGGGCGACCTGAGCTCGGGGCACGCCGCGCTCCTCGGCGATCCGGGCGACGGTGGCGGCCGTCGCCCGGTCCGCCTCCTCCTGCTGGTGGTAGAGCGTCTTGCCGTACAGGTCCGTCTCGGTGCGCCCGGTCGTCTCGTCCCAGTCGCGGGTCAGACGACCGCGGGCGAGCGGCGACCACGGGATCACACCGACGCCCTGGTCCACGCAGAACGGGTGCAGCTCGCGCTCGTCCTCGCGCTGGATCAGGTTGTACTGGTCCTGCATCGACACGAAGCGCGTCCAGCCGCCGAGGTCGGCCGTGTACTGGGCCTTCGCGAACTGCCATGCCCACATGCTCGGAGGCACCGATGTAGCGCGCCTTGCCCGAGCGCACGACGTCGTGGAGCGTCTCCATCGTCTCCTCGATGGGCGTCTTGGGGTCCCAGCGGTGGATCTGGTAGAGGTCGACGTAGTCGGTGCCGAGCCGGCGCAGGCTGTCGTCGATCGCGCTCAGGATGTGCCGACGCGAGAGTCCACCGCCGTTGGGCCCGGGCGCATCCGTCCGTGGACCTTCGTGGCGATGACGACCTCCTCGCGGACCGCGAAGTCGGCGAGCGCGCGCCCGACGATCTCCTCGCTCGTGCCGTCGGAGTAGATGTCCGCCGTGTCGAAGGTCGTGATGCCGAGCTCGAGCGCGCGGCGCAGGAAGGGCCGCGACTCCTCCTCGCCCATGCTCAGGCGTGCGCCCCCCGGTCCGAGACGCCGTAGCTCATCGCAGCCGAGGATGATGGAGGAGACCTGGAGACCGCTGGAGCCGAGTCGGGTGTGCTGCATGGAGGAGCCTTCGTGTCGGGGACAGGACTCCTCAGCCTGACACCGCCGGGCGCCCGGCGCTAGGCGGGGTCGCGGCGGGTCGCGGCCACGACGCTCGGGAGGAAAGATCATCGCGGTGGCGGCGAGGGCGGGAGCCAGCAGCGCCCAGCCGATGTCGGGTGCGGCGTACTGCCCCTGGAAGGCGCCGAGCGCGACGGCCATCTGCACGAGCTGCATCGTCAGGGCGGAGCCGCGCATCCAGCTGCGTCGGCGGATCGCACCGAGGGTGGTCGCCGCGGCCCAGCCCAGGGCGATCAGACCGAGCACCACGATGGCGATGCCGCCGCCCGGCGGCGTCCGGACGGGTGGTGAGCAGCTCGAGCAGGAGCCACCCCGAGCAGAGCGACCGCGAGCGTCTCGAGGCCGAGGATCGCGATGAGCACCAGGAGCCCGAGAGGACGCCCAGCGCTCTTCGAGCCGGTCGGAGTGCCGTTCCCATCAGTGATCACAGCCACATCCCATCCAGGACTCTTGATTCGGGTGAGCCACCATGAGAGGCTACTTGAGTTCGTTTCACCGCTCACAGGGTCGTGGGTTTCCGCAGATGTGAACAACCCGATCCTGTCGAGCCGCGAGGCCCGATCGCGACACGGGTGAGCTCGTCCGGATGAATCGAGCGCCACCCCGTCCACCACCCCCGAACCGCCTTGCGCAGCCGCGTGAGGCCTCGTGGCGTGCGCCGGTGAGTGCGCTCGTGCCGTCCGCCTCCGAGGTCGATCGTCGGCGTGACTCGATCATTCACCCGAACACTGCGTGGTTCCTCCACGCACGCCTTCCCACAAGGAGCACCTGCATGGACTGGCGCGACAAGGCCGCTTGCCTCACCGCTGACCCCGAGCTTTTCTTCCCCGTCGGGAACACCGGACCCGCGGTCGACCAGATCGAGAAGGCGAAGTCGGTGTGCGCCCGGTGCACCGTCACCGAGGTCTGCCTCCAGTACGCGCTCGAGACCGGACAGGACTCGGGCGTGTGGGGCGGCCTCAGCGAGGACGAGCGCCGCGCCCTCAAGCGCCGCGCCGCCCGCGCCCGCCGCGCCTCCTGGGCGCCCCGGCCGCCCGGCGGCCCGCAGCTCCCGACCCCCGCTCGCCCCTGGCGACGGGGGTCGCTGCTTCCCGGGCCGACGCGTCAGTCGCGGGAGCGGGCCAGCCAGCGCAGCGGCACCTCGATCGTGACCTCGGTGCCGCGGCCGACCAGCGTGCCAGTCGATCGTGCCGCCGAGCTCGCCCTGGATGAGGGTGCGCACGATCTGCGTGCCGAGGCCCGAGCCCACCTTCCCCCTCGGGCAGGCCCACCCCCGTGTCGCGGACCTTGACCGTGAGCACGTCGTCGTTGCGCGTCGCGACGATCTCGACGTCGCCCTCGCGTCCGGCGAGACCGTGCTCGACCGCGTTCGTGACGAAGCTCTGTCAGCGCCAGGGCGAGCGAGTCGCGTACTCGCTCGGCAGGTTGCCGAAGCTCCCGCTGAGCTTGGGGTGCACGGTCGTGTTGTGCGTCGAGGCGACCTCGGCGATGAGCATCAGGACGCGGTCGAACACCGCGTCGAAGTCGACGTCCTGGTTGAGACCCTCCGACAGGGTGTCGTGCACGACGGCGATGGCGGCGACGCGGCGCAGGCCTGCGTGAGCGCCTCGCGTGCGAGATCGGAGTGGGTCCGGCGCGCCTGGATCCGCAGCAGCGACGCGACGGTCTGCAGGTTGTTCTTGACCCGGTGGTGGATCTCGCGGATCGTCGCGTCCTTGGTGATGAGCTCGCGCTCCTGGTGGCGCAGCTCGGTGACGTCGCGGCAGAGGACGACGGCACCGACCCGCTCGCCGCGATCGCGGATGAGGATGGCGCGCAGCCACCGTCACTCCGCGGGCCTCGATGTCGGTGCGCCACGGCGCGCGCCCGGTGACGACGAGGGGCAGGGACTCGTCGATGACGAGCTTCCCCTGGATGAGGCCGGTCGTCACCTCGGCGAGGGACTCCCTCGAGCTCGTCGACGAAGCCGATGCGGTTGAACGCCGAGAGGGCGTTGGGGCTCGCGAACGTCGTGATGCCGTCGACGTCGAGGCGGATGAGCCCGTCGGAGCGCGCGGCGCGCCTCGGCGGGGGCCGGTCGAGGAGCGCCCAGATCGGGAAGTCGCCCGACGCGATCATCGAGAACAGGTCGTTCGCGCAGTCGTTGAACGTCAGCTCCTGACGGCTGGGGTGCGCGTCTCGCTGAGGTTCGTGTGGCGGGTGACGACGGCGATCGGCCGCTCGGTGGTCTCGGGGTTCGACGCGCCCAGGCGGCGGATGACCGGCACGGCCCGCACGCGGGTCGGGGTCTCCTCGAACCAGTCGGGAGCGGAGGTGTCGACGATGCGCGCGGACTCGAACGCCTCGACGACCTGCGCGCGCCACTCCGACTTGATCCGCTGGCCGACGAAGTCGCGGTAGAACAGCGTCGCCGCGCTGGAGGGCGCGCGCGTGCGCGACCGCGACGAAGCTGTCGTCCGCGGTGGGCTACCCCGCAGCACGATGTCGGCGAAGGCCAGGTCGGCGAGCAGCTGGGCGTCGCCGACCAGGAGGTGGAGCCATTCGACGTCCGCGTCCGTGGAGCGGCCGTGGGCGGGGACGAGATCACTGAGGGTCGACACGACGGCCAGCCTAGGCGCTCGGAGTCGAGGCGTCCGAGGCGGTCTGGAGGGGCCGCCGCCGCCGTTGCGCCGCCCGCGGATCCGAGCCGTGGCGACGACGCCCCGCGGAGTCCTCGCGGGGAGTCAGGCCCCCCGGCCGGCGGGAGTCGCGGGGAGGACGACGCGGACGCCCTTCTCCCTGAGCGCCTCCGCGAGCCTCGGGCGGCGGAGGCGCATCCGTGACGAGGTAGTCCGCCCGCTCCAGCGCGGCCACCTGCGCGAAGAGGGTCCGGCCGAGCTTGGTCTGGTCGGCCAGGATCGCGACGCGCTCGCACCGCGCGATCATCTCGCTCATCATCACGCCCTCGGCCAGGTTGCTCGTCGAGCAGCCGCTCTCGGCCGGGGAAGACGGCGCCGACCGAGATGAGGCCGATGTCGCGGTGGAGAGTCGACCGAGCTGCCGGAGTCGGAGTGCGCGAAGCCGGCGGGGCCGACGGTGGACTGCCCGCCGAGCCGGACGGCCCCTCCGAACACGAACAGATCGCGGCAGACCTTCGACCCGATCTCGGCGGGGACGCGCAGGTTGTTGGTCGCGATCGTCAGCTCGCGGTGGTCGTGGAGGTGCCGGACGACCGCGAGCGACGTCGTTGCCGGCGTTGATCATGACGACGGATCCGTTGTCGACCAGTCCGGCGGCCAGGGAGCCCGATCCGCTCCTTGGCCCCGCGCTGCAGACTCAGGCGCACGTCGAGGCGCTTCTCCGTCGCCGGCATCACCGACAGGCTGACGGCACCGCCGTGGGTGCGGACGAGGTAGCCGTCGGCGTCGAGCTGGTCGAGATCGCGGCGCACCGTGTCGGCCGAGACCGAGAACCGGCGGGCGAGGCGCGGCCACGGTCACCTCTCCCGCTCTCTGCCACGTACGCCGCCAGATCCGGCCTTCCTCCCGGCGGGGAGCCGGAGGGCTGGTCGGTGACCAAGGACGAGTCGTCGGTGTCGGGCATGGGGGTTGTCTAACACCGGGCGCGGGAACACGCAACTTCGGGCGCCCCGTCCGCGGTGTCCACGCCTTTGCTCGGCATCTGTGGCGCATCGAGGAGTTTCCTGCGCTTGTTCTTGCGTTCCTTAGCGGCGCTGGTTACCTTCGCAGAAGACAAGCGCATGAATGCGCACGCAACAGCAGACAACTGCAGAGTTGCGGGAGTGACATGAGCAAAGGTGCTCGCATCTGGAAAACCCGTCGTCTTCACCGTCAGCGCGGCGTTCGCCGCGACGATGATCACCGGCTGCAGCCAGGGCGGCGGTGCCTCCGAGGTCGGGGAGCGACGTGACCCTCGAATTCGCGCAGTGGTGGGAGCCCGAGCTGTCGGACGGCGCCCTCCGCGGACTCGCTGGACGAGTTCGAGGCGGCGGGCCCCGGCATCACGGTCGACCTGCTGGGCGGCCCCTACGCCTCGACGAAGGAGCAGCTCTTCGCCGGAGCCGCCGCCGGCACCGTGTCGGACGTCGTGGGGCTGGACGGTGCGTGGATCAACGACTTCGCCAAGCAGGGCGCTCTCGCGGATCTCAGCCCGCTCGCTCGCCGACGCGGGCTTCGGCGAGGCGCGAAGCTCTCCTCGACGGTCGTCGTCGACGGGAAGACCGCCACCGGTCCCGGTCGTCAACTTCGTCTACCCGCTCTTCACCAACGACGCTCTCCTCGCCGAAGGCGGGCGTCACCGCTCCACCGTCGACCCGGAGCGAGTTCGAGAGCGGCGGCGAAGGCGATCTGCCGCCCTCGGCGGCACCCACGAGCGGCTGGGTGCTGCCGCTCTCGAGCGATGCGCCCAACGGCATCCAGAACGATCGTGTCGTGGGTCTGGGCCTCCGGCAGGAGCATGCTGGCCGACGGGAAGCCCGGTCTGACCAACGCCGACGTCACCAGCGCGATCGAGTACATCGCCGGCCTCGACGAGGCGGGCGTGATCGGCTCCGGGAGCCGCCACGATGAAGGAGCAGGACAAGGTCGAGGAGTTCACGAACGGACGCGTCGGCATGATGATCGACTCCCTCTCGCACATCGCCACCATCCGGGAGTCCAGCCCCGACCTGAAGTTCAGCATCTCCGCCATCCCGGCGGAGGACGGCTTCCAGCACGGCGAGCGCGGCATCCCCTACGCCTCCTGGGGCATCGGGGTCTCGGCCAGCAGCGAGCACCCGGCCGAGGCCGCGAAGCTCGTGTCGTTCCTGATGAGCGCCGACACCAACTCCGAGCTGTCGACGCTGGCGAACGCCTACTTCCCCGGCAACACCGCCTCGACGCCCGACTTCTCGGACAGCGACCCGCTGTACCAGCAGGCGTTCGACATCTACTCGGCCGGCTACCCGGCGAGCGAGTTCGTCGGAGCTCCCCGCATCGCCGAGCAGCTGATGCGCGAGTTCGCCGAGCAGCTGCAAGCAGCCCTACAACGGCGATCAGAGCGTCGACGAAGCGCTGGAGAAAGTCCCGAGGAAGCCTGGCTCGGCGAGTTCTGAGCCGTGCCGCATCCGGCCCGCGATTCGTGCCGCGGGGGTCCCACCCCGCGGCGACCGACCACCCTACTGCCGCAGACAGAAGGGAGGAGCGCCGTGGTCTCCCTGCTGAGCACTCCCCCGCGTCCCGCCGCCGGGCGCGCCCGCCCCGCTCCGGCCGGGCGCCGGTCCCTGCGCGGCCTCGCGCCGTACCTGTACCTCGCGCCCGCGGCGATCGTGATGCTGGTCCTCATGCTCGTGCCGGTGCTGCTGGTGATCGGCTACTCGTTCTTCGACAACGTGATCACGAATCCGAAGCCCGTGTTCGTCGGGATCGCGAACTACGTCGAGGTACTCGGCGATCGAGAAGCTCCGCACGGCCACCGGCGACACCATCGTCTTCGTCGGCGTGAGCGTCGCGCTACCCTCGTCCTCGGACTCGGGTTCGCGATGCTGCTGAACTCGCCGCTCGTCCCGACCCTGGCGAAGTCGCTGTTCCGAGGTCGTCTACGTGCTGCCGTGGCTCTTCACCGTCGCGATCATCGCGGTGCTCTGGCGGCTCCTGCTCGGCCCCGGCGGCGTCCTCAGCTTTACGCGCTTCATCTCGCTCGGGCTGACCGACACGGGTGTCGAATGGCTCGCCTCCCCCGCGACCGCGCTGCTCGCGGTGACGATTCATCAACATCTGGGCGGGCTACTCCTTTCGCACATGATCACGCTCCTGGCGGGACTGCAGGGCATCCCGCACGACCTCTACGAGGCGGCGAAGGTCGACGGAGCGAGGCTCCTGGCGCTTCTGGAACGTCACCATCCCTCAGCTCAAGCCGATCATCATCAGCATGTCGGTCCTGGACATCATCTGGACCTCTCAGCAGTTCGCCCTGATCTGGATGACCGCGGGCGGCGGACCGATCGACGCGACCGAGATGCTCGGCGCCCACACCTACAAGCTCGCGTTCGGCCGGTACGAGTTCTCGGTGGCCTCGGCCAGCGCGCCGTCCTGATCCTCCTCCTCACCATGGTGCTCGCCGTCTTCTACGTGCCGGAACCAGAAAGCCAGGGACTGACGTGACCGCCACCGCACCGCGACCGCCCGTGCGCACGCCGAAGCTGATCGCCGCCAAGGCCGGAGTCTGGATACTCCTCCTGATCGGTGCCGCCTTCGCCGGGCTGCCCATCCTCTGGATGGCCGCGAGCTCGTTCCAAATCGAACACCGAGATCTTCGAGGTACCCGCCCCGGCTCATCACCGACACGTTCTCCTTCTCGGCCTACGCGGGGATCCTCGGCGATCCGACCAAGGTGCGCTTCTTCGTCAACAGCTACGTCGTCGCACTCGCGGTCGTCGTCGTGACGCTCGTCGTCGCGATCCTGGCCTCCTACGCGTTCAGCCGGTACGAGTTCCGCTTCAAGCGGCCGATCAACGTCGTCATCGTCAGCATCCAGGCGGTGCCGCCTATCACGCTGCTGATCCCGTTGGCACCGGGCTGATGGTGAGCGCTGCGCCTCTACAACACCTACCCAGGGGCTGATCCTCACCTACCTGGTCTTCACCCTGCCCTACGCGATCATCATGCTGACCGGCTACTTCAACACCCTCCCGCGCGACCTCGACGAGGCGGCGCGCATGGACGGGAGCGGGTCCCATGACCGTGCTCTGGCGGATCCTGGTGCCGATCGCGATCCCCGGGATCGTCTCGGTCGGCATCTACCGCCTTCATGATCGCGTGGAACGAGTACCTCTTCGCGCTCACCCTCGCCAGGACCGACGACATGCGCACGGTGCCCATCGGCATCCAGCTGCTCATGGGCCAGAACTCCTACGAGTGGAACGAGATGATGGCGATGAGCATCCTCGGATGCGTTCCCGTCCTCCTCCTCTTCCTCTTCTTCCAGCGGTACTTCATCGGCGGCATGACCGCCGGGGCCGATCAAAGAGCTGAGTCGCGCGACCGCGCGCTCGGAACCCATCGCCACCCTCACGAGAAGGACTGTCAGAGAATGCTTGTATCCGGAAAAGATCTGCTGGACGTCGCGAACGCGAACGGGTTCGCCGTCCCGGCGTTCAACGTCCGGCGACGACGCCATGATGACCGGGCTCTTCGAGGAGATCAGCGAGGAAGGAGTCGCCCCTGCTCATCGCGATCCACCCCGATGAGCTCAGCCACACCGGAGTGGACATCCTGCACTCGATCATCGCCCGCGCGCACCGCTCCAGCGTCCCCGTCACGATCCACCTCGACCACGGTGCGACCTACGAGCAGGTGCTGCTCGCGATCAAGTCGGGCTTCACCTCCGTCATGATCGACGGCTCGATGCTGCCGTACGACGAGAACGTGGCGATCACCGCGCGGCGTCGTCGACGCCGCGCACGCGGTGGGAGTGTCGGTCGAGGGCGAGCTCGGCGCGATCGGCAAGACCGACAACGAGGCGGAGGACGGCGCCGCGAACATCATCTACACCGAGCCGGACGAAGCGGTCGACTTCGTGGCGTCGACCGGGGTCGACAGCCTGGCCATCGCCATCGGCACGAGCCACGGGCTGTACCCGGCCTCGATGAAGCCGGCGCTCAAGCTCGGCCTCCTCGCCGAGATCAAGAAGCGGGTCGCCGTGCCGCTCGTCCTGCACGGCGGGTCGAACAACCCGGACGCCGAGATCGCCCGAGTCGGTGAAGCGCGGGGTGAACAAGATCAACATCTCGGGCTTGCACGACATCAAGGCCGCGTACCACAAGCGGATGCGCGCAAGGTCCTGCTCGATCCCTCGGTCCGCGAGCCCAACACCATCCAGCCGCCGTCCATCGCCGCCATGAAGGAGACCGCGGCCGAGAAGATCGACCTGTTCGGCTCCGCCGGCAAGGCCTCGCTCTACTGGGCCGGAGGACAGCGTGAACGAGAGGATCGTGCTCGGCCTCGGCGGGACCGTCGACTACGAGATCGACTGGGACGACTCCGTCGTCCAGGCGCTCGTGGACGACTACGGGATCCGCCGGGACGAGCTGACCCAGGACCGCGGAGATCGCCTCCGAGCGGGACCTGGTCGTCACGATCCTCGCGTTCCTCGCCGACGGTGCGGGAGGAGAAGATTCGCCTCCTCCTCCCGCATCGTCGAGGAGGTCGCGCGACGGTTCCCCTTCCGGACCACTCTCGGCGGCACGGGGATCCGCGCCGGCTACGCCCTCGCGGTGCACGGGCTCGTGGCGACCCAGCACCTCGTCAGCATCGACGACGAGGTGCGCCGACTCCTGCCGGCGGGCAACGACTCCGTCTCGGGCGACCGTCGAGGACGGCACGGATCCGCACCTCATCGTGCAGTTCCCGCGCGGAGCGACGGTGCGAGCTGGGGACGGACGTGCTCGGGCTACCGCATCCGAACCGGGTGATCGTCTCGAACGACCCGCCGAACCGGGAGCTGCGGATCGCCGAGGGGCTCGGCGAGGTCCTGACGGACGCGCAGGTGCTCCTGATCTCGGGATTCAACAGCATCCAGGACATGGCCGTTCTCGACGAGCGCCTGCGCACGATCGTCCGCCGTCTCGGAGCGCTCCCGCGCGACGCCGTGGTGATCTACGAGGACGCCGGGTTCCACCTGCCCGCGCTCCAGCAGCGGGCGCGGGCGGCTCTGCTGCGCCGCGTGGACGTGGTGAGCATGAACGAGGACGAGCTGCAGGCACTGCTCGGGCGGCCCCTCGACCTCCTCGACCCGGAGGCGGTGGTCGCCGCCCTCTCCGTCGCCTCCTCCGCACTCGGCTCCCGTGACCGGGAGGGTCCCGTGCTCGTCGTGCACACCCGGCACTGGTCGGCCGCCGTCGGGGTCGGCGCCGAGCGCTATCGAGGAGGCCCTCGCGGGTGGCGTGCGGATGGCGAGCACGCGCCCTCCTCGGCGACGCGATCACGGTGGAGGACTACGACCGGATGTCGCGCCTGCCCGTCCGGCCGGGCGGTGAGCGGGTCTGCGCGCTCGTCGGGGCCGACGGCGACGCCTGCCTGCCTCCGGCCCTCGTCCTCCGAGACGGACCAGGCCCACCACGATCGGCCTCGGCGAGCTCCTTCGCCGGCGGATTCGTGTCGGCGCTCGTGCGAGTGCCGCGGCCTGACTCCGGGTGCTGCGCGCGGCGCTCCCGGCGGATGCGCGAGCGGGTCCATCGAGGCCGGGTGCTGACCGCCGGCCTCCCGGGCGACCGGAGCCGAGGAGCGCGGACGCCGACGGGAGCGGCTCATCCGGGCGCCGGTGGTCTCGATCCGGCCCACGGGGCGCTCCTGGTCACCGCACCTGCGCCGTTGCGCGCCTGGTTATCCACAGTGGCGCGTCGGCACAGGAGGTGAGCATCGCTCGACTGCTTCGATGGGGCGTCCCCTCGCGCCTGACCCTGAGCGCGATCCGCACCGCCCGAGCAGAAAGGTGACCCGACCCATGGATCGCTCCGTTCCACCTCGGAGCACTCCGCATGAGCCGCCCCTCGCACGCCTTCGACTACCGCTCCCTCCCCCTGGAGCCCCTCACCCCGTCCACCCCGACGGCGGTGTTCTTCGCCGCCCAGCCGGCGACGCGGGCCAGCTCCCCGATCCAGGCCGATCCTGTCGAGCCTGACCCTGCTGGTCGTCGAGATCCTCGCGGGCTCCCGTGACATCGACCAGATCGCGCGCTGGCTGACGGACGACGTCTACCGGCATCTGCACAAGCGCGTCGTCCTGGCCGCGCGCCAGGCCTCCAGGGCCGTCCGGCGCACTACATCCCGTTCACCGTCGGGAGGGTGGTGATGTCGAGGCCACGCGACAGGTGGTCGAAGCGGTGATCCTCGTGCACAACCCGGTGCGCACCCGCGCCGTCGCCATCCGTCTCGAGGGCATGGACGCCCGGTGGCGTGCGACCGCCGTCAACGTGCTCAGGACGACCGCCGAAGACACCTGAGCCCCGCCCGCCGCACGAGCGGGGACGGGGCCTGCGGCGCGAGGCCTCAGCGGCGCTTGGACTGCGCGCGGCGCTCCTGGCGGTTGGCAGAGTGTCGTCGTCCGGCGGAGTCTGCTGACCGAACGCGCCGGTGGTCGCCGCGTCCTCGGCCTCGCCCTCGGGCAGTGCCGCGCGGGCCTCGGCCGCGCGCGCCTTGGCGGTAGCCGCCTGCTGCACCTTGCCGCTGGTCGCGCACCTCGACTCCGCCCGAGTCGCTCGGAGCCGAAGTAGCTCGGCTTCTCGACCGGGGCGGGCTCGGCGAGCCCTTCGCCGCGACTCCGGCGACCTCGCCCTGCTTCTGCGTCACCTCGACCTCCAGGTTGAACAGGAAGCCGACGGTCTCCTCGCGGATCTGCCCCATCATCTGCTGGAACAGGGCGAAGCCCTCGCGCTGGTACTCGACCAGCGGGTCGCGCTTCGCCATGGCACGCAGGCCGATGCCGTCCTTGAGGTAGTCCATCTCGTAGAGGTGGTCGCGCCAGCGGCGGTCGATCACCGAGAGCACGACGCGGCGCTCGGGCTCGCGCATGGCCGGCAGGCCCAGCTGGTCCTCGCGGCGCTGGTAGGCGAGCTTGGCGTCCGAGAGGATCTCGCGGCGCATGAACTCGCTGACGATGCGCCCTCGGCTGCCCGCCTCCTGCACGACCTCGTCGATCGTGAGGCTGATCAGGTAGAGGGTCTTGAGCTCGGTCAGAGGGCGTCGAAGTCCCAGTCGTCGCCGTTGCCCTGGCCGGTGTGCACCTCGAGGATCTCGTCGATCACGTCGACGAAGAACTTCTGGGTGCGCTCGTGCAGGTCGTCGCCCTCGAGGATGTGGCGGCGGTCGGAGTAGATCGCCTCGCGCTGGCGGTTCAGGACGTCGTCGTACTTGAGGACGTTCTTGCGGATCTCGGCGTTGCGCGCCTCGACCTGCGACTGCGCGCTGCGGATGGCGCGCGACACGACCTTCGACTCGATGGCGATGTCGTCCGGGACGTTGCCGCGGCCCATGAGCGCCTCGGCCGCGCCGGAGTTGAACAGGCGCATGAGATCGTCGGTGAGCGAGAGGTAGAAGCGGCTCTCCCCCGGGTCGCCCTGACGGCCGGAGCGGCCGCGAAGCTGGTTGTCGATGCGGCGCGACTCGTGGCGCTCGGTGCCGAGGACGTAGAGGCCGCCGGCGGCCTGGACCTTCTCGGCCTCCTCGGCGACCTTCGCCTTGACGCCCTTGAAGACGTCGTCCCACGCCGCCTCGTAGTCGTCGGGAGTGTCGACGGGGCTGAGGCCCTTGGCGGTCATCTCGGCGACGGCCAGGAACTCGGCGTTCCCGCCGAGCATGACGTCGGTGCCGCGGCCGGCCATGTTGGTGGCGACCGTGACGGCGCCGAGGCGACCCGCCTGGGCGACGATGGCCGCCTCCCGCGCGTGGTTCTTCGCGTTCAGCACCTCGTGCCGCACGCCCTTCTTGGCGAGCAGGCGCGAGAGGTACTCGCTCTTCTCGACGCTCGTGGTGCCCACGAGGACGGGCTGGCCCTTCGCGTGGCGCTCGACGATGTCCTCGACGACCTGCTCGAACTTGACCTGCTCGTTCTTGTAGACGAGGTCCGGGTTGTCGATGCGCTGCATCTTGCGGTTCGTCGGGATCGGGACGACACCGAGCTTGTACGTCGCCATGAACTCCAGCGCCTCGGTCTCGGCGGTTCGGTCATCCCCGAGAGCTTGGAGTAGAGGCGGAAGTAGTTCTGCAGCGTGACGGTCGCCCGAGGGTCTGGTTCTCGGCCTTGACCTGCACGCCCTCCTTCGCCTCGATCGCCTGGTGGATGCCCTCGTTGTAGCGGCGGCCGGCGAGGATGCGCCCGGTGTGCTCGTCGACGATCATGACCTCGCCGTTCAGCACGACGTAGTCCTTGTCCTTCTTGAACAGGGCTCGGGCCTTGATCGAGTTGTTGAGGAAGGAGATGAGCGGGGTGTTGGCCGACTCGTAGAGGTTGTCGATGCCGAGGTAGTCCTCGACCTTCTCGATGCCGGGCTCGAGCACGCCCACGGTGCGCTTCTTCTCGTCGACCTCGTAGTCCTCGCCCTCGACGAGGCGCTTGGCGAGCCCCGCGAACTCCGAGAACCAGCGGCTCCGCCTCGCCCGACGCGGGGCCGGAGATGATCAGCGGGGTGCGCGCCTCGTCGATCAGGATCGAGTCGACCTCGTCGACGATCGCGTAGAAGTGCCCGCGCTGGACCATGTCCTGCGCCTGCCACGCCATGTTGTCGCGCAGGTAGTCGAAGCCGAACTCGTTGCCCGGTGCCGTAGGCGATGTCTGGCGGCGCACTGCTCGCGGCGCTGCTCGGGGGTCTGGCCCGCCAGGATGGCGCCGGTCGTCGATGCCGAGGGCGCGGAAGACGCGCCCCATCAGCTCCGACCGGTACGACGCGAGGAGGCCGTTGACCGTGACGATGTGGACGCCCCGGCTGGCGATGGCGTTGAGGTACGCCGGGAGGGTCGCGACGAGGGTCTTGCCCTCGCCGGTCTTTCATCTCGGCGATGTTGCCGAGGTGCAGGCCCGCCCCGCCCATGAGCTGGACGTCGAAGTGGCGCAGGCCCAGGGTGCGCCGGGACGCCTCGCGGACGGCGGCGAACGCCTCCGGCAGCAGGTCGTCGAGGGACTCGCCGTTCGAGTAGCGCTCGCGCAGCTCGACGGTCTCGTTCTTCAGCTCCTCGTCGCTGAGGTGCGTGAAGTCCTCTTCGAGGGCGTCGACGGCTTTCGCGTAGCCCTCGGAGGCGGCGGATGATCCGCCCCTCCCCGACGCGAAGGACCTTTTCGAGAACTGAGGCCACGGGGTACTCCAAAACGTAGAAGACAGGCGCCCGGCGCCAGAGCGCGGACCGCGACCGGCTCAGTCGCGGAGCGCCGGACGCGGGCCGAGGACGCGTCCGCCCTCGGCGGACGCACGGACCGGCGGACGAGGACGGGCCCGGTGCTGCGCACCGGGGCCCGTCCGAGGAGGTGCGACTCAGCCCGCGGCCTGCTGCGCGGGCTCGTCCGCCTCGTCGCCGAGGGAGATCACCTCCGTAGTCCCAGCCCTTGCGGCGAGCAGACGACGCTCGGCCCGACCCGAGTCCGAGTCGATGAAGAGGTAGAAGTCGTGCCCGACGAGCTCCATGTAGTCGACGGCGTCGTCGACGCTCATCGAGACGGAGGCGAAGACCTTCTTGCGGATGACGACGGGGCAGTACGGCTCCTCCTCGACGTCGTCGACCGCCTCCGCGGGCGGGCTCTGCACCGGGATCACCCCGGTGCTCACGGCCTCGAGGACGGCGGCGTCGGCCGGCTGGATGCCGACTCCGCTGAAGTCGGCGGCAGCGGCGTCCCGCAGGGACGTGGGGCGATGCTGGCCCCGATGGACCTTCTTCCGATCCTTGGCTCGTCGCACGCGTTCCAGCAGCCGACCGAGGGCCACGTCGAACGCCGCGTACTTGTCCGCGCCGTCGGCCTCCGCCCGGACGACCGGGCCCTTGCCGATCAGGCGTCAGCTCGACGCGGTCGCCACCGCTCGCGCCCTTGGACTCGCTGTGACGGCTCGCCCTGATCTCGAGCGCGAGCGCCCGGTCGGCGAGGTGCGCCACCTTCTCCGACTTCTCCGTCGCGTACGCGCGGAAGCGATCCGGCGATGCCCAAGTTGCGTCCTGTGATGTCGATGCCCGCGACAACACTCCCAGTCGAGGAGTACGGCGTGCTCGCCTTTCTCCGAGCGGACCGTTCACGCCGTGCACCCGAGCGTGGGCCCCGTCACCGAAGCGTCACCGGAAGTTCACCGCACCGCGCCTCGGAGTCGCCGGGGTCGTCTGCGGATCGGATGCTCGGAGCGCAGTGGCGTCGCCGCCAGCGCCGCAGCGGCGCGTGCGGTTCCGCCCGCGGCCTCGACCGCGCGCCGGATCTCGAGCAGCGTCGCGCGCCGAGGTGACCACGTCGTCGACGAGGACCACCTCCACGCCGACGAGGGAACCGCCCCGCCCGGAACGCGCCGTCGAGGTTGCCTCTGCGCTCGATCCGGTCGAGCCCGACCTGGTCCACGGATCGGCGGACGCGGCGGACCGCGATGCGCAGCGCGTCCGCCGCAGGCGCGCCACCGGGTCGACCGGGTCGTAGCCGCGCTTCACGCGGCGGCCGTGCGATCCCGGCGGAGCGACGAGCGGCGCCGGCCGGCCGGCCAGCGCGAGGGGCGAGCGCCGGACGCAGGCGGGCGGCGAGCGGGTGCGCCGCGTCGGTGCGCCCCTCCTCCCCTTCAGCGCGACGACCAGGCGGCGAGCGGTGCCCTCGTGCGGCACTCCCGCGAAGACCGCGAGCGGCCGCCCCGCGGGACCGATCCAGTCGCGGAGGCGGCATCGGCAGCCGGGCGAGGGCGAGGGCGCACTCGGGGCAGGGGGCTGTCGTCGCCGCCCGACCGCATGCAGGGCAGTCGACGGGGAGCACGACGGCCGGGCTGCGTCGAGGAGCCGGGAGCGGAGCATCCCGCCGAGGATGCCGCCTCGGCGACGGACGCCACGCGCCACCGGGTCCGCTCCGTCGTGGAGCACGTCCTGGGGAGGAGCGCTCAGGACCCACGCCGGTCTGCGTCGCCAGGAGGCGGACGTCGGTCGCGATCGTCTGCCAGGCGGATCCGCGCTGCTGCCGCAGCTCGCCGCCCTCGGCCAGGATGCGGATCTGCGTGGTCGCGTTGCCCGCGGCGATCTGGCGCGCACCGGTCGTGGTGCCCAGCGGCGCCGGATCCGCCGCCGAGCTGGTCCTGCAGCGTGACGGCGTCCTCGCCCGTGGACGCGCGCACCACCGACACGACGTCGAGCCTCCGTCCAGCCCGCGGTGACCGCGGTGCCGAGCGTCGAGGAGAGGACGACGGGCTCGCCGACCGCCACGGGATCCCCGTTCGCCGACCGCGTGATGCCCGCGACGAGAATGGAGGCCTGCTGCCCGTCCTGGACGAGGGCGAGCATCCGGCTGCCGTCGACACCGACAGCGAGGCGAGGTCTCGACCTCGGACCAGGCCGTCGCCACCTGGAAGGAGCCGGCGCCGTCGGGGGCGTAGGCCACCAGCTGGTTCGGCGCGGCCGAGGGCACGGACCACACGTAGCCGAACGGGTCGATGGCGGGCGCCGTCAGCCCCGCGCGGGCGTCCAGCAGGACGTCCGGCTGCTCGGGGGCCACGAGCGAGACCCCGGCCGCGGAGAGCACCGCCGCCGCGGCCTCGGAGTCGGCACCCCGCTGCTCCCCAGCGCGACGGCCGACGGCGACAGCGCGCGCACCCGGTCCGAGACCGCGGTCTCGGTGAGGCCCGCCGATCCGAGGAAGCCGAACGCGTCGTCGGTGAGCACGAGGGGCGCGTGTCGACGCGGGGGCTGATCGGCAGCCCGCTCACCTCGGCGGGCACCTCGATCGGGTTCTGCTCGACCGAGAGCGCCACTCCGGTGACGTTCGAGACGGAGCCGGGGCACGGCTGAGCTGCAGGCGCATGAGCCGCCACTGGCGCTCGTCGGCCTCGAGCGCCGCCGGGTTCAGGTCGACGACAGCTCTGCTGCGCCTCGACCGGCACGGTCTCGGCGGCGAGGGAGGTGCCGGTCGGGAAGGCGGACACGACCGCGCCGGAATCGCTCAGCCAGGGCGTGGGGCCGCGGAGCAGCTCGGTGACGATCGTGGTGCTGGTCGAGCTGTCGGCCCGCGAGGCGAACCAGCGCAGGTCGGGCACGAGGTAGGTGTAGGAGGGGTCGAAGAAGTAGAGCGCGTGGGTCGAGAAGACCTGCTCGAACGTGGTGCGGTCGATCACGACACCGCTCGGCGGCGAGCTGATCCGCCACTCCCCGTCCTCCTGCACGAAGCCGTAGTCGAGGCTCAGCGCGGTCGTGGAGGCGACCTCGGTGTACACGCCGGTCGCGTCGATCTCGGCCACCGGAGTGATCGAGAGGGTGAGGGTCGAGGAGGACTGCTGCGTCGGCGAGCGCTGCCCCTCGTCGACGGTGACGTGCTCGCTCGGCGTCCAGTCGGCTCCGGCCGACAGGAACTCGCGCGCGATCTTGTAGTTGCTCTGCGGACTGGAGGCGGCGTCGATGAACCCGGTGAGGATCTCGCGCTGGGACGCGCCCTCCGCCGGACCGGAGGGCAGGAAGTCGTACTGCAGGTCCTGCGGCGCGGAGTCGGCGCGCCCGACGCCCACGTCGCCGTCGCGCGGGATGCCGGCGCAGCCGACCAGCGCGAGCAGCACCGCCGCCGTTCCTGCGAGCGCGTGCAGGGCGCGCCGGCTCGCGAGACGGCCTCGGGCAGGGGCGGCATGACGATCGGGCCGGTGAAGGCCTGCTCCCCCGCGTCGACGGGAGGCAGCGGGAGCGGCGAGGACTCGATGCGCTCGCCCCGGCGCCGGGGGATGGTCAGGCGGAAGCACGCACCGCGGTCCGGCATCGACCACACCTGCAGCCAGCCGTGGTGCAGGGCGGTGTCCTCCTGGGCGATCGACATGCCCAGCCCGGTGCCGCCGAGCGTGCGCTTGCGGGAGGGATCGGCGCGCCAGAACCGGTCGAAGACGCGCACCACCTCCTCCGAGCTCATGCCGTGCCCGTAGTCGCGGACGGCGAGCGCCACGGCCGTCGCGTTGCTGTCGACGGTGACCACGATCTCGCGGCCGTCGCCGTGCTCGATGGCGTTGCCGAGGAGGTTGCGGACGATGCGGCGGATGCGGCGCGCGTCCATGTCGGCGTCGAAGTAGCCGCCGGGCGCGGAGAGGGTGAGCACCGACCCGTTCGCCTCCGCGATCCCGCGCATCCCGTCGATCTCGTCGCCGGCGAGGCGGACCAGGTTCACCGGCTCCAGCTCGAGCTCCGCCGATCCGGCGTCGTGCCGGGAGATCTCGAGCAGATCGGCGAGCAGGCTCTCGAAGCGGGCGATCTGCCCGTGCAGCAGCTCGACCGTGCGCTCGGCCACGGGCGGGAAGCCCTCGCGCTGGTCGTAGAGGACGTCGCCCGCGAGCTTCATCGTGGTCAGCGGGGTGCGCAGCTCGTGCGAGACGTCCGAGACGAAGCGCTGCTGCACGCGGCTGAGGGTCGCGAGCTCGCTGATCTGCTCCTGCAGGCTGTCGGCCATGCCGTTGAAGGAGCGGGCGAGCGTCGCGATCACGTCCTCGCCCTTCTCCGGGATCCGCACGTCGACGTCCCCCGCTGCCAGGCGCTGGCTGGTCTCGGCGGCGACGCGCACCGGGGCCACGACGATGCGCACGACGACCCAGCTGACGGCTCCGATGAGCAGGATCAGCAGGAGCCCGGCGACGTTCAGCACCTGCTGGACGAACTGGAGCGTGCGCTCGGCGTCGGCCAGCGAGTAGCCGATGTAGAGCTCGTACCGCCCGGCGGAGCTCGGCAGCTCGAGGGTCGAGCCGACGAGGATGCCGGGCTGCTCGTCGCCGTCGGCGTCGAGGGTCACCGACTGCCAGTACTGCCCCTCCGACCCCGCCTGCACGCGCTGGCGGAGCTCGTCGCTGATGATGCCGTCCTGCAGCTCGCGGTTGTAGATGTCCTGCGGGGCGAGCGAGGACGCCTCCTGGTCGGGAGAGCGGACGATCGCGATGAGAGCGGAGGAGGACGCGTCGCGGATGGCGGTGCGGACCGAGCTCATCACCTCCTCCATGTCCTGACGGGTGGAGACGGTGGCCGCGTCGAGGTAGCCCTGCGCCGCGCGGGTCGCCCGCGAGGTGTCGCCGGTGACCTGCGTGAGTCGCGACTGGAAGAGGTTGTCGCTGATGCTGTACGAGAGGTACGCGCCGGTCGATCCGATCGCGATCCCGCTGAGCAGCACGGTGATGGCGACGGCGCGGAACTGCAGCGAGCGCCGCCAGACGCGGAGGACCCGACCGAGGCCAGCGCCGGACGCCGGCCGTGGGGAAGCGGCGCGCGGACGACACGGTCAGCCGAGGCGACGGCGCCCGCGCGGTAGCCCACGCCGCGCACGGTCATCACGATGCGGGGGTCGTCCGGGTCCTTCTCGACCTTGGCGCGCAAGCGCTGGACGTGGACGTTCACCAACCGGGTGTCGGCCTTGTAGTGGTAGCCCCAGACCTGCTCGAGCAGCATCTCCCGCGTGAACACCTGCTGCGGCTTCGAGGCGAGCGCGAGGAGCAGGTCGAACTCGAGCGGGGTGAGGCCGATGCGGGTGTCGCCGCGGCACCTCGTGCCCGGCGACGTCGAGGCTGAGGTCGCCGACCTGCAGCACGGCGTTGGCGGCGACCTGCGCGGGGCGCAGCCGGGTCGATCGCGCGACGAGCTCCTCGGGATCGGCGGGCTTCACCATGTAGTCGTCGGCGCCCGACTCGAGCCCCTGCACGACGTCGGAGGTGTCGGACTTCGCCGTGAGCATGATGATGGGGACGCCCGACTCGGCGCGCACCTCGCGGCACACCTCGATGCCGTCCATCCCCGGCAGCATCAGGTCGAGCAGGAGGAGATCGGGGCGGGACCTGCGGAAGGCCTCCAGAGCACCCGAGCCGTCGGCGCAGAACGAGACGTCGTAGTCCTCGGCCCGCAGGACGATGCCGATCATCTCGGCGAGGGCCGCGTCGTCGTCGACCACCAGAATGCGCGCGCTCATGGGCCTGTCTTCCTCGTTCCTCCCGCGCCGGCCCCCCTGGGCGCGCGCGGATGTGCTCAGGCTAACCGAGTCCGCTCGACGTTCGGCGGGACGCGGGAGAGGAGCCTCGGACACGCCTGTGCCAGCATGGGAGCGATGACCGACGCAGCTCACTGGCCACCGCCCTCCGGTCCCTCGGACGAGGCGGGCGCGCAGGACCGCCCGCCCGTCGCAGCCGACGCGCCGCGCCTCCCGCTCCCGTCGCCCCGAGCGCCTGGTCACCCTCGAGCCCCTGGCACTCCACCGCGCCCACGGTCGCTGCGAGCGGGTGGACGCCGCCCCCGCGCCGGTCTGGTGCCGCTGCGTCCCCTCGGCTTCGGCACGCTGCTCGGCGCTCCGTTCCAGGTGCTGCGCCGCAGCCCCGGACGACCTCGGACCGGCCCTGCTGATCGGGGTCGGCTCGGTGCTCGCCCTCGTGATCTACGGAGTCGTCGCCGTCCTCGCCCTCGGCCGCATCGACCAGGCGGAGGCGGCCGACCGCGACGCCGTGGGTGCGGGCTCGATCGCGATCGTGATCCTCGCCGCCCTCATCCCCCTGGGCGTCTCGCTCGCCACAGGCGCCCTGGTGCAGGGCCTCGTGGTGCTCGAGGTCTCGCGGGCGGTGCTCGGAGAAGGCCGACGCTCAGGCAGCTCCTCGCCCGGCTCCGCGGTCGCTTCTGGGCGCTGGTCGGCTGGACGGTCCTCCAGGGCATCGGGCTCTCCCTGCTCGTCCTCGTCGCCGTGGCCGTCGCGGTCCCCCTCTTCGTCGTGGGCGCGCAGGACGCGGGTGCGGGCGCGATCGTCGGCGGCGTCCTCGTGCTGCTCGTCGCGGCGGCATCGGCGACGGCGCTGGGCGCCTGGATCGGGACGAAGCTCGCCCTCGTGCCGAGCCTCCTGGTCATCGAGCGCCAGCCGCTCCGCCGTGCCGTGGCGCGCTCGTGGGCGCTGGTCGCCGGCGGGTTCTGGCGCACCTTCGGCGCCCTGGCCCTGATGCTCGTCATCGTGCAGGTCGCGGGACAGGTCGTCGCCACTCCCCTGAGCCTGCTCGTGCCGATCGGCGGTGCTCTGATGCGCGCCCACCGACCCGGAGGCGCAGATCGCCGCCTCGCTGGTCGTCACCCTGCTCTCGCTGGCCGTCGGACTCGTGATCGGCGCGGTCGGCACGGTCCTGCAGGCCGCCGTCACCGGACTCGCCTACCTCGACCGCCGGATGCGCCGCGAGGGCTTCGACCTCGTCCTCCTGCGGCACGTCGAGGACCGCGCGGCGGGCCTGGACTCCCCCGACCCGTTCCCGGCCCGGAGCGGACGCCGCGGTGATCCGCGCCCTGGCCCCCGCGACCGCACTGGACCCCGACGCCGAGGAGGCCCGGCGCCCCTGCTCGAGGAGCTCGCCGACCCGCGCTACCGGGCGGCGGAGCCGAGCTGGTTCGACCGGGCGGTGCAGGCCGTCCGCGACTGGTTCTCGTCCCTCACCGTGCCGACGGACGGCCCGGCCGTCCCGATCGCCGCGGTGATCGGGGTCCTCGTCGTCGTCGCGCTCGTCGTCACCGCGCTGCTGATCGCGGGTCGGCCGAGCCTGCGCCGCCGCAGCGCGCTCCGCGGGTCGGTGCTGGCCGCGGACGACGAGGCGCTCGTCGGCCGACCTCCGGGCACTCGCCGAGGCCGCCGCGGCGCGCGGGGACTGGAGCGAGGCCGTGATCGAGCGGTTCCGCGCGCTGGTCCGCTCCCTCGACGAGCGGACGCTGGTCCGCGCCTCCCCGGGCACGACCGCGCACGGCTTCGCCCGCCGCGCCCAGGCCGTGTTCCCGGATCGGCCGCCGATCTCGGGCGCACCGCCGACGACTTCGATGCAGTGCGGTACCTCGACCGACCGGGCGGACTCGAGGAGTACTCCCGCGTCCGCGCACTCGACGACGCACTCGCGGTCGCGGACCCGACGCTCCCGCTCTCCGCGGATCCGCTCCCGGGGGCCCCGATGACGGCGCGGACCGATGCCGTCTCCACCCCGACCCTCGGTGCGCTGCTGCGCCGTGGGCGCGTGTGGGCGGCGCTCCTCGCGCTCGTCGCCGTGGGCACCGTGCTGCTGACCGTCGCCACGGGGGCGCCGGCGCTCGCGCCCGACCTCGACGTCGACAGCGCCGCCCCGGACGGGTCCCGCGCCGTCGCGCAGGTGCTGCGCGAGGGGCGTGACCGTCGACCGCGCCGACGACCTCGAGCACGGCGCTCGGGGCCGCGGACTCCGGCGCGGTGCTCCTGGTCGACGACGCCGACGCCGTGCTCGACGAGCAGCAGTACGCCGACCTCGAGGACGCTTTCGGCTCGATCGTGCTCGTCCGCCCGCCACCACCGCGCTCGACGCCCTGCTCCCCGGGGTGGCGTCCGCGGGCGTCCGCTCGCGGACGGGTCGCTCGACGCCGACTGCGCCGTCCGGGCCGCCGCGCGCGCGGGGCGATCCCCGCGGGCGGTCGGGCCTACCGCATCGTCGAGGGCGAGGCGACGGGCTGCTTCCCCACCGGGGACGACGCCTTCGCGCTCGTCACGGGCACGAGCCCCGGAGGCGCGGACGTCGCGGTCCTCGGCGACGCCGACGTGCTCCGCAACGGGACGATCGACGAGCAGGGCGCGCCGCCCTCGCCCTGAATCTGCTCGGCGCCCAGGAGCGCCTCGTCTGGTACCGCGTCGGCTTCGACGATCTGCGCGGCGAGGGCGCCGTCGATCCGGCCGATCTCGCTCCCGGCTGGGTCACGCCCGTGATCCTCCTGCTGCTGGCCGTCGGAGTGGCCTCGGCCGTCTGGCGGGGACGCCGCTTCGGTCCGCTCGCCGTCGAGCCGCTGCCCGTCGTCGTGCACGCGAGCGAGACCGCCCGCGGCCGCGCGCGCCTCTACGCGCGAGGAGCACCCGCGTCCGCGCCCTCGACGCGCTGCGCATCGGCACTCTCCGCCGCGTCGCCTCGATGCTCGGCCTGTCCGCCTCCGCGGGGGTCGACGAGATCGTGAGCGGCGCATCCGAACTGCTCGGCGGCGGCCGGTCGCCCTGCGCCGGCTCCTCGTCGAGGACGAGCCCGCCGACGACGCGTCGCTCGTGCGCGCGTCCGACGACCCTCCTCCGCCTCGAGAGCGCCGTCCGCGCCGCCCTCGCCCCGACTCCGCACCCCGTCCGACGACAGGGAAGGCACCCTCCGATGACCGACTCCCCCCTCCCGCCGATCGCCGAGGACGGGCTGCGCGCAGAGCTCGACCGCGTCCGCACCGAGGTCGGCCGCGCCGTCGTCGGGCAGGACGGCGCGGTCTCCGGCCTCCTCATCGCCCTCCTCGCCGGCGGGCACGTCCTGCTCGAGGGCGTCCCCGGAGTCGCGAAAACTCTCCTCGTGCGCGCCCTGTCGCTCTCGCTCGGGCTCGACACCCGCCGCGTGCAGTTCACCCCGGACCTCATGCCCGGCGACATCACCGGCTCGCTCGTCTACGACGCGTCCACCTCCGGCTTCTCCTTCCGGGAGGGCCCGGTCTTCACGAACCTGCTGCTCGCGGACGAGATCAACCGCACCCCGCCGAAGACCCAGGCGGCGCTGCTCCGAGGCGATGGAGGAGCGGCAGGTCAGCGTCGACGGGCGCACCCTCGCCCTCCCCGATCCGTTCCTCGTGGCCGCCACGCAGAACCCGGTGGAGTACGAGGGCACCTACGCGCTGCCGGAGGCGCAGCTGGACCGCTTCCTCCTCAAGCTCGTGCTCGAGATCCCGCCGCGCGACGTCGAGGTCGAGGTGCTGTCGCGCCACGCGGCCGGCTTCGATCCGCGCGATCTCCAGGCGGCGGGGGTGCACCCGGTGCTCGACGCGGGGCGGCTCGGGCCGCTCAGGACTCCGTCCGCCGGGTCGGAGCCGGAGCCGACGTCCTCGGCTACATCGTCGACATCGCCCGCGCCACGCGCGAGAGCCCGAGCGTGAAGCTCGGCGCGAGCCCCCGCGGCCGACGGCCCTGCTGGCCGCCTCACGGGCGTGGGCCTGGCTGAACGGCTACGGCTCGATCACTCCGGACCACGTGCAGGCCATGGTCCTGCCCGTCCTGCGGCACCGCCTCCAGCTCCAGCCGGAGGCGGAGCTCGAGGGCGTCCGGACGGAGGCCGTCCTCGGCGGCGTCCTGCAGCAGGTCCGCGTCCCGGTCTGATCCGTGCACCTCTCCGGACGCTCCGTCCTCGTCCTCCTCGTCGGCCTCGTCCCCGTCGTCCTGCTCGGCGGGCGGGCGCAGGTCGCCTTCGCCGTGCTCGCGCTCTGGCTGCTCGTCTCTGGGCCGTCCTCGTCGGCGTCGATCTGGCGGTCGCCGGCTCGCCGCGCGCCGTCCTCCTCGAGCGCATCGTGCCCGATCGCGTCCGTCTCGGCGAGCGCGCGGAGGCGGAGCTGCTGATCACGAGCACCGGGCGCCGCCGCGTCCGCGGAGTCGTCCGCGACGCGTGGGAGCCGTCGGCGGGGGCGCTGCGCACCCGCACGGCACTGGACCTCCCCTCCGGAGAGCGCCGAGCCGTCAGGACGGTGCTGGAGCCGCGCCGGCGCGGCGAGCGGCACGCCCTCCATGTGACGATCCGGTCGGACGGACCCTGGGGCTCGCCGGGCGGCAGGCGACGCGGTCGGCTCCCGCGACGGTGCGGTGCTCCCGCCGTTCCGCTCCCGCCGGCACCTGCCCTCCCGGCTCGCCCGGCTGCGCGAGCTGGAGGGCCGCACGAGCGTCATGATCCGAGGGCAGGGCACCGAGTTCGACAGCCTCCGGGAGTACGTCCGCGGCGACGACGTGCGCTCGCTCGACTGGCGGGCGACGGCGCGGCGCCGTGAGCCCGTCGTCCGCACCTGGCGCCGGAACGGGACCGGCGCGTGGTCGTCGTCCTCGACACCGGGCGCACCTCTGCCGCCCGCATCGCGGACGAGCCCTGGCTGGACACGGCGATCGAGGCGGCTCTGCTGCTCTCGGCCCTCGCGGCGAGCGCGGGCGACCGGATCGACGTGCTCGCCTTCGACCGCGCCCGACGCGCCCGCGTCCACAGCGCCTCCGGGAGCGAGGTCCTCGGCCGGGTCGTCGACGCCCTCGCTCCGGTGCAGCCGCAGCTCGTCGAGACCGACTGGTCGGCCGTGCCCGCGCAGGTGCGGGCCCTCGTCCCAGCGCTCCCTGGTCGTCCTCCTCACAGCCCTCGACTCGGTCGGCGCCTCGGAGGGGCTGCTGGCGGTGCTCCCCCAGCTGACCCGCACGCACACGGTCGTCGTGGCGTGCTCGCTGGATCCCGAGCTCGTCGAGATGGCGGCCGACCGGAGCGACCGCGCGACCGTCTACACTGCGGCAGCCGCGGAGCGCTCGCTCGGCGACGCGGACCGGCTGGCGGCGGCCGTGCGCCGGCTCGGCGGCGACGTCGTCCTCGCGACGCCCGAGAAGCTGCCGCCCGGCCCTCGCCGACCGCTACATCGCCCTGAAGGCGGCCGGCCGGCTCTGATCAGGCGTCGGCGATGCTGCGGGAGCCGCGCGCGAAGCGGTCGAGGTCGCCGGTCTCCCCGCCCGGGCGGCCCGGCCGCCGAGCACGATCATGTAGGCGAGGAACGCGAGCAGCGCCACCGACCCGATCCCGATCTTCACGAACCACGGCCACGGCGCCGGCGTGACGAAGCCCTCGATGATCCCGGCGACGAACAGCACGAACACGAGCCCGATCGCCACGGTGAACAGACTCCGGGCGTCCTCCGCGAGCGCCTGGCCGCGGGTGCGCGCTCCGGCGCGATCCAGGCCCAGAAGATCCGCAGTCCCGCCGCGGCCGCCACGAACACGGCCGTCAGCTCGAGCCGCCCGTGCGGGGCGATGTAGAGGAAGAACGTGTCGCCCTCGCCGTAGTGGAACATCACGGCGATCGAGGTGCCGAGGTTCTGCGCGTTCTGCAGCAGGATGTACGGCACGTAGACGCCGACGATGCCGAAGGCGACGCACTGCGCGGCGATCCAGGCGTTGTTGGTCCAGACCTGGCCGGCGAAGGACGCGGCCGGGTTCTCGGAGTAGTAGTCGACGAAGTCCTCCTGGGCGAAGCGTCGCAGGCTGCTCGTCGTCGCCGAGCGAGGCGAGCAGGCGGGCGTCCCCCAGGATCCACACCGCGAACAGCGTCGACACGAGCGCGGTGGCCAGGGCGACGGCGAGCGTGAGCCAGCGGAGGCGGTGCAGCGCGGCCGGCAGCGTCACGACGGCGAACCGCGCGATCGCCGCGAGCGGCTCCTCCCCGGTGCCGGTGAGCCGGCCGCGCGCCCGCGAGAGCGAGACGGCGAGCCGGGCGCCGACGGCGGTCGATCCCGCCGTCGAGGCGATCGCGGCCAGATCGGCGGACGCCGACTGGTAGCGCTCGACGAGCTCGTCCGCCTCGTCGCCGGTGAGCCGGCGCTTGCGCGAGGCTCGTCCAGGCGGCGCCACTGCGCGTCGCGCGCGGCCGAGAGAGCGTCGATGTCCATCTGTTTAGATGATAGCCATGGGCATCGATCGGCTGGACGAGGGCGAGGACGACAGCCTGATCACGGGTGAGGGCGATCGCCCTCGAGGTCCCTGTGACCTCCCTTCGTCCTCCGGGCCTGCGGGGCGGTCATCGACCTCGTCGCCGAGATCCTCCTGGCCCTCGCGCTGTTCTACCTGGTCTCCGTCCTCGCCGGAGGGAGCGGCCTCGACCCGTCCGCCGCGGCGGCCGTCGGCATCGCCGCTCTCGTCACCTCCCTCGTGCTCGTCCCGGTCGCCGTCGAGACGGCCACGCGCGGACGCTCGCTCGGGAAGCTAGCGGTCGGAGCCCGGGTCGTCCGGGACGACGGCGGGCGATCTCCTTCCGTCACGCGCTGGTGCGCGGGATGACCGCGGTCCTCGAGATCGTGATGACGGCCGGCGGGCTCGCCGCCGTCGTCGGGCTGCTGTCCCGCCGCTCCCGACGGCTCGGCGACGTCCTCGCCGGGACTCACAGTCAGCTCGAGCGCGTCCCGTCGGTCGTGGAGCTCCGCGCCGAGGTGCCGGAGCCGCTGCTCGGCTGGGCGGCCACCGCCGATGTCGCGCGGCTCCCCGATGCTCTGGCCCGCCGGCTCGCGCAGTTCCTGCGGAACCGGACCGGGATGACCGAGCCCTCCCGCTCGCAGCTGGCCGCGTCGCTCGCGCACGAGGTGTTGGCCTCGGTGTCCCCGGTGCCCTCCGCGCCGGCGGAGGACTTCCTCCTGGCCGTCTCGGCGCTGCGCCGGGTGCGCGAGGAGCGCGCCCTGCGGCTCGCCGCCGACCGCCTCGACCGGCTCGCGCCGGTCCTGGCCGGCGCGCCGCGCGGTTTCCCCGACCGCTCAGGTCACTTCTCGGCGGACGGCTCCCGGTAGCGGATCGTCGTCCAGCCCTGCGGGACCGAGTCGGGCGTCGTGCGCCTCGCAGAGGTCGTAGCCGTGCGGGTCGGGCGCGGGGCTCAGCGGGCCGACGGCGACGACCGAGTCGCGGTAGTCGTAGGTCAGAGTGACGGCGGCCGGAGCCTGGCAGCCCGTCCGCGAGCACTGCCGTCCGGTCATCGCGCCCACAGTAGCAATAGGCTGGGGGCATGCCCCGTGCTCGTCGCTCCACCGCTCGTCAGGCGGCATCGGTGCGGGGCGGCTCGAGGGACAGGCACGGTCGCGGCATCCGCGGCCCCGTCACCGGGCCCCACCTGCCCCTGCTGCAGACCCGCACCGACTTCTTCGAGATGACGGTCGGATCCGCCATCGACTACCTCCGCGGCGCCTGGCCCGACGAGCTGGCGGGCATCCGCGTCGACATCGCGGCGACTCCGGACGTCGATCCTGCGCGGCTGCGGGCCACGGGCATCGCCCGCTGGCGGGTGGACCACGCCGAGCGCCGCATCACGCTCTACCGGGTGCCGATCCAGCGCCTCGCCAAGCCGCACCGTCGCGACGAGTTCCACGAGCGGATGCTCATCGAGAGCCACGTGTTCCGCGCGGTCGCCGAGCTCCTCGGCCGCGACCCGTGGGACATCTCCCCGGACCGCTTCCGCCACCTCGACGCCCAGGGCGCCGCCGCTCAGTGCGAGTAGACCGTGATCGGCGACGAGAGCGGACCGGGCGGGACGATCGGGTAGCCGCGAGGCGCCCGTCGCTCGCGATCGACACCGACGCCTGCACCGGCTGATCGCTCGTGACCACGGGCGGGTCGACCCCGGGGTCGACGGTCGCGAAGGCGAAGGGGCCGATCTCGACGGTGCGCGAGCCCGAGCGGAGTCGAGCCACGGAGGCGGTCGTGTCGCTGCCGTTCGCGAGGTGCAGGCGGGCCCCGGGCTCGCCCGTGCTGGCCACGCCGAAGGGCGTCGAGGTGGACGTGCCGGAGGCGAACCAGGCGTAGTCGGTGCCGGCGGAGCCGGTCGACGTCGTGCGTCCCGCCGCGACGACGGGCTCGTCCGAGGTGAGCGTGATGCGGTAGGAGCCCTCGGCGAGTCCCGACAGCGGGACCTCGCCGACCCGGCCGGCCGGCACGACGACCTGCGTCGACGTCCCCGCGCCGCTCGGGTCCTCGTTCGCGACCTCGATCGAGACGGTGCTGTCGGCCTCGCCGGGCGCCAGGATCCTCAGCACGGGGCTGCCGGCTCCGCCCGTGCCGTCGTCGCTGGACGTCTCGGCGGAGGGGTCGAGATCCGGTAGCCGGAGACGACGGTCAGGGTCGACGGGGCCGCCGACGGGGCGGTCGTCTCGACGCCCACGGGGGTGAGGCCTGCGATGGCGGTGCTCTGGAGGCTCGCCGCGATCTCGCCGCCGCGCGCGGTCATCCGCACGACCGGCTGCACGACGTCGGGCGCGAGTCCTGCGAGGGGCAGTGCGCGGACGGTCCCGGGCGGCACGACGATGCCCGTCGATCCGGTGGCGGCGATCGGCCCGTTCTCGCCGTAGAGCGACAGGTCGACGGTGGCCGCCGCCTCGCTCGCATTGGCGAGGACGAGGACGGAGGTCGAGCCGACGTCCGTCGAGCCGCCGACGATCCAGCTGTCGGCCGAGGGCTCGATGCGCACCCCAGCGCGCTCAGACCGGAGACGGTCTCGGTCGCGATCGACTGCGTCGTCCGCCTCCCGGCGTCAGGTCGGCGCCGGCGGGCGCGACCAGGCGCGATCCCGCTGCCGGGCGCGGCCACGTCCGGCTCGTCGAGGACGGCGGAGTCGGTCGCGACGCCGTCCGGCCAGACGGCCGAGCGCGATCCCTCGAGGGCGCGGAGCTCCTCCGGATCGGTCGCGTCGAGGAGGTCTCCCCGCGGACGAGAGCGCTGTCGGCGGCGACGGGGGTGACGGAGACGCCCTCCGCGGCCCGGGTCGCCGCGGGGAGCGGGGCAGCTGGGGCAGGACGACAGCGGTGGCGGCGAGCACGACACCGACCGCGCCGACCGCGGTCCGCATCGCGTTGCGGCGGCGACGGGCGGCGGAGGCGCGCCGGTCGCGCGGAGGCTTCGGCGGGACGGTGGCGACGGAGTCCGTGCCGGCCGCCGCGCTCCGCTCCTTCGAGAGTGCACGCGCGGCTCTCCGCTCGGCGCGCGTCGGATCGACCGGGGGCGGGGGGACCGCGGGCATCTTCTTCTCCTGGTCGCGGGGATCAGACATCGTCGGTCCCGTCGTCGAACTGGCCGGTGGCCTCGCCCGGCTCGTCGTCCATGCCCGCGACGGCGGCACCCGACCGGGCGCGTTCGAGCGACATCCCCGTGGGGACGGCCAGCAGGACCGCGACGAGGAACACGAGCAGCAGAGCGGTCGTGTAGGCGATGCCGAAGGGGCCGACCACGTCCTCGGGAGCGGCCTCCACGCGCTGGTCGTCGGGGTCGACGGCGCTCCAGAGGAGGCCGTAGTTCGTGTCGCCGACCGCCGAGAACGCGGGGTTGCCGTCGAGCGAGACCGCGGCACGGGCCTGCACGGCCGACGCCGCGTCGCCCGCCTGCGTGTCGTCGGCGTCGGTGAGCACCACGAAGCGGACGCCGAGCTCGTCGAGCGCCCCCTCGACGTCGTAGCCGGAGCGCGACACGAGGTTCCCGGCGAGCTCGTCGATCTCGTCGGTCCTCTCGGCACCGGTCGCGGCGAGGGTCGACTGCTGGTCCAGCGTCGCTCCCGCGCCGCGCTCGAGACGGGCGAGGATCCCGCCGTCGTCCTGCGGCACCAGAACGATCGTGCCGACGCGCGGGTCGTTCTGCGCCTCGGCCGCGACGTACGCGGGGAGCGATCGATCGGAGGTGCTCGCGATGGACGAGCCGTCGGAGGCGGGGAACGCCAGCGCGAAGGACCGACCCGCGAGAGCGGCGGTGATCGTGACGACGAGGGCGGTCACCAGGCGCAGCGAGGGCAGAGCACCGAGCGACAGCAGAAGCCGATCACCAGGCCGAGCCAGTAGAGGCTGAGCCCGGTACCGCTCCACACGGCCACCGACTCGGAGCCGGCGGTCGCGACCTGGATCCCCTGGGCGAGGGAGGCGGTGAGCAGGCCGGCGGCCGCGACTCCCACTCCGCCCAGGGCGGGGAGGTTGTTCGGCAGCAGGAGGGATCCGAGGGCGGCGACGATCAGCGGGAGCACGAGCACCGAGGTCGCGAGCGGAGCGGCCGCCTCGGCGATGCCGAGCCGGTCCGAGAGCAAGCCGGTCCAGTCGCCCGGCAGCCCCGCCGGGACGCCCCGCGAGGAGCGAGAAGAAGTCCGCCCGGACGGAGGGCGAGCACCTCCGGGTCGGCGAGGACGGCCAACCAGTTCGCGGGGCGCAGGGCGACGACCAGGGGGAACAGCAGGGCGAACGCGGGGATCGGCAGCAGGCCGGCGAAGCGGCCGAGGCGGCGTCCGGAGGTCGCGAGGATGACGAGCCACACCACCAGCAGCGGCAGCGACAGGATCGGAGCGCAGGCGACGACGGCGGCGGCGAGGAGCGACGCGGTGGCGGAGGCGGACCACGAGCGGTACGCGCCGAAGCCGGCGAAGAACAGCCACGAGCAGCAGCACGTGCACCAGGATCGGGCCCGGCCGCCCGTCGGCCTGCGCTGCGTAGAACGCGGGGGCCAGGATCCCGACGCGATGGCGCCGAACGCCCGGGCGAGGGTCGCGGCGTGATCCGCGCGACCATCAGCCAGGCGCCCATCGCGGCGAGCGGGAGCGCCGTCAGGTAGAGCAGCACCATCGCGTAGCTCGGCGACCAGAAGGTGATCGACCCCAGCACCGCGAGCACGGCGGCGAAGGGATCGGCCGCTCCGATGAAGCCGGAGCGAGGCGTCGCGCCATCCGTAGGCCGCGTTGCGCCACAGCTCGGCGACCGTGGGCGAGAGGTCAGCAGGCCGCCCCCGCTCCAGGGCGGGTGCCGATCAGGGGCGTGTAGATGATGAGACCCGCGAGCGCTGCCGCGAGAACGACCCAGATCCCTCCGCTCTGGAAGAAGTGCAGGGGGTGCCGCTCGCGGCTCGCCTGGACCCGGACGGCGTCGTGCCGCACGGAGCGCAGCTGGCGGACGGTGTCAGCGGATCCGCAGCGGCGCGATCGCCTTCCAGCCCACGTTCTTCGAGGAGCGCAGGATCTTCCGCGCCCGCAGCACCTTCGTGGCGCCGAAGGCGGCGACGACCCGCGGCGAGCAGCTCGCCGCCGACGAGTCCCGGCTGCTTGCGGAGCAGGCGGACGACCGCGCGCCCGACGGCGAGCGGCACGAGCGAGAGCCAGTGCAGGACGAGCAGCGCCACGGGCGCGTACGCGAGGCGGCGGTGCAGCTGCGCGGTGCGGTGCTGCCTCGCGCGGCGGCGCTCCTCCGTCGATGCGCCGGCCGTCGGGGCGCTGCAGGCCAATGCGGGCGGTCGTGACCCGCGCGTCCGGCACCCGGCTGACGCGGTGCCCGGCCAGGCGGGTGCGGATCGAGAAGTCGAGGGCGTCGTCGACCACGGGCAGACCGGGTCGAACCCGCCGAGCTCCTCCCACAGGGAGTGGCGCACGAGCATGCCGCCCGCGGCGACCGCGAGGACGTCGGGGTGGCGTCGTGCTGCTCCTGGTCGAGCTCGTCCTCGACGAGGTGGACCGTGGTGCCGTAGTTCGTGATCGATTCGCCGTAGCTGCGGATGTAGCCGGACCGGGTCCAGTCCACCGACCTTCGGGCCGGCGACCGCGACGGAGGGCGACCTCGACGGCGCCGAGTAGCGCGGCGAGCGCCCCGGGCTCCGGGAGCGGAGTCCTGCGCGAGCAGCCAGAGCCACTCGTCCTCGCCCCGCGGAGGCTGCATCACGCGCACCGCGCGCGCGACGGCCTGGCCGAAGGGCAGGTTCTCGGAGACCTGGACCAGCTGGGACGGACCCCACCCCGCGAGCAGCTCGCCCGTGGCGTCCTTCGAGCCCCCGTCGACGAAGACGGTCGCGTCGGGCTGACGGGTCTGTGCTCGGAGCGCCGCGAGGTGCGTTCCAGATACGCTGCGCCGTTGCGCGCGACGAGGACGGCGGTTACTCGGGGATACATCGCGGACCACCCTAGGCGATGCCGACGGACCACCCGCCAGCGGCTCGCCGCCCCGCCCCCGCGCCCGCTCGCCGGCGCCCCTCCTCGAGGAGCCCGTCACCGCCCGCCGCTGATCACCAGGAGCAGGCCGACGCGGACGCTGCTCGGGCGGCCGATCGCCTGCGCCGACGCACCGAGCCCTTCCGGCTCCCGGGCGTGCGACCGAGAAGTACGCACAACCTGAGCGGAACACGCCCCATCGCGCAAGCGGCACCAGCCATGCTCGACCCGAGCCGGATCCGTGCCACGCATCCCCTGCGGCAGCAAGCACGCGCAGCCTCGGCGGAGCGTGCCCCTACCTCCCTGCGGTAGCGAGCACGCGCGCAGCCTCGGCGGAGCGTGCCCCGCCGGGAGGGCGAAGAGCAGGGGGCGGAATTCAGGCCCGGCGTCGGAGCTTGCGGCGCTCGCGCTCGGACAGCCCGCCCCAGATGCCGAAGCGCTCGTCGTTCTCGAGCGCGTACTCGAGGCACTGGGAGCGCACCTCGCAGGACGTGCAGATCTTCTTCGCGTCGCGGGTGGAGCCGCCCTTCTCGGGGAAGAACGCCTCGGGGTCGGTCTGCGCGCAGAGCGAGTCGGCCTGCCAGGAGAGGGCACCGCCGGGCGCCTCGCTCTCCGTGACGATGCCGGGGGCGGACGCCGGGCACGCCCAGGCGGATCGGGTCGACGAACCAGTCGTCGGGCACTCCCGCGCGTCCTGCTGCTCGGAGAGACGGTCTGCTGCGGCGGCGTGGTCCGCTTCGGAGAAACGGTCCGCTCCGCCGACGCTGTCGAGAATCGCCATGCCGTCTCCTACCCCGCCGGTACCGATGAACGGCGACCCGCTCCTCCGGAGGCGCCGCCCACGTAATTACATCGGTGTCATTCGCTGAGGTCAAGTCGCAGACTGTAAACCCTCAACAACCCGTGGAGGGTTCACGACACTCCGGCGTGTCGCAAGCGTGACGCCGGAGTGCCGTCGGTCAGGAGGTCGCCGCGCTCCGCGCGCTCCAGGCGCTCTCGACCATGTCGGAGAGCGAGTGGCGCATCTCCCAGCCGAGGTCGCGCGCCGCGCGCTCCCCGACGCAACGATGCGCGGCGGGTCGCCCGGACGGCGGGGAGCGGTCTCGGGCTCGAAGGCGATGCCGGTGGTCTCGGCAATGGCGCGCATGATCTCGCCGACCGAGGCGCCGTCGCCGCTGCCCAGGTTGTAGACCGGCTCGATCGGCTCGCCGGCCGCCAGGCGGCGGGCCGCGGCGACGTGGGCGAGGGCGAGGTCGGCCACGTGGATGTAGTCGCGGACGCACGTCCCGTCGGGCGTGGGGTAGTCGGCGCCGTTGATGCGCGGCGTGCGACCCGCCAGCAGCGCCTCGAAGACGAGGGGGAAGAGGTTGTGCGGACTCGTGTCGTACACGTCCGGGTAGCCGGAGCCGACGACGTTGAAGTAGCGGAGCGAGGCGTGCCGCACGCCCCACGCGCGCCCCGCGTCGGCGAGGAGCCACTCCCCGATCAGCTTGGTCTCGCCGTAGGGCGACTCGGGCTCTTGGGGGTCTCCTCGGTGACCAGCTCGACGTCGACCGCTCCGTAGACCGCGGCGCTGGAGGAGAACACGATCGAGGACACGCCCGCGCGCTCCATCGCCGCGAGGACCCGGAGGTCGCGGTCACGTTCTGCTCGTACGTGTGCAGCGGCCGCTGCACCGAGACGCCCGCGTACTTGAAGCCCGCGACGTGCACGACCCCCTCGATGTCGTTCTCGGCGAAGGCGCGGTCGAGCAGCGCCTCGTCGAGGATCGAGCCGCGGTAGAAGGGGACGCCCTCGGGCACGAACGAGGCGTGGCCCGACGAGAGGTCGTCGATGACGACGGGGTCGATGCCCTGCTCGGAGAAGGCCCGGACGACGTGCGCCCCGATGTACCCGGCTCCTCCGGTGACCAGCCATGCCATGTGCGTCCTCCTCGTGATCCACGTCGGCCGTCGACGTCAGCGCTCGGCGCCGTCGCTACCCTATCGGCGCGGTACGACGGCGCAGGACTGGCAGGAACGGGACGCCGAGCGCTATCCTGCCACCGTGCTCCACTCCGTCGCCCTCGTCGCGCTGCCCGGCTTCGCCCCGTTCGAGTTCGGGGTCGTCTGCGAGGTCTTCGGGATCGACCGGAGCGAGCAGGGCGAGGCCGCGTTTCGACTTCCGGGTCGTCACCGCCGATCCGGGTCCGGTGCCCATGAGCCTCGGCCTCGACACGATCGTGCTCGACGGTCTCGACACGGCCGAGGGCGCCGACCTGATCGCGATCCCGGCACTCCCGCGCGGACCCGTCGACGAGCGCGTCCTGGCCCTGCTGCGCCGCGCGCACGAGCGGGGGGCGTGGATCCTGAGCGTCTGCAGCGGTGCGTTCGTGCTCGCCCGGGCGGGACTGCTCGACGGTCGGCGTGCGACGACCCACTGGATGCACGCGCGGGAGCTCGCCGAGCGCTTCCCCGCGGTCCGGGTCGATCCCGACGTCCTCTTCGTGCAGGAGGGGCGGATCGTCACCAGTGCCGGCACGGCCGCGGGCATCGACGCGTGCCTGCACATCGTCCGGGAGGAGTGCGGGCCGCCGCCGCGAACGTCGTAGCGCGGCGCATGGTGGTGCCGCCGCAGCGCCACGGAGGGCAGGCCCAGTACATCCACCCCCGTCCCCGAGGTGCGGGCCGACTCCTTCGCCGAGGTCACGGAGTGGATGCTCGGCAACCTCGACCAGGAGCTGTCGGTCGAGACGCTCGCCCGGCGGGCGCTGATGTCGCCCGGACCTTCGCACGGCGGTTCCGCGCCGACCTCGGCGCGACTCCGCTCGCCTGGCTCAACCGGCAGCGGCTCCTGCGCGCCCAGCAGCTGCTCGAGGAGACGGACCTGACCCTCGAGACCATCGCCGGACGCGTCGGCTTCGGCACCGCCGCCGTCATGCGGCACCACTTCGTGCGGGTGCTGCAGACGACGCCGGCCGCGTACCGGCGGACCTTCGCCTGCGCCGCGGCGTCCTGACGCGCGCCGCCGCCGGGGGTGCCGCGTCCTACAGCGTCGCGACGAAGAGCGTGCCCGTGCCGGTCACCGAGAGCCCACCCTCGGACGGAGTGACGAAGACGCTGGCGCCGCGCTCGACGCGCGCCTCCCCCTCCGCCCCGCGCAGCACGAAGGCGCCCGAGGTCGCGATCGCGATGGCCGGCCCGGTCAGGGCCAGCTCGACGGCGTCCTCCGAGACGGGCTCGATGACGGCGAGCACGAAGTCCGGCACGTCGGGGCGGTAGATCCGGAGTCCGGGAGCGGCGTCCTCGGCGGCGAGGTAGGGCACCGGCAGCGGCGAGAACTCGAGCACGTCCAGAAGCTCGGGCACATCGATGTGCTTGGGGGTGAGCCCGCCCCGCAGCACGTTGTCGGACGCCGCCATCAGCTCGACCCCTGTGCCGTGCAGATACGCGTGGATGTTGCCCGCGGGGAGGTAGAGCACCTCGCCGCGGGCGGGTCGCACGCGGTTCAGCAGGAGCGAGAGGACGATCCCCGGGTCGCCCGGGTAGCTGTCGGCGAGGTCGCCCACGGTGCGGAGCTCGAGCCGCTCGTCGCCGGCGGCCGCGCGCACGACGGCGTCGACGAGCGCCGCCACCTCGGCGCGGTCGCCGTCGGCGAGGAGCCAGGACACGGCACCGCGGAGGACCTGCTCGGCCTCCCCGTCGAGGGTCGCCGCGAACGCGAGGACCGCGTCGGCGCCGGCGTCCGGCAGACGGGCGGCGAGCTCCGCGAGCAGCGAGCGCGTGCTCTCGGGATCGCGGAAGCCGCACAGGGCGTCGAAGCTCTCGCTCAGCGCGTAGATCAGCTCGGGCTTGTGGAACGGGTCCTTGTAGTTGCGGTTCGCGGCCTCCCGCGCGAGTGCCGCGCTCGTCCTCCTCGACGAAACGGCGCTGCGCGGTCTCGGCCGAGGGTGCGCCTGGAGCGAGAGAGGAGCGCCGGCGGCGAGGATCTTCAGGAGGAACGGCAGCCGGGGCTCGCCCGAGACCGGGTCGACCGAGCCCTGCACTCCGGCGAGCGCCGCCTCGGGCTCCCGGGCGATGAAGTCGGCGAGGGTGCGGGCGCCGACCCGGTCCGGCTCGAGGATCCTCGACGGCGATCCGGCGTGTGCACCGAGCCACAGCTCCGCCTCCGGGCCGCCCGAGGCCGGCGTGCCGAGCGCGTCGGAGATGCCGGTGGAGGAGCCCCAGGCGTAGTCGCGGGGGGTGTTGCCGATCGGGATGAACACGGGGCGGGCCTTTCCGTCCGGGGAGCAGTGGGAGCCGCGCCGTCCGGACCCTGCCGGGGCCGCTCCGCTGCGACGGTAGCAGGATCCACAACGGCGACCGCTGGTCGCGGGCACCGGGTTGGCGCTCCCCTCCACCGTTCGTGCCCCGACGGCGTGGTCTTCGTACGCTGGCGGGAGCCGCGTCGCCGCCGCTGGAACACAGGGGCGGCCCGGCTCGAGCGAGGGAGCGACGGAGCACATGGACAGCACGATCTTCGAGACGTTGGCGGCCGACTTCTACGGGTTCGCGGGGAGCCTCTCCCCCGCCGAGAAGGAGCTCCTCGCGGGCATGCGCTCGTTCCTCGAGGAGCAGGTGCGCCCGATCGCCGACGACTACTGGGAGCGCGCCGAGTTCCCCGCCACCTGGTGCCCGGCATCCACGCCACCGGCGCGATCGGACTGTCGTGGCCCGGCACCCGGGCGATCGAGAACTCCGCGGTCTTCCGCGGCTGGGTGGCGCTGGAGTTCGGTCGGGTCGACGCGGGCATCGCGACCTACGTCGGCGTGCAGAACGGGCTCGTGATGGGCACGGTCCAGGGTGACGGGCTCGGACGAGCAGCGCGCGGAATGGCTGCCGAGGCTCGCGTCGGGCGAGGTGATCGGAGCCTTCGGGCTGACCGGAGCCGCAGTCCGGCTCCGACTCCGCCCAGGGCCTGCGGACGACGGCGCGGCGCGAGGGCGACGAGTGGGTCCTCGACGGGGAGAAGCGCTGGATCGGCAACGCGACGTTCAGCGACATCACCGTGATCTGGGCCAAGGACGTCGCCGATCAGCAGGTGAAGGGGTTCCTGGTCCCGACCTCGACGCCGGGCTACCGTGCCACCGCGATCGCCCGCAAGCAGAGCCTGCGCACGATCCAGAACGCCGACATCGTGCTCGAGGGCGTGCGGGTCCCGGAGTCGCTCCGCCTGCAGAACGCGAACTCGTTCCGCGACACCGCGAAGGTGCTGCGCCTGACGCGCGCCGAGGTGGCGTGGCAGGCGATCGAGGTCGCGATCGGCGCCTACGACGCGGCACTGCGCTACGCCCGCGAGCGCGTCCAGTTCGGCAAGAAGCCGCTGGTCGGCCACCAGCTCGTGCAGGACCTGCTCGTCAAGAGCATCGGCAACATCACCGCCAGCATCGCTCTGGCGACGCGGGTGTCCGAGATGCTCGACGCGGGCGAGCAGCGCGACGAGCACTCCGCCCTCGCCAAGGCCTACACGACGGCGCGGATGCGGGAGACGGTCGCCTGGTGCCGCGAGGTGATGGGCGGCAACGGCATCGTCCTCGACTACGGAGTCGCCCGCTTCTTCGCCGACGCGGAGGCGCTCTACTCCTACGAGGGCACCCGCGAGATGAACACTCTCATCGTCGGCCGCGCCATCACCGGGACGGCGGCGTTCGTCTGATCCGCGGTTGCGCGGCCCCTCTCTAGACTGATCGCCATGATCCGTCGTGCCGCGCCCTCCGCTCCCCGGGTGCTCGCGGTCGCCGTGCTGACGGTCCTGATCTCCGGGCAGGCCCTGCGGAACCTGGCCGGGTGGTGGGGCTGGGGCCTCGTCGTCGGCGCTCTCCTCGTCGCGGTCGTCGTCGTCGTCGTGCGCGAGCGGCCGAGGCTGCTCTGGAGCCGCACGCCCAAGTCGCTCCTCGCGTTCCTGTGCCTCGTCGTCCTGTCGCTGCTCTGGTCCGCGTACCCCGGTGCGAGCGCGATCCAGGTCACCGCGCAACTCGCCACGACCTTCGGAGGCGTCGCCCTCGGGCTCCTGCTCGGCACCGGCGCCTTCGTCGCCGCTCTCGGGCGAGCCCTGCGGATCACGGTCGGCCTCTCGCTCCTCTTCGAGCTGGTGGTCGCCGTCGTCGTGCGGCAGAGCGTGCTCCCCCTCGTCATCGACCTCCCGGCGAGCGGCCGGATCCCCGGCGCCTTCTACTGGTCGCAGGCCGCCCTGTTCACGGGCGACCCGATCCAGGGCATCGTCGGCAACCGCAATCTGCTGGGGTTCGCGGCCCTGCTCGGCCTCGTCGTGGTGCTCCTCGAGCTCGCGGCGCGCACCGTCCGGCGGCGCTGGGGCGTCGTGTGGGCGCTGGTGTTCGCCGCGACCCTGCTGCTCACCCGCTCGTCGACCGTGCTGCTCTGCCTCGTCGCCGTCGCCCTCGCCGCGGTGTTCGCGCTCTGGGCCCCGCCGCCGGGGCGAGGACGGACGCCGGCCGGTGCGCCTCACCGCGGCCGCCGTCGCAGCGGTGCTCGCCCTCGGTCTGCTCGCGGGCCGGGGTGCGCTCCTCGCCCTCCTGGGCAAGAGCGAGGACGCGACCGGCCGCCTCGACATCTGGAGCGCGGTCGCGGCCCTCGCCGCCGAGCGCCCGGTGCTCGGCTGGGGCTGGGTCAGCTACTGGGCGCCCTGGGCCGCGCCGTTCGACACGCTCGCCGAGCGCAAGGGCGTCCTCTACCTCCAGGCCCACAACGCCGCGCTCGACGTCTGGTTCCAGCTGGGCGCCGTCGGTCTCGTGCTCTTCACGGCGCTCGTCGTCTCGACCCTCTGGCGCTCCTGGTTCCGCGCCGTCGACCGACCCCGCCGCAGCGCCACCGCCGCGCTCCCCTACTCCACCCTCTCTCTCGCTCCGCTCCTGATCGTCGTCGCCCTGCTCGCGCAGTCGCTGGCCGAGAGCCGTCTGCTGATCGAGAGCGGCTGGCTCCTGCTCGTCGCCCTCGCCGTGCTGACGAAGCAGCCCGCGAACGCAGGCGGAGGAGGCCCTGGCGGCCGACCCGTCCCCCTCGCCGGCGAGCGCGCAGGGCGATGACGGGCCGGCGTCCGTCCGCTCTCCCGCCGTACCTGTCGGACGCGGTGGCCTCGCCGCAGTTCGCGGCCGCCCTCGCCCAGTCCACCCTCGTGGTGGTGCTCTGCGCGCCCGCCGTCCGCGGGGTGATCGGCTGGCCCGGCTACATCGCGGCCATCGCCACGCTGACCGTCCTCGCCGCGGCGATGATCGTCCTGCGCCGCGGGATGCTCGACTGGGAGGGGCTGCTGCCGACCAGCATCCTCGTGTTCCTGGGGTGGATCGCGCTGAGCGTGCTCTGGAGCGGGTACCAGTGGTCGACGGTCTCGGGTGTCGTCTACCAGCTCGCGCTCGCGTTCCTCGCCGTCGCGATCGGGGTGACCCGCGACATCATCCAGATCATCCGCTCGGTCGGCGACGTCCTGCGCTTCGTGCTGATCGCCTCCGTCGCCGTCGAGGTGGTGGCGGGCGTGCTGATCGACCGGCCGCTGCGCTTCCTCGGCGTCGAGGGCCAGCTCGCGGTCGGCGGTCCGATCCAGGGCCTCGTCGGCACCGGAACCAGCTCGGACTGGTCTGCCTGCTCGCCGTGGTCACGTTCGCGGTCGAGCTGATGACCCGTTCCGTCGCGCGCGGCCCGGCGATCTCCTCCCTCGCCCTCGCCGTCGTCACCCTGCTCTTCACCCGGTCGGCCGTGAGCGCGGGGGTGCTGGTGGTCGCCGCCGTCGTCGCTCTCGCACTGCGCTGGGTGCGGCGCGGAGACAGCGAGCACCGGCGGACCCGGCAGTACGCCACCCTCGGAGTCGCCGTCGCCGCCGCTCTCGCCGCCTGGATCTTCCGCTCGCGGATCATCGCCCTGCTCAACGCGGGCAGCGAGTTCGAGTTCCGGCTCACCCTGTGGCAGCAGGTGTGGCGCTTCACCGACCTCGATCCGCTGATCGGCTGGGGCTGGGTCGGCTACTGGCGCACCGACATGTACCCTTCAACGCCATCGACTACCTCTCGGGCCGGCCGCACTCATCGAGCCTGAACGCCCTGTTCGACCTCGCCCTGCAGGTCGGCGTGGTCGGCGCCGCGCTCTTCGTGGCGCTCGTCGGGCTCGCACTGTGGCGGTCCTGGCTGATCGCGTCCGAGCGCAAGGCGGTCGTGCACGTGTGGCCGGTGATGGTGCTCACGGTGCTGGTCGTCACCGGACTCGCCGAGAGCTCGATCCTGCTCGACGCCGGCTGGCTGCTCGTGGTGATCTGCGCCATGCGCGCCGCGCAGGGGCTCAGCTGGCGGCGCCTCCTGCACCCGCGCGACTGATCCGGCGGCGCCGGGATCCCCGGCGGACGCGCCGTCCCTCCGCCACGGCGCGGAACACCTCGAGGTGCTCCCGGCGGCAGCGCTCCCAGTCGAAGCGGGCGGCCCGGGCCAGGCCCAGCGGAGCGAGCTCCTCGCGTCGGGCGATCGCCTCCGAGGATTCCGTCGGCGATCGAGCGCGGATCGAGCGGATCGACGTACACGGCGGCGTCCCCGCAGATCTCGGGCAGGGATCCGGCATCGGCCGCCGCGACCGGGCATCCGGACGCCATCGCCTCGATCGGCGGGAAGCCGAAGCCCTCGTAGAGGCTGGGGAACGCGAGCACCGCCGCCCGCCGGTACAGCTCGGCGAGCTCCTCGGGATCGACGTGGCCGTGCCACTCCACGAAGTCGGGCAGCTCGCCCAGCCGGTCGAGGTCCCCACCGGTCAGCACGAGGCGCAGGTCGTGTCCGTCGGCGCGCAGCAGCCGCATCGCCTCGAACAGCCGCACGTGGTTCTTGTGCGGCCACGCGCGCGCCGGGAAGAAGACGAAGTCGTCGCGCTCGCCGAGGTTCGCCCGGAACCGCGAGGTGTCCACGCCCAGGTGCGAGACGTGCACCCGCTCCTCCGGGATCCCGAGCAGCTCGACGATGCGGCCCTTGGTGAAGGCGCTGATCGTGATGACCGCGTCGGCGCGGCGGGCCGTCGCCTCGTAGGCGACGCGGCGGAACACGCGCTCGACGCGAGGGAAGAGCTCGGGGAGGTCGCGGTGCTGGAGGTCGAACAGCATCTGCACGTGGCCCTGGCGCCGCGAGGGCCACGGCAGCGGAACCGTGAACGGGAAGTAGAGGATCTCGTCACGATCCAGCCGCCGCCTCAGCCGCACGGTGCGCGCGAGCGCCTGCAGCATGCCGATCGCCCGTCGGCGGTGCCCCGCTCCGCTGATGACTCCGTCCGCGACCTGCTCCGGGACGCCCTCGCCGAAGCCGCGCGCGTTCTCGGGCACCAGCACGCGCACGCGAAGTCCTCCTCGCCGGGACGCGGCACCAGGAGGCGCGTCAGCGCGCGGGCGTAGGTCTCCCCGCCGCCCATCCCGCCCGGGTCGACGGTGAGCACGGCGAGGGTGACGGGGAGCGGTTCCGGCATGGCGTCCAATCGTGTCCGAGACGGGTCAGGATACCGGCGCGCGGTGCCGCCCCGCCGGTCCCGATCCGGACGGCGCGGGAGGCGATGGGTAGTATGTAGCCCGCTGTCATCGACCCACGACGAAACGGACCACCACGTGCCCCGCGCTTTGATCACCGGAATCACCGGCCAGGACGGCCTCTACCTCGCCGAGCTGCTGCTCTCGAAGGGCTACGAGGTCTTCGGCCTGGTCCGCGGGCAGAACAACCCGAAGTACGAGCTCGTGCGCCGGGTCGTGCCCGAGGTGACGCTGCTCACCGGTGACCTCACCGACGTCTCGAGCCTCGTCCGCGTGCTCGCCGTCGCCCAGCCCGACGAGGTCTACAACCTCGGCGCCATCTCCTTCGTGGCGTACTCGTGGGAGAACGCGTCCTCACCTCCGACGTCACCGGCAAGGGCGTGCTCAACATCCTCGAGGCGACCCGCCTCTACGCCGGCGACGACATGTCGCGCGTGAAGTTCTACCAGGCGTCCTCCTCCGAGATGTTCGGCAAGGTCCAGCAGGTGCCGCAGCGCGAGGAGACCCTCCTCTGGCCGCGCTCGCCCTACGGCGTCGCCAAGGTGTTCGGTCACTACATGACCATCAACTACCGCGAGTCCTACGGCATGCACGCCTCGTCGGGCATCCTGTTCAACCACGAGTCGCCCCGCCGCGGCCCGGAGTTCGTGACCCGCAAGATCAGCCTCGCTGTCGCCCGCATCAACCTGGGCCTGCAGGACACCATCGAGCTCGGCAACCTCGACGCGAAGCGCGACTGGGGATTCGCCGGCGACTACGTCGACGCGATGTGGCGCATGCTGCAGCAGGCCCGAGGGCGACGACTTCGTGGTCGCGACCGGCGAGACCCACGAGATCCGCGAGTACCTCGACATCGCGTTCCAGCACGTCGGCATCGACGACTGGACCCCCACGTCACGCAGAACCCGCGTTCATGCGCCCCGCCGAGGTCGACCTCCTCATCGGCGACCCGTCGAAGGCCCGCGACGTCCTCGGCTGGGAGCCCCAGGTCTCCTTCCCCGAGCTGGTCGCGATGATGGTCGAGAACGACCTCGTCGAGCAGACCGCGCTGATCAAGTAGTCATGCCCTCCGCTCTCGTCACCGGGGCGAGCGGGCAGGACGAGGGGCTACCTCGTCGAGCGCCTGCTCGAGGACGGCTGGGACGTCACCGCGCTCGTGCGCGGGGACGACTCCGGTCTCCCGGCCGCCGTCCGCTCCCTCGAGGGCGACCTCCGCGACGCCACCGGCCTCGGCCGAGGTCGTCGCGGAGGCGGCTGTCCGGACGCGATCTTCCACCTGGCCGGGCTGTCCTCCGTCGCCCTGTCCTGGCAGGAGCCGGTGCTGACCGCCGGAGGTCACCGGCGCGGCCGTCGCCGCACTGCTCCGAGGCGGCTATGCGCTGCAGGCGTCGACCGGCCGCGAGGTGCGCTTCGTGCAGGCCTCCTCCAGCGAGATCTTCCGGAGCCGCGGTCGAGCGCCCGCAGACGGGAGTCGACTCCGATCCGCCCGGTGTCGCCCTACGGCGCCGCCAAGGCGTTCGCGCACCTGCTCGTGGGCGTCTACCGCGGTCGCGGGCTGCACGCCTCCTCCGGCATCCTCTACAACCACGGAGTCGCCCCGCCGGCCGAGTGCCTTCGTCACCGCGCAAGATCACCGCGGGCGTCGCGGCGATCGCCGCCGGAGACGGCGACCGAGCTGTCCCTCGGCAACCTCGACGTCCGCCGCGACTGGGGCTGGGCTCCCGACTACGTCGACGCCCTCGTCCGCGCGTCGCGGGCCGACGAGGCGGGCGACACGTCGGCGACGAGGTGCGCACTCCGTCCGCGAGTTCGTCGCCGCCGCCTTCACCGCCGCCGGGATCGACGACTGGGAGCGCCTCGTCGTCCTCGATCCGCGCTTCGCCCGCCCGGTCGACGCCCCGGAGATGCGCGGCGACGCCTCCCGCGCCCGCGACGTCCTCGGCTGGCGGCCGACCGTCGCCTTCGAGGGGATCGTGGCCCGCATGGTCGCGCACGACCTCGACCTCGCCCGGCGCGCGAGCTGAGCCACCGGGCCTCCGTCTCCCGCCTCTCCCGGGGCTCCCGAGCGGACGGAACCGTACAATGATCCCGCTGCCGCCACGGCAGTGCTATGGCTGGGAGACCGATGAGCACCAACAAGTCGACGATCACGCGCGCGGCCGACCGCGTCGACGCGATCGCGCAGGAGCCGTTCCACCAGAGCGGCGCCCAGCCGGGCACGAGCCGCGCGAGCGGAGTTCGTCTCGTCGCTCCTCGACATCTTCCGCCACCGCGAGCTGCTCAAGCTCCTGGTGAACCGCGAGCTCCAAGGCCCGCTACAAGGACTCGAGTCTCGGCTTCGTCTGGACGCTCATCCGCCCGCTCGTCATGCTGATGATCTACTACGTGGCGATCGGTCAGTTCCTGGGCGCCGCCCGCGAGATCCCCGTCTTCGCGATCTTCGTCTTCTGCGGCCTGACGCTGTGGAACCTCTTCAGCGAGATCGTCGCGACCGGCACCGCCTCGATCCTCGCGAATGCGGAGCCTGATCAAGAAGGTCTACCTGCCGCGCGAGATCTTCCCGGTCGCCACCATCGAGGCCGGCGCTCTTCAACTTCGCGGTGCAGTTCCTGGTGCTGATCATCGGGGCCGCGGCGCTCGGTGCTCTCGAGATCAGCTGGCAGCTGCTCTTCATCTTCCCGGCCCTCGCGGTGACCCTCGTCTACGGGCTCGCCCTGGCACTCGCCCTCTCGGCGCTGAACGTCTACCTCCGCGACATCCAGTTCCTGGTCGAGGTGGGCCTGCTCATCTTCTTCTGGCTCTCGCCCATCACCTACGCGTGGTCCTTCGTCGTCGAGACCGTGCCGCCGTGGCTCGAGCAGATCTACCTGCTCAACCCCATGACCAACGCGATCCTCGCCTTCCAGCGCGCCATCTGGGGTCCCGGCTCGCGCGAGGCCATGGTCGAGCAGACCGACGAGACCGTCCGGGCCGTCGCCGGCCAGCCCTGGCCCGCCGACATGGCACTCCACCTCTTCCTCGTCTTCCTCGTCGGGCTCGTGCTGGTGTGGGTCTCGCACCGCATCTTCCGCCGCCTCGAGGGCAACTTCGCCCAGGAGATCTGCAGTCCCATGACTCTCGAATCCGAGATCTCCGTGCTGCCCGACTCCGTGGCGATGCCCACGATCATCGGAGTGCAGAACGCGTCCAAGCGGTTCGTCATCCGCAAGGACAAGAGCCTCAAGGAGCGCGTCGTCAACTTCGGCCGGGGCAAGCAGCACCGCGACGACTTCTGGGCGCTCAAGGACATCGACCTCGGGATCCCGCTGGGCTCGACCGTCGGGCTCATCGGCGCGAACTGGCTCGAGGCAAGAGCACGCTGCTCAAGCTCATCCACGGCGGCATCATCCAGCCCACGACCGGAACGGTCGAGCGCCGCGGCCACCTCGCCGCGCTCCTCGAGCTCGGCGCCGGATTCCACCCCGACCTGACCGGGCGCGAGAACGTCTTCCTGAACGGCGCGATCCTCGGACTCTCCCGCAGAGAGCTCGAGGACAAGTTCGATTCGATCGTCGACTTCTCCGAGATCGCCGACTTCATCGACACCCAGGTCAAGTTCTACTCGTCCGGCATGTACGTCCGGCTCGCCTTCGCCATCGCGATCCACACCGACCCCGACCTCCTGCTGGTCGACGAGGTGCTGGCCGTCGGCGACGAGCCGTTCCAGCGCAAGTGCATGGACCGCATCCGTGCGTTCCAGCGCGCCGGCAAGGCGATCGTGCTGGTCACCCACTCCCTCGGCCAGGTCGGCGAGCTGTGCGATCGTTGCGATCGTGCTCCAGCACGGCGCGGTCATCTACGACGGCGAGACCGCCCGCGGCCTCGAGGTCCTCCGCCACGGCTTCGAGGGCTCGCGCCAGGAGCGGGTCGAGCGCGAGGCCGCCGAGGCCATCGTCGAGGCCGAGGAGACCGGTGAGGGCGGGCAGGTCCAGCCGGGCGAGATCGTCGGCATCGAGCTGGAGGGCGGCACCCTCGAGGACGGCAACCGCACGCTGCGCCCCGGCGACGACCTGCGCGTGCACGTCACCCTGCGACCCCCTGACCAGCACGCCGCTCGAGCGCTGGTTCGTGGGGATGGGAGTCGACACCCCCATGGGGGCAGATCGTCTTCGGCACCAACACCATGCGCCTCGGCTTCGAGCACCCCGCTGACGGAGGAGACGACGATCACGTTCGACCTCCCCGACATCCGCTTCGGCGGCGGGACCTACACCGTGCACGCGTCGGCATCGACCCTCGGGAACGGCGAGTTCACCCGCGATGCCCGTGGGCGCGAGGTTCACCGTGGAGCGCAGCGACCAGCGCGTCGGCCTGGTGGGCGTCGCCCGCTTCGGCGACCGTCGAACGGGGTCACGAAGGCGTGAGCCGCCGCGTGCGCCTGCGCATCGACGCGACGTCCGCTCGCTGCGGGGGCGATGACCGGCGTGGGCCATGTCCTCCTCGAAGACGGTCCGCGCGCTGGGCGTGCCTCGCTTCGCGGAGCGGGTCGGCCTCGCGCTGTTCGTGCCCGCTCGGAGCGGGCCGCGGTCAGCGGGTCGTGCCGGCCGGGACCCCGGTGATCGGGGTGCCGCTCCCCGCCGTGTGCTCGGCGTCCTGACCCGCACCCCGATCCCGCTCGATCTCTTCGTGGGCCGCGGCGTGTACTTCTTCCCCAACTTCCGCAACTGGGCTCTCACCGCCCGCTCGGCGGGCATCACCTTCGTGCACGACGCGTGCTTCGCCGTCACCACCGACTGGTCCCGGAACCGCGCAGCTCCTCCTCGCCGCGCGGATGCCGGGCTGGCGCTGGCGCTCGCGCCTCGTCGCGACCGGCACGCCCTCGGCCACCGCCGAGATCGCCGGGAGCCTCGGGATCCCGAACCGCCTCCGCGTGCTGCCGACCACCGTCGACACCCGCGTCTTCCGGCCGAGCGGGAGGCGGTGCCGCGCCGTGACCCAGCAGCTCGGGCTCTCCCACTACCTGCTCTTCGTCGGCTCGATCGAGCCGCGCAAGAACGTCGCGGAGCTCGTCAGCGCCTGCGCGGCGGCCGAGCGCCCCGCCGGGCACGCCCTGCTGCTCGTCGGCGGCGTCGACGTGGGAGGCGGAGGACGTGCACCCGGGCCGTGCGCGACGCGGTCGCCGCGGGGGCCGACGTGCGGTTCCCCGACTCCTTCGTCGAGGAACGAGGAGATGCCCGCCCTGATGACCGGGGCCGACGCGCTGGCGCTCGTCTCGCACCACGAGGGCTTCGGTCTTCCCGCCCTCGAGGCCGTCGCGACCGGCACTCCGGTCGTCGTCTCCGACATCCCCGGGATCCGGGACGCACTCCGCGGCAACGAGCACGCGGCCGTCTTCGTCGAGCCCGGCGACCGGCGGGGTCTCGTCCGCGCTCTCGAGCGGGCCGTGGACGCCCCCCGGCGGGTGCGAGCCGAGGCGATCACGACCGTGGACCGACGCGGCCCACGCGCTGGTGGGCGCCGCCGAGGGCCTCAGCGCCGGCCGTCCGCGGAGCCCCGGCGCCGCTGATCGGGACGCGGCGACCGCGGGCGTTCCCGTCGGGGAAGTCCCAGAGGGAGTCGGCGTACTCGGCCCACGACGGGTTGTCCCGGGTGAGGGCCTCCGTGCGCAGACGCTCGGGGAGCTCGTCGTCGGTCAGCGGCGCGCGCATGCCGCGGGCGATGTCGTCGTCGTCGCGCGAGTCGACGAGCACGGCTCCGCCCTGCGACGCGATCTCGGCCATGCTGCCGAAGCGCGCCGTCGACGACAGGGGTGCCGACGGCGAGGGACTCGGCGACCGGCAGGCCGAAGCCCTCGTTGAGCGAGGGGAAGACGGTGAAGCGCGCCAGCCGGTACGCGCTCAGAGGAGTTCGTCGGTGATGGCGGAGTGCGACGGAGACCTGCCGTGCCGTCGTTCTGCAGCTCGCCCAGTCGGACCTGGAACTCCTCGCTGTTCCAGGCGTTGCCGCCGACGAACACCAGTGCGAATCGCTGCCCCTCGCGCCAGAGGAGCTCCGCCGCGTGCAGCACGGCCAGGTGGTTCTTGCGCTGGCTCATGGCTTCCCACGCACACGACGAGCGGCAGATCCTCCGAGAGCAGGTCGGCCCGGGCCCGGAGGAGCCCGTCCTGATCGACGACGCCGGCCTCGGAGGGCAGGATCACCTCGCGGATCTCGGGGCCGGTGCGGCCGACCCCGCGGAGCATCTCGCGCCAGCCGCCGTACTCGATCGCCGCGGCCTCCGAGGATCGTCGCGACGCGGTCCATGTGGCTGACCGCCACGAGGGTGCGCGAGGAGCGCGGCGCTGATGCCGATGTGCGCGGTCTCCGCCGTGGTCAGGGGAACGCAGTCGAAGCCGATGGTCGAGGGACGCGTTGCCGCTGAACTCGGCCAGACGCGGCGATGCGCGAGAGGGTGCGCTCGTCCTCGGTCGCGAAGCTCCGGGAGGATGTACAGCGCGAGCGCCACGGCACGAGGATCTCGGCGGCCGGGTCGGCCTTCGCATCCGGGAGCGATGCCGTACAGGGCGTTGCGGCGCAGGGCCGGATCGAGCTCGCGGAGCGTGCGGCCCGCGCCGTCCCAGCCCACGAGGACGATCACGGACTGGCGCTGGACCCACTCCGCGATAGTCTTGCGGACGACGCGCTGGATGCCGGTGGCGAGCCCGGTGCGCGCGGTGTGGTGCACGTCCACGACGACGGCCCCCGAGACCACGCGGACTCGGGGCGTGCGCAGGCGGTTGAGGACGAAGCCGTTCGCCCGGCTGCCGATGAGGGGGCGGACGAGGGCGCGGGGCCCGTCGAGCCGCACGAAGGCGGAGCGCGTCCGACCACCTCGTCGCGCACGGGCAGGGCGCCGGTGAGGACGGAGAGCGTCAGCCCGCACCTCGTCGCTGCCTGGCTCGGCGAGCGCGTCCGCGAGCTGGTGGACGAGACCGTCGGCGACGGCGGCCGGAGCGATCTCGGGGGCCAGTGCCTCCAGCAGCACGCTCATGCGGTCCACGGCGAGTGCATCACGCATCGACGTCCTCCTTCGTGATGACGGAGCGGGCGGCTCCCCGACCGTCGGGGACGAGCGCGTCCCACAGCTCCTGCGCGTAGTCGTCCCAAGTGCGGACCGGTCGAGCGAGAGCCTCGGCACGGAGCTGCTCGATGCGCTCGTCGGAGTCGAGCAGCTCGCGCATCGCGGCGGGCAGCGCGTCGTCGTCGCCGGGGTCGACGGTCACGCAGCCCCCGTCGCGGGCGATCTCGGCCAGCGAGCCGTGATCGGACGTGATGACCGGGACCCCGAGGGCGAGGGCCTCCGCGACGGGCAGTCCGTATCCCTCGTGCGTCGAGGGGAACACGAGGAAGCGCGCGTTCTCGTAGGAGGCGATGAGCTTGTCGTCGCTCGCCCCGCGCCACGGCTCGACGGTGCGCCCGCGGTTCTGCGCCTCGCGGATGCGGACGTCGAAGACCTTCGTCGACCAGTCGTTGCCGTTGCCGATGAAGCGCAGCGTGAACACCTCCCCCTCGCGCCAGAGTCGCTCGGCCGCGTGCAGCACGGCGAGGTGGTTCTTGCGCGGCTCGGTGCTTCCGACGGCCAGCACGAGCGGGCCGACGACCGAGGGGGCGATCGACGCGTCGACCGTGTTGGGTCGGTCGACGGGGAGGGCGACCGATGCTGATCCGCGGCCCGACGAGGCCCTGGGCCGGGAGTGCGTGGGCGAAGCCGCTCGAACTCGGCGGAGGCGGACTCGCTGATGCCGGCCACACGGTCGGCGTGCTTCACGATCGAGAGGTAGTTCACGAAGCGGGCGGTCTCGATCCCGGGGACGGTCTCGGCGCTCACGACAGGGATCGCGTCGTACCCGATGAGACCGACCGAAGTTGCCCGAGTGGGCCGCGAGGGACGCGTAGGGAGACGCACAGGTTGAATCCCGGGACTTCGAGGGGGATCAGCACGGTGGAGCGGAAGGGCACGACGAAGCTCACCTGGTCCGGATCGCCGTCCTGCCAGGGCTTGGAGCGGCTGACCTCGTAGTCCACGACACGCTCGGGCTCGACGGGGCTCAGACGGCGCATGGCCATCGAGCCGTTGACCCGGGCCACCGGCAGGACGTCCTTGTCGCCGTGCCAGCGCCTCATCGTGTTGCGCACCACCCGCTGGATGCCGGTCTGGTGGGCGTGGCGCGCGCAGAAGTCGACGTCGGCGACCACTGCACCGGTGACGATCTCGACCGTCGATCCGAGGTCGGCGTAGCCGGTGGTCGCGCGGGCGCCCGCCGCCGAGGAAGACGCGGATCGCCTCGTCCGGCTCGCAGAGCTCGAGGGAGCGGCGGAACCAGAGGAAGAAGTGCTCGACGGGCATGACCGCGAGGAACGCGGCGAGCGCGAGCCACGTGATGTCGTCGGACGCGCGCCGTTTCGTCTCTCTGGCGATCGCGTCCAGGAGCGGCCCGGGGCCACGACCCAGGAGGGCCGCGCGCCGGTGCTCGTCCTCGATGACGAGCGAGGGCGAGCTGGTCGAGGCGCTGCTGGAGGAACGCCCGCCGCTGGGAGCGGGTCGACTGCTCCGCCATCGAGAGCGCGGCGGCCGAGTCGGCGGGAGACGTACCCGGGCCGCGTGCCCGACCGCTCCGCCCACACCGAGCTGGGAGGCGCGGATCTGGAAGAGGCGGACGGCCCGGAGAGGCTTCGTGACCCGCCACGAGAGGGTCGACTCGAACGGCGCCGCGGCGAGCCACTCCACCGACGTGCATGTGCTGGAGCCACTCGTCGAGAGGATCGTTCAGCAGAGCGTCGAGAGCGCGCTCGGAGCTCCTCGACTTGGCCTCCTCCTGCGACGGAGCGGCGGTCGCGGAGTCCGGATGCTGCGGGGTGGGAGTCCTCGCGGGGCGGCTCGTTCTCTGTCACGTCAGGCACCCGTACATATTAGGCGGACGTCGCGGAGCCGACCGACGCAGGGCGGTGCGGTCGAAGAGGTCTCGGTACTGCGCCACCACGGTCTCCGCGAGTAGAGCTTCCCCGCGCGATGCGCGCACCCTCGACGCACGGTCGAGGGTGTCCGAGCTGGATGCTCTCGATGGCCCGCGTGATCGCCGGCGCGTCGCGCCGGGCGCAGTCCGGCCGAAGCCGGTGCGCTCCACCGGCGTGCGGACGCCGGGCGAATCGGAAGGCGATGGCCGGTGCACCGGCCCGCATCGCACTCGACCTGCGCGATGCCGAAGGCCTCGGGGGCGTTGATCGACAGGAGGGCGAAGATGTCGAGCGACGCGTAGAAGTCGGGGATCGCTCTCCTCCGCGACGAAACCGAGGGCGGTGATGCGGTCGTCGCCGCCGATGCGCCGGCGCACCTCCTCGATCACGCTGCCTCCCGCCACCGCGGCGAAGTCGCCGCTCCGATCCGGGAGGCGCGCGTCCAGGTCGTCGAGGGCGCGGAAGCCGTCGGCGAGGTAGCCGATCCCCTTCTCCTCCACGATGCGCCCGAGGAAGCCGACGCGCAGCCCGTCGCCATGGCGGAAGGTCGGCGATCCGCCGGTGCGGTCGCCGGGCGGGCGGCGGGATCTCCTCGGGGCGGCCGCGCCGGAGGGTCGACGCGAGACGCGAGTGCGTCGCGTAGTCGAAAGTGGTGGCGACGGTCACCGTCGACAGCCGGACGGCCGCTCGGCACGAGGCGTCCATGGCGGCCATCTGGAAGCGCTCGAAGGCACTGGAGCCCGGCGTGACGTCGCAGTTGTAGGTCGAGATCACGGAGGTGCCGGTGCGGGCGATCGCGGCGGCGACCCCGGACTCGAGCATGGGGAGGTGCATGTTCACCACGCGGCTGCGGCGCGCGTACCGCCGCCGCGACGACGGGGGAAGGAGGCGGACAGCAGGCCCTTCCCCGATGCGGACCTGGACGGCGCGCAGGACTTCGGCCTCGACTCCCGCGAGCACCTCGTGCGACGCGAAGTCGTCGTGCTTCTGGGCGACGACGACCACGCGCCTGCCCTCCGCGGCGAGCGACTCCGCCGACCATCCGGACGACGTCGGTGAGGCCGCTGACGTAGGGCGCGTAGTAGTTGAGGACCCCGAGGGCGTCGATGTCGCGGTCGGGACGGGGCGCGCCGCTCCTTTCGGGTTCTGAGCAGGATCGGGTCGTGATCGGGATCACTGCGGTCGGAGTGACGGCCGCGACCCGGACGAGTTGCAGGGCTCACTGCGATCGCCGATCCGACGGCGAGCGGGAGTACCGATCGGCCGACATCGTCGACGGGGAGCAGGAGGGCGGAAAGCGCCCCGGCGACGGCCCCGACCAGCCAGTGCGCCGGAGAGCGCGGCGTGGTCGCCGAGCGCGGCCAGTCCGTCCGAGGGCGACGAGGGCGACCAGGAGCAGCGAGACGGCGGCGGCGATCGAGCCGATGCCCACCGCGTCGGGGGCGGCGACGGCCGGGAACGCGAGGGACGCATGACCCAGGGCCCAGCAGCGAGGCCGTCGCCGTGACGGAGGACCGCGACCGCGGCGGCCGCGCCGACCGCCACAGCGACCAGCGCGCCGCGCCCGGGGGCCGTCCCCCTCGCGGATCGCTCCGGCGACCACCGGCAGGTACATCGACTGGATCGACTGGTACACGAAGATCGGGATGCGCGCCAGCAGCGTGACCGTGGACAGCACGGCGCCCGCGAGCGCCCCCGGCGGAGAACGCGGCGGCGAGCAGCGGCGGGGAGTTGAGCAGGAGCTGCAGGACGATGGTGCCCAGGACCAGGCGGGACAGCCCGCGGCGCACCTCGGCACCGGTCGGAGTGCGCGCGGCGTCGGCCACGCGGGCCCCGCTCCCCCCTCGGCGCGAGCAGCGCCGGGAGCGCCGATGCGGCCGGCGGCGACGGCGACGAGACCCGCGAACGCCGCCGTCTCGGGCAGGAGCAGCGCGACCGGGAGCGCGAGGACGATCCGCGCGCGACGCCCTCGGACGCGACGACCGCTCCGTAGAGCGCGCGACGGCCGGTCCCCGCGAGATGCCCGCGCACCGAGAACTTTGCACGGCGCATCCCGCATAGCTGAGGACGAGCGCGCGCCGAACCCAGCAGGCTCGAGCGGGCGGAGAAGCCCACCAGGCCCGCCCAGACCGCCGCGCTCACGACGCCGGCGAGGGAGAGCGCAGCACGAGACCGCGGCCGCAGCACGTCGACCCGATGACCGTCGAGGCCGGCCCGCTGGGCCTGCCCCGTGCTGACCAGTCGCGAGGTCTCCTGCTCCAGCGGGAGGAAGACGCCGAGCGCGACGCGATCACGGTCATCGACCAGAAGACCGAGAACTCGGAGTACGCCGACGCGTCGGTCGTCGCGGCGACGATCAGCACCAGCGCGTACGTCGCCACTCCCGCCACGCCGGCTCCTGCGAGGAGGACGAGCGCGGTCGATGCGAGGAGCGAGCGCCACGCTCCAACGGCCGATCAAGGGTGAGCTCGTCCAGTGCGACGCGGACGTCGGGGCCGGGTGCGCTCGCCGGGTCCAGCGTGCCGACGACGCACACGCCCGAGGAGGCCGAGACCTCCGCGGCGGTGACCTGGGCGGCGTCGCTCACGGCGGAGCAGCCACTCCCCGTCGAAGTCGACGTCGACTCCGGCGTCCGCCACACCGGCGAGGTTGACCGCGGCGAGGCCGACCTCGACGTCGGTGTTGCCGACGACGGCGATGCGCGCGCCGGTTCCTCCGTAGAGCCGCTCGCTCGGGTCCACGAAGTAGCTCCACGCCGGACCCGGCGAGGTGACGACGGCCGCCGCGGCCCGGCGCTGAGATCGAGCAGGACGAACGTGCCGTTGCGCTCGAGGGCGGCGCTGTCGGAGGCGGCGTAGCGCGCTCCCGTGCCTCACGAGCAGGTAACGGGTCGCCGTCCCGTTCCAGAGCAGGGACATCGAGAGGTCGCCGCGGTAGCCGAGGTCTCACGCGCAGACTCGGATAGGCGACGTCCGGCTCGTCCTGCAGCTCGTCCGAGATCCACATCTGCTGGAACAGGTCTCCCGTCATCACGGTGACGTCGGCGCCGTCGTCCAGCGCCGCGACCCAGTCGCCCGCCTCGCGGTAGTCCGGGCTGATCTCGCGCTCGCCCCAGGTCGGGATGAGCTGCTGCCCGTAGGCGATGCCGTTCACGGCGACCCAGCCGAGGGAGAGCCCTCCGAGCGCGACCGCGCCGACGATCCGGGCGGCTCCCCCGCGACGCGCCAGCGGGACCAGGAGCAGCACGACGCCGAGGGCGCTCACCGCGACGACGAAGGGGCTGACGACGTCGGATCATCCGCTGGAAGAAGTACGGCGAGCCCCGTACAGCGCGCCGTAGGAGGCGAGGAGGACCGACGCGATCAGCACCGCCCGGCCCACCCCGGGCCGTGGAGCCGGTGCACGGCCGCGACGAGGAGTCCGAGGACGACGACGACCCCGACGCGCCCCAGACGGTGGCCGAGGACCGAGGGCGTCGAGAGGCGGCCGGTCGGAGCGAACCCGTGCGAGGCCGACGAACTCGCCGGCGCTGGCCCAGGGTGCCGAAGACCGTGTCGACGATGTAGTCCTCGCCCTGCTCGGTCGGCGGGGCGGCGACCGCCCCGGCGATGTTCAGGACGTTGCTGACGGTCCTGACCCAGCTCCGGCGGGATTGAGGACGAGCGAGGCGAGCGCGATGACCACCGCGCCCAGCAGGGCTCCCAGGACGGCCCGGACGGGGCGCAGGACGGTCACCAGCCCCAGCGCCACGATGACGAAGGAGAAGTACTCGGAGTAGGTGCCGGCGAGCCCCGCGAGCGCGAAACCGGCCAGTGCGACGAACGGGGCGCGGTGCTCCGGCGTCTCGGGGGCTCGCCGCACGAGGCCGATCGAGGAGGATCGCGAAGGACCCGCCGAGGAGCGAGTCGGCGTTCTGCGCGACGAACTGGTGCAGGACGTTGTTCGAGGTGGCGACGGCGAGGCGCCGCGATCACACCGGCCACCGGAGAAGCCGCAGGATCTGGGCGAGGGAGAACGCCGCCAGGGCGATGAGCGCGATGTAGAGCGCCGTCCACGCGGTGAAGGCGTCGGTCAGGTCGATGCCGGTCAGGCCCGACAGCCAGCCCTGCACGGCTCCTGCCCAGTACCGCAGGAGAAGAAGAGCGTCTCGGACGCCGATCCGGCGTTCGGCGCCGACACCCCCGCCACGGGGTCCTGCTCGATCGAGGGGACGATCGTGGTGGCGTTCTCCGAGAGACCAGCGCGCGGTGGAGATGTAGTAGTAGCCGTCGTTGCTCAACCCCATCAGGAGCGAGCGCGAGGAGCCCGTCCCGATCATGGGGATGAGCGCGACGGGGATCGCGACAGCCGACACGAGGACGCCCGTGACGGCGCGTCCGACGCCCGAGCGCCCGCCGAGGGAGACGGGCGGTGCACCCGAGCGCCGATGAGCGGCGAGCACCACGGCGAGGATCAGGGACGCAGGGCGCGACAGCCGTCCCGACGACGAGCGAGTGCAGGTGCAGGTAGCAGACGGCGAGCGCGACGCCCAGGATCGGCGCGGCCGGCAGGACCTGCGCGCGCACCGCCGGCGGCAGGAGCAGGACCACGGCGAGACCGAGGAGCGACAGGATCGCGAGCGCGAGCAGGGCGACGATGATTCCGATGAACACGCGGGCGCGGATCCCCTCGAAGGCGGTGCGACCGAGCGGCGACCGAGGCTGAGCCGTTGCGGGCGACGGCGCGACGATCCTAGCAAGCCGCGTCCGCGGACCGCCGTCGCCGGCTGCGACTAGGGTGTCGGTGTCGTCCGTTCGGATCGGCCCCCCTCGCCCCGCTCACGCGGCCTCCGCCCCGTCTCAGGAACCCCTCACATGCTCACGAGTCTCATCGCCGGCCTGCGTCCCCGCCAATGGGTGAAGAACATCCTCGTGATCGCCGCCCTCGCCGCGGGGATCTCCTGCAGCCGCCCGTGCTGCTGCGGGTCGCGATCGCCTTCGTCGTGATGTGCCTCGCCTCCTCGGCGATCTACCTCCTGAACGACCTGCTCGACGTCGAGGCCGACCGGGCGCACCCGAAGCGCTTCCGCCCGATCGCCTCGGGCCGCCTGCCGGTCCGCTCGCCTGGGTCGCGTTCGTGGTGCTCGGCCCTGATCCTCGCCCGTGCTGGCCCTGGTCTACGGGACCTTCGGAGTTCTTCACGATCGTGATCCTCTACATCGCGCTGCAGGTCTGCTACTGCGTCTGGCTGAAGCACGTGGTCGTGCTCGACCTGGTCATCGTCTCGAGCGGCTTCCTCATCCGCGCCGTCGCCGGTGGTCTCGCCACCGATGTCACGCATCGCAGTGGTTCCTGCTCGTGACCGCCTTCGAGTCCCTCTTCATGGTGGCGGGCAAGCGCTACTCCGAGAAGCGGCAGCTCGAGGGCTCGAGCGAGACGCGCCGCAGCCTCGCCGCGTACAGCCCGGGCTACCTCCCGCTTCGTCTGGCAGACGGCGGCCGGGTGGCCCTCGTGGCCTACCACGCTCTGGGCCTTCGAGCTCTCCGCCCCGGACTCGGCCGTGGCCTGGACGACGATCTCGATCATCCCTTCGCCGTCGCCCTCCTGCGCTACGCCTACGAGATCGACCGCGCCGAGGCGGGCTCGCCGGAGGACACGGTCCTGGGCGACAAGCCGCTGCTCGTCCTCGGCCTGCTCTGGGTCCTGACCTTCGCTGTCGGTCGTCGTCCGCTGACCCCTCGCAGACGGCCCCATCGGAGGACGGGGCCCTCGCGGGCGACCGGTGTCGGATGACGGCAGGATCGACGCGTCAGCCTTGCGCGGGCACCTCGGAGGAGCCAGCGGCCGGCACTCGAGGCCACCTCGGGGTCCAGGTCCGGCGACACGGCGCCGACCAGCGACCGCCACGCCTCGGCGTCCTCGGGGTAGGCCGCGGTGTCGGCGAGGACCGCGCACGCTCCGCTCCCGCGCACCGCCTCGGCGAACGACGCCGGTGATCAGGCCGTCCCACACGTCGAAGCCGGTCGTGCCCTCGATCGATCCGTAGCTCCAGCGCAGCGCGGCGTCGTCGGTGTAGAGGTAGGGCAGCGCCTCGTCGTAGTCGCGCATGCCGCCGATCGGACCGGTGTCGGGGAAGCTCTTGATCGGCAGCTGCACGACTCCGCACCCGTCGGGCAGAGCGTCGTCGACCGAGTCGACCAACTGCACCACCTCATCGTCCGCCACGGGATCGACCGGCAGGTCCTCGCGGACGCCCAGGAGCTGATCGGACACCGCGACCAGCGCGAGCAGGCTCGCCACGACGACGAGGAGCGCCGGCGCATCCGCTCGAGCGCCAGCGCGAGTGCGCCCAGCGCGAGGAGGCACAGGACGATGCTCAATCGCGACCAGGCGCGGATCGTCGGACCGACGAGGAAGGCGAACGCCATCCCGAGACCCGTGAGCAGGTAGAAGGCCAGGGTCCAGAGCGTGGCCGCGGCCAGCACGCGGAAGCGGAGTCGTCGAGCAGGCGTCCGACGGCGGAGCGCCGCAGGTCCTGCACCACCGAGCGCCAGGACGGGCAGCGCCGCCAGGAGGACCCCGAGGGCGAGCGACGCGATCAGGGGCAGGCCCGGCGGCTCGGTCATCGGACTCGAGGCGGACTCCGCGTAGTAGAGGACCGAGATCGTGCCGAGCTTCGGGATCCCTGTCGCAGCCCAGGGGAACAGCAGAGGCAGGAACTTCCCGGCGTACAGCTCCGACTCCGCGATCCGCCTGCCCTCGAAGTACGGCGCGTAGCGCTCTCCGTAGCCCAGCGAGAGCAGGAGCAGCTCGGCGCCGATCACGACGGCGAGGGCGACGACGGGCGCCGCTCCCCCAGCGCGGAGCGCAGCCCTCCTCGCGGACCAGGCGGGAGACCGCGCCGATCCCCCACACGCCGCCGACCACGATCGCGGCGAAGACGTAGTAGTAGCCGCCGCCGCTGGCGATGAGCAGGGCGACGACGGCGGGGCGGCCCACCTCCGCAGCAGCGCCGAGCGGCGGCTCGTCGAGGAGCGCGCCCAGCGGCGGAACGGATCGGTCGACTCCCCCGCGACCGCCAGCACGAGGATGCCGAGCAGCGGGATCGTCCAGTAGTTCGCGAGGAAGGCGTGCCCCGAGGCGACGCGGAGGAAGTGGTACGGAGCGAGGGCGAAGACGACCGCCAGAGCGGCGGAGAGCCAGGGGCGGACGCGCAGGACGCGGAAGAACGGGTAGGCGGCGGCTCCGGACCGAGCCGAACGTCAGCAGGTAGAACGTGTTCAGCAGCACGATCCGTTCGGGATCGCGAGCCCGAGGACCGAGACCGTCAGCGCGCTCGCCAGGTCGAACTGCGTGCTGAAGAAGGCGTTGAACCCGTCGGGGAAGCCCAGCGCCCCGTTCGTCGCGAACGGGAAGGACTGCGTCGCGCTCGTGAACAGCAAGTAGTGCAGGATCTGGTCGTCACCGCCCGCCGTCCACCGGCGGGCCAGGTCGCCGGGGTCCAGGCCCAGGGCGAGTGCCGCGGCGAGGATCGGCACCACCGCGGCTCCTGCCGCCCAGGCGACCTCGACGAGGAGCGGTCGGGAGCGGCGGAGACGCGGCGCGGCCGTGTCGAAGTCACGATCCTCCTTCGCCCGGTCGATGCTCTCGCCCACCAGGCGGTTCAGCTCGGCCGCGCCGGGACCGCCCTCGTAATCGTAGATGTCGAACTCCCCGCAGGGCACGACGGCGAGCGGCTCGCCGAGCGCCCGCGTCGCCAGCACTCCCCAGTCGGGATCGTGGTCGGCGAGGACGAAGGTGAAGGGCCGGCGCTCGTAGTCGTCGATGTTGCTCATCCAGAGCTGCGCCGAGAAGTCGAAGTTCACCTGGACGAGCTCGAGGCGCGGATCGCCGTAGAGCTGCAGCGGTCGCACCGTCCAGAAGGATCCGACGCCGGCCAGCTCGCGCTCGCCGATCCAGTCGGTCAGGCACCGCTCGGACGACGAGTCCCGAGTGCCCGCGGACGCCGACACCACCGGACGGCAGCGCGACCGCGGCGACGACGAGCGAGGCGACCGCGGCGATCGCCGCACCCGCACGGCGCACCCCGCGCCGCGGCGTCCTCGGTGCCGCGCGCGCGACGAGCACCAGCGCGGGCAGAACGGCGAACACGGCGACCGGCATGGGGTAGCGCGTGACGAATTGCTCCCGGTCACGACCTGCCCCGAGCGACTGCATCGCGAGCGCGGCGACGACGGGGAACACGGTGAGCAGCGCGGCCGTGACGTCCGGGTCGTCCCCCTCCGGCGCGCGGGCGCAGGACGACGACGGGGACGACCACCAGCAGCGCCGCCAGCAGGACGAGCTCGAGCACGCCCGCCGGAGTCGGCGCGACCGGCTGCACCTGCAGCCGGAGCGCCCCCGCGGCGAAGGCGGATCCGCTCGAGGTGGAGGTAGGTGCTCGCGTCCACGGCGACGAAGCGCTCGAACGGCCCGCGCGACGCGTAGCCGAGGACGGCCGAGCCGACCACGGGCGCCGCGAGGAGCATCGCCACAGCGCGCACGGGCACGACGCGCACCGGCGCGAGCAGGAGCGACCGAGGCCAGCCACGGAGGCGACGACCCACGGCACGAACAGCGGATTCGAGGAGGTCGTGAGCGCGCCGATCACCGAGGGCGAGCACCACGGGCACGACGACGGAGCGGCCGTCCCGCCGGCGGCGCAGCGCGTGGAGCACCAGGGCCCAGGCAGGCCAGCCCCGAAGAGGACGACCCCTCCGTCGTACGTCGTCAGCAGGAACGTGGTGGCGAGGGCGCCCTCGTTGTTGAAGCGCCCGCCCCTCCGTCAGCGCGAGGCGCCAGCAGGAGCAGGGTCGCGACGGCGGCGCCGACCACCGCCTGCGGCCGCCGCGGGGCGACCGAAGCGGGCGAGGCGCGGAGGAGGGCGTGGGACGACGACGAACAGCACCGCGTTCACGAGGAGCGAGCCCTCGACATGGACCCGCCCCAGCAGTCGGCTGAGCGGGTGGAGCGGGATCTCCGGGAAGAGGAAGATCTGGCTCGTCATCGCCCAGTGCAGGGGATCGACGTCGGTGCGCAGCAGCAGCGGCAGCGCGAGCGAGTCCCCGCTCGTAGAGGATGTAGTGGCGCCACGGACCCGAGACGGGCACGGCGAGGGTGCGCGATCGCCGACGCGGTGACGGCAGGCGCTAGGGCTCAGCACCTCCCGCGCGGCCAGCCGCACGGCGTCTCCCGGCGGGGTCGGAGACCTCTGCGATCGGCTCCCCCATCCGGCGCCGCGCGCGAATCCGGAGCCGCAGGACGAGCAGGAGGTTCCGCGCGGAGGGTGTCGCGCGGGATCTTGGACGTGCCGTGCGTGCGGTCGACGAGGACGATGGGCACCTCCCTGGTCGCATCGGTTCGCGCGAGGGCCCGAGTGCTTGAGGGCGATCTGCAGTCACCGGGCGTACCCGGACGCGTCGACGTCCTCGACGTGGATGCGCCGCAGGAAGCTCCCGTGCTGAAGAGGTTGAAGCCGCCGGTCCAGTCCGTGAGCCGGGAGCCCAGGAGCAGTCGTGTGTAGATGTTGCCGCCCCAGCTCAGCAGCTTGCGGTCCAGGGTCCAGTCCGGCGTGCACGCCGCGGACGTAGCGCGACGCGACGACCAGATCCGCTCCCGCACGGACCTCCTCGAGGAATCGCGCCACATGCTTCGGATCGTGCGGCAGGTCGGCGTCCATCTGCAGGATCGCGTCGGGCGGGTGCTCGAGGAGAGGATCCGCTCGAACGCCCAGAGGTAGGCGGCTCCGAGTCCCTTCTTCTCGGCCCGGACGAGCACCTCGACCGAGAACCGGTCGGAGACGAGGCCCGCACCGACCTCGCGAGCCAGTTCGGCGGTGCCGTCGGGCGACGAGTCGTCGACCACGACCACGCGCACGACGGTGTCCGCCTCCCGGGCGGCGACCTCCGCGAGCCGTCGGGGAGCTCGCCGATGTCGGCGGCTTCGTTGTAGGTGGGGACGACGAGTGTCAGCGAGAGCATCAGGATCCGATTCGTACCGGGACGGCGGCGGCGGTGGACGCGGGCAGCCGAACATTATCAGCGCTTCCGCGGCCCTTCCGCCGAGTGGATGTCCGTGGAACGACTTCTCAGACGCCGTTCGCCTGCGAGGGGGTCACTCTTCAGATCCAGTGCGTAGTGTCGATTCCGTCGTGTTCGTCCGAGCCGATGGAGACGAGCCCGGAGGACACCCCGCACATGCCCCACCGCGAACCGGATCGCAGTGCTCGCAGGAGCACCGTCCGGACTGCCCGCGCCGAGGCGCGCGGCACCGGTGCGCGCGGCGTGCGGCGGTGCTCGATTCGCAGAAGGTGCGCTTCCTCCTGGCCGGGTGCACCAACACCGCGCTCGACTTCCTCGTCCTCAACGCGCTCATCCTGCTGCTGCACCTGCCGACCCTGGTCGCGAACGTCTTCTCGGTGCTCCTGGGCATCACGATCTCGTACGCGCTCAACCACTTCTTCGTGTTCCGTCACCCGGGTCGCATCAAGTGGTCGACCTTCGCGAAGTTCTTCGCCGTCACGGGCTTCAGCTCGCTGGTCCTGCAGTCGGTCGTCATCTGGGGCTTCGAGGTGTTCTTCGACACCCGTTTCGGCAACTCCCTGCTCTTCCTGCCCAGCTCCGGGCGAGAACGCGTTCCTCGCGATCAACGTGGCCAAGGCGTTCGCGGTGTTCGTCGGCCTGATCTGGAACTTCTGCATGTACAAGTTCGTCGTGTTCCGCGCTTCCGCGACGCCCCCGGTGCCCGCGCTCGAGACCGTGTCCCCGGCGGCCGTCGCCGTCGCCGGCGAGCCCCTCGGCGTCACCCGCTGAGGCTCAGGGCCGCTGCTCGGGCCCCGTGCTGGCCTCGTCGAGTTCTTCCGACGGAGCCTTCGCCCGTCGACGCCGCACCTCCGGAGGCTCCCATCGCCCGCTCGACGTTGCCCATCGCGGTGGTCGTGGTCACCCACTTCTCGGGTGAGGTCCTGCGCGCGTGCCTCGAGTCGATCCCGGAGGCGACCGAGCACGACGTGCACGTCGTCGTCGTGGACAACGCGACGACCGACGACTCGGTGCGCAGGGTCGTCGAGCGTCGTCCCGAGGTCGTGTTCCACGAGACGGGCGAGAATCTCGGCTACGGCAAGGCCGTCAACTACGCCGTCGACCGCCTGGGTCCGGAGTACGAGTGGATCCTGGTGACGAACCCGGACACCGTGTTCCTCCCCGGCTCGATCGACGCTCTCTACGCCGCGGCCTCCGCCGACTCCCGGATCGGCTCGATCGGCCCGCGCATCCTCGACTCGGACGGCACCGTGTACCCGTCGGCGCGCGCCCTGCCGTCGCTGCGCACCGAGGTCGGTCACGCCCTCTCGCGCGCGTCTGGCCCGGCAACCCGTGGTCGGCCCGGTACCGCCGCTCCCGAGCGGTCGGCACCCTCGAGCACGGGAGCATGACGGCCGGCTGGCTCTCGGGCGCCTGCGTGATGGTGCGCCGCACCGCGTTCGAGCAGATCGGCGGCTTCGACGAGCGCTACTTCATGTACTTCGAGGACGTGCAGCTGGGCGACTCGCTTGGCCGACTCGGCTGGACGAACCTCTACCTGGCGGACGCCCTGGTGTCGCACCTCGGCGGCCACTCGACGCGGCTCGCGTCCGCGCGCATGCTCGCGGTGCACCACCGCAGCGCCTACCTCTACCTCGCGCAGAAGTACGACGCCTGGTACCTGGCGCCGGGTGCGTCTCGGGGTGCGCATCGGGCTGCTCGCCCGAGTGGGGCTGATGCGCCTCGCCCTCACCGCTGAGGCAGAGCGGAGGCGCTCGTCAGCGCCCGAGTTCGAGCAGCCGCTTGAGGTAGGCGCCGTAGCCGCTCTTGACGAGGGGTGCGGCGAGGTCGGCGAGCTGGGTGTCGTCGATCCAGCCGTGGCGCCAGGCGATCTCCTCGATGCAGCCGATCTTGAACCCCTGACGCTGCTCGATCACCCGCGCGAACTCGGTCGCCTCGATCATCGAATCGAACGTCCCCGTGTCCAACCACGCCGTCCCACGGTCAGGACCTGCACGTTCAGCCGGCCCGACTCGAGGTAGCGCTCGTTGATCGTCGAGATCTCCAACTCCCCCGAGCCGACGGCTCGATCGTCTTCGCGATCGCGACGACGTCGTTGTCGTAGAAGTACAGACCCGGGACCGCGTAGTTGCTCTTGGGCGTCTCGGGCTTCTCCTCGATCGACAGAGCCCGGAACTCGCCATCGAACTCCACCACCCCGTACGCACGAGGATCCGCGACCTGGTACGCGAAGATCACCGCACCCTCGATGACCGTGTTCGCCGCCAACGCGGTGCCCAAAGCGTGATCCCGTGGAAGATGTTGTCGCCCAGCACCAGCGCGACGGAGTCGTCGGCCGATGAAGTCCTCACCGATCAGGAACGCCTGCGCCAACCCGTCCGGCGACTCCTGCACCGCATACGAGATCGACATCCCCAACGACGATCCGTCGCCCAGCAGAGCCCGGAACTGGTCGTTGTGCTCCGGCGTCGTGATCACCAGGACCTCATCGATCCCGGCCATCATCAACGTCGACAACGGGTAGTAGATCATCGGCTTGTCGTAGATCGGCATCAACTGCTTCGAGATGCCCTTCGTGATCGGCCACAACCGCGACCCCGACCCACCCGCCAGAACGATCCCCTTCATCGACCCGCCTCCTGCTCGTCGAGACCCGAGTAGTAGGCCCGAGCCTCGTCCCACGTCGGCGGGAGGCCCTGCGCCTCGGCCTCGGCCAGGGTCGGGGCGTCGGTGTCCTTCGGCGAGAGCAGCGGCTCGCCCGCCTCGGCCGGGGAAGCGGAGGCCGATCTGCTCGTCGAGCGGGTCGATCCCCTTCTCCCGCACCGGGTCGAAGGTCGAGTTCACCAGGTACGAGACGACGGCGCCCTCGGTCAGGGCGACGAAGGCGTGGCCGATGCCCTCGGAGATGTAGACGGAGCGGCGGTCGGCGTCGTCCAGCAGGATCGTCTCGTACTGCCCGAAGGTGGGCGACCCGACCCGGATGTCGACGACGTAGTCGAGCACCGCGCCCGAGAAGCACGACACGTACTTCGCCTGCGACGGCGGGATCTGCGCGAAGTGGATGCCCTGCACGGTGCCGCGCTTGGACACCCGGGAGGTGTTGCCCTGCTTCGGCGAGAGCGGGTGGCCGACCTTCTCGGCCAGGTGGTCGAAACGGTAGAACTCGAAGAACACCCCCCGGTCGTCGGGGAACTGACGCGGAGTGATCTCATAGACGTCGGGGATGTCGAGTTCGCGGATCTGCACGGGGGCCAGTGTAACGAGCGCGTGTTTCCAGGACGCGACGCCCGTGCGGGGCACCTCCCCGTCGGGCGCGGTGCGCCCCCTCCTCGCCGGACGGCGCCTCCGGCATGATGAACGGGTGACCTTCCTCCTCACGGGCGCCTCCGGCATGCTCGGCACCGACCTCCGCTCCGCACTCGGCGATCGACCCGTCACGGCCCTCGGCCGCCGCGACCTCGACGTCACCGATCTCGACGCCGTGCGCGCCGCGGTCGCGGGGCACGACGCGGTCCTCAACTGCGCCGCCTACACCCGCGTCGACGACGCCGAGAGCGACGAGGAGGAGGCGCGCCGGGTCAACGCGCTCGGTGCGCAGAACCTCGCCCTGGCCGCCGCCGAGATCGGCGCGGCGATCGTGCAGGTCTCGACCGACTACGTCTTCGACGGGATCCGCGACGAGCCCGTACCGCGAGGACCACCCGCGCGAGCCGATCTCGGCGTGCGGCCGCACCAAGGCCGAGGGCGAGGAGCTCGTGCTCGCCGCGAACCCGGAGCGCGGCTACGTGGTCCGAACTGCCTGGCTCTCTACGGGGCGCACGGCGGCAACTTCGCGAAGACCATGGTGCGCCTCGCCGGCTCGCACGAGACTCTCACCGTCGTCGACGACCAAGCGCGGACAGCCCACCTGGACGGGCGACCTGGCCGTGCGGATGATCGAGCTGATCGACTCCGCCGCCCCGTCGGGCGTCTACCACGGCACGAACGCCGGCGAGACGACGTGGTTCGGCTTCGCCCGCGCCGTGTTCGAGAAGGCCGGGCTCGACCCCGAGCGGATCCGCCCGACCGACAGCGGCAGCTTCGTCCGCCCCGCCCGCGCCCCTGCCGCCGTCCTCGGCCACGACGGCTGGAGCCGGGCGGGCCTCGCTCCGCTGCGCTCGTGGGAGGACGCGCTCGCCGCCGCCCCCTCGGGCGGTCACGCCGTGACCACGACCCTGCGCGTCGTCGTCGACCAGATGCTCGCCCGCGTCCCGGGCGGCATCGGCCGGTACACCGAGGAGCTGACCCGGGAGCTCATCGCGACCGCTCCGCGCGACTGCGAGGTCGAGGCCGTCGTCTCGGCGCATCCGCCCGAGAAGGAGGAGGAGCTGCGGCAGCGCCTCCGGTCTCGCCCGCATCCACCGACTGCACCTGGGTCGGCGCGAGCTCTCGCGGGCGTGGCAGTACGGCATCGGCATCCCGGCCGGCGGCGGCATGCTGCACGCGCCCAGCCTCTTCGCACCGCTGCGGAGTCACGAGGGCCGCGAGGGCGAGCAGATCGCGCGTGACCATCCACGACACCGTGCCGTGGACGCACCCCGAGACGCTGACGCCCCACGGTGCGAAATGGCACCGCGCCATGGCGAAGCGGGCGCAAGCACGCCGACGCCGTCGTCGTGCCCACCCACGCGGTCGCCCAGCAGCTGTCCGAGGTCCTCGATTTCGGCGACCGGCTGCGCGTGATCGGCGGCGCCGTCGGCTCCGCTCTCGGTGCTGCGACGACGCCGACGAGCGCGCTGCGGCTCTCGGACTGCCGGACGAGTACGTCCTGAGCGTCGGGACCCTCGAGCCCCGGAAGGGCCTCGTCTCGCTGATCACGGCGTTCCAGGGCGCGTCCGCCCCGCAGATCCCCCTCCTGATCGTCGGGCCGACCGGGTGGGGCGAGCTCGACATCGCCTCGGTCGCCGACGAGCAGGGTCTGGACGAGCACCGGGTGCGCGCCCTCGGCGTGCTGAGCGACGCCGACCTCGCCGTCGTCCTGTCCCGCGCGACGCTCTTCGTCTACCCCAGCATCGCGGAGGGCTTCGGCCTCCCGGTGCTCGAGGCGATGCACTTCGGTGTGCCGGTGATCCACTCCGACGACCCCGCCCTGCTCGAGGTCGCGGCCGATGCCGGAGTGGCCGTGGAGCGCGCGGTCGCCAAGGACTACCCGAGGCGCCTCGCCCTCGCGATGAGCAGCGTGCTCGCGGACACCGCGCTGCGCGAGCGGCTGTCGATCGCCGGTCGCGACCGTGCGCGCGCCTTCAGCTGGCGCGACTCCGCCGAGCGCGTCCTGGGCGCTGCACGCCGAGATCGGCGAGCCCGCGGGGCCCGTCGAGCTATTCCCGGAGTCGGGGAACAGCGCCTCGCGCACCATCGAGTGCACGAGGTCGTAGTCGGGGTCCGTCGGATCGATCGCCGGCGGCACCATCTCGACCGAGGAGACCGGCAGGCCCTTGGTCTTCAGCCCCAGCTGCACGAAGTAGCCCAGCATCCCCTGCGGCACGTCGGTCTTGATGACCTGGGATCCCGCCGCGGCGACGTCCTGGAACTTCGAGAGCACGTTGGCCGGCTCGAACTGGCGCAGCAGCGCCTCGCTGCACCTGGCGCTGCCGGTTCATCCGGTCGTAGTCGCTCGTCGTGTAGCGCGAGCAGGCGTAGGCGAGTGCCTGCTCGCCGTTGAAGTGCCAGTCGCCGGGGTCGATCCGCTGGTTCACGCCCTGCATGACGCCGTCGAGGTCGGGCAGGCCGCCCAGCGGCAGCGGATCCGGACCCGCGTAGGTCACGTCGATCCCGCCCAGCGCGTCGATGAGCTGCGCGAAGCCCTCCATGTCGATGAGCGCGTAGTACTGCACGGGGAGGTCGAGGATCCCCTCGACCGCGTCGCGCATCGCCTCGATGCCGGGCTCGCTCCCGTCGGCGACCGCGTCCGGGTAGAGCTCGGCGTTCTTCAGCTCGACCTCGGTGTAGATGGAGTTGAGCTGGCAGACGTCGACGTTGCAGTTGTAGGTGTTGTAGCCGTCCGGGTAGAGCTCGTGCATCGGGCTCCCGTCCGGGAACGGGATGTTGTGGAAGTCGCGGGGCAGGCCGATGATCGTCGCCTCGCCGGTGGAGGCGTCGAGGCTGACGACCGAGACGCTGTCCGGGCGCAGCCCCTCCCGGTCCTCGCCGGCGTCGCCGCCGAGCAGCATGATGTTGTACCGGCCGTCGACCGGAGCCTCCATCGCGCCCCCGCCGAAGATCGACGAGAGAGTGCCGCGCGTGACGCCGAGGAGGTACGTGCCGACTCCGGCCGTGCCGACCGGAGACGGCCAGCAGCGCGACGGTCGCGAACGCCAGCACCCCGCGCATCCTCGGCCGCACGCGGACGACCCGGATGAGCCGCAGGGTGTCGAGGGTCAGCACGAGCCAGACGACCGCGTAGATCACGAGCGCCGCCTGGAGCGCCAGCATCGACAGATCGAACGTCGCGAGGGTGTAGAGCCCCGTCGGGAAGACGAAGTAGAGGGCGACCGCGACCAGCAGAGCGGTCCACAGCGCGAGGGTGAACGCGAGCCCGAGCCGGCCGAGCCGGCGATTGCCCGCGAGGACCTGGGCGGAGCCGGGCACCAGGAAGTTGCCGACCAGCAGCCACCAGGCTCGGCGCGTCATGAACGTGCTGGACCGCACGTCCGGATGGCGCAGCGGCAGGGACACCGCCGTCACAGGCTCGCCACCAGGGCGTCGTTCTTCGCGGCGACCTGGGTCTGCGAGGATCCGCGGCGAACGCGACGAGCTTCTCGGAGAGGGCGTCGTCGGCCGCGGCGAGGATCTTGACGGCGAGCAGCCCCGCGTTGCGGGCTCCGCCGATGGAGACGGTCGCGACGGGGACGCCGGCGGGCATCTGCACGATCGAGAGGAGGGAGTCGAGGCCGTCGAGCCGGCGCGAGGCACCGGCACGCCGATCACGGGCAGCGGAGTCACCGCCGCGAGCATCCCGGGCAGGTGCGCGGCACCGCCCGCGCCCGCGATGATCGCCTTCAGGCCGCGCGACCGGGCGTCGCGACCGTAGGCGATCATCGCCTCCGGGGTGCGGTGCGCCGAGACGACCCGGACCTCGTGGGCCACGCCGAACTCGGACAGGGTCGTCGAGGCGGCCTGCATGACGGACCAGTCGGAGTCGGAGCCCATGACGACGCCGACGACGGGCGCAGATCCGTTCACGAGCGCGTCCGCGCTCACGTGGGGTCTCCCGGCGGGGGCGGGGGGTCGTCAGTCGGCTCGTCACGGCCACCATGGTACGTGTCAGTCGGTGAGAAGCGCCGCCGCGGCTCGCGCCTCGTAGACGACGCTCTCGGGCTCGTCGCCGGTCGCGTTCACGTGGCCGACCTTTCGCCCGGGGCGCGGCTGGCTTGGAGTAGTTGTGCACCTTCACGCCCGGGTGCTCGGCGAGGACGCGCGGGTAGCGATCGGTGAGGGACTCCCCCACCGGCCCGCCGAGCACGTTCACCATCACGGTCCACGGGTCCCGGCAGCCCGTCGCGCCCAGCGGCAGGTCGAGGACCGCGCGCAGGTGCTGCTCGAACTGCGAGGTCGTCGATCCGTCCATGGTCCAGTGCCCGCTGTTGTCGCGGCCGCATGCGCCAGCTCGTTCACCAGGATGCGGTCGTCCGTCGTCTCGAAGAGCTCGACGGCGAGGACACCGGTGACGCCCAGGCGCTCGGCGATCGACTCGGCGATCTCGGCGGCGGCCGCCGCGACACGACCGGCCGATGCCGGGGCGGGCGCGGAAGACCTCGGCGCAGACCCCGTCGCGCTGGACCGACTCGACCACCGGCCAGAGCATGGTCTCGCCCGAGGGCCGGCGGGCGATGAGCTGCGCGAGCTCTCGGCGGAACTCGACCAGCTCCTCGACGAGGAGCGAGCCGCCCCGGCCGTCCTCGGCGAGCGCCTCGAACCAGTCGTCGGCCTCCGCCGCGCCGCGCACGACGCGCACCCCTTGCCGTCGTAGCCGCCGCGCGCGGTCTTGACGACGGCGCGGCCGCCGTGATCGGCGAGGAACGCCGCCAGCTCGTCGGCCGACGAGACCTCCGCCCAGTCGGGGACCGGGAGGCCGAGGTCGGCGAGCCTGCGGCGCATGAGCAGCTTGTCCTGCGCGTAGAGGAGGCGTCGGGACCGGGGTGCACGGCGATCCCGCGGGCGACGAGCTCGCGCAGGATCGGCTGGGGCACGTGCTCGTGGTCGAACGTCACGACGTCGACCGTCTCGGCGAACGCCAGCACGGTGGCCTCGTCGCGGTAGTCGCCGACCTGCGTCGCGGCGAGCGCCGCGGGGGCTCCACGGTCTCGGCGAGCACGGCGATCTCGATCCCGAGCTCGACGGCCTCGGGGATCATCATCCTGGCGAGCTGGCCGCCTCCGATCACGCCGACGCGCATGGTGCTCCTCCGTCTCCGCCCGCTGGCGCGGGGCGGGACCATGGTACCGACGGGGAGTCCGGACGGATCACTCCGGCGGGAGGGTCCGGCCACTCCGGGACCGGCATCGGCGCCGCCGTGATCGCCTCCAGGAGCACGGAGGCGGTGAGCTCCGGTCCGAGCGGGTCCCGGAGCACGAACACGTCCTCGCCGTCCTGCACCAGGTGGACGTCCGCGCAGCGCGCCGGCCGCTGGGCCGGGAGTCCGCGACACGCTCACGCTCATCCGCGGGTCGAAGTCGACGACCGCGCGGCGCACCTGGCGAGACCGCGGCGGGCGTGCAGCCTCTGCGGGGTGATCCGGTAGCGGATGCCCGCCCAGCGGGCGAGTGCCGGAGGCGCAGAGGAGGAGGACGAGGACGGCGGTGCCGATCGCGATGATCCACCGCTGCAGCGCGAGGTCGAGCTGCGCGGCGAAGTGGAAGCCGGTCCAGGTCAGCAGCAGGAGCCCCACGACGGGAGCGACGGCCTTCCGCGCCCGCGGGGCGGGCCGCGCGAGCTCGCGCTCCCCGGTCATCGGAGGTGCTCACTCCGGCGCAGGTGCGTGACGTCGCCCGCCGAGAACGAGCGCCGTCCCGCCGGCAGATCGACGACGAGGCTCCCGTCGGCGTCGAGGGCCACGGCGTCGCCCTCGAGGACGGAGCCGTCCGGCAGCTCCACGCGGACGCGACGCCCGAGCGTGCCGCAGCGCTCCCGGACGGCGTCCGCGGTGCCCGCCGCCGTCCGCGTCGCCCCGTGCCAGCAGGGGCGCGAGCAGAGCCGACAGCTCAGTGAGGTACGCCGCCAGGACCGCGTCCGCGTCGGTACTGCGGGCCCCGACGAGCGAGAGCGACGTCGCGGTCGGCACGGGCGGCTCGTCCTCGCCGAGGAGCAGGTTCACCCCGGTGCCCAGGACCACGCGCCCGTCGGGCAGCCGCTCGGCGAGGATCCCGGACGTCTTGCGCTCGTCGAGGAGCACGTCGTTGGGCCACTTCACCGCGACCGGCACGTGGACGAGCGGAGCCAGGGCCCGGGCGAGGCGGCGCCGGCGACGAGCGGCAGCCAGCCGGCCGCCGCGGCCGGCAGAAGCAGACGCGTCGACGAGGATCGACGCGGCCAGCGCGCGCGCCGGGCGGCGCCTGCCACACGCGCCCGAGACGGCCGCGGCCGGCGCGCTGGTCGTCGGTGGCGACGACGGACAGGTGCGGCCACCCGGCGGGATCCGCCGTCGCTCGCTCGCGGAGGACGTCGTTCGTCGACCCCGCGCTCTCCGAGCCAGAGCACCTGCGGGGAGACGGAGCGGAGAGCGGGAGCTGCATCCCGCCACGGTACCCGCGCCTCCCGTCCGCCCGCTGGAGCAGCGGTGCTTGTCGACATCCTCCCGTCCCGGGCCGCGCTCCCTGTGGCCGGACGACAAGGGGCCGCCCCCACCCCCGCCGGTAAGGTGAGCGGGTGACCGCGAACATCGAACGTCCCGCGCCCGACATGTACACGACCGCGGGGAAGATCGCCGACCTCAAGGCCCGATACCACGAGGCGGTCACCGCGAGCGGCGAGGCCGCGATCCAGAAGCAGCACGCCAAGGGCAAGATGACGGCCCGCGAGCGCATCGACACGCTGCTGGACCCGGGATCGTTCGTGGAGCTGGACGAGTTCGTCCGCCACCGCACCCGCGCCTTCGGCATGGAGAAGAAGCGGCCCTACGGCGATGCCGTGGTCACCGGCACCGGCACCATCCACGGCCGTCAGGTCGCGGTCTACTCGCAGGACTTCACGATCTTCGGCGGCTCCTCGGCGAGGTCGCCGGCGAGAAGATCATCAAGGTGATGGATCTGGCCCTGAAGACGGGCGTCCCGATCATCGGCATCCTCGACTCCGGCGGAGCGCGGATCCAGGAGGGCGTCGTCGCCCTGGGCAAGTACGGCGAGATCTTCCGAGCGCAACACCGCGGCGAGCGGCGTGATCCCCCAGATCTCGATCATCTGCGGACCGGCGGCCGGTGGCGCCGTCTACTCCCCCGCGCTGACCGACTTCGTGATCATGGTCGACAAGACCAGCCAGATGTTCGTCACCGGCCCCGACGTGATCAAGACCGTCACGGGCGAGGACGTGGGCATGGAGGAAGCTGGGCGGGGCGCTCACGCACAACAAGATCTCGGGAGTCTCGCACTACCTCGCGAGCGACGAGAACGACGCGCTCGACTACGCGCGTACGCTGCTCTCCTTCCTCCCCGACAACAACCTCTCGCAGGCCCCGGTCTTCGACAACGAGGTCGACCTCGAGACCACCGACTCGGACCGCTTCCTCGACACGGTCATCCCGGACAGCCCCAACCAGCCGTACGACATGCGCGCCGTGATCGAGCACATCGTCGACGAGGGCGACTTCCTCGAGGTGCAGCCGCTGTTCGCCCCCAACATCGTCATCGGCTTCGGCCGGGTCGAGGGCCGCTCGGTCGGCATCATCGCGAACCAGCCGAGCGCCATGGCCGGCACCCTCAACATCGAGGCTGGAGAGAAGGCCTCGCGCTTCGTCCGCTTCTGCGACGCGTTCTCCCTCCCGATCCTCACCCTCGTCGACGTGCCCGGCTACCTCCCCGGCACCGATCAGGAGTGGACCGGCGTCATCCGCCGCGGCGCCAAGCTGCTCTACGCGTACGCCGAGGCGACGGTGCCGCTGGTCACCGTCATCCTGCGCAAGGCCTACGGCGGCGCCTACATCGTCATGGGCTCCAAGCAGCTGGGAGCCGACATCAACCTCGCGTGGCCCACCGCCGAGATCGCGGTCATGGGCGGCCAGGGTGCGGTCAACATCCTGTACCGCACCGAGATCAAGAAGGCCGAGGAGGCGGGCGAGGACGTCGCCGCCGTCCGCACGCGCTTGGCGAACGAGTACACGTACAACGTGGCGAGCCCGTTCCTCGCCGCCGAACGCGGCGAGCTGGACGGGGTCATCGAGCCCTCCGCGACCCGGGTCAGCGTGATCAAGGCGCTGCGGGCACTGCGCACCAAGCGCGCGAGACCTGCCCGCGAAGAAGCACGGCAACATCCCGCTCTGAGGCGTCGGCGGCAGCGGCCCCGGGCCGCGCCGCCGCCCCTGTTCAGCGTGGGCGCCGACGGCATCGACCGTCGGCGACGGAGGGAGGGCGAGGATGACCGCGGACTCCCTCGCCCGCCTGTCGATCTCGTACACCGACGACTTCCCGGTGCGGGGTGCCGCCATCTCGACCATCGGCTCCTCCTTCGGGGGCGAGACCGTCTCGGCGACCGACGACGTCGCCGCTCGGCTCGACGAGATCCAGCTCGACCTCGGCGAGGGGACCCTGCTGGGAGGCCTCCCGCCGGAGGACCCCGGTGCTCGTCGTCGACGTCCGGGCCGAGGCCGACCGCTGGCCGCTGTTCTCGGCGGAGGCGGGTCTGCTGCCACTGGCCTCGGTCTACGCCTTCCCGCTGCGCATCGCCGGGCTCGACGTGGGAGTGGTGGACCTCTACAACGTCCGCGCCGCCCCCTCTCGACGGCTGACATCGAGCGCATCCGCTCCCGATCTCCCGGAACGGCCCTGCGCGTCGTCGCCCAGGTGCTCACCGACGACGCGGGCGAGGCGAGCGCCAACGTGCACTCGCGGCGGCTCGTCCACCAGGCGACGGGCATGATCCTCGCCCGTCACGGCATCACTGCCGACGAGTCGCTCCTGCTGCTCCGGGCCCACGCGTTCGCCCAGGGCCGCCCGGTCTCGGAGGTCGCCGAGGAGATCGTCGACCGCCGCACCGGCTTCCCCCTCCTCCCCTCGAAATCTAGGATCGACAGCATGGCGGCCCGCACACGGGAGCACGACCTCATCGAGACGTTCGTGACTCTCTCCGACACCCTCGTCGACGACTACGACACGGTCGAACTGCTCCAGACCCTCGTCGACCGCAGCGTCTCGCTGTTCGACGCGGCGTCCGCGGGCATCGTCCTGCGCGATGCGAACGGGGTCGCCGAGGTCCTCGCGTCGACGGACGAGGACTCGCGGCTGATCGGGCTCCTCCAGCTCCGCGAGGAGGCCGGGCCCTGCCTCGAGTGCCTCACCACGGGCGAGGCGATCATCGTCGCCGACATCGAGGACGTGCGAGCGGCGTGGGGGCCCTTCCGCGATCGGGCCCTCGAGCTGGGGCTGCGCTCCGTTCACTGCGTGCCCATGCGGCTGCCGGAACGAATGCATCGGCTCGCTGAACCTGTTCCGCACGGAGACGGGGACGCTGCCCGACGAGGACGTCGCCGTCGTGCAGGCGTTCGCCGACGTCGCCACGATCGGGATCCTGCACCAGCGCGCGCTCGTCGAGAGCGACACCGTGCGCAGCCAGCTCCAGCACGCTCTGAACAGCCGGGTGCTGATCGAGCAGGCCAAGGGAGCCGTCGCCTACGCCCGCGAGATCTCGCCCGACGAGGCGTTCCAGCTCCTGCGGCGGCACGCCCGCTCGCACTCGACCGCGCTCACCGTCGTCGCGGGCCGGGTCGTGGCGGGCGAGCTGCGCCTGTAGGCGGGCGCCGACCGCACCGAGCGACCGGCGGTTCAGGCCGCGGTCGTCTCCGAGACAGCCTCCCGAGCCTCCGGGCGTGCGCCCAGTGCGCGAGCGAAGGCGAGGGCGTCGCGCGCCGAGAGGTCGGGCAGGTACGCGCGGGCGAGGGCGGTCCCGATCTGCGGGAGGCGCAGCGCGTCGGGAGTACGCGAGCCAGAGGCCTTCGTAGCGGGGGTGGAACTTCGCCTTGAAGCGGAACAGCGACGTGAATCCGTACGCCGGTTCGAGAGTCCGCGCGAGGAACTCGAGCAGCCGCGAGAGCACGGTCGGCTCCGGCGGCTCCTCGCCGTCCGCGACCGGAGCGGTCGCGAGCGGCGCACCCGAGAGCGAGACGAACTCGGCACCGTCCTCCCTTCGCCCGCAGGGCCGCCGAGAGCGATCAGGAACTCCATGATCCCCGGCATCGCATCGTCGAGCGGCGCATGAAGTCGAGGGTCCAGCCGACGACGGCGCCCTCGCGGCGCACCGGCAGCCAGCTGGTGACGCCCTGCAGGGACGCCGTCGGGGCCGACGGCGAGCAGGAGGGCGACCTCGGGATCGCGCGCCTCGTCGAGACCGCCCAGCGTGAAGCCCATCTCGGGCAGCGCCTTCTCGGCGACCCAGCGCTCCGAGAGGTCGACGACGCTGTTCGCGGTGGCGAGCGACAGCTCCGGCCAGGTGGTCCACTCGGCCCGGATGCCGAGCTTCAGACCGCGATTGAGCGGGTAGCGCACCTTCTGCCACTGCTTGCCCGTGAGCTCGAAGCCGGCGAGGTCGATCACGGTCTCCTCGCCGACCGAGACCGCGGACCAGCCGAGGGCGCCGAGCACGGGCAGCAGCTCGTCGTGCACGCTGTAGAAGACGGGCGACCAGCCGTGCTCGTCGCAGTGACGGAGGAAGCCGTCGACCACCTCGCGGCGGCACCCGGGAGCGCAGGCAGGATCGGACAGGGCGATCGCCACCCCTCCCACGACGCGGTAGGCCACGCCGCCCTGCGCCGTCCGGAGCGATCCAGTGGTCGTTGCCCTGCCACGTGCCCTGATGACCCAGGCTGCCGGCACCGTGCCGGGCCAGGATCCCGCGGTACCGCGCCTCGTCGCCGTGCAGCCGCTCGGCGTCCGTCGCCCGCAGCAGCGCCAGGACGGCGATGATGACCACGAGCCAGAACACCGGTCCGACCCACTCGAAGACGGACCGCGCGAGCGGCTCCCGGGGCACGGCGATCCGTCCGGCTCCGCCCAGGAAGACCACGGGGACGAAGCGCAGCAGGCCGTCCACCACGAGCCGGGCCGTGCCGACGGCCGGCTCGAAGCTCGACCGCGCGGCGAAGGCGAGGGCCAGGCAGCCGCCCAGCCCGACGGCGAAGGACGCGGCGACGACGCGCCGCCAGCGTCGGGCGGCCGCGCGCGGGGCGCGGATCCGGGTGGCGCCGCCCGCCGATGAGGAGCGCCATCACCGCGAGCGGCACCAGAACGGTCGTCGCCACCCAGAGCAGGTACTCGGTGTAGTGCGCGAATTCGGGGTGCCGTGCCGTCCGCTGGAGCGAGAGGACGTCGAGCACGACGATGGCGCCGTTCACACCGAGGGCGAGGACGAGCCCGAGGCGCCGCCCGGACCGCAGGCCTCCGGCGGCCACGAGCAGCAGGACCATCGGCACGAAGGCCAGCAGGATCGCTCCGGGCTCGGCGAGGCTGAGCCTGACGTGGTGCGTGCAGTGCCGCGCGAGGCGGGTGCACGGGTCCTCGAGGTCACCCGTCCCGGTGAACGCGTTCTGGAGCAGTCGGCCGAGGAACGAGAAGGGACCGTACCCGGAGTCGGAGAGCACGGCCACCAGCGGTCCCAGAGCGGTGACCGCCACGATCACGGCGAGGAGGCCCCGCGACTCGCGATGCGAGCTGGGTGCGATCCGGCGGGGCGGAGCCCTGCGACTCCGCCCGACAGGACCGCGCCGAGCACGAGACCCGCGAGCCCGGCGAGCAGGCGGTGGACGTCGGCGGAGTCGCCGGCGTAGAGCACGAACATCAGCACGACGGCGAAGGTCGTCACCCGCAGTCTGCGGCGCCACAGCGCACCCGTGACGGCCGTGGAAGCCATCAGCGCGCCGACCGCCCCGATCAGAGGATCGAAGGTGAGGTCGCCGAGGGTGTCGCTCGCCCCACCACTCGCCTGCCGCGGCTCCCACGACCTGCAGGAGCGACCCGGTCGTCACTCCGATCGCGCCCGTGACGACGAACGAGAGCGCGGTGCGCAGCGGCCCGAGGCGCCGTTCGGCGATCACGAGCACCACGGAGCACCAGTGACCGCGTCGAGGACGAGCTGCAGCGGATCCGAGGCGATGAGCAGAGCCGTCACCGCCGTCCAGGGGCGCCCGGCGAGGGTCGTGCCCGGTCCCGCGGCCCACGTCTGCCCGGTGAGCGCCGAGGGCGGGTCCCGCCGTCGTTCCGGCGAGGGTGCTCGCGACCAGGAGGAGGGACACGACCGCCACGGCGACGGGCGAGCGGCGCGCCCCCGCGATCACGGAGCGGGCGGCGGCGGAGGCGCGCGGAGGGATCCACGACGGCACGATGGGACTCCCGGTTCGAGAACGGTGCGGTCGTCGCTCCAGCGGCGTCCGGCGTCAGCATAATGACACCCCGCCGCGCGTCGGCCGCGAGTGGCATGCGGTACCGTCGCGGGATGAGTGCTCAGGACTCCTCCCCCTCCGTCGTGATCTCCACCCCCGGTTCTCGGCGATCGCGAGATCGCCGCCTTGCTGACCGCTGTCGTCACCGCCCTCGCCGCTCAGGCGGCCGACGTGCCGGAGGAATCGGCCGAGCTCGTGAGCGGCTGGAACGACCGCTCGAACGCCGTCCGCGCGCCGCTGCACCTGGCCCCGGGCCTGGCGCTCGTTCTCCGGCTGAGCCCCACCGGGCGGCTGTCGCCCGTCCAGGGGGACGCCTTCCGTAAGAGCCTCGAATTTGGTACCCCGATTAGTCCCACTAAAGTGACGACTATCTGGGGGCGTCCGGACTGAGCATGATTATCCGTGTTAGGTGTTCACTCCTCGGAGAGAGCATCGCCAATCACTCGCCGACCAGGGTAACGAGGCGGGTGTTTTGGGGGCGAGTGAGGGCGATATTCGGGTTATTGCCCTCACTCGGGGTTTGACGGCAGGCTGGGCCCCCTCTTCGGAGGAGTGGACAGCCCGCCGCACTCTTCTGACCGGTCCGTTCCGGTGCCCCGGTGCGGCACGGTTCCGCGATCGGGTCGGGCGGGGAGCGACGTCAGGCGGGCTCCTCGTCGACGGCGGCGCACCTCCGAGACCCCCGAGGCCGGGAGGCTACGCGCCGCGCCCGTCGCGGCGGATCTCGACCCAGGCGTCGACCTCGTCCGCGGAGTCGTCGGAGCCCAGCGCGCCGGCACCGCCGTCGTCCGCCGTCCGCAGACCGACCACCGTCACGGCCGACGGCGAGTCGGCGGAGGCGGTCCGCACGACGATGCGGTCCACGCCGTCGCGGATCCCTCCGAGCGCCTGGGCGAGCTCGCTCAGCACGCGACTGCTCTCCTCCTCGGAAGTGTGGTCGAGCCCGCCGTCATCGAGCACCGAGACGGTCACTCCCCGTCGACGCGCGTCGAGGACCAACCGGCGGACCCGGTCGTCCAGCAGCCGCCGGCCCCGGATCTCGTCGCGCACGGACGCCTCGAGGAGACGGCACTCGCGGCGCTCCTCGTCCGACAGCCCCGAGCCGCCCGTGGCGATGCGGCGGAGCATCTCGGAGGCGATGGCGCGGGTCTGATCCAGGCGCACCTCGCGCTCGGAGAGGTGCGCCTCCTCCGCCGCCCGCCACGACGTCGCCGCGCGTTCGGCCGCCTCGAGGACGCGCGCCTCCGAGCCGGCCCGGCCGAGCTCGATGATGAGCAACTGCGCGATCCCGACCCAGAGCGAGACCGCCGATGACGCCGAGCGTCGCGAGGGCGATCGGGCCGGCCCACGCCACGGTGTGGACGGCGAGGAAGAGCATGCCTGCCCAGGCGAAGGCGGGGCGGCTGCGCGCGCAGACGATGGTCATGAGCGTGCCGACAGCCGCGATGTACCACGTGGAGTACCCGTTCGACGCGGTGGGGTCCTGCGTCGGTGCGACCAGGAGCGGGAGGGCGATCGCGACCGCCGTCATTCCGGCGGCGAGCGCCGACCTCCATCCGGGTCGTCGATCCCGGCCACAGGGCGAGGACGGTCGCCGCGACGTAGACGGCGACCGCGACCAGGTCGAAGACGCTCGCGGGCGAGGATTCCGGAACGAGAAGAAGGCGAGGACGACGTGGTAGAGCGAGAAGCCGGCGCCGAGCGCGTAGAGCAGCGGTCGCGGGTAGGCGATCACGAGCGCGCTCCCGACCGGACCGCCTGCGCGGCCGCGGTCCAGGCGATGCTGACCCGCGTGCCCCGCCCCGGACTCGACTCGACCCCGGCCTCTCCGTCGACGTTGTGGACCCGCTCGAGGATCGAGAGGCGGATCCCGAGGCGCTCGCGCGGCACCTCGGACACCCGGAAGCCCCGTCCGTCGTCCTCGACCACGACCGCGACCGCATCTCCGCGGAGCAGCCCGGTGACGCTCCTGCGCACCCGATCGCTCAGGCCTGCGTGCTGGACGCTGTTCGTGAGCGCCTGCCACACCGCGCCGAGCACGGCCTCGGCGACCGCGCGCGGGACCGCGTCGGTCCTCCCGTCGGCACCGTCGGCGATCCGCACGTCGTTCACCGCCGAGAACGTGGAGGCGGCGTGCGCGAGCTGACGCTCGACCAGCTCGAGGGGCACCGCTCCCTCCGCCACCTCCGACTCCTTCTCGGGGAGCAGGACCGCCAGCGTCCGCCGCGCCATGGAGGCGACGAGCGAGCGCTCGGCCGGCGACTCGGCGGTGGCCGCGGCGAGCAGAGTGGCCAGCACGTTGTCGTGCACGAGAGCGTCGACCTCGATCCGCTCGACCTCGCCCGCGTGCTGGCGCATGGCGGCCTCGTACTGCTCCATCGCGGTCGTCTGGGCCCGATCGACCTCGTCGGCCGACTGACGCAGCACCGTGATGAGGACCATCATGACGAAGCCCACGATGCCGACGTAAAAGGCGTCGAGCACCGCGCGGGTCGGCTCCGCCGCGCCACCGGCGGGGAGCACGCGCAGGACGCCGAAGAGGACGGGGGTGAGGACCGCGTACACGATGACGACGCGCAGCGGAGCGACCACGGTGCAGAAGGCGGTCCCGATCGTCAGCAGGTAGTAGACCCAGGGCGTGTCCGTCGCGACGCCCGGCTGGACCGCGAGCGGCCAGGTCAGGAGCGCGATCAGGAGGCCGCCGGCGGCGAGCACGGCGGTGACCCTGGTGCCGCGCCCCAGCACGGCGGTGACGACCGACGCCGCCATCGCACCGAAGACGAGCACGAGCACCGGCCACGCGACCGCGGGCACGAGGTCCGGCAGCTGGTTCAGGATCGGCGGGATCGTCTGCAGGGCGAAGCCGAAGCCGAAGAACGAGACGACCGTGCCGATGATGCGGTCGATGCGCGTCCGGTTGGCGTGCGCGCGGGCGGGAGCGACCTCAGCGGCCGACATCGCCGTCGTCCGGATCGATGCCGGGCAGGATCCCGTCCTCCACGGCGCGGCGCAGGAGGTCGACCTTGGTGGGCGCCGGCCGGCTGATCTCGACGTACTTGTCGCGGATCCGGTCGAGGTACTCCTTGGCCGTCGACACCGAGATCTGCAGCCGGTCGGCGACGAGCTTCAACGGCAGACCGGAGGCGTACAGGTGCAGGACATCGCGTTCGCGGCGACCCAGCACGGCCCGGGCGAAGTCGTCGTCGGCGTCGATCGCCGACGCCCACTCGAGGTTGTTCAGCACCTCGCCCCGGGCGACCGTCCGGATCGCGGCGACGACCGTCGACATCGGGGAAGACTTCGGGATCACGCCGGCGGCACCGGCGGCGAGCGCCTCCCGCACCGCGACGACCCGGTCGGCGATGCTGTGCACGAGGACGGCGGATCCGCGGACCTGGCCCCACTTCACGTTGGCGGTGATGCTCGATCCGTCGTTCAGCGAGAGGTCCAGGACCAGGACCTCGATCTCGGCTCCGCCGACCACCTGCTCGAGCGCTCGGACCGTCTCTGCGGCGGCGACCACGTGCATCCCCGCGGCATCGATCGCGGCGGCGACCCCGAGGCGCACCGACTCGTGGTCGTCGACGATGGCCACGCGCACGCGCGGATCCTCGGCGGGCTCAGCGTTCATCCGTCCACTCCATCGGGGATCATCGTAGCGAGGGCGGGGTCAGCCGGAGCGGCGCGAGAGGCGGGCGACGGCCTCGACGTGCGAGGTGTTCGGGAAGAGGTCGAAGCCGTCCAGCCGCTCCAGCTCGTACCCGCCGGCGGTGAGCGCTCCGACGTCGCGCGCGAGGGCGACCGGGTCGCAGGCGACGTAGACCAGCTGCGCCGGCGCGAGCTCGACCAGCGCATCGGTGACCGCGCGGCCCGCACCGGAGCGCGGCGGATCGAGGACGACGGTCGCCGAGCGCCAGCGCTCCGCTCGCGGGCGTCCGCCTGGGCGATCGCGTCGCGGAGGTAGCGGTCGACCCGCGCGGTGACGGCGCGGGCGCCGACCTGGTCGGACAGGTTCTCGAGCGCGTGCTCGGTGGCCCGGGAGTCGCTCTCGACGCTCGTCACGCGGACGCCGGCGCCGAGACGGTCGGCGAGCGCGGCCGCGAGCAGGCCGACTCCGCCGTAGGGGTCGTGGTTCGCGGCCCGCGGATCGCTCAGCTCGACGTCGAGGGCCGACTGCACGGCGTCGAACAGCGCCGTGGCGGCGCCGCGGTGCACCTGCCAGAAGCCGGCGCGGTCGACGCGGAAGGTGCGGTCGGCGACGAACTCGGTGACGACGGTCCGATCGCGGCGCGCACGCTTGTCGGAGGGGTCGTGCACGAGGACGGCCGCGCCGTCGGAACCCGCCGCATCGACGAGGTCGACCACGGAGCCGGGTGCGAGCCGATCGGCGAGGGCGCGGCCGCGGAGGAAGCCGCGGTCGCGAGCGGCAGGCTCTCCACCGTGACGACGTGGTGGCTGCGCGAGGCGTAGGGGCCGACCCTGCCCTCGTCGTCCACGTGCAGGCGGTTCCTCGTGCGCCAGCCCAGACCCCGCGTGCCGTCGTCACCGGCGATCGTCGACACCTCGACGCTCACCTCGCGGCGGGCGAAGCGGGAGAAGGCGTCCTCGAGGACCGCCCGCTTGAGGGTGCGCTGGTGCTCCAGCGCCGCGTGCCCGAACTCGGCTCCGCCGACGCGCTCCTCCGGTCCGGCGCTCGATGGCGGCCTCGGCCAGAGCGTGGGGCACCCGGTGCGGCGAGGCCTCGAGCACCTCGAGGGCGTCGGCGCGCCAGAAGCTGTCGTGACGGACCTCGCTGATGCGGGCGCGCACCCGCTCCCCGGGGGAGCACGTCGGGGACGAAGACGACGCGGCCCTCGTGGCGGGCGACGAACACGCCGCCGTGGGCCACGTTGCTAATCTCGAGCTCGACCTGCGTCCCGAGTGCGCCGTCGTCCTCGGAGGGACGGGAGGGTGTGCAGGACGCGGACTTCGACATCCATCGAGCATCCCACAGCGGGGGCCCGGCCGCAGGGAGCACGCATGCGCCTCTACCTCGCCTCCACCTCCCCCGCGCGCCTGGCGCTGCTGCCGGGCCTCGGGCATCGAGCCGGTGGTCGTGCCCTCGGAGGTCGACGAGCCCGCGGCCGTCGCCCGCGCCGAGGAGGAGGCGGGTGCGCCGCTCGACGCCGACGGGACCGTCGCCCTGCTCGCACGGGCGAAGGCCCGTGCCGTCCTCGGACCGCGGATCGACGGGCTGGTGCTGGGCGGCGACTCCGCCTTCGTGCTCGACGGCGTGGTGCACGGCAAGCCGCACGAGCCGGAGCGGGCGCGGGAGCGCTGGCGGGCCCAGCGCGGCAGGGAGGGGCGCCTCCACTCGGGTCACTGGCTGATCGACCACCGCGGCGGGCGGGTCCGCGCCGAGACCGGGGCGGTCACCTCCGCGGCCGTCCACTTCGCCGCCGACATCGAGGACGACGAGATCGACGCCTACATCGCCACGGGAGAGCCGCTCGAGGTGGCCGGAGCGTTCACCATCGACGGACGCGGAGCCGGGTTCATCTCCCGGATCGAGGGCGACCCCTCGACCGTCGTCGGCATGTCCGTGCCGACCCTCCGCTCGCTGGTGCGCGAGCTCGGCGTGCCCTGGACGGCGCTCTGGAACCGCTGAGTCCGCGGGGGTTGTGAGGAACCGACGAAGCCCCCGCTCTTCTTTGTGGTGAGCCGCCACAGGCATCGCCGAGCGGGCCCCTAGGGTGGGGAACCATGTCGCGTATTACGAAGGTGCTCATCGCCAACCGAGGCGAGATCGCCGTCCGAGTCATCCGAGCCGCCCGCGACAGCGGTATCGCGTCGGTCGCCGTCTACGCCGACCAGGACCGCGACGCGGTGCACAGCCGCCTCGCCGACGAGTCGTACGCCCTCGGCGGCACCACCAGCGCCGAGACCTACCTCGTCATCGAGAAGCTCCTCTCGGTCGCCCGCCGCTCCGGCGCCGACGCGGTCCACCCCGGCTACGGCTTCCTCGCAGAGAACGCCGACTTCGCCCGCGCGGTCATCGACGCCGGGCTCGTCTGGATCGGCCCGAGCCCCGACGCCATCGAGCGCCTCGGCGACAAGGTCTCGGCGCGCCACGTGGCCGAGAAGGTCGGCGCGCCGCTGGCCCCCGGAACCCTGAACCCCGTCTCGGGCGCGGCCGAGGTGCTCGAGTTCGTCGATCAGCACGGTCTGCCCGTCGCCATCAAGGCGGCGTTCGGAGGCGGCGGTCGCGGCCTCAAGGTCGCCCGCGAGCGCGACGAGGTCGAGGAGATGTTCGCCTCCGCCACCCGCCGAGGCGGTCGCCGCCTTCGGCCGCGGCGAGTGCTTCGTCGAGAAGTACCTCGACCAGCCCCGGCACGTCGAGACGCAGTGCCTGGCGGACGCCCACGGCAACGTCGTCGTCGTCTCCACCCGCGACTGCTCGCTGCAGCGTCGTCACCAGAAGCTCGTCGAGGAGGCGCCCGCGCCGTTCCTCGCGGACGAGCAGAACGCCGAGCTCTACCGCGCGTCCAAGGCGATCCTCCGCGAGGTCGGCTACCAGGGCGCCGGCACCTGCGAGTTCCTCGTGGGCAAGGACGGCACCGTCTCGTTCCTCGAGGTCAACACCCGGCTCCAGGTCGAGCACCCGGTCTCGGAGGAGATCACGGGCATCGACCTCGTCCGCGAGCAGTTCCGCCTCGCCGAGGGCGGTGTCCTCGACTACGACGACCCGGCTCCCCGCGGCCACTCCTTCGAGTTCCGCATCAACGGCGAGGACGCGGGACGCGGCTTCCTGCCCGCCCCCGGCCCCGTGCACGTCTTCAAGGCGCCGGGCGGACCCGGCGTGCGCGTCGACTCCGGCGTCGTCCTCGGGCGACGTGATCTCGGGCTCGTTCGACTCGCTGCTCGCCAAGCTGATCGTGACCGGCAGCACCCGCGCGGAGGCGCTGGAGCGCTCGCGCCGCGCCCTCGAGGAGTTCGAGGTCACCGGTCTGCCGACCGTCCTCCCCTTCCACCGCGCGATCGTGCGCGACCCCGCCTTCGCGCCGGAGGGCGACGCCCCGTTCTCGATCTGCACGCGCTGGATCGAGACCGAGTTCGACAACACGATCGAGCCGTGGAGCGGTGAGCCGGGAGCGGCCCCGGAGGCCGCAGCACGTCAGAGCGTGGTCGTGGAGGTCGACGGGCGCCGCGTCGAGGTGTCGCTGCCGGGCGACCTGATGCGCTCCTCCGGCCCGGTGCGCTCGGCCTCGGCCGCGAGCGCCCCCAAGCGCCGCGGCTCGGGCTCGGTCAGCACCGTGACGGGCGACTCGGTCACCTCGCCGATGCAGGCGACGATCGTGAAGGTGGCCGTCGCCGAGGGCGACAGCGTCGTGGCGGGCGACCTCGTCGTGGTGCTCGAGGCGATGAAGATGGAGCAGCCGCTCACCGCCCACAAGGACGGCGTCGTGACGGGCCTGGCCGCCGAGGCGGGCACGACGGTCTCCGCGGGCCACGTCCTGCTCTCGATCGTCTGACGCGCATCCGCCGCGCGCGGGGCGGGTGACCGCTCCCCGCGCGTCCGTCGTCGGTGGATCTCGATACGCCCGCTCCGCGGGCTACTCGATCAGCGAGGGGAAGGCGCCGTCCCCGGTCAGCGACGGCGGCGGCCCGGGGTGAGAGCCTCGGGCGAAGCCCGGGCGTGAATGCGGTCCGTCCGCGGGAGTCCTGCTCATCGAGCATCGAATCGGTCGGATGCAGAACCTCAGCCGACAGCGCCCGTCAGCCACGATGGCGTCCGGGCCCCCCTCCTGACTGTCGTTCTGCACAGCTAGCCTGACTTCTCGAAAGACCGGACGCCGCGATCCGCGCTCTCGACCTTCGATCCGGGATCAGCAGAGGCGAGCCTCCGTAGTGCTGACCCCGCACGAGCGCGAGTGTGAGAATCGCGTGTCAGCGATTCGAAGCAGCGCGACGCGACCCGCTCTGCAGAACGCCCCACCCGCTCAGCCGACCGCGCTGAGCCGCACGAGGGGCGGCTCAGAAAAGGCAGCAGATCGCGTGCCAGCGATTCGAGACAGCGCGACGCGACCCGCTCTGCGAAACGCACCACCTACGCAGCCGGACCGCGCCGAGCCGCGCAGGGAGCGGCTCGGAAAGAGGACCGCACATCGTGAGCTAGCGCTCATCGTGAGCGAGCTCGCGATGAGCGCTAGCTCACGATGTGCATGGCACGCGCCGCATCCGAGATCGAGCCGGTGAGGCTCGGGTACACGGTGAAGGCGCGGGCGACCTGGTCGACGGTCAGCCGGTGCTCGACGGCGAGCGCGAGGGGGAAGATCAGCTCGCTCGCCTTCGGGGCGACGATGACGCCTCCGATGACGGTGCCGGAGCCGGTGCGGGCGAAGAGCTTCACGAAGCCGTCGCGGATGCCCATCATCTTCGCTCGCGGGTTCGCGGCGAGCGGGAGCTTGTAGATCTCGCCCTGCGCGATGCCCTCCTCGATCTCGCGCTGCAGCTCCAGCCGACCGTCGCGATCTCGGGCTGGGTGAAGATGTTCGCGGCGACGTTGCGCACCTCGGTGGGGTTCACGGCGTCGCCCATGGCGTGGAACACGCCCGTGCGTCCCTGCATGGCCGCGACGGAGGCGAGCGGGAGGAAGGTCGTGCAGTCGCCTGCCGCGTAGATCGACGGGACGCTGGTGCGCGCGACGCGGTTCACGCGGATGTGGCCGGACTCCGTCGGCTGGACGCCCGCCTCCTCGAGGCCGATGCCGGCCGTGTTCGGCACGGAGCCGACGGCCATCCAGGCAGTGCGAGCCCTCCACGACGCGGCCGTCGGAGAGCACGGCGCGGACGCCCTTCTCGGTCCGCTCGACTCGGTCGGCGCGGGACTTGGAGAGCACGGTCATGCCGTTGCGCTTGAAGACGTTCTCGATGACGGCGGCCGCGTCGGCGTCCTCCCCCGGCAGCACCTGGTCGCGGGACGAGATCAGGGTGACCTTCGCGCCCAGGGCGCGGTACGCGGAGGCGAACTCGGCGCCGGTCACCCCGGAGCCGACGACGATCAGGTGCTCGGGAACGGTCTTGAGGTTGTAGAGCTGCGTCCAGCTCACTGATCCGCTCGCCGTCGGGGGCAGCGGTGGGCAGGACGCGCGGGCTCGCCCCGACCGAGACGACGATGGTGTCGGCCTCGATGCGGTCGAAGTCCATGCCCTCCTCGCCGGGCGCGGTCGAGACGATGAGGGCGTTCGAGCCGTCCAGTCGGCCGTCGCCCGAGACGATGCGCACGCCGTGGTGCACGAGGTTCGCGCGCATGTCCTCGGACTGCTGGCGCGCGAGACCGAGCAGGCGCTTGTTGACGGTGGCGAGGTTCACCGCCACCTCGGGGCGGACCGGCTTGTTCGTCTGCTCGGAGCGGGTGAAGAACTGCACGCCGAGATCGGCGGCCTCGCCGATCGCGTTGGTCGCCTCGGCGGTCGCGATCAGCGACTTCGACGGGACGACGTCGGTGATGACGGCCGAGCCGCCCACTCCGACGCGCTCGACGAGCGTGACCTCTGCGCCCAGCTGCGCGCCGGCGATGGCGGCTTCGTAGCCTCCGGGTCCCCCTCCGAGTACGGCGATCCTCTGCGTGCGCTCGAACTCGTAAGCCATGGCTCCCATTGTCCTCCGTCGCTGGGAGTTCACCCAATCGGCGTGGCGCCCGGCCCGGCGCCTTCCGCGCTCGGACCTTCCCGCGGGCCGTGGATAGGGTGGGGGAATGGCCGACCAGACCCCGAATCCGCTCGATTCCGCCGACGCCGATCCTTTCGCGATCGCCCGCGACGCCGCCGCTCAGATCGCCGAGGCGACGGGCGTCGAGAAGCGCGACATAGCCCTCACCCTCGGCAGCGGATGGGGCAAGGCCGCCGATCTCATCGGCGAGACGACCGCCACCGTCGACGCGACCGAGATCGTCGGCTTCTCGAAGCCGGCGGTGCACGGCCACGGCGGCACGCTCCGCTCCGTCCTGCTGCCCACCGGCAAGCGCGCGCTCATCATCGGCGCCCGCACGCACTACTACGAGGGCTACGGCGTGCGCCGGGTCGCCCACAGCGTGCGGACCGCGGCCGCGACCGGCGCCTCGGTGATGATCCTCACCAACGGCGCGGGCGGCATCAAGGAGCACTGGACGCCGGGGACCCCGGTGCTCATCAGCGACCACATCAACCTCACCGCCGATTCGCCCCTGGAGGGCGCGACCTTCGTCGACCTCACCGACCTCTACTCCTCCCGGCTGCGCGCTCTCGCCCGGGGGACGCGCGCCGAGCTCGACGAAGGCGTCTACGTCCAGTTCCGCGGTCCGCACTACGAGACGCCCGCCGAGGTGCAGATGGCACGGATCATGGGCGGCCACATCGTCGGCATGTCGACGGCTCTCGAGGCCATCGCCGCACGCGAGGCGGGCATGGAGGTGCTCGGCATGTCGCTGATCACCAGCCTCGCCGCCGGCATCCAGAAGACGGCTCTGAGCCACGAGGAGGTCCTCGAGGCCGGTCGGAACGCCGAGGACGATCTCGCCGGGCTGCTCGCGGGCATCACGGAGACCCTGTGAGCGCCGGGATCCGCTCCCTCGCCGAGGACTGGCTCGCCCAGGACCCCGACGCCGAGACCCGCGAGGAGCTCGTGCGCCTGCTGGTCGCCGACGAGGCCGGCGACGCCGAGGCGTCGGCCGAGCTCGAGGACCGCTTCGGCTCGCGCCTCGCGTTCGGCACCGCGGGCCTGCGGGGTGCGATCGCCGCCGGCTCCAACCGGATGAACCGCGTGCTGGTCTCGCAGGCCGCCGTCGGCCTCGCCGAGTACCTCCTGGAGCGCGGCACCGTGCGCCCCGTCGTCGTCATCGGCTACGACGGGGCGGAAGAACTCCGGATCTTCGCCGAGGACTCCGCTGCACTGATGGCCGGAGCGGGCGTCGACGCGGTGCTCCTGCCGCGCCTGCTGCCCACGCCGGTGCTCGCCTTCGCTGTGCGCCACCTGCGGGCGGACGCCGGCGTGATGGTCACCGCGAGCCACAACCCGCCTCGAGGACAACGGCTACAAGGTGTACCTCGGGGGCGCGGACGACGGCTCGCAGATCGTGCCGCCGGTCGACGGCGAGATCGCCGAGAGGATCCTCGACGTGGCGCGGACCCGGCGTGTGACGGACCTGCCGCGCGGCGAGTACCGGACGGCCGACGAGAGCGTCGTGACCGCCTACATCGACGCCACGGCCGGCGTCGGGCGCCAGGAGCACGCCCTGCGCGTCGTCTACACGGCGATGCACGGGGTCGGCTGGGAGACCGCGCACCGCGTGCTGTCCGCGGCCGACTTCGACGAGCCGCTGGTCGTCGTGGAGCAGATCGATCCCGACCCCGCGTTCCCCACGGTCGCGTTCCCGAACCCGGAGGAGGACGGGGCTCTGGATCTCGCCTTCGCCACTGCCCGCACCGGACGAGCCGATCTGATCGTGGCGAACGACCCCGACGCCGACCGGTTCGCCGCCGCGATCCCGGACGAGAGCGCTCCGGAGGGCTTCCGCCGCCTGACCGGCAACGAGGTCGGCTCGCTGCTCGGCTGGCGGGCAGCGGAGCGCGCCCGCGCCGAGGGCCGGGTGGGAGGGGCGCTCGCCTGCTCGATCGTCTCCTCCCCGCGCTGGGCGCGGTGGCGGCCGACTACGGGCTCGCGTTCGTCGAGACCCTGACCGGCTTCAAGTGGATCTCGCGCGTGCCGGACCTCGTGTTCGGCTACGAGGAGGCGCTCGGCTATCTCGGTGAATCCGGCGACCGTCCGGGACAAGGACGGCATCTCGGCGGCGCTCGCGTTCCTCGATCTGGCCAGCTCCCTCGCCACCGAAGGGCGGACGATCGCCGACGAGCTCGAGTCGTTCGCCGAGCGCTTCGGGCTCTTCGGCTCGGAGCAGATTTCGCTGCGGGTCACCGACCTGTCCGAGATCGGTCGGATCATGGCGGCGGTGCGCGCGACTCCGCCGACCTCGATCGGCGGGCTCCCGGTGCAGCGGGTCGAGGACCTGCTGGAGGTCGAGGACGGTGCGCCGCCGACGGACGCGCTGCGCTTCACCCTCGACGGCGCGCGCCTCATCGCCCGCCCGAGCGGCACCGAGCCCAAGGTCAAGCTGTACCTCGACGCGTGGTCCTCGGACCCCGACCCCTCGGTGCGCCGCTCCGAGGTCTCCAGCCGCCTGTCCGCCCTCCGCACCGGCGCCGAGTCCCTCCTCCACTGACCCTGCCGCGCCTCCCGCGAGCTGCCACTTCGGTACGCTCCTCGGCGCGCCCCGCACCGAAGTGGCATCTCGCAGCGCACGAACGTCGGCGCCGCCCTCGAGCAACTCGAGCGCTTCCCGACCCGACAGGGGCGCCGGAGCACCACTAGACGTCTGGATGACCGGATCGCCGCCCCGCCGGAGCGCGCGATCCGGAATCGCGTGCCAGCGATTCAGGACAGCGCGACGCGACCCGCTCCACGGAACGCACCACCTCGCGAAGCCGACCGCGCTGAGCCGCACAAGGGGCGGCTCAGGAACAAGCACGAGCCCGACCGCGCTGAGCCGCACAGGGGGCGGCTCAGGGAATCAGCACGGCGGATCAGCCGAGAGCGCGCTCGATCTTCGCCGTGATCTCGGCCTGGTCGAGGTAGTTGTCGATCACGACGACCTCGGCGAAGGTCCGTCCGATGCGGTCGACGAGCTCGCCGGAGGTCAGGATGACCTGCGCGTCGGCAGCGAGGGCGTCGACCGAGGCGATGTCGGAGGCGACGACCTCGGCCTCGAGGTCGAGCGCTTCGAGGGCGCGCTCGGCGCCCAGCTTGAGGATGGCGGAGGTGCCGATTCCGGCGCCGCAGAGGGTGACGATCTTCATGAGCTTCTTCCGTGGTGCGGGGTGTCGTCCGTGAGGACGGCGTTGACGCCGCCGACCGTGCGCGCGGCGGCGAGTGCGCCGATCGCGTCGGGGCGGCTGAGGACGTCGGCGAGGCCGGCGACGAACCCGACGTGGCCGTGCGCCTGAGTGGCGGCGATGCCGATGACGACGGAGACCGGGTCGTTGGTGCTGTGCCCGAAGGCGACGGGCTCGGCGAGCGTGACGACGGAGAGTCCGTCGCTGTGCACGTCGTTGCCGGGGCGGGCGTGCGCGAGCGCGAGTCCCGGGGCGATGACGATGTAGGGGCCGAGGACGTCGATCTGCTCGACCATGCGGCGCGAGTAGGCCGGATCGACGGCGCCGCTGCGCTCGAGCGCGCGACCGGCCTCGAGGACCGCCTCCCGCCAGCTGGCGGCGGGGTGCCGGAGTGCGATCGCGTCGTCGGCGAGGGCGTCGAGGGGCACGGTCAGGCCGCTTCGAAGCCGGCGGTGATCGTCTCGATCAGCTCGCGGCGCTCGTCCAGCGGGAGGAAGCTCGCCTCCGCGGCGTTGATCTGGAACACCTCGAAGTCGTCGAGGTCGTAGCCGAAGGCGTCCGACAGCAGGGCGAGCTCACGGCTGAGGGTCGTCCCGCTCATCAGGCGGTTGTCGGTGTTGACGGTCACCCGGAAGCCCAGCTGGTAGAGCAGGTCGAACGGGTGGTCGACGAGCTCGGTGCCCCAGGCCGCGACGGCGCCGGTCTGGAGGTTCGAGGACGGGCTGAGCTCGAGGGCGATCCTGCGGTCCTTCACCCACTCGGACAGCTCGCCGAGGGTCACGTAGCTCGCGTCGTCGTCCTGGCGCTCGATCGCGATGTCCTCGGCGAGCCGCACTCCGTGGCCGAGGCGGAGGGCCCGGCCGTCGAGGAGGGCGGAGCGGATGCCGTCGAGACCATCGGCCTCGCCCGCATGGACCGTCGTCGGGAAGTGCGCGGCCGCGAGGAGCTCGAAGGCCGGGCGGTGGCGGGAGGCGGGGAAGCCCGCCTCGGCGCCGGCGATGTCGAAGCCAAGGGCTCCGCGCTCGCGGTGCCGGAGGGCGAGCTCGGCGATCTCGAGCGAGCGGTCGGTGTGGCGCATCGCCGTGATCAGCTGGCCCACCCGCAGGCGCGAGCCCCGGGCAGCGGCCTCCTGGACGCCCTGCTGCAGTCCCTCCTGCACGGCCTCGACCGCCGCGTCGAGTGTGAGCCCCGAACGCAGGTGCTGCTCGGGCGCCCAGCGGACCTCGCCGTGCACGACCCCGTCGGCGGCGAGATCGAGCACGAACTCGCGCGCGACGCGCTCGAGGGCGGGCGCGGTCTGCATCACCGAGACCGTCGTCTCGAACGTCGCGATGTAGTCGGTCAGCGATCCGGAGTCGGCGGTGGTCGTGATCCAGCGGCGCAGCGCTTCGGGCTCGTCGGCCGGCACGGCGACGCCGGCGGACGCGGCGAGCTCGAGGATCGTCTCGGGGCGGAGCCCCCGTCGAGGTGATCGTGCAGCGAGACCTTCGGCAGCTCGTCGATGAGGATGCCCTCGCCCGGGAGGAGGTACTCCTCGATGGTGTCGGTCACGGTGCTCCTCGGTGTCGGGCGACGGTTCGCGGACCACCCTACTGCCGAGTGCCGACGCCGTGACGGGAGCACCCGCACCCCGTGGAGACGGCACGGATCCGCGGCTGGGGGAGGAGCCGCGTAGGGTGCGGGTACGAGCGGACGACGGATCATCCTGGACTGCGACCCCGGCCACGACGACGCGCTGGCGATCCTCCTCGCCCACGGCAGCCCCGCGATCGAGCTGGTCGCGATCACCACGGTGGCGGGCAACCAGACGCTGGAGAAGGTGACCGCCAACGCTCGCGCGGTCGCCGCGATCGCCGGACTGACGGGCGTCCCGATCGCCGCCGGGATGCACCGCCCCCTCGTGCGCGACGCCGAGCCCGCGCCGGACATCCACGGCGAGAGCGGCATGGACGGTCCGGCTCTCCCGGAGCGGCGCCCGGCCCTCGATCCCCGCCACGCCGTCGACCTGATCATCGAGGAGGTCCTCGCAGCACCCCCTGGCTCGATCACACTGGTGCCGACCGGACCGCTCACCAACATCGCGATGGCGGTCCGGCGCGAGCCGCGACTCGCGGAGCTCGTCCGCGAGGTCGTCCTCATGGGCGGAGGGGTGCAGGGCGGCAACTGGACGGCGACCGCGGAGTTCAACATCCTCGCCGACCCGGAGGCGGCCCACATCGTCTTCGGCGCCGGCTGGGACGTCACCATGGTCGGCCTCGACGTCACGCACCGGGCACTCGCGACGGAGGACGTCGTCGCCCGGTTCCGCGGCGTCGACTCCGAGGTCGGCCGCTTCTGCGTCGGGCTCCTCGACTTCTTCGCGGCGAGCTACCGCGACGCGCAGGGCTTCGACGCGCCCCCGGTGCACGATCCGGTCGCGGTGGCGTACGTCATCGACCCGTCGGTCCTGGAGGTGCGCCGTGCCCGCTCACGGTGGAGCTGCGCGGCGAGCACACCGTCGGCATGACGGTCGCCGATCTGCGCACCACCGCTCCGGTCGGCTGCCGGACCTCCGTGGCGACGGCGATCGACTCCGACCGCTTCTGGGATCTGGTGATCGGGACGGTCGCCCGCCTCTGACGCCTCAGGCGATGCGCTCCGCCACGAGCGGTCCGCCGTCGAGGACGGCCTCGCCCTCGTCGCCGATGCGGTAGGCGCCCTCGAGCGCGGCGAGAGCACGCTCGAACCGCGCGGGCTCATCGGCCGAGAGGGTGAGCAGCGGGTCGCCCCTGCGCACCCCGTCGCCCGGCTTGGCGTGCAGGTCGATGCCCGCGGCGTGCTGCACGGCGTCCTGCTGGCGCGCCCGACCCGCTCCCAGGCGCCAGGCAGCGATGCCGAACGGCAGCGCCCGCTGCTCCACCAGCACTCCGTCGCGCTCCGCAAGGACGACGTGCGTCTCGCGGGCGACGGGGAGGGCCGCCGTCGGATCGCCGCCCTGGGCGCGGATCACCGCGTTCCAGGTGTCCATCGCCGCGCCGCCGTCGAGCGCCCGCTCGACATCGGCGTCCGGGAGGCCCGCCAGCGCGAGCATCTCGCGGGCGAGGGCGAGCGTGAGCTCCCGTACATCGGCGGGGCCGCCGCCGGCGAGGACCTCGACCGACTCCCGGACCTCGTTGGCGTTGCCGATGGCGAGCCCGAGCGGCACGTTCATGTTCGTGAGCAGGGCCGTGGTGCGCACCCCGCGTCGTTCCCGAGGTCGACCATGGCGCGCGCCAGCTCGCGCGAGCGCTCGATGTCGACCATGAAGGCGCCGGAGCCGAACTTGACGTCGAGCACCAGCGCATCGGTCCCCTCCGCGATCTTCTTCGACATGATCGAGGAGGCGATCAGCGGGATCGCCTCCACCGTCCCCGTGATGTCGCGCAGGGCGTAGAGCTTCTCGTCGGCCGGCGCGAGTCCCGGAGCCGGCGGCGCAGACCACTCCGCCGACAGTGCGCAGCTGCTCGAACATCTCGTCGTTGCCCAGCTCGGCGCGCCAGCCGGGGATCGACTCCAGCTTGTCGAGGGTCCCGCCGGTGTGGCCGAGTCCCCGACCGGACAGCTGCGGCACCGCGACGCCGAACGACGCGACGAGCGGCATCAGAGGCAGCGTGATCTTGTCGCCGACTCCCCCGGTCGAGTGCTTGTCGACCGTCCTCTTGCCGAGCCCGTCGAAGTGCATCCGCTCGCCGCTCGCGATCATCGCCAGCGTCAGGTCGCGGATCTCGTCACGCCCCATCCCGTTCAGCAGGACGGCCATCGCGAAGGCGGCCATCTGCTCGTCGGCGACGTAGCCGCGGGTGTACGCGTCGATCAGCCAGTCGATCTGCGCGGTCGACAGGGAGCCCCTGTCGCGCTTGGTGCGGATGATGTCGACGGCGTCGAAGGCCTCGACGGGAGTGGAGCCGGTCATGGCGGTGCTCGATTCGTGTGCGGGGCGGGCGGGGGCGGGGGCGGCGGCGCCGCTACTCCCCGCGTAGGCCTGGAGGGTGCGGGGCCGAACGCGTCGGGGATGACCTCGTCGATGCTCCGCAGTCCCGAGACGGTCCGAGGACCATCCCCTCCGCGGAGTGCTCGAACAGGAGCTGACGGCAGCGGCCGCAGGGCATGAGCGTCGCACCGTTGCCGTCGACGCACGTGAAGGCGACGAGCTTGCCGCCGCCGGTCATGTGCAGGGACGAGACCAGCGCGCACTCGGCGCAGAGGCCGATGCCGTACGAGGCGTTCTCGACGTTGCAGCCGGAGACGATCCGGCCGTCGTCGACGAGGGCCGCCGCTCCGACCGGGAAGTTCGAGTACGGGGCGTAGGCGCGGCCCATGGCGTCGTTCGCGGCGGCGCGCAGCGCCTCCCAGTCGATGTCGGTCACGGGACCCTCTCAGGACTTCAGGTACGGCTTGCCGGCGGCCGCCGGTCCGCGGGACTGGCCGACGAGACCCGCCACGGCGAAGATCGTGACCAGGTACGGGAGCATCAGCATGAACTCGCTCGGGACGGGCGAGCCGATCACGCCGAGCACGTTCTGCAGGTTCGTCGCGAAGCCGAACAGGAGGGACGCGAGCGTCGCCTTGATCGGGTCCCACCGGCCGAAGATCACCGCGGCCAGGGCGATGAAGCCCGCACCCGCCGTCATCTCCTTGCCGAAGGCCCCGACGGCGTCGAGCGTGTAGTACGCGCCGCCGATGCCGGCGATGCTCTCCGCGAGGGACACGTTCCAGAAGCGGGTGCGCGCCACGTCGATGCCGACCGTGTCGGCCGCCTGCGGGTGCTCGCCGACCGCGCGCAGGCGCAGTCCCCACTCGTCTTGAAGAGCCCCCGACCAGACGGCGGCGATGGCGACGTACATCAGGTAGACGATCACGGACTGCTTGAAGAGCACCGCGCCGATCACCGGGATCTGGCTGAGCACCGGGATCGGCAGGGTCTCGAATTGCACCGGCGAGTTGAAGGTCTCGGCGTCGGAGGTGAGGACCTGCGAGTAGAGGAAGCTCGTCAGACCCGTCACGAGGACGTTCAGGACCACTCCCACGATGACCTGGTCGACGACGTACTTGATCGCGAAGGCCGCGAGCACGAACGAGACGAGCACGCTCGCCAGCATCGCCGCGACCAGGCCCAGGATCGGCTGACGCGTGATCGACGCGACGACCGCGGCCGTGAACGCGCCCGCGAGGAGCTGCCCCTCGATCGCGACGTTGACGACGCCGACGCGCTCCGAGATGACGCCGCCGAGGGATCCGAAGATCAGCGGAGTGGCGAGGCCGACGGTGCCGAGCAGCAGTCCCGAGGCGGGCAGGGTCGCTCCGGCCGAGGCCCAGACGAGGAAGCCGAGCAGGAAGACGAGCGCGAACACCGTCGAGAACCACAGCGGGATGCGCCGCGCCGCACGGGCCGTCATCGCGGCGAGCACGGTGAGCGCGACAGTGGCGACGGCCACGACGACGCCGGTCGGCCGGGTCGGGGAAGGGGAGGTCGGGCAGGGCGAAGAAGTCGCCGCCCGCTGCGAGGCGGAACGAGGCTCGTGCCGTCGCGCCCCGCGACGACGAAGAGGACGATCGCGAGGAGGGAGAAGACCCCGAACGCGATCGGCGCCTTCCAGCTGCGCACGGGCACGCGCGAGGCGTCGACGTGGGCTGTGGTGGCGAGGCCGGTCATGCGGGCGACCTCCGAGGCTCGGCGCGTGCGGCGTCTCGGGGCGGCCCCGGGAGTGGGCAGGCGGAAGATCGCGCGCACCAGCGGCGGCGCGGCGATGAAGAGGACGATCAGCGACTGGACTGACGAGGACCACGTCGATCGGGACCCCCTGCGCCGCCTGCATCGAGTAGCCGCCGGCCTTGAAGGCGCCGAACAGGATGCCGGCGAAGAAGACGCCCCACGGCCGCGGAGCGCCCGAGGAGCGCCACCGTGATCGCGTCGAACCCGATGCCGGCGTCGATCCCGAGGTGAACCCGGTGGTGACCGTGCCCATCACCTGGGCACTGCCCGCGAGGCCGAGCAGGCCGCCGGAGAAGAGCATCGCGTACACGTAGCTGTTCTTGACGTCGATGCCCGCCACCCGAGCCGCGTGCGGGTTCTCGCCCACCGCCCGGAACTTGAAGCCGATGCTCGAGCGGTTGAGCAGCCACCACACGAAGACGGTCGCGAGGATCGCGAACACGAACCCGAGGGTCAGGGAGTAGCTCGGCCCGAGCAGCGGCGGGAACACCGCCGTCTCCTTCATCGCAGGGGTCTTGGGGCTGTTCGGAGCCCGGAGCCCTGAGGGCGCCCGGGGTGCGCAGCAGGTACGAGATCAGGTAGAACGCGACGTAGTTGAGCATGATCGTGAGGATCACCTCGTGGGCGCCGGTGCGGGCCTTCAGCAGGCCCACGAGTCCGCCCCAGAGAGCGCCTCCGAGGATGCCCGCTGCGAGCGCGACGACGAGGTGCACGCCCCACGGCAGGTCGAACGAGAAGCCGACCCAGCCCGCGCACGCCGCGGCGATCAGCATCTGCCCGCGGCCTGCCGATGTTGAAGAGGCCGACGCGGAAGGCGAGGGCGACCCCGAGGCCGCCCGCGATGAGCGGAGTCGCGAAGGCGAGCGTGTCGGTCAGCGGCTTGATGCCGTTGGCGAAGCCCTCGCGCCGGAAGTTGTAGACGGAACCCTGGAAGAGGGAGGAGTACGCCCCGGCGACCGACTGCCAGATCGCCTGCAGGGTGTCGACCGGACGGGCGAAGAAGTAGCCGGACGCCTCCTGGACGTCGGGGTCCGTCGCCGCGATCAGCACGCCGCCCGCGATCAGCGAGAGCAGCACGGCGAGCACCGACATGAGAGCGGTGCCCGAGAGGATCTCGCGGAGCACGCGGGACGCGCCGCTCTCGACAGCGCCGGGGCGCGCCTCCTGACCCGGCTTCTGGCCGGGCTCGAGGCCGGTGGACTTCTCGGTCTCCGCGTCGGGGTCGACCGCGGGCAGTTGCGCGTCGCTCACGCCGCCGCCTTCTCGGCGGGCGACTGCCCGGCCATCATGAGTCCCAGCACGTCGCGGGGGTGTCGGCGGGCACGATCCCGATGATGCCGCCCTTGTACATGACCGCGATGCGGTCGGCCAGCGCGGCCACTTCATCGAGCTCGGTGGAGACGACGATCACGGGCACCCCGGTGTCTCGGGTCTCGACGATGCGCTTGTGGACGAACTCGATCGAGCCGACGTCGATTCCGCGAGTGGGCTGCGCGGCGATGAACAGCCGCAGTTCGCGGCTGAGCTCGCGGGCGAGGACGACCTTCTGCTGGTTGCCGCCCGAGAGCCGGCCGACGTGGGTTCCGATCCCCTGTGCCCGGACGTCGAACTCGCGCACCCGCTCCTCCGCGAACCGGTCGAGCTCCTTGAGCCGGAGGTTCAGGCCCTTCACGAAGGGGCCCCCGTCGCTGCGGTCGAGCATCAGGTTCTCGGCGATCGTGAACTCGGCCACCAGGCCGTCCTCGGTCCGGTCCTCGGGCACGAAGCCGACACCGGAGTCGAGGACGCGGCGCACGGAGAGTCCGTCGAGCCGCTTGCCGTCGAGGGTCACGGCGCCCTCGACCCGCTCCTGCAGCCCCATGATCGCCTCGGTGAGCTCGGTCTGGCCGTTGCCCTGCACGCCGGCGATCGCCAGGATCTCGCCGCGGCGGACCTCGAACGAGACGTCGTCGACGACGGCCTGCCCGTTCGCGTCGCGGACCGTGAGGCCGCTGACGACCAGCGCCTCGTCGCCGGCGCGGGCCGGCTCCTTCTGCACGGTCAGCTCGACGGCGCGGCCCACCATCAGCGAGGCCAGCTCGGCGTTGCTCGCGGTGGGCGAGGCCTCGCCGACGACCTTGCCGAGGCGGATGACCGTGATGCGGTCGCCGACCTCGCGCACCTCGCGCAGCTTGTGGGTGATGAAGACGATGGCGGTACCGGCGGCGCGCAGCTGGCGCATGATCGCGATCAGCTCGTCGGTCTCCTGCGGGGTGAGCACCGCGGTCGGCTCGTCGAACACGAGGACCCGGGCATCGCGCGAGAGCGCCTTGATGATCTCGACGCGCTGCTGGACGCCGACGGGCAGATCCTCGACGATCGCATCGGGATCGACGTCGAAGCCGAAGCGGTCCGAGATCTCGCGGACCCGCGTGCGGGCCGCGGCCAGATCGAGGCGGCCGCCGGACTTCGTCTGCTCGTGCCCGAGCATCACGTTCTCGGCGACGGAGAAGACCGGCACCAGCATGAAGTGCTGGTGCACCATGCCGATGCCCGCCTTCTGGCGTCGCCCGGCCCCGAGAAGTGCTGGACGACGTCGTCGAGCAGGATCTCGCCCTCCTCGGCCTGATAGAGGCCGTAGAGCACGTTCATCAGCGTCGACTTGCCGGCGCCGTTCTCGCCCAGGAGGCAGTGGATCTCACCGGGTTCGACGGTGAGATCGATGTGGTCGTTGGCCACGAGGGCGCCGAAGCGCTTCGTGATGCCCACGCAGTTCGAGGCTTCATGGAACCAATCTAACTTTCAGCGAGGCTCCCGACGTCGGCGGGGCTCGAGGACGATCAGCGACAGGGAGGACGCGTGCCGCGCCGGCGGTGCCCGCGGGGGATCACCCAGCGGCAGAGAAAGGGCCGGCCGGCTCCGGGAGGACTCCCGGGGCCGGCCGGCCTCTTCCCGTCGACTAGGAGGCGGCGGGCGCCGACGGCGACTCGACGGTGATCGACCCGTCGATGATGCCCTCGGTGATCGCGTCCAGCTCGCCCTGCAGGTCCGGCGAGACCTTCGACTCGAAGTCGTGGAACGGGGCGATGCCCACTCCGTCGTTCTCCAGCGTGCCGACGTACGGCGTGGCGTCGAACTCGCCGGCGCCGGCCGAGGCGGTCACGTCGGACGTGCCCTCCTTGATGCCCTTGAGGATCGACGTCAGGTAGAGGTCGCCGCCGTCCCGGGTACGTCTCGTACAGGTCGGCGTCGACACCGACCATCGCGATCTCCTTGCCGGAGTCGCGGATGGCCTCGATCGCGGACTGGAAGATCGGACCGCCGACGGGGAGGATGACGTCCGCGTTCTGGTCGATCAGCGACTGAGCGGCCGACCTGGCCTCGACGCCCGGCGCGAAGCCGCCGGTGAAGGAGCCGTTCTGCGACGCGACATCCCAGCCGACGACCTTGACGTCGGCGCCCTTGCCTGCTCGTTGTAGTACGCGACGCCGTCGGCGTAGCCGTCCATGAAGATCGTGACGGTCGGGTACGGCTGTCCGCCGTACGTGCCGACGACACCGGTCTTCGAGTACGACGCGGCAGCGTAGCCCGCGAGGAACGCGGACTGCGACGTGTCGAACGTGATCGGCTTGACGTTCTCGAGATCGATCGAGGCGTCGTCGATGATCGCGAAGTCGATGTCGGTGTTCGCCTCGGCCGCGGCCTTGGTCGCATCCGCGAGAGCGAAGCCGACGGTGATGATCAGGTTGCAGCCCTGGTCGACGAGGCTCGTCAGGTTCCGGGGCGTAGTCCGTCTCGGACTCCGAGGTCACGTCGATGGGATCGACGCCCAGCTCGTCCGCGGCCTCGACGAGACCCGTGTAGCCGAGCTCGTTGAAGGACTTGTCGTCGAAGCCCTCCGGCATCGGAGACCATGCAGGGCAGGAAGTCGCTGCCCGCGGCGGCGCCCGAGTCGCCCTCCTCGGGAGCGGAGGCGCAGCCGGCGAGAAGCGCGGTGACGCCCAGTGCGGCCAGACCGCCGAACGCGGCCTTACGCGTGGTGATAGTCAAGAGATTCGTCCTCCAGGATTCGGCCCGAGCGTCGTGCGCAGCAGGGCGTCGATCCGCTCACGTTACCCAATGTGACGATTCACTCACGGCTCCCGGGGACAGCGTTCGGAAGTCGTTACACAGTGTTGATTTTGTGGAGGAGGCGCTGAGCGCCTCGCTCCACCGCGGACGGCTCTCAGAGGTGGCGCGTTTCCGAGAGCAAGGTGCTTCGGGCTGGCGGACATCGCTGGCACGCGATCTACGCTCACGGCCCTCCACCGTGCGCTCGAGGCTCCGAGCTGCTCGGCCCCGCGCGCTGCGCGCGGACGGGTGCGGACAGAGGGAGGGTCGCGCTGCCGAGGCCCGGGGTGGGAACGACGAAGCGCGGCGCTCCGGAGGGAGGCCGCGCTTCGGGGGCTAGAGGACGTCGGTGCGGCCCGAGGAGGCGGAGGGCGTCGACGACGCCCGCCGGCCTTCTGGGCGTTCTCGGTGGTGGTGACGAGGAGGGCGTCGGGGGTGTCCACGACGACGATGTCCTTCACTCCGATCAGGGCGATCGTGCGGTTGCCGCCGCTGACGACGATGCCGGTCGCGGAGTCCGCCAGGACGCGGGCGTCCTCGCCGAGGATCGCGAGGTCCGAGCGCAGACCGCTCGCGTGCAGCTTGGCGATGGAGGCGAAGTCCCCGACGTCGTCCCAGGAAGTGCCCGGGGATCACGGCGAGCTTGCCCGCCGCGGCGGCCGGCTCGGCGACGGAGTAGTCGATGGCGATCTTCTCCAGACCCGGCCAGATGCGGTCGACGACGGCGCCGCGCTCCGGGGTGTCCCACGCCTCGGCGAGCTCGAGCAGCCCGGCGAGCAGCTTCGGCTTGGAGCGGCCCAGCTCCTCGAGGAGCCGATCGGCGCGCGCGATGAACATGCCCGCGTTCGAAGGTACTGCCCGCTGCCGACGTAGCGGCGGGCCGTCTCGGCATCGGGCTTCTCGACGACGAGTCGACGGCGAGCGTGTGCGCGGCGCCGTCGATCCCGAGGTGAGCACCCGTCTTGATGTAGCCGAAGCCCACCGCCGGCTCGGTCGGCGTGATGCCGATCGTCGCGATGTAACCGGCGTCGGCGGTGGACCGCCTCCGCGACGGCGTCGTGGAAGAGGTGCTGCCCGCTGATGGCGTGATCGGCGGCGAACGAGCCGATGATCACTCCGGGCTCGCGGCGCTCGAGGATCGCGGCGGCCAGGCCGATCGCCGCGGAGGAGTCGCGCGGCTCGCTCTCGAGGACGACGTTGAGGTCCTCGAGGCGCTCCAGCTGGCGCTCGACGGCGGCGCGTGCGCGCCTGTGACCACCATGATCCGGTCGGCGCCCGAGATCGGCGCGAGCCGGTCCCAGGTGTCGCGCAGCAGGGTCTGGCCGGAGCCGGTCAGGTCGTGCAGGAACTTCGGGGCGTCCGCCCGGGAGAGCGGCCGCCAGCCTCGGGCCGATCCCGCCTGCGGGGATCACGCTGTAGAAGCGGTCGAGCGGGGCGCGGCCATCGGTCTCAGGTGATGTCATGTCCGCAGGATACAAGGGCGCCCGGCCGCGACCGTCCGTTCACCGGGCGGCGCTCCCCTTCGCGGGAGCCGTAGCGTCCGGGTTGTGAGAGTCGCGGTCGTCACCGAGAGCTTCCTGCCGTCGTTGAACGGCGTGACCACGAGGCGTCCCTGCGGGTGCTCGGACGAGTTCGCGGCCGCGGGATCGAGGCCCTGGTCGTCTGCCCGCCGCGGGCGCGCCGCCGCTGCGCCGGTCACCGGGTGGTGGAGCATCCCGCCATCGCCTACCGCGAGTTCCCCGTCGGGATCCCGACGCTCGCCCTGACCCGCGAGCTGGCCGACTTCGCGCCGGACGTCGTCCACGTCGCCTCGCCGTTCCTCCTGGGGGCGCGGGCCATCGCCTCCGCCGGCCGACTCGGAGTGCCGAGCGTGGCCGTCTACCAGACCGACGTCGCCCGCTTCGCGGCGCGCTACGGAGTCCGCGGAGCGCGGGCGCTCGCTTGGAAGGTGATCCGCCAGATCCACGCCGGGGCCGATCTCACTGCTCGCACCGTCGAGCAGCGCCCTCGACGACCTGGCCGCGGCGGGCATCGAGCGGACGGCGCTCTGGGGACGGGGAGTGCAGAGCGATCGCTTCCACCCGCGGATGCGCTCCTCCTCCTATGCGCACGACGTGCGCGCCGGGCTCGGCGCCGGGGACTCCCTCGTCGGCTACATCGGCCGGCTCTCTCCGAGAAGAGGGTGGAGCGACTGGCCGCCCTCACCTCGCTCCCGAGGACCGATCTGGTCGTCGGCGGGTACGGTCCCTCCTCCGCCCGGGTCGCCTCGGCTCTGGGATCGCGCGCGCATGCTCGGCCGCCTCGACGAGGAGCGGCTGCCGGCGGTCTACGCCGCCCTCGACGTGTTCGTGCACACCGGCACCGAGGAGACCTTCGGCCAGACGGTGCAGGAGGCGCAGGCGTCCGGCACCGCGGTGGTCGCCCCGCACGCGGGCGGGCCGACGGACCTGATCGAGCACGGGGTGGACGGTCTGCTCTACGCGCCCGAGAGCGACTCCGATCTGCGCCGTCAGGTCGAGCGCCTCACCCGCGACCCCGCGCTGCGCGCCAGGCTCGGCGAAGCGGGTCGCCGTCGCGTGCTGCACCGCACCTGGGCGCGCTCACCGACGAGCTGCTCGCGCACTACGCCGCCGTCGGAGTGCCGGCGGTTGTGGAGCACCGCAGCTAAGGCTCGCGCTTAGCCGCGCTTGATCCGATCGCCGTTTAGAATCCGGAGGGCGATATTCTCGTCGCTCCCCCGCCCCGTCCACGTCCACGAGACGCGGAGCAGGTCAGGCCGTCGGAGTGCACAACCAGGGAGGGTTGTCCGTGTCAGTTCAAGCTGCTCCAGACCCTCGCACCCCGGAAGCAGGGGAAGATCCGGCGTCCGGCCGGAACCCTCTACCGCGGTCGCGAAGGCATGTGGTCGTGGGTGCTCCACCGGATCACCGGTGTCGCCATCTTCTTCTTCCTCCTCGTCCACGTCCTCGACTCGGCTCTCATCGCGGTGAGCCCCGAGGCGTGCCGACGCGGTCATCGGGACCTACAAGAACCCGGTCATGGGCCTCGGCGAGACGGGTCTGGTGGGCGCGATCGCCTTCCACGCCCTCAACGGCCTGCGCATCATCCTGGTCGACTTCTGGAGCTGGGCGACCCGCAACCAGCGCCTGCTGTTCTGGGTCGTCATCGGCCTGTGGGTCGTGCTGATGCTCGGCTTCGCCCCGCGCCACCTCACTGTTCGTCTTCAGCGAGGGAGGAGGGAATGAGCACCGTCGCCGCCCCCTGCACGCCGCACACCCCGACCCGCTCCTCCGGGACGAACTGGGAGAAGTGGGGCTGGATCTACATGCGCGCCTCCGGCGTCGTGCTGATCGTCCTGATCTTCGGCCACCTGATCTACAACCTCCTCCTGGGCGACGGCATCAAGGCCATCGACTTCGGCTTCGTCGGCGGCAAGCTGGCGAACCCGTTCTGGCAGTGGTGGGACGTCCTGATGCTGTGGCTCGCCCTCATCCACGGCGGCAACGGCATGCGCACGCTGGTCAACGACTACGCGACCTCCCCGCTGCTCGCCCGCGCGTTCAAGGGCGGCATCCTCGTGGCCGTCGTCTCCCTGATCGTCCTCGGAACCTGGGTCGTCTTCGCGTTCGATCCGTGCCCGCCGAACACGGCGGCCGAGCTGCTGCCGTCCTTCTGCGGCGCGTGACGCACCGCTGACACCCAGGGAGGAGGCGCTGCGGATCACCGCGGCGCCTCCTCCCGGGTCCGGCACCCCCTCCCGTCCTCCTCACCCGCACAACGGAGCACCCACCCGGTGAGCACAGCAGGCCACGTACACACCGGCGGCGACCAGAGCGCCTTCACGCAGACCGTCGGACCCGACGGCGTCCACTACCACCAGTTCGACGTGGTCATCGTCGGCGCCGGTGGCGCGGGGATGCGGGCGGCCATCGAGGCCGGACCCAAGGCGAAGACCGCCGTGATCTCGAAGCTCTACCCGACGCGCTCCCACACCGGGGCGGCGCAGGGCGGCATGGCCGCCGCGCTCGCGAACGTCGAGGAGGACAGCTGGGAGTGGCACACCTTCGACACGGTCAAGGGCGGCGACTACCTCGTCGACCAGGACGCGGCCGAGATCCTCGCGAAGGAGGCCATCGACGCGGTCATCGACCTCGAGAACATGGGCCTGCCCTTCAACCGCACCGAGGACGGCAAGATCGACCAGCGCCGCTTCGGCCGGTCACACCCGCGACCACGGCAAGGCGCCCGTGCGCCGGGCCTGCTATGCGGCCGACCGCACCGGCCACATGATCCTGCAGACGCTGTTCCAGAACTGCGTCCGCCTGGGCATCAACTTCTACAACGAGTTCTACGTCCTCGACCTCGTGATGACGAAGGTCGACGGCGTCGGCAAGCCGTCCGGAGTCGTGGCCTACGAGCTCGCGACCGGCGAGCTGCACGTGTTCCAGGCGAAGGCGATCATCTTCGCGACTGGCGGCTTCGGCAAGATCTACAAGACCACCTCGAACGCGCACACGCTCACCGGCGACGGAGTCGGCATCATCTGGCGCAAGGGCCTGCCCCTCGAGGACATGGAGTTCTTCCAGTTCCACCCGACCGGCCTCGCCGGTCTCGGCATCCTCCTCACCGAGGGAGCGCGAGGAGAGGGCGCGATCCTGCGCAACGCCTCGGGTGAGCGCTTCATGGAGCGCTACGCCCCGACCATCAAGGACCTCGCACCCCGCGACATCGTCGCCCGCTGCATGGTCCAGGAGGTCGCGGAGGGCCGGGGCGCCGGACCGCACAAGGACTACGTGCTACTGGACTGCACGCACCTGGGCGCGGAGGTCCTCGAGACCAAGCTCCCGGACATCACCGAGTTCGCCCGCACCTACCTTGGTGTCGACCCGGTCGTCGAGCCGGTTCCGGTCATGCCGACCGCGCACTACGCGATGGGCGGCATCCCCACGAACGTGAAGGCCGAGGTCCTCTCGGACAACACCACGGTCGTCCCGGCCTCTACGCCGCCGGCGAGTGCGCCTGCGTGTCGGTCCACGGGTCGAACCGCCTCGGCACCAACTCCCTCCTCGACATCAACGTCGTTCGGCAAGCGCAGCGGACAACAACGCCGCCGACTACGCCAAGACCGTCGACTTCACTCCCCTGCCCGCCGACCCGGCCGGAGCGATCCGCGACATGCTCGCCTCGCTCCGCGACGCCACCGGCACCGAGCGGATCGCCTCGATCCGCAAGGAGCTGCAGGACGAGATGGACAAGAACGCCCAGGTGTTCCGCACCGACGAGTCGCTCCGAGCAGGTCACCGGCACCATCCAGCGCCTGCGCGACCGGTTCCGCAACATCTCGGTCCAGGACAAGGGCAAGCGCTTCAACACCGATCTCCTGGAGGCCGTCGAGCTCGGCTTCCTCCTGGACCTCGCCGAGGTCGTCGTCTTCTCGGCGCGCAACCGCAAGGAGAGCCGGGGCGGTCACATGCGCGACGACTTCCCCAAGCGCGACGACGACAACTACATGCAGCACACGATGGCGTACCTCTCCGGTGACGCCCACTCCTCCGATGCCGGTGACCACATCCGGCTCGACTGGAAGCCCGTCGTGATCACCCGGTACCAGCCGATGGAGAGGAAGTACTAGCCATGTCGACCGCTACCCTCGAGCAGCCCCCCGCGGCCCCCGCCGCCCCGGAGGCGTTCACCGTCACGTTCATCATCCGCCGCTTCGACCCCGAGGTGGACGCCGAGCCGCGCTGGCAGGACTTCGACGTCGAGATGTACTCGACCGACCGCGTCCTGATGCGCTGCACCGCATCAAGTGGGACCAGGACGGGTCGCTGACCTTCCGCCGCTCCTGCGCGCACGGCATCTGCGGCTCGGACGCGATGCGCATCAACGGGCGCAACCGCCTGGCCTGCAAGACGCTGATCAAGGATCTCGACATTTCGCAGCCGATCTACATCGAGGCGATCAAGGGCCTGCCCCTCGAGAAGGACCTCGTCGTCGACATGGAGCCGTTCTTCGCGTCGTTCCGCGAGGTGCAGCCGTTCCTGATCGCCAACACCCCCGGCGCCCAAGGGCAAGGAGCGCGTGCAGTCGGTCGCCGACCGCGCCCGCTTCGACGACACCACCAAGTGCATCCTCTGCGCCGCGTGCACCTCGTCCTGCCCCGTGTTCTGGACCGACGGCCAGTACTTCGGCCCGGCTGCGATCGTGAACGCGCACCGCTTCATCTTCGACTCGCGCGACGACGCGGGTGGAGCGCGCCTCGACATCCTCAACGACAAGGAGGCGTGTGGCGCTGCCGCACGACCTTCAACTGCACCGAGGCGTGCCCGCGCGGCATCCAGATCACCCAGGCGATCGCCGAGGTCAAGCAGGCGGTCATCCGCGGCCGCGCCTGATCGCACCCTCGAACGGCCCCTCGGATCCCTGATCCGGCGGGCCGTTCGTCGTTCCCGGGCTCCCTCCCGCTCGGGTGACAGCCGACACGGACGGCGGCCCTACCCTGGAGGCATGACGGAGGCGGCAGACACCCCGCGCGGCATCCCGGCGCTGATCGAGCGGGTCCTGCGCGGCCCCTGCGGGTCCTCCTGCACTACTCCGAGACCGGCGGGCCGCTCTTCGCCTCGGGGCTGGCGTTCCAGGCGCTGTTCGCCGTCTTCGGCGCGCTGTTCGTGTTCTTCGCCGTCTTCGGATTCTGGGTCCGTGGGGACACCGTCCTGCGCGACTCCTCATCGGCATCGTGCAGCGCTCGATCCCCGGGCTGATCGGCGGCAAAGGCTCCCTCGTCTCCGTCGACACGCTGCTGGACCAGTCGATCCTCGGCTGGACCGGAGTCACCGCCGCCGCGGTCCTGCTCTGGACGGCGCTGAACTTCCTCGGCAGCTCGCGCCAGGCGGTCCGCATCCTCTTCGCCCTCCCCGGTCCGACGACGCTGTTCGTCCTCCTGAAGCTCAAGGACGCCGGCCTCGCGCTCGTCTTCGGAGCGGTGCTGCTCGTCTCCGCTGCCCTCTCGGTGTTCTCGACCACGTTCGTCGACGTCGCCCTCGACTTCCTCGGCGTCGGCAGCGACTCGGAGCTCGGGCGCATCACCGGTGGTGCGGTCGGACTCCTGATCATGCTCGCGCTCGACACCGCGACGCTCGCGGGGTCGTTCCGGATCCTGTCGGGCATCCCCATCCCCTGGAAGAACCTCTGGGTCGGCGCACTGATGGGCGGCATCGCTCTCGGCGCGCTGAAGGTCCTCGGGACCCAGCTGCTCGGAGGCGCGTCGCGGAACCCGCTGCTCGCCTCCTTCGCGGTGCTCATCGGTCTGCTGATCTGGTTCAACCTCGTCTGCCAGGTGATCCTGATCGTCGCCTCGTGGATCTCGATCGGCATGAGCGACGCCGGCATCTCGGCGCGGAAGCTCACGCCCGAGGAGCGCGAGAAGGAGCAGGAGGAGCAGCCGCGCCGCGCGCCGCACGCTCGCCGAGGTGGAGCGGCAGCGCCTCACGGCCGCCCTCGCCGACGCCTCCCTGCTCAAGCGGCGTCGGATCGAGAAGAGCCTGGCGCGCCTCGACGAGGAGCTCGCCGACCTCTCGGCCTGATCCGGCCCCTCGACCGGGGACGGGGGCAGGTCCTCCTCGTCGCCGCGTGCCGGCCCACGCAGGATGCCGCGTGTTGCGCCACGCTTGTCGGACATGTCCGTTTCTGTTGACACCACAGACAAACGGGTCTAAAAAGATATAAACGCAGATCCGCCCCGCGGAACGCGAGCACCACTGGATAGAGACGACGGAGTCGACATGCACGCACCGGAGCGCCACCAGGCGATCCTCGACCGTGCCCGCACCGAGGGTCGCGTCGAGGTCCGCGATCTCGCCCTCTCCCTCGCGGTCACCCCCGAGACCATCCGCCGCGACCTCACGAGCCCCGAGCGCCGTGGACTGCTGCGCCGGGCGCACGGCGGCGCGATCCCGGTCGAGCGGCTGGGTATCGAGCCCGAGGTCGCGGCCCGTGAAGGCCACCTCGCGGGTGAGAAGGACCGCATCGCCACGGCCGCCCTCGCCGAGGTGCCCGACGGCGGATCCCTCGCCATCGACGCCGGGACCACCACCGTCCGGCTCGCGGAGCTGCTCCCCCTGGACCGCCGGCTGACGGTCGTCACCCACTCCCTCCCCGTCGCGATGGCGCTCGTCGGCCGGCCCAACATCGACCTGCACCTGCTCGGCGGCCACCTGCGCGGAGTGACGCAGGCGGCCGTCGGACCGTGGGTCGCCCAGGCGATCGCCTCGGTCTCGGTCGACGTCGCCTTCATCGGCACGAACGGCATCAGCCGCGAGCGGGGCCTGACCACGCCGGACCTCGACGAGGCGGTCGTCAAGTCGGCCCTCATCGCCTCGGCCCGCCGCGTCGTCGTCCTGGCCGACCACTCCAAGTTCGGCCGCCAGGACTTCGGCCACGTCAGCGCCGCTGTCCGCGGTCGACACCGTCATCACGGACAGCGGGATCGACGACGAGCTCGCCGACGACGTCGAGTCCGCAGGCCCCGAGGTGGTCCGCGCATGATCGTCACCGTCACCGCCAATCCGAGCATCGACGTCACCCTCTCGACCTGCGGCTTCGCCGTCGGCGAGGTCAACCGGGCGCACGGCGTTCGGCGCGACCCGGCCGGCAAGGGCGTCAACGTCGCCCGCGCCCTGGCCCGCAACGGAGTCGAGGCCACCGCCGTCTACCTCGCCGACGCCTCGACCGGACTCGATCTCTCGTCGATGCTCGAGGCGGCGGGGGTCCGCTCGGCCAGCTCCCCATCGCGCAGCCGATCCGCACCAACATCACCGTCGTCGACGACGCGACCGGGCGCACCACCAAGATCAACGAGCCCGGCCCGGCGATCAGCCCCGAGGAGGCGAAGGCCCTCTCGGAGCTCATCTGCGACCACGTCGTCGCCGCGCCGCGCTGGCTCGTCGCGTGCGGGAGCGTCCCTCCGGGACTCGGCGCGGACTTCTACGCGTCGCTCGGTCGACTCGCCCTGCACTTCGGCGTCCCGCTCGCCGTCGACACCTCCGGAGCGCCCCTCACCGCGATCATCGCGGCCGGGACCGCGACACTGGTGAAGCCCAGACCTCGAGGAGCTCGAGGAGCTCCTCGGCCGCTCCCTGCCGACGGTCGGAGACGTCGTCGACGGAGCACGCGAACTCCTCCGCCTCCCGGACGGCGCGAGCGCTCGCGAGCCTCGGAGAGCACGGCGCCCTCCTCGTCACGGCCGACGCGTCGCGGTGGGCGGGCACCCGCCGTCGTGCCTCTCAGCACCGTCGGGGCAGGGGACAGCACCCTCGCGGGCTACCTCTCGGCCACCGACGCCACGGAGGCGGAGCGCCTCGCGACAGCAGTCGCGTGGGGCACTGCCGCCGTCCGGCTCCCGGGCAGCGAAGCCCCGGGGCCCGACTCCCTCCGGCTCGACGACGTCATCGTCGTCGAGTCCCCCGACCCCCACCTCCCGATTGGAGAACTGAGCGCATGACTGCACTCACCGAGGCCTCGACCGTCATCGTCGACCTGACCGCCGCCACCAAGGACGAGGCCACCGCGCAGCTCGCGAAGACGCTGGCCGACGCCGGCCGCGTCACCGACCTCGACGGGTTCCTCGCCGACGTCCGCGACCGCGAGGCCCAGATGGCCACCGGCATGCCCGGCGGCATCGGGATCCCCCACGCCCGCTCCTCGCACGTCGTCGCCCCCAGCGTCGCCGTCGGCATCGCGAAGCAGGGCGTCGACTTCGGCGCCCCCGACGGACCGGCCGACCTGATCTTCCTGATCGCCGCGCCCGATGGAGCCGACCAGGCCCACCTCAAGATCCTCGCCCAGCTCGCCCGCAAGCTGATCCACGAGTCCTTCACCGGGTCCTCCGCGCCGCGTCCAGCGGCCAGGAGGTCGCCGACATCATCGCCCGAGAGGTCGTCGTCTCATGAGGATCGTCGCCGTCACCAGCTGCATCGCCGGCATCGCGCACACCTACATGGCCGCGGAGGCCCTGGAGCAGGCCGCGAAGAAGAAGGGGTACGAGATCCAGGTCGAGACCCAGGGAGCCGCGGGCTCCGACCCGATGATCGGACCAGACGATCGCCGACGCCGACGTCGTCATCCTCGCCGCCGACCTCGAAGTCCGCGGCAAGGAGCGCTTCGCCGGGAAGCCGACCCTCGAGGTCGGCACCTCGGAGGCGCTCGCGAAGGCCGCCGAGGTCATCGACCGCGCCGTCGCCACCGCGCAGGCCGCACCGCCCGCCGCTGCTGCGACCTCCTCCGACGCCCCCCGCTTCGTGGCCGTCACGAGCTGCATCGCAGGCATCGCGCACACCTACATGGCCGCCGAGGCGCTTCCGAGCAGGCCGCGAAGAAGCGCGGGTACCCGATCCACGTCGAGACGCAGGGAGCCGCCGGCTCCGAGGAGATGACCGCGGGCGACATCGCCGACGCGGACGTCGTCATCCTCGCCGCCGACCTCGAGGTCCGCGGCAAGGACCGCTTCGCCGGCAAGCCGATCCTCCAGGTCGGAGTCGCCGAGGCGCTCGCCAAGCCGGACGAGGTGCTCGATCGGGCGCTGGCCCTGCGCAGCGCGAGGCCCGCCGACGCGCCTGCCCGCGCGCAGGCCGCCGCCGCTCCCGCCGCCGCCCCCAAGAAGGTCGGCGTCGGCACGCGCATCCGCCAGAACCTGATGACCGGCGTCTCGTACATGATCCCGTTCGTCGCGGCCGGCGGTCTGCTGATCGCCCTGTCGTTCCTGTTCGGCGGGTACCAGATCGTCAGCTTCACTCCGCAGCAGATCATCGACAACGGCTTCAACCCGGTGAACATCACCGACTGGGCCGGAGTCATGTTCCTGATCGGAGGAGCGACCTTCGCGTTCCTCGTGCCGGTGCTGTCGGGCTTCATCGCCTTCGGCATCGCCGACCGCCCGGGCATCGCCCCCGGATTCCTCGGCGGCGCTGTCGCGGTGACCGTCGGAGCCGGCTTCCTCGGCGGACTCGCCTCGGGCTTCATCGCCGGCTACGCGGCGCTCTACATCTCGCGGATCAAGCTGCCCGCGGCCTTCAAGTCGCTGATGCCCGTCGTGATCATCCTCTGGATCGCGACCTTCATCACCGGCTTCCTGATGTTCGTCGTCCTCGGGGCGCCGCTCCGCGCCCTGAGCGAGGGACTCTCGTCCTGGCTCTCCGGCCTCACCGGCGGCAACCTCATCGTGCTCGGGATCATCCTGGGCCTGATGATGGCGTTCGACATGGGCGGCCCGGTCAACAAGGTGGCCTACGCCTTCGCGACCACCGGACTCGCCTCGGTCCCCGCCGACGGCGACCCGAACTCGGTGCAGTTCAAGGTGATGGCGATCGTGATGGCCGCCGGCATGACGCCGCCGCTGGGTCTCGCCCTGGCCACGACGCTCCGCAAGCGCCTCTTCACCGACGCCGAGCGCCAGAACGGCAAGGCCGCCTACCTGCTCGGCGCGTCGTTCATCTCGGAGGGGGCCATCCCGTTCGCCGCGGTCGACCCGCTGCGCGTGATCCCGTCCGCGATGATCGGCTCGGCCGTCACCGGCGCGCTCGTCGCCCTGTTCGGCTCGACGCTGCGCGCCCCGCACGGCGGAGTCTGGGTCACCGGCCTCGTCGGGCAGCCGATCCTCTACCTGGTCGCGATCCTCGTCGGAATGGTCGTCACCGCGATCGCCGTCATCATCGCCAAGAGCATCAAGCGCGCCCCCGTGGTCGCCGAGGTGCCCGAGCCCGTCACGGCTCGCCCCGTCGCCGCGGTCCGAACCGCCGCGACCCCCGAACGACCGTCCTGAGCGGTCCCACTGACGGCCCCCGCCTGCGCCGCCTTCTTCTTCTCCGAGGGAAGGTGGTGCAGGACGGGGCTGTTCCTTTTTCCGCGGCGGTCCCCGCCCGCCGCGGCGCGGTCGGTTTTCTGAGGGGTGCGTTCTCGAGAGCGGGGCGCGGACGGCTACGACGAATCGCTGGCACGCGATTCGCCGGTTCGCTCTCGACGATGGGCGGCGGTCCCGCCCGCCGCGGCGCGGGTGGCTTCGCGACGGGCGCGTTCCCAGAAGCGGGTTGCGAGCGGCTACGACGAATCGCTGGCACGCGATTCGCCGGTTCGGCTGTGCTCATCTCCGCGGCGGTCCCCGCCCGCCGCGGCGCGGGTGGCTTCGCGACGGGGATGCGTTTCCGAGAGCGGGTCGCGGACGGCTACGACGAATCGCTGGCACGCGATTCGCCGGTTCGCCTCGAACACGAGCGGCGGCGGTAGCGCCACGCGCAACCTCAGCTCCGACAGGGGTGACTCGGCTGTCAGGGTTTCACCCACGTCACAGCTGAGGTTGTGATGCCGAGGCCGGCGCGGAAGCGAGGACACCCGGTGCGCCGCGGAGGGCCCAGCCATCGGGGGTCGGGGGCAGAATTTGAGCTGAGACGCGTGCTCAGTCGCCATCGCGGATGAGCGGCGGTCCTCGCTGACGTTCTGCGCAGCGGGAAGAGACGCGGTTGCCGGGAGGGGCGTGTCGGCGGCCGAGAATAGACTGCTGCGGTGACCAAGAAGCTCCTCCGCATCGCCTCCGTCAACGTCAACGGAGTGCGCGCCGCGTTCCGCAAGGGCATGGGCGACTGGCTCGCCGCGCGCGACGTCGACATCCTCGCCCTCCAGGAGGTGCGCGCGTCCACCGACGACCTCACCGGGCTGCTCGGCGACGAGTGGGACGTGCTGCACGACGAGGCGACCGCCAAGGGCCGCGCCGGAGTGGCGCTCGCATCCCGCGATCGCGCGACGATCCACCGGGTAGCGCTCGGAGCGGACGACTTCGACCTCGCCGGGCGCTGGCTCGAGGCCGACTACGAGGTCGGCGACCGCACGGTCACCGTCGTCTCGACCTACGTGCACTCGGGTGGAGTCGGCACCCCGAAGCAGGACGAGAAGGTGAAGTTCCTCGACGCGATGACCGAGCGGCTCCCCCAGCTGGAGGCACACAACCCGCTCGCCGTCGTGATGGGCGACCTGAACGTCGGCCACCGGACCCTCGACATCAAGAACTGGAAGGGCAACGTCAAGAAGGCCGGCTTCCTCCCCGAGGAGCGCGCCTACTTCGACCGCTTCCTCGGCGCCGAGGGCGAAGAGGGCTACAACGCCGGAGCCGGCCTCGGCTGGATCGACCTGGGCCGCCGCTTCGCCGGCGAGGTGCCCGGCCCCTACACCTGGTGGTCGCAGCGCGGCCAGGCCTTCGACACCGACACGGGGTGGCGCATCGACTACCAGCTCGCCACCCCCGAGCTCGCCGCGCTCGCGCGCAGCTACGAGATCGATCGCGCCGACAGCTGGGACACCCGCTGGTCCGACCACGCCCCCGTCGTCGTCGACTACGAGCTCTGACCCCTCCACCACTCCCCTGCGCGATCACCGCGCCACCGTCTGCAACCGAGGCCTCACCATGACTCCCACCGCTCCGGGCGCCAAGCCCGTCATCTTCTCGGGCATGCAGCCCTCCTCCGGATCGCTGCACCTCGGCAACTACATCGGCGCGCTCACGCAGTGGGTCGCTATGCAGGAGGACTTCGACGCGTACTTCTGCGTCGTCGACCTCCACGCGATCACCGTGCCGCAGGACCCGGCCGAGCTGCGCGAGCGCACCCGCGCGACGGCGGCCCAGTACATCGCGGCCGGCATCGATCCCGAGCGCTCGACCCTGTTCATCCAGCTCGCACGTGCCCGCGCACGCGGAGCTGGCGTGGATCCTCAACACGGTGACCGGCTTCGGCGAGGCGAGCCGCATGACGCAGTTCAAGGACAAGTCGGCGAAGCAGGGCGCGGAGGCGGCCTCGGTCGGCCTCTTCACCTACCCGATCCTGATGGCCGCCGACATCCTGCTCTACCAGACCGACGCCGTGCCGGTCGGCGAGGACCAGCGCCAGCACCTCGAGCTCACCCGCGACCTCGCTGGGCGCGCTTCAACACGCGCTTCGGCGAGACGTTCGCGGTCCCGGAGCCGCACATCGCCCGTGAGACCGCGAAGATCTACGACCTGCAGAACCCCGGCGCCAAGATGTCCAAGTCGGCGGAGTCGGACGCTGGTCTGCTGAGTGTCCTCGACGAGCCGAAGGGCGACCGCGAAGAAGATCATGCGCGCCGTCACCGACACGGAATCGGAGGTCCGGTTCGACCGTGCCGCCAAGCCCGGGGTCTCGAACCTGCTCACCATCTACTCCGTCCTGGCCGACCGGACCGTCGAGTCGCTGGAGCAGGAGTACGCGGGTCGCGGCTACGGCGACCTGAAGAAGGGCCTCGTCGAGGTCGTCGCCGCGACGTTCGGCCCCATCCGCGCGCGGACGGCCGAGCTGCTGGCGGATCCGGCCGAGCTCGACCGTGTGCTGTCCCGCGCCGCCGACCGCGCCTCCGAGACCGCCGAGAAGACCCTCGCGACCGTGTACGACCGCATCGGCTTCCTCCGCCGCACCCGCTGACCCGTGCTGGACGCTCGCGCTCTTCGACCTCGACGACACCCTCTTCCGGCACGCCCGGGCGGTGCAGGAGGGCATCGTCGCGCACGCCGCGGCGCTCGGGAGCGCGTACGCGGGTGAGCCGGCCGATCTCCAGCGGCGCTGGTACGAGCTCGAGGAGGAGCACTACCACCGCTACCTGGCGGGCGAGCTCGACTACGAGGGTCAGCGGCGCGCCCGCGCGATCGCCTTCGCGGCGGACGCGGGCATCGAGCTGACGCCCGAGGAGGCGAGCGAGTGGTTCGCCTCCTACCTCGAGCAGTACGTCGCGGCCTGGACGCTGCACGAGGACGCGCTGCGGGTACTCGACCGGCTCGAGGCGGCGGGCGTGCGGATCGGAGTGATCACGAACGGCGACCTCGACTTCCAGACGCGCAAGATGGACGCGATCGCCCTCTCGGAGCGCGTCGAGCACCTGATCGCGTCGGGCGAGGTCGGAGTGACGAAGCCGGATCCGCGGATCTTCCACGTCGCCTGCGAGCGCTTCGAGTGGCTCCGTCCGGACGCGCTGTACGTCGGTGACCGCCTCGGGACCGACGCGATAGGCGCCGCCCGGGGCGGGCCTCCGCGGTGTCTGGCTCGACCGGGTGGGCGGACCGGAGCACGGACGCGAGCTCCCGGAGGACGCCCGGGAACTGGGTGTGCGGCGGATCGGGTCCCTCGACGAGCCGCCGGAGCTGCTCGGGCTCTGAGCGGGACGGCTTGCGGGGCGATCTCGGCGAGGCGGGGTCTCGACATGCCGCTGCGCGGCTACTCGACCAGCGAGGGCGGGCGCCGTCGGGGGAACGAGAAGCGCCTCGGCACGACCCGAAGGCCGCGCCGAGGCGCTTCACCGATCCGGAGATCACGGCGTTCCTGTTCGCCGCGCTCCGCGAGGCGAACCGGCGGAACTGCGTGCGAGCGTTCCGTCGTAGCCGGACGCGAGACGCTCTCCGCATCGCGACCGTCTGCGAGAGCCGACAGCGCCGCAGCGGGCGAGGACCGCTGCGGAAGGGGTTACGACACGTCTTCGTCGACCCAGTCGAAGGTCTTCGTGACGGCCTTCTTCCAGAGGCGGTACTGGCGGGCGGCCTCGTCCTGGTCCATCGAGGGGGTCCAGCGCGAGTCCTCCTGCCAGTTCTGACGCAGGTCGTCGAGGTTCTCCCAGAAGCCGACCGCAAGGCCCGCGGCGTACGCGGCTCCGAGCGCGGTGGTCTCGGCGACGACCGGTCGGACGACCGGGACGCCGAGGATGTCGGCCTGGAACTGCATCAGCAGGTTGTTGGCGATCATGCCGCCGTCGACCTTGAGCTCCTGCAGGGGCACACCGGAGTCGGCGTTGACGGCGTCCAGGACCTCGCGGGTCTGGAACGCGGGTCGCCTCGAGCGCTGCGCGGGCGATGTGGCCCTTGTTCACGTAGCGGGTGAGCCCGACGAGCGCGCCGCGCGCATCCGATCGCCAGTACGGCGCGAAGAGACCCGAGAACGCCGGCACGAAGTACGCGCCGCCGTTGTCCTCGACGGTCGCGGCGAGCGCCTCGACCTCGGGAGCCGAGCCGATGAGGCCCAGGTTGTCGCGCAGCCACTGGATGAGCGAGCCGGAGACCGCGATCGAGCCCTCGAGCGCGTAGTGCACCTCGCCGTCGCCCAGCTTGTAGCCGATGGTGGTGAGGAGGCCGTTCTTGGAGTGGACGATCTCGGTGCCGGTGTTGAAGATCAGGAAGTTGCCGGTGCCGTAGGTGTTCTTCGCCTCGCCCGGGTCGAACGCCGCCTGGCCGAAGGTGGCGGCCTGCTGGTCGCCCAGGATGCCCGCGATCGGGACCTCGCGCAGCAGCGACGAGGACTCGACGTGGCCGTACACCTCGGAGGAGGAGCAGACCTCGGGGAGCATCGACTTCGGGACGCCGAACGCCTCGAGGATGTCGTCTCGCCACTTCGAGGGTCTCGAGGTCGAGGAAGAGCGTGCGCGACGCGTTGGTGACGTCGGTCTTGTGGACGCCGCCGTCGATGCCGCCGGTCAGGTTCCACAGGACCCAGGTGTCGGTCGTGCCGAAGATCAGGTCGCCCGCCTCGGCCTTCTCGCGCGCACCCTCGACGTTCTCGAGGATCCACACGATCTTGGTGCCCGAGAAGTAGGTCGCGAGCGGGAGGCCCACGATCGACTTGAAGCGGTCCGCACCCTCGTCGCCGGCGAGGCGGTCGACGATCGACTGCGTGCGGGTGTCCTGCCAGACGATCGCGTTGTAGACCGGCTTGCCGGTCGTCCTGTCCCAGACCACCGCGGTCTCGCGCTGGTTGGTGATGCCGACGGAGGCGATGTCGTGGCGGGTCAGGTCGGCACGCGAGAGCGCCTGGCCGATGACCTCGCGGACGTTGTTCCAGATCTCGATCGGGTCGCGCTCGACCCAGCCCGCGCGCGGGAAGATCTGCTCGTGCTCCTTCTGGCCGGTGGAGACGATCGATCCCTTCTTGTCGAAGATGATCGCGCGGGACGACGTCGTCCCCTGGTCGATAGCAATGACGTAGTCAGCCATCAAGTGATTACTCCTTCGTAACGGGGATGAGTGGAGCGCGGATCAGAGGATGGGGAGCAGGACCAGCGAGGACCAGCCGGCGAGCAGTCCGCCGACGATCGGGCCGGCGATCGGCACCCAGGAGTAGGACCAGTCGCTCGAGCCCTTGCCCTTGATCGGCAGGAGGGCGTGCGCGATGCGGGGGCCGAGGTCACGGGCGGGGTTGATCGCGTAGCCGGTCGGGCCACCGAGGGAGGCGCCGATCGCGATCACGAGGATCGCGACGGGCAGCGCACCGAGCGCGGCGAGTCCGCCGTCGCCCTGGCGTCCGCCGCCGAAGCCGATGACGACGAAGACGAGGACGAAGGTGCCGATGACCTCGGTGACGAAGTTCCAGCCGTAGGAGCGGATGGCCGGGCCGGTCGAGAAGACGCCGAGCTTGTTGCCGGGTCGGGCTCCTCGTCGAAGTGCTGCTTGTAGGCGAGCCAGCAGAAGACGGCGCCGAGGATCGCACCGAGCAGCTGCGCCGCGATGTAGGTCAGGATCGACACGATGTCGACCGGCACGCCGGAGCCGAACTCCTCAGCGCCGCTCGCGACCAGGCCGAGCGTGACGGCCGGGTTGAGGTGCGCGCCCGAGTTGTACGAGACGATCACACCGGAGAAGACCGCGAAGCCCCATCCGATGTTCACCATCAGGAATCCGCCGTTGAAACCCTTGTTCTTCACCAGCGCCACGTTGGCGACGACGCCGCAGCCCAGGAGGACGAGCAGCGCCGTCCCCACCAGTTCCGCTAGGAACACCACTCCGAGATTGTCCACGATGACCTTTTCCTCCGATTCGAGCGGACGCACGCAGGCGTCCGGCGCGGGCATCGATGCCCGACGTGTGTGAAGTTATCCGCGCCCCGACACCCCGACAAGGAGCGACGCGTGCACGTTCGTGCGTATCGGCGACGGAAGTCCCGGGGCGAGGACGATCGCGCCGGGACTTCCGTCTTCTTCCGCCTGTCTCCGCTTACGACGCGGGGACGGCGGTCGGCGTCTGGACGGGAGGTGCCTCCGACGTCCACGCCGTTGTACTGCTTGAGGTGCGAGATGGTCGCGTCGACCTCGTCGGCGCGCGTCGCCTCGTCCCAGCCCAGGACCGACCCGGTGTGCTCGGCCAGCTCTTCGAGGAGCTCGCGGCTGAGTCCGCCGGTGAAGGCGTGGTTCGTGCGGCGCATGACCAGGTCGATCAGGTGCACCACGCTCTCGTGGCGGGCCAGGTAGCGGATCTCACCGGTGGTGAAGTCCTTGTCGAAGTCGAGGGCCTCGTCGTGTCCGTCGGCGAGGGCCTCGATGACCTCCTGCGCGCGGGTGCCGTAGCGCTCGAGCAGCTGGCCCGTGCGGGCGGAGGACAGGCCGGAGCGGTGCTGGCTGATCCACTGCGCGCGGGACGCGTCGGTGCGGGGGTAGCCCTTGCCGCCTCCGATGGCCGTCTTCACGGTCGAGACGCGGCGCGTCACTCCGATCTTCGCGAAGACCTCGTTCGAGAGGTGCTCGGAGAGGGCGCGGAAGGTCGTCCACTTGCCGCCGACCAGGCTCAGGACGGGGTCTTCCCGTCGGGCAGCGTCGAGGGCTCGATGCGGTAGTCGCGGGAGACGAAGCCGGGGGTCTCGTCGTCGTGACGGGGCAGGGGGCGGATGCCGGAGAACTTGAAGACGATCTGGTCGCGGTTCACCGGGATGGAGGGGAACACGTGGCTGACGAGCTCGAAGAAGTAGTCGATCTCCTCCTCCGTGCACGGCCGGCTCGTTGGGGTCGGCCTCGATGTCGGTCGTGCCGACCATGACCCGGCCCTTGAGCGGGTAGATGAGGACGATGCGACCGTCGCTGTGCTCGAAGAACATCTCGCGTCCCTCGCAGGCCTCGACCAGCTCGGGGTTGTCGAGCACGATGTGCGAGCCCTTGGTGCCGCCCATGAACTTCGTCGTGGTGCCCAGCGCCGTGTTCGTGAAGTCGGTCCAGGGTCCGGAGACGTTGACGACGACGTCGGCCTGGAAGGCGAACTCCTCGCCGGTCTCGCGGTCGCGCAGGAGCACGCCGCCCTCGGAGGTCTCCGACGGCCTCGACGTAGTTCGCCGCGCGCGCCTTCGTTCCGCCGACGAGTCCGTCGCGCAGGACGTCGAGCGCCAGGCGCTCGGGCTCGTGCACCGACGCGTCGAAGTAGGTGGCGGTGTACTTGATCTTCGGGTCGAGCTTGGGCAGTTCGTTCAGCGAGCGCTTGCGGCCGTGGAACTGGTGGCGCGGCACGACTCCGCCGTCGCGGGAGAAGAAGTCGTACAGGGTGAGGCCGACCTTGATCAGCAGAGCGCCCCGCTCCTGCGGCTTGCCCGACTTGTGCGTCAGGAACCGCATCGGCGCCGCGAGGATGCCCGAGAACGTCGAGTAGATCGGGATCGTGGTCTGCAGCGGCTTCACGTAATGGGAGCGATCTTCAGCAGGCCGTTGCGCTCGTGCACCCCCTCGTTGACGAGGCGGAACTCGCCGTTCTCGAGGTAGCGGATGCCGCCGTGGATCAGTGGGCTCGAGGCGCTGGACGCTCCCGAGACGTAATCGCCGCGCTCGACCAGCGCGACGTCGACGCCGTTCAGCGCGAGCTCGCGGAAGGTTCCGATGCCGTTGATGCCACCGCCGATGACGAGGACGGTCGCTCGGGGGTGTCCCGCAGGGCGGCGATCGCTCTCGCGGATCGCGGGGGTTCCGGGAGTTCCGACAGACTGTGCCACTTCGTACTCGCCTTCGTGTCGTGTGTGTATTCGTCGAGGCCTTCGCGGCAGTATCGGCACCTGGGGGGCGACGATTGATTTCGCGGAGGAATACAGCCATCCTTGACCCGGGAACACATCCGGTCAATACGGGTGGAAATACGTGCAAGGAGCATCTGTGACCCCTGTCCGACCGGTCGTCGAACTCGACGAGACGACGCACGCGACCCATCCCGACAAGACCCGCGACGCGCTCCGCGCGGCTCAGCTCTACTACATGCAGGACCTGACGATGGACGCCATCGCGCACGAGCTGCACACGTCGCGCTCCTCCGTGTCGCGGCTCCTGTCGCACGCCCGCGCGACGGGCCTCGTGGACATCCAGATCCGCTCCCCGCTCGATCGCGCGAGCGCGCTCGGCGGAGGTGCGCGCGCACTTCGACATCACGGCGCACATCGTCCCGGTTCCGGATCACACCAGCGAGATCGACCGGCTGGAGCGCGTCGCCCTCTCGGCTGCGCGGATCCTCGGCCAGTTCATCGACTCCAACATGATCGTCGGCATCGCGTGGGGCTCGACGATGAGCGCGATCAGCCGGCACCTCATCGCCAAGGAGACGCACAACACCCAGATCGTGCAGCTGAACGGCGCGGGCAACACCGAGACCACGGGCATCAACTACTCCAGCGAGATCCTCCGCCGCTTCGGCGACGCCTATGCGGCGAAGGTGCAGCAGTTCCCGGTGCAGGCGTTCTTCGACGATCCGCTCACCAAGCAGGCGGTGTGGCGCGAGCGCTCGACCAAGCGCGTGCTCGAGCTGCAGCAGCGGATGGACGTGGCCCTGTTCGGCCTCGGCTCGCCGTTCGCGGCGGTGCCGTCGAAGGTCTACATCGGCGGCTACCTGGAGCCGGACGACTTCACCTCGCTGAGCGAGTCCGGGGTCGTCGGCGACGTGGCGACGGTGTTCTACCGGGCCGACGGGACCTGGGACGACATCCCCATGAACGAACGTGCAAGCGGCCCGGACCTCTCCACGGTGCGGCGGGCGGCGCGGCGGATCTGCGTGGTCTCGGGGGCGTCGAAGCTGCCGGGGCTCCGCGGGGCGCTGAACGCCGGGCTCATCACGGACGTCATCCTCGACGAGGGCACCGCTCGGGCGCTGATCTCGGACTGACGCCCTCGCGGGATGCCGGTCCGGTCACGCCACGCGGGGCGTACCGGAGTGGCGTCTCGCGGAAGGGACGTCAGGACTCGCGGGCGTGCGCGTCGAGGAACTCGTAGACCTCGGCGTCGTCGATGCCGGGGAAGGTCCCGGAGGGCAGGGGCGCGAGCACGTGCGCGTGCAGACGGGCGCTGGGCCAGGCGTTGCCGTCCCAGCGCGCCGCGAGCTCGGCGGGGGCGCGGCGGCAGCACGACTCGTCCGGGCAGCGGGACAGCTCGCGGCGGTCGGTGTCGCGTCCACGGAAGAAGCGCGCCTCGGCGAAGGGGACCCCGACCGTGATCGAGAACTCCTCCGTGGCGGTCGTGCCGGTCTGCGACGCCGACCAGAAGGTGCCGGCAGGAGTGTCGACGTACTGGTAGTACTCCGTCGTGCGGTTCGTGCGGCTGAAGGCCGAGCGCGCCGACCAGTAGCGGCAGACCACCTGGCCCTCGACGGCTCCCGTCACGTCCGTCGGCAGCGGGAGGTCGTCGTTCTCGTAGGCCTTCTGGATCGATCCGTCGCCCAGCACCCGCAGGAAGTGCATCCGGATGTCGAGGTGCGAGGTGAGGAGGTTCGTGAAGCGCAGCGCGGCGGCCTCGTGAGTGACGCCGAAGCCGTCCCGGAAGTCCTCGACCGAGATGTCGCGGCCGCGCTTCGCCTCCTGCAGGAACGCGACCGCCGGCTCCCGCGGCATGAGGCACGCGGCGGCGAAGTAGTTGATCTCCGAGGCGCTGACGGAGGAAGTCGGCGTACGTCACGGGGCGCTCGTGCCCGAGCAGGCGGTGCGCCATGGCCTGCAGGGCGAGCGCCCGCAGGCCGTGGCCCCCGGGGATCGACGCGGAGGGAGGTAGATCCGCCCGTTGGCCAGGTCGATCACCGAGCGGGCGGAGTGGGGGAGGTCGCCCACGTGGATGATCTCGAAGCCGAGGTGCCTCGCCATCCGCGAGACCGAGTTGTGCGTGAGGGCACCGCCGCGGTGCCCGACCGTCCGGAGCATCTCCCCCGCCACGCTCTCGATCTCGGGCAGGTACGCAGTTGCTCTCGCGCAGCTGGAGTCGCTGCGCGGTGTTCGCGCGCCGCGCCTCCTCGGGGGTGGCGCTGGCCTCGTTCCTGCGCCGCGCGAGTTCGCGGTACACACCGAGGAACGCCTCCAGGACCGGTGTCGCGAGGCCCTTGTTGGCCTTGAACTCCGGCAGGCCGAGAGAGCGGTAGAGCGAGCCCTTCTGCACCCGGGCCAGCTCGATCTCGAGTGCGGCGCGCTCGCTCGGCGGCTCGTCCGAGAGCAGCGCCGCGAGCTCGACTCCGAGCGCTGAGGCCAGCGCCTGCATCAGCGAGAGGCGCGGTTCGCGGCGCCCCGTCTCGATGAGCGACAGCTGGCTCCCGGAGACGCCGACCCGCTCGGCGAGCTGTCCGAGGGTGAGCCCGCGGCGGGTCCGGAAGTGCCGGATCCGCTGCCCGAGCAAGGCGGCGTCGGTGCCGGGCGGGGTGGCGCTGGATGCGGTCACGACGAGCTCCTGCGATCGGTTGTGACAAATGCGGGAAAAGAGCCTTCTTGACAGTCCGGAGACCGTCAAGAGACCCCGATCCTCCTCCATTCTGGCTGCAGGCGCCACACGGACGCCCCTCGACGCACTGATCGAGGCCGACTCCCCACCCGTCGACGACGACATCCCAGAAAGCGGAGCGACCAGTGAGCATCTTCACCAACACCGTGCGGCTCGAGCCGGGCACCCTGACCGCCCCCACCCCGACTCCCGCGGTCGCTGTCCCGCCCGCGCCGCTCGCGCTGCGACGCTGGGTCCGAGAGACGGCGGCGATCCTCCAGCCCGACGCGATCGAGTGGAGCGACGGCTCCCCCGCCGAGTGGTACCGCCTCACCGCGCGCATGGTCGAGGAGGGCAAGCTCCTCCCCTCAACCCGGAGTGGCGCCTCGGCTCGTTCCTCGCCCGCACCGATCCCGACGACGTCGCCCGAGTGGAGGACCGCACCTTCATCTGCACCACGGACGAGGCCGACGCCGGCCCCACCAACAACTGGCGCGAGGCGTCGGCGATGAAGGCGGAGATCGCCCCGTACTTCGAGGGCGCGATGCGCGGGCGCACGATGTATGTCGTGCCGTTCTCGATGGGCCCCATCGGCGGCCCGCTCCGCAGCTCGGCGTGCAGCTCACCGACTCCGCCTACGCCGTGCTCAACATGCGGATCATGGCGCGCGTGGGCGCCGCTCCGCTGGCCGCCTTCACCGAGGAGACCGCGTTCGTGCGGGGCGTGCACTCGGTCGGCTTCCCGCTGCGCGACGCCGACGGCGTCACCCGCGACGACGTCTCCTGGCCGTGCAACGAGACGAAGTACATCACCCAGTTCCCCGAGACCCGCGAGATCTGGTCGTTCGGCTCCGGCTACGCAGCGGCAACGCCCTGCTCGCCAAGAAGTGCTTCGCCCTGCGGATCGCCTCGGCGATGGGCCGCGAGGAGGGCTGGCTCGCCGAGCACATGCTCCTCATCCGCGTCGTCTCGCCGGAGGGGCGGCGGTACCACGTGGCCGCGGCGTTCCCGAGTGCGTGCGGCAAGACGAACCTCGCGATGATGCAGCCGGCCCTGCCGGGCTGGCGCGTCGAGACCCTCGGGGACGACATCACCTGGATGAAGAAGGGCGAGGACGGGCGGCTCTGGGCGATGAACCCGGAGACGGGCTTCTTCGGCGTGGCGCCCGGCACGGGGCGGACCTCGAACCCCAACGCCGTGCACACGCTGTGGGGCAACACGATCTTCACCAACGTGGCGCTGCGCGAGGACGGCGACGTGGTGGGAGGGCCTGACGGACGACGTCCCCGAGCGCCTCACCGACTGGCGCGGGAAGCCGTGGACGCCGGCGTCGGGCACGCCTGCCGCGCATCCGAACGCCCGCTTCACGGCGCCCGCGCTGCAGTGCCCCTCGCTCTCGGACGACTGGGACGCCTTCGAGGGCGTGCCGCTGGACGCCATCGTCTTCGGCGGGCGTCGGGCGACCAACGTGCCGCTCGTGACGCAGGCGACCTCGTGGCAGCACGGAGTGTTCCTGGGCGCGACGATCGCCTCCGAGAAGACCGCCGCAGCGGAGGGCACGGTCGGCGAGCTCCGCCGCGACCCGTTCGCGATGCTCCCCTTCTGCGGCTACAACATGGCCGACTACTTCGCGCACTGGCTCGCGATCGGGGAGGACCTCGGCGAGAAGGCTCCCGCGGTCTTCCAGGTGAACTGGTTCCGCAAGGGCGCCGACGGCTCCTTCCTCTGGCCCGGCTTCGGCGAGAACGCCCGGGTGATCCAGTGGCTGGTGCGCCGACTCGAGGGCACGGCCGACGCGCGCCGCAGCCCGCTCGGGGATCTCCCCGTGGCGATCGACACCCACGGGTTGAACCTCTCGGACGCCGTGAAGGCCGAGCTGTTCTCCGTGCCCGTGGACGCGTGGCTGGACGAGTGCGCGCTGACCGAGGAGTTCTTCGCCCGCTTCGGCGAGCGCCTCCCGGCCGAGCTCACCGCCGAGCTCGCGGCGCTCCGCTTCCGGCTCCTCGCCCAGGAGCTCGCGGTGCCGCACGCGGCCTGACCCGACTCGCAGGCCCCGCGCCTGCGCTCCCTGTGGCCCGCGGGAGGATCATCCCCCTTTCCTCGCACCTCCCGCGGGTCCACTCCCTCGCCTCCCGCACCCGGAACACTGGACGACATGACCGACCGCATCACCCTCCGCTTCCTCGCGGCTCCCCAGGACGCCACCGCCGACGGCCGCAGCGCCCAGGCGGGGCGCGTGCTCGAGTGGATCGACAAGGCGGGCTACGCCTGCGCCGTCGGCTGGAGCGGCGGCTACTGCGTCACGGCCTACGTCGGCAACGTGCACTTCACCCGGCCCATCGTCGTCGGCAACCTGATCGAGGCGAGCGCCCAGGTGATCCACACCGGGCGCAGCAGCATGCACGTGCTCGTCCGGGTCGGCTTGGCGGATCCGCGCACGGGGGTCTACGAGGCCGCCACCCACCGCCTCCTGATCTTCGTGGCGGTCGACGCGGAGAAGCGGCCGCGCGCGGTGCCGGAGTGGCTGCCTCGCTCGCTCGAGGACTCGGCGCTCGCCGAGGGCGCCGCCGCCCGCATCGCCGGGCGCCGGGCGCTGCACGAGGTGATGCGCGAGCAGCGGTACACCGACGAGGGCACCGGGCCGCGCATCGTCTTCCGCTTCCTCGCGGCTCCGGGCGACGTCAACTGGGGCGGCAACGCGCACGGCGGCATCGTGATGCGCTGGATCGACGAGGCGGCCGACACGGTCGCCCAGCGCTGGAGCGGACGCGACGCGGTCGCGGTCTACTCCGGAGGGATCCACTTCTACCGCCCCGTCCGCATCGGTCACCTGGTCGAGGTGGAGGCGCGCCTGATCCACACCGGCGGCCGGAGCATGCACCTCGCGATCCACGTGCGCTCGGGGGACCCGCGCACCGGCGAACTCGGAGCTGACGACCCAGTGCATGAGCGTCTTCGTGGTGCCCGGCGCCGACGGCACCGCAGAGCCGGTGCCCGCGCTCGAGCCGCGGAGCGACGAGGACCGCCGGCTCGACGCGCACGCGCTCGAGCTGATCCGCCTGCGAGCGGCCCTGCCGCCGCTGCCGCTGGATCTCGCGGTGCTCGCTCCGGTGGAGTGAGGACCGCCGCCGCTAGGGTCGGAGGATGCTCCCGATCCTCGTCGTCAACGGACCGAACCTGAACCTGCTCGGCACGCGCGAGCCCGAGGTGTACGGCTCGGACACGCTGGCCGACGTCGAGTCGCTGGCGACCGACCGCGCGCGGAGCCTCGGCCCCGAGGTCGAGTTCTTCCAGAGCAGCTCGGAGGGCGCGATCATCGACCGCCTGCACGCGGCGCGCGGCACCTGCTCCGGAGTCATTCTGAACGCGGGCGCCTACACCCACACGTCGATCGCGATCCGCGACGCCGTGCTGGCGACGGAGCTCCCGATGGTCGAGGTGCACATCAGCAACGTGCACCGGCGCGAGGAGTTCCGCCACCGCTCGTACCTCTCGGACGTCGCGGTCGCGGTGATCGTCGGGGCGGGCATCGCGGGCTACGGCTACGCGATCGACGTGCTGCACCGCACGAGCGCATCGTAGCCTCGGGGGCATGACGCACCAGGACCCCGCCCGCTCCTTCGGAACCGCCGTCGACGCCTACGAGCGGGGGCGACCGGGGTACCCGGACGACGCGGTGGACTGGGTCCTGTCGCACGCGCCGGATCGCGCGCCGGCCGCTCACGTGCCGCAACGCGCGCGGGCCGCGGGAGCGGACGCCTCCGATCGATTGCGGGTCCTGGATCTGGGCGCCGGGACCGGAAGCTCACCGCCTCCCTCGTCGCCCGCGGGCTCGACGTCACCGCGGTGGAGCCGGACGAGGCGATGCGGGGGCGGCTCGTCGAGCTGCTGCCCTCGGTGCGGGCCCTGCCGGGCACTGCGGAGGAGATCCGGCTTCCGGACTCGTCCGTCGAGCTCGTGACGATGGCGCAGGCCTGGCACTGGGTCGATCCGGAGCGGGCGAGCGCCGAGGTGGCGCGGGTGCTCGTCCCGGGCGGGGTCGTCGCCCTCGTGTGGAACATCCGCGACGAGAGCGTGCCGTGGGTGCGGCGCCTCGGGGAGGTCGCGGGCTCCTCCCCCGCTGAGCGCTTCGAGACGCTGCGGCCGCCGCTGGGCGCCGCGCTCGAGCGCCGGGCCTTCGCGGCCTTCGACTGGATGCACGAGATGACGCGGGAGGCGCTGCAGGACGCCCTCGCGTCGCGGAGCTATGTCATCGCCCTGCCGGAGCCGGAGCGGGCCGCGGTGCTCGCAGCGGTCTCGGGAGTCGTGGACGGCCTGCCGGGCGAGCGCATCGGGATGCCCTACGCGACCCGGGTGACGATCGCGGGGCGCGCGGGCTGACAGACCCCTTGGCTCGGGGATCTCGATACCGCCCTGCGGGGCTACTCGATCAGCAGGAGGACGCGAGACCCGCCCGGACTACGCGACCTCGTTCGGGTCGCCGCCGACGCGGCCCGCGCGCTCCAGCGCGGTGATCGCGTCGCGCTCGTCGTCGCCCAGCTCGAAGCCGAAGACGTCGAGGTTCTCGGCGATGCGCGCCTTGGTGGACGACTTCGGGAACACGATGTGCCCGCGGTCGAGGTGCCAGCGCAGCACGACCTGCGCCGGCGTCACTCCGTGCGCCTCGGCGGCCCCGGTGATCACCGGCAGCTCGAGGAGGGGGTACTTGCCCTGACCGAGCGGCCCCCACGCCTCGGTCGCGATGCCGTGCTGAGCACCGAACGCGGTCACGGTCGGCTGCTGGTGGTAGGGGTGCAGCTCGATCTGGTTGACGGCCGGAACCACGTCGGTCGCGTCGAGCAGGCGCTCGAGGTGCGGCACGAGGAAGTTCGAGACGCCGATGGAGCGGGTGCGGCCGGCCGCCCGCAGCTCCTGCATCGCCTCCCAGCTCTCGACGTAGCGGTCCTGGGCGGGGCTGGGCCAGTGGATGAGGTAGAGGTCGACGGAGTCGAGCCCGAGCTTCTCGAGGCTCGCGTCGAGAGCGCCGGGTGCGGTGCCGCGGCCCTGGTCGCCGTTCCAGAGCTTGGTCGTCACGTAGAGGTCGTCGCGGGCCAGGCCGGAGGGAGGCGATCGCCCGGCCGACGCCCTCCTCGTTGCCGTAGATCGCCGCGGTGTCGATGTGCCGGTAGCCGATCTCGAGCGCTTCGGAGACGATGCGCTCGGTCTCGTCGGGGTCGACCTTGAACACGCCGAAGCCGAGCTGCGGGATCGAGGTGCCGTCGTTGAGCGTGAGGGTGGGGATGCTGGTCATCCGTCCACTGTGGCGGCGACGACCGACATCCGGCACCCGCTTGCGCTCCGCCCCGATCCCGCCACCGGCCGGGCAGGCGCCGTCGGGCGACTACCTCGAAAGGCGCCCGCGCGGGTGCGCCGACCGCACGAGGAGCAGTACGTGAGCATCATCGCCGCCGCAGACGGATCCGCCCTGGGCAATCCCGGCCCCGCGGGCTGGGCCTGGTACGTCGACGACGAGCGCTGGGCCGCCGGCGGCTGGTCCCACGGCACCAACAACATCGGCGAGCTGACCGCGGTGCTCGAGCTCCTGCGCGCCACCGCCCACGAGGAGGAGCCGCTGCACATCCTCTGCGACAGCCAGTACGCCATCAAGGCCTGCACCGAGTGGCTGCCGGGCTGGAAGCGGAAGGGCTGGCGCAAGGCCGACGGCAAGCCGGTGATGAACGTCGAGATCATCAAGGCGCTCGACGAGGCCCTGCAGGGGCGCGCGGTGACCTTCGAGTGGGTGAAGGGGCACGCGAACCACCGGATGAACGAGGCGGCCGACGTCCGCGCCCGCGCCGCCGCGACCGCCTACCAGCGCCGGCAGCCGGTCGACGCCGGACCGGGCTGGCCCGACGCCGCGGCGTCGACTCCCCGGATCCCGCCGTCGAGGACGCCCCCGCGACGCTCTTCTGACGCGTCGGGATCGGCAGCAGCGCGTCACGGCAGGACGAGCATCCCCGTCGAGACGAGATCGCGCACTCCCGGCAGCACCGAGGCGCTCACCGCCTCCTCCTCCACGTGCAGGAGCGACGCCACGGCCGCGATGATGGCGGCGAGCGAGAGCTCACCGTCGCACGCGCCGACGACCGCGGCGAGCGCCGTGTCGACGTCCTCCGTGCGCGAGAAGCCGCCGCCCTGGCGCAGCCGCAGCACGGTCGGGTCGTCGTTGCCCGGCCAGTAGTGCCGCTCCTCCGTCACGTCGCGCGCCACGACGAGCGACAGGCCCGCGAGGGTGCGGTCGTCGAGGTCGGCGAGCCGCTCGGCGGCGTCCAGGCAGTGCGCCAGGTGACCGCCGAGCCCCGCCGTCGAGAGTGCTCCGTCGATCCGCTCGAGGCGCTCGAAGGGGGGCCTGGGGCGCGCGGGCAGTCGGAGGGTCACGTAGCCGAACCCGACAGCCGTCACTCCGCGGCGCTCGAAGTCCTCGAGCCATGCGTCGACCAGGGTGTCGAACTCCGCTCCGCGGGTCGTGCCGCCGTCGCGGATCCAGGTCTCGGCGTAGACGGCCGGATCCTGCTGCTCGCGCTCGACGATCCACACGTCCAGCGGCGACCGGGCGCCGTCGATCCAGGCGTCCAGCCCCGCGCGCCCTGGCTCCAGCGCCTGCTCGAGCGCACCGCGGGTGTCGGCCAGCCAGCCGCGGACCCGGTCGAAGGCGTCGGCCGACTCGCGGTACTCCCAGTTGCCGAGCAGCTGCGCGACGCCGCCGGGGGTCAGGTGCTCCGCTGCGCCGACCACCACTCGGCGCACGATCTCGTCGCCCTCGAGTCCGCCGTCGCGGTACTCGTAGGAGGGCACCCCGGGCGAGCGCGGGGTGATGACGAACGGCGGATTGGTGACGATGTGGTCGAACCGCTCCCCCGCCACCGGCTCGTAGAGGCTGCCGTGCCGGAACTCGATCGAGTCGATCCCGTTGAGCTCGGCGTTCAGGGCGGCGATCGCGAGGGCCCGGTGCGAGATGTCGGTCGCCACGACGCGGTCGGCGTGCCGGGAGGCGTGCAGGGCCTGGATCCCGCAGCCGGTGCCGAGGTCGAGGACGCTGCCGACCGGGCGCTGGATCATCAGCCCGGTCAGGGTCAGGCTCGCTCCGCCGACGCCGAGGACGTGGTCCTCGGACAGTGCGCGGCCCAGGGCCAGCTCGCCGAGGTCGGAGGCGATCCACCAGGAGGCGGCACCGCGCGAGTCGACGAGGTCGTAGGGCCGCAGATCCAGCGCGGCGACGACGACCGCTCCGGCCTCGGCGCGCACGAGCTCCAGCTCGACCGCGCCGTCGAGCCCGAGGGCGGGGAGCGCCTCCTCCGCCTCCGCAGCCGTGACGGGATCGGCCAGGAGGAACAGCCGCGCGAGCACGGCGCGGGCCCGCTCCTCAACGGATCCCGCCGCGGAGCGGGCGAGCGCACGCCGTGCCGGCACGCGGTCGCCGCGGTGCAGGGCCACGGCGGCCGCCTCCCCACAGCTCGCGGACGGCGTCCACGCCGTACCGGGCGCGGAGGAGGTCGTCGCGGAGTCGCGCGATCAGCGCGCGGTCGATCTGGTCGGGAGCCTGCACCGCTCCATCCTCGTGCACGGCTCGAATCCTCGGCGCACCCGTGGCTACGATCGGAGCATGCCTCTCACCGGAGAATACGAACCGAGCACGTCCGCCTGGGCCCGCGAGCAGGCGGAGCTCTACGAGTCGACCGGGGTGCCGAGGGCAACCTCCTGCGCGGCAAGCCCATCATCGTCCTCACCACCGTCGGCTCGCGCAGCGGCAAGCTGCGCAAGACCGCGCTCATGCGGGTCGAGCACGACGGCGAGTACGTGGTCGTCGCCTCCAAGGGCGGCGCCCTCGAGCACCCCGTCTGGTACGGCAACATGCTCAAGGAGCCGCACGTCGAGCTCCAGGACGGCCCGGTCAAGAAGGACTACACGGCGCGCGTCCTCGAGGGCGACGAGCGCGCGGTGTGGTGGGAGCGCTCCGTCGAGGCCTGGCCCGACTACGCCGAGTACCAGACGAAGACTGAGCGCGAGATCCTCGTGCTGCTCACGCCCTGGAGCTGACCTGAGGATCGTCCGAGCGCGCCTCGGCGCCCCGACCCCGTCACTCCGGATCGACGCGCGACGCGATCAGGTCGAGCACCTTCGGGTGCGACAGCAGCGCGAAGTGCCCGATGACCGAGACCGCGATGTTCTCGCGCGCGCCCACGAGTCGGCTGCCGCCGGGGATGTACTGGTCGCGCATGCCGTAGATCGACGTGATGCGCGAGTCGGCGTCGCGCTCGGCGAGCAGGGTCCGGATGACCGGGCGGTGCGGATGGAACTCGCGCAGTGCGCGAGCAGGCGCGATCCTCGCGAGCGGCGAGCCGGTGAAGGGCGTCGACACCGCGATCATCCGGTCGATGCGCCGCTCGTGGAGGTCGTCGACGACCATCATGTGCTTGCCGATCAGCCCGCCCTTGCTGTGCGCGACGACGATCACGTCGCGCAGGTCGTGCTCGCGCAGGTACTCCTGCCCGAGAGACCGCCGACGCGACGATGGGCCGGGTGTTGTGCCCGAGCGCCGGCAGCACGTGGATCGGATGGCCGGCTCCGTTCAGGCGGTCGGCGACCGGTCGGAGGAACTGCCACGTCTCGTAGACGCCCGGGATGAGCAGCACCGGTGCACGGTCGCCGTCGGCGTAGTGCGAGACGTCCCAGCCGTCGCGCAGATGAGCGAAGCGCGATCCGTAGGCGTAGCGGTAGTCGCGGAGGTAGGCCCGCCGGAGTGACACGGAGCGGCGCGCCTTCCCGGATCTACGCGCCGGCATAGGCCTCTTCGAGCGCCCGGATGTCGAGCCGGTCCATCGTGAGCATCGCCCGCATGGCGCGGGTCGCGCCCTCGGGATCCGGCCCGCCGAGCAGATCGGCGAGCACCGACGGCACCACCTGCCACCACAGCCCCCAGCGGTCGCGCACCCAGCCGCAGCGTCCCTCGGCGCCGCCCTCGGACGCGAGCGCGTCCCAGAGCCGGTCGAGCTCCTCCTGCGTCTGCACGGTGAGCACGATCGACACGGCCTCGGTGAACGGGAACCGCGGACCGGCGTTGATCGCCTGGAACAGCTGCCCGTCGAGCTCGAACGAGACCGAGAGCAGGGTTCCCGGAGCCGGCGAGCCCTCGGGCAGCACCCGGCTGTCGAGGATGCGCGAATTCGGCACGAGCGCCGTGTAGAACTCCGCCGCCTCGCCCGCGGCGTCGTCGAACCACAGGAACGTGCTGACCGCGCCCATGCGCGCCTCCTCGTGCTCGTGCCGGGGACCTCGGGTCAGAGCGGGTTCACCTCGAACGCGGTCGCCAGCTTGTCGATCTTCTTCGCGCGCCCCAGTCGGGGCAGGTCGCTGCCGTCGCGGATCACGCGACCGCGCGCCTCGAACTCGTCGAGGAAGTCGCGCGCCCACGCCACGTCGGACGGAGTGGGGCTGATGACCTCGTTGATGACGGCGAGCTGCTCCCGATCGAGGCAGAGCTTGCCGGTGAGGCCGAGCGAGACGGTGAGCGCGGACTGCTCCCGGAGGACCGGGTGGCTGTTCGACACGGTCGGGCCGTCGATCGGGCCGGGCAGGTCGCCGATGCGGCTGGCCACGACGAGGCGCGAGCGCGGGTACGCCATGGCCAGGTCGTCGGAACTCGTGCCGGTGTCGCGGCGGTAGTCGCCGCTGCCGAACGCGAGCCGGAAGCAGCCGCGGGCGCGGGCGATCGAGACCGCCTCCTCGATCCCGAGGGCGGACTCGACGAGCGCGAGCACGGGGGTCGAGCCGCCGAGGCGGTCGAAAGTCTCGGTGACGTGCTCCGCCGCCTCCGTCTTGGCCAGCATGACGCCCGCGAGCCCCGGGAGGCCCTTCAGCGCGTCGACGTCGTCCGACCAGAACGGGGTGGAGTGGTCGTTGATGCGGACCCAGGCCTTCTTGTCGCCCTTCAGCCACTCGACGACGTCCGCGCGGGCGTCCGGCTTGGCCTTCGGGTCGACCGCGTCCTCGATGTCGAGGACGATCTGGTCGGCCCGCGACGGTGCGCGGCGTCGAAGGTCTCGGTCCGGGTCGCGTTGACGAGGAGCCACGAGCGGGCGATCTCGGCCGGGACGTCGCGACCCTTGCGGATCAGGGGGGCGGCGGGGTGGTGGGCAACGGCACGTGGTGTCCTCTCGGCGGCGCGGTCCTCGCTCCGCGGACACCGCCGCCGGGCGACGGTGCCGCGTCCAGGGTAGCGGCATCGCCGGCGGGCCTCGCGCTCAGGAGCGCTCCGCGAGCCCCTTCGCGAAGGCCGCCTGGCCCACGTGCTGGGCGTCGTCGTCGACGACCGAGACCAGGCGGACGCCGAGGGTCACCGGCGGGTCCCACTGGCGGTCGACGACCTCGGCGAGGTCCTCGTCCGACAGCGTGTCGAGGTAGGCGAGCGTCGCCTCGTGCACGGCGTCGTGGTACTCGGCGAGCAGGTGCGCCGGCACGGCGGCGAGCGCCGCCACCTCGGACGGCTCCTGGCCGTAGCCGCTCGCGCCGGGCTCGAACGGCAGCGCCGAGCGACCGTGGAAGTCGTCGGCGGTCCACACCTGCTCGTGACCGGCGAGTGGAGCGAGGTGGTCGTCCTGCACCCGGGTCGGGTGCCAGATCAGCCAGGCGGGCGAGTTCGCCTGTGCATCGGCGCGGAAGCCGAGCTGCTCGGGGGTCGAGTCGTCGAGCACCGCGTGCACGTTCTCGTGCACCCGGGCGAAGGCGTCGCGGAGGAGATCGATGGCTGCGCTCATCCGTCCAGTCTGCGCGCGCTCCGGCGCCCGCGTCACCCCCGCGGCGAGCCTCGGAGCAACCGCGGAGGCTGATGCCCGATAGTTGCTCCGTGACCCCGGATCCCCGTACCTGGCGACGAAGCCGTGGCTGTCCTCCTATGCGGGAGGGCGTCCCCACCGAGATCGACCCGCCCACCCAGACCCTCGTCGACCTCCTCGAGGACTCGGTGGCCCGCTACCGGCGGCACCGCTCTCGAGTTCTTCGGCGCGGGCACGACCTACGTCGAGCTCGGCGAGAGGGTGTCCCGCGTCGCGGAGGGGCTGCGCCGGCTCGGCGTCCGCCCGGGCGACCGCGTCGCGCTGGTGCTGCCGAACTGCCCCGAGCACGTGATCGCGTTCTACGCAGCGCTGCGGTTGGGTGCGATCGTCGTCGAGCACAACCCGCTCTACACGCCGAGGGAGCTGCGCCGGCAGTTCGAGGACCACGGCGCCCGGGTCGCGGTGGTCTGGGACAAGGTCGCCGACGTCGTGGCGACGATGCCCCCCGACCTCGGCATCGAGCGCGTGGTCTCGGTCGATCTGACGGAGTCGTTCCCGCTCGCCAAGCGCCTCGCGCTGCGCCTGCCGCTGCCGAAGGTCCGCGCCGCCCGCGCGAAGCTGACGGGTCGGCCGCGCACCCGCTCGGTCATCCCCTTCTCGCGCCTCGTCGGCAACCGCCGCCTCTCGCGCGCGCACCCCCGACCCGCGCTCGGCGACACCGCGCTGCTGCAGTACACGAGCGGTACGACCGGCACCCCGAAGGGGGCGATCCTCTCGCACGCGAACCTGCGCGCGAACGCGATGCAGGGTCAGGCCTGGGTGCCCGGGCTCCGCGAGGGCGATGAGACCTTCTACGCGGTCCTCCCCCTCTTCCACGCCTACGGGCTCACACTGTGCCTGACCTTCGCGATCAGCATCGGAGCGAAGGTCGTGCTGTTCCCGACGTTCGACGTGGGTCTCGTGGAAGGCCGCGGCCAAGTCGTCGCCGCCCACGTTCCTCCCCGCCGTGCCGCCCGTGTACGACGCGCTCGCGCGCGCCTCCGAGCGCGGCGAGCTCGATCTGCGCGGCATCCGCTTCGCCATCTCGGGAGCGATGGGACTGCCCGTCGCGACCGTCGACCGCTGGGAGCGCGCGAGCCGCGGTCTCCTCGTCGAGGGCTACGGCATGACCGAGAGCTCGCCTGTCGCGGTGGGGAACCCGGTCGGACCGACACGCCGCCCCGGCACCGTCGGCGTGCCGTTCCCGAGCACCGAGATCCGCCTCGTCGACCCCGACGACCCCTCCGTCGACCGCGGGCCGGGCGAATCGGGCGAGCTGCTCCTGCGCGGACCGCAGGTGTTCCAGGGCTACTGGAAGCGCCCCGACGAGACCGGCGCGACGCTGCTGGCCGACGGGTGGCTCCGCACGGGCGACATCGCCACCGTCTCGGCCGACGGCTTCGTCACGATCGTCGACCGGGCGAAGGAGCTGATCATCACGGGCGGCTTCAACGTCTCGCCGTCGGAGGTCGAGGGCGTGCTCGAGTCCCACCCCGACGTGTCGCGGGCCGCCGTGGTGGGGCTGCCCCGCCCGGACGGCGGCGAGAGCGTCGCCGCAGCGGTCGTCCTGCGCGCCGGTGCGGCCGTCGACCCCGAGGCGCTGCGCGACTTCTGCCGTCTGCACCTCACCCCCTACAAGGTGCCCAAGCGCGTGGTGCCCGTCGACGAGCTGCCCACCTCGCTCATCGGCAAGGTGCTGCGCCGCGAGGTGCGCGACAGGCTTCTGGGCTGAAGGGAGGAGGACGACGTGGCCAGGATCGTGCAGTACCGCCGGATCGGCGGACCCGAGGTGCTCGAGGTGGTCGACGCCCCCGAACCCGAGGCGCGCCTGCGGGCGGTCTCGTGGTCGCGGTCCGCGCCGCGGGCGTCAATCCGATCGAGTGGAAGGTCCGGTCGGGTGTGCGGCCGAGCCCGCCGCTGACGGAGCCGCGACGGCTCGGCTCGGACGGCGCGGGCGTCGTGACCGCGATCGGCTCGGGAGTCGAGGGCTGGAGCGTCGGCGACGAGGTGATCGTGCAGGGCGCGACAGGCACCTACGCCTCGGCGGTCGTCGTGCGCCCGGAGAGCCTCGACGCCAAGCCCGCCGATGTGTCCTTCGAGCACGCGGCGGCACTCGGCATCCCGATCGGCACGGCCTACCAGGCCGTCGCCTCGCTCGGGGTCGAGGAGGGGTCGACCTTCCTCGTGCACGCGGGCGCCGGAGCCGTCGGGCAGGCCGCGATCCAGTTCGCCCGTGATCGCGGCGCCCGGGTGATCGCCACGGCGAAGCCCCGCGAACCACCAGCTCCTCCGCGAGCTCGGGGCGGAGCCCGTCGCGTACGGACCGGGGCTGCTGGCACGACTGCGCGAGGCCGCTCCGGACGGTGTCGACCGCGTGCTCGACGCCGCGGGCACCGACGAGGCGATCGAGGCCTCCCTCGCCCTCGTCACCGACCCGCAGCACGTCGGCACCGTCGTCGTGGGCGCTCGCGCCGCCTCGCTCGGCATCCGGGCCTGGTCGGGCGGCAACCCCGTGCCGATGACCCCGGAGGAGCTGCACCTGCGCCGCGAGGCGGTACGCCGCTCGCCGCGCGGCTGCTCGCGGAGGGCCGCTTCCGCGTCGAGCTCGGGCCCCGCTTCGCGCTCGAGGACGTCGTCGAAGCCCATCGCGCGAGCGAGGACGGCCACGTCCGGGGCAAGATCCTCCTGGTGCCCTGACCGGCGCCTCCGCCCGCTCTCACCGTCGAGAAGGAGTCCCGCCATGACCGCAGAGGACCTCGTCCCCGTGATCCTCGGGGGTGCGCGCACCCTTTCGCCCGCTTCGGCGGCAGCTTCGCCACCCTGTCCGCGACCGAGCTCGGTGCACACGCGGTCCGCGCGGCCCTCGTGCGCTCCGGAGTGGGGGCGGCCGACGTCGACGCGGTGATCCTCGGCCAGGTGATCCAGGCCGGTGCCGGGCAGGGTCCCGCGCGCCAGACCGCGATCCTCGCGGGGCTGGGCTGGGACGTGCCGGCGGTGACGATCAACAAGCTCTGCCTCTCGGGGCTCACGGCGGTGATCGACGCGGCACGGCTCATCCGGACCGGCGAGGCGTCGGTCGTCGTGGCCGGCGGTCAGGAGTCGATGACTCGGACCCCGCACCTGCTCCTCGGCGCACGCGACGGCGTCGGAGTCGGCGCGAGGCCGCTCGAGGACGCCCTGCTGCACGACGGCCTGCTCGATCCCTTCGACCAGCGCATCATGGGCAGGGTGACCGACGACGGCAACGCGGAGCGCGGGATCCGGCGCGAGCGCCAGGACGCCTACGCGGCGCTCTCGCACCGGCGCGCGGCCGCCGCTCGGGAGTCGGGGATCCTCGCCGAGGAGATCGTGCCCGTGGCCGTTCCCCAGCGCCGCGGAGCCGACGTGCTCGTGTCCGAGGACGACGGCATCCGGCCGGACACGACCGTCGAGGTCCTCGCGGGCCTGACGCCCGCCTTCACTCCGGAGGGGACCATCACGGCCGGCAGCTCCTCTCCCTCACCGACGGTGCCGCGGCACTCGTCGTGGCGAGCCGCGGATGGGCTCGCGCCCGCGGGCTCTCCTGGATCGCCGAGATCGCCGAGCACGGGCAGGTCGCCGGGCCCGACAACTCGCTGCACTCGCAGCCGTCGGCCGCGGTCCTCCGTGCGCTCGCCCGCCGGGGGTCGGCCATCGCCGATCTCGATCTGATCGAGATCAACGAGGCCTTCGCCTCGGTGGTCCTGCAGTCGGCCGACGACCTGGGTCTGGCCCCCGAGTCGGTCAACCTCGACGGCGGAGCGATCGCGCTCGGCCATCCGGTCGGCGCGTCGGGGTGCGCGTCTGGCCCTGCACCTCGCGCTCGCCCTGCGGCGGCGCGGGGGCGGCCTCGAGTCGCCGCCCTCTGCGGCGGCGGCGGGCAGGGCGAGGCACTGCTCCTGCAGGTCTGACGCCCTCCACGAGATGCCACTCCGGCACGCCCGGCGCGGCGTGTCGCGTACCGGAGTGGCCTCTCGCGACCGGTCGCGACCGCGCCCGCCTCGGCGTCCCGTCAGACCCTCCGGCTACGCTCGCGGCATGAGCATCCTCAGCCCCGACGGCCTCGAGTTCGTGACCGAGCGGCACCTGGCCACCCTCTCCACTCCGGGCCGCGGCGGACGTCTGCACGTCGTCGCCGTGGGCTTCACCTACGAGGACGGCGTCGTGCGCGTCATCACCTCGCGCGAGAGCCAGAAGGTGCTCAACGTGCGCCGCGGCACCGCGACCGTCGGCCAGGTCGACGGCGTCCGCTGGTTGAGCCTGGGCGGTCCCGCCTCGATCGAGGAGGAACCCGAGGCCGTCGCGCACGCCGTCGATCTCTACTCGCGCCGCTACCGCGTGCCCCGCGACAACCCGCTCCGGGTGGCGATCCGCATCGACGTCGACTTCGCCCTCGGCTCGGCGGGTCTGCGCGCGGAGTAGCCGGCGTGCGCGCGACCGACGCCCTGCGCGCCGACGGCTCCGTCTCGTCGCTGCGCACCCACCGCTACGTGCGGGTGTCGCTGTGCGCTGCGGTGCTGCTGCTCGCCGCAGGAGTCGGCCGGCACCTGGTCGCGGTCGGCCCGCTCCGCTCGATCAGCGCCGCCTATTACACGCCCGGGCGCTCGGTCCTGGTTGGTGCGCTGTTCGCGGTGTCCGTCGCGCTGGTCGTGCTCGCCGGGAGGAGTCTGCGCCGCTACCTCCTGCTGCTCGGCGGGATGACGGCGCCGCTCATCGCGCTCGTCCCCGTGCCGCTGCGCTCGGACGAGCTCGCGATGCTGACGGGCACCGGCTGCCCCGCCGGCGTCGCGCGCTGCCTTCCGGCGAGCGCGACTGAGGAGCTCGCGGTCGGGATGCTCGCCTACCTCCTCGTCGCTGCGGCGGTCCTCGTCGCCTCCGTCGCACTGCTGGCCCTCGATCGCCGGCTGGACAGGATCGCTCTGGTGCGGATCGCCGTCGCGGCGGTGCTGCTCGTCGCCCTCGCCGCCGCGTCCGCGACTCCGGCCTTCGCGGTGACCGGCCACTACGCGGCCGCCGCCGTCTTCTTCTTCCTGATGGCCGCGGTCGCGGGCGTGCACGCGCACGCGGTGCGATCGGAGGGGGTGCGCGGCCCCGGCTCGCCGCGCGGCTACTCGATCGCGTACGCCGTGCTGGCGGTGCTGCTCGCCGCGACCGACCTCGCGCTGGTCGCGCTGGTGCTGACCGGCCGCGGGGAGGCGCTGCTCGGGGAGCAGTGGCTGCTGCTGGTCGAGGCGCTGGCGCTCGCCCTCTTCACCGTCTTCTGGGTGCTGCAGACCGTCGAGAACTGGGCGGATCCGGACCCGTCGCTGCGCTGACGCCCGGCCGGCGCCGGCTGCGCCCCTTCCGGCGGCGACAGGGGCCGCCCGGGGACGGGCCTCGCCCGGCCGGCAGGGGCCACTCGGCGTTCACTCGCGATCGAGCGCCTTTCCGAATCGCCCCGAAGAGGGCCCGGAGCCTCCCCCGAGACCCTCTCCGCGCCGACCCGGAGCGGAGCGCAGGAGACCGTTCCCCGGTTGACCCCGGCAAGCGGACCCGACCCCATGAGCCCCGAGGACACGCTCCCTGAGCAGGCCCGGCCCCCACGAACCCAGAAGGCTCACCCGCGAGCGGGACCTTCATGAACACAGAAGGCCCGCCTCTCGAGCGGGCCTGACCCTGGAAAACACAGAAGGCCCGCTCTCTCGAGCGGGCCTTCTTGATCGTGCGGTGGATCCGAGGGGATTCGAACCCCTGACCTCTTCATTGCGAACGAAGCGCGCTACCAACTGCGCCACGGACCCGTGCCTTCCGAGCCGTCTCCGGCCCGAACAACTCGTCCACACTAGCACGCCGGGGGGCGGGCTCCGAATCGACGAGTGGAGGCGTCAGAGCCCCGCGGCGGCGCTGCAGCGCCTGGTCGAGGTCGATCGCGTCGACGCCCTCGACGACGCCCATCGAGGCGAAGCGCGAGGACGGACGGGGAGCCTCGGGGACCGGCACGGGAGCCGTGGCGCGGGGGTGCGGATCGGCGCGACCTCGGGGGCCGACGCGGCCGCGCGCTGCGCGAGCTCCGCCTCCGCCGCCGCAGCGCGCAGGCGCTCGACGGCGTCGATGGAGGCCATGGCGCTGGCGGCCACGGTTCCGCGCGAGAGGTAGAGCGGCTTCGGGAGCGGCTTCGGCGTCCAGCTCACGGCCTCCGCGGCGGGGGCCTCCGCCTCCGCGGGCGCGTCCTCGGCCAGCTCGGCCTCGAAGACCTCGGCCGGGCGGCGCGACGCCGCGACGGTCGTCGCGGACATCGACGCGGGAGCGGCCGCGCGGCGCCGACCCGGGCGAGCACCAGCAGCGTGCCGAGTCCGGCCGCGACCAGCAACCCGCCGACGGTCGGCACCACGCCGTTGCCGCCGAACGGCAGCATCACGAGCCCGACCAGGGCCGCGACGAGGCCGACCAGCACCGCGAAGGCGGCGGTCTGCCGCCAGCGCAGGACGCCGGGCTCCGTGCGAGTGCTCTGCTTCGTGGTCGCGGCCGCCCGTCGCAGCGCTTCGCGCGCCGCCTTCTCCGCCTGTGCCAGCTCCATCGCCTGTGCCTTCTCTTCGGCTCGTCGTCGTGTCTCGGTCGCCCGGAGGGTGCGCTGCTGGAGCGCGACCTCGCGGGCCGTCGCCTCCGCACGCACGTGCTCGGGTACTTCCGCGGTCTCGGCGAGGATCCGCAGCGTCTGCTGCAGCCTCACCGCGTTGCGCTCGGTCGCGTTGTACGACCGGCGGCGCATCCACGTGGGGATGAGGTAGGCGACCCACAGAACGGCGGCGAGCGCCCAGACGACGCCCCCACCCAGCCAGTCGCTACTCATGCGACCCACGCTAGAGTCGGAGGTGCTCCCGTCCGTCATTACGGGTAGGTGTGTCCGCGCGGATCGCCGATGAGGTCGGCTCCCCGTCCGGGGGATGCCCGCCCCGTCCGGCGGCCCCGAGAGCCCGGAACGGTGCGATGCGCGCTGGTCGGCCTCGCTGGGTGTGCCGACGTCGTGCGGCACCTGGCCGTCGAGATAGCGGCGCAGGACACCGCGCGGCACCTCCTCCGCCACCAGGGCGAAGCAGAAGTGGTCGCGCCAGTCGCCGTTGATGTGGATGAACCGGCGGCGCAGTCCCTCGTAGCGGTAGCCGAGCTTCTCGACCACCCGCAGGCTCGGCCGGTTCTCGGGACGGATGCAGATCTCCATACGGTGCAGCCCCAGATCGAGGAAGGCGTGATCGGTGGCGAGTGCGACGGCGATCGGAGTGATGCTGCGGCCGGCGAACCGCTCGGCCACCCAGTAGCCGATCGACGCCGACGAGAGCGAGCCGTAGCCGATGTTCGAGATGTTCAGCTGCCCGGCGAGTTCGCCGTCCCACTCGATGAGGAACGGCACCCCTCCCCGGCCCGCGCGTTCTGCTGCAGGGAGCGGATGCTCGCGCGGACGTCGAAGGCGGCACCGCCGCGGGGGTCCGACGCCTCCCACTGCCGCAGCCACGCCCGATTGGCGATCAGCTCGCGCTCGAGCGGGCGGGCGTCGCGCACCCGGATGGGGCGGATGGTGACTCGACCCTCGGAGAGCGTCGGGATCGGCAGCGGCATGTCCCGACTGTACTGCGCGCACGAGGTCGCCGAAGGGGTGGACCGGGCGGCCGGCATCGGAGACGGATGCGCCGTGGCGCTCGGTCCCCTCACGCACGAGATCCCCCGCGGCGGCGGGGATCTCGACGATCGGGAGGACCCCGGGGAGGCTCCGGGTCAGAGGGTCTCGACGAAGTCCTTGAGCCAGGGCTTGAGGTCCTTACCGAGGTCGTCGCGGTCGGAGGCGAGCTGCACGATCGCCTTGATGTAGTCGAGCTTGTCGCCGGTGTCGTAGCGGCGGCCGCGGAAGACGACGCCGTAGACGCCGCCGAACTCGGCCGGGTCCTGAGCCATGCGCTCGAGCGCGTCGGTCAGCTGGATCTCGCCGCCCTTGCCGGGCTGCGTCTCCTCGAGCACGCCGAACACGTCGGGCTTGAGGACGTAGCGGCCGATGATGGCGAGGTTCGACGGAGCGTCCTCCTTCGACGGCTTCTCGACGAGGCCCGTGATCCGGACGACGTCGTCCTCGTCGGTGGTCTCGACCGCGGCGCAGCCGTAGAGGTGGATCTGGTCGGGGTCGACCTCGAGCAGGGCGACCACGGTGGTGTCGCGCTTCTCGGCGACGTCGATCATGCGCGTGAGGAGCGGGTCGCGCGCATCGATGAGGTCGTCGCCGAGCAGGACCGCGAAGGGCTCGTCGCCCACGTGGCGCTGCGCGCGGGACACCGCGTGACCCAGGCCCTTGGGCTCTCCCTGGCGGACGAAGTGCACGTCGGCGAGGTCGCTGGCGTACTTGACGTGCGCGAGCTTCGCGTCGTCGGCCTTCTTGCTCAGGTTGAGCTCGAGCTCGGGCACGGAGTCGAAGTGGTTGGCGAGGGCGTTCTTGTTGCGCCCGATGATGACGAGGACGTCCTGCAGACCCGCGTCCGCCGCCTCCTCGACCACGTACTGGATGGCCGGCTTGTCGACGACCGGGAGCATCTCCTTCGGGATCGCCTTGGTCGCCGGCAGGAAGCGGGTGCCGAGCCCTGCGGCGGGGATGACGGCTTTGCGGATTCGAGTGCCCATGGGGCGTCACTATATCGGCGGCGGTGGTCGGGGATGTTTCCGAGGAGGGTGCCGGAGCGGCCCCTCTTGTGGGACGGGTGGCAGTGAGCGCGCCTCAGCCGAGCGAGGGCCGCGCCGATCCCGCACGCGGGCCCCGATCTAGACTGAGCGCATGCCAGCCGACATCACTCACGAGAAGCGGGCGCTGCGCGCCGAGCTGCGCGAGCGCCGACGCACGCAGACGACCACGGCCCGCGAGCAGGCCACGGCCCGCATCACCGAGCACCTCGTCGACCTGGTCACCCGCTACGGGGCCAGGTCGATCGCGTGCTACCTGTCGGCACCCGACGAGCCGAGCACCCGCCCGTTCCTCGGCTGGGCCGAGAGCCACGGCATCCGCGTGCTCTTCCCCATCTCGCGGCAGGACGGCCTGCTCGACTGGGCGGTCGGCGACGGCCACACCGAGACGCAGGGCCTGTTCGGCATGCCCGAGCCCGTCGGAGCTCTGCTGGGGCCCATCGCGATCAACGACGTCGACCTCATCATCGTTCCCGCTGCCACCGTCGACCGGACCGGCATGCGGATGGGCTGGGGCCGCGGCTACTTCGACAAGACCCTCGGCTCGATGGAGAAGTGCCCGCCCGTCTACGCGGTCGTCTTCGACAGCGAGCTCGTCGACCACGTGCCGAGCGAGGTGCACGACCAGCCGGTCGACGGCGTCGTGACCCCCTCCGGCGTCCTCGACGTGCAGCGCTGAGCCCTCCTCTCCCTCTCCCACTCCCCTCTTCTCAGGAGCACCCGTGCCCACCTACTCCTACCGCTGCACGCAGTGCGGCAACGCCTTCGACATCCAGCAGAAGTTCACCGACGACACCCTCACGGAGTGCCTGAGCTGCCAGGGCGCGCTGCGCAAGGTCTTCAGCGCGGTCGGAGTCACGTTCAACGGCTCCGGGTTCTACCGGACCGACTCGCGCGCGTCCGGCTCCAAGAGCTCGTCGTCGGGGTCGGGCTCGGGCGACTCGTCGTCGGGGAGCTCGTCGGCGGCGCCCGCCTCGACCGGCGGTTCCGGCGGCTCTTCCTCGAGCGGCGGATCGTCGTCGGGCGGATCGTCCTCCGGCGGATCCTCGTCGTCCTCGTCAGGATCCTCTTCCTCTTCCTCCTCTTCCTCCTCCTCCGGGTCCTCGTCCTCCGGGAGCTGACCCGGTCCACCGCCCGCCGGCAGAAACGGAACAGACCATGATCAACGGCTTCAAGGAGTTCATCCTCCGCGGCAACGTCATCGACCTGGCTGTCGCCGTGGTCATCGGCGCGGCCTTCACGACGATCGTCAACGCGATCGTCACCGGGATCTTCAACCCGCTCATCGGGGGGATCTTCGATGCGTCGTCGCTGGAGAACCTCGGCTGGACCCTGCGCGCGGCGCAGAACGGCGAGCCCGCGACGGTCCTTGCCTGGGGAGCCGTCCTCTCGGCCCTCATCCAGTTCGTGATCGTCGCGTTCGTGCTCTACTTCGCGTTCGTGCTGCCGATCAACCACCTCAAGAACGCGGCGTTCAAGAAGAAGATGGACGACGCTCCCGCCGCCGAGGACAAGGCGCCGACCGAGCTCGAGCTGCTCGCCGACATCCGCGACCTGCTGGCCAACGGCGGCACCGCCACGACGGCCAACTCGGGCAAGCACGTCGACTGATCCGTCCTGTTCTTCCTCGCCGAGGCGAGGAAGAACCGCGGTCGGCTCTCCGAGGTGGGCGCGTTCCCGAGAGCGTTGTGCGAACGGCGCGTGCGAAACGCTGGCACGCGTTTCGCACGACGCCTGCACCCTCGGGAGGTCGCCCCTCTGATCGTCCATCCGTCATCCGAGCTCGTCGAGCGCGGATGACGGGTCCTGTGGACAGGGATCTCGATACGTCCGCTGCGCGGGCTACTCGATCAGCAGGAAGGCTCGCCGCAGGAGAGAGTCGCGCACACCCTGCTGGGCGAGGAGGCGTCGCAGGCGTCGGCTCGAGACCCGCCGGGTGCGGAGTCGGGGATCTCGATCCGCCCCCTGCGCGACCTGCAGAGGGGGCCGCCGACGCACGACCGCCGCGCTCCACCAGCAGGACGTTGCGCCGATCCGTCAGTAGTGGGGTGGGACGTCCTGGCGGAGACGGGAGTCGTTCGGCCCGGTGTCCGGGCGGGGCGACGGAGTCTCCGGGTCCGCGACGGGCGGGTCGTGGGGCGACGGGTCGGTGCCGGGCTTCGCCGGCAGGGACGCCCGACGGCCGCCGCGCGAGCGCCGGAGCGGCCGATCCGCTCCGGCGGGCGCGGCGGTCGGCAGGTCGTCGCTCACTCGTCGGGCGACTGGATCTCGATCGGCTGGGTCTCGCTGGAGACGGGGGCCTGCGCCGCCCTCGCCACGACCACCGGGGCCGCCGCCTCGGACGGAGCGCTGGGCGCCTCGTCAGCCGGAGCGCCGATGAGTCCGGCGACCCGCGCGGCCACGGCCTCGGGGTCGGCGAACAGCTCGAAGTTGTGCACGCGGAGGTAGTGCCAGCCGAGACGCCGCAGCAGCTCCGGGCGCAGTCGCAGCGACACCCGGAGGCTCTGCGTGCTGACGTCGCGATCCGTCTCGACGACGACGGCACGGGTGCCGTGCGCCGCGACGAGGGCGAGCTTGCCCTTGTGCCCGATGTTGACCCGGAGCCCGCGGCGCTCGAGACGCGCGGCCAGGTCGACCAGCATCGGCTCGGAGTAGTCGTCGCGGTCGCTGGGCTGGACGCGGTCCTCGGCCTCCTGCAGCACCTGCGCGAGTGCGACCATGCCGTGGCGCATGCGCGACTCGTCGATGTCGCCCGGTCGGAAGCACGACACGATGTCCATCGACCGGCGGGCGCGGGTCATCCCGACCGCGAGCAGCCGCTCGCCGCCGGCCTCGGCCAGCGCACCGAAGTTCGACAGCAGGCGCCCGTGGGGCGTGCGGCCGTAGCCGATCGAGAAGATCACCCGGTCGCGGCTCTGCGCGACGGACTGCTCGAGGTGTGACGACCGCGAACGGCTCCGGGCGGTCGCCCAGGATGAAGTCGTTGAGGTCGGCGCGCTTGGCGAACGCGGTGAGCACGGCCTGCTGCACGCGCACGGCGTGACGGGGGCTCGCGGTGATGACCATGAGCGACTCGCGCGGGCGGATGACCGCGTGCTCGAGCACGAGCTCGACGACCTTCGCGACCTCGGCGTCGACGGACTCGACCGCTCCGGAGTCGTTCTCGGGCATGCCGTGGCCGCTCGCGATGTAGTGGAAGCGGAGCGAGTCGTGGCCGAGGAACGAGCCCGCCCACGGGAGCGAGTCGATCCGGCCGCCGTAGAAGCGGCGGTTGACGAGCTCGGCGAGGTCCTCGCCGCCCGCGCGGTAGCTGCGCGTGAGCGTGACGGTGTTGAGCAGCTCGCCCAGGCGCGCCAGGGCGGACTGCGCGTGCAGGGCCTCGACGTCGGTCCGCGTGGCGGAGCTGCCGAACTCGACGCTCTCGTCGACCCGCAGGCCGAACGGGGTGGGCGTCTGCGTGACCGGGTCGCCGAACGCGACGACCTGCTTGGCGCGGCGGATCGCTCCGACGTTCTCGGCGAGCGTCGTGGCGCCGGCGTCGACCAGGAAGACGGCGTCGAACGTGGTCTCGGTGCCGATCCGGTGCACCTCGTAGGGCGAGGCGAGCCACGCCGGAGCGAGGACGCGCGACAGGTGCGGGGCGGCCTTCTGCAGCTCCTGCGGCGTGGTCGCCGCCTCGGTGCGCAGCAGGGCCCGCAGCGCGTCGCGCTCCTGCGGCCAGTCCACGAGCCCGATCTTCCAGGTCTCGGAGAGCTTCCAGGCCAGGAGCTCCGCACTCGAGGCGGCGTGCGCCTCGTCGACCAGCTTGAAGTCGGCCTCGAGCCGGTCGAGCACGCTCGTGTTGCCGCCGAGCAGCGCGCGCTCGTCGGTCAGCATGATCTCGAGCGCCGAGCGCCACCAGGCGAGGTCGAGCTCGATGGCGACCACCTCGGCCGGCACGTGGCGGCGCGAGAGGTCGGTGAGCAGCGGGTCCAGGCCCCACTCGCGCAGCGGTCGAGAGCAGCGTCGTGCGCTCCTGCAGGTTCGCGAGCACCTCGCTGTCCTCGGCGAGCCCGGAGACCATCGAGGTCAGCTCGGCCAGCGGGAGCGAGGCGAGCTGCGTGGTCGAGCCCAGGCGGCCCAGCGGCTCGTCGAGGCGGCCGAGGTCGTCGGCGACCTGCTGGTACGCGACCTGCACGTCGGCGACGCCGACCGGCACCTCCGGCACCGTGCCGGCCACCGCGTAGCGCTGCCACAGCGTCCGCTGCTGCTGCACGCGGCGCAGCGACGCGTTGAGGTCGGTGACGTGCGCGCCGGGGCGCATGTACTCGCGGGCGAGCTTCTTCAGGCGGCGGCGGTTGGTCGAGGACATCTCGGCGGCGTCGCGGCGCGGCGACGTCGCGACGATGAGGTCCTGGATCGAGCGGTCGAAGACGGCGGGCTGGAACTTGTCGAGCGTCTCGCGGACGTCCTGGAGCAGGCGCAGGTAGATGCCGAGCTCGGCGACCGACTCGAACGGGCGCATCCGGGTCTGGCCGATGACGTCCTGCGCGCGGTCGAGCAGGCGCGGGAGGTCGCGCAGGTGCAGGCGCTTGGCCAGCTCGTGCGCCGCCTCGGCCTCGCTGGTCGACTGGAAGTGCGCGCCGTACCAGGGCGAGTCGCCCGGGCCGTAGCGGAACTCGCCCAGGCGGGCCGACTCGATCAGCATCTGCGTCGCCTGCGGCCGGCTGTGCGCCAGAGCGGTGACGGCGCGGCGGTCGAGCCTCGCGGTCGTCGACGAGGGCGTGCGCAGCTGCGAGAGGCGCGCGAGCTCCTCGAGGGCCTGCAGGGCCGAGACCCCGAAGCTGTCGTCGCGGCGTGAGAGGGCCCCGCGGTAGTCGAGGAGCACCTTGCGCAGGCGCAGCAGGGCGTCGTCGATCTCGCTGACGGAGGGCCGCGCGGCCTTCTCGTTGCGGCCGATCGACTGGATCAGGTCGCGGCGCAGGGTCCGCGGGCCGACGGCGATGCCGCCGAGTCCCGCCGAGACGAGGCGCTGGTGGATGCTGTCGAGGCTCGAGCGGCGCGCGCCGACCACGAGGACGCGCTTGTGCTGGGCGGCGAGCGCCCCGATCGCGTTCACGATGGTCTGCGTCCCGCCGGTGCCCGGCAGGGTCTTCACGACGAGGGAGTTGCCCGCCGCGATGTTCGCGATGACCTGCTCCTGCTCGGCGTCGGCGTCGAGCAGGAGGTTGTCGGTCGCCGGCGGACGCTCGTCCTGCGGGATGATCGACGCCACCTTCTGCGACTGCTGGAGCGAGCGCTTCGCGGCCGGGTTGCCCGCCACCGCGTCGAGCACGGGGTGCTCGAGCATGCGCGCGTCGCGGAGCATGTCGCCCGCCACGTCGGCGAAGCTCGACACCACGAGCCGCGGGTGCACGGCGAACCACGGCAGGTGGGAGGTCAGGCCGCGGAGCTGGTCGATGACCGGCTGCGGCTTGAAGACACCGCTCTGCACCGCGAGCTCGACGAACTGCTCGGGGTCGATGGTGATCCCGAACTGCTGCTTCAGGGCGCGCGCGAGCTGCGGGTTGAAGTACGGCTGGCCCTTGAGCTTGAGCTCGAAGTCGCGGCCGTAGCGGCGGATGGCGAGCGGGCGCAGCAGGACGGGAGCGGTGAACTCCGTCTCGCCGGCGCGCCACTGCGCCAGCCCGATCGCGAGGTGGACACCCTCGATGCCGCGGACCGAGCGCAGCTCGATCCCCTTGTCGGTGATCGCCGCGGCCGCGTTCTTGGCGGTGCGCAGGGCGAGCTCGTCGCGGATGAGCGAGGAGAGCAGGGTGGTCTTGCCCGAGATGAAGGGGGAAGGCCGCCGGGATGGGTGGTCGACAGCTCGATCCGCGTACGGGGCGAGTCGACGAAGTGCAGGAGCGGCGAAGGGCCGCCCACCTTCGCGAGCTCGTCACGCCACGACTGCCACACCGGATCCGCGACGTTGCCGCTGCGGTAGCCCGCCTCCCCGCTGGTCACCTGTCCGGGCGAAGCGGTGGCGGAGGGGAGCCGGAGAGCGGACGCCTCCCGGGGGTCACCGGATTCGGGTGAGGTCGCCACCGGTCCGGCTCCTGGGAAATCGTCGACACGTTGCACACGGACACCCTAAACCGGGTACATGCGAAAGCCCGTAGCGACGCGGACGACGCTCTGACGGGGCGACCGTGACGTCGCGGGGTCCGGATCAGGAGGTCCAGGAGCCCAGCGGCGGGGCGGTCTCGACTCGGCGCTCGTCGTCGGTGACGCGGATGCGGCTGCCGATGCGGTCGTGCCCGCCGGCGCAGGCGACCGCGGTCATCACGAGTGCCGCGTGATCGCGGGTGAGGTATCCCAGTGCGGCGCGGAGATCGATCGGCAGCCCGGTGGCCAGCGAGAGCGCGACGCGCGCGACGGCCTCCTCGGACAGGTCGAGCCGGTGCACGTGGCGCTGGAGCGCGCCGAAGTCGATGGACGGGTGCTCGCCGGCTCGCGTGCGCAGCACCCAGGGGGCGCGCGGAGCCGGCGCAGCCCGCTCGCGCGAGCAGCTCCTCCGCGAGGCGCACGGACGGACCGGCGGGCAGGCGGCTCACGCCGACGCCTCCGGGGTGCGACGGCGGATCGCGCGCGCCACGACGGGGACGATCGAGACGAGCAGGCAGAGGGCGCCCGCGACCGCCGGAGCGAGCCAGCCGAGCACGCTGACCTCTCCGACGTCGGGGCCGAGGTACTGCCACTCCGCGATGGCGTGGACGAAGAGGGAGAAGAAGCCGAGGGCGACTCCCGTGAGGCCGGCGACGAGGTCGGCGGGGCGCACGATGCCGCGACGAGGCAGGGCCGCGTCGGGATCGTCCGGAGCGGCGTCGCTCGTGATCGTGCTGACGAGTCCGGTGAGGGTGGGGTCGGGCATGGGATCGATCAGACCAGGGATGCGGGCACCGCGTCATCGTCCCGAAGCATGATGTCGCGATCCGTGGGACTGGTCCTCAGCGCTCGGACGGACGCGATCCGAGCGAGGACTGGAAGCGGAGGAGGTAGCCGTCGGGATCGGTGACCAGGACCTGCCTGACCCCCGATTCGCGCACGCCCGTGCGGTACCAGCACGTCTCGGGCTCCCCGAAGAGCACGACGCCTGCTCGGCGCAGCGCCTCGGCGACCGCGTCGGCGTCGTCGACGCGGATCTGCAGGTTCGCGCCGCGGCCGAGCGGCCGCTCGAGCGGCGCGGTGATCCAGTCGCGGCCGAGGCCGACGGTGTCGAGCATCACGTGCGCGCCGCCGCGCACGAGGTACGCGAAGCCCTCCTCCGGACGGGAGTAGCGGAGGACGAAGCCGCAGGGACCGCACCAGAACGCGAGGCTGCGCTCGAGATCCTCGACGAGCAGCTCGGGCACCAGGTCGGGGTCTTCCGCACTCACGCTCTCATCGTGGCATGGGCGCGCGGAGCAGTTCACGACCGCTGGGTAGGGTGCCGGGATGGACGCTCACGACCGCGACTCCCGGGATCCCGCGCCCGAGGAGCAGGACCTGTGGCCGCTGCGGCAGGCGCCGCCCGCGTTCCCCCTCTCGGCGATGCTGCTCGTCCCGGTCGGCATGGCGGTCCTCGGCGGCATCGGGGTGCTCGCGCTCGTGCAGCTCGACTTCCTGCCGATCCGGATCCTGATCGTCGCGGGACTTCCCTACGCGGTCGTGGCGCTCCTGGTCGCGACGGTCCTCCGGCTCCGCGTGCTCCGCCGCCCGATCGACGAGCAGGCCGACGACCTGTACGCCTCGGGGAGGAGTCCCGCACAGCGCATCAGCTTCGCGGTGGCCGTGTGGCTGCTCGTCCTCTGGGTCGTGATCGCCGCGTGCTGGATCACGGCCGCCGGCTCGCCGATCGTACTGCTCGGCGGCCCGCTGGCCGCCGGAGCGCTGATCTCGATCGCGGCGAACGCGCGGCTGCTCTACTCTCCCCGGGTCGCCCTCGCCGAGGTCGAGGCGGTGCGCGCACATGCTCCCGGCCGTGGGCCGATCCTCGCGAACTGGGTGCTGGCTCCGCTGTCGTGGTTCGCCTTCGCGATCCCCGCGGCGGTGCTCTCGGGAGACCGCCTGCTCGGATTCTGACCACCAGGCCGGGCACGCGCGACGCTCGCGGGCGTCGTCGACGTGCCGCTGCTCGAGAGTCGGAGGACGCGGCTGCGGTAGTCGAGGCCGGGAGCGGTCAGCTCGCCTGCTCGGGCGCCTTCGTGCGTCCCGGGAGCAGCAGCAGACCCGAGACGCCGACCACGATCAGCAGGATCGCGACGACCGTCACGAAGGAGGCCAGCGCGAGCACGGGCATGATGATCGTCAGGATGCCGGCGATGACGGAGGCGATACCCGCTGCGATCGGCAGCCAGGCCGGCCCCGAGACGGTTCGACCGCTCGTGATGCTCGAGACGCCGTCGAGGATCCAGCCCAGGCCGATCACCAGTCCGAGGACGGTGAGCGACTCGAACGGGTTCGAGAGGCAGAGGATGCCGGCGACCAGGATGAGCGCGCCGAGCAGACCCGCCAGCCAGCGCACCCGCGCCTCGAGACGGGACGCGGTGAAGGCGAGCAGCAGGCGGAACACACCCGCCGCGATCAGGTGGATGCCGAAGACGATCGCGACGGTCAGGAGCGTCGGGCCCGGGATCAGCACGGCGATCACCCCGAGGGCGATCGCTATCAGCGAGACGCCGATGATCCAGCTCCGCTCGACGGCGGTGCGGGACAGGGCGGGAGCGGCGTTCTCGGACATGGCGTTCCTTCGCGTCGGGGGCTGACCCTCGAACGCTAGGGCACCCGGGGCGCGGCGCACACGGCCTTGCGCCCGCGCCCCGGGACTGTCAGAGGCGGATCCGGCGCAGCAGCTGCGCGTTCGCCGCGACGACCACGGTGCTAGAACTCATCAGCAGAGCACCGACCTCCATCGGCAGGACGAACCCGAGCGGAGCGAGCACGCCCGCCGCGAGCGGGACGGCGACCACGTTGTAGCCGGCGCCCCACGCGAGGTTCTGGCGCATCTTCGCGGCCGAGGCCTTCGAGAGGGCGAGGACGCGCGCCACCGCCCGCGGGTCGTCGGAGGCGAGCACCAGCCCGGCCGAGGCGATCGCCACATCGGTGCCGGCGCCGATCGCGATGCCGACGTCGGCTCCGGCGAGCGCCGGGGCGTCGTTCACTCCGTCGCCGACCATCGCGACGCGACGGCCCTCGGCCCTGAGCCGCGCGACGACGTCGCTCTTGCCTCCGGGGAGGACTCCGGCGATCACCTCGTCGATCCCGAGCTCCCGGGCGACGCGGCGGGCGACCGGCTCGGCGTCGCCGGTGACCAGCGCCACCCGGACGCCCTCGCGCTGCAGTGCGGCGATCGCCTCCGCCGACTCCGGGCGCACGGCGTCCTCGAGCACGAGGGCGCCGAGGATCGCGTCGTCGCGGAGCACGTGCAGGACGGTCGCGCCGCGCTCGGACGCCTCGGCGCTCTCGGGGAGCGGCTCGAGGCCGAGCTCGGCGAGCAGCGCCGGGCCGCCCACGGCCACGCGGTCGCCGCGGACGATCGCCGCGACCTCCGATGCCGCCCCGGGTCTCGAAGGCCTCGGCGCGCAGCTCCGACTCCCCGCAGCCCGGACGATCGCGACGGCGAGCGGGTGCTCGCTCTCGCGCTCGACGGCGGCGGCCAGGGCGAGCGTCTCGGATCTCGCCGAGGACCTCGACCACCTCGGGACGGCCGAGCGTCAGCGTGCCGGTCTTGTCGAAGAGCACGGTGTCGACGGAGCGCATCGCCTCGAGAGCGGCGCGATCGGTGACGAGGATGCCGGCGCGGGCCGCCTTCTCGGTCGCGATCGACACCACGAGCGGGATCGCGAGGCCGAGGGCGTGCGGGCAGGCGATGACGAGCACGCTGATGACGCGGACGAGGGCCGTGTCGGGCCGGCCGAGCGCCAGCCAGACGATCGCGGTGACGACCGCGGCGCCGAGCGCGAACCAGAACAGCAGCCCCGCGAACCGGTCGGCGAGGATCTGCGCGCGCGACGAGGACGACTGCGCCTCGGCGACCAGCCGGCGGATGCCCGCCAGCGCCGTGTCGTCGCCGACGGCGTCCACGCGGACCCGGAGCCGGGCGTCCGTGGCGACGCTGCCGGCGACGAGCCGGTCGCCCACCGTGCGCACGACGGTCCGCGACTCCCCCGTCAGGACCGACTCGTCGACCTCGGCGGCGCCCTCGACGATCTCGCCGTCCGCCGGGACGCGCGATCCGGGGCGCACCAGCACCACATCGCCCACCGTCAGCTCGTCCGGACGGACGCGCTCGACGCCTCGCGCCGTCTCGCGCTCGGCCGCATCGGGCAGCAGCGCTGCGAGCGAGTCGAGGGCGCTGGACGCCTGGGCGAGCGAGCGCATCTCGATCCAGTGCCCGAGGAGCATGATCACGACGAGCAGCGCGAGCTCCCACCAGAAGTCGAGCTCGTGCGGCAGCAGGCCGGTGCTCGCGCCGAGCGCAGGACAGGAAGGCGACCGAGATCGCGAGGGCGATCAGCAACATCATGCCGGGGGCGCGCGAGCGGATCTCGTCGACCGCCCCCGACAGGAACGGGCGTCCGCCGACCACGAAGAGCACGGTGCCGAGGAGCGGCGGGACCCAGGCGACCCAGGCGACGTCCGGGAGTCCGTAGCCGACGAGGTCGGCGAACATCGGGCTCAGGAGGACCGTCGGCACCGCGAGGACCAGCATCGACCAGAACAGCCGACGGAACATCGCGACGTGCGCGGAGTGGTGGCCGGCGTGACCGCCTCCGTGGCCGTGGTGACCGGAGTGGTCGTGCGCGGCGTGATCGTGCGCGGCGTGGCCGTGCGCCGCATGGTCGTCGTGCCCGTGCGCGGCGTGATCGTCGCCGCGCGTCCCGCGGCCGTGCCCTGTCCGTCCGGACGTGGTGTCGTGCGTCATGCGCATCTCCTTCCAATACCCCCGGGGGGTATCAACAGAAGATGTCGCCGACTATTCCCGCCCGCCCCGCGGACAGCCGCCGGGACGGACGGTGCCGCCCCCGATCAGTGCCGTCGACCCGTGCCCCGCGCGGCGCGGTGCCGGCGGATGCTCCGCACGATCAGGAGCAGCACGATCACTCCGACGGCTCCGTAGATGATCGCGTCGAGCACGCCCGCGTACCGGTCGACGAGCTCGTACTGCGTGCCGAGCGCGGCGCCGAGGCCGATCAGCAGGCCGTTCCAGACGCCGGAGCCCAGGATCGTGAGTCCCGAGAACAGCAGGAGGTTCATCCGCTCGGCGCCGGCCGGGAGCGAGATGAGGCTCCGGACGCCGGGGATCAGGCGGCCGAACAGCACAGCCCACGTGCCGTGACGGCGGAACCAGCCGACCGCCTTCTCGAAGTCCTCGCGATCGACGAGCGGCAGCTTCGACAGCAGGCGGATGGAGCGCTCGGTGCCGATGCGGTAGCCGAGCCAGTAGAGGACGAGACCGCCGAGGTACGCGCCCAGAGTCGCGGTGATCACGACGAGCACCAGGTTCATCCGGCCCTGCTGGGCGAGGAAGCCCGCCAGCGGCAGAACGAGCTCGCTGGGGATCGGCGGGAACACCGTCTCGATCAGCGTCAGCAGGCCCACCCCCGCTTCGCCGAGCGCGGCGATCACCCGCGCAGCGACGCCGACCAGTCCGGAGAGCTGGTCGATGCTGTCGGAGGAGGAGGCGGAGGCCACGGAGGCAGGGGCGAGGGCGAGGGTCGCGATCGTCATGACTGAGAAGCTACTCAGTGCCGGAGCCGTTCACCTGGGAATCCGACGGCGCGGCCGGACGCCCGCTCAGGGAGCGCCGGTCAGCACGACGGCGTCGGAGTCCTGCAGGCGCACCTCGACCGACGCGATGTCCGCGAGCGGGACGCCCGTCGCGAGCGTCGGGTGCATCGAGCTCCCAGGGGTGCTCGTCCAGGACCCGATCGGCTCGGCGCTCCCGGAGCGGTCGATCACGTACATGACGTAGCCGACGGAGCGGGCGGTCGGCGAGGACCCCTCGGCGCTCTCTCCCCAGCTGCAGTCCATGTCGATCCGGGTGCCCCAGTCCTCGGCGACGAACTGGACGGTCGCCTCGACCGGGACGCCGGGCTCGCTCGCGAGCGACACGGTGTAGCCGGTGGTCTCGACCGGGGGCAGCGCGTCGCCGACGATCACGGGCAGGGCGATCGCCGCGGCGGCCGACACCCCGGCGGCCGCCAGCACGAGGCCGGCGATCCGCAGCCGGGTGCGGCGGCGGACGGAGTCGGTGGCCGCCGCCAGGCGCGACAGGAGCGCGGGCGGCGCCGGGGCCGGGGCCTGCTCCGGGGACTCGAGCAGGCGCAGCGCCTCCTCGGCGCCGAGGTGCGAGAGGAGCCCCGGCAGCGGCACGAACTCGCCGAGCGCCTCCCGGCAGCCCGGGCAGCCGCGCAGGTGCAGCTCGTAGGCGCGGCGGTCGGCGCTCGACAGCGACCCGAGGAGGTAGGCGGCGTCCCAGTCGCGGAAGGCGTCGCCCTCGGCCCGGTCGTCGTGCGGTGCGGTGCTCACAGCTCCGTCACTCCCCTCTCCTGCAGAGCGAGCTTCCAGAGCTCGCATGCCGTAGTGCATCCGCGACTTCACGGTGCCGGGCGCGATGCCCAGCAGGTCGGCGATCTCGGCCACGGACCGACCGCCGTAGTAGGCGTGCACGATCACGGCTCGGTGGTCGTGGCTGATGCCGCTCAGCGCGTCCGAGAGCAGCCAGGCGTCGAGCACCTGGTCGGTGCGGTCGGCGGAGGGGCGCTCCGGCACCTCGTCGGTGCCGATCTCGCGGGCGTACCGGGCGCTGCGGCGGTCGTCGATGACGAGGTTGCGGGCCACGGTGTAAAGCCAGGAGCGGGCGGCGCCCTCGCCCTGGGCGAGGATCTCGGGGTGCTTCCACGCGCGCAGCAGCGCCTCCTGCACCACGTCCTCCGCCATCTGGCGGTCTCCCGTGAGCCGGAGGACGAACCTCCACAGCGCCGCCGAGTGCTCGTCGTGCAGCGCACGCAGCAGCTCGGCCTGTTCCTCGGACATGCACCACCTCTGCTCACTCCAACGTAAGCACCCCCGGTCCGGTTCACCACCGGCGCGGGTTCGCATCGCCGCCCGCACTCTGGTACTCCGGGTACGGTGACCTTCCCCGACGCCGCCGACGCGGCCCGCGTGCGCGTGTTCCTGCGCGAGAACCGCGAGCAGATCCTCGCCGACGTCCGCCACCTCGTGATGATCGAGAGCCCGAGCGACTCGCTCGAGGCGCTCGGCGAACTGCACGCCTACCTCGTGCACTGGGTCGGCGAGCGCCTCGGGCACGCCGCCGAGATCGAGCACCGGCGCGAGCAGGACGCCCCGGGCGCCTCGAGCTGGACCTTCGCGGGCAGCGCGCCCGGGCGGGGCCCCGCGGCTCGCGCCCCTTCGTGGCCCTGCTCGGCCACTACGACACCGTCTGGCCGCTGGGCACGACGCGCTCCTGGCCGTTCTCGCTCGACGGCGACCGGCTGAGCGGGCCGGGCACCTACGACATGAAGGTCGGGCTGGTGCAGATGGTGTGGGTCGTCGCGGCGCTGCGCCACGCGCGGCTCGCGCACCCGGCCGTCCGCCTCGTGATGAACGGCGACGAGGAGGTCGGCAGCCTCACCTCCCGCTCGTTCCTCGAGCACCAGGGCCGGGGGGCGGAGGCGGCGCTCGTCTTCGAGGGCGCGATCGGCGACGCGGTCAAGACGGCCCGCAAGGGCATCGGCAACTTCGTCGTCGACGTCGTCGGCGTCGAGGCGCACGCGGGGGTGGAGCCCGAGAAGGGGGCGAGCGCGATCCACGAGCTCGGCGTGCTGATCCCCCGGATCCTCGGCATCGCCCGGCCCGAGGCGGGGACCACCGTGAACATCGGCCTGGTCGGCGGCGGCAGCCGGGTCAACGTGACCACCGCTCGCGTGCGGCTGGAGCTCGAGGCGCGCATCCGGAACTCCGCGGAGGCGGCCCGGGTCGAGGCCGAGATGAACGCGCTGCAGGCCTCGGACGAGCGGATCCGGATCGAGGTCCGCGGGTCGTGGCAGCGCCCGGTCTTCGAGCGGACCCCGGCGGTCGGCGCCCTCTACCGGCGTGCGGAGCGCGTCGCCCGCACCATGGACCTGCCGCTCACCGAGACCGCCGTGGGCGGCGCGAGCGACGGCAACCTGATCGCGGCCCTCGGCATCCCGGTGCTCGACGGCCTCGGCGCTCCCGGAGCGGGAGCGCACGCACGCGGGGAGTCGGTGAGCGTCGAGGGGATCCTCGACCGCACCACCCTCGCCGCACTGCTCGTGGCGAGCTTCGCCGCGGAAGGGGACTGACCGTGCTGCACGAATCACTGACCGGTGGGGATCGTCATCGACGCACCCGCCGAGGAGGTCTACTCGTTCATCGTCGACCCGTCGAACCTGCCGCTCTGGGCCGCCGGGCTCGCCGAGTCGCGCGTGGAGGAGGTGGACGGGCACTGGTTCGCCGACTCCCCGATGGGACGGGTCGAGGTGGTCCTCGCTCCGAGGAACCCCTTCCTCGTCGCCGACCACCGGGTGATCACGGCCGAGGGGCGTGTCTTCGACAACCCCTCCGGGTGCTCGCGAACGGCGACGGCGCCGAGGTGGCCTTCACCGTCCGCCGGCAGGAGGGGATGACGCTGGATCAGTGGGACGACGACTGCGGACGCGTCGCCGCCGACCTCGAGACCCTGCGCGGGCCTGCTGGAGCGCCCGGAGGACTGAGCGGCCGCCAGATTCGTTGCAGCCCGGCGAGCGCCGGTCGCCCGCGCGAGAACGAGGGACGCCATGACCTCTCCCGACCAGACCCCCGTCCGCCCCGTCGGCGGCATCGAGCTCAACGGGCTCGACACGATCCAGGAGTCGGAGCGGCACGGCCGCCCGCGCGACCTGTTCTGGCCGTGGTTCGCGGCGAACGTCTCGGTGCTGGGACTGAGCTACGGCTCGTTCCTGCTCGGCTTCGGCCTCTCCTTCGCGCAGGCGACGGCGGTGGCGGTCATCGGCATCGTCGTGTCGTTCCTCTTCTGCGGCTTCGTCGCCGTGGCGGGCAAGCGCGGATCGGCGCCGACGATGGTGCTGAGCCGAGCGGCCTTCGGCGTGAACGGCAACCGCCTCGTCTCGGTCATCTCCTGGCTGCTCACCGTGGGCTGGGAGACGGTTCTCGCCTCCCTCGCCGTGCTCGCCACCGCGACCGTCTTCGAGGAGTTCGGCTGGGACGGCGGTGTGCTGACGAAGGTCGTGGCGCTCATCGTCGTGGCGGCGCTGATCGTGATCGCCGGCGTCGTCGGCTTCCGGCTGATCATGCGCCTGCAGCTCGCGATCACGATCGCCACCGGAGTGCTCACGGTGGTCTACGTCGCGCTCGTGCTCGACGACCATCGACCTGGGAGCCGTCGCGAGCCTCCCCTCCGGATCGGCGGGGGCCGTGATCGGCGGTCTGGTCTTCATGATGACCGGCTTCGGGCTGGGCTGGGTGAACGCCGCGGCCGACTACTCCCGGTACCTCCCCCGGACGGCGGGCACCGGAGGCGTGATCGCCTGGACGACGATCGGCGGAGCGGTGGCGCCGGTCGTCCTGGTGGTCGTCGGGCTCCTGCTCGCCGGATCGTCGCAGGAGCTGTCGGACGCCATCGCGGCCGACCCGATCGGCGCGCTCGCGTCGATCCTGCCGACCTGGTTCCTCCTGCCGTTCATCGTCGTGGCTCTGCTCGGGCTCATCGGCGGCGCGGTGATGGACATCTACTCCTCGGGGCTGGCTCTGCTGAGCACGGGCCTCAAGGTCTCGCGGCCGGTCGCCGCGGGCATCGACGGCGTGCTGATGGTGCTCGGGGCGATCTACGTCGTGTTCCTCGCGGGCGACTTCCTCGGCCCGTTCCAGGCGTTCCTGATCACGCTCGGCGTGCCGATCGCGGCATGGCTCGGCGTGTTCCTGGCCGACCTGCTCCTGCGCCGCCGCGACCTGACGACCAGGAGGCCCTCTACGACCGCGCGCGGACGCTACGGCAGCGTGTCGATCGCGCCGGTGGTGCTCGTCGTCGTCGGGTCGGTGATCGGCTGGGGCCTCGTGGTGAACACCACGCCCGGCTTCGGCTGGGAGGGCTACCTGCTCGCACCGATCGGCGGTCGCGAGGGCGAGTGGGCCTACGCGAACCTGGGCGTCCTCGCCGCGCTCCTGATCGGGTTCGTCGGCGCCCTCGTCACGTCCTCGGCGAGCGTGCGCCGCCAGGAGTCGCGCGCGTGAGCCTGCTCGTCGCGATCGATCTGCAGCACGTCTTCGCCGACGCCGATTCGCCCTGGGGCTCGGCGGAGTTCGAGCGGGCGGCCGCCGGCACCGCGCGGCTGATCCCGGCGTTCGGCCGGCAAGTGGTGACCACGCGCTTCGTGGCACCCGCCGAGCCTCAGGGCGCCTGGGTGCCGTACTACCGCGAGTGGCCTTCGCCCTCGTGCCGGACGAGGACCCGCTCTACGCCCTGATGCCCGGCTTCGAGGGGCACCGCGTGCTCACCGCGACGACGTTCGGCAAGTGGGGCCCGAGCTCGAAGCGCTGCTCGACGAGTCGCGCGAGATCGTGCTGACCGGGGTGTCGACCGACTGCTGCGTACTGTCGACCGCGCTGGCGGCGGCCGATGCGGGAGTGCGGGTGCGGGTCGTGCAGGACGCCTGCGCGGGCGCCTCGAGGCCGATCACCGGCGGGCGCTGGACGCGATGGCGCTCTACGCGCCGCTGATCGAGCTGACGAGCGTGGACGAGGTGCTCGCGCAGGACCGCTGACGGGTCCGGGCCGTGCGGCCGTGGGCGACGACCGGCATGATGGTCTGATGCCCAGCACGGACGGCCGCGAGACGGCAGCACCCCGGATCCTCGTCGTCGGCGAAGCGCTGATCGACATCGTCGAGCGCGACGGAGCGAGCAGCGAGCACGTCGGCGGCTCCCCCGCCAACGTCGCGCTCACCCTCGCCCGCCTCGGACGCGAGGCGACCCTCGTCACCGACATCGCCGCTGACGAGCGCGGTCGTCGCATCGCCGAGCACCTCGGCGCCTCGGGAGTGGAGGTCGTGCACGGCGACGCCGCGCGCACCCTCGACGGCGAGGCGCGCATCCAGCCCGACGGCTCGGCCGAGTACGACTTCGACCTGTCGTGGAGCCCGCCGGCGGCGGACCCGACCGCGTTCGGCCACGTGCACCACCGGCTCCATCGCCGTCTACCTCGAGCCCGGCGGCTCCGCGGTGCTCGAGCTGCTCGAGGCGCTTCCGGCCGGCACGACCGCGAGCGTCGACGCGAACATCCGACCGGCGCTCGTGGGAGGGCACGCCCAGGCGCTCGCGCGTTTCGAGCGCGTCGCGGCGGCGTGCGAGATCGTCAAGCTCAGCGACGAGGACGCGGAGTGGCTCTACCCCACCGTCCAGCTCGACGAGGTGCTCACCCGGATCCTCGGGCTCGGCGCGCAGCTCGCCGTGATCACCCGCGGCGGCGAGGGCCTGCTGCTCGCGTCGGCCGTGGCGCGGGCGACGGTGCCCGCCGCGCGGATCGTCGTGGCCGACACCATCGGAGCGGGCGACTCGGCGATGGGCGCGATCCTCGACGAGGCGCTCCGCCAGGCGCTCGGCGCGCCGAACGGGATGCTGCTCGACGAGCCGTCGCTGCGGGCGATCGGACGCTGGGCCGCCCGGGTCGCGGGCATCGACCTCGCGCGCGGGTGCGAACCCGCCGACGCGCGCCGAGGCATCGCTCCCGGAGTAGGCGCTCCCGGCAGCAGGCGCTCCCGGTGAGGGCTGCCGGTGATCGTCACGGGCTCGTCACACGCGGGGACTTCCGCTCGGCCTCCCGGTCGTCCGAGACTCGAGCATGGGAACAGCACCGAGCTCCACCGCCACGGTCGTCCTGCTCGTCGGTCCGGGGACCGACGGCCTGCTGCGCGACCTCGACGCACTGCCCAACGTGGACGCCCGACCGGGCACCGGTCCGGGCACGCATCCGTCAGCCTCCACCTACCTGCTGCACGACGCGGATCCGCTCGAGCACGTGGCGAACGCCTGGATCGAGTTCTTCGAGGACCGGGCGACGCACGGCGCGCTCGACGTCGAGATCGAGACCGCGCTCGGCGTCTTCCGCCGCGGCGAGGCGTCCCTGCCCGACTACTACGTCGTGCTGGAGCCGGAGTCGGCGCCGGTGAACTGGAAGCACTGGTGGCTGGGGGTGCTCCTGCACGCGGCGCCCGCGCGGGTGCTGCCGAGCGCCTCCGACGCCGGGGCCGTGCGCAGGCTCCTGTCCCGCCTGCCGCAGGGGCGGCCGTTCCCCGATCCCGCGTCGTGGCTCCCCGACGTGCGCTTCAGCGTCCCGGACCGCATCGGGCTGGTGTGAGCAGGCCGTTGCCCGCGCCCGCCTCCGGGTCGATACTGATCGCGATCGCAGTCCCCCGTGAGGAAGAAGGCCCGCCGTGCCCACGAGTCTCAGCCCCTACATCGGCTTCGCCGGCAACGCCCGCGAGGCGATGGAGTTCTACCGTTCAGTGTTCGGGGGCGAGCTCCAGGCGAGCACGTACGCCGACTTCCAGGCGAGCGAGGACCCCGCCGATCAGGACCGCCTCATGCACTCGCAGCTGACGCTGCCGAACGGCTGCTGCTGATGGGGTCCGACAGCCCGAGCGCGATGCCGGCGTCCGAGGGCGCCCGGATCCAGATCGCGCTCTTCGGCGACGACGACGCCGAGCTCAGCGGCTGGTTCGCGGCGCTCGCCGAGGGCGGGGAGACCCCGATGCCGCTCACCGAGTCGCCCTGGGGCGACCGCTTCGGCATGCTCGTCGACCGGTACGGCGTCGAGTGGATGGTCAACATCTCGCCCGCATCCGACTGATCGTCCCGATCGGCCTCCACGCAGGCGCAGAATGGAGGGACCGCGCGGCGTCGGTCGCGAGCGGTCACCCTCCCTACTGACGAAGGCTGCAGATGACGATCACGCTCGGGTACAAGGCGTCGGCGGAGCAGTTCGGTGCACGGGAGCTCGTCGAGCTCGCCGTCGCAGCCGAGCGGCACGGATTCGAGAGCGCGGTGGTCTCGGACCACTTCCAGCCCTGGCGCCACACCGGCGGCCACGCCCCGTTCTCGCTCGCGTGGCTCGCCGCAGCCGGCGAGCGCACCTCGACCATCCGGCTCGGCACCTCCGTCATGACGCCGCACTACCGCTACAACCCCGCCGTGATCGCGCAGGCGTTCGGCACCCTCGGCGTCCTCTACCCGGACCGCATCATGCTCGGCGTCGGCACGGGCGAGGCGCTCAACGAGATCGCGACCGGCTACCAGGGCGCGGGCGAGCAGACCTGGCCCGACTTCAAGGAGCGCTTCGCGCGCCTCCGCGAGGCCGTGCGCCTGATGCGCGCGCTCTGGGCGGGCGACCGCGTCTCGTTCGACGGCGAGTACTACTCCACCCACGAGGCGTCGATCTACGACAAGCCCGAGAGCGGCGTGCCCGTCTACATCGCCGCGGGCGGTCCGGTCGTGGCGAAGTACGCCGGTCGCGCCGGCGACGGCTTCATCTGCACCTCGGGCAAAGGCATGGAGCTCTACACCGAGAAGCTGCTCCCCGCGGTCGAGGAGGGTGCCGCGGCCGGCGGGCGCGACTCTTCGACGCTGGACCGGATGATCGAGATCAAGCTCTCGTACGACCCCGACCCGGCGCTCGCACTCGAGAACACGCGCTTCTGGGCGCCGCTGTCGCTCACTCCCGAGCAGAAGCACTCGCTGACCGATCCGGTCGACATGGAGCGGGCCGCCGACGAGCTGCCGATCGAGCAGGTCGCCAAGCGCTGGATCGTGGGCTCCGACCCCGACGAGACGGTGGCGCAGATCACGCCCTACGTCGACGCGGGCTTCACCCACCTGGTCTTCCACGCGCCCGGCGACGACCAGCAGCGGTTCTTCGACGCGTTCGAGCGCGACCTCGCGCCGCGACTGCGCGCGCTCTGAGCACCGCCCCGCCCGCCGGCCCCGCGCCGACCGATCCCTCCGGAAGAGCCGCCACCCGCATGGACCTCCCCCACGGCCACCGTCCTCGACCGCCTCGCGCACGGGGAGCCGATCACCCGGAGCGAGCGCCGAGCTCCTGCTCGGAGCGCGCGGCGACGACCTCGAGCTGCTGCTCGCCGCGGCGGGCGCCTTGCGCGACGAGGGCCTCGCCCGCTGCGGTCGGCCGGACGTGATCACCTACTCGCGCAAGGTCTTCGTGCCGCTGACCAAGCTCTGCCGGGACCGCTGCCACTACTGCGTCTTCGTCGAGACGCCCGGGGAGCTCCTCGCCAAGCGCGAGTCGACGTTCATGGAGCCGGAGGAGATCCTCGAGGTCGCCCGCGCAGGGGCCGCGCTGGGCTGCAAGGAGGCCCTGTTCACCCTCGGCGACCGCCCGGAGGACCGCTGGCCCGTCGCCCGCGCCTGGCTCGCCGAGCACGGCTACTCCTCGACCCTCGAGTACGTGCGGGCGATGGCGGTGCTCGTGATGAGCGAGACCTGGCATGGTCACGCACCTCAATCCCGGAGTGATGTCGTGGGCGGAGCTGCAGCGGCTGCGGCCGGTCGCGCCGTCGATGGGCATGATGCTCGAGACGACGGCCACGCGGCTGTGGTCCGAGAAGGGCGGCGTGCACTACGGCTCGCCCGACAAGGATCCGGCGCTGCGCCTGCGCGTGCTCGACGACGCGGGCCGCAGCCGCGTGCCGTTCACGACCGGCGTGCTCCTGGGCATCGGCGAGAACGACGCGGAGCGGGCGGACGCGCTGTTCGCCATCCGCGAGTCGCACGAGCGCTGGGGCCACGTGCAGGAGTGCATCGTGCAGAACTTCCGCGCGAAGCCGCGGACGGCGATGCAGAACGAGGTCGACCTCGAGCTGCAGGAGTACGTGGCGAACGTGGCCGTCGCGCGACTGGTCATGGGGGCCGACGTCACGATCCAGGCTCCGCCGAACCTCACCGACGAGCAGGAGCTCGGGCTGCTGATCCGCGCGGGGATCGACGACTGGGGCGGCGTGAGCCCGCTGACCGCCGACCACGTGAATCCGGAGCGGCCCTGGCCGAACATCGACGATCTCGCGCGGCTGACGGCGGCGGCCGGGTACCGGCTCCGCGAGCGCCTCACCGCGCACCCGCAGTACCTGCGCGACGCGGCGACGTGGATCGATCCGCGGGTCGCGCCCTACGTCCGGGCGCTCGCCGATCCGGAGTCGTGGCTCGCCGACGAGGCGGCCCCGGTGCTCCCCCGGGCGTACCGCGAGGAGCTCGGGGCGCCCGCCCGCCCGGTGCCGTCCTCTGCTCTCGCGCCCAGTGCTCGAGCGGGCCGCGGCGGATCCGGCCGGTCTCGGCGACTCCGATTACGAGGCGCTGCTCGCGGCGGACGGCGACGACCTCGAGGCGCTCGCCGCCCTCGCCGACGACGTCCGCCGCTCCGCGGTCGGCGACACCGTCTCGGTCGTCGCGAACATGAACGTCGACACCTCGCTCTGGCGTTCGGGGCTCGACGAGGACGCGCTGCGCGAGCTCGCCGACGAGGCCGTCGCGTTCGGCGCGACCGAGCTGTGCCTGCAGGGAGCGCTCGCGCCGGGACTCCCCGGCGACGACCTCCTGCTCATCGCGCGGACCCTGCACGAGCGGCAGCCCTCGCTGCACCTGCACGCGTTCCGGCCGGCCGAGATCCGCGACGCCGCCGCGCGGTCGGGGCGCACCGTGCCGCAGATGCTCGACGCGCTGCAGGAGGCGGGCGTGTCGAGCGTGCCGGGGACGGCCGCTCGGATCCTCGACGATCGCGTCCGCGCGATCCTGAGCCGGGGCACCGACCCGAGCACCGCCGAGTGGACCGAGTCCGTCACCACCGCGCACCGCCACGGCCTGCGCTCCACCGCCACCATGGTCTACGGGCACGTCGAGACCCCGGAGCAGCAGATCGCGCACCTGCGCGCGCTCGCCGCGATCCAGGACGAGACGGGCGGGTTCTACCGAGTTCATCGCCATGCCGTTCGTGCCGGCGGAGGCGCCCGCCGAGGTCGTGGCCCTCACCCGCGGCGGACCGACCCTGCGCGAGACGCGGGCGGTGCACGCCGTCGCCCGCCCTCCTGCACGGCCGGATCCACCACGTGCAGACGGCGTGGACGAAGCTCGGGCTGCACGCCTCCCAGGTGCTCCTGCGCGGCGGCGCGGACGATCTGGGCGGGCTGCTGCTCGACAGCGCTCTGCGACCGGAGTCGGGCGCCGAGGCGCACCGCTCGCTCGACATCGCGACGGTCGACCGGCTGATGCGCGAGATCGGGCGCGACTGGCGGCAGCGGACGACCGACTACGGCGTCGTCGATCCGTCCCGCGCCGTGCCGCGGACCGCCCCTGCGGCGACGGGCCCCGTGCGGGTGCGGCTCCCGCTGGCGCGACGCGCGTCATGACCCGCCGCGAGGCGTTCCTCGATCGGCAGGCCTCGCTCGTGACGGAGTCGCGGGTGCTGCTGGACGATCGCCCGGTGCGCCTGTGGACGGCCGGCGACGGGCCGGTCGTCGTGCTGCTGACGGGTCCGGGACGCGGAGCGAGAGCGGACGGGGTGCTCCTGCTGCCGATGCTCGCGCGCCGGCGGAGGGTCGCGGCTCTGGAGCTCCTGGACCTCGGAGGACCCGTGGCGGGACGGGCCGCGCGCCGTCTCGGCCGTGCTCGATCTGCTCGGTGCCGAGGAGGCCGTCGTGGTCGGCCACTCCCTCGGCGCCGCGGTCGCGATCGCGGCGGGCGCGGATCCGCGGGTTCGGGCCCTCGCGCTGATCGCCGGCTGGGCGCGGCCGACGGAGCGGCTCATCGCCACCGCGCGGCTGTGGGAGTCGCTCGACGCGGCCGCGCGCTCGGACTTCTCGAGCCTGGTCGCCGTGCGCTCGCTCGCCGAGCTGGGCCCGGAGCGGACCCCGCCGTTCGGACCGGAGGCGGGAGTGCTGCTGGCGGCGGCCGCTCGGGCCGATGCCGCAGACGCGGCCGCGCGGCTGCGCGATCCCGGCCCTCGTCGTCGGCTGCACCGCCGACTCCGTCGTCGGGATCGAGGGCGCGCAGGCGCTGCTCGGGACGATCGACGACGCCCGCTGGGCCGAGATCGAGGCGGGCCACGCGGTGCTCGCCGAGCGCCCGGCGGAGCTGCTGGCCCTGCTCGAGCACTTCCTCGCCGATCCCTCGCGGGACGCGGCGGGCAGCGTGCTGCCCCGGATGAGCGTCTGATGGCCGTCGAGGTCGACGTCCTCGTCGTCGGAGCGGGCTTCGCCGGCATCGGAGCCGCGGCGCTGCTCGCCCGCCGCGGCGGCGCCTCCTTCGCGGTGCTCGAGCGCGCCGACCGGGTCGGGGGCACCTGGCGCGACAACCACTACCCGAACGTCTCGTGCGACATCCCCTCGCACCTCTACTCCTACTCGTTCGCGCCGGAGCCGGACTGGTCGGCGTTCTACGCCCCGGGTGCCGAGATCCAGGCCTACCTGGAGGGCGTGGTCGTGCGCGAGCGCCTCGAGCCGCACCTGCACCTGGGCACGGACGTGCTCGGGATGGAGTTCGACGAGGAGTCGGAGCGGTGGGACGTGCGGACGTCGCGCGGCGACTGGTCGGCCGCGGTCCTCGTGATCTGCGCCGGGCGGCTGTCGGAGCCTCGTCTGCCGAGTGTCCCGGGCCTCTCCTCTTTCACGGGGTCCGCGTTCCACTCCGCGCGCTGGCGGCACGACGTCGACCTCGACGGAGCGCGCGTGGGCGTCGTCGGGTCGGGAGCGTCCGCGGTGCAGATCGTGCCGCACCTCGCGGAGCGGGCGGCCGAGGTGGTGCTCTTCCAGCGGTCGGCGCCGTACGTCGTGCCGCGGCGGAACCGCGAGTACGCTCCCGCCGAGCGGCGCTCGCTGGCCCGGGTGCCCGGCGCGGTGCAGCGGCTCCGGGAGGAGCTGTTCTGGCGCGCGGAGCTCGGCTTCGCCGGCCGGGTCGGGGTGCCGGCCGCGATCGACAGGCTCCGCGACGAGGCTCTCGGGCACCTCGCGGCGCAGGTCGCGGATCCGTCGCTCCGCGCCGTGCTGACACCCGACTACGAGATCGGCTGCAAGCGGGTGCTGCTCTCGGACGACTACTACCCGGCGCTGACGCAGGAGCACGTGCGCGTCGTGCCGGGTCCCCTGCGCCGCGTGGAGGGCTCGGCGGCGATCGGCGACGACGCTCGCCCGCACGAGGTCGACGTCCTCGTCTTCGCGACCGGGTTCCACTCGACGCGGCCGCCCTTCGCGCGCCGGGTCCGGGGCCGCGGCGGCCGGCTGCTCGCCGAGCACTGGGCCGACGGGATGCGGGCCCACGCGTCGACGGCGGTGCACGGCTTCCCGAGCCTGTTCGTGATCAACGGCCCCAACGCGAGTCTCGGCCACAACTCCGCCGTGCACATGATCGAGTCGCAGCTCGCCTACGTGCTCGCCGCCCTGGACCACCGCGACCGCCTCGGGCGCCGGGGCGCTCGAGGTGACCGCGGAGGCCGAGGCCGCCTCCGTCTCCCGGATCGACGAGCTCAGCGCCGACACCGTCTGGACGAACGGCGGCTGCGAGAGCTGGTACGTCGACGCCGGTTCGAAGCGGCTGACGCTGCTGTGGCCGGACTTCGCGTTCGCGTTCCGCGAGGAGCTCGGGCGCTTCGACCCGGCGGCGGCGTACGCGGGCTGACCGGGCCGTTCGGCGGGCGGAACCCCTGCTGAGAGCGGTCGTCGCGCACGATCGTCGCCGAGGTCGCCTCCCGGTGGAGGTTCCGAAGGACCCACCCTCGTGCGTCGACCCTTCCGCGCTCGACGCAGGAGCCGGAGGGAGGATCATGGACGCACCCGAGCCCTCCGCACGACAGGACCACGCCATGCCGGTCGAACCCGCCTCCTCCGTCGCCCCGCCGCCTCCGCCCGCGCTGGATCACGACCGCGCTCGCGACCTGCTCCGGGAGCGGTACGGGATCGAGGGGATGCTGCACGAGCTGGGGAGCAATCAGGGACCGCAACGTGCTCGTCGAGGCCGACGGGCGACGACTGCTGCTCAAGGTGGCCAACCCGGCGACTCCGAGCGGAGTGGTCGCGGCGCAGACCCGGGCGGTCGCGAGACTCGCCGACGAACTGCCGGGGCTCCGCCTCCCGCGCGCGATCGCGGATCGGGAGGGCCGGGTGCTGCAGGAGCTCCGGCTCGGCGACGCGGACTGCACCGCGCGCGTGCTCGACTTCGTGCCGGGGTCGCACGCTGTCCGGCTCCGGGTACCTCTCCCGCGGTCGTCCGCGCGATGGGCGGGCTCGCGGCCCGCCTCGACACTGCGCTCGCCGCGCATCCGCTCGACGGCCTCGAGGAGCCCGGGCAGTGGGATCTTCGGCGCGGCGGAGAGGTGGTGGCAGCGTTGATCGAGCGGGTGCCCCGCCGGGCCGCTCGACGCCTCCGCACGGCGGCCGAGGAGGCGCTCGCGGTCGTCGCTCCACTCGCCGCGGCGCTGCCCGTGCAGCTCGTGCACGGCGATCTCACGGACGACAACGTGGTGGTCGATGCGGGCGCGGTGCCGGACGGCGTCATCGACTTCGGCGACCTGGGCGCGGGATGGGCCGTCGGCGAGCTGGCGGTCACGCTCTCGTCGCTCCTGCACCACGCCGACGCCGACGCCGCCTCGGTGCTGCGGGCGGCGGTCGCCTACGACGCCGTGCGTCCGCTGTCGGATGCCGAGGCGGAGGCGCTCTGGCCGCTCGTCGTGCTGCGGGCGGCCGTGCTGGTGGTGAGCGCCCACGACGTCCTCGCGGGCGACCCGGGCAACGAGTACGCGCGCGAGAACCTCGAGCACGAGCAGCTGATCCTGGAGCGGGCGACCACGGCTCCCCTGCCGGTGCTGCAGGCGCTGGTGCGCCGCGCGCTGGGCCGCAGCTCCGCTCCGTCGCCCGTCACGACGACGGTGCCCGCGCTCGACGTCGAGGCCGCTGTGATCGACCTCTCGCCCGAGAGCCCCGCGCTCGACGAGGGTCGCTGGCTCGACCCGGGGATCGAGGAGGCGCTCGTCGCCGAGGCGCTGGAGCACGCGCCGGCCGCGGTGCTCCGCCACGGCGAGCGCCGCCTCACCCGCGCGCGGCCGCACTCGGCGCACGAGCCCGAGGCCGTCGCCCTGCACGTCGCGCTGCACCTCGCCGAGCCCGCCGAGCTGGTCGCGCCCGTCGACGCGGAGGTGGTCGAGGGTGCCCCCGGGACGCTGGTCCTGCGCGGGGAGTCGGTGCTGCTCCGTCTCGAGGGAGTCGAGGACGCGCCGGCGGTCGGCGCCGGCCTCACGGCGGGCGAGCGCATCGGACGCGTCGCCTCGGCCGTCCGCGCGCAGGCCCTCCCCCGCGCGTTCGAGGAGGTCGAACCGCCGCTCTTCGCCGGAGGGTCGTGGGCCGACGCCTGGCTCGACGTCGTGCTCGACGCCACTCCCCTGCTCCTGGGCCACTCCCTGCCCGCGCCTCTTCCCGACGCCACCGTCCTCCCCCGTCGGCTGGCGCACCTGGCCGACGTGCAGGAGCACTACTTCGAGGAGCCGCCCACGATGCTGCGCGGCTGGCGGGAGCACCTCGTGGACGACTCCGGACGCGTGCACCTCGACGTGCTCAACAACGTCACGTCGATCGGCCACGGGCACCCGCTGCTGGCCGAGCGCGTCGCCCGGCAGTGGCGTCTGCTCAACACGAACTCGCGCTTCTCGTACCCGGCGATCGGCGACTTCGCCGAGCGGCTGGCGGGACTGCTCCCGGAGGAGCTCGACACCGTGCTGCTCGTGAACAGCGGACTCGGAGGCGGCCGATCTCGCCCTGCGCATCGGGCGCGCGTGGTCCGGACGCGACGACGTCCTCGCCATGCGCGAGGCGTACCACGGCTGGACGGCGCTCTCGGACGCCGTCTCGACCTCCGTCGCCGACAACCCCGACGCCCTCGAGACGCGCGCCCGCCCTGGGTGCACGCGCTCGACGCCCCCAACAGCTACCGGGGCCTCCACCGCGGTGACGATGCGTCCCGCTACGCCGAAGAGGCCGTGGCGCGGATCGAGGCGCTCGCGGCCGCGGGCACCCCGCCCGGCGCGTTCATCGCCGAGGCCTACTACGGCAACGCGGGCGGCATCCCGCTGCCCGACGGGTATCTGGTGGCGGTCTACGCGGCGGTCCGCGCGCACGGCGGCCTCTGCATCGCCGACGAGGTGCAGGTCGGCTACGGCCGCCTCGGCGACTGGTTCTGGGGTTTCGAGCAGCAGGGCGTCGTGCCCGACGTCGTGGCCGTGGCCAAGGCGATGGGCGACGGGCACCCGCTCGGAGCCGTGATCACGACCCGCGAGATCGCCGAGCGCTACCGCTCGCAGGGCTACTTCTTCTCCTCCGCCGGCGGCAGCCCCGTCAGCTCCGGTCATCGGTCTGACCGTGCTCGACGTGATCGAGGGCGAGGGACTGCAGCAGAACGCGCGCACCGTCGGCGCCCACCTCCGCAGCCGCCTCGAGGAGCTGGGCGAGCGGCATCCCCTGATCGGCGCCGTGCACGGCCACGGCCTCTACCTGGGCCTCGAGGCTCGTGCGCGATCGGGAGACGCTCGAGCCGGCGACGGAGGAGACCCGCGCGATCTGCGAGCGCCTCCGCGAGCGCGGCGTGATCGTGCAGCCCACCTCCGACCGCCAGTGCGTGCTGAAGATCAAGCCGCCGCTGTGCTTCACGATCCAGAGCGCCGACTTCTTCGCGGACCAGCTCGACGAGGTGCTGGACGAGCGGATGGTGACCGGGGCCGAGGTCGAGCGCGCGCGGGTGCAGCGGCGCACCCTGATCGTCATCGTGCTCAGCCAGGTGCTCGGCGGAGCGGGGCTGGCCGCCGGAGCGACGGTCGGCGCGCTGCTCGCGCAGGAGCTGCTCGGCTCGGAGGATTCGTCGGCATCCCGACGGCGCTCTTCACCCTCGGGTCGGCTCTCGCCGCGTTCCTCATGGGGCGTCTCACCCAGCGCTCCGGTCGGCGGCTCGGTCTCGGTCTGGGCTTCGCCGCGGGCGGCGTCGGGGCGATCGGAGTCGTCGTCGCGGCCGCGACGGACGGGATCGCGCTGCTCTGGGTGTCGCTCCTGGTCTACGGGGCCGGGAGCGCCGCGAACCTGCAGGCCCGCTACGCCGGCACCGACCTCGCCCTGCCCGAGCGTCGCGGCACCGCGATCAGCATCGCCCTCGTCTCGACCACGGCCGGCGCCGTCGCCGGGCCGAATCTGGTCGAGCCCCTCGGCGGGCTCGCCCTCTCGCTCGGACTCCCCGCCCTCGCGGGTCCCTCCCTGCTCGCCGCGGCCGCCTACCTCGCGGCCGGAGCAGGCACTGCTGGTGCTGCTCCGACCCGACCCCTTCCTCCTCGCGCGCCGGCTGGACGCGGCCTCCGCCGCTCCCTCCGCCCCCGCCTCAACCGGACGCCTGCGCCTCTCGCCGACGGCGCTCGCGGGCGCGGTCGTGATGGTGCTGACGCAGATCGTGATGGTCGCGATCATGACCACCACTCCCGTGCACATGAGCGCGCACCGGCACGACCTCGGCGACGTCGGCCTCGTGATCGGCCTGCACATCGGAGCGATGTACCTCCCGTCGCTCGTCACGGGAGCGCTCGTCGACCGCGTCGGTCGGGCACCCGTGGCGGCGGCGTCCGGAGCGCTGCTGCTGCTCGCAGGTCTCGTCGCGGCCCTCGCCCCCGGCGAGTCCCTCGTCGGCACGATCGCCGCCCTCGTCCTCCTGGGCCTCGGCTGGAATCTCGGGCTGATCTCGGGCACGGCCCTCGTCGTCGCCGGAACCGTGATGCAGGACCGCGCCCGCACGCAGGGCACGCTCGACGTGCTGATAGCCCTGGCAGGAGTCGGCGCCGGGGTGCTCTCGGGCGTCGTCGTCGCCGGGCCGAGGCTACGCCGCGCTCTCGCTCGGCGGCGGGTGTGCTGGCGCTGCTGCTGCTGCCGGTGCTGGTGCGGCTGCGCCGATCGGAGGCGTGAGACGAGCAGGCACCGGCCGTCGCGCGACTCCCGCCCGCGACTTCCGTCGGACCAGCGCCTTCCGCATCCGGTGGTTCACGAGGGCCACTCCCCCGCGCACCGGATGCTGCCGCCCCACGACGGTGAAGCCGTGCCGCTCGAAGACGGGCCGGGCCGTCAGGCTCGCGTCGGTCCCGAGCTCGACCGCGCCCTGAGCGCGGGCGAGCGCCTCGACATGCGCCAGGAGCGCTGACGCGACGCCCCGTCGACCGTGGTCCGGCGCGACGAACAGCATGTCGATCCAGCCCTCCGCGTCGACGTCCGAGAAGCCGACGACCTCGGCGCCGTCGAGGGCGACCACGGTCGGCCGAGCCAGGCGCGCGGTACCCCACCGGTCGTCGCGGTCGTCGCGGCGCGCCCACGCCTCGATCTGCTCCGACGAGTAGTCGGCGGAGGCGGTCCGGGTGACGGCGTCCAGGAACACCCGCAGCGTCGCGGCGGCGTCGGCCGAGCGGTAGGGGCGGATCGGCACCGGCATCCCCCCAGTATCGCGACGTCCGTCCCACGCTCACCCGCGCCGGGGTCAAGCCCATCGATTCCCGGGTGGCGCCTTCCTACCCTCGGAGCCATGAAGCACATCAGCTACGCCGACAAATCCTCCTCGCGGGCGACGACGTCGTCGATCTGCTGCTGCACTACGCGGCCCGTTCCCGCCGCTGCCGGGTCCGCGGACGACGTGGACGTGCACGTCTTCAGCTCCGGACGGCGACGAGACGATCGCCATTCGTGCTCGGCCCCGGCATGGGGATCATGGCCGAGGTCGCGCACTCGAGCATGGAGGCCCCGGACAACTCCGAGGCGATCGCCTACCTGCGCGAGAAGCTCGAGCTGCTCGACTCGCCGCCGCACGGCGGGCCGATGGATCCGGACGACACGGCGCTCGACTCCTTCTACTCGGAGCAGTCCTGCGCCCGACCCGCGCGACACTCACCGGGACTGACCGGTCAGGGCAGGATCGCCTCGACCTGCCTCCGCACGCTCGATCAGGATCTCGTCGATGCTCGCGCCCGCATTCGCGGTCAGGGACATCGAGAGCAGCAGGATCGCGCTGAGCATCGGGCCAGGATCGCCGCGCGCTCCGCGTCGACCCGCCCCTCGCGCTGCAGGAGCGCGGCGACGGCCTCCTCGGTGCCCGCCACGATGCCGAGGGCCTCCGCGTGGCAGGCTCCTCAGGGTCGCCGTAGACCATCTCGCGGAGGTAGGTGCGGCCGTTCTCGACCTGCGCCCGGTTGCACTCGACGATCGGCCTCGCGAGCGCCATCAGCGCGTCGACGGGATCCTCGATCTCCTCGGCCGCGGCGCGGCCCCTGCTCCAGCGCCCCGACATAGTTCGCGTTCTGCACCAGGAGCAGCAGCTCGCCCTTGGTCTTCGCGTAGAGGAACAGGGTGCCGGTGCCGATGTCGGCGCGATCGGCGATCTGCTGGGTCGTGACCTCGTCGACGCCGTGCTCGGCGAACAGCTCGCTCGCGGCAGCGGTGATGCGCTCGAGCTTCTCGAGCTTGTTGCGCTCGCGGCGGCCGACGGGAGCGGGATGCACAAGGGCTCCTGGGGAGAACGGACGACGGGAAGATCATCCTCCCACGCCGCGCCGCCCGAGGGGCCTCGCAGCCGGATCCCGGCGGGCGGGGTCGCCGATCCCGTGCCGCGGCAGGGGATAATCGAGTGCGATGCGTGAAGACGACGATGTCGACCTGGTGATCGACGCCCGGGCCGAGGCCCTGCCCGACCTCGACTTCGCGCCCCTCGACGTCGTCTCGCGGCTGCGGCGCCTCAGCCCGCGCGTGCAGGAGTTCCGCCGGCAGGCCTTCGCCGTCAGCGATCTGGCCCCGTGGGAGTTCGAGCTGCTCTCGATGCTCCGCCAGAACGGCGCGTCCGGGCTCACCCTCGGCATCGACCGCCCGCCTCGGCATCCCGAGCGGCAACCTCGCCAACCGGCTCGACCGACTCGCCGCCCGCGGGGCTCAGCGCTGCGCGAGCAGAACGCCGCCGACTCCCGGAGCAAGATCGTCTCGCTGACCCTGCGGGGCACGAAGCGGGTCGACGAGGCGATGCGCCACCTCGTGCACGCCGAGGGCGAGGTGCTCGCCGACCTCGACGCGAAGCAGATGGCGGTCCTCATCCAGTGCCTGCGCACGATCAGCGAGACGCTCGACCGGCTGGAGTGACGCCGCCCCTCGTCGGCCCCCGGCGAGTTGTGATACTCGACGGATGCGGATTCTGGTTGTCGACGACGAGGTGTGGTTCGCCGACGGCGTCCGCCGCGGGCTCGAGGCCGAGGGTTTCTCCGTCGATGTGGCGCACACCGGCGTCGACGGTCTCTGGCGCGCACGCGAGACCGGGTACGACGCGATCGTCCTCGATCTCTATGATGCCGGGGATGAGCGGATCCGCCCTTGCCGGACCCTCCGCGACGAGGGCGACTGGACTCCTGTCCTCCTGCTGACGGCGAAGGACGGCGACGGGGATCAGATCGCCGGTCTCGACGCGGGCGCGGACGACTACGTCGTGAAGCCGTTGGACCACCTCGTCCTCGTCGCCCGGCTGCGGGCGCTCGCGCGGCGCGGCCGTCCGGAGCGACCGGTGGCGCACCGGTTCGGGGACCTCGTGATCGATCCCGCGTCTCGGAGGTGCGCCGCGCCGACGTCGCGATCCGCCCGACCGCCCGGGAGTTCGCCGTCCTCGACTTCCTGGCGCGCCGCAGCGACCGGGTCGTCTCGAAGCAGGCGATCCTCGTAGGCGTGTGGGACGACGCGTTCGACGGCGACATCAGCATCGTGGAGGTCTACGTCGCGCGGCTGCGGGCCAAGATCGACCGGCCGTTCGGCACGGAGTCGATCACGACGCTCCGAGGAGCCGGTTACCGGCTGCGGGAGGCGCAGGCGTCCGGATGGCTGAGCGTCCTGCCGCCTGGAGCATCCGCGTCCGGCTCACCGTGCTCGTCTCCGCGGCGATCCTCGTGGTCCTCGTCGCCGGTGCGGTGGCGTTCACGGCGCTCCTGGAGCGCCCGCTCGTCGACGCCGAGGCCTTCACCGCCGGTCAGCAGGCCCGGCAGATCGCGGGTGACACCGAGAACGCCGGCCGGCTGCCGGCCTTCACCGCCGACGAGGTGGTCATCCAGTTGCAGCGGCAGGGCGCGGTCGTCGCCGTCGCCGACCCCGAGTCCGTGTCCCCGGTGCCGCTCCCGGTCCGCGAGGAGCCGACCGTCGTCACGATCACCGGCACTCGGTTCGTGGTCTCATCGGCTGATCTGCAGCTCGGCGGGGATCCGCGCGAGACCGTCGTCGTCGCACGGACCCTCGCGGGCGCGGAGGACGCCGTCGACTCCGCCGCCGGGCTGCTGGCCGTCGCGGTGCCCGCCGTCACGCTCGTCGTAGGGGCGGCGGTGCGCTTCGTCGTGGGCCGCTCGCTCCGGCCGGTCGAGCGGATCCGATCCGACGTCGAGGCGATCGAGGCGGCCGACCCGAGCGTCGAGTGCAGGAGCCGCGAGGGCGGGACGATCGCCCGCCTCGCGCACACCATGAACGGCCTCCTCGCGCGGCTCGAGCGCTCGCAGGCGGCTCAGCGCGCGTTCGTCTCGAACGCATCGCACGAGCTCCGCTCCCCGTCGCCGCGATCCGCCAGCACGCGCAAGGTCGCGCTGCGGCACCCCGAGTCGATGCGCCTGGCCGAGCTGGCGCGCGTCGTCGACGACGAAGCCGAACGGATGCAGTCCCTCGTGTCGGGGCTGCTCCTGCTGGCCCGTATCGACGAGCGCGCCCCGAGAACGCTCGACGACGTCGACCTCGACGACATCGTCCCTGCTCGAGGCGCAGCGCCTCCGCGCGCTGGGGGCCACGGTCGGCAGCGCGGGGATCGGCCCTGCCCGGGTGCGGGGAGACGAGATCCTCCTCCGCAGCGCCGTGCGGAACGCCGCCGACAACGCCCTCCGCCACGCTCGCTCCGTCGTGGTCTTCAGCGTGCTGCGCGAGGGGGACGAGGCGGTCGTCCTGGTCGACGACGACGGACCCGGAGTGCCGGAGGCCGACCGGGAGCGGGTGTTCCGCCGCTTCGAGCGCCGCGACGACGCCTGAGCGCGCGACACCGGAGGATCGGGGCTGGGTCTCGCGATCATCGCCGAGGCGGCGCGGGTGTCCGGGGGACGGCACGGCTCTCGAGTCGCCGCAGGGTGGCGCGCGCCCGAGATCCGGATCCCCGCGCAGGGCGTGAAGGCTGGCGAAAGGGTCCGCCGGTCACCCTGGTCGGGTGGAGATCCCCGCCTACCTCAGAGTCCTCTGGCACTACCGCCTCGCGGTCGTCGCCGCCGCCCTGCTCGCCGCCCTCGTCGCGACGGCCGTGCACTTCACCATCCGCGACGGCGCCTTCGAGATCCGCGCCGAGCGCGAGTACAGCGCCGCGACGACCGTGCTGCTCGGAGGCGGCCCGCGCAGCCCGTTCCTGTCGGAGTCCCCCGCGCTGGAGCGCGTGCCCGGCATGAGCGCGGCGCAGGAGGAGGACCTCAGCAGCACCGCGGTGGTCTACGCGTATCTCGTCAGCGGTGAGACGGTCCGGTCCGAGGTCGTCGCGCGGCAGGGTCCCCTCGGTGAGCGGGAGGGCGTCGGCGGAGTCCGCCGCACCACCCAGCCGTCCGGCTCCGAGCGCAACCCCGGACGTGCGTCACTGCCGATCCTCTCGATCATCGGCACCTCGCCCGATCCGGCCCGCGCCGCCGAGCTCTCCCGAGCGGCGACGTCCGTGTTCCTCGAGCAGGCCCTCGCCCGGCAGAACGCCGACGGGATACCCCAGGAGCGGCGCGTGACCTTCACCGTGACCGACGAGGGCGCTCCCGAGCCAGGCCCGCTCGGCACCGTCGCCCTCCCCATCGCGGCCACAGGAGTCGCGGTCTTCCTGCTCGGGCTCCTGGCGATCCTCGCGGTGCACGGCTCCGGCTGCGCCGAGCGGCCGCGTCTCCCGCTCCCTCGGGAGCAGCGGGACGAGGACGACGCAGCGATCGAGCCCCGGCGCGAGCGGACCTCGGCGCGGTGACGACGTCGCTACTCCCGCCCGAACGAGAGGTCAAGCCCGTGGATGCGGGTCCCGTCCGACGTAGCGTGACGTGAGCGCGATGAGGTGAGAACCGACGCGCTACGACACGCGAAAGCGGAGAGCACCATGACACAGACACCCATCATCCAACCCGCGCGATGGAGCCGGAACGGAATCCGGATCGTCGTCGTCCCCGGGGCGGAGCTGCCCCAGTTCCGACTCGAGACCGACCGCCGACTCCTCGGCGACCCCTTCATCCCGACCGGCCCCTTCTCGACCGTCGAGGAGGCGGAGCGCGCCGCCGAGATCGTCGCGTCGGCCCTGAACGCCAAGATCCCGGCCTGAGCGGAGACCCGGGGCAGAGTTCCGCCGGGAGCGTCGAGACGTCGCTCCTCGTCGCGGGCATCGGAGAGGACCCCGTGCGCACCCTGCTCCTGACCGGCGAGGGCCGCTACAGCGATCCCTGGCATCCGTTCGCCGGGACGAGCGCCGCCGTGGCCGGCCTGCTGTCGGATCGCGGGCACCGCGTCGAGGTGCGGGGCGATGTCGACGACGCGCTGTCGCGACTCGACGACCTCCCCGACCTCGTCGTCGTGAACGTCGGCCTCCCGCGGACGGAGCCGCGTCGCCGGCCCCGACGGCGCGAGCCGGTCTCGCGCGGCTCCTCCGCTCACCCGTGCCCCTGCTCGGGCTCCACGTCTCGTCCACGAGCTTCGTGGACGCCGACGAGTGGCCGCGGCTCCTCGGAGGCCGCTGGGTGCACGACGTGTCGATGCACCCCGACTTCGGTCCGGCGCGCATCCGCATCACCGGCGCGGGGCACCCGGTCACCGCGGGGGCCGCCGACTTCGAGCTCGAGGACGAGCGCTACTCCTGGCTCGAGGTCTCGCCGTCGGCCGAGGTCCTGGCGGTCCACGAGCACGAGGGGATCGACCACCCCTGATCTGGGCGCTCGAGCGTCCGAGCGGGGGCCGCACCGTCTACGACGCGCTCGGCCACACGGCCGCCTCGTACGACTCCCCCGCGCACCGGGCCCTGCTCACGGGCGCGCTCGACTGGCTGGGCGTCTAGACCAGCTCGGCGTCTAGACCAGCTCGGCGAGCGGCCCGGTCGGCAGCGCGATCCAGCCCTCCGCACGGGCGGCCTCGCGGTGCTCCTCCGGGATCGGCAGCGTCGCGCCGAGCGCGTGGGCACGGGCGTTCAGCGCCGCGATCACCGCGTCGAGCGCGTCGTTCGAGCGCGCCATCAGCGCGAACGCCTCCGCGGGTCCCTCGAGCCACGGAGCGGCGCGGCGCAGGGCGTCGACCGCACGCGGCACCGCCTCGGGCCGGGTCTTGTAGCCCGCGGTGTCGATCTCGCCAGTGCCGGAGCGCCGCTGACGGATACACCTCCACCAGACGACCGGCCCCGGACCGGTCCACGACCTCGCCCTCCTCCTCGAACGCCTCGAGCAGCTCGGCGCAGCGCATCGCGGTCATGCCGAGCCGATCGGTCGAGACGCTGAGCGGCCAGCGGCCGGTCGCCTCGCGGGCCGCGCGGTCCGTCTCCCGGTACGCCAGGCGCCGGCGCCAGTCGCGCCCTGCGAGGCTGCGCGGAGCGACCTCCCGACGCGTGTGGGCGTGCACGAAGGCGGCGAACTCCAGCGGCCAGCCGAACGCGCAGTCGATGCCGACCGTCGTCGCGCCGCGCGACAGGGTCACGATGGCGGCGTCGGAGGAGTCGAGGGCGACCTCGCGGATCCTCACCCGCCCCGCGCTCCACTCCACGGCGGCCCGGGCCGTTCGGGCCGGCTCCGCAGCGAGGTCGACACCGATCGTGAGCACCTGGTCAGGCTAGCGCCGCGGACTCGCCGGTACTCTCGGCAGAGCAGTGACGCCGTCACCCGAAGGAGCGCTATGAGAACCGCAGTCGCCCTCGTCCGGATCGTCGTCGCCCTGACCGTGCTCGCGGCCGTCGTGGCCACGGCCCTGGACACCGCCTCGCGCACCCCGCTCATCCCGTGGAACTTCTTCGGCTTCTTCACCATCCAGGGCAACATCCTGCTCGCGGCGATCCTGCTCGTCACCGGGGGCCTCTCGCTCGCCCGGCGTCCGCAGAGCGGCGGGCTCGTGCTCGCGCGCGGTGCCGCGACCGGGTACATCGCGATCGTCGGAGTCGTCTACAACCTGCTGCTCGCGGGTCTCGCGGGCGAGGTCACGCTGCCGTGGGCGAACACGGTAATGCACGTGCTGTTCCCCCTCTACGGCGTGCTCGACTGGCTGCTCGTGGGCGATCGCCCTCCCCTCCCGTGGCGGCGCCTCTGGGTCGTCGTGCTGTACCCCGTCGTCTGGCTGGTCGTCGTCCTGGTGCGCGGTGCGACCGACGGCTGGGTGCCCTACCCGTTCCTGGACCCGGCGAACGGGTACGGCTCGGTGGCCGTCTACGTCGCGGCGATCGCCGTCGCGTTCGTGCTGGCAGGCGCGCTCGGCTTGGCGATCAGCCGACTGCGGATCCTCCGCCCGGCCCCCTGACGAACGGCAACCGCATTCCGGCCGTTCTGGGGCCAGAGCCGCAGGAGCGCCCGACGCCCCTGGGACCTAGCGTCGACCTCGGCGGCCCCCGTCGCCGATGACCGAGAGCGATCCCCCATGCCGAGTCACGTCCTCCCCGCCCGCGCCGATCCGCCGGGAGGAGCCGCCTCGCCGCTCTGGCCGCCGGCGCCGTCCTCGCCCTGACCACCGCCCTGGTGCCCGCCGGTGCCGCGTCCGCCGCCACGCCCACGCTGTCCGTGCTCGCCCTCGGCGACTCCGTCACCCAGGGCTACGGCACCTGCGGCTCGTTCGCCGACTGCCCGCGCAACAACTGGTCGACCGGCACGAACACCACCGTCAACTCCTTCACCCAGCGCCTGCGCGCGGCGAACCCCGGCACCACGGTCACCGCCGTGAACTACTCGGTCTCGGGCGACCTCATCGCCGCCGTCCCCTCGCGCGTCGACACCGCCGTCGCCGCGGGAGTCAAACCCGACGTGGTGACCCTGCTGATCGGCGGCAACGACCTGTGCTCGGCGAAGAACCCGGTCGCCGCCGACGGCTACACGATGACGCCCGCCTCGACCTTCAGCGCATCGGCGACGACCGCGATCACCAAGATCCGCAGCACCTGGCCCGCGGCCAAGATCGTGCTGGCCTCCATGCCCAACGTCGCGGGCGAGTGGGCCGTCGTCCGGAGCGGCTTCGGAGCCGTCATCTGGTCCTCGGGCAACATCTGCCGCACCACCCGGGGCGTCTCCGCCACCGGCGCGAAGCTGAGCACCACGGCCGCCAGCGCCTCCGCCGCCGCGGCCAAGACGCGGACCGCCCAGTACAACACCGCTCTGCAGAACGCCTGCGCCGCCGCCGGCACGCTCTGCGACTACGACGGCGGAGCGCTGACCGCCACTCCGGTCACCAGCAGCCTCATCGGCAAGGTCGACTACTTCCACCCCAGCATCGCCGGCCAGGCCAAGATCGCCTCTGTGCAGTGGAGCGCGTCGAACTTCGCGACCACGGGCTGAGCCGGAGTCGCCGGCGCGGGTCCGTCCGCGCCGACGGCGGCATCAGGCGTCCTGCGGTCGCTCGCCCTCGAGCCGGCGACGCCGCTTCTGCGAGGCGGGCGTAGTGCGCCTCCTCGCGTTCGAGGTCGGCGAGCTGCTCCTCCGTGGACTTCTGCGCGGGCCGCACGACGATCGTCTGCGGCGCCGCCGGGCGCCGGCGCTGCCGGGGCGTGCGCCCGCCGGGGATGAAGGAGCCGCCCTCGCCCCGCTTCCACTCGTGCCCGAGCAGGAACCAGATCGTCACTCCGATGAGCGGGATGAACACGATCAGCAGGATCCAGACGATCTTGGGCAGGTTGCGGACGACGTTGTCCGGCTGGCGCACGACGTCCACGAGCGCCAGGACCATCAGCACGACGGTCAGCAGCGAGAAGAGAGTCCCCATGCACCGAGGGTACGTGCCCCCGGTCGCGGGGACCATCCGGGCGGAGGGCTCCCCTCAGTCGACCGTGGCACGATCGGAGGATGAGCGAGCCGACCCCCGACCGCCCGCGCACCCGTACGCGCGTCACGCCCCGACGACTCGCAGCCCTCACCTCGGGCGTCGTGGCGCTCGCAGGGATCGCGCTCCTGGCGCTCGTTCCGCTGCAGTACGCCGCGCTCGCCCGTCGAGGGTTCGACGCCGCGTGCCTGGCGAGCGTCGCGCGAGTGCCCGCCGAGGAGGGCGAGCTGCTGCGCGGCGGGGTGGTCGTGGTGGCCGCTCGGCGCGTCCTGCGACTGGACGCTCCTCGACGGCACGGTGGTGCGGATCCTGCCGGACTGGTCGACGACCGCGGTCGCGATCACCGGGGCGCGCTGCTGCTCGTCGGGATCGTCGGCGCGGCGCTCGCACTGCTCGTGCGGCGCCGCGCCCGTCCGGGGCCCGGGGACGATCCGACGCCTAGCGGGTCCGACGGCCGGGCGGACCAGCGGACCAGCAGCCCAGCGGACTGGCGGTCCAGCGGCCTGGCGGTCCAGCGGTCCAGCGGTCTAGCGGTCGAAGAACGACCCGAGGTCGCCGAGGTCCGGCATCTGGAAGTCCGACACCTGCTCGCCGAGCCCCGACACGTGCTCGCCCGCACCCGAGACGAAGTCGCCCGCCGAGCCGGTGATGTCGCCGAACTCCCCGAGGTCGCCGAAGCCGCTCAGGCCCTCCGAGATCGACTCCCTGCAGGAGGGAGCCGCCGACGCTGCTGAGCACCGCGCCGCCGGCGACTGCTGCGAGCAGACCGCCCGCGGCACCGAGGCCGACCCCCGCGACGGCGCCGACTCCGGCGCCTGCGAGGGCTCCAGGTGCCGGGCTTCGAGAACATCTTCTTGAGGAAGCCGGGGTTCTGCGCCTCGCCGCGCGTGGCCGCACGGGCGAGGTCGTCGGGCGCCGAGGAGCGCGGCTGCTCGTTCGCGGGCAGCTCGTCGCGCAGGCGCGCCTCGACCACGCGAGCGCTGCGCCGGCGTCAGCTTCGCGAACGCGTCGCGGTGCACCTGCTCGAGCTGCTCGGGGTCGGCGGTGCGGAGGAGGTAGTCGTAGCGCGCGATCGCCGCGCGATCCTCCGCGGACACGACCGGCTGCCCGGGGCGGGCGTCCTGCGGTCGAGAGGAATCGCGGGGCGCGGGGGCGCCGTACTGGGGAGCGGGGCGCGAGCCGCCCGTCACCTTGTCGGCGGCGGTGCGGACCAGATCGCGCCAGTCCGTCCCTCCGCTCGAGGAGGCGGGGCGCGCGGCGGAGCTCGTCGAGCTCTTCGAGTCGAGCGCCTTCGACGCCATGCTGAGGATGCGCTTGAGAGTGCTCACAGAAGACCTTCCGTCGGGTATCAGCGTCGATCATCCCGGTCCCGCCTGAGCGAAGGCCGTCCGAACACCCTCCGAGCGCCCTGAATCACCGCACCGGCTCCGCGGGCGCGGGCGGGACTCAGGCGCGGAGGCCGCGCCGCAGGGCGCTCGCCGTCCCGCGGTCGTCCGGTCGGATCCCCCGGCCGTCCGGTCGGGCGGCGGCGTCACCGCACCGCCAGACTCGAGCACATGCCCTCGGCGCGTCCCTCCCCGTCGTCCGCCCCGAGACGACAGCGAGGCGGTTCCCCTACGTGCCCCTCGTCGTCCTGATGCTCCTGAGCTTCCTGGCTGGTGACCGCCGAGTTCCTGCCCAACGGCGTCCTCACCGAGATGGCGGCCGGACTCGACGTCACGCCCGGCCAGGCCGGCCAGACCGTCACGGTGACCGCGTTCGTCGGCCTCCTCGTGGCTCCGACGATCGGCCTGATGGTCCCCCGGCTCGACCGCCGCAGCCTGCTCGCTCTGGACGGCCGTCGCCGCCGGCGTCTCCGGGATCCTCGCCGGTCTCGCGCCCACCCTCCCGCTCGTGCTGCTCTCGCGACTCCTGCTGGGAGCCGCCATCAGCGCCTTCTGGTCCATGTCGATCACCGTCGCGGCCCGGGTCGCCGGCCAGGACCGCGTGGGGCGCGCGACCATGTTCACCAGCGCCGGGCTCTCCCTCGCGACCGTGGCAGGCGTCCCTCTCGGCGTGATCCTCAGCGAGCTCGTCGACCGGCGCGCGGCGTTCGTCCTGATCGGCGTCCTCACCGCGCTCCTCGCCGTCCCGCTGCGCCTCGTCCTCCCGAGCGTCCCCGCCGCTCCGGCCGCCGGGCTCGGGATCCTGCTCGACACGGTGCGCCGCCGCGGCGTGCGCCAGGGCTTCGCCGGGCACGTCCTGATCGTCCTCGGCCACTTCCTCGCCTACACGTACATCCGGCTCGCCCTGGAGCGCACGGACGGCGTCGACGCCGCGACAGTGGTCGGTCTGCTGGCGCTCTTCGGCGCCGGCGGCCTGATCGGCAACATCGTCATCGGATCGGTGATCGACCGCTCCTTCGCCTTCTTCGGCGTCGTCGCGCCGGTGGCCATCGCGATCGCCGTGGGAGCCGTCCTCCTGCTCCCCGGTCTGATCGCCGCCGTCGCCGTCGCCGTGTTCGTCTGGGGCTTCTTCTTCGCCTCGTGGCTCATCATCGTCAACGCCTGGGTCGGCCACCGCATGACCGACCGCCTCGAGGCGGGCGGCAGCCTCGTGGTCGTCGGCTTCCAGGCCGCGATCGTGGTGGCCGCCGGCGTCGGCGGCGTGCTCGTCGACCAGGTCGGCGTCGAGGCCGACTATGCGATCGGCGCGGTCCTGCTCCTCCTCGGCGCGGCACTCTTCGGCTCGTCGAACCGGCGGTCCGCCGTCTGAGCGCTCACGCCGCGCGTCGTGCCGTCCGCCACTGCGACGGCACGACGCCGACGTGCCGCCGGAACGCGCGGCGGAAGCCGTCGTCGGAGGAGTAGCCGAGCGCCCGCGACGCCTCCGACACGCTGCGCCCCGCCTCGAGCAGGTCCTTCGCCCGCCGCATCCGCACCTCGGTGACGTAGCCCGCGGGGGTGCGTCCGAAGGCCGCGCGGAACCGCTCCGTGAGCACCGTCCGCGACATCGCCCCGATGCTCGCGAGGCGGTCCACCGTCCACTCGAGGCCCGGCTCGCTGTCCACCGCCGCGACCACCCGGTCGAGGTAGGCGTCGCCGGTCGTCGGCAGCGCAGCGGCGGTGTCGCCGACGGCCCACGCCCGCACCACCGACAGCAGCACGGTGCGCACCATCAGCAGGCAGATGACGGGGTCACCCGACCGCACCGTCCCGTCGACGGCCGTGCCGAGCTGCGCCGCCAGCGCCGCCGCGGCCGGCTCGAGCCGCGCGAACCCGCCGGCGATCACCAGCTCCGGCAGCGGCAGGAGGCATGCCGAGGCCTCGAGCTGCACCTCGACGACGGTCAGCCGCGCCCCGACCGGGAGGCGATCTCCACGGGCTGCCCGCCGAACGTCAGTAGAGCGTCACCCGCCCGCAGCGCCCGCGGCGGGCGGACGGCCGTCGCCTCGCCGGCGGGGAGGTCGAGCTCGCAGGCGGTCGCGCACGGAGCGAGCGCGGTGATCGCGCCCTCGACGACGTACAGGAGCACGACGGCGCCCGGTGCGAGTCCGAGGCGCTCCCCGGGCGGCACCGTCACGCGCCGGGTCGCCCCGAGCGTCACCTCGAGCGAAGCCAGCACGTCCTCGAGCACCACGGGTTCGATCGTCACCCTCGGGGCAACGCCCGCTCCTCGTGCACCATTCCGGTGGCGCGAACGCCGTCGGCTCCGGACGGGGTGACCTCGCCTCCCGTATGACCCGGTGTGACGCCGTCCCTCGATCAGTCCGGCTTCCGTCTGCCTACGGTGTCCGCATGACCCTCACCGACACCGCCATCACCCTGGACTCCTCCCCCGCGCTCCGCTCCGAGCGCCTCGACGCCGCGTCCACCGCGTGGGGCGAGCGGATCGACGCCGACCGCTCGTCCGCCCACCTCACCTACCGGGTCGGAGGGGGCGGCGAGGGCGCCGTGGCCAGCCGCATCACCGCCGGCCGGCACTCGTTCCTCGTCGACGAGCTCCGCGGCTCTGGCGGGCGACGACGTCGCCGCGAGCCCTGTGGAGGTCGCCCTCGGCGCGCTGATCTCCTGCCAGGTCGTGGTCTTCCGCCTCTACTCCCACGCTCTGGGGATCCCCTTCGACTCCATCGACGTGCAGGCCGAGGGCGACCTCGACGCGGCCCGGCTCTTCGGCAAGGACGAGGCGGTGCGTGCCGGGTTCACCGCTGTCCGCCTCTCCGTCACCCTCACCGGCCCCGAGAAGGAGGAGCGATACGAGGAGCTGCGCAGCGCGGTCGACGCGCACTGCCCGGTCCTCGATCTGTTCGCTCACGAGACGCCGATCAGCACCTCGGTCCAGAAGGGCGCGTGATCGCGCGCACCCTCGCTGCCGCCAAGGGTGCACGCCTCGTCACCGGGCGCCGAAGCGGGACCGGTACCCGGACGGCGTGCTGCCGAACGCCCGCGCGAAGTTCTGCCGCAGCGTGACGGGGTTCCCGAATCCGCAGTCCGCCGCGATGCGGTCGACGGTCAGATCGGTCGTCTCGAGCAGCCGACGCGCATGATCGAGTCTGCGCGAGCGCACCCAGGAGGCCGGAGTGGTCCCCGTCGCCGCACGGAACGCCCTCACGAACGAGCGACGGCTCATCAGCGCCACCGCCGCAAGGCGCTCGACGCTCAGCTCCTCCTCGAGGTGCGCCAGGGCCCAGGCGGAGGCGCGCGCGATGCGGTCGTCCTCCGGCTCCTGGGGCAGCGGCCGCTCGATGTACTGCGCCTGCCCGCCCTCGCGGTGCGGCGCGACGACGAGGCTGCGCGCGACCCGGTTCGCCGCCTCCGCTCCGAGTGCGCTGCGGACCACGTGCAGGCAGGCGTCCAGACCGGACGCGGTGCCCGCGGAGGTCAGGACGTCGCCCAGGTCCAGGTAGAGGGCGGTGGCGTCCACCGCGATCGACGGGTGGCGCGCCGCCATCCCCGCCGCCGCCTGCCAGTGGGTCACCGCCGCACGGCCGTCGAGCAGGCCGACGTCGGCCAGGACGAGCGCGCCGAGGCAGAGACCCGCGACCCACGCGCCGCGAGCGTGCGCGTCCAGGAGCACGCGGGTGAGGTCCGCGCCGGGCGCGCGTCCGTCGTCGATCCAGGAGGGGATCACCACGAGATCGGCGGTTCCGGCCGCCTCCGGACCCTCGACACCGTCGATCCGGTAGCCCTCGGCCGTGCGGATCGAGCCGGGCCGGTCGGCGAAGAGCACCGTCTCCCACTCCGCGATCCCGAGTCGCCGGACCTCGTCGAAGACCGTCTGCGGCACCGAGAGGTGGAACATCGTGACGCCGTCGACGGCGTGGATCGCGATCCGCACGGGCACCTCCTCCGCTTGGCCCGGATCCATCGTAGGGGGTGCCGGTGTGCCACTGGTCGCGCCGAGCATCCGCCGTCAGGATCGGAGCACCGCCCCGCACACCCAGGAGACGACACCATGACCGCACCCCGCCGCGCCCTGATCCTCGTCGACGTCCAGCAGGAGTACTTCGCCGGACCTCTCGAGATCCGCTTCCCGCCACACGCCTCCTCGCTCCCCCGGATCGCCGCCGCGATCGACGCCGCAACCACCGCCGGCATCCCCATCGCCGCCTTCCAGCACAGCGCGGGTGAGGGCGCTCCGGTCTTCGCCCCCGGCACAGAGGGCTTCGCGCTGCACCCCGAGATCGAGCGCCGCCGCACGACCGAGTGGACGTCGATCACCAAGCGCTTCGGCACGGTCTTCGCCGGCACCGATCTGCTCTCCTGGCTGCGCGGGCACGATGTCGACACCATCACCCTGGTCGGCTACATGACCAACAACTGCATCCTCGCCTCGGCCGCCGAAGCCGAGACGCACGGACTCGCGGCCGAGGTCCTGTCGGACGCGACCGGCGCCATCGCGATCTCGAACGCGGCCGGCTCCGTCGACGCAGAGACCGTGCACACCACGCTGCTCGCCCTGCTGAACTCGAACTTCGCGGCCGTCGGCACCACCGGCGCCTGGACCGACGCCGTTTCGACGGGCACTGCCCTCCCGAAGAGTGACCTCGGCTCCTCAGCCGTCGCCGGCACCGAGCTCGCCATTCACTGATCCGAAGCGGCTAGCCGTGATGCTCTGGGTGGGATGGGCGAGAGCCCTGAGCGGACGACATCCTCGACAGTGTGCTCGGGCGTCGTCCACTCGACATCCTGGCAACACGGAAACAGGTTCTCAGCCTCGACCACGAGGGGACTGGTCCCACCCGGCCGGGCGGGCGCCGCCGTCCTGCCGGGTCCTCGTCTGCAGCGCAGACGACACGGCGATCCGTCTGCCTTGTTACCGTGAACAATTAACGATACGGTCCGATCACCACACCGCGCGGAACCCTCTCGTCGATCTCGATCACCAGCAGGCAGACCGCAGCGGCGCGGATTCGAAGACGAACCCGAAGGGACTCTTGTCGATGAGGACGAGACGACGACACTCGAGCACACGCTCCCTGACCATCGCCGCCCTGGCCGCCGCCGCGCTCGTCGCGAGCAGCACCGTGCCCGTGGCGGCCGCCGAGGACCGGGGCCGCGGCCGCGGTTCCGACCCCGAGCAGAGCCTGCTCGGCTCGTTCACGTTCGACGCGGCGCCCAGCGGCGGTGCGTTCACGGACCCGCTCGGCCCGCGCGAGCTGCAGGGCACCGCAGCCCTCATCGCAGGGCAGGAGGGGCAGGGACAGGCCGTGCGCCTCTCCCCGTCGTTCTGGCTCGACGTGAAGGCCGCCGACGGCACTCCCCTGCTGAAGGGGCGCGACAGCATCACGCTCTCGTACGACAGCAGGCCCGACTCGACCACCAACACCGGCTGGTCGGTCTTCGCCGCCCGCTCCGCCGTGCGCCAGGAGTTCGCGCAGGAGCACTACCTCGGGATCCTCGATCGCACGACGGGGATCACCGTCGAGCGCTACGACAACGCCGGCAGCCGCGACACCTCGGGCAACCTGACCGCGCCGAGCGCGACCACGGCGTGGAAGCACGTCGACCTCGTGATCTCGGGCTCCTCGGCCCGCGTCTACGTCGACAGGAAGCCGGTGGCGGTGAATGCGTCCGGCAAGACCTGACGCAGATCCTCGGGGCGGCCGGGGGCGTGCTGCAGGTCGGCAAGGCGAACTGGGGCGGCGGCGAGTACTTCACCGGACTCCTGGACAACCTGCGCGTCTACGATCGAGCGCTCACGAGCGCCGAGCTGGGCGCCGAGAGCACGACGGTCGCGACCGATGTCGGAGCGGCGCTCGCCGTGCCGTCGACGCCCTCCGGACCTGCCCTCGCAGGTGCTCGGACGCACGATCACCTGGAGCGCGACCGGCGCGGGCGCCGCCCGCATCGCCGCGAACGGAGCGGTCGACACGACCGGGCTCACCCCGGCACCGGTCGCCGTCCGCGTGCAGGCCGCGGTCGACGGCGTCGCCCAGACCTTCGCCTGGGACGCGCGCCTCGTCGCTCCCGGCGGCCGCATCGCGACCTACGTCAAGACGGTCACCACGACGAACGGCGTCAAGGACGATCCGATCGCCTACAACGACGATCGCCGCGCTGACGCGCTCTACGCCGCGGCGCTGCCCACCGGCGCGAGCACGTGGGAGCCGCTGAACCGATCGCAGGCGATCCTCTCCGTGGCGAACGACGGCAACCAGGCCGATCGTCCGAACGCGCAGGTCGGCTCGCCCAGCCTGTTCCGCACGGCGGACGGGTCCCTCGGCGCGGTCGCCGGCCAGAACAACGCCACGGACTCCGTCTACCTCTGGACCTCGCCCGACGGGCGCTCGCTCACCCAGCAGCGCGCGATCCGCCTCGCACCGGGCTCCGTCGTCACCGATCCGCGCATCGTCCATGACGCCGCGGCGCAGAAGTACAAGGTCTTCTGGACCGACCTGCTCACCGGCGAGGGCCGCGTCACGCTGCTGAACGACCTCGCCGCGGGCACGACCCCGGGCGCCACGACCCGAGCCGACGCCCGGACTCTCGGCGTGCAGGGCGCGGGTCTCCCGTCGTTCACCACTCAGAACCAGGCGAGCGAGTTCCAGCCTCACGACCACCGAGTTCGACCTCTTCTACAAGAACTACGTCGATCTGCAGAACACCGGCGTGAAGCCGGTCGGAGCGAGCGTGCCGCAGGGCGCGACCGCCGCTGCCGTCGACACCGCACTCCCGGACCAGGTCGTGCTCGACTACAACGACGGCTCCACCAAGAACCTCCCGGTCGACTGGGCGGAGGAGTCGCTCGACACGACCCGGCCCGGCACCTACGAGGTCACCGGCACCGTGCAGCAGCACCGTGAGGAGATGGTCAGCGACGCCCGCGCCGATCCGCACGTGTTCTTCAACGAGGACGACGGCTACTACTACCTCACCGGCTCGCACTACGCCCAGTCCTCGCTCGAGCCCGTGAACGAGAGCCAGAGCTACCGCAAGATCGGCCTGAAGCGCGCGACGACGATCGAGGGTCTCAAGGACGCTCCGGAGCAGATCGTCCTCGACCCCGACGCCGGCACTCCCGGACGCGAGGGCGAGTTCCCCAACACGCACTACGGCTGGGGCGGCTTCATCTGGGCGCAGGAGTTCCACAAGATCAACGGCACCTGGTGGATCGTCGCCGGCATGAACAAGGGCTACGCGCCCGTCGGCGGCTGGTGCGACAACACCGTCCTGATCCCCTACACCGGCACCGACGCGTCGATCGCGGCCGGCGGATTCCTCGAGCGCGGCAACTGGGGCGAGCCGGTGATCCTCGAGGGCGCCGCCTTCGACGTCAGCTACTTCGAGCGCATGGAGGCCGGGGCGAAGCAGGGCTACCGGGTCATGCCGATCGACAAGCAGATCCGGATCTCGAAGGTGAAGCAGGGACCCAAGGGCACCGTCCCCTGGTCGACGGAACGCTCAGCCGCGTCTACGGCGAGAGCCAGCCGGGAGATCGGCAAGCAGTCGCCCACTCCGTCCGACACCACCGAGGGCCGCGACCAGGGCATCGTCGAGGCGCCGTTCATGGTGCAGCAGGGTGACAAGATCCACATCCCACCTACTCCGGCGGGACCGTCGACAAGTTCTACACCCTCGGCATGCTGAGTGCAGACGCCACCGCGGACCTGCAGAACCCCGCCAGCTGGACGCAGACGCCGTTCCCCGTGCTCACCACCAACGACACCTCCGCCGGGCGGATCGGAGCGGACGAGGACGACTACTACACGAAGGACCACGCGGGCGGCGGGCAGCAACTCCTTCCTCCACGACACCTCCGGGAACCTCCTCCTCGCCTACCACGCGCGGCCCTACCCGAGCCGCACCAGGCCAGCGACCCGAACGGCGCAGGCGGCCTCTTCGACGCCGACCGCAACACCTGGTTCAAGGCCGTGAACGTGCGCGCCAACGGCGCACTCGATCTGTCGCTGACGAAGGCGCAGGAGGTCGCGCCGGGCAACCGGACCGTCCGCGCCACCGTCATCGTCGAGGCCTCGACCGCCCCGGTCACCGCCACGGCCGTCTCGCGGTGCGTCGCCGGCAAGGTCGTCGTCACCCTCACCGCCAAGAACACGGGCGCCAGCGCCGCCGAGATCCGCTGGAGCACCCCCTGGGGCGCGAAGGTGCAGCAGGTGGGCGCGATGAAGACCTCGTCCCTCGCGATCTTCGACTCGCGCCACGTCGGTGGCCGCGGGGACCCTCACGGGGACCGCGACCGCGAGCGGCGTGCAGACGCCGGTGACCGCGACGTACACGGCCGCGCGCTGCAGCTGACGGCACCACTCCGGGCGGGAGGGCGCTCAGCGTCCTCCCGCCCGGCTTCCGGCCGCGCTCGTGCGTCCACCTCGATCCACCACGCGCCGAGCGGCGCCGCAGATACGAAGGAGTATCGATGACCTCCGTCCGTCTTTGGAGGACCGCCCTCACCGGGGTCCTCGCCTCGATCGTCGTCGCAGCGGGGGTGACCCTCCCCGCTCTACCCGCAGCCGCGGCGGAAGACCTCCTCGTGCAGTACGACTTCTCCCAGCTGACCGGCACGACCGTCCCCGACTCCTCGGGCGGCGGCCGCGACGCCGTCCTCCGGGGCACCGGAGCGAGCGTCGTCGGTGACGAGCTGCGCCTCCCCGGCGGCGCGAGCGGCAGCTCGGCCGCGTACGTGGAGATGCCCCGCGGCCTCGTCGACGGCCGCGACACCCTCACCATCCAGTCCTGGCTGCGCAACGACACCGGCGCGGGCAACTACGCGGCGGCCTTCTTCGGCACGACCGAGAACCTGCCGTCGCAGTACTGGCTGCTCAACCCGCGCGACCCCTCCGGCCGCTTCAAGTCCGTCATCACGGCGAGCAGCAACCCCTCCGCCCCGTGGACCACCGAGGCCGGGATCTCGGGCTCGAGCACTCCGGCCGGGCCTGACCACCGACGCGCAGTGGGGCCTCTACACGACCGTGCTCGAGCCCGGGAAGCTCACCGGCTACTACAACGGTCGGCTCATCTCGCAGGTCACGACGAACCGCTCCGTGTCCGCCCTCGGTACGAATCTCGTGGGGTACATCGGCCGTTCCTCCTACCCCGATCCCTTCTACCGCGGTGGGTGCGCGACTTCGAGATCCGCACCTCCGCGCTGACCGCCCAGCAGGTCTCGGACGCCTACTGGACCGGGGTGGACCCCGCCGTCCGCACGGCGGCACTCGCCTCGGACGCCGCGGCGATCGACCTCGACCCGGCAGAGTGACCGCGGACCTCCGCCTCCCGACCACGGGTGCGCAGGGCCTCGATCACGCGGACGAGCTCCGACCCGGCCCGCATCAGCAGCACCGGAGTCGTCACCCGGCCCAGTAGCGGATCGGACGTGCCCGTCACGCTGACCGCGTCGCTCGCGCTCGGCGGAGCGACCACCGAGCCGCTCCTTCGAGCTCACGGTCGCCACGCAGAACCCTCAGGCCGATCTCGACGCGCTCGCGCAGGGAGTCGTCCTGCGTCCGACCGTCGCCGACGGCGAGGTCCTGCCCTGCCGCCCCGACCGGCTCGACGATCACCTGGACGACGAGCACCGCCGGTCTCGGCGTGGTCGACGGCGCACTCCGCGTCACCGGCTCGGCCGCGGTCTCGGGAGTCGTCACCGCCCAGCTGCGCCTCCGGCACCGCGACGAGCGCCAAGGCGTTCGACGTCCGGGTCCTCCCGACGGCGCAGGCGCGCTACCTGCTCTCGTACGAGCGCACGCCCCTCGCCACTCAGGTCTACGGCCCGAAGCTCGCGTACAGCATGCACCTCGGCCTCGGCGCGACCCGCACTGGCACCACCGCCCTGAACGAGAACTACGGCGTGCTCTTCGCCGACGCGCAGCTGACCGGCACACTCGACCTCGTCGAGACCCGGACGCTCCGCGACCCGTACGTGTTCTCGCTCGCCGACGGCGGCTACGGCGTGCTCGCCACCCGCACGCTCGCGAACGGCGACGTCCGACCCCGCGCACCGCGGCACTCCCCTGCTGTTCACCTCCACCGACCTCGTGGCGTACGAGCCGGCCGGATTCCTCGACCTCGGAGTGTCCGCGGCCGTCGATCCCCGCGCCGTCCGGGACTCGGCCGCCGGCGTCTACCGCGTCACCTGGAAGGACGCCCAGGGAGCCGAGTACTCGCGCTCGTTCGGCGATCTCGCCGACCCCGCCACCCGCGGCGACCTCCGCGCCGGCGGGCTGACCCTGTCGGACCCCGCCGCCACGACGACGATCGAGGGCGCGGTGCCCTCGAACGTCCTGGTGCTCCCCGCCCCGGCCGCGACCGGCCTCGAGAACCGCCTGGGCCGCCTCCGCAACACCACCGTCCAGGTCGCCGGTACCACGGTCGCCCAGGGCGCCGCGGTGCCGACGCCCGGGACGGCGACGCCTCGTACACCGACGGATCGACGAAGCAGCTGCCCGTGGACTGGTCGGCCGCCGACCTCGCCGCGGTCGACACCTCGAAGCCCGGCACCTACCAGGTCTCGGGGACCGTGCGGCAGCGCGACTACGCCGCCCTGTTCCTCCGGGCCGAGGCCGACCCGAACATCCTGAAGTGGAAGGACCGCTACCTCTTCATCTCGACCGACGACCGCGGCGACGACCAGCCCGGCATGTTCCTCCGCAGCGCCCTGACAATCGAGGGCCTGCGGACCGCGCCCGACAGCGTCATCGTGCAGAAGGGCACCGCCGGCATCGCCGGCTGCTACTGGGCACCGGAGCTGCACGAGCTCGGCGGCGAGCTCTACGCCTTCTTCTCGCCGTGCATCGGCGCCGTGGACTGGCAGCGGGTGACCGCCTACGCGCAGAAGCTCCGCACCGGCGGCGACCGGACCGTTCTCGCCGACTGGGAGGCGCCCCGACCGGTCCTGAAGCAGGACGGCTCCGCTCTGCAGCGCGACGCGCAGCACCCGGGCATCAGCCTCGACATGACCGCGTTCCAGGACGGCGGACGCACCTACGTCGCGTGGTCGCAGCGCTACATCACCGGCGGAGTCGTCGGCGACGCCGAGCTCTGGATCGCGACGATCGATCCGGCGAACCCGTGGCGGCTCACGAGCGAGCCGCGCAAGCTCATCACCGCGTCGCTGGGCTGGGAGACGAACACCAGCAACGTCGCGGAGGGCGCCACGGCGATCTTCTGGGACGGGAAGGTGTTCCTGACCTACCCCGGCCTCCAACGTCGACCGCACCTACGCGATCGGGCTCATGGTCGCACCCTCGGGCGCCGATCTGACCGATCGGTCGGTGGACGAAGTCGGACGCGCCGGTGGTGAAGAGCGACCCCGTCGCGAACCTCTGGGGCCCGGGGCACAACAGCTTCACGGTCGACGAGGACGGCAACGAGGTGCTCGTGTTCCACGCGCGCGCCGACGGCAGCATCGAACCGCGACGCCTACCTCCGCCGCATCCACTGGGCGGCCGACGGCCTCCCCGTGCTCGACATGACCCGTGCGGAGGAGGTCGCGACGGCCAACCGGACCGTCCGCACGACCGTCGTGGTCGAGGATTCCGCGGCGAAGGTCACCTCCAGCGCCACCGCGCGATGCATCTCGGGGAAGGTCGTCCTGACGATCGCGTCCAGGAACACCGGCACCGACAGTGCGTCGATCCGCTGGAGCACCCCCTGGGGCGAGAAGACGCAGCTGGTCGGCGCAGGGAAGACCGGCACGATCGCCATCTCGACCCGTGCTGCGTCGGTCACCGCCGGCTCACCGTCGGGAACGGCGACGGTCGGTGCGGCCACCGCACCGATCAGCGCGGCGTACCCGGGCGCTGCGCTGCGGCTGACCGCTCCCCCACGCGCGAAGACCAGCGCGCCTCACCGCAGCACTCGCGCGGTGACGCACCAGAGAGGCCGCCGATCGCTCCTCGAGAGCGGTCGGCGGTCTCCAGGGTCACGAGCCTCCCGTCGTCCGTCGGGCCACGGGATTCCAGGGAAAGGGAACACGCATGACCAGGACAACGACGTCCCCGCGCAGAGCACGGTGCTCGGCGCCCTCGCCGCCGCGATCTTCGTCGGCCTCACGACACTCGGAGTGAGCACGCCCTCTGCCGCCGCCACCCCCGTCGCGACCGGCACCGATCAGGAGATCCGCAACGAGCACAGCGGACTCTGTCTCGACGACTACCGGTTCGACACCACGCCCGGCGCCGAAGTGCGCCAGTGGAACTGCCCCGAGGGCGCCAACCAGCCGTGGAGATCCGCGACCTCGGCACCGGCTTCGCCGAGATCAAGAACCGCCACTCCGGCCTCTGCCTCGACGACTACGACTGGAGCACCACCCCCGGCGCCGACGTGCGCCAGTGGACCCGCAACGGTTCTGCCCGTGCAGCAGTGGAGCATCACGGATGTCGGCGACGGCTACAGCAGCATCGCCAACCGCCACAGCAGCCTCTGCATCGAGAACAAGGACTCCGCCCAGGTCGACGGCGCCGTGATCCAGCAGCAGACCTGCACCACCAGCACCGCTCAGCGCTGGCGCATCACGAACGCCGCCGTCGACGGGGTGACCTACACCGTCTACCGCGAAGCGCAACCCCACCGCCGACCAGCTCGACGCCTACGCCCGCATCGACGCGGCCGTCGGAGCGCCGTCGACCGCTACAACGCCCGCACCGGCATCTCCAAGCACCTCCGCGTGTTCTACAACCCCGGCGTCCCGACGGCCGAGGCCAACCTCGACGGAGTGATGAGCTTCGAGGCCGACCTGCCCATGGTCGAGGGGACCGCCCTCCACGAGATGGGGCACACCCTGGGCATCGGCACCAGCGGCGGCTACTACGCGAAGTGCGTCGACGGAGCCTGGACCGGCCTACGCCGTCGCCCTCCTCCAGTCATGGGACGGCGCAGGAGCCCGGCTCAACTGCAGCAACCGCACATCTGGCCTACGGCCTGAACTACTCGAACGAGTTCTCCGAACTCGCCTTCGAGCGCAACGTCGACATCACCGAGGCGATGATCATCGACGGGATGTGACCTGACCGCGGAGCCGCCGTCGTCCTGGTCAGGGGCGGCGGCGGGGCTCGTAGTGCGGGCGTCTCGCGGGACGGAGCGCTCGCACCCCGGCCCCCACCACCCCTCGCACTCGACGCCCCTGACCGCATCGGAGGGGCCGAGAGGACACGACGAGAGGCGGGCCGGACGTCAGGCCCGCCGCGAGGCGTTCGATCAGCTGCAGGTCGTCAGGGCGTACGCCGCCTACATCCTCGTCCGACGCGTCGTGCCGCCGGACTGGGCTGAGAGGTCCACCGTCACCGGGCCCACGGCGACGGTCGCCTTGCGGGTCGAGGAACGCCTGCGTGACGGTCCGTCCGGCAGCGACCGAGACGGTCTTGGTGCCGAAGTCGGGTGAGGACCACCTCCACGGCCACCGCCCCGGCATTCCCCCTCGTCCAGGCCGATCGGCGTCGTTGTCGGTGGGAGTCTAGCAGCAGCTGAGTGCCCCCGTAGGGGCCGAGACGCTGGTGGACGCCCCTCCGGTCGTGGCGGTCACTGCTGCTGAACCGGCGGAGACGGACGTCGAGCGGGTGCTGAACGTGGTCGTCGCTCGAGCACCCGGCGCGAGGGCCGCGACCTGGTGCCCGCGGAGGTGACGACGCGCACTGCGGCTCCGTCCCGCGGTTGGTCGTCACCCGTCAGCACGACCTTGCCCGCGACGCAGCGCGGGACGGCCGAGGCGGTCACGTCCACTCCGCCGACCGCCGTGAGGTCGCGACCGCCCAGGTCGCCGCTCCGTTCGCGAGCGCCGCGCACCACGAGGGTCTCGCCGGCGCGATCGAGGACGGACGCGTCGAACGCCTCCCAGGCCACCGCGACCTGCTCGGTGCGCCCGCCGCTGAAGGTCGCCTGCACTGTCGCCGGGAGGGCGACGCTCATCGATTGACCTGCACGTC
>NZ_CEEDEK010000001.1:0-125844 GCF_979253875.1 Rathayibacter sp. AC182 | reverse complement strand
TGTACTTCGTTCAGTCTCAGGACTGGGTGTTTAACCGTTTTCGCATTTATCGTGAAACGCTTTCGCGTTTTCGTGCGCCGCTTCAGCGGCGCTCGACCGCGTGGTCGTCCGCGAGCGCCACCGAGGCCCCTACGTCGGCAACGGCGGGGCGATCCGCCAGGGCACCCCGCACGAGATCGCGAACGAGGTCTCGGTGAACACGGCCTACGGCGTCGAACGCGTCGTGCGCCACGCCTTCGAGCTGGCCCAGGCGCCGCTCGAAACTCACCTTCGTGCACAAGACCAACGTGCTCGTCTTCTCCGGATCGCTGTGGAAGCGGCTCGTGGACGAGGTGGGAGCCACCTACGAGGACGTGGCCGTCGACTACCTCCACGTGGACGCGGCGACGATCTTCCTCGTGACCGACCCTGCTAGGTTCGACGTCATCGTCACCGACAACCTCTTCGGCGACATCCTGACCGATCTGGCCGGCGCGATCAGCGGCGGCATCGGCCTCGCCGCCTCGGGCAACATCAACCCCGACGGCGCGTTCCCCAGCATGTTCGAGCCGGTCCACGGATCCGCGCCCGACATCGCCGGGAAGCAGCTCGCCGATCCGACCGCCGCGATCCTGTCGGTGGCACTGCTGCTGGACCACCTGGGCCACACCGACGAGGCCGCTCGCGTGACGGCGGCGGTGACCGCCGACATCGAGTCCCGCGACGGCTCCGCCCGCCCCTACCTCGGCGATCGGCGACGCGGTCGTCACCCGCGCCTGCGCTGACCCGCGCCCCGGCGGCCCCTCCTCCCCGACGCCTTCGTGAGAGAGAACCCCTGATGACCATCCCCCTCCCGCTCGCTCCGCAGGGCCTCGCCTTCCAGGTGACCCCGAACCCCGAGCCGCGCTTCGCCGAGGAGCGCGACCGGATCCTGGCCGACCCCGGCTTCGGCGGCTTCTTCACCGGACCACATGGGCCGACATCTTCGAGCTGGTCGCGCGCCGGCGGCTGGCACCGGCCGCGCGTGCAGCCCTACGGGCCGATCGCGCTCGACTCCCGCCGCGGCGTCCTGCACTACGCGCAGGAGATCTTCGAGGGGATGAAGGCCTACCGCCACGCGGACGGCTCCATCTGGACGCTCCGCCCTTCGAGGCCGATCGCCGCGCGACTGCAGCGCTCGGCCTCTGCTCGCCCTGCCCGAGCCGCCGACCGCGCACTTCCTCGCGGAGTCTCTCCGCCGGCCAGCCGACGGTCGACGGCGACCGGGTGCCCTCGGAGCCCGAGACGAGCCTGTACCTGCGGCCCTTCATGTTCGCGAAGGAGGCGTTCCTGGGGGTGCGCGCGGCCGAGAAGGTCGGCTACTACGTGATCGCGAGCCCCGCCGTGCGCCTACTTCTCGGGCGGCGTCGCTCCGGTGTCGATCTGGCTGCTCGACCGCCTACGCCCGCGCGGGCAAGGAAGGCGGCACCGGCGCCGCCAAGACCGGCGGCAACTACGCCTCGCCGCTCCTCCCGCAGCAGGAGGCGTACGAGCACGGCTGCGCGCAGGAGCTGTTCCTCGACTCGCAGGAGTCGCAGTACATCGAGGAGCTCGGCGGCATGAACGTGGTGCTGGTCAAGAAGGACGGCACGCTCGTCACTCCTGGGAGTCCGGACTTCGATCCTCGAGGGCATCACGCGCGACAGCGTGCTGCAGCTCGCCGAGGACCGCGGCCACCGCGTCGAGCGGCGCCGCGTGAGCATCGACGAGTGGCGCGACGGAGTGGCGTCGGGCGATGTGGTGGAGGTGTTCGCGTGCGGGACCGCCGCGGTCATCACTCCGATCGCCGAGCTCAAGGGCGAGGGCTTCTCGGTCGGGCACGCGGACGCGCCCGCCGGCGAGCTCACGATGTCGCTGCGGGAGGAGCTGACCGGCAGCCAGTACGGACGCCGCGAGGACCGGCACGGATGGATGACGAGGTTGAACAGCGCCTTGAAGATCCGCGCGATTCGCCACGCAGCCTCGGAGGACAACGGGGGAGCGATCCACTTCGGGATCGTCGACGAGGACGACCTCGTCGTGCTCGCCGGAGGACCCGATGTTCGCCGGGTTCGACACGACGGGGGAGCGCATCCCGATCTCGGAGGCGAAGCTCCTCGCCCCGGTGATCCGCGCGCTCGAAGGTCGTCGGCATCGGCAAGAACTACTCGGACCACGCGGCGGAGATGGGCGGGGAGGCCCCGGCCGAGCCGCTGATGTTCCTCAAGCCCAACACCTCGGCGATCTGGACCGGACGAGGCGATCGTCCTGCCCGCGGACAGCCGGCAGGTGGACTACGAGGGCGAGCTCGCGATCGTGATCGGCGCCGTCGCGCGCAGCGACGCGCGGAGGACTACGAGGACGTCGTCTTCGGCTACACGATCGCCAACGACGTCACGGCGCGCGATTCTGCAGAAGAGCGACGGCCAGTGGACGCGGGCGAAGGGCTACGACACGTTCTGCCCGATCGGGCCGGTCATCGAGACCGAGTTCGTCTGGAACGAGGCGGCCCTGGAGACGCGCGTGAACGGGCGCCGCGTGCAGTCCGGGAATACCGGGGGACATGATCCACGGGGTGCCCGAGATCGTGGCCTACGTGTCGCGGGTGTTCACCCTGCTGCCGGGGGACATCATCCTCACCGGTACTCCCGCCGGGATCGGGCCGATCGCGAACGGGGACACGGTGGCGATCGACATCGAGGGGATCGGGACGCTGTTCAACCCGGTGATCGTCCGCCACTGCAACCAGCGCGACGGACAGGAAGGGCCTTCCACCTGCGGGTGGGGGAGGCCCTTCCGCGTGTCCGGGGAGGGTCAGTCAGCGATCGTCGGGCCGGTGGTCTCGTCGGGCAGCTCGTCGTCGTCGGCGACGGAATCGCTCTCCGCTGTCGAGGTCGGTGACCTGATCGGAGGTGCCGCGGTCGATCGGCGGTGCCGCCCGGAGCGGCTCCCGCCATCGAGGCGTCCGTCGCGTCCTCGCCGGGGAGAGGTGCGTCTGCGCGCCGTCGGCGGCGGTCGGGTCGGCGCCCGCCGTCGCGCCGGCTCCGGTGGTCTGCTCGGGGAGGTCCTCGTTCGCCATGGCTGCTCCTCTCCTGATCGGAACGGGAGCTCCAGCCCAGCACGGGGCGGACGGCGCCGTGCAGGACGTTGACAAACGGGCCGCAGGAGCGTCCGGCGCCTCGCGGGTCGGCACGAGGGTACGGGAGCGCTTCACCGAGCTCCCCCGAGCCTGTCAAGCGGAGTCCGTCGAAGGGGTGTTCGACGTAGCGTCGAAGGCATGAACCCGTCTCGGAACGACCCCGTCGCACGCATCGCCCGAGAGGACTTCGGCTGGACGTCGCTCCCGCCGGGGCAGCGCGAGGCGATCGAATCGGCGGCGTCCGGACGCGACACCCTGCTGGTCCTGGCGACCGGCGGCGGCAAGTCGGCGGTGTACCAGATCGCGGGAGCCGAGCGCGGCGGAGGTCGTCCTCGGTGGTCTCTCCGCTGGTCGCCCTGCAGGCCGATCAGCTCGCGCCGATCGAGGCGGCAACCCGCGGCGCCTCCCGCCGTCGCGGTGAACTTCCTCCTCGGCGCCGCGGCGGTCGCCCGGGCCTGGGAGCGCATCGACGGTGTGGCGGTCCGCTCCCTGTGCTCCCTCGCGCCGGAGCAGCTCGCGAAGGCCGAGAACGTGGCGCGGCTCGCGAAGAAGGCCGGTGTCTCGCTCCTGGTCGTCGACGAAGCCCACTGCGTCTCGAGCTGGGGTCACGACTTCCGGCCCGACTACCTCCGTCTCGCCGACGTGCGCGGCGAGCTGGGCTGACCTCCTCCGTGCTCGCGATGACCGCGACGGCGTCCGGCCCCGTGCGGGCCGAGATCATCGAGCGCCTGCGCATGACGGGACGTCCCGAGGTGCGGGTCCACGGCGTGGACCGGCCCGAGAGGCCGCCGCGGTGGTGCACCGCCACGAGAGCGAGAACGAGAAGCGCGCGGCCGTGGTCGACGAGGCGCGGAGCTACGGACGGCTCCCGGGGCTCGTCTACGTCGCCACGCGCAAGGAGACCGAGACGTACGCCGCGGAGATCGGCGCGGAGGGCCGCACGGTCGCGTGGCGTACCACGCGGGGCTCAGATTGTCCGGGACGACGGCGAGGTGCACGAGCGCTGGCGCGCGGGCGAGCTCGACGTCGTGGTCGCCACCTCCGCGTTCGGGATGGGGATCGACCGGGCCGACGTGCGCTTCGTGCTGCACGCGACGACCACGGAGTCGCTCGACGCCTACTACCAGGAGATCGGACGGGCCCGGCCGCGACCAGCGAAGCCCGGCGACCGGCGCGCTGCACTACCGCGCCGAGGACCTGGGGCTGCGCCGCGCCTTCGCGAAGCGCTCGGTCGACAAGGCAGGCCCTGCGGGTGATCTGGGCCGCGGTCACCGCGGAGCCCGGCCGCACGATCGCGGAGCTGGCGGAGGAGCTCGGGAAGCCGGCGCGGACCCTCTCCCGACTCGTCAACGATCTCGCCGACGCCGATCTGATCGAGACCGGGAAGGGCGTCCGCCCCACCCGCGAGGCGAGCGCCGACGACGCCGTGCAGGCGGTGGCCGACGCCGTGGCCTCCCGCGAGCGGATCGCGGAGTCGCGACTGTCGATGATGCGCGCCTACGCCGAGACGCAGCAGTGCCGGCGCCGCGTGCTGCTGGACTACTTCGGCGTCGAGGGCCCGGAGTGGTGCGGCAACTGCGACGGCTGCGAGCAGCACGAGGCGCAGCAGGAGGCGGCCTCGACGGCGCCGGCCGACGGCTCGCTCTCGGTCGACGAGTCGGTCGAGCACCGCGAGGGGGTACCGGCACGGTCATGAGCGTCGAGTCGGACCGGGCGACGATCTTCTTCGAGTCCGAGGGCTACAAGGTGCTGTCGTTCCAGGCCCTGGAGTCGGGAGTGCTGGGGGAGCGCGAGGACGCGACCGTCTAGGCGCTCGGGGAACGGGGAGAGGCCCCTCGCCCACCGCCGGACGGCGGGCGCGAGGGGCCTCTCGCGTGCTGGGTCGGACGTTCGAGACGGCCGAGCTCACCGCGGTGGGCGCGTCGTAGTCGCCCTCCGGGATGGCGCGCAGGGCGTCGAGGACGTCGCTGGGAGCGTTCTCCTTCTCTGCGGTCTCGACGATCGTGTCCTTCGAGGCGGGGTAGTCGATTCCGGAGAGGTACTTCTGGATCTGGATCGGGTTGGGTGCATCCATCGTGCTGTCCTTTCGTCGCCGTGCAGGTGTTACGGGGTGTAGCTCTTCGGCGAAGAGCCGGTCGAAGGCGTCGACGCGCCGGTCGGTGACCGTCGTGGGCGTCTCGAGGTGGACGGCGCCGCTGGGGATGAGCCCCGCGCCGCCGAACCGCTCCATGACGCGCCACTGCGCGGCGACGTCCTCGCCGCTGCTGCTCGGGGTGCGGCTGCTCCCAGAAGTCGAAGCCGCCGCTGGCCACCAGGGCGTCGCGGCGGTAGAGGACGCAGGCGCCGAGCCACGCGACGCGGTAGGCGCGCCAGTCGCCCTCGGCCACGTCGAGGCGGGCGGCGAGGTGCGTCAGGTTCGCCGCGTTGTGCAGGGGCCAGCGGTCGAACTCGGGCGTGCCGCGGCGCACGCGCTCGGGCTGCACGCCGTCGTCCCACGGCTGGAAGGCCGCCTGCTCGTGCGGGCGCTCGTCCTCGAGGTGCGACAGTCCCTGCACGGCGGAGCCGACGAAGCCGCAGCCGAGGCGCTCGAGGGCCTCGTGCAGGCGGAGCAGCGTGCCCGGCTCGAGCCGCACGTCATCGTCCAGGAACAGGACGGCCGGGGCGCTCGGAGGAGGCAGGTAGTGGCGCTGCTCGGCGAGACCGCGGCGCGGGACGTGACGGCTGACGAACGGCGCCCGGCCCTGCGCCTCGAGCACGCGGAGCATCGCGAGCACGGTCGGATCGTTCTCGGCGACCGCGTCGTCGGACTGATCGCTGATCATCACGCGGAACGGGGGATCGTCCTGCGCGGCGAGACCGGCGAGGGTCGCGGCCAGCTCGGCGCGGCGCCCGACGGTCGGCACGAGCACGTCGATCAGCGGGGCCTCGGGCAGGGTGGGCCGTCCCCAGTGGCCCGACCAGCGCCGGCTGATCACCGCGGTGCCGCCGATCGGATGCGCTGCACCATCTCGGCGGTGGAGTGCTCGGACACGTAGCCGACGGTGGTGACGGTGCCGCCGTAGGAGCGGACGACCACCGCCTCCTGGAGCATGTCGGGGTTGTAGTCGCCGCCCTTCACGTACACGTGCGGCTGCACGCGCTCGAGCAGCGGGATGGGGGTGTCGCCGCTGAAGAGCGTGACGTAGTCGACGCAGCCCAGCTCGGCGATCACTCCGGCGCGGTCGCCCTCGGGATTGATCGGCCGGCCCTCGCCCTTCAGCCGGCGGACGGAGTCGTCGTCGTTCACGGCGACCACCGCACGTCGCCGAGCTCGCGCCTGGCGGAGATAGGCGGTGTGCCCGCGGTGCAGGACATCGAAGCAGCCGTTGGTGAAGACGATGCGGCGGCCGCGGCGCGACTCCTCCGCGAGGACCTCGACGAGGCGGTCCTCGCCGAGGACCACGGCGCCGGGGGCGGCGAGGGAGGCGAGGAGGTCGTCGGCGGAGCAGACGGAGGTGCCGGGGCGCTGGACGACGACGTCGGCCGCCGCCTGGGCGAGGTCGACGGCGGTGGCGAGGGGGCGGCCCGCCGCCAGGGCGAGCGTGGCGGTGGCGGCGAACGTGTCGCCGGCTCCGGACGCCTGCTTCTCCTCCGCGGGCTGCGCGAAGGTGCGGCTGACCGTGCCGTCCTCGTCGAGGGCGAGGCTACCCTCGCGATCGAGGGTGACCACGACGTGGCGGGCGCCGGAGCGCTCGTGGAGCTGGTCGGCGGCGTCGCGGACGGCGGACGCTCGTGCCGCGCCGCGGCCGAGGTCGAGCCGAGGAGGGCCTCGGCCTCCTTGGCGTTGGGCGTGACGAGGTCGGGGCGGGCGAAGGCCCAGTCGGCGAGCTCGTGCGCGTCGATCACCAGCAGGTCCGGGCGGTGCCCGGCGAGCACGCGCTCGACGGCTGTGCCGAGAATGCCGGAGCCGTAGTCGCAGACGAGCACGGCGTCGGCGCCCTCGGCCGCTCGCACGGCCAGCTCGGCGAGCTGCCCGATCTCGTCCTCCGACGGGCGGTGCGGCCCGGAGTCGACTGCCAGCATGACGCTGTCGCCGCCGACCACGCGGGTCTTGATCGTGGTGGCGGCGGTGGTGCGGAGGATCGACCCGGTGTCCAGGCCCGCGCGCTCGAGCGACGCGATGAGGCGGTCGCCCTCGGGATCGCGGCCCGCGACTCGACCGTGCGGACCTCGGCGCCCAGCGCGGCCAGGTTCGCCGCGGTGTTGGCCGCGCCGCCCGCGACGTCGACCACGTCGTCGAGGCGGAGGACCGGGGCCGGGGCCTCGCGCGTCACTCGCTCGGCGTCGCCCAGCCACCAGGAGTCGAGAATGAGGTCGCCGACGACGGCGACGATCGGCGGGTGCTCGCGCACGTGCGCGACCAGCGCGCTCGCCCGCTGGAGCGCGGAGCCCTCGAGGCTCATCGCGCGCCGCCGGGGAGGACGGGGAGGCCGAGTGGACGACCGTGGTGGTGGTCATCGTCCAGCAGCTCGGGGCCGTAGCCGAAGCCGGAGCCGCTGGTGCCGCGCGGCTGGGCGCTGCCGCCCGGGGCGCCTCCGAAGACGGCGTTGATCTTGACGGTGCCGACCGGCAGTGCCGCCGCGGCGCGGTGCGCGTGCTCCATGTCGGCGGTGAGCACGGTGGCGGCCAGGCCGTAGGGGCTCGCGGCGGCGCGGAGGAGCGCCTCGTCGAAGTCGTCGACGACGACGATCAGGCGACCGGGCCGAGGTCTCCTCGGTCATCACGAGCATCTCGTCGGTGCAGTCGGCGAGGACCGTGGCGGGGTAGAAGGTGCCGTCGCCGGGCGCGCCGCCGGTGAGGGCGCGGGCGCCGGACTCGAGCGCCTCGGTCACGTGCTCGTGCACGGCGTCGCGCATGCGGGCGTCGACCAGGCGGGGGAGGGGCCCGCGCTCCAGCGCTCCGGCCTCGGTGACGAGCGCGGTGGTGAACGCCTCGGCGACGGCCCGGTGCACGTAGATCCGCTCGACGGACGTGCAGATCTGGCCGGCGTTGGCGAAGGCGCCGAGGGCGGCCTGCTCTGCAGCCCAGACCGGGTCGACGTCGGCGTCGACGACGAGCGCGTCGTTGCCGCCGTTCTCGAGGATTACGTGCGCGCCGGTGACGGCGGCGACGCGGGCCAGCGCACGGCCCGTGGCCGTGGATCCGACGTGGGCGAGGACGGCGACGCCCTCGGTGCGGGCCAGGGCGTCGCCGACCGCCGTCGCCCTCGACGAGGTGAGGACGCCCTCGGGGAGGGCCTCGGCGAGGATCCGCGTGAAGAGCGCGCCCGTGCCGGGGCTGCGCTCGCTGGGCTTGTGCACGACGACGTCGCCCGAGACGATCGCGGCGCCGAGCATGCCGGCGGCGACGGCGACGGGGTCGTTCCACGGGGTGAGCGCGAGGACGACTCCGCGCGGGTGCGGGAGGGCGAGGTCGACGGTGAGGGCGCCGCCGCGGGGCGCTTGCCGCGGTGCAGGGGGCCGAGCTCGGCGTACTGGAGGAGCGTGTCGACTCCGGCGCGGACACCGCCCAGGGCGTCGCCGGCGGGCTTGCCGGTCTCGTCGGTGTTGAGGGCGGCGAGCTCCTCTTCGCGCGCGGCGACGCGGTGGGCGGCGGCGCGCAGGAGGGCGCCGCGCTCGGCGGGCGGGGTGGCGGCCCAGCCGGGGAACGCGGCGCGGGCGCGGGCGACGGCGGCGGTCGCGGTGTTGGTGGTGGGGGTGCTGCGGGGGGCGTCGTCCGCGGTGGCGGAGTCGGCGGGGGTCGCGGTGTCGATGGTCACGGTCACCTCTCGTTCCAAGGCTCGCCGGAGGCGGCGGGCGCGTCTGCCCACGTCCGGTACCCAGGGGGTGGGCAGCTAGACTACGGCACGCGGGATTGCCGGACGGTGTTGCGCGGGAGGGGGTGGTGCGGCGCGGTTGCGCAGAAGTCGCGGGAAGGGCTGGCGGTCACCGCAACTTCTGGAGGAGAGCGCTGAGGGAGGGAGGAGGGGAGGTTCGGGTGGGCCGGCGAGGCGGTTCCGCAGAAGTTGCGGGAGGGGCTCGCGCTCACCGCAACTTCTGGAGGAGGGGAGGCGTCAGAAGGTGACGGCCGCGAGGCGGCTCGTGCCGGGGTCGCCGGTGCCGAGCACGACGAGGCTCCGGACGGGGGACGCGAGGGCGTCGTCCGGCACCGGGAACGACTGCTCCGACTCCGCGGTGAGCGGTCCGAGGACCGTGCCCAGGAGGTCGGGCGGGCGCGGGGCGTCGACGGCGAAGCTCCTCTCGCTGAGGAGGAGGAAGGGGTCGTACGCCGGAGCGACGGTGACGCCCGTCAGGGTGACCCAGACGGTGCCGTCCTCCCGGCGGTCGATCGAGACCTGCCCGGCGGCGTCGGCCGAGAGACCGGTGAGTGCTCCGGTCAGCGGGAGGCGCTCGCCGAGGGGCTCGACGGCCGATCGCGGGGTGCTCCCGGACGAGGCGGTCGGAGTGCTCGTCGGCGCGGCGGCGGCCGACGCGGTCGCGCGGGCGCCGGCTCGGTGCAGGCCGTCAGCGCGAGCGCGAGGCCCGCCAGCAGGAGTACCGATCTCGGCACGCGGTTCATCGACATCGAGGGGCCCCACCCGCGATCGCACGACCGCTCGCAGCCGACGATACGCGAGGGCCGCGACCGGACGTGCTCAGGCGGCGCCGAGGCGCGTCACCGCGGCGGCGATCGCGCCGGTGGTCTCGCCGTCGGGCCAGCGCAGCACGACGCCCTCGCCGGCGACGAGTCGGCCGATCGGAGCGGTCTCGGCGTGCGGCGAGCGCATCCGCCCTGCCCCGGCCGATCGGCGGTGAGCATCGCGAAGCCGGGGAAGCAGGAGAACCAGTCGGCGACCCCGGCCGCAGCGGGGCGGGGGACCGCGGCGACGTCGATCTCGGCACCGCCGCCGGACGCCTCGGCGAGCATGCCGACGGTGCCGACGAGGCCCGCCATGCTCACGTCCTTCGCGCCGTCGGGAGCGCAGGCGCCGACACTCGCCGCGAGGGAGCGGAGGACCTCGGGGAGCGCCCCGAGGTCGAGTCCCACTGGGCTCCCGCGTACCCGGGACGCCACGAGCCGCTCAGATCGGCCGTCAGGCTCAGCTCGTGGCCCAGCGGCGCGGAGCCTGGGACGGGACGCGCGGTGCGGCCGAGCCCGGTCACACTCAGCGCGGCGGGCACGCCGAGCTGGGTGTGGCCGCCGAGCAGCGGCACGCCCCAGGCCGCGGCGGCGTCGCGGAGGCCGCGCAGGATCCGGGCGGCGGAGTCGGTATCGCGGGCGCCGACCGCGTCGAGCAGGCCGACGGGGTCCGCGCCCATGGCGGTGAGGTCGTTGACGTTCACGAGCACGGAGCACCAGCCCGCCCACTCCGGATCCCGCTCGACCATCGAGGGGACGATCGCGTCGCAGACGGCGACGAGGTCCGAGCCGGGGACGGGGGCGCCGTCGTCCCCGCGGAAGCCGGGGCCGCCGAGCTGTCCGGCGAAGGCCTCGAGCAGCAGGCCGAGAGAGGCCTTGGCCGCGCGGGCCAGGCGGTCGAAGCGGTCGATCGGCCAGCGCATCCGCACGTGCGGCAGGCTCGCGACGTCGGCGGTGCCGAGGCGGTTCCAGCCGAGGCGGCGGAAGAGCACCTCGTTCTGCCGCTGCACGGTCGCCTCGAAGCGGATCACGCCCCGCGACTCCGCCTCCGCGCACGCGGCGCGCACGAGGGCCGCGCCCAGGCCGGCCGCACCGCGGGCGTCGCGCCGCACGACCAGGCGGCTGCCGGTCCACCAGCCGAGGTCCTGCTCGAGGGCGGGTGCCAGGCGCACTCCGCCGACGACCTCGCCGCCGAGCCGGGCGACGAGCACCACCGTGCGCGGGTCGTCGTCGAGGGCGTCGCCGTCGTCGGAGTCGAACAGCTGCTGCTCCTCGACGAACACCGCTCGGCGCAGGGCACGGTAGGCGAGAAGCCCGGCCGCGTCGGCGACGGTGATCGAGAGCGGCGCGGCCGGAGCGATCCTCCGCACGCCCTCGAGGATCGACAGCTCCATCAGGCGCCGGCGGTCTTCAGCACGCCGCACGCGCCGCAGGCGGCGCAGCCCGCCTTCTGGCCCGAGGAGAGCATGCCCGCCGCGATCAGCAGCGCGGCCACCTGCTCGCTGACCGTCTCGAGGAGCGAGCCGGCGGGCGGGAGGACGTGGTCCACCTCCGTCGCGAGCGTGCCCTTCAGAGGGCGGAACGGGACGACGAACGGGTACACGCCCATCTCGATCAGCTCGCCGGCGCTCGCGACGAGCTGGTCCGGATCCTCGCCGAGGCCGACGAGGAGGTAGGTCGAGACCTGGTTGCGGCCGAAGATCCGCACGGCCTCCGCCCACGCCTCCTTGTACTTCTCGGTCGAGACGCGGGCCTTGCCGGGGGTCCAGCGGCGGCGGATGTCGTCGTCCATCGACTCGATGTGGATGCCGATCGAGAGGGCGCCGGCGTCCTTGAGCTCCTGCAGCGCGGCGAGATCCTCGGGCGGCTCGCACTGCACCTGGATCGGGAGGCCCGGCACCGCCTCGAGCACGGCGCGGACGCAGCGGGCGAGGTGCCGGGCGCCGCGGTCGCGGCCCTTGGAGGTGCCGGTCGTCATCACCATCTGGCGGATGCCGTCGAGCCGGGCGGCCGCCTCGGCGACCTCGGCCAGCTGCGACGGCGTCTTCACCGCGATGGTGGAGTCGTTCGCCAGGGACGCCTCGATGGCGCAGAACCGGCAGCGCTCGGCCTCGTCGTAGCGCATGCAGGTCTGCACGACGGTGGTGGCCAGGATGTTGCGGCCGTGCAGCCGCGCGATCTTCTCGTAGGAGACTCCGTCGGCCGTCTCGAGGTCGTAGAACCGGGGGCGCTTCACGGGCTCGACGTCCAGGCCCAGATCGGCGCCGTCGAGCAGCAGCCGGCCGTTCGTGACGGAGTAGGGGCTGCGCGGATTCACGGGGATCGCGGCACCGAGGCCGCCGATCACGACGTGTCCGTCGTCGCTGGGCCCGGCTCCCGCCTCCCGGTGCACGGGGGCGTCGACGCGGATGCCCTGCAGAGCGATGTCGACGCGGGTACGCAGGGCGCTCGGGGCGGAGCCGCAGCCGCCGCCGAAGTCGGTGTCGGCATCCGGGACGGTGGCGGTGGCGGTGCGCAGGCGGGGCATCTGCAGGTCGGTCATGGGGCTCCTCGGTGCGATCGAGTCGAGCGGTGCGCGGCGCGGACGTCCGTCGCCGTGAGCACCCATCCAAGGCGCCGGGTGTTTCCGATCGATGACATCCGGAACGCGATCCTGTTACATCCGCGACGGCTGTCGTGTAACGCAGGCTTCTTCCGCTCGAAACCACACGGAAACAGGGGCGGCCTTGACTGATCGGTACCCGGAGGCGTCCTCGACGACCCGGCCCCGTCGCTCCGCTCGTCCCGATCCGCCCCGAGCGACACGGCATCACCCGCATCACAGCACGACCGCATCACCGGCTCTCCTGTCACTGCACCACTCCACCATCGCACCGCGCTGAGGCGCAGTCGTCCTTCCCCTCGCACCTGCGCCTCTCGGCGCAGTCCCTCGACGAACCCCGGAGGTTCCCGTGTCCGACATCGAAGACCAGATCACCGCCAACATCGAGAAGTCCCGCTCCGAGATCGCGCACCCGTCGCTCCCGAACGGCAGCAACCTCTACGGCTCGACGAAGGTGTTCCCCGACTACCAGGCCGAGCCCGGCCAGTCGTACTTCACCCTCGTGCACGGCATCGCGCACGAGTCCTCCGTCAGCTTCGTCGCGATCCTGCAGGCGACCCGCGCGGCACGGAAGGGCTTCGAGTCGGCGGTCTACTTCTACGGCCCGGGCACCATCAACGCCATGGCGACCCGCGGCTTCCCGACGGTCGGCGACTCCGGCTTCCCCGGCGAGCAGAACATCAACAACGCGCTGAAGACCTTCATCGAGGAGGGCAACCGCGTCTTCGTCTGCCGCTTCGGCATGGCGCTGCACGGACTCCGCGAGGAGGACCTGATCGAGGGCACGATCCCGTGCCACCCGCTCGACGTGCAGGACGCCCTCATCCACTACGCCCGCAAGGGCGCCATCATCAACTCCACCTACAACCTCTAGGCGCTCGCCATGACGATCGTGGGATCCGTCGCGGCCAACTTCACCCGCGACCTCGACCAGAACTACGCGCTCATCCAGGCGCTCGTGGAGGAAGGCGAGGGAGAAGCGGGTCGAGTTCCTCGCACTGCCCGAGGCCGCGATCGGCGGCTACCTCTCCTCGCTCGGCAACCACGGCGACACGATCCGCACCACCACGCGGTCGATGCCGCCGGCGATCTCGCTGGACGGGCCGGAGCTGCGCCGCGTGCGTGAGATCGCGGGCGACCTCCTCGTCGCGATCGGCTTCTGCGAGCTCGACGAGGACGGCGAGACCCGCTACAACGCGGCGGCGCTGCTGGACGGCGGGCAGATCTACGGCAGCTACCGCAAGGTGCACCAGCCGCTGGGCGAGCACCTGTCGTACTCGCCGGGGCCGGGCTATGCCGTGCACGACACCCCGGTCGGCCGGGTGGGACTGCAGATCTGCTACGACAAGGCCTTCCCGGAGGCGGCGCGCTCGATGGCGCTGGACGGCGCCGAGATCATCGCCTCGCTCTCGGCCTGGCCCGCCGCGCGCACCGCGACCGCCGAGAACCTGCAGGAGGACCGCTGGACCTACCGGTTCAGCCAGTTCGACATCGCCCGGGCTCTCGACAACCAGGTGTTCTGGATGGCGTCGAACCAGTCGGGCACCTTCGGATCGCTGCGCTACGTCGGCAACGCGAAGATCGTCGATCCGGGCGGCAACATCCTCGCGACGACGCTGCTGGGCTCCGGGATGGCGGTGGCCGAGATCGACGTGCAGGGCACGTTCGAGGCGATGCGCGGAGGCATGTTCCACCTGCGTGACCGCCGCCCCGACGCGTACGACATCGACCGGGTCTGGAGCGGAGGGCTCGTCCATGCCCGAGATGACCTTCTCCGTCCGCTGGCCCGACGGTGTCGAGGAGCGCTGCTACTCGCCGAGCCTGGTGATGCACGACTTCCTCGCCGCGGGCGAGAGCTACCCGCTCCAGGAGTTCGTCGGCCGCTCGAGCGAGGCGCTGCGCATCGCGAGCGACCGCGTGCGAGCGAAGTTCGGCTTCGCCTGCACCTCCGCGATGCAGCAGGAGGCGGACATCGTCGCCGCGGCCGCCCGCTTCGACGGCGGGCACGTCCGCGTGCTGGCCATGGATCCGCCGGCGGTGCCGTCGTGACCGCGCTCGAGAACGGCCGGCACGTCGAGGTCGCGGTGATCGGAGCGGGCCAGGCCGGTCTCTCGATCAGCCGCCTCCTCACCGACGACGGAGTGGACCACCTCGTGATCGAGCGCGACACGATCGCGCACGACTGGCTCGACCGGCGCTGGCGGAACTTCACCCTGGTCACCCCGAACTGGCAGTGCCGGCTGCCCGGGTACCCGTACGACGGCGACGACCCCGACGGCTTCATGACGCGCGACGAGGTGCACGCGTGGGTCCGCCGCTACGCCGAGTCCTTCGACGCGCCGGTCGCCGAGGGCACCGAGGTGCTGCGGATGCGCGAGCAGGAGGGCGGCGGGTTCGAGGTCGTCACCTCGCGCGGGACGATCACCGCCGACCGCGTCGTCGTGGCGACGGGCGGCTACCACCGGCCCGTGCTGCCGGCCGTGGCGCAGCGCCTCCCCGACTCCGTCGTGCAGCTGCACTCGGCCGACTACCGCTCGGCCGCGGACCTCCCGGACGGCGGCGTGCTCGTCGTCGGATCGGGTCAGTCCGGCGCGCAGATCGCGGAGGACCTCTTCCTCGAGGGCCGCGAGGTGCACCTGGCGCTGGGCACGGCTCCGCGGGTCGCCCGCTTCTACCGCGGGCGCGACTGCGTCGCCTGGCTCTCGGACATGGGCGTCTACGACGTGCCCGTGCACGCGCAGGTCGGCGGGCTCTCGAAGCGGGAGTCGACGAGACCACTACGTCACGGGGCGCGACGGCGGGCGCGACATCGATCTGCGCGCCTTCGCCCGCGACGGCATGCGGCTCTACGGCCGGCTGCAGAAGGTCGACGGCGGCGTGCTGCGCTTCGCCCCGACGGCGGAGGCGTCGCTGGACTACGCGGACTCGGTGGCGGAGTCGATCAAGAACGACATCGACGCGTACATCGAGCGCTCGGGAGTGCAGGCCCCTGCGGAGTGCGCGGTACTCGCCCGTCTGGCGCCCGGAGCGCGAGATCGAGGAGGTCGATCTCGCCGCGGCCGGGATCACGAGCGTGATCTGGGCGGTCGGCTTCCGCTCCGACTACTCCTGGGTGCAGGTCGGGGCCTTCGACGGCTCGGGCCACCCGACGCACCGACGCGGAGCCACGGCCGTCCCCGGCCTGTACTTCCTCGGCCTGCCGTGGCTGCACACCTGGGGCTCCGGCCGGTTCGAGGCCGTCGCGCGGGATGCGGAGCACCTCGTCGGGCTGCTGCGTGCGGACGCTCCGTCGCCCCGGTTCGCGGGCGCCGCGGTACGGTGACGCCGACCGGCCGCGAGCGCGGGGCCGGGAGGCGGGAGTGGGGACCATGACGACGATCACGATGGCCGCGGTGGCGGCGCACTTCGGCCGCGATCTCGAGCGCACGCTCGTGAAGCTGCCCGGGATCATCGGCGGCGCCCGCGAGAGGGGGTCGACCTGCTCGTGCTGCCCGACGCGACGCTCGGCGGCTACCTGCTCGACCTGCACCACCCGGGACCGGACGACCTGCCGCAGGCCGTCCGAGGTGGACGGGCCCGAGGTGGCCGCCGTCGCTCGGATGGCGGGCGACACGACGGTGTGCTTCGGCATCGCCGAGCGGGCGCTCGAGCGCGGCGAGGTGCGCCGCTACAACACGGCCGTCTGCGTGCAGGGCGGAGTCGTCGTCGGCACGCACCGCAAGGTCCATCTGCCGCTGGGGGAGTCGGAGGTCTACGCGGCCGGAGATCGTTTCGGCTCGTTCGACAGCCCGGTCGGGAGGATCGGCATGATGATCGACTTCGACAAGACGTTCCCGGAGTCGGCGCGCTCGCTGGCACTGGATGGCGCCGAGATCCTCTGCTGCCTGAGCGCCTGGCCCGCGAGCGTCACCGACCGCTCCGACCGCATCCGCAACGACCGCCAGGCGCACCTGTTCGACCTCTACGACTGCGCGCGGGCGGCCGAGAACCAGGTGTACCTCGTGTCCTCGAACCAGACCGGGGTGCTGGGCGGGCTGCGCTTCCTCGGCCAGGCCAAGGTCGTCGATCCGGCGGGGGAGATCGTCGCGAAGACCTGGGCCAAGGGCGGGCTCGCGAGCGCGTCCGACGATGTGTCGGCCGCGGTGGCGCGCGCCCGCCGCAGCATGGACCACCTCCGCGACCGCGCGGAGCACAGCTACCACCCGGCCGTGCGCCTCGCGCCGGGACTCGACTAGAGGGAGCCCGCCCGTGCGGATCGCGCTGCTGACCTACTCCACCCGGCCGCGCGGCGGAGTGGTGCACACCCTCGCCCTGGCCGAGGCGCTCGCCGGCCGGGGTCACGAGATGACGGTGTGGACGCTCGGGCGCGGCGGCGACGAGGCCTTCTTCCGACCCGTCGATCCGGCGGTGCGGGTGCGGGTCGTGCCGTTCGCGGCCCGCGACGACGAGAGCGTCCGGCGACCGCATCGTCCGCCCCCTCGCCGCGATGGCCGCGGCGCTGGGCGGGCAGGCCGACGTGGTGCACGCGCAGGACTGCATCTCGGCGAACGCGGCGCTCGACGCGCACTTCGCGGGGCCGGGCGGACTGCTGCGCACCGTGCACCACCTCGACGAGTTCACGACTCCGGCGCTCGTCGCGTGCCACGAGCGCGCCCTGATCGGACCGTCGGCGCTGCTCTGCGTCTCGCAGGCGGTCGCCGACGACGTGGCTCTGGGGTGGGGGCGGCGGGCGGAGGTGATCCCGAACGGAGTGGACGCGGCGCGGTTCGCGGCGGCGTCCGGGAGCGACGCGGCGCTGGCGTGGCGCGCCCGGCTCGGCCCGTACATGCTCGCCCTCGGCGGCATCGAGCCGCGCAAGGGCAGCATCGACCTGCTCGGGGCGCACGCCGGCCTGGCTCCGGGCACGGCGCTCGTGTTCGGCGGGGAGAGACGCTCTTCGACTACCGGCCCTACCGCGAGGAGTTCGAGCGGCGGGCCCGCGAGCTCGGGGTCGCACCCGTCGTGCTGGGCACGCTGGCGGAGGAGCACGTCGCGCCGCTCGTCGCCGGTGCGTCGGTGCTCGGCTTCGTCTCGACCAAGGAGGGCTTCGGCCTCGCGGCGATGGAGGCACTTGCCGCAGGGGTGCCGGTCGTCGCCCGCGATCTGCCGGTCCTGCGCGAGGTGTTCGGGGACGCGGTGGCTTACGGGGCGGACGTCGAGGGGATCCGGGCCGCACTCGCCGCGGCGCTCGACGAGGTCGGCACCGCGCGACGGTCGGGCGCTGGCGTTCTCCCACGACTGGCGCGATGTCGCCGCTCGGCACGAGGACCTCTACCGCCGGCACCTGGACCTCTGATGCGCCGCTCCTTCTCGCGCTGCCCGACGGCGCTCGCCGACGCGAGCCGGAGCGGATCGTGGTGATCGCGGACGACCGCACCCTCACCGCGGGCGAGCCCGAGGCCGAGAGCACACGGCTCGCCCGGTCCTACCTCGCGCGGGGAGTGGCGCACGACTCGCTCGTGGCCGTCTCGCTCCCGAACACGGCCGAGTTCGTCGTGGTCTGCGCGGCGGTCTGGAAGGCGGGCGCGACTCCGCTGCCCTGTCGCGGGACCTCTCGCCGCGCGAGCGGGCGGAGATCGCCGAGCTCGCGCGCCCGGCGCTGACCGTCGGCTTCGCGCTCGACGAGGTGCCGTCGGTGCGGCCGGGCACCGCGCGGACCCGGCGCTGCCCGATGCGCCGCTGCCGGACGCCGCCGCGTCCTCGTGGAAGGCGCCCGCCTCCTCCGGCAGCACCGGCCGCCCCAAGATCGTGCTCGCCACCGCACCCGCCGTCATGGACCCCACGCAGCCGGTCGCCGCGTTCCTGCCCGGAGGGTGCAGCTGGTCACGGGGCCGCTCAGCCACTCCGCGACGTTCACCTACGCCTTCCGCGGGCTGCTGACGGGTCAGCGGCTCGTGATCCTGCCGCGCTTCGACGAGCGCAGGGTGCTCGCCGCGATCCAGGAGCACCGGGTCACCTGGGCGCTGCTGGTGCCCACGACGATCCACCGGCTGCTGCGGTGGCCGGGGCACCGCGACGCCGACGTGTCCTCGCTCGAGACGGTGCTGCACCTGGGCTCGCCCTGCCCGCCGGCGGACAAGCGCGGGCTGATCGACTGGGCTGGGCGACCGGACGGTGGTCGAGGTGTACGCGGGCAGCGAGTCGAACGGGTTGACGATGATCCGCGGTGACGAGTGGCTCGAGCGGCCCGGCAGCGTCGGCCGGCCGATCGGCGGAACGAGGTGCGCATCCTCGATGCGCACGGTGCGCCGGTGCCGGTGGGGCGGCCGGGTGCGATCTGGATGCGGCGCGGCGCGGATCCGGCGTACCGCTACCTCGGCGGGGAGTCGCGGCGGAGCGACGACGGCTGGGACACGCTCGGCGACCTCGGATCGCTCGACGCCGACGGCTGGCTGACCGTGCTCGACCGTGCCGACGACCTGGTGCTCCGCGGCGGGGTGAGCATCCACCCGGCCGAGATCGAGCGGGTGCTGGAGGAGCACCCGGACGTGCGCGGCGCCGTCGCGTTCGGCGTGCCGGACGAGGACCTGGGGCAGGCGGTGGAGGCGGTGGTGGACATCGCCCAGGGCGGACGTGGGGCGGAGGAGCTGCTCGGCGTTCGCGCAGGAGCGGCTGGGGCGCGCACGGACGCCGCGGGCCCTGCGGCTGCAGCAGGAGCCGGTGCGCAGCGACGCGGGGAAGGTGAACCGGCGGCGGCTGGCCGAGGGTGAGCGCGCTCCTCCAGAAGTCGCGGTATCGGCGCGCGCTCACCGCAACTTCTGGAGGAGGAGCGCGAAGCGAAGAGGAGGAGCAGCCAGAAGAAGGAGAAGGGCGGGGCAGCCCGGACCGTCAGGCGCGCGGGCAGTGCAGCTGCGTGCGCTCGCCCGAGCGGTCGATCCCTGGTAGCAGCGCCATCAGGCGGCCGCAGAGCGAGGCAGACCGGGTCCGCGGGGGCGACGTAGGGCTCCTCCGGACGGCGCCGATGCCGACGTGGGCGGGCCCGGTGAAGGTAGATCGCGCCGTTGATCCGGTTGTAAAGCCCGGCTTGCCGTCGAACAGGTTCATCGGGTTCGGCGTCCGCTCGCGACGGTCCTCGCGTTCTTCCTTCGTGCCATAACCATTAGTATACGAACTAATCGCGGCAGGAGCCAGGAGTCGCGGGCCAGGAGTCACGGGATTCTGCTGTCGAGCGGTCGGCATCCGGGTGGCAGACTGACCGGATGAGTGCAGCCGTGCCGGCGACGTCCGGCTCGGACGCGCGAGTCGTCGGGTCGACGACGCGATCTCCTTCTACACGGACGCCTACCGCGGTTCGCGGTTCCGGGCGGAGCCGCTGCCCGACTCCTTCTTCTTCCGCTACACGGCGCTGGGCGACGAGCGGGTGAGCATCCGGACCTCGGAGTTCCGCGGCTCGGTCCGCGGCGAGATCGCTCCGGAGGGCGAGTACGTCGTCTCGTGGCTGCACGCGGGCCGCGGGATGATGGACGTCGGCCGGGACGAGACTCCGCTGCAGCGCGCCCGCCCCGCCGTGTTCCCCACCGGGCGCCCGTTCGAGTTCGACTTCGGCGAGTACGACCAGCGGCTCGTCCACGTGGACGCGGAGTTCCTCGAGGGCTCGCCGCGGAGTCGACGGGGACCGACGTGGCCCCGCCGTCTTCGACCACCACGCGGTGCCCCACCCCGCGGCGGTCGGCGAGTGGTGGAGCGCGGTGAACGACCTCTCGGGTCTGCTCGGCGGCACGGCCACCGTCCTGCAGCTGGCCGAGGCCGATCGGGGCGTGGCGCTGCGCCTCCTCGCCGCGTTCCCGCACCGGCCGGTGCGCATGCCGACCAGATCCTCCGACCGCGGAACGCGCACCTCCTGCGTGCCGCCGAGTTCGTCCACGCCTTCGCCTCGTCGCCGATCTCGCTCGCCGACATCGCCACCGCGGCGGCGCTCACCCCGCGGGCGCTGCAGCTCGCGTTCCGACGGCACTTCGGGCTCACCCCGCTGGGCTACCTCCGCGACGTGCGGCTCGACCGCGCGCGCGACGAGCTGCTCCGAGCGGAGCCGTCCCGCACGACCATCTCCGCGGTGGCGGCGCGGTGGGGATTCCCGAACGCGGGGCGCTTCGCCGGTGCCTACGCGCAGCGGTTCGGCGAGTACCCGCTCGAGACGCTGCGACGGGGGCGCTGAGGCTCGGCAGCCGAGCCGGTGCTCAGGGTCCGCCGAGCCGGTGGTCGATGCGGTGGTGGTCCGGCGTGAACCCGTGGTCGACTCCCCAGAGCACGGCCTGCGTGCGGCTGGTCGCCCCGATCTTGCCGTAGACGCTGCGGATGTAGGACTTCACCGTGTTGGGCTGAGGTAGGTGAGCGCGGCGACGTCGGCGTTGCTCTTGCCCTGGGTGATGAGCGCCAGGATCTCGGACTCGCGGTCGGTGATGCCCTCGTGCCGTCCCGGCCAGTCGAGTCCGGGCGCGCTCCGGCCCGCTGCGGAGGATCGCTGACGACCACCTCACCGGCCGCGACCCGCTCGAGGCGGTCACGAGATCGCGCGCGGGCAGGGTCTTCGAGAGGTAGCCGTGACACCCTGCTCGAGCGCGTCGGCGACGAGCGTCGGGCGAGTTCCAGGTGTAGACGACGACGTGGCGGGCTCGCGGGTTGCGCACCAGGCCGGCGATCTCGTCGTGGTCCGACTCCGGCTGCGCGAACGAGTCGTACAGCACGATGTCGATGGAGTCGGACAGGGTCGCGTTCGCGTCGATCTCGGCGACGAGCACGCGGTGCCGGTAGTGGTCGAACATGTGGGCGAGGCCGGTGAGGACCACGTCGTAGTCGTCGACGAGCGCGACGGTGAGGGCGCGGTCCGGGACATGGCTCGGACGCTACCGCACGGTGCTGAGCGGAGACCACACCCCAGGGGTGTACCGGTAGAGCCCTGCGGGTGGGACTGTTGCCTCAGGCCCCGCGCACGCGGGGCTCCCACGCGGACCCGGTCCGCAGAACGGAAGGTGACCATCGTGATCGGTCTCATCATCAGCATCATCGTCGTCGGTCTCATCGCCGGAGCGCTGGCGCGACTGGTCGTCCCCGGACGCCAGAACATCAGCATCCTGATGACCATCGTGCTCGGCATCGTCGGCTCGTTCGTCGGCGGGTTCCTCGGGTTCCTGATCTTCGGTCAGGACGCGGGCGACGGCTTCCTCCAGCCGGCCGGCATCATCGGCTCGATCATCGGGGCGATCATCGTCCTGCTGGTCTACACCCGCTTCGCCGGACGCTCGGGCTCGCGCCGCTGAGCATCCGACGCCGTTCCTGATCGCTGAGGTTTCGGACCGAGCCGGACAGGGAAGGGGAGGAGTGCACCTTCCCGGATCCGGCCCGCCGGTTCCGCAGCACCGAGAGGAACACCCCGTGGTCGCCATCGCCCCCTCCGAGCGTTTCGACGGAGTCGAGAGGATCGCCGTGCTGCGCGGCGGCGGTCTCGGCGACCTGCTGTTCGCGCTGCCCGCCGTGGATGCGCTGGCCGCCAGCCTACCCCGACGCCTCGATCACCCTGCTCGGCACCCCCGCGCACAAGGTCCTGCTCGAGGGCGGAGTGTCGCCCGTGGCGGACGTCGAGGTCCTCCCCGTCGCCCAGGGCGTCCGGGACGGCGAGGGCGAGGATCCGCGGGTCGTCGAGGACTTCACCGCCCGGATGCGCGCGCGCTCCTTCGACCTCGCCGTGCAGCTGCACGGCGGCAGTCGCTACTCCAACCCGTTCCTCTCGCGGCTCGGCGCCCGGCACACCGTCGGCTGCCGCACGCCCGACGCCGCCGAGCTGGAGCGCACGATCCCCTACGTCTACTACCAGCACGAGATGCTGCGCGCACTCGAGGTCGTCGGCCTCGCGGGCGCCGGGCCGTGCGGCGCCGAGCCTCGAGCTCCACGTCGACGTCGAGCGGCGCGACCGGCTCGCCGCGACCCTGGGCGGAGACGGCCCGCTCGTGCTGATCCACCCGGGGGCGACGGATCCTGCCGCCGCTGGCCCTCCGAGTCGTTCGCCGCGGTGGCCCGGGCCCTGCTCGAGGACGGAGCGCGCGTGCTCGTCGTCGGAGACGACTCCGATGTGCCCGCGGCCGACGATCGTCGAGCCGCCCCGGTGCCGAGTCGTGGGCCGGGCGCGTGGAGCTGCGCGACCTCGCTCCGCTGCTCTCGCTCGCCGATCTGGTGCTGGGCAACGACAGCGGGCCGCGCCACCTCGCGGCGGCGGTCGGCGCTCCACCGTCGGCGTCTTCTGGGTGGGCAACGCCATCAACGCGGCACCGCTGGGTCGCCAGCGCCACCGCGTGCAGCTGAGCTGGACGACGGCCTGCCCCGTCTGCGGTCGCGACAGCACCCAGGTCGGCTGGACGGCTCCGCGCTGCGAGCACGACCCGTCCTTCGTCTCGGACGTGCGGATCGAGGCCGTGCTGGAGGACGTGCGCGAGGTCCTCGCCGCCGCCCGGTGAGACGCGAGATGCCACTCCGGGACGCCCGCGACGGCGTGTCGCGGACCGGAGTGGCATCTCGCGGTGACCCCTAGGGGATCAGAAGGCTCACGGCCAGGACGGCTCCTCCTCGTGCGTGATGACGAGCTCGCGCACCTCGCAGCCCTGCGGCTGACCGAGGACGAACATGACGGCGTTCGCCACGTTCTCGGGCTCGTTGAGCAGGGCGTCGGGGCCCGGCTTGTACTGCGCGTCGCGGTCGTCGAAGAAGCGCGTGCTTCATGCCGGACGGGATGAGCGTCGTGACGCCGATCTCGCCCTTGGTCTCGGCGGCGAGGGCGCGGGTGAAGCCGAGGACGCCGAACTTCGACGCGCAGTACGCGGTCGCGTCCGAGACGGCCTTGATCGCGAGCGACGAGGCGACGGTGACGACGCGGCCGTGCGTCTCGGTGAGGAACGGCAGCGCCGCCCGGACCACCGCGGCGGTGCCGAGGAGGTTGACCGAGATGACGCGCTCCCACTCCTCCGGGTCGACGTCGACGAGGCGGCCGCACCGGTCGATGCCGGCGGCGGTGACGACGGCGTCGAGTCCGCCGTGCTCGCGGGCGATCTCGACGACGGCCTTCTCGGCCTCGCGGGTCTTCGCGACGTCCACCTGGTAGGCGGCGACGCCCTCCGTCACGGTCCGAGACGTCGCGGTCGAGCACGATCAGGGTGCCGCCCGCGGCGGTGACGGCGGCCGCGACGGCGGCGCCGAGGCCCGAGGCGCCTCCGGTGATCAGGACGCGGCCGATGGGGGTGGGGGTGAGACTCATGATGTCCTTCTGGGTGACGGTGCGACGGGTCGCGGAGGGCTCGCCGTCGCGGGGCGGGAGTGGTGAGGTCAGCCGACGCGGGCGAAGTGCCGCGGCGAGGTGGGTGGTCGATCGGCCCGGGTGGTACGGCACGGTGAGCACGCGCCCGCCCCACTCGGCGACGGTCGCGGTCTCGGGCAGGGACTCGGCGGAGTAGTCGCCGCCCTTCACCCAGACGTCGGGGCGGATGCGGCGCAGCGCCTCGTCGGGGGTGTCCTCGCCGAGGACGAGCACCGCGTCGACGCACTCGAGTGCGAGCAGCAGGTCGACCCGGTCGTCCTCGGGGATGATCGGGCGCGACGCCCCCTTGAGGCGGCGGACCGAGTCGTCCGAGTTGAGGCAGACGATCAAGCAGTCGCCCAGCGCCCGTGCGGCCGAGAGCGTGCGGGCGTGGCCCGCGTGCAGCAGGTCGAAGCAGCCGCCGGTCGCGACGACCGTGCCGCCGGCGCCGCGGACGGCCTCGGCGACGCGCAGCGCGTCGACTCCGGCGCTGTGCAGCACGGCGGTGTCGGTCGGAGCGGCGAGCGAGGCGACGCCTCCCGCGAGGAGGTAGGCGCCCGCGTCCGCGACGGCGTCGCTCACGGCCTGGGAGGGCGTCGCTCCGCCCGCGAGGGCCACGGCGGCCGACGCGGCGAAGCGGTCGCCCGCTCCGCACGGATCGGTCGGCGGCACGGAGGCGGCCGGGACCACCACGGGCACACCGGCGCCGCGCGAGCGCACCAGAGCCCCGCTGCCGCCCATGGTCACCGCGACGGCGCCGCACCGGCGCTTCGAGCAGGGTGGTGGCGGCCGTCTCGGCGAGGGTGACGCCGCGTCCGCTCGCGCCCGAGAACCCGGTCGCCTCGGCGAGGTTCGGAGTCGCGAGCGTCGTGCCCGCGACGGGAGCGGTGCGCGCGCGGGTGCGGATCCCACACCGGGGGGACCGCGAGTGCGTCGAGAGCCGCGCGGAGCGACTTGTCCTCGGTCAGGCGGCGGCCGTAGTCGGCGACGACGACGGCGTCCGCGCCCTGGAGCGCCTCGAGCATGCCGTCGGTGACGGTGGGGACCGGCGGGCGCTGCAGCCGCGGTCGAACCGCACGACGGCCTGGCCGGAAGCGGCCACGCGGGTCTTGACGGGCGTCGGCGCTCCGGACGGCCCGCGACCAGGCGGATCCCGTCGAGGGCCCCGCGCAGCTCGGCCACGTCGGCGTCGGAGTCGTCGGCCAGGGCCGTCCCGGGGTGACGTCGTGCCCGTCGCGGGCGAGCATCCGCGCCACGAGTCCGGCACCGCCGGCGCGCACGCCGCGCGTCGAGACGTCGACGACGGGCACCGGCGCGTCGGGGCTCAGCCGCTCGGCCGGCCCCGAGAGGTCGACGTCGAGCATCACGTCGCCGACGACGGCGATCCGCAGGCGCGCGCTCACGCGGAGGCTCCCGTGCGGACGCGGATGCGGTGCTCGAAGGCCCGGCAGAGCGCGTGCACGAGCACGAGCTGCGCCTCCTGCACGTTCGCGCCGTGTCCCTCGAGCGCGATCGCCTCGTCGCACGCGTCGGTCAGCGGGTTGGGCCCGTCGCCGGTCAGCGCCCAGGTGCGGGCGCCCGCCGCGCGGGCGGCCTCGGCCGCGTGGAGCAGGTTGGCGCTGCGTCCGCTGGTCGAGAGCAGCACGACGACGTCGCCGCTGCGCGCGTGGGCCGTGACCTGGCGCGCGAAGACGTGGTCGAATCCGTAGTCGTTCCCGATCGCTGTCAGGCTCGAGGTCTCGGCGTGCAGCGAGATCGCCGAGAAGGGGATCCGGTCGCCGTCGAAGCGGCCGACCAGCTCGGCCGTCGGATGCTGGGCCTCGGCCGCCGAGCCGCCGTTGCCGGCCGCGAGCAGCCGCGCGCCCGAGTGCAGGCGGTCGGCGAGCTCGACGCCCCAGGCGACGATCTGGTCGGAGTGCCGCTCCAGCTAGCGCGACGACGTCGAGCGAGGCGGGCGATGTGGTCGTCGACGATCCGCCGGGCGGCGTCCGTCGGGGTGTCCAGCACGGTGTCGATGCTCATCGTCGGGGGCCGCCTTCCGGGTCTTCGAGGAGTGGGAGGTGCGGGGGGCGCCGGTCGGGACGGCCTCCCCGTCGCCGAGTCCGGCGAGAGTGGTGCGGTAGGCGCGCTCGGTGTCCGCGGCGACGCGGTCCCAGGAATAGCGCGACTCGACGCGCTCGCGGCCGGCGGCGCCGTACGCGCGGGCGCGCTCGGGGTCGGCGATCAGAGCGGCGAGGGCGGCGGCCAGGGCGGCCGGATCGCGCGGCGGCACGTGCACCCCGGTCACGTCCTCGACGACCGTGTCGATGAGCCCGCCGACGGAGGACGCCACGACCGGTCGGCCGCACGCCATCGCCTCCAGCGGCACGATGCCGAACGGCTCGTACCACGGCGCGCAGACGACGATGTCGGCCGAGCGGAGCATCGCCGGCATCTCGGTCTGCGACAGCTGCCCCACGAGGTGGACGCGGTCGGCGACTCCGAGGCCCTCCGCCACGCCGTGCAGGCGCTGGTACTCGGGATCGGCCGCGAGGGCGTCGCCCGAGCCGAGCCGCCGACGATGACGAGCTCCGCGTCGTGGCCGTCCTGCACCAGACGCGCGAGCGCCTCGATCGCGTGGCCCATGCCCTTGCGGGGCATCGAGCCGCCCGATGCTCATGAGCCGGATCGGGCGGGTCTTCTCGGCGACGGGGCCGTCGGGGGAGAAGCGCTCCAGGTCCACTCCGCACGGCACGACCGAGATGCTGCTCGTCGGCACGCCGGAGCCCCTTGAGCTCGAAGGCCTCGTCGGAGCAGGTCGCCACGATGCCGTCCGCCTTCTGGCCAACCCTCGGCTCCAGCCAGGCGCGCTCCTCGGGGCTCGTGTCCTGCGCGCCCTGCTGGCGGCGCTTGACGACTCCGAGTGCGTGGAAGGTGTGGAAGACGGGCACGCGGCGGCCCGTCGCGCTCCACGCGCTCGGACGCGTCGAGCGCGGCGACCCCGGACATCCAGAAGTGGCTGTGCACGAGATCCGGGCGCGAGTCGAGCCAGTCGTTCGCGAGGTCGACGGCGAAGTCGCCCATGAAGGGGAGCAGCTCGATCCTTGGACACCTTGGCGGCCGGCCCGGCGTCGATGTGCACGACCTCGACCCCTGAGGTGAAGGGGACGCGCCGGGGGAGGGAGGGGTCGTCGCGCCGGGTGTAGACGGTCACGCGGTGACCGCGGCGGGCGAGCGCGTCGGCGAGGGCGGCGACGTGCACGTTCTGGCCGCCCGCATCGACGCCGCCGAGCGTCGCCAGCGGGCTGGCGTGCTCGGAGACCATCGCGATCGCGAGCGGTCGGGTGGTGGTGGTGTGCGTCATCGGGTGCTCCCTCCTCGGATCCCTGCGGCGGTGAGCGTCCGGCCGGTGCGGCGCGGACGATCGGAGAGGACCTCGTCCCAGTCCCGGTGGAACCGGGCGAGTCCGTAGCGCTCGAGGACGCTCTCGCGGGCGATCGCCCCGGCGGCGGCGGCCCGGCCCGGATCCTCGATCAGCTCGCGGGCGGCGGTGGCCAGTGCGTCGAGGTCGTTTCGAGACGGCACCGGCGCCCGCCGGGACCGCGCGGCCCGCCTCGGTCGTCTCGAGCGCGACGACCGGCATGCCCAGGTGCATCGCCTCGAGGAGCGCCAGGCCGAGCGAGGTCCAGCGGAAGGAGTGCAGGTAGACGCGGCGGCGGGCGAGCTGCGCGTGCATCTCGCTCGTGCGCACGTCGCCGAGCACGTCGAGCCGGCCCTCCGGGAAACCGGGCAGCTCGGTCAGGCCCTCGGTCTTCATCCCGAAAACGTCCAGCGGGGCGACCTCGGCGAAGCTGGGACAGCAGATCGGTGCCGGTGACGCGGTTGCGGCGCACCGGCTCGTTGACCACGACGCCGAAGTGCGCGAGCTCGCCCGTGTAGAGGGCCCCGGGTCGTGGATCCCGTGCTCGATCACCGTGGTGGACGTCGAGCCCGTGTCCCACATCAGCGCGTTGAAGTGCGTGACGTGCACCAGGAGGAGGTCGTCGCGGTCGGCGAGCGGGTGCCGGCTGGTCGGAGCGTCCCCGCGCGGTGTTGTGCTCGACGTACACGGCGGGTACGTCGAGGCCGAGCGCCGGCCGAGCAGCCGCTCGGCCTCGGCGAGCTCCTCGGGACGCTGCAGCACGACGACGTCGACGTCGGCGTCGCGCAGGTCCTCGGGTGCGATCTCGATCGCGTTCGGCCAGTCGCGTCCGCCGGTGCCCAGGCCCCAGCCGTCGCGGGCGTCCGTGGTGGGGAGCAGGTACTCGTGGTCGCCGCGGACGAACGCGTCCGCCCAGCCGCCGTGCACGTGCCAGAGGAGGATCCTCATGCCATCGCCTCCGTCGTGGTCGTGGTGGAGCGCCCGAGGGCGCGAGTCGCAGGACGGCGGCGACCGCCTCCTCGGCGCTCACCCCCGCCAGACAGGGGTGGCCGGGCACCGGGCGGACCCGGGCGCGGGAGCCGGCGCATGCGGCGCCCTGATCGCCGAGGAGCTCCACGGGCACGCCGTAGGGCGCCCAGCGGATCGCGGGGACGACGGGCGAGAAGAGGCTGACGACCGGAGTGCCGACGGCGGCGGCGAGGTGCGCCGGGCCGGTGTTGCCGCTGACGACGACCTCGGCGCGGGCGAGCACCTCGGCGGCGCCGGCGAAGTCGGTCGCGCCGCCCAGATCGATGCCGCGGGTGCCGGCCACTTCGGCCGTGAGCGCGCGCTCGCCGGGTCCTCCCGTGACCGCGACGGCGACGCCCGCGTCGGCGAGGAGCTCGACGGCTCGCGCCGCGTTCGCCGCGGGCCAGGCGCGCGCGGGCACCGCCGCTCCGGGGTGCACGACGACGTAGGGGCCGACGCCCTCGAGCGCGGCGGGCAGGACGCCCTCGTGGCGCACGCGCAGCCGTCCGTCGTCGCCCTCGGGCAGCACGAAGCCGGCCGCCGCCGCGATGGCGAGCGCGCGCTCCGGCCTCGGGCTGGTCCTCCTCGAGGGTCTCGCCCGGCACGAGCCGCACGTCGAGCAGGGCGCCGGCGAAGTCGACGGAGGCGCCGCTGATCCGCTCGACGCCCGCCAGGCGCAGCAGCAGCGCGAGCGGCAGCGGGGACTGGTGGAAGGAGGTGAGGATCACGGCCTCGTCGGGGGCGAACTCCTCGACGATCGCGTTCAGCTCCTCCACCAGCGCGCCGTCGACCGGTCGCGACGCGTCGCCGATCCACGGGCACCACCAGGTGCGGACGCTCGTCGGGCCGGGCAGCAGCGCCGCGGCGGGCGCCCCTGGGGGCCTGCGAGCAGCAGCACCTCGGCGTCGGCGGCGATCGCGCGGACGGCGGGGCCGCAGAGGAGCACGTCGCCCGCGCTGTCCAGGCGGGCGACGAGGACCTGGCGGGTCATGCCGTGTCCCCCTCGTCGGGCTGCATGGCCAGGAGTAGCTCGACGGCCTCGAGGAGTGTGTCGGCACGCAGCGTCGCGGCCGCCACCTCCTCGGTCCAGGTGATCCGGGGTCGGGACCAGCACGCCGCGCGCGCCGGCGTTCGCGGCGGCGCCCACATCGGCGCCGATGTCGCCGATGACGGCGAGGGAGTCGGCCGGCAGCCCGAGGGCCTCGGCGGCGCCGAGCACCATGCCGGGAGCGGGCTTGCGGCAGTCGCAGCCGTCCTCGGGGCCGTGCGGGCAGAGCATCCAGACGTCGAAGCCGCCGAAGAGCTCGTCGACCCGGCGGTTGACGGCCTCGGCCTGGCCGCGGTCGATGATGCCGCGGGCGATGCCGGACTGGTTGGTGACCACTCCGATCGCCAGGCCCGCCTCGCGCGCGCGCTCGACGGCGTCGAGGCGGTGGGCATCGGCTCGACCCGCGCGGGGTCGCCGTTGTAGGGCACGTCGACGACCAGAGTGGCGTCGCGGTCGAAGAGGATCCCGCGCAGTCGCGGGGTCCGCTCGAGCTCGGCGGTGCCGCGCTGCTCGTTCGGGTGCATCGGGTCGGTCACACCGTTCTCGTACCCTGCTTCTCCTCCTCGTAAACGGTGCCGAGGAGAAGTGGTGCCGCTCGAGGCGCGTCGGGATCGGGGCCCGCGCGTCTGAGCGTCCGGGGACGGGGTACGGGACGTCCGACAGGAAGGAGGCGCCGTGCGCGCTCTCACCGAACCGGACGGCACCCCGGAGGTCCTCGCGCTCCGCGCGCTCAAGCTCGGCGACATCCTCGTGGCGGTGCCGGCGCTCAAGGCGCTGCGCCGCGGCTTCCCCGAGCACCGCCTGATCCTCGCCACCACGCCCTGGCTCGAGCCGATCGTCGACCTGATCGACGGGCTGGACGCCCTGGTGCCCACTCTGCACGGTCTCGACGATCCACTGCCGATGGCCGCCGGCCGCGTCGAGCTCGGCGTCAACCTGCACGGCAACGGTCCGGAGTCGCGGCTGCGCCTCGCCGAGATCGAGCCGGAGCGGACGCTCGAGTTCCGCGTGCCGGCGCTGGATCCCGACGCGAGCCACGACGACCCGCGCCCGCTCTGGATCGACGGCGAGCTCGAGCGCGCCCGCTGGGCCCGCCTGGTGAACTCGATCGGCCTCGACGCCGACCCCGAGGACGTCGGCATCGCCGTCCCGGACGCCGCGCCCGCGTCGACGGCGCGGCCGTCGTGCACATCGGCGCCTTCTACGGCTCCCGCGAGTGGCCCGAGGAGCGCTTCGCCGCGGTCGCCCGCTCGCTCGCCGGCCAGGGGCACCGCGTCGTCTACACCGGAGGAGCGAACGAGGCCGATCGCGCCCGCCGCGTCGCCGAGCTCGCCGGCACCGGGGAGGTGCTGGCCGGGGAGGTCGACCTGGTCGAGTTCGCCGCCTGGTGGCGGCCGCCGAGACCCTGGTCACCGTCGACACCGAGGCCGCGCACCTGGCGTCGGCGTACGGCATCCCGTCGGTCGTGATCTTCGGACCGGCGCCGCCCGAGGCCTGGGGCCCGCCCGTGAGCGGCCCGCACATCGTGCTCACCGACGCGTCGCTCCGCAAGGGCGACGTCTTCTCCTCCGAGCCTGACCCGGCGCTGCTGGCCGTGCAGACCGAGGACGTCCTGGACGCCCTCGCCTCGCTGCCCTCGCGTGCCGAGGCCCACCTCAGGCGGACCGCAGGCGCGGCGCCTGCCGGACGGGCGTGACGGTGGCGACCCGGGCGCGGGGCGAGCGCGGCTGATGCTGGCGCGAGGGGCGCCCAGCCGGTCGGCGAGCTGCGCGAGGATCCGCCGCTGCAGGCGCGAGACCTGCATCTGCGTCGTCCCGAGCGCGTCCGCGATCTGCTGCTGGGTCATCTCCTCGACGAAGCGCATCCGGAGCAGCTCCCGCTGCCCGTCCTCGAGCTCCGCGAGGGCGGACGCGAGGCCGTGGCGGCGGTCGATGGCCGCGAGGTTCTCGTCGTCGCCGCCGAGGGTCTCGCCGAGCCGCACCCGCCGTCGCCCGTGCCGACGGTCTCGTCCAGCGAGAGCGGGTGGCTCGCCGAGCGGGCGTCGGCGACCTCCGCGGCATCGACTCCGAGGCGCAGAGCGATCTCGTGATCGGACGGGTGGCGCCCGAGCTCCTGGGACAGCTCGTCGGCGACGAGGCCGGAGCGGCGGTGCAGCTCCTGCACGCTGCGCGGCGGCCGCACCATCCAGCCGAGGTCGCGGAGGTGGCGCTTGAGCTCGCCGGTGATCGTGGGCACCGCGAAGGCGGCGAAGCTGTCGCCGCGCTCCGGAGCGAAGCGGCGGGCGGCCTTGACGAGCCCGACGTACGCGACCTGGCGGAGGTCCGCCCAGTCGCCGCCGGCGCCGCCGCCTCGGGAGACGCGCCGGGCCATCGCCTCGGCCAGGCCCAGGTGGTCCAGCACGATGCGCTCGCGGATGCGGTCCCCTTCAGCACCGTCGGCGTCGGCGGCCTCGCGGAAGAGCGCGAGAGCGTGCGAGCGTCCTTCTCCTCGCGGGCCGGATCCATCGCGGTGGCGCGAGACGTGGCGACGTCGAGATCGGTCGTGCTCATCCGAATCCCCTTTCCGGGCGTGCTGGTGCGAGGTCCGGGGCATGGCGGATGCGGTGCGCTCCTCATCGAGCGGCCCCGGAGAAGCGCTCTGCACAGAGCACCACTGCTCCTCGGAGAAGGCGAGTCCGTTGACGCGGAGCACTGCTTCGCGATAAAGGGCGTGGGAGCGCGGTCATCCGGCCGATCCGCGGACCATCCCGTCCGTGCTCGGGGCCGGCGGGCCTCGGAACCGGCGTCAGGACGGAGTGCGCACCTCCGGGACGCCCCTTGTCCAGCCCGACGGCACGGCGCCCGCCGCGGCTAGAATCGCGGGCGTATGTCTGAGCTCACCCCGCCCTCCGATCGCGCCGCAGCGGCGCGCCCGTTCACGACCGCGACCGGGAGCGACGTGCGCGTCCGCTTCTGCCCGTCCCCGACCGGGACGCCGCACGTCGGCCTCATCCGCACCGCCCTGTTCAACTGGGCGTACGCGCGTCACACGGGGGGCACGTTCGTCTTCCGCATCGAGGACACCGACGCGGCCCGCGACAGCGAGGAGAGCTACGAGCAGATCGTCGACGCGCTGCGCTGGCTGAAGCTCGACTGGGACGAGGGCGTCGGAGTGGGCGGGCCGCACAGTCCGTACCGTCAGTCCGAGCGCACCGACGTCTACCTCGACGTGATCCAGCGCCTGCTCGCCTCGGGCCACCTCTACGAGAGCTACTCCACCGCCGAGGAGATCGACGCCCGCAACGAGGCCGCGGGCCGCGCCAAGCAGCACGGCTACGACAACTTCGACCGCGGTCTCACCGAGGAGCAGCGCGCCGCGTTCCGCGCCGAGGGCCGCAGCCCCGCGCTGCGTCTGCGGGTCCACGACGCCGACCTCTCCTTCGACGACCTGGTCCGCGGCGAGATCACCTTCCCGGCCGGCTCCTTCAGCGACTTCGTCGTCGTGCGCCCCAACGGCCAGCCGCTCTACACGCTGGTGAACCCGGTCGACGACGCGATCATGCAGATCACGCACGTGCTCCGCGGCGAGGACATCCTGCCCTCCACCGCCCGCCAGATCGCGCTGTACCACGCGCTGATCGACATCGGAGTGACCACCTTCGTGCCGCGCTTCGGGCACCTCCCGTACGTGATGGGCGAGGGCAACAAGAAGCTCTCGAAGCGCGACCCGTCCTCGAATCTCTTCCACCACCGCGACCGCGGCTTCATCCCCGAGGGCCTGGTGAACTACCTGGCCCTGCTCGGCTGGTCGCTGACCCACGACCGCGACGTCTTCTCGATCGACGAGATGATCGCCGCGTTCGACGTCGCCGATGTGAACCCCAACCCCGCGCGCTTCGACCTCAAGAAGGCCGAGTCGATCAACGGCGACCACATCCGCCTGCTCGCGGTCGACGACTTCACCGAGCGCACCGTGCCGTACCTGATCGCCGCGGGCGTGCTCGAGGGCGAGCCGACTCCTGCGCAGCGCGCGTGCTCGACGCCGCCGCGCCGCTGGTCCAGGAGCGCATCGGCCTGCTCGGCGAGGCACCCGGCATGCTGGGCTTCCTCTCACCACGGCCGACGCGCTGACCTACGACGAGGACGCGCTCAAGGGCCTCCCGGCGAACGCGGGCGACGTGCTCGCCGCCTCGATCGAGGCGCTGTCCGCGGTGCCGGAGGGAGTGGCTGACCGCCTCGATCCAGGCCGCGCTCGCCTCGGCCCTGATCGAGGGCCTCGGGCTCAAGCCCCGCATCGCCTACGGACCGCTGCGCACCGCGATCTCGGGTCGCCGCGTCTCGCCCCCGCTGTTCGAGTCGATGGAGATCCTCGGCAGGGCGGAGTCGCTCGCGCGCCTCTCGCGCCTCGCCGACCGCACCTCCGCCTCCTCCGGACCGGTCTGAGCATGGCCGAGGCGGTGGGAGGTCAGTACGACGTCGTCGTGATCGGCGCGGGTCCGGCCGGTCTGTCGGCCGCGCTGAATCTGGCGCGCGCCCGCCGCAGCGTGCTGCTGCTCGACAGCAACCGTCCGCGGAACGCCGCGACGCTGCACTCGCACGGCTTCCTCACGCGCGACGGAGTCTCTCCGCTCGAGCTGCGTCGTCTGGGCCGCGAGGAGGTCGAGAGCTACGAGGCCGCCGAGGTGCACAACGCCCTGGTGACCTCGGTCGAGCGCTCCGGAGGCGAGTTCCTCGTCTCCGCGCGCGGCGTGCGCGGCGCAGCGGACCGCGCCGTCGTGGCCACGGCCGTGGTCGTCGCCGCGGGCCTCAGCGAGAAGCTGCCCCGCCTGCCCAGCCTCCGCGCCTACTACGGCACCGCGGTGCACAGCTGCATGGAGTGCGACGGCTACGAGAAGGCGGGGGAGCCGCTCGCCCTGATCGGCGAGACGTCCGATCTCGCCGAGCGCGCCATGCTGCTCTCGCAGTGGAGCACGGATCTGGTCGTCTTCACCAACGGCATCGGAGTCGTCAGCGACGCCGACGAGTCCCTGCTCGGCTCGATCGGCATCCGCGTCGAGCGCCGCCCGGTCGCCGACCTCGCGGGCGAGCGCGCGGAGATGACCGGCGTGCTGCTGGAGGACGGCGACGTGATCCCGCGCACCGGCGCCTTCGTCCGCCCGATCTGGGTCCCCGTCCTCGAGTACCTCGAGGCCGCCGGCCCCGAGACCGATCGCGACGGGTTCCTCCTCGTCGATGCAGGCGGACGCCGCGTCGGTCCCCGGCCTCTACGCCGCCGGCGAGGTCACCGCCCCCGGCCCGCAGCAGCTGATCGTGGCCGCCGGCTCCGGAGCGCCAGGTCGCCTCGGCCGTCAACCGCGACCTCGTGCGCGCCCGCCTGGGCGAGGCCGCCCCCGAGTCCGAGGCCCACGCGATCCACGAGGCCGGCGTCGATTTGAGCGGCGTGCGCCCGTAGGGTAGTGTTCTTCCTCGGCGCCGGAAGTTCTTCCGGTCGCCGCCTGGCCTCCTCCCTCACCTGTGGATGGCCATTGGGGTATGGTGTAATTGGCAACACGGCTGATTCTGGTTCAGTTGTTCTTGGTTCGAGTCCAGGTACCCCAGCAGTTCTCCGGCTCCGCTTCAGCGTGAGCGTCTCCGTCCGGCCCTTGTCGAAGGGCTTTCTCGGCGTGCGATCCGCGTCAACGCCGTTGTTCCGCGTTCGCCGCGCGGCCGCTGCCGCTCGATCCCGCAGTCCGCTCGACGCGAAGCGGGCTCGTCCGTGCGAGCAGGCCCCGGCACGCGCCCACTCGGCGCGGTCGGCCCCTCCAGTGGACGCGGAACGGGCTCGACGGTTTGTCCGAGCCCCGATCCCGGGCGATTCGCTGCGGGGCGGATGCGCCGCTCCAAGCACGCGGAACCCGATCCGTCCAGACCGTTCGGCTTCTGCGCAGCGCGAATACGCTGGCGCCATGAGGGCTGAGCGCGCGCGGAGGCTCGGAGTCGCGCGGAGCTTGGAGCCGTGGGCGTCGCCCTCGCCGCGCTGCTTCTGCTCGCCGGCTGTTCCGGCGACTCCTTCCGCGCCGACTTCGCGCGGACCTTCGGCAGCGACGAGGCGGTCGCCGATCTCGAGCTCTCGACGGTCGACAACATGCCCTTCACCGGCGGAGTGAGCGCCGAGGTGGTGGCGCGCGAGGACCTCGACGACGCCGGCCTGGAGGCGCTGGCCGGTCGTCTGAGCGCGTTCGCCTCCGAGCGCCCGGTGGGCGACGTGCGGGTCGTGCTCGACGCGGAAGGGCTCCAGCCTCCCCGTCTCGGGCGACGCGGATCTCACCGCCGGGAGGATCGCGGCGGCACTCGAGCTGCGGGACGACGCGCGGGTGTCGTCCGTCGCTCTGACCGCGGACGACAGCGACGATCGCGTGAGCGGGATGAGCCTCCTCCTCTCCGGGACGGCGACGGCGGAGGACGTCTTCGCGTTCGCCCGGGACGCCCCCGATCTCCTCCCGGACGCCGCGTCCGTGCACGTCAGCGTGCAGGCTCCGATCGGTCAGCGCTCGTCAGCGGCGACCCGGGCGAGTGGATCGACGCTGCCGAGGGCACGTGGTCCGCGGTCTCGGCGGCGGTGCCCGCGACAGGATTCCGGGCCGCGCCCGAGCGGCTCGAGGTGACGCTGGCCGACGAGGCCGACCTCGCCGACGCGGAGTCGGCGGCCGCGTCGACCGGCGGCCCCGCGGTCGCCTTCTCGAGTCCGCTGGTCGCGCTCGGCGACGGCGGCACCGGAGTCGCGGCCCGCGCCGTGCTCGCCGCTCTCGCCCCTGAGATCCTCCTCGACGTCCGCTCGGTCTGGACGGACGACGACCGCCTCCGACTGGCCGTCGACTCGCCCGACCGTGCCGCGGCCGTCGCGGAGGCGGTGTCCGCGGCTGCCGGGTCCGCCGATTTCACCACCCTCACCATCACCGTCGGCGAGGGCCCGGCTCTCGAGATCAGCGCCGCTCCTCGCTCCTTCGGCGGCGCGGTGGCCGGGGCCTCGGCGCTGCTCGCGACTCCGGGCGTCACCGCGGTGTCCAGCTCGGATCGTTCGGTGACGGTGACGGCCTCGAGGGACGACAACGACCTCGAGCGACTGCTCTCTCCGGCCCGGAGCCTCGCTCCCGAGAGCGCCCGCGTCTGCGTGCAGCGCCCCGACGGCACCGGCGTCTGCGACACCTCCTCCGAGTGACGGCGCCGAGTCGTGGTCGCTCCGCGCCGCGGCCTGCCGTCCTCCGCTCCGCCTCGAGCCGACGCATGACACGATGAACCCGTACATCGCTCAGAGGCACGTCTCCGGCGTGTCCCGAGAAGGGGGAATCTCGTCCATGCAATCCGACCTGCTCTGGATCGTCATCGCGGGGGTCGTCGCCGGCGCCCTGCTGCTGCTGGCACTCATCGGCTTCTTCATCTTCCGCGCCTGGTACCAGGTGCCCCAGGCCGACGAGGCGATCGTGATCGTCGGCAAGAAGCAGAAGGGCGATGACGGGCTGACGTCCAACATGACCGTCATCACCGGCGGCGGCGCGTTCGTCAACAAGCTGACCCAGCGGTCGGACCGCATCTCGCTGCGGTCGCGGCAGATCAAGATGGAGCCGGTCGCGCAGACCAAGAACGGGGTGACGATCCACCTCGCCGGCGTCGCGCTCGTGAAGATCGGCTCCACGGCCGACCAGGTACGCGCCGCGGCCGAGCGCTTCGCGTCGCAGGACCAGTCGATCGACGTCTTCACGACCGAGCAGCTGGAGGGCGCCCTCCGCGGTGTCGTCGCGAAGCTGAGCGTCGAGGAGGTCATGCAGGACCGGCAGAAGCTCGGTGACGAGATCGCCGAGGGCATCAAGGGCGACCTGCTCGCGCAGGGCCTCGTCCTCGACTCGTTCGCGATCCAGGGGGTCACCGACCGCAACGGCTACATCGAGGCCCTCGGCGCCCAGGAGATCGAGCGCGTCCGTCGCGAGGCCGACGTCGCCCGGATCAACGCGGCGCGCGAGGTCAAGGCCCGCCAGCTCGCCACCGACGAGGCGAACCTGATCGAGCAGACCGCCTACGACAAGAACACCGCCGCGGCGAAGTCCGAGGTCGGCCGGGCGAACGCCGAGGCCGAGCAGGCCGAGAACCTGGCCCGCGCCGAGCGCGAGCAGGCCGTCCTCGTGCAGCGCGCCGAGAACCGCCAGGCCGAGCTCGACGCCGACGTCAAGCGCGTCGCGGACGCCGAGAAGTACCGCCGGCAGACCGAGGCCGACGCCGACGCCTACGGCCGCGCCAAGAAGGCCGAGACAGACCGCCAGGTCGCGCAGCAGGTGTCCGACGCCGAGGCGTACGCCGTTCAGCGCCAGGCGGAGGCCCGCCAGGCGTCCGCCGCGGCGGAGGCCGCAGCCGTGAGTGCTCGCGCCGAGGCCGAGGCGCACGCCCTGCGGGCCAAGGCCGGCGCCGAGGCCGAGGCCCTGCGCGCGAACGCGACCGCCGAGGCGGAGGCGATCCGCGCCAAGGGCGAGGCGAGCGCGGCGGCCATCGCGGCCGAAGCGGAGGCGCTCCGCGAGAACCAGGAGGCGATCCTGGGACGCGAGCTCATCGGGCAGCTGCCCTCGCTCATGTCCGAGTTCGCCAAGGGCTACCAGAACGTCGGCACCGTCACGCTGATCGGCGGCGACACCGCCGGCACGCACATCGCCCGCGAGCAGGCGGCGAGCCTCGCCGCGACCTTCGACAGCGTCAAGTCGGCTACCGGAGTCGACCTGGGGGCGATCCTCCAGGGCCAGGCATTCGGCCGCGGAGTCGGCGCGGCCGCTCAGGGGCGGGCCAGTCGGACCCGACCGCGGTGCCCTCGACGAGCTGAGCCCAGCCGTCAGGCCGTTCGACCCGGTGCCCGGATGGAGGTGCCGGGTCGGGCTGCCGCGCGGACTCCGGGTCCGACCGGGCACGTTCTGCGACGGTCTGTCTCCTTCGGCGCTTTCCGTCATACGATATTCGGCATGAGCGACCGAGAGACGATCGACGGCCGGCCCGTGACCGAGCAGCAGATCGCGGACTGGGCGGCGGAGGCCGAGCGGGGCTACGACGTCGGCGCTCTCCGCTCCCGCGGGCGGGGTCGTCCGGCCGCGGCGCCGAGCCGTCGCAGGTCGTCGCCCTGCGCCTCACCGCCGAGGAGCTCGCCGCACTCGACGAGCGCGCCGCCCGGGAGCACAAGTCGCGCTCCGAGGTCATCCGCGAGGCGCTCGCCGCTTCTGCGGCGTGAAGGTCCACGACGCCGCCCTCAAGCGCGGAGTCGCGCCGCAGGACGCGATCCTGGCGGCGAGTCAGGCGGTGTGGGTCGAGGAACTCGACGACGACTCGCCGGCGCGCCAGCTGCGGCTAGGGTTCGATTCGAGCGGGCGACTGCTCGAGACGGTCGTCCTGACCTTCGACAGCGGCAACGAACTCGTCATCCACGCGATGAAGGCGCGTCCCGGGATGATCGACCTCCTGCCCTGACGGCACGACCTGTTGTTACGCGTGATCGATCCGTCAGTCCTGACGCTCAGTCACGATCGATTCGTCACGAACAACCGCTCAGGGTGGGGATGCACCGGCGCTTCATGACGGATCGGATCACGCCGTCACTCCGAAGCGGACCGAGTCCCTGCGGTATCGCAGGGCGTCGAACTGCGGCCGCCCGAGCGGACCGCGCCCGACTCAGAAGTAGCGCCTCAGGTGCTCCCTCAGCGCGTCGTCGCACACGTACACGTACGTCCCGCGGATCCCTCGCGTCAGCAGCACCGTGTAGATGTTGCGGACGTACGCCAGCAGATCCTCGTCGGAGTACGTGATCCCCAGCTTCGGGTTGTTCTCGCGACCCTTCGTGTCGTGGTAGTTCGAGCGGTCGAAGACGATCCGCTGCGCGACCGGATCGAAGCGTAGGTCGCGTCCGATGATCACGCCGGCGTAGTTGAGGTCGTAGCCCTGGACGGTGTGGATCGAGCCGACCTCGTCGATCGCGCCGGGGGAGTTGATCCAGTCGCGCTGGGTCTGATTCCACCGCAGCGACAGACCGTCGATCTCGATGTCGAACGCGTCCTTCTGCTTCTTGGTGATCCACTTCCAGGCGTACCCGGCGACGAGGCGGGCGAGGCCGTGCTCCTGCTCGCGGAGCAGCAGCTCCCGGCGCAGCTCGTGCACGTCGTCGAAGAAGCGCAGGTCGTATCCGCCGAAGTCCTCGCGCTGCGGAAACGGATTGTCGGACAGCACCGAACGCACGTACCCGACGTAGTCCTTGTCCGCGGCGATGCGCATCTGCGAGCGGAGCGGGTACATCCGGCTGGTCGCGGAGGCTTCTGCGAGAAGACTCCGTGTCACCGCTGCAGGGAGGTCCATCGGGCGGACCGTCTGAGCCGTGTCGAGCATCAGGATCACGTGCCTGCTCTGCGCCCGGATCCAGTCGAGCTGCGTGTACTCGAGCGCGTCCTCACCGAACAGAGTCCTGTTGATGTCCGCGAACGTCTTGTTCAGGGGGCCGGAGGGCTGGTTCGCCCGCTGGCTCAGCCGGTGCGCCTCGTCGACGAGGAGGAGGTCGAAGGGCTCGGCGCTCTTCCCCACCTCGAACGGCGTGAGCACCAGATCCTTCGACAGCCCTGGCGTGAGAGTGAAGACCCGCGCGATCGATCCGCGCAGCGACTGCTGCGGAACCACCAGCCCGATGCGGAGCATCGACAGCAGTTCCCGGTGCCCCGGCGTGAAGAAGTCGCTGAAGACGGAGTCGCTGTCCAGCGGCTCCTCCGGATCGTGCCGGCGGATGTCCTGGAGCAGCTTCATCAGGTAGATCGCGACGACGGTCTTGCCGGTTCCGGGATCCCCTGCACGACGACGGTGCTCCGCTCGCCCGACTCGAGGTCGGCGAAGAGGCCCTCGAGGATGTCCTCGACGGCGATCGCCTGATCGTGGTTGAGCGCCTTGAACGGCGACAGCTTGAAGAGGTCGCTGTTGATGATCTCCGGAAGCGTCCGCTGGAAGAGGTGCTCCTCGGTGCGCAGGACCTCGAACACCTCGTCGAACGTCCGGCGGTAGGAGTCGCGGTCGAAGTAGTCGGCGTCGGTGATACCCGCGTTGTGGTTCAGCACCTGCAGCCGGCCCTCGCCGGAGAGCATCCGCAGGAGGAAGGACTCGAGATCGAGGCACGCGGACTTGTTGAAGGTGTCGTCCAGCACGACCCGCACGCGCTCGAGTCGGCTCTTCTCGGGGGAGTCCAGATGCTGGCGGAGTCGTCCCTCCGCATTGAGGGACTCGCCGACGTAGACCTCAGCCGCACTGTCCAGCACGTACACGACGGGCCAGTTGCGATGCCGCGGGTCGGCGGCTCCCCACGCACGGACCTGATCGGAGTCGAAGGGCAGGTGCTCGAGGCTAAAGCCGGTCAGTACTTCGCGCTCCGTCCGCGAGCCTTGTCGACGGGGTACTTCTCGCGGGTCCTCTGGAGCTTCGCGAGGACGATGTCGTCCGCGTCGACTCCGAGCCGGTCGGCGAGCAGGAAGCAGTACGTCAGCACGTCCGCGAGCTCGTCGACCGCCGAGGGCAGGTCGCCCTCGCCCCACTGGAAGCACTCGAGCAGCTCGCCCGACTCGATGCTGATGCTCTTCGCGAGGTTCTCGGGGAGTGGAACTGCGCCCAGTCGCGCTCCTGGACGAACGAGCGGAGGGCATCGAGGACATCGTCACCGGGCATGGCTGCCAACCTATTCGACAGGCGGCGTCCCCGCTCCCGCGAGCCGGCACCTGCCCGGTGGTCGCGAAGCGGTCCTCGAAGGACGAGCAGACCCCGGATCGGGTCGACTCGACGTGGTCTCGGTCGCCCAGTGGACGCAGAACGGCTCCGACGGCCCGCTCGAGCCCCCGATCGCGTCCACTCGGTGCGGCGGTGATCGGCGGCGACCAGCGAGAAGGGCCCTTGCGCCCGACGAGCCCGGCCCGGGCGCCGCACTCGCCGACCGCTGCACCACGGCGGCTGCTACCTCGATACCCGGAGTTCCTTCCGCACCTGCACCGCCGTCGTCTCGTAGCCGAGCGACTCGTACAGCCCGCGGGCGGTCGTGTTGAAGCCGAAGACGTTGAGGGCCAGCGCCCGGTAGCCGAGGGCGAGCGCGTGCTCCTCGGCCAGCAGCATCGCGGCCCGCCCGAACCCGCGGCCGCGAGGGGCTCGTCCACCTCGACGTCCCAGATCCAGGCGACGCCGTCGAGCTCCTGCGGGTGGGGCCCCACCCAGATCACGCCGACCGGGACGCCGTCGTCGAGGATCCGCAGCACCTCGTGACCGGGTGCGAGCCGGCCGTCCGGGAAGAGGCGGTCGTGCGAGGCCTGCGCGTTCCGCTCGGCCGCCGCCTCGTCGTCGCCCGCGCGGAGGCGGTCGTCGACGTACGACGCGCGCTGCGCGGTCATCCAGGCGGCGAGATCGGAGGGAGGGAAGGGCGCGAGAGAGACGGTCACCGCACCACGGTCGCACGCCGTCGCCCGATCCGTCCCGGACCGGACACCGCGCGCGCCCGATCCGACCCGACCGTCACTGCGCGCGGCCGGTCCGCCCCGACCGCCACCTCACGCGACCGATGAGTCACTCCCGGACGCCGTCCTCGACCGATCCGTCGCGAACGGCCGCTCGTCGCGAGCACGCACCGCCGGTCGCGACGGATCGCCTCGGTCTCGCCGTTGGACACGATCTGCGGCTCTCAGAACCTCAGAGCAGCAGAAACCGCCCAATGGCGGCCGCTACGACCGGTCCGCGTCCTCGCGCGCCGACACCTGGTCGGCGTGCTTCTTCTTCCCGAAGCGGGTCGCGAGGAACAGCAGCGATCCGACCACGACGTACCCCGCGGTGCCGAGCCACACCACTCCGGTCTGCTGGGTGAGCAGCACGATGCTCGCGATCGTCGCCAGGATCGGGACCACGCGCGGCACCGAGAAGTGCGGGTGGTCGACGCGGTCCTTCTTCAGCACGAGCACCGAGACGTTCGCCGAGATGAAGACGAGGAGCAGCAGCAGCACGGTCGTCTCCGACAGCGTGCCGACATCGCCGAGGACGCTCAGCAGCATCGTCACGCCGCCGACGACGAGGATCGACACCCACGGGGTGCGGCGGTTCGGCAGGACGCGTCCGAAGGCGCTCGGCAGGAGCCCCGCCGTGGCCAGGCCGAAGCCGACGCGGCTCGCCATGACCATGAAGAGCAGTGCGCCGTTGGCGATCGCGACGAGCGCGATCAGGCCGAACAGCCAGGGCGGCACTCCCACCCCGCTGGCCGCGACCACGTCGAGCAGGGGTCCGGTGGACTCGGCGAGCTCGTCGATCGGGAGCACGATGACGGCGCCGAGGGCGATCAGGAGGTAGACGACGGCGGCCGTGAACAGGGCCGCGAAGAGCGCGCGCGGGTAGACCTTCGAGGGGTTCCGCACCTCCTCCGCCATGTTCGCCGCGGCCTCGAATCCGAGGAAGGAGAAGAAGGCGACGATGGAGGCGGCGAACGCGCCCTGCAGCGGAGCGACCTCGGGGTTGAACTCCAGGACCCGGGAGAAGTCGCCGTTGCCGGCGCCGAAGAAGATCGCCGCGCAGACGATCACGATCACGAGGCCGCTGACCTCGATGACCGAGGCGACGAGGTTCGCGGTCAGCGACTCCTTCACTCCGCGCAGGTTCACGAGGGTGAGGATCGCGATGAAGACGAGGGCCGTGGGCACGGGAGGCACGTCCAGCAGAGCGCCCAGGTAGTCGCCCGCGAAGGCGTTCGCGAGGGCGGCGGCGGTCGTGATGCCCGACGCCATCATCAGGAAGCCGACCAGGAACGAGAGGTACGGCTTGCCGAACGCCCGGTCGACGTAGCGGGCGGCGCCGCCGGCATGCGGGTACTTCGTGATCAGCTCCGCATAGGTGCCCGCGGTCAGCAGGGCGATCACCAACGCGATCAGCAGCGGCAGCCAGATCACGCCGCCCACGTCCTGCGCCATGGTGCCCACGAGCGTGTAGATGCCCGCGCCGAGGGTGTCGCCGACGATGAAGGCGAACAGCAGTGGCCCGGTGATGACCTTCTTCAGCGATCCCTTGCCCGCTTCGATCCCTTGCCGGTCCCCGGGGAGTTCTCGCCGGTCGTGCTCGTCGTATCCGTCATCCGGTAACTCCACCCATCCGGGGGCACTCAGCGCAAGCCCTGGTGGTCGATCGCTGCGAGATTTCTCACGGTCGAAACATCACGGCGAGCGGTCGTCGATCGGCAGCTGCGCCCCGATCACCCGCAGCAGCTCGAGCTTCTCGTGGCTCGGCGATCCGGGTGCCGCCGTGTACACGAGCAGCGCGTGCGAGTCGACCGGGTCGATCAGCGTCTGGCAGGCGAGATCGAGGCGTCCGAGCTCCGGGTGCTCGAACCGCTTGGTCTCGCCGGGCCGCACCCCCACCTCGTGCAGCGCCCAGACGCGGCGGAACTCGTCGCTGCGCTCGAGGAGCAGCTCGACGTAGCGGGCGGCGCGCGACCCGGGTCCCCGGCGGCTGAGCACCTCGCGCAGTCCCGACGCCCAGAGGCGCGACAGGTGCTCGTGACCCTCCTCGGCGTAGATCGCCCGGGTCGACGGATCGGTGAACCAGCGGTAGCCGATGCTGCGGTCGGGTCCGGTGAAGCGGGTGAGGTCGCCGGTGAGCGCGACGCCCAGCGGAGTCTGCCGCAGCGTCTCGCCCAGCTCCGTCACGATCTCGGCGGGCGTGTCCTGCAGACGGTCGAGGATCCGGAGCAGTCCCGGACCGACGTGCCCGTCCGCCGCTCCGCGCTCCGGCGGCCGGTGACCGGCGAGGTGGAAGAGGTGGTCGCGCTCGGCGAGCGTGAGGTGCAGCCCCTGGGCGATCGCGGCGAGCATCTGCTCCGGACGGCTGGAGGCTCCGGCCCCGCTCGATGCGGGCGTAGTAGTCCGGCCGACATGCTGCAGCGCGCGGCGACCTCCTCGCGGCGGAGTCCGGCGGTGCGGCGGCGCGCCGTCCGCGGCAGCCCCACGTCCTCGGGCTGCAGCGACTCCCGTCGTGCGCGGAGGAACTCGGCGAGACCCTCCCGGTCCATCGTGCGCATCGCTCCTCCAGCCGTCGGCTCTCTTCTAGCGCGGCGGGTGCCGCCCAGCCACTGCTCGCCGATCAGCGGCTGAGCGGGCCGTTCCTCCGGGTGCCGGTTCCGCGCAGGCTGGCGGCACCGCAGGACCGCACCGGTCCCGACCCCGAACAGGAGCCCGCCATGGCACGCCGACCGATCGATCTCACTCCCTCCGACCTTGCCAGGCTCGCCGGGCTGTCCGGCCGCCGCGCCCTCGTCACCGGAGGCAGCGACGGCCTGGGACTCGTCCTCGCCGGCCGCCTGGCCGCGGCGGGCGCCGAGGTGGTGCTGCCCGTCCGCGATCGGGCGAAGGGGAGGCGGCCGCCGCGAGGATCCGCGAGCGGCACCCCGGTGCCGTCGTCTCGCTCCGCGACCTCGATCTCGCGTCGCTCGACTCCGTCGCGGCGCTCTCCGCCGCGCTCGAGACCGAGGGCGCCCCGATCCACCTGCTCGTCGCGAACGCCGGGGTGATGACCCTGCCGGCCCGCCGCAGCACCGTCGACGGCTTCGAGCTGCAGCTCGGCACCAACCACCTCGGCCACTTCGCCCTGATCGGCCGTCTCCTTCCTCTGCTGCGCGCGGTGCCGCGCCCGCGTCGTCTCGCAGGTGAGCATCGCCGCCGACCGGAACGCGGTGCACTGGGAGGACCCGAACTGGGAGCGCGGCTACCACGCGTTCCGCGCCTACAGCTCGTCGAAGATCGCCCTCGGGCTGTTCGGCCTCGAGCTCGAGCGCAGGAGCGCCGCGCGCAGCTGGGGGATCACGAGCAACCTCTCCCACCCCGGAGCGGCTCCCACCAGCCTGCTCGCCGCCCGGCCCGAGACGGGGCGCGACCGCGACGGCCTCGACGTGCGGCTCATCCGTGCAGCTGTCGCGGCGCGGCCTGCTGGTGGGCACGGTCGAGACCGCGCCGCTGCCCGCGCTCCTCGCCGCGGTCCTCGACGGCGAGGGCGGCCGGTTCGTCGGGCCGGGCGGTCCGGGGCGGCTGGGCGGTGCGCCGACCGAGCAGCGCGCCTACCCGCGCGTTCGGAGCGTCGAGGACGCGGACCGCGTCTGGCGGCTCTCGGAGGAGCTCACCGGGGTGCGGTTCCCGTGACGTCCGAGTTCACCTCGTCGTCACCCGCGGCGGCGATCATCGAGCACATGTCGATGGCAGGAGCCCTTCCTCCCGTCCTCCCGGCCCGCTCGCGACGCCGAGCAGGCCGAGCGCGATCTCGACGTCGAGGTCGCCCCCGAGACGCCCGAGCCCGAGGTCGATCTCCCGCCCGCCGGCCCCTTCCGGACGCCGGAGCCCGGAGATCGCCTGAGCGCCGATCAGCTGGCCGCCGAGATCGGCGAGGGCGAGCCGGCCGACTGCGACTGAGTCAGGAGCGCGTGCTTCAGCGCGAGGACGACGGCCGCGGCCGCCGCGAGCGCGCGCACGCTGTTCCACGCCGTCCAGGTGCGGGCGTAGGCGGACCAGGAGGCAGGGTCCCGCTCGAGCCGCCGGTTCAGCGGCACGTTCACCGCCACGGTGATCGCGGTGCTCGCGAGGGACGCCACGGCGACCGCTCCGTCGGCGGGATCGGAGCGGACGAGGGCCGAGACGCCGAGGGCCGCGGCGGCGACGGCGGTCCCGCCGAAGAGCAGCAGGAACGGCCCGCGCTCGGCGGACCGGTTGATGCCGATCATGACGGCCGCGGCGTGGCCCGGGTCCTGACGGCGCAGGGCGGCACGACCATCGTGCTGAACGCCGTGTAGACGCCGGCGACGAGTCCGGAGCCGACGACCGCGGCGGCGGCGAGGGCGCTCACGAGCGCCGCGCTCTCGAGCGGGTGACCGACGGGGAGGAGGTGGGGTGTCACGCCCCCATCCCACCGCGGCGACCGTAGACGGGCAATGGTCCGAACGCCGGAGAACCTCGGTGATCGTCTACGGTGAGCCCGTGGATCCGCTCGATCACTTCCTCGCCGGTCCGCGCGCGTCGCGGGCGTTCGCGCTCCTCATGCGGATGGGGGCACCGTGGGGCGTCGCGGTGCGCGACGGTGCCGCCCTGACCCTGGTGGCCGTGACGGAGGGGTCCGCTCGGATCGACGGCCGACTGCTCCGGGCGGGGGACGTCGCGCTGGTGACCGGTGCCGATCCCTACATCGTGACCGACGCGGCCGGCAGCGAGGCGTCGGTCGTGATCGAGCCAGGCCAGGTCTGCCGCAGCCTCGACGGCCGCGACCTGACCGACGAGCTGCGCCATGGAGTCCGTCGCTGGGGCAACGCCGTCGACGGCGAGACCACTCTGCTCGTCGGCGCCTACGACCGTGCGGACGACGTCGGCGGCCTCGTCCTGCGGGTGCTGCCGCGCCTCGCGGTCGTCCCCTCCGGCGACGAGGGCGTCGTGCCCCTCCTGGTGCGCGAGCTCGACCGATCGGGGGCGGCGGGTCAGATCGTCGTGGACCGGCTGCTCGACGTGCTCCTCGTCGCGACGATCCGGCGCTGGGCCGCCGAGTCCGACGCCGACGCCTGGCTCGCCTGCAGCGACCCGGTCGTCGTGGCCGCCCTCGAGCTGCTCCACGCCGACCCGGCGGCGCCGTGGACGGTCGCCGACCTCGCGCGCCGGGTCTGCGTCTCCCGCGCCTCGCTCGCCGCCCGGTTCCGCGAGGGCACGGGCGCCCCTCCGATGACCTACCTCACCCGCTGGCGCCTCACGCTCGCGGGCGACCTCCTGCTCGATCCCGGAGTGACGATCGCCGCCGTCGCGCGCTCCGTCGGCTACGAGGACCCCTTCGCCTTCAGCTCGGCGTTCAAGCGGCACGTCGGTGCCACGCCGACCGAGTTCCGGAGGCGCCCCCGGTCCGGGTGAGCCCTCAGCCCTCCTCGAGCACGCTCCGCAGGGCCGCGTTCGCCTCGCGCCACTCCTGGGGATCCGCGTCCTCCCACAGCTCCGTGAGCTCGCTGCCGGGGGAGTCGGCGGCGCTCAGCGCGGCCAGGGCGAGCGCCACGAGCTCGTCGTCGGGCCGCCCGGCGCGCTCGACGAAGCGCCGGATCGCGTCGGCGTGCGCGCCGCCCTTCGCGGCCGAGCCCGCGGGCCACGACCTCGGCGGCCGCGATCGCGCAGTCCGCGGTGTCGGCGTCCACCTGCGCCGAGGCGACGGCGGCATCGAGCGCCTCGCGCACGTACCGCCAGTCGTCGGCCTCGTCGAGCTCGGCAGACCCAGTCGCCCGCCGTGTCGTTGCCGAACGGCTCCCCACTCCACGCACCCATGGCCCGACGCTACGGCAGTCGGCGGGAGGCCGCACGGACGAGGTCCTGCAGAGCGCCGCGGCGGCCTCGCCGTTCCTCGGCGTGACGGCGGGATGGTTCGGAGCCGTGTGGCCCGGTCCGATCCGGACCGCCTTCTCGGGGTCGTCCCACGAGAGCGCACCCACCTCGGCCAGCGGCACTCGGCGCACCGGCTCGAAGAGGTCGCGGGTGTAGAGGGCGGCGTCGGTGATCGCGAGGCCGTACACGCCGGCGAAGGTGGCGCTCGAGAGCGACACGAGGATCGCCTCCTCGGCGGGGAGCGACCACTTGGCCGCCAGCTTCGCCAGGCCCTTCGCGTCCTTCGGGCGGCTCGGCAGGAGGAGGTCGCCGCTCATGCCGCTGGCGAGGACGACGTCCTCGACGCTCTCGTCCTCCTGCGGCTCGGCGTCCGGGCTCGCGCGGACCGCGGTCACGACGGCCGCGAGGTACTCCGCCGCGTCCTCCGCACCTGCGGGCGGCAGGATCCGCGCGATCTGCGCGAGGCCGATGGCGACGCCCGCGACGAGGAGGCGCTCGCCGTCGACGCGAATCGACGCCGGATCCAGGGTCGCGGTGGGCAGGCGCACCGCGTCGCCGCGCGGATCGTCGACCACGACGGCGCGGTCGGTCACGAGCACGCCGTTCGAGTGCCGGCGCCCGAGCAGATCGATCGAGTGGAACCCCCAGTACACGAGCGGCAGCTCGCGACCGCGGAGCGAGTCGCCCTGCCGCATCTGCCGCACCGCGCGCCAGAACACGGCCTCGGCGTCGTCGAACACCGGATGCTCCGTCTCGCCGGCTCGGAAGACGAACGAGTGGTTCGACTCCGGCACCCCGACCGCGGCGACGAGCGCCGAGAGCCGGTCGAACGCGGCACGGCGCTCGGGAGGGAGGGCGGCCAACAGCTCGGCGAGGTCCCGGGGTCGCTCACGGGGTGCCGATCCGCTCCGCGAGCGCGGCGATGATCCCCTCCGGACCGCGGACGTACGCCATCCGCCAGATCGCCTCGTACTGACCGACGCCCCCGACGAGTCCGTACCCGTCGGCGTCGAGCGTCTCGGAGCACGGCCGCGAGGTCGTCGACCACGAACGCGAGACTCCGCAGCCCCGGCTCGTTCGCCTGCACGGCCGGGGGAACGGGCCGCGGCTCCGGCCGGACGACAGCGCGACAGCTCGACGGCGGTCCCGCCGCCGGGCGGGCGGAGCATGACGATCTCGGTCCGCGCGTCGGACATCCCGATCACCGTGTCGAGGAACTCGCCCTCCACCGGCGTCCTGCCCTCGATCTCGAGGCCCAGCCCGACGAAGAACGCCGTCGCCGTCTCGAGATCCTCCACCGTCACCTCGATGTGATCGAACCCTGTGATCCCCGCCACCGCCGCCTCCTCGCGTCCGCACCAGTCAGGCACCGGCGGCGCTCCGTGTCAACGAGCCGTTCGGTGCTGCAGCGCCGCCGCGCAGCTCGCGAGCAGCCGGGTCAGCCGCTCGCGGTCGCCGTCCGCCAGGTCCGCCACCATCCGGTCCTCGACCACGCGGACCGCGGCGCTCGCCGTCGCGAGCTGCCGGCGTCCGGCCTCCGTCAACTCGGTCGGCAGGACCCGGCCCGAGACCGGGCGCTCGGCCCGGCTGACCAGCCCCTGCTGCTCGAGCGACTGCAGCAGCACGTTCATCGACTGCCGCGTGACGAACGTCCCGCGCGCCAGCTCCGAGTTCGACAGGCCCGGGCGCTGCGCGAGCAGCTCGAGGCACGAGTAGTGCGTGATCGTCATGCCCAGCGGATGCAGCACCTCCTCCATGGCCGAGCGCAGCGCCGTCGACGCGACCTTCAGCAGATAGCCCGGCGAGGCGGCCAGATCGATCCTCGTCACCATGCATGTCAGAAGTCTGACATAGTCGGAGGTGTGTCAGATGACTGACACTCGATGAAAGGGAACACCCATGACAGTCTCCGGCCCCGGCTTCGTCTCGCTCCAGGTGCGCGACCTCGAGCGCTCCGCCGCGTTCTACGAGCAGCACCTCGGCTTCGTCCGCCAGGCGGGCCCGCCCCACGCGGTGGTCTTCGGCACGGCGCCGGCCGCTTTCGCGGTCCGCTCGGCGGCGCCCGGCGTCGATCTCGATGCCGCACCGCTGGGCCGCGGCATCGGGCTCTGGCTGCACGCCGTCGGAGGCGGAGTCGGTGCACGCGGCCCTCGTCGCCGCCGTCGTGCCGATCGCCGTGGATCCGGTGCAGGGTCCGTTCGGGTTCACCTTCACCTTCGAAGACCCGGACGGCTACCTCATCACCCTCCACGACCGCGCCTGAGAGCACTTGCCGTCGTCGATCGACGCCCGTTACCGTCGTGGCACGCCGCCGACGACGAGGACTGCGAGGCACCCGTGGGACAGCTGATCTACTCGATGATCACCTCGCTCGACGGCTACGCCATCGACGCGGAGGGCGGCTCCGAGTTCCTCGAGGTGGGTCGGGAGGCGCACGACTTCTTCGCCGAGCGGCTGCGCTCGGTCGGCACCTTCCTCTACGGCCGCCGCATGTACGAGACGATGCTGTTCTGGGAGACCGCGCATCGGAACCCCGAGCACCCGCCGTACATCGTCGATTTCGCGCGAGCGTGGCAGGCCGCCGACAAGATCGTCTACTCGACGACGCTCCAGGAGGTGTCGAGCGAGAGGACGCGGATCGAGCGCTCCTTCGATCCCGACGAGGTCCGTGCACTCAAGGCCGCGTCGGCACCCGACCTCGACCGTCGATGGACCGGAGCTCGCCTCGCACGCGATCCGCGCGGGCCTCGTCGACGAGTTCCAGCCCGTCCTCGGGCCCCTCGCGGTCGGCGGAGGCACCCCTTCTTCCCGGCGGGGGTGCGGCATGGATCTGCGGCTGCTCGATCAGCACCGCTTCGCCTCCGGCGGCCTGTGGCTGCGCTACGCGGCGGTGCCGTCCGCCGGCTGAGCGCGGCCGGTCTGCGAAGACCCGGTGCCGCCGGTGCTCCCGGTCGGGCGTCCGGCTCGCAGGATCGGGTTCGGCTCGCGAGCTCGACCTCTTCTTCCTGAACGCCGGGCCGATCGCGGCGCGCCTGGACCGTCACGTCGACGATCGGCTGACGCGGCCTCCTCCCCGTGGCGGGCCCCGGTAGACTGGAGCGCTTCGCAGTCGAGAGCGGAGCGGTCGCGGAGGAACGATGGGCAAGAAGCGCAATCAGGGGACGATCCGCAGCGGGCGCTCCGGCGGCGGTCAGGGCGGGTCCGGAGGCGGGCGCACCGCCGAGACCGCGATGATGGTCCGGTTCCGCAGCTGGTACCGCGCGCACCTCGTCGAGGTCGGCGCCCTGCACGAGCACCTCGATGTCGACGAGGCCGTGGAGGTCCTCACCGACCTCTTCGCCATGACCCGCGACCTCCGCCCCCGCGGCTCGTTCGCGCAGCCCGACGCCGAACTGCTCGAGGCGATCTTCGACCAGATCGAGTCCGACCTCTCGGGCGAGGAGAGCGAGGCCGATCTCGACGACACGCTCTTCACCGTCGCCGAGGTCATCGAGCACTTCCTCGACTTCCTGACCGACGAGGACCTCTGGACCGGCACCGATGAGGAGCTCGACGACTGCCAGGCCGTCCTCGACGAGGTCCTCGACCTCGCCGGCTCGTTCGTCGAGCCGCCGTCCTCGACGACCTCACCGCCGTCGAGGACGTCCCGGCCGACCGGCAGCTCGTCGCCGCGCGGGCCACCGCGCTCGTGCACGGCCGCCGACGTCGTCGTCGAGCACCTCGCGGGCGCCGACGACGCGTCGCTGTCCGAGCGCGCCGCTCGCGAGCTCGCCGTCGAGGCGGGCATCGCCTCCGCCGGCTCGACCCCGAGCGACGACGCCGTCCGCATCCCGGTCTCGGCCTGGTGGGACGCGCTCGTGGCCTCCGCCGTGCTCGACTCGGAGGGGTCCGTCGCCGTGCTCGGCGACGCCGCGCCGCTCTGGCGCAGCTCCGACGCCGCCGAGGCCGCCGCCGAGCGCGTGGCCTACATCGCCCGGTTCCTCGAGCAGTGGATCGTCAGCGCCCAGGCCGCGCTCGCCTCCTCCGACACCCAGAGCGGAGCCTTCGCACCGCGCGACCGCGCCGTCACGACGACCGATGCGGTCCTGCTGCGCATCGCCGTCGCCTGCCAGTCGCAGATCCACCCGGGCCTCGTCGTCGGCGAGCTGGTCGACGAGCTCGCGGCCGACGCCGACGTGGCGCTCGAGGAGTCGCTCGACGAGCGCGAGCGCATGGTCGGCGCGGCCGAGCGGATGCTCGACGACGCCGCCGAGCTCGGCCTCCTCCTGCACTCCCCGGAGTTCGGCTACGTGGTGCCGGAGGGTCTGCAGCCCGTGCTCGCCTCGGTGGTGCGCGCGAGCACGTGCTGCTCGGCGAGCGCGACGCGTCGCGACTCCGAGATCCTCGACGAGGCCACGCAGGACTCCGCCTCCGCCTACGCCCTGCGGGTCTCGCTGCTCGGCACGAAGCCCGTGGTGTGGCGCCGGCTCGAGCTCTCCTCCGAGTCGCCGCTGCGCGACCTGCACCTGGCCCTCCAGCTCTCGCTGGGCTGGACCGACGCTCAGCCGCACTACTTCAGCGTCGGCGTGCCCGACGAGGAGGCCGCCCGCATCGGCTCGCCCGCCGACGCCGAGGAGCTCGGCGCCGACCTCGTCGACGAGGCCTCCGTCGCCCTGGCCGAGGTGCTCGAGAACGTCCAGGACGAGCTCTTCTACGTCTACGACCTCGAGGACGAGTGGCGCCACGTCATCCGGCTCGAGGCGGTCTCGCCGCTCGGCGCGGCCCTTCCGCGGTGCACGGAGCGCGGGGCGCGGCTCCGATCGACGCCCCCGGCGGCCCGGCGGCCTGGGCCGACACGGTCCGCGCGGCCACCGACGCGTCCTCGGCCGACCACGCCGAGGCGCTCGAATCGCTCGGCCTCGCCGAAGGAGCCTCGTTCGATCCGGCCGCGGTCGACGTCGACGGCATCAACCGCTCGCTCGGACTGCTCCGCTCGAGGGTCTGAGCCGGAACCTCGGCCGAGGGTGCTCGTCAGCGGCGACGGCCGCTGCCGGGCACCCCGAGGTCCGGCACGGTCACGGGGTCAGCAGCAGCTTGCCGATGTGGCCGGACGCCCGCATCCGCTCGTGCGCCGTCCCGGCCTCGGCCAGCGGCAGCACCTCGTCGATCACCGGGCGCACCGTGCCGTCGGCGACCAGCGGCCAGACCTTCTCGCGCACCTCGGCGATGATCGCGCGCCGCTCCTCGAGAGGCCGCGCCCGAGAGGGTCGTGGCGTGGACCGCGCCGCGCCGGCGCATCAGCGCGCCGACGTCGAGCGCTCCCTGCGCTCCGGACTGGTTGCCGATGAAGACGATCCGGCCGCCGGTCGCCAGCGCCTCGACGTCGCGCGCCAGGTAGTCCCCGCCGATCGGATCCAGGATCACGTCGACCCCTCGGCCGCCGGTCTCCTCGCGGATCCGCTCGACGAAGTCCTCCTCGCGGTAGTCGATCAGGATGTCGGCGCCGAAGCGCGCGGCACGCGTCGAGCTTGCGCGGACTGCCGGCGGTCACCGCGACCCGCGCGCCGATCGCGAGGGCGATCTGGATCGCGGACGTGCCGATCCCGCTGCCGCCGCCGTGCACCAGCACCGTCTCGCCCGCTCGGAGCCCCGCCGTCATCACCAGGTTCGACCAGACCGTGGCGGTCGCCTCGGGCAGCGCCGCGGCCGAGATCAGCCCGATCGACGCGGGAACGGGGAGCAGCAGCCCCGCGTCGACCGCGACGTACTCGGCGTACCCGCCGCCGGACAGCAGCGCGCAGACCTCGTCGCCCACTCCGACGCCGGTGACGCCCGGGCCGAGCGCGACGACCGAGCCCGACACCTCCATCCCGAGGATCCCGGAGGCGCCGGGCGGCGGCGGGTAGACGCCGGCCCGCTGCCCGAGGTCGGCCCGGTTCACGCCCGCCGCGGCGACGTGCAGCAGCACCTCGCCCTCGAGGGGGACGGGATCGGGCACCTCCTCGAGGACGAGGCGGGAGTCGGGTCCGGGTGCGTCGACGCGGATGGCATGCATGCCGCGATGCTACGCCGCGCGATCGGGGCCGGGGTCAGGCGTGCTCGGCGAGGAACGCGAGCACCGCGTCCTTGAAGGCGCGCGCGGGCACCGTGCTGGTGTGGTCGCGCCCCGGGACGCTGACGAAGCGGGCGCCCGCCTCGGCCGCGAGCCGCTCTCCTCCGGGAGCGATCGGGTCGGCGTCGCCGGTGACCAGCAGCATCGGCAGCGCCGGATGCTCGCCCGCCTCGGGGTGGGCACCGCCGCGCACGCCGTCGGCCACGGCCACGAGCGCCGCGAGGTCGTTGCCGGCGACCCCCTCGGCCATGCCGAGGAAGGCGCGGGTGAAGGAGTCGTCGATCTCCCCTCCGCTCGCCACGCGCCCGGGCCGCCTCGGCGTCGAACCGGGCGAGCGGCTCGCCGACGGTGAGCCCGCCGAGGCTGAGCGTGGTGACGAGCTCCGGGTGCCGGAGCCCGAGCACCCAGCTCATCCGCGCCCCGAGCGAGTAGCCCAGGACGTGCGGAGCGAGGAGGTCGTAGGACTCGATCACCCGCACGAGGTCCTGCACCATCACGTCGACGCCGTAGGCGTCCGGGCGGTGCGGCTTCTCGCTCGCTCCGTGCCCGCGCTGATCCAGCGCGACGACCTGGTACCCGGCGCGGACGAGGGTGCGCAGCCAGCCCGCCGTCTCCCAGTTGAGCACCGCGTTCGAGGCGAACCCGTGCACGGCGAGGACGGTGGGCGCGCTCTCGTCGCCGACGGAGTAGGTGGCGAGGCGGGTCCCGTCGTCGGCGACGACGAGGACGGGGGAGGGGAAGGCGATCGGGGTCACCGCTCCACCCTGCCGCATCCGGAGGGCGCTCCGACGCCGTCGGTCAGCGCGGAGACCGGGAGGAGCGCACGAACGGCACCGCGATCGGCAGACGGACGGTGCGCCCTCGCCCCGAGCGGATCCCGAGCACCACGCAGAGCACGAGGTTCAGCACGGCGAGGGCGAGGATCGCCGAGATCGTGACCACGGGCCAGTCGGCCGCGAGGGAGTCGCGCACCGAGACGAGGGCGAGGTGCAGCGGCACCAGCATCAGCTGCAGGGCGAGGTAGGTCAGCTGCCAGTTGACGGCGACGACGCCGTTGCGGTCGCTGAGGGCGCCGGTGCGGCGGCGGGCTCCCCACGTCATCACGGTCGCGGTGAGGGAGATCAGCGGCGACAGCAGCACGAAGCCCGCGATCGCGGACAGTCCCGCGAACCAGACGGCCCGCGCTCCGCGGCTGTCGCGGGTCCGGTGCCGGATCTCGTCGTCGTCCATCCGCCACCGCCTCCTCGCGTGCGCCCGGTGGAGCACCGGTCGTCCCAGTCTCGCACCCGCCCCCGCTTGTGCGCGGGGGTTCCCCTCGCCCTCCGGGGGTTCACCGGATGGGCCGCCGCCGGCGCGTCCGTAGCGTGGAGTCATCGCCGGAGACACCGGCCACCACCCTGAACCAGGAGCAGCACGCATGTCCAGCGACGAGCCCACCACCCGCAGCACCACCGCCTCCGAGCAGCCGACCGAGGACCTGGGGACGCGCGCCACGGCCGTGCTCCCCGACCTTGCGGCCGAGGAGCGCGAGTCGTCGCTCCCGGGCGCGGAGCCGTCGCGCGCCGAGGAGCCGGCGGCCGGTACGCCGCGTCCGGAGCGGCTGCGCCCCGAGAACCCGCGCGCCGCGCAGCCCGCGCCGTACGGCTCCCCGAGCGTGCCGGCGTACGCCGCCGCTCCGGCGCCGTCGACCCCGTTCTCGCTGACCAGCCTGATCCTCGGCGTGACCTCCGTCTTCTTCGGTCTGACCGTCGTCGCGCCGGTCGCCGGACTCGTGTTCGGCATCCTGGGGCTGCGCCGCGAGCCGACGGGCCGCACGCTGGCCATCTGGGGCATCGTCCTCAACTCGGTGATGCTCGGGTTCGTCGCCCTGATCGCCGTCTTCCTGATCTTCGCCGGACTGCTCGTGCCGTTCATCGCGTATGCGAGCGGCGACTACTCCGATCCGGAGCGCGTCGACCCGTCGCGAGCGGTCGTCGGCGCGGAGCGATCCGTCGGCGGTGCACCCGCCGCTCAGACCGCCGTTCGCGACGGATCGGCCGCCGTCCTCCGGTCGCGGTGCGCACGCGCAGCCGCCACGAGACCGCTGAACAGGCGGTCGTCCGCGGCGTCCTCCTCCGGATGCCACTGCACGCCGAGCACGAACGGCCGACCCGGCAGCTCGAGGGCCTCGATCGTCCCGTCGGCGGTGCGGGCCGAGACGACGAGCCCGTCGGCCACGCGGTCCACCGCCTGATGGTGGTGGACCTGCGCCACCACGGCGTCCTCGCCGAGGAGGGTCCGCAGGTGCGACTCCGGCGCGATCGCGACGTCGATGCGCGAGAACACCCCGCCCTCCGCCTGGTACCGGCGGTCGCCGACGACGTCGGGCAAGTGCTGGTGCAGGGTGCCGCCGAGACTCACGTTGAGCAGCTGCGCCTCGCGGCAGACCCCGAGCACGGGCACGTCCCGCTCGAGCGCGGCGGTGAGCAGCGCCTCTTCCCACGCGTCGCGGTCGGGCCGGGGCGCGTCGGTCTCGGGATGCGGCTCCTGGCCGTAGAGAGCGGGATCGAGGTCGAGTCCGCCCGTGAGCACCAGGGCGTCGAGCCGGTCGACGACGGCGCGGGCGACCTCCTCGGTGACGGGCTGCGGAGGGGCAGCAGGAGCCCGACTCCGCCGGCCCGCGTCACCGCGTCGAGGTAGCCGGCGGGGGTAGGGCGCCCTCGAGGTCCCAGACGTCCGAGACGATGCGCTCGCGGTACGTGGTGAGGCCGATGATCGGCCGGGGTGCGCTCGCGTGCGGCACGGGTCCTCCTGTCGTCGCTCCGCGCCGGGCGTGCGGAGCGGATCCGGGACGATGCAACCACGGACCGGGGGCGGCGTCCGTGCGATCCGCAGGTGTTCCGCCCGGGAAGGCGCCTCCCGCCGCATCGGCCGGCTCCGTGGCCGCCGGATCCCCTGCGGATCGCACCGTCGACTGCGGATCGCGCCGTCCCCTGCGGATCGCACCGTCTCCTGCGGATCGCACCGGCCCGCACCCGCTCCGGGCCCGGGACTGGTCCGGCGTAGGCTGGCGGCGCAGTCCGCGGACCCCCTGCACCCCCGGGGCCGCACCGACGACAGCAACGGAGCCGACGTGACCCTCGCACCGAGCACCCTCCCCGAGAGCGACCAGGAAGGATCCGCCGTGACCCGCACCGAGAGCGACTCGCTGCCCCGAGATCCCCGGCGACGCCTACTGGGGCATCCACACCGCCAGGCCCTCGAGAACTTCCCGATCTCGAAGCGGCCCATCTCGATCTACCCCGATCTCGTGCGCGCGCGCGACCGTGAAGCTCGCCGCCGCCCGGGCGAACACCGAGATCGGCAGCCTCCCGCAGCACAAGGCCGAGCTGATCGAGGCGGCCTGCCGCCGGATCCTCGACGGCGAGTTCCACGACCAGTTCGTGGTCGGCGTCATCCAGGGCGGAGCAGGCACCTCCACCAACATGAACGCGAACGAGGTCGTCGCCAACGTGGCGCTCGAGATCGCGGGCCGTCCCAAGGGCGACTACGCGACCCTGCACCCGCTCGACGACGTCAACCGGAGTCAGTCGACCAACGACGTCTACCCGGACGGCCATCAAGATGGCGATGACCTGGTCGCTGCGGCGCCTCCTCGACGAGCTGGCGCTGCTGCGCGAGTCGTTCTCGCGGAAGGCGGTGGAGTTCGGCGGCGTCCTCAGCAGTGGCCGCACCCAGCTGCAGGACGCGGTGCCGATGACCCTCGGCCAGGAGTTCCACGGCTTCGCCACGACCCTCGGCGAGGACCACGCGCGGCTCTCCGAGACGATCTGGCTGCTCGCCGAGGTCAACCTCGGCGCCACCGCGATCGGCACGGGCATCACCGCCGACCCGCGCTACGGAGCCGCGGCCGTCCGGCACCTCAACGAGCTCACCGACCTCGACCTCGAGATGGCGCTGGACCTCGTCGAGGCGACCAGCGACACGGGTGTCTTCTATGTCGTTCCCGAGCGCGCTGAAGCGCTCGGCGATCAAGCTGTCGAAGATCTGCAACGACCTGCGCCTGCTCTCCTCCGGCCCGCAGGCGGGCTTCGGCGAGATCAACCTCCCGCCGCGCCAGGCGGGGTCGAGCATCATGCCCGGCAAGGTGAACCCGGTGATCCCGGAGGCGGTCAGCCAGGTCGCCTACTCCGTCGCCGGAGCCGACGTCACGGTCACGATGGCGGCCGAGGCGGGCCAGCTGCAGCTGAACGCCTTCGAGCCGGTGATCGCGCACTCCCTCCTGCAGAGCATCACCTGGATGACCCAGGCCTGCCTCACCCTGCGAGTGAACTGCATCGACGGCATCACGGCCAACACGGCGCGGCTCGAGGCGATGCGCTTCCTCCGTCGGCGTCGTCACGGCGCTCACCCCGAGCATCGGCTACACCGCGTCGGCCGCGATCGCGAAGGCGGCCCTCTCGACGGGCCGCAACGTCGCCGACCTCGTCGTCGAGGCGGGACTGGATGTCGCGGGAGGAGGTGCTGCGGCTGATCTCGCCCGCGCGCCTCTCGGCATCGAGGCGATGACGGCGTCTCTGCCGACATCATCCTCGCCCGCTTCGGACCGGTAGCCGCTCGCCACAGGTGCATCCCGGCGTAGCTGCGCCAGGGCGCTCAGCGCGCGGCCGGCCTCGGCCAGCGCGCGGATCGGCGGGAGACCCGCGGTGGCGGGCTCCATCCTCAGCGCCAGGTCGCCCGTGAGCAGCACGTCCGGATCGCCGGGGTGACGCGCATCGCCACGTGCCGGCGGTCCAGGGCCTGATGCCCGGCACCGCGAGCAGGTGCTCCGGACAGCTCCTCCTGGCTCCAGCCCGGCGTCCAGGCGCAGCCCGCCGTCGGCGAGGAGGGCGCAGACGCGGAGCACCGTGTCGATGCGCGCGCGGCCGCGCAGCACCTCCGCCCCGCGCTCGGCGATGACGGCGGGGAGGGGAAGCACCGGTGATCGAACCGGTGGCGATCGTCGCCGCGCAGGTCGCCGCCGAGGCGCGCCACCAGGCGGGTCAGCGCGGTGCGGGCGGCGGCGACCGAGACCCGCTGCCCGAGCAGGGTGCGCACCAGCGTCTCGGCCGGATCGACGGAGCCGGGCAGCCGGATCCTCGGGGGCGGCCGCGACGAGGGGCGTCGAAGAGCGTCCGGCGGCGAGCGCCTCGTCGATCGCCGGGGCGTCGGCATCGAGGTCGAGCGCAGGCGGCGCGCGCGCGCGACGAGGGGGCCGATGTCGGTGGCCGAGGCGAGGGTCGCCGTGCAGCGCACCGCCGCGCCGTCGTGCTCGAGCCGCATCACCGCGGGGCCGCCCGGCAGCGCGAGCGAGCGCGCGGTAGATGCCGGCCGGGTGCTCCTCCTCGATCCCGCCGATGGCGCGCACCGCGAGGAAGTCGAGCAGCACCCGCGTGGAACGGCGCCCGCACCGGCGGCCGGAGCCGAGGCGTCGTCGCGCCCTCGCCTGCACCCCGACGCCGCTGCGGGGCGCCGCGCAGCGCCAGCGCGCAGGGTGCCGGGCGTGCGCTCGCACGACCTCCGCGATCGTGGCGTTGAACTGCCGGATGCTCGCGAAGCCGGCCGCGAACGCGACTTCCCGGACACCGGCAGCCCTTCCGTCCCTCGCCGGCAGCAGCCGCGCCAGGCCCGCGGCGAAGGCTGCGCGCGGGCGAGGGCGAGCGGCGGCGCTCCGAGCCCTCGCGCAGATCCGCCCGAGGTGCCGGGCCCCCGAAGCCGAGCCGGGCCGGCGAGGCGTCCTCGACGCCCTCGCGGTCGACGACCCCGTCGCGCGATCAGGCGCATCGCGCGGGCCGCGGTGTCGTCGCGCAGGTTCCACTCCTCCGGGGCGAGCCGGGACCGCAGCCGTCGGCAGGCAGCGCTTGCACGCCCGCAGCCCTTGCCCTCGTGCGCCGCCGCGGCCGCTGTCGGGCAGAAGCGCGCTGGCGGGTCGGGGAGTGGCGGCGGGGCCAGCTGGGGCGGCAGTAGATGCCGGCGGAGTGCAACCGGTGATGAACCGGCCGTCGAAGCGGGCGTCGCGGAGGCGACGGCGCAGGTAGCGCTCGTCGAACAGCGGATCGGCGGTGGGCACGACACGAGCCTGTCACGCTCGAGCGCGGGGCGATCGCGGGACGGACGCCGGCGTCCGCTGTCAAGCTCCGGGGAAGTGGAGCACCCGTGCCCTACTGTCGGTCCCCATGAGCGCACGCGCGGCTGTCCTCGCCCGCCCTCCATCGTCCCGACCGTGCTCGGCGCGATCTACCCTGCTGGGCATCCCGCTGCTGCTCGTGCTGGCGTACGTGGTCCTCGGTCAGAGTCAGCGCCGCCGCCGTCTGCGCGGTCGTCGCCCGTGCCGCTGCTGGTCGTGCTCTCCGGGGTGCGCTGGACGGACTGATGGGAGCCGGAGGCGCCGCTGGGCCTCTGGTTCGTTCCTGGGCGCCGCGGGGTCGGTCGCGATCTCGCTGCTGGTCGATCTGGGCGTGCAGGTGGCGGTCTACGCCTGCCAGCAGCGCCGAGCGGATCTCGACTTCGTCGGCGCCGTGATCCAGGCGCTTCGTCGAGGAGAGCGCGAAGGGCGCGGGCGTCCTGCTGATCCTGTTGATCTGGCGCCGCACTGACGGCCAGGACGGCATCGTTTCCGCCGCGGTCGTCGCCTCGGGCTTCGCGTTCGTCGAGAACATCCTCTACTTCGGCAGCGCGCTGGTGGAGGGCGGGCCGGCTCGCTCGCCGTCACGTTCTTCCTCCGCGGGGTGCTCGCCCTTCGCCCACGTGCTCTTCACCTCGTGCACCGGGAGCGGCCCTGGGCTTCGCGGTCGGCCGCCGCGCCGCGGGCGTGCCGATCGTGCGCTGCTCGGCCTCGCCGCGGCCGTGTTCCTGCACGCGCTGTGGAACGGCTCGTCGTTCCTGGTCGCCGACGGGTTCGGCTTCTACGAGCGGTGCAGGTGCCGCTGTTCGTGGTCGCGGTCGTGGTCGTCGTGCTGCGCTGCAGGCGGGCAAGGAGCGCCGGGTCACCCTCGAGCGGCTCGGCGACTACGCCTCGGCCGGCTGGGCCTTCGCCCTGGCCAGCCGAGGTGCGATGTATCGGCACGGCGGAGGGGCGCCGGACGGCGATGCGCTGGGCGCGTGACCGCGGGCGGCGACCGTCCGCGCGCGATGAGCGCGTCCCTCCGTACGGCGCACGCGCGCCTGGCGCACCTGCGGCAGCGCGAGGTGGCGGGGCGCGGCGGGCGCATCGGGCGCCGTGGACGAGAAGCGGGTGCTGCTCGGACGAGCTGGTCGCCCGCCGGTCGGTGCTGACCGGGCGGTGAGGCCCTAGGCGCCCGCGAGCCGGGTGGCGACCCGCCTTGCGCCGCAGATCGAGGAGGGCGACGACCTCGGCCGCGACGCAGAGCACCGCGACGACCGGAGCGACGAGGTCGCCCAGGGCGAAGCCCGAGCCCGAGGGACGTCGCCAGGGCGCCGGCGGCGATCGCGACGGCCGCCTGGCCGAGGCAAGCCTGGCCGAGGCACACGGCCGAGATCGTCGAGCCCCGGTGCTCGGCGGGGGCCGCCCGCCCGGACGAGCGCGAGACCGCCCGAGAAGCCGGAGCGAGTAGCCGACTCCGCTGACCACGCTGAAGGCGAGGAAGAGGGCGAAGGATCCGCTCGCCGCAGCACCCCCACCAGTCCGAGGCGCCGCCGATGGCGGTGATCGCCCCGCTGATGATCGCGGTGTGGGCGGGGACCCGCTGGATCGCGAGCGCGGTGATCCCGATGACGATCGAGGACAGGGCGAGAGCGTGGAGCCGATGACGAGCAGATCGGTCGCGCCGGTCAGCTTCGCGGGCCATCTGCGCGCCGAGCGAGAGCACGAGCGCCCCGCTGGCGGTAGGCCACCGACACGGCGAGCGTCGCTCCTGGGCGTAGACCGTGTGCAGTTCCGCGGGGACGTGGGGGAGCCGGGGCCGCCAGCGCCGCGAGCCGCCGGGCCGGTCGTCGCGGGTGAGCGCGAGCAGCACGAGCGCCAGCACGCCCACCAGCGCGAGGACCCAGTAGCTCAGCTGCGGGGCAGCGGCGCGTACTGCGCCAGGGCCCCCGAGAGCAGGAGCGGCGAGCGCCGCGCCCGGTGGCGGTCGACACCGTCGTGAGCGACGAGAGGGCGAAAGCCGGGGGTTCGCCGAGACGTTGTCGTCGACGAGGGAGGCGCTCGCCGCACTGAGCGCGCGAGCGCGAGTGCCCACGCGCCCTGCAGGGCGCCGGCCGTGCGTAGAGCAGCGGCGACCCGAAGGCTCGCGAGCGAGAAGGCGATCGCCGAGATCAATACCGCGATGCGATGCGCGACCACCAGCAGCATCGTGCAGCCGGCGCCCGATCACGTCCGAGAGGTCGCCGACGACGAGCAGGCTCAGCAGTGAGCGCCGCGGGTAGGCCGCGAAGACCGAGGTGACGACGACGGGGGCGAGATCCCACTGGGCCGCGAAGCCCGGGTAGAGCACCGACGGCGCTCCGCTGGACCACAGGCGAGAGCGCGAGGACCAGGGTCGACACCCAGAACGCTCCGCGGCGCCCGAAGCGGATCATGCGCGGGGAGCGATCGGCTCCGCGGGCGCCGCTCACGCCGCTGCGGCGCGCAGCAGGCGGGCGCTCGCCGGCGGTCACCGGGACGCCGAGGCGGCGCCCTGCGCCGGGGGGAGCGGGCGAGCTGTAGCGCGGCGGCGCCGCACGGCGCGGTGTTGTAGGCGCGGTTGAAGTCCAGGAGGACGGGCCCCGGCGTCGGCGTCGGCCGCGCCGCCCAGGCGCTGCACCACGAGGAGCGCGGCCCACGGGGTAGCTCCGCGAGCTCCGGGTCGTCCGAGCGGTTGGTCGGGTCGCCGAAGGGACGAGCAGCGTTCCTCCGTCGTCGAAGGCCGCCACGGTGTACTCGCGGGCGCTGCCGTCGTCGACGAGCGAGAGAGGTGCATTCGCCCGGGACCACGAGCTCGCGCGTCGCGCCGTTGTCGCGCAGGTGCTCGAACGGGATGGTGCGGTCCTCGTCGACCGGCTCGAACCAGGCCTCGAGCACCCAGGCGGCGTCGAACGGGAAGGTCTCGATCGCGTCGAACGAGCGGATGCCCTCCGAGGCGGCGTCCCACACGCGGTAGCCGTACTCCTCCTCGCCGGTGTCGAGGCTCGGACGGCGCATCCGGGTGAGGGTGGCGGTGGGGCCGTAGCCGGCGAGCGCCGCCTCGTCGACGCTCCACCCGGCTCGAGCCAGCGGGTCTCGACCAGGGCGAGGTCGCCGCGGGGGCCGGTGACGCGCTCGGCGCGGCGGGCGAGCCACGACCCCAGCCGGCGCGGGCCGACTCGGGTGTCGATCGAGGCGCGGGAGGGGCGGTGATGCTGCTGCTCGTCGGAGGCATGCGGCGTGCAACGCACGGGCGCCTCGAAGTGTTCCCCGGGGTGCGGGACCGCAGATGAGACGCCTCTCATCCTCGTCTCACACCGGGCTTACGCCCCGTCGGGGAGGGCTGGGGCACGGGTCGAGGATCCGCCGTGTCCCCGGGACGCGATCGCCGCTCCGAGGGGAACGCCATGGTCATCCGCATCGCCCTGTACCTCGCACGACTCCGTGGGGCTCGGCCACGTCCGGCGCAACGTCGCACTCGCGCACGCCCTGAACACCGCGCTGCCCGAGCTGCTCGGTGAGGAGGTGACCGGGCTGCTGGTCACGGGGCAGTCCTCCGCCACCGCGTTCGCCGCTCCCGACGGCTGGGACTGGCTGGCGCTCCCCGGGGTCACCACCGGCGACCAGGGCTACCGCTCGCGCCACCTGGACGTCGAGCTGCGCACCCTCACGAGCCTGCGCGGAGGGTCGTCCAGGCCGGGCTCGCCGCGTTCGCCCCCGACATGGTGATCGTCGACCGGCACGCGTTCGGCGTGCACGGCGAGTTCGAGCCGGCGCTGTGGGCGGTGCGCGCAGCGAATTCCGCCGCGGTCGTCGTGCTCGGGCTGCGCGACGTGCTCGACCGCCGCTCCGCGACCTCGGCCGAGTGGAAGGCGATCGGCGGAGCGGCCGCCGTCCGCGAGCTCTACGACGCCGTCTGGGTCTACGGCGACCCGACGGTGCACGACCCGACGGCCACGGGGAGATCCGCCCGGTGCACGACCTCGTCGCCCGCACCGGCTTCCTCGCGAACGGACGGCTCGGCGCCGGTCACTCCGTCGTCGAGGAGCCCTTCGTCCTCACCACCGTCGGCGGAGATCGGACGGCCGCGCGATCGCCGAGGCGGCCGTCGCGGCCGAGGTGCCGGCGGGCTACCGGCACGTCGTCGTCACCGGGCCGCAGATGCCCGCCGAGCACCGCCGCGCGATCCGGCCGCCGCCGGCCCTCGACCACGGTCGTCCGCTCGGTGCCGGATGCGCTCGCGCCGCTGCGCCGCGCCTCCGCGGTGGTGAGCATGGGCGGCTACGGCACGGTGTGCGAGGTGATGAGCACCACCGCCCCCTCGCTGGTGGTGCCCCGAGCGCACCGCAGGCAGGAGCAGAGGCTGCGGGCAGAGGCGCTCGCCGCTCGCGGAGCCGTCGAGGTGCTCGAGCAGGACGACGTCACCGCCGAGTCGCTCGGCGCCTGGTTCGCCGCGCGGGTCGGCACCCGGGTGCACCGCTCGGGGATCGACCTCGACGGGCTCCTCGGCCGTCGGCCGCTCGCCGCCGGGCTCGTCGCCGCCGCCCGCGCCACCGCACGCAAGGACGCCGACCGTGCCGTCTGAGACCCCCGTCCCGAATCCCCCAGGAGCCCCGATGCCCCGCACCGCCTACGTCCTCAAGGTCTACCCCGCTTCCGAGACCTTCGTCGTCTCGGAGATCCCGGCTCGCGAGGCCGCCGGCGAGGACCTCGTGATCGTCTCGCTCCGCGCGCCCGACGACCCCCGATTCCCACCCCGAGCTCGCCCGGGTGAGCGCCCCGGTCCGCTACCTCGACAAGCCGCTCAAGGCGTCCGCGCGCCCGGCAGGGGCTGCGGGCCGCCGAGCAGTCGCCCGAGCTGATGGAGTCCGCCGCGCGCCTGCTGCCCGAGCTGCTGCGGGCGAGCCCCGAGGACGCCTCGCAGGCCGTGCAGCTCTGCCGCCGCCGTGCAGCGCGAGGGGGTGACGCACCTGCACGCGCACTTCGCCTCCAGCGCCACGACCGTCGCCCGGCTCGCGTCGCTGCTGACCGGGGTGCCCTCTACTCCTTCACCGCCCACGCGAAGGACCTCTTCCACGAGTCCGTCGACGCCGCCGACCTCCGGCGCAAGCTCGCCGACGCGAGCTTCAGCCGTCACGGTGAGCGACTACAACGTGCCGCACCTCGCCGCACGGTTCCCTCGAGCCTCGGGGCGCGTCCGCCGCGTCTACAACGGCCCGAGCCTCGAGCGCTTCGCCTTCTTCGCCGCGTCCCGGCGCGCACCGGCGTGCTCCGTGCCGCCGCGGTCGGCCGCCCTGGTCGAGAAGAAGGGCTTCCGCACTGCTCGTCGACGCCGGCCGCGGATGCTCGCCGCCGGCGGGCAGGACGTCGAGGTCGAGATCGCGGGGGGCGGCGAGCTGCACGGACGCGGCTCGACGATGCGGATTCGCCGCCCGCGTGGCCCGGAGTCGCGCGTCCGGCTCCTGGGTCCCGTGCCGCAGAACGGGGTGGCCGGCCCTGCTGCGCCGCTCCGACGTGTTCGTCGCGCCGTGCATCGCCTTCGGCGGCGACGGCAACGCCGACGGGCCGCCGACCGTGCTGCTGGAGGCGATGGCGACGGGAGTGCTGCGTGGCACCTCCGACCGCGGTCACGGGGATCCCCGAGGTGATCCGCGACGGCGACACCGGGATCCTCTGCCGCCCGGGCCGCGTCGACGACCTCGGCCCGGGCGCTCCAGCGCGTGGCCGACCCGGCCTTCGACGCTCGCCGGCGTCGGCACGTCGCGCGCGCGGCCCTGGTCGAGAGCGAGTTCGATTCACCGGGTCCAGGCCCGCACCCTCGCGGCTCTGACCCGCGACGCCTCCCGCGGCGGAGGTGGCGCGATGCGCGTCGCCTTCGTCTGCGCCGACCTCGGCGTGCCCGTGTTCGGGAGCAAGGGCTCCTCCGTCCACGCCCAGGAGAACCTCCGCGCCCTCCGCTCGCGCGGCGACGACGTGCGCGTCTGCTCGCGCCCGCGCCGTGCGGCAGCGTCCCGGCCGACCTCGCCGATGTCCCCGCGCCCGAGCACCGCACCCGGGTGCAGGATCCTGGCCGAGCGCGAGCGCGCGGCGTCGCCGCCGCGGCCGTGCACCTCGCCGAGGCGGTCCTGCTCGACGGGTGCGACCTGGTCTACGAGCGCTACTCCCCTCTTCAGCCGCGCCTCGGCGCTCGTCTCGGTCGGGCTCGGCGTCCCCGCAGGTCCTCGAGGTCAATTCGCCGCTGAAGGATCGACGAGCAGCGCGAGCACCGCGTGCTCCTCGACGAGGACGCGGCCCTCGACGCCACCCGCGCGGTCCTCGACCAGGCGGCGGTCGTCGCGTGCGTCTCCGCCCCGGTGGCGCGCCGGGCCGCCGAGCGCGGCGCCCGCGCTCCGCTCGTCGCTCCCAACGGCGTCAACACCCGCCGCATCCTCGAGGCCCTGCCCCGCGACGGCCACCCGCTCAGCGTCGGCTTCGTCGGCACCCTGAAGCTGCAGTGGCACGGAGCCGGCACGCTGCTCGACGCGGTCGCCCGCCTGGATCCCGCGCCTGTCCGCCCCGTCGTGGTGGGGGACGGACCCGAAGGCCCGGCGTCTCCGCGAGCAGGCCGACCGCCTGGGTATCGACGTCGAGTTCAGCCACCGGCGCGCGTCGCCCCCGAGGACATGCTCGGTGCAGCTCGCCCGCCTCGACGTCGGGGTCGCGCCGTGGCCCGGGCTCGCTCCGCCGAGGACTACTTCTCGCCGCGTTGAAGGTCTACGAGCGCGCTCGGCGGCGGGGCTCCCGGTCGTCGCCTCGGCGTCGGCCAGATCCCGTCGATCCTCGAGCACGGGGTCGCCGGTCTGGTCGGTCGCTCCGCGGGCGGCGAGGCGCCGTCGCCGCGGCGATCGCCGACCTCGCGGCCGATCCCGGCCCGCCGCCGCGATGGGAGCCGGGCGCCGCCCGCGCCGTCGCGGTCGCCGAGCACGACTGGTCCCGGGCGCTCGGGCGGATCCTCGACGCCCTGCCCGACGCCGGGGAGGCCGCCGCATGAGCCGCGCCGGCCGCACCACCCCCGACCCCGGTGCGCTGCGCCGCAGCCTCCACATCGTGCGCCCGCACTCAGCGCGAGCACCGCCTCCTGATGCTCGGCGGACTCGTCGCGCTGCTGGCCGAGGTGATCCTCCGGGTGCTCGGAGCCCTGGCCGCTGAAGATCGTGATCGACAGCGTCAAGCGCGAGCCTGGGCGCCACGGCCGGCGCCAACGCTGGGACGCTCTCCGGCGACGATCGGCCTCCTCGTCGCGTGCGGAGCGATCCTGCTCGGCCTCGTGGGCCTGCGCGCGATCACCGCGTACCTCTCGACGATCGCCTTCGCCCTCGTCGCCCCGCGTCGCGACGTCGCTGCGCGCCCGCGTCTTCGCGCACGTGCAGGCCCTGTCGCTGCGGTGCCTACACCCTGTCCTCGGCGGGCGACACCGTGCAGCGCCTCGTCGGCGACATCGGCCGCCTGCAGGAGGTGGCGGTCACCGCCGGCCTCCCGCTGGTCGGCAACGTCATCACGCTCGTCGTGCTCACCGTCGTGATGCTGTGGCTGGATCCGCTGCTCACGTCGCCGTCGCTCGGCGCGGCCATCGTCTACCTCGTCTCCCTCCCGGCGCAGCTCGTCGTCGATCACCAGCGCCTCGCGCTCCACCCGCAAGGGCGAGGGCGCGCTCGCCGACACCGCCCGGCAGACGCTCGGGGCGATCCGCGTCGTGCAGGCCTACGGACTCGAGAAGCGAGGTCGGCGGGAGCTGCTCAACCGCGGCAACGCCACCATGCGCTGCACCAGGGCGTGAAGGCCCGCCGTCTCGCCGCCGCGCCCGAGCGCCGCACCGACGTGATCGTGGGAGTCGCGACCGCACTGGTCCTCACCGGCGGCGGCTGGCGCGCGCTCGAGGGCAGATGACGCCGGGCGACCTCGTCGTCTTCACGATGTACCTCAAGATCGCCATGCGCCCGCTGAAGGACCTCGCCAAGTACACGGCCGCATCGGCGCGCGCCGCGGCCTCGGGGAGCGGGTCGCCGACCTGCTCGACGAGGAGATCGAGGTGCGCGACCGCCCCGGCGCCCGGCCGCTCGTCACGACGCGCGTGCCGCTCTCGTTCGAGGCGATCGGAGTCGACGACGGCTACGGCCGCCCGCTCTTCACCGACCCGTCGCTGCGGATCGGCGGCGGCGAGAACGTGTGCCTGCTCGGCGCCTCCGGAGCCGGCAAGTCGACGCTCGCGAGCCTGCTGGTGCGCGCGTCCGATCCCTGTCGCGGACACCGCGATCGGACGGCACCGATCTGCGCGACGCCACCCTGGCGAGCCTGCGCGAGCATCTCGCTCCTGCTGCAGGACTCGGTCCTCTTCGCCACGTCGGTCCGCGAGAACATCCGCTACGGACGCCTGGACGCGACCGACGCCGAAGTCGAGGAGGCGGCCCGCCGCGCGAACGCGAGCGACTTCGCCGAGGCGCTGCCCGACGGCTTCGAGACCGTGCTCGGCGAGCGCGGCGGCACCCTGTCCGGCGGTCAGCGCCAGCGCATCGCCATCGCCGGCACCGCTGCGCGACGCCTCGGTCGTCGTCCTCGACGAGGCGACGACCGGCCTCGATCCCGAGGCGCGCGCCCAGGTGGGCAGTCGCTCGCCGAGCTCACCCGAGGCCGCACGACGATCTCCATCACGCACGACCCCGCCGCGATCGCCGGCGCCGACCGCCTGCTCTGGCTCGAGGACGGCCGCATCGTCGAGGACGACCCCGAGGAGCTGCTCGGCAGCGACCCCGCGTCGCCGCCTGGTTCCGCCGCGCCGCGGTCCCCGGGACGACCGAGGAGGTGCGCGCATGACGCCCGGCACGGAGGCGGCCGTCGCCGACCTGGCCCGCCGCGACCCGGCGCTCCTCGGCCCTCGCCAGCTCCTCGACGCGCGGCGCCTCGACGACGCCCTGGGCCTCGCGGTCCGCGTCACCCGTCGGCGCTGAAGCGCGGGCGGACGTCGTGGTCGCGTTCGACGCCGCCGCCGGCCCGGGCTGGATCGCCTCGTACGCCGACCCGGCCAAGCTCGACAAGACCCGGGAGCGCGCACGGCGCATCGGGGTCGAAGCTGCGCGAGCACCCCGAGCTCCGCGCCGTGAGCGGCCTCTGCGCGCGCCGATCGCGAGCCTCGCCCTCGGTGCGCGCCTCGAGCGGCTCGAGCCCGGACTGCTCGAGCGCGCCCGCCTCCTGCGGCACAACCCGCACCGCCGGCTCGTCGTGGCCGAGGCGTCGCGCGTGGTCAAGATCGTGACCCCGGAGCGGCCGCGTCCGTCGTGGAGGTCGCGCGCGTGCAGTGCGCCCTCGCCGACCGGGGCGTCCCCGTCCTCGTCCTCGCGGTGATCGGCTCCGGCGCCCTCGACCCCGTGGTGGGGCGACGGCGATCTGACCGAGCGCCCCCGCAGCCTGCGGCGCGGCCCGGGCGGGTCCGCGCTCGCCCGACTGCACGCCGTGCGGGGCGTCCTCGTCCCGGCGGGCTCCGGCGACGAGGTCGCCACCGCGGTCCGAGCCCTCGTCGATCTCGTCCCGGATCTCGCCCCGCGGCCCGAGCGGCTCGCGGCCGGTCTCGCCGGCGCGGGCCGCCGCTCCGCCGTCGTGCACGGCGACTTCCGGCCGACCAGGTCCTCGTCGGCGACGGTGTGCGCCTGATCGACTTCGACCGCGTCCGCGCCGACGAGCCCGAGCGCGATCTGCGGCTCCTCGCGGCGGAGCCGCCGTCCTCCGGGCTCGGCGCAGCCCTGCTCGAGGCGTACCGCGCCGACGGGGAGTTCTCGACCCCGCCGCCCTCCGCCGCCGCACCGCCTCGGCCGTGCTCCTGCGCGCCGTCGAGCCGTTCCGCACCGCCCTGCCCGACTGGCGGGAGCGCCGCCGAGGCCGCCCCGCGCGGGCCGAGGAGGGGTGCTCGGTGTGCTGAGCGCGGTGCCCGCAGATCGTCGAGGACGGAGTGACGGGACCGTCACGCGCGCCTGGCCCGCTCCCGACGGCGCCGATCCGAGGCGCACGCAACCGGCTCGCCCGACGTCCGCGGCGGCCGCTGGAGTGCCCCGGGCGGGATCCGGCTCCTGCCCGCCGGCACCGACCGCCGTCTCCCCGCCCTCGAGTCCGCCCCGCCGGGAGGGCTCCGTCGTCGTCCACCGCCCCGGCCGTCGTGCCAGGTGCGCTCGGCCGACGGCGGAGCCGTGCGTGCTGCGCCCGCACGCCGCTCCCGGAGTCGGCCGCCCATGCGAGCGCCGAGGTCTTCGCCGCAGGGTTCGACCTGCCCCGGGTGCTCCACCGCGCCGGCGACCCGAGGGCCTCGTGCGCTTCGCCGCGCTGCCCGGGCGCACGCTGCTCGAGGTCGGCCTCGACCCGCGCACGACGCCCGAGCAGCGGTGCGCGGTCTGGGAGCGCTGGGCCCGGGGGTGGGCGCCCTGCCCCTGGCGCCCGCCGAGCTGCCGGAGCACGGGCCGGCCGCGGAGTCCGGCGTCGTCGCGACCTGGGCCGCGCACGCCGCGACGCAGCGGCCCGCGCACGAGCGCGCCGGCGTGCGTCGCGGCGGCCGCTCGCGTGTCGGAGTCGCTCCTCGCCGCCCCCGCCGAGCCGCTCGTCCTCGCGCACCGCGATCTGCACGACAAGCAGCTCCTCGCCGCCGAGGACGGGTCCCTGGCCCTGCTCGACCTCGACACCGCCGCGCGGGCCGAGGCCGCGCTCGATCTCGGCAATCTGCGCGGCACCTGCGGCTGCGCACCGCGCAGGGGCTGCTGCCGCCCGAGCGGGCCGCCGAGGCCGCCGCGATCGTCGACCGCACCGCCGAGAGGGCCGAGAGCGCCTCCGCACCGCCTCGACGCCCACGACACGGCAGCGCGACTCCGCCTCGCCTGCCTCTACCTGTTCCGGACCGGCCTGGCGCTGCTCGCCGCCCGGTCGCTCGCCCGCACCACCGGAAGGATCCTCGCCCCCGTGAGACCATCGACACCGAACCCGTTCCGCCGCTCGACCCGCACCGGCACGACCCCCGAGGAGACGCCCATGGCCCGACGCGGTCCCGTCCTGCCCGCGGTCGGCGCGCGCTGTCCGCCTCGCCGCGATCATCGGGCGCCGTCACCGTCGCCGGCGCGATGCAGCCGCCGCAGCAGGTCACCGAGATCGGCTCCACCCCGGTCGGCCTGAGCCGCGCCCCCGGGGCCGACGAGACGCCGACCGGGGGTCCGAGTGCCGACCCGGGCACCGCGACCGATCCCGGGACGGCGACGGACCCCGCCGCGACGCCCGCTCCCGCCGCGCCCTCCGCCGAGCCGAGTCCGCCCGCTCAGCCGAGCGGGGGCACGGCCCCCGTGCCGGTCGTCCCGGTCCCGGCCCCCGCGCCGCCGACGGCGACGACGGCGACGACGAGGACACCGACGATCCGGACGACGACGTCGACGACGACACCGACGACTAGCCCGGGGCGTCAGCCCACCATCCGGTACCCCATGCCGCGCACCGTCTCGATCCGGTCGGCGCCGATCTTGCCCTGCAGGTAGCGCACGTAGACGTCCACCACGTTCGAGCCCGGGTCGAAGTCGTAGCCCCACACCCGGCTGAGCAGCTGCTCGCGGCTGAGCACCTGCTCGGGGTGGCGGAGGAACTCCTCGGCCAGGCGCGAACTCGCGGGCGGACAGGTCGATCGTCCCGCCCTCCACCGTCGCCCGGCGCGACCGCAGATCCAGCGTCACCCCGCCGTGCACGAGCGTCCCGTCGTCCTCGCCCGCACCGGTCGCGGCGGCCTCGCGCAGCCGCAGCCGGATCCGCGCGAGCAGCTCGTCGAAGCGGAACGGCTTCGCGAGGTAGTCGTTCGCGCCGAGATCGAGCCCCTCGACGGTGTCGGTGACCGAGCTGCGGGCCGTCAGCATGATCACGGGGGAGCGTCGACCCCTCCGCCCGCAGCGCCCGCAGCACCGCGAACCCGTCCAGGCCGGGCAGCTCCGACGTCCAGCAGCACCAGGTCGAACGGGGTGCCGCGGAGGTACGACAGCGCGTCGTCCTCGCGGGCGGCGCGCGTCGTGGTGTACCCCGCCGCCCGCAGGCCCTTCTCGACGAAGGCGGCGATCCGCTCCTCGTCCTCGGCGATGAGAGGATCGTGCTCACTCGGTGCTCCCTCGTCCTGTCGTCGGTGTCGTCGTGCGGATGCCGCTCCAGCGGCAGCGAGAGGGCGAAGCGGGTGCCGCGGCCGGGCACCGAGTCGAGCTCGACCCGGCCGCCGTGCGCGCGGGCGATGGCCGACACGATCGCGAGGCCGAGACCGGAGCCGCGGATCCCGCGCCCGTCGTCGACCCGGCCGAAGCGCTCGAAGATCCGGTCGCGCGCGGCCGGCGGGATGCCGGGCCCCTCGTCGGTGACGAACAGCTCGACCCGGTCGCCGCGCCGCTCGCTGCCGAGGACGATCGTCGACCCCTCCGGGCTGTACTTCGCCGCGTTGTCGGCGAGCTGCAGCCAGGCCTGCGTCAGCGGGCCGCATCGGCGTCGATCCGGACCTCGGCGACGGGCCCGGAGCGCCACCGGGGCCTGGGGATCACCGAGACCTTCGCGAGCACCTGGCGGGTCAGCTCGCCGATGGCGGTGGGCTGCGGGGCGACGCGGTCCTCGCGCTCCGCCTCGGACAGCTCCGCGATGTCCTCCAGCAGGTGCCCCATCCGGTCCAGCTCGTCGAGCGCGATCGCCCGCGTCGACTCGACGTCCACGGGGTCGCGGGTGTCGACGAGCTCCAGGTGCCCGCGGACGATCGTGATCGGCGTGCCGAGCTCGTGCCGCACGTCGGCCAGGAGCCGGCGCTGCGCCCGAACGAGCCCTCGAGCCGGCCGATCATGTCGTTCACCGTCCGGGTGAGGTCCGGGACGTCGTCGTCGCCGGCGACCGGGATCCGCTCGCCCAGGTCGGTCGCGGTGATGCGCGAGGCGCGTCCGCCGCGCAGCTCGCGGATGGGGGAGAGGAGCCGGCCGGCGACGAACCAGCCGACCAGCCCCGTCGCGGCGAGGGCGACCAGGGCGATCACCGCGTAGCTGAGCGAGACGTCGCTCAGATCCGACAGCCGCGCGTCGGTGTCGATCGCGGTGACGAAGACGCCCTCGGTGCCCGCGCCTCCACCCGGAGCGGCACGGCCGCGTACCGCAGCGTCCCGTCGTCGGTCTCGCCCCAGCCCAGCACGGTCGCGCCGGCGGCGGTCTCCTCCGACACCCGGGCGAGGACGGCGTCGTCGTCGAGCAGGAAGCTGAGGGCGTACGGCTGCGGCTCCCAGCGTGCGACTCCGTCGACGAGGCCGACCGTGCTCCCGTCGAGCCGGGGACACCTGCCCGAGGACGGTCCGCAGCAGAGCGTCCATGTCGGTGAAGCCGGAGCCGTCGGTCGGCGCCGCGGTGAGCGGAGCGTCGTCCGGCTCGACGACCACCGCCTCCTGGGGCGATTCGACGATGGTGCGCACGCTCTCGACCTGCTGGCGCAGCTCCTCGTCGATCGACGCCAGGATCCGGTCGCGCTGCAGGAGGAACGACGCGCCTCCCGAGACGAGGAGCCCGAGCGCCGTCACGACCAGGATCGCGGCCAGGATCCGCACCCGCACCGATCGCAGGCGCCGCACGGGCGCGGACGCGGGGGTCGGGGTCATGGCGGCTCCCGGGGCGGGGCCGATGGACGGCCGTCGGGCGGGAGCGCGGCCGCCCCCGCCGCCATCATCCCAGCGGCCCGCTCGGCCCTTCCTGGAGGCGGGCCCGACGAGAGGCGCCGGAACAGAGATCGACCCCCGACGGCGGGGGCGGGGCCGCCTGCTCGGACCGGGGTCGAGCTCTTCTTGGCGTCGAGCATCCTTCGACGCGCGCCGGGTCAAGACCCCGGCCCACGAGGAGCGGGGCGGCCGTCGGCGCGGTTCCCGGCTCGCGCGGTCGTTAGACCGGACCGCCTGTTTTCCTGCGGCCCCCGGAGCGCGATCCGCCTCCCGGCCGCGACGGGCCAGCACGGGAAGGGCGCACGATGACGGACGGGAACACGATCCTCGAGACCGAGCTCACGCGCGAGCGCGAGTACGTGGCGGGGCTCTACGCCCGGCTGGACGAGCTGATCGCGCAGGCGCGCCGGGCGCTGGACACGGTGCGCATCCAGAGCGTCGGCGGCAACCACCAGAGCCGGCCGGAGCGCGACGCGTACGCCCGACTCTACGAGGACCGCATCCGGACCCTGTCGGGCGCCGACGACAGGCTCGCCTTCGGCAGGCTCACCCTCGCCGACCAGGAGACCGAGCACCGCTACATCGGCCGCATCGGCCTGCGCGACGAGGAGCAGGACACGCTCCTGCTCGACTGGCGCCGCCCCGCAGTCCGCCGCCTTCTACCAGGCGACCGCGGCGCGCCCCATGGGCACCCGCGCGCGCCGCCATCTGACCACCCGCGGCCGCGAGGTCGTCCGCTTCGAGGACGAGGTCTTCGACGAGGAGCTGCTGCGCGAGGGCACGGCGCTGCAGGGCGAGGGCGCCGCTCATGGCCGCGCTCGGCGCGGAGCGCACAGCCGGATGCACGACATCGTCGCGACGATCCAGGGCGAGCAGGACCGCATCATCCGCTCCGACCTGCGCGGCGTGCTCGTCGTGCAGGGCGGCCCCGGCACCGGCAAGACCGCCGTGGCGCTGCACCGCGCCGCCTACCTCCTCTACTCCTACCGCGACCGCATCGCCTCCTCCGGGGTGCTCGTCGTCGGTCCCTCCCGCTCGTTCCTGCGCTACATCGAGGCGGTGCTGCCCTCCCTCGGCGAGACGGGGGTGGTGCTCGACCCTCGGCAGCTCTACCCGGGCCTCGACCTCGTCGACGAGGACGACCCGGCCGTCGCGCGGGTCAAGGGCTCCGCGCGCATGGCGGAGCTGCTGCGCCGCGCGGTCCGCTCGCGCCAGGTCGCCTCGCCGAGACGCAGATCCTCGACGTCAACGGCGAGAAGCTGCGCCTCGAGCCGCACGACGTCGAGCGGGCGATCACCCGGGCGCGGGAGTCGCGCAAGCCGCACAACGAGGCGCGCGTGAGCTTCGTGAAGACCATGATCCGCGACCTCACGAAGCAGCTCGCCGACCAGCTGCGCAGCCACGGCAACACGGTCGACGAGGCCGACGAGGCCGTGCTCCGCGAGGACGTCCGCACCGCGAACGACGTGCGCATCGCGCTCAACACCGCCTGGATCCCGCTCACCCCCGAGAAGCTGATCCAAGACCTCTACGCCCGGCCGAACTGGTTCGCCACGCTCACGCCGCGCTGGACCCCGGCGCAGCGCGCGCTCCTGCCGCCGAGGCCGCGACGCGCCCTTCACGGTCTCGGACGTGCCGCTGCTCGACGAGGCCGCCGAGCTCCTCGGCGCCTACGACGACCACGCCGACGCGCAGAAGAAGGCCGAGAAGGAGCAGCGCCGTCGCGACATCGAGAACGCCGAGCAGGCGATCCGCAACATGGGCGTCGACGGTCTCGTCAACGCCAAGGACCTCGCCGCCGGGTTCGCGGAGCGCACCAGCCTTCGGCACGACCGCCGAGCGCGCCGCCGCCGACCGCTCGTGGACCTACGGCCACGTCGTGGTCGACGAGGCGCAGGAGCTCTCCCCGATGCAGTGGCGCGTGCTCATCCGCCGCTGCCCGATGCGCTCCTTCACCATCGTCGGCGACGTCGCCCAGGCCTCGGGAGCGTCCGCCGCGTCGAGCTGGGACGACGCGCTGCGCGACGGGTTCGGCCGCCAGGGCCGCGCCGGCGAGGCGCCCGTCTGGCGCATCGAGGAGCTCACCGTCAACTACCGCACGCCCGCGCAGATCGTCGCGTTCGCCGAGCGGACGGCACGGCAGAACGGCCTCGAGATCACTCCGAGCCGCTCGGTCCGCTCGACGGAGTGGCCCGTCCGCACGATCCGCGACCGCGGCGACGCGACCCTCCCCGACCGCGTCCTGGGCGCGCTCCGCGAGGACCAGGAGATCTCGACGGAGGGGACCCCGCCGTGATCGCGCCCGACGCCGACCTCGACGCGATCACCGCGCGCCTCGAGGAGGAGTTCGGCCGCGCCGTCGGCCGCGGCTCGACCGGTCTCGACCGCGCGATCGCCGTGCTGTCCACCACCGAGGCGAAGGGCCTCGGAGTTCGACTCTCGTCGTCATCGCCCGTCCGCGCCTGATCGCCGAGGCCGGCGAGCGCGGAGCCGCCGCCCTCTACGTCGCGATGACCCGCCCCACACAGCGCCTCACCCTGGTCGAGTGACTGCCGAGGGAACCCCGGCCCGTCGAGGGAACCAGTAGCACCGGGCTCCTCGACGTCCCCCGGGTTCCCTCACCCGCCCGCTCCCCGCACACCCCGCTCCCGGCCGCCCCGCTCTAAGATCGATGACCATGAGCAGCGAGAACCTGACCAAGCCCGAGGTCGACGCCCCCGAGGGCCCGGCCCTCGATTCCCTCGTCGTCGAGGACATCGTCGTCGGCGACGGCGCCGAGGCGCAGCCCGGCTCGACCGTCGAGGTGCACTACCTCGGCGTCGAGTACGACACCGGCGAGGAGTTCGACTCCTCCTGGAGCCGCGACCAGTCGATCAACTTCCCCCTGAACAATCTGATCCGCGCCTGGCAGCAGGGCATCCCCGGCATGAAGGTCGGCGGACGCCGCAAGCTCGTCTGCCCGCCGGCACTGGCCTACGGCCCCGCGGGCGGCGGGCACCCGCTGTCCGGCAAGACCCTGATCTTCGTGATCGACCTGCTCGGCACGAAGCAGTCCCTCCCGTTGCGCCCTCCGGGCGCACGCACGGCGAAGGCGCAGCCCTCTCGGGTGCTGCGCCTTCGTCGTGTCCGGCGGTCTGCGCACAGCGGATCGGCACCGAGCGGATCGGCACCGAGCGGATCGGCCCCGAGTGGATCGGCCCCGAGCGGATCAGCGCGGCTGCGCCTTCCTCACGCGGTCGACCAGCTCGCGCCAGGCACCGTCGAGCTCCGTCTCGCCGAGCCGCACGTGGTGCGTCTGCACCTGGATCTCGTACACGAAGCGGTCGGGCCGCCCGGCAGCGTGCTCGGGGGACGCGGCACGCGGCGGTGACGGGGCCGAAGCTTCGTCCTCGTCCCACGGCAGAGAGCCGAGAAGCTCGCGCCAGGCGCGCTCGTCCGGCTGCTCCTCCACGTCGACCCGCCACACGCGCCGGAGTCCGGCGAATCCTCCGCCGCGCGACACGATGACGTCCATGCGCGCGATGGTACTCGCCCGGTCTCCGAGCGGCGCGGGCGGCAGCGCACCCGGCGTGAACCCCGCTCAGGCGGACGGCAGCTCGACCTTCACGGTGCTCCAGGCCCGTGCGCACCGCCTCCTTCGACGTCGGACCCCGCTCCGTAGCGCTCGGCCGCCGCGGCGACCGCTGAGGCCCGCGAACGTCGGAGTCGGCGGTGGCGGTGAGCACCCTCCGGTGAGGACGTCGTACCAGACCTGCCCGGCCCGTTCCCAAGCCGTCCCGCCGAGCGTGATCGCCGCCACCGCGAAGGCGCGGTTGGGGATCCCGGAGTTGATGTGGACGCCGCCGTTGTCGTCCTCGGTGTCGACGTAGTCGTCCATCGAGCCCGGCTGCGGGTCCTTCCCGAGCACGTCGTCGTCGTAGGCGGTGCCCGGTGCGATCATCGAGCGCAGCGCCGTGCCCTGGACCTCGTCGGTGAAGAGGCCCTCGCCGATCAGCCAGCTGGCCTCGTCGGCGCCCTGTCCGGCGCCGAACTGCTCGAGCAGCGCGCCGAAGACGTCCGAGATCGACTCGTTGAGCGCCCCCGACTGCCCCCGGTAGACGAGGTTCGCCGTGTACTCGGTCATCCCGTGCGCCAGCTCGTGGCCGATCACGCTGGGCGAGATCGTGAAGCGGCGGAACACCTGGCCGTCGCCGTCGCCGAAGACCATGCGGGAGCCGTCCCAGAAGGCGTTGTCGTAGTCGTCGCCGAAGTGCACGGTCGCTCCAGCGGCAGCCACGCGTCGTCGATGGAGTCGCGGCCGTAGGCCTCTCGCAGGAACGCCGACATCGCGCCGAGCCCGTCGTAGGCCTCGTCGACCGCGACGTCGCCGGTGGCCGGCTGCCCCTCCGTGCGCACGGTGACGCCGGGGAGCGTCTCGGTGGTCTGCGCGTCCGAGATCGTGCGCTGCAGGGCGGCGACGCGGTTGCGGTGGGGAGGGCGCGGCGGTGGCGGTGGGGGCGCCCCGACCGGGGGACGGCTCGCCCGGCCGGACCCGCCGGAACGGCACGTCCTGCTCGAGGAGCGGCTCGCGGCCCGCGCCGCCCGCGCGAAGGCGGGATCGTCGAGGCGGGCGATGCGGACGAGGAGGTACGGCGGCACGACGGTTCGTCTCATGCGCCGATCCTCGCACCCACCGCCGACACCGGCCCCGGGCTCGCCCGCGCGTCCCGGATGCGGTAGCGGCGATCCGCGCCGCCCCCGCGATAGCCTGGCGATCGACGAGCGGTTTCACCGATCCGGGGCCCGGCCCCGAGGACGACGAGGGCGGACATGGGCATCATCACGCGGGGCTTCTTCGGCAAGCGCACCGAGAATCCGGACATCCCGCCGGGGCAGTACCTCGAGACCGGCTTCCCCGCCTCTCGATCGGGCCGACCCCGAACATCCACGAGTGGAGCTTCTCGATCGACGCCGGGGCCGCGGGCGCGCGCAGCTGGTCGTGGGACGAGTTCCAGGCCCTGCCGCAGGAGGACGTCCACACCGACATCCACTGCGTGACGCGCTGGTCCGCTCGGCACCACCTGGCGGGGCGTGTCGGTCGACACCTTGCTCGACGGCATCGAGAGCGACGCCGGATACGTCATGGCGCAGAGCTTCGGCGGCTGACCACCAACCTTCCCCTCGCCGAGATCCGCGGCGGGAAGGCCTGGGTGGCGACGAGCTTCGAGGGCGCGCCGCTGGCTGCCGAGCACGGCGGCCCCGCGCGACTGCTCGTGCCGCACCTCTACTTCTGGAAGAGCGCGAGGCGGGTCAGGAGCCTGCGCCTGATGCCCGGCGACGAGCCCGGCTTCTGGGAGCAGAACGGCTACGCCAGCGCACGGCGACCCGTGGAAAGAGGAGCGCTACCGGTGAGGTGGCAGGAGTCGGTGGCGGAGGCGGTCGCGCCCTCACTCCGACCTCTCGCCTGATCACCCTGCGCGTCCCAGGCTGGCCGGGCCACCTCGCCGGGCAGCACCTCGACGTGCGCCTCACCGCGCCCGACGGCTACCAGGCGAGCAGGTCCTACTCGATCGGAGCCCCCGCCGACGGCGAGCGCGTCGAGCTGGCCGTCGAGCGGCTCGAGGACGGCGAGGTCTCGCCCTACCTGGTCGAGGGCCTCGAGGCGGGCGACAGCCCGCCTCGAGGTGCGCGGACCGATCGGCGGCTGGTTCGTCTGGCGTCCCGAGCAGACCGAGCCGGTGCAGCTGATCGCCGGCGGCAGCGGACTCGTGCCGCTGATGGCGATGGCGCGGGAGCACGGCCGCACGGGCAGCCTCATGCGCCCATGCTCGGCGGTGCTCCGTCCGCTCGCCCGTCTTCGCGTACTACCAGCGCGATCTGCAGGCGCTGGCCGAGCTGCCCGCCGAGCGGGGCGGAGTCGCGGTCGACACGGTCTACACGCGCGTCGCTCCGCCCGGTGCGATGCGGCCGGCCGGCAGGCGCCACTCCGGAGCTCCTCGCCGAGGCGGTGCTGCCGGCGTCGGCCCGGCCCACCGTTCACGTCTGCGGACCCACCGCATTCGTCGAGGTCGCCACCGCGCTCGTCGCCCAGGGCCACGCCCCCGAGCGCGTCCGCACCGAGCGCTTCGGCGGCCCCTGACGCTCGGCGCGACTGCGAGATGCCCCTCCAGTACGCGACACGCCGTGCGGGGCGTACCTGGAGAGGCATCGCGCGCGGAGCGCGCGAGCGGTGCCTACTCGAACGAGACGGTGCGGTTCTCGCCCACGTCCGGCTGTCCGCCCTTCGCCGCGGCGGCGAGCACCTTCAGCAAGGCCACGGGTCCGGGCTCGTCCGAGGCCCACAGCTCGACCGTCTCGGCCTCCGACGCGCAGGAGCGCGACGGTGGGGTCGTCCTTGCCCTCGGGGAACCAGCCCGCGACCTGCGGGCTCCAGAGCTCGTCGACCTTCGCCGCATCGTGCACGACGGTCGCCGATCCGGCCACCGAGAGGTAGCCCTTCTTCGATTCGAAGGCCACGTTCACGCTCGGGTTCGCGCGGATGTCGTCGACCTTGGGCGAGGGTCCTGGGGAAGCACCGAGGATGCCGTCGAAGTCGGTGTCCTGGGCGGCGAGGGGTCGGCTGACGAGCTGCCCGGTCGCGTTCACGGTGGTGAGCAGCCCGATCTTCGCGCTCTTCACGAGCTCGGCGATCTGGGCGACGTCGTCGGAGTTGGCAGGGGTGATGTCGGTGTCGGTCATGGGGGCGACGCTACGCGGCTGCCCGGGGGCCGCAAGGGGTGGCGAGCGCCGGGCGGGCGTGCCTACCGTTCAGGCATGGACACCACCACATGCACAGCCATCCTCGACAGCGGAGCCGAGCAGCAGAGCATCCGCCCGAGCTCGTCGACGGAGCACCCCAGCGCTCCTCACCCGCGTCGCCGACATCGACGGCGAGGAGGTCGAGGTCGTCTGGGAGCTCGAGGACGACGACGAGGGCTTCCACGTCTACCGTCCGACCCGGGTCGAGGCAGCGCGACGACGACAGCGGAGCCGTCTCGGACGAGAACCTCACCGACGGACGCGGCACCAGCGACTTCGCGGGGAGTGACCCCGTCCGCCGCGCTCCGGCTCCGGGGCGCGGCGGACGCCTCAGGCCGTCGGATGCAGCGCGTCGTAACCGCGGAACGCCGGCCGCGTCCGCAGCACCGCGGCGAGGATCGCGAGGATCGCGAGCCCTCCGGCCAGCGGCGGCAGCCAGAGCAGCGCCAGCGAGGCGAGGAGACCCGTGTAGAGGTCGCCCACCCGCGGTCCGCCGGTGACCACCACGATGAACACGCCCTGCAGCCGCCCGCGCATGTTGTCGGGCACCGCGGTCTGCAGCATGGTCTGCCGGAAGATCGAGCTGACGTTGTCGGCCGCTCCGGCGCCCGCCAGGGCGAGCGAGGCGAGGCCGATGAAGGCGAGGTTCGGCACCGAGAGTCGTGCCGCACCAGAGCGGCGGTCAGGAGCACCGCTCCGAACGCCGCGATGAACGCGCCGTAGACCCGGATCGACCGGCCGATGGCGAAGCCCTGCCGCCGGACGCCGGTGAGCCGGCCCGAGAAGACGCCGCTGAGCAGTGCTCCGACGGCGAAGGCCGCGGTGAGGACCTCGACCGTGACCGCGCCCCGCCCAGCAGGAGCGCCGCCGCGGCGGAAGACGACGCGCGGCTGCCCGAAGGTCATCGCGACGATGTCGACCAGGAACGACATCCGGATGTTCAGCGTCCCCGCGCAGGTCGCAGCCCGAACCGCAGCGACTCGAGTCCCGGCCGCTGCCGCTCGCCCTCGGGGACCAGCGCCGGCAGTCCCACGATGCCCAGGAACGCCGCGAGGAACAGGACGACGTCGATCGTGTAGGTGAGCGGGAAGCCGACGCCCGCCACCAGGACGGCCTGCGAGTGCCGGACCCACCGTGACCTCCACGCCGCCGGCGATCCCGCCCAGCGCGGCGGCCGCGAGGACCAGCTCCGGCGGAGCAGCCGCGGCGCGAGCGTCATCCTCGTGGCCCGATGACGACACGTCGCGACGGCGTTCAGCGCGGTCAGGACGTAGAGGGTCAGCGGGGTCTCGGCGCCCAGCCAGGCGAGCGCGGCGATCCCGGCCGTCGAGCCCCAGGCGACGAGGGCCGACAGGAGCAGCACGAGGCGGCGGTCGAACGCATCGGCAAGCATGCCGCCGTAGAGCCCCGCGATCACCGTCGGCACCAGCGCCACGACGCCGACCCGGATCGCGACGGCGAGGGTCGACCCCGGTGAGCTCGTAGATGTGGAGGCGACGGCGACGATCGCCATCTGCCCGCCGATGCCCGAGATCACGCTTGCCGGCCCACAGCCGGGCGAACGCGGGGACTCCCGGAGCGGCGAGACGTCGAGGACGTGGCCGCGCCGGGCGCGCGCGGGAGCTGGCTCCACCTGCTCCACTGTGCTCGGGGCGCGCTGCGGTGCGCTCGGGCGCGCGTTGCGGCCCGGCGGGGACGCGCGCGCGGACCCTCTAGGGTGGTGGGCATGACACGTCATCCGACGGCGCGCCCCGACGTCCGGCCGCCCCCGCGTCGCGAGCGGCCGGAGCAGACTCCCCGCGCCGCTCGGCCCGCACCGCCGCGCCGACCCGCACCGCCGCGCCGACCCGCACGGCGGCGCCGACGCGCGCCGCGTCCCGCCCGCGGACCCGCACCGCCGCCTCCCCGGCGTCCGGCGGGCGCGTCGCCGCACTGTGGCGCCGCTACGGAGCCGCCCTGTCGGGCATGGCGATCGCGGTCGTCACGGTGCCGATCTCGTTCTTCGTCTGGTACTCGATCTCCTGGGCGCCTACCCCGGCGACCGCGCGGTGAGCGATCTCGCCGTCGGCGTCCTCTACACCGCGCTGATCCACGCGCTCCTGCTGGTCGGGATCCTGCTCGGAGTGTCGTCGATCCGCGCCCGCCGCCGCGAGAAGCGCCCGCCGATCGCCGGCTGGATCGCGGTGGTGCTGAACCTGCTCGTCCTCGTCTACTGGGAGCTGCTCGTCTCGCCGTGGCTCGTCGTCCTCTGGAACCGGGCCGTCCGAGCCTGAGCCCCTGCCCCGAGACGGGCTCCGCTCTGTAAGCTCGTCCGGTTGCCGTTCGGACGGCCGCGGATCAAGAGAGCCCACGCATCAGGCGCCGGGCACCGCGCAACGAGAGAGAGGGGATCCACCTATGGCACTCGAAGCAGATGTCAAGAAGGCGATCATCGAAGAGTACGCGACCCACCCCGGTGACACTCGGGTCCCCCGAGGTCCAGGTGGCCGTCCTGACCCGCCGGATCAAGGACCTCACCGAGCACCTCAAGGAGCACAAGCACGACCACCACTCGCGTCGTGGCCTGCTGCTGCTCGTGGGTCAGCGTCGCCGACTCCTCGGCTACCTGTCGGACGTGGACATCAACCGCTACCGCGCGCTGATCGAGCGTCTCGGCCTCCGCCGCTAGTTCCTCCGGGAGCGAGCGCGGGGTCTCGATGACACCGCGAACTTCTTGCCGAACGGGCCGTCCTCCTCGCGGAGGGCGGCCCGTTCCGCGTTCCCGGGGAGCTTCGTCCAGGTCCGGACCGGGCGCTCGACCCCGCCCTCAGCTCCACCCGCGCCGGCCGACTCGAACCAGTCCTCGGCGGTGCGGGAGCGAGCTCGCTCGCCCCCCGCCCGGCGGAGGATCCCCAGCTCGACGAGCGGCGGCAGCCGCCAGCCGTCGGCGGCGGCGCGCGACGACGCCGCCCGCCACGCGTGCGCGCAGCCGGCCGTCGACGCCGCGCGATCGAGTGTCCTCCGGCTCGGTGAGCGACCAGCCCTCGGCGCCTCCGCCGAGAGCGGAGTGCGCAGGTGAGCGCGGCCGAGCGGACGAGGGAGCGCGGTGCCCTCGGCGGCAGGGTCGCCTCCGCGGCGTCCTGCGCCTCGACGATCGCCGTCAGGCGAGGTGCAGCCGCGTCGCCCTCGCGGTCAGGGCGCGGCCGGAGCGTGCGCGGGCCCGGGAGACCGACACGGACGCTCCCGGCGCGACGAGCAGACTCGTCCTGAGCGGGCGGCGTGCAGGAGCGCGCAGCCAGCCTCGCTCACCCTCCCGCCCGGCTGACGACACCGCGGACGGAGGCGTCCCCGAGGACCCAGACGACGGCGTGCGCGTCGTGGATCGTCAGGATCCGGTGGTCCCGGTCGGAGCAGGCGAGCAGTCGTCCCGGATCGGGATCGCCGAGACCGGGGAGGGGCGAGCAGCTCCCTGCGCGTCCGCGCACGCCGCGAGTGCCGCGCCCGCCGAGGCGGGCAGGTCGGCGAGAGGCGCGAGCGAGCCCAGCGCCAGGACCAGCACGGCCGAGGCGGCGGCGGCCGCTGCGGCGACGCCCAGGAGCCGGGGGCGCCCGAGCCGCGCGGAGATCTCGCGTGCCCGACGCGGTCGCGGGGTGCTGCGTCGCACCATCCGGGACTCCCTCTCGTCGGGATCGTAACCCCGGGCCGCGGCGCCGACCAGGCCTTATCGGGAGCAGGAGCGGGACGGATCGGAATTCCTCGAACAAATTCCCGGCTGCGTGCATCCGTCGACGGCCTCCGTCCGGAAGTAGTCCGTGAAGGCCCTTCTCGAGCACCCACCGACCCCTCACCGGGTCCCATCGTGAAAGAGGAACACCGTGAACACCACCCGCTTCTCCCGTCGTCTCCTGACCGGCGCCTGCGTCGGCACCTGGCCGTCGTCGGCTCGCCGCCGCACCGGCGAACGCCGCGGACGCCGACTCGGCCGACCTGTACGTCCTCCACGCGGTCCCCGACACCCCGGTCGACGTGTACGTCAACGGAGCACTGACGCTCGACGACTTCACCCCCGGCACCCTCGCGGGCCCGCTGGACCTGCCGACCGGCACCTACACCGTGGCGATCACGGCCGCGGACGCGGCCGACGCGAGCGCCCCGGTCATCGGCCTGGTCGACCTCGCCCTGGAGGCGGGCAAGAGCTACACCGTCGCCGCGCACCTGAAGACCGACAACACCCCCACCGCGACGCTGTTCCCGAACGACATCTCCGCGACCGCCGCGGGTGAGGGCCGGCTCACCGTCCGTCACATCGCCGCCGCTCCGGCCGTCGACATCCTGGCCGGCGGCTCGCCCGTCCTGACCAACGTCACCAACCCGAACGAGGGCATCCTGAACCTCGCTCCGGCGACGATCTCGACCGTCGTCGCGGCGACCGGAACGACCGCCCCGGTCATCGGCCCGGCCGACGTCCAGGTCCAGGAGGGCGCGAACACGATCGTCTACGCCTGGGGCAGCCTCGACAAGGGCAACCTCGCCTCGCGACGCAGACCATCGACGGCCTGCACTCGACCCCGTCCGGCGTCCCCGCCGGCGAGGCCGGACTCGCCGCCGACAACCGCACCGACGCCGCCGCGGGATGGTGGGCGCTGCCGCCCTCGCCGCTCTCGGTCTCGCCGGAGCGACCCTGATCGGCCGTCGCAAGGCCGCCGCGGGACGCCGACCCGCGGCACGAACCACCGGTCCGGACGCGCTGGGACGCGTCCGGACCGGTCCGCCCGATCTCGACACTGGAGGACGTCGCGAGCCGGAGCCCCTTCCGTCTGCGCGTCCTCGTCGCGACCGGGTCGATCGCGGTCGGCGCGGGCCTCGCCGGATGCTCGGCACAGGCGGCCGGGTCGTGCCCGCCCCTGACGCGAGCGTCTCGTCGGAACAGCCCTCGTCCGCGCCGACCGCGCGATCCCCTCCTCGTCACCTCCCGCTGTGCCCTCCGTGCCCCTCGCGGATGCGAGCCTCGGTGCCACCCTCGCTCCCGCGGTCGTCGCGCCGACCAGGCTCGTCGTCGACGGGCTGCCGGTCGACATGCCCCTCGAGCCCGTCGGAGTCGCCGACGACGGCACCATGGAGCTCGTCCCCGACACCGATGTCGCCGGCTGGTACCGCTTCGGCGCCGGTCTCGACGAGCCCGACGGCACGATCGTCGTCGCCGCGCACGTCGACTCGCTCACCTACGGGCTCGGCCCGTTCGCCGAGCTGAAGAAGGCGCAGCCGGGTCAGACCGTCCGCCTCACGGGCGAGGACGGCGTCGAGCGCTCCTTCACCGTCTCGACGGTCGAGACCACCGAGAAGAGCTCGGTCGACCTCTCCGCCGTCTTCACCCGCGACGGCGCGACCCGCCTGGTGCTCATCACCTGCGGTGGCGACTTCGACTACGACACGCGCCACTACCTCAGCAACGTCGCTCGTCACGGCGGTGCCGTCACCGTGACTCCGCGACCGCGACCGCCCCGCGTACGACAGCGCGCAGCGACCGCCGCAGCGCAGCCTCGCCGCTCGGGCACCGCGCCGTCCTCACCTGGTGGAGTATCGAACTGTCCGACGCCCTTCCCAGCGAGCCCCTCGACGGGGCCGAGGACGAGCGCGCCGTCGTGCACCGTCTCGGGCTCCGCTTCTCGGCGGGCGACGAGTCGGCGCTCTCCGAGGCCTACGCGCGCTGGTCGCCCCTGCTGTTCACCCTGGCCCTTCGCTCGCTGGGCGATCGCGGAGACGCCGAGGACGTCGTGCAGCGCGTCTTCGTCTCGGCCTGGACCGGCCGGCAGAACTTCGATCCCGGCCGAGCCGCCCTCGGCGCCTGGCTGGTCGGCATCTCGCGCAACCGCATCGCCGACGCCCACGAGAACGCTCGAGGGAGCGCCGTCTCACCCAGGCCCTCGTCGCGGTCGCTCCGATCGAGGAGGGGCGACCCCGGTCGATCTGGAGGCCAAGGTCCTGGTCGCGGACGAGCTCGCGCGGCTGGACCCGGTCCCGCGCCGGGCCGCGAGCCTCGCCTTCTACGACGATCCGACCCACGCCGAGATCGCGGAGCGCACCGGGCTCCCGCTCGGCACCGTCAAGAGCCACATCCGCCGCAGCCTCGACAGACTCCGCACCCGATTGAGGTGAGCACCCCGTGACCCACCTGGATCCCGACGAGATCGCCCTGCTCGCCTCGGCGAGGAGTCGACCGACGGCGCCGACGCTCACCTCGCCGAGTGCCCTCGACTGCGCCCGGCAGCTCGTTGAGCCCGGGCACGTCGCCGAGCTGGGCCGCGACACCCGTGCGCTCGAGCCTCGAGTCGCCGTCGGCCGCGGTGTGGACCCGCATCCGCGACGAGCTCGGCCTGGAGGAGTCCGTGCGGCGCCGGTGGCGGCCCGGTCGCCGACGCGGAGTCCGCGCCCGGCTCGGCGCGTCCGGCTCCTCTGCGGCCCACTCGTCCGCGTCCGGCCCGACCGCGTCCGACTCGACCGCGCGGCACCGTCCCGAGCGCCGCCGCCGACGCCGCACGAGCCGCCTCGTCCTCCACCGGCCGTCGCCGCCTGCGCGGCACTCGTGGTCGGCGTCGCGGGCGGTGCGTGCAGGCGTCGCGGACCGGCGCTGATGCCGTCGTGCTGGCGAGCGCCGAGCTCGAGGCCTTCCCGGCCTGGCAGGGAGCGACGGGCACCGCCGAGCTCGAGGACGTCGACGGCGGTCGCGAGCTCGCTCGTGCATCTCGACACCGACGGCTCCGGCGACGGCTACCGCGAGGTCCGGGCTCCTCGCGGCCGACGTCGGCACTCGTGCCCCTGGGGGCGCTTCGACGGCACCGAGGGGGCGCTTGCCGCGTCCCGGCCGATCTCGACCTCGCGCAGTACCCGCTCGTCGACGTCTCCGAGGAGCCGCTCGACGGCGATCCGGCGCACTCGGGCGACTCGATCGTCCGCGGCCCGCTGCTCGAGGCCAGGGCGGGTTCAGCACGCCCGAGCGTCCCGGCGCTCCCGGAGAGCGCGGTGAGCGCCTGGACCGCCGCGGACCGGCTGCGCCGCCGTGCAGACCGAGCCCCCACTCGAGCCCCGGCCAGTCGAGGTCGATCGCGGTGACGCCCGCGAGTGGAGCCACTTCGACGCGCGGCACACCGCCACCCCCAGACCCGCCTGCACGAAGCGCGGGATCCCGGCAGGTCGGCCACCTCGGTCGCCACCCGCCGGGGCACGCCCTCGGCCAGGAAGGCCCGGTCCACGCTCACCCGGTTGCCGAAGCCGCCGGGAGTGTCGACGAAGGTCTCGCCCGTCAGGTCCGCCGGCACAGGTGCCGCCGCCTCGGCGAGCGGATGCCCGTCGGCGACCAGCAGACGTAGCCGCTGCGCACGAGCGGAGTCGCCGCGAGATCCGCGAGCCCGCCGCTCGGCGGCGCGAGCAGGGCCGCGTCCAGCCGCCCGCGGCGGCAGGTCCTCGGCGAGCCCGGTGGATCCGGTGGCGAGGTCCTCAGCAGCAGATCGACGAGCGGATGCCGTCGCCGGTACGCCCCGAGCGCCCCGGGCAGGTCGACGAGGTCCATCCCCGAGAAGGTCCCCACCCGGACGCGGCCGCAGTCCCGCCGCGTCCTCGGCGGCGAGCGGCATCCGGTCGAGGCCGTCGATCGCCCTCCGCGCCTCGGGGAGCAGCGCCTCGCCCACCGCGGTCAGCGCGACCCGGCGCGTCGAGCGCTCGAACAGCGCCGAGCCGAGCTCGAGCCCGAGCGCGCGCGGATGCTGGCCGAGAGCGTCGACTGCACCACGAACAGCCGTGCAGCGGCCCGGGTGAAGTGGAGCTCCTCGGCGACCGCGACGAAGGCGGCGAGCTGACGATCGTCCATGCGCACATTATGCGTCGAAACCGATCAATCGGACCGAGATCCTCCGTTGGACACGCACAGTGCCCGGGAGGACTCTGATCACGTGACCGCATCGGACCTCACCACCCGCCCCACCGCCCCGCCCGCTCCCGCCGCCCCGAGCTCCCGCATCGGCACGGCTTCTGGTGATCGCCGTCGCCTTCCTGACCCGTCATGGCGTTCTCGACGGTCCCCACTCCGCTCTACGCGATCTACCAGGAGCGCGACGGCTTCCCCGCCGTCGTCGTGACGGTCGTCTTCGCCGCCGCCTACGCGTGTCGGAGTCGTCGCCAGCCTCTTCCTCGCGGGCCACGTCAGCGACTGGCTCGGACGGCGCCGCATCCTGCTCGCGTCGATCCTCGTGGAGGTGCTCGCCGCCGTCGTGTTCCTGCTCTGGCCGGAGGTGCCCGGGCTGCTCGTCGCACGCCTGCTGACCGGCTCGGAGTCGGCGCCCTCACGGCGACCGCGACCGCGCACCTGTCCGAGCTGCGCGCGGTGGCGCGTCCCGACGAGGGCCCGGGAACCTCGCGCGCCGTCTCGACCCTCGTCAACATGGGCGGACTCGCGCTCGGCCCGCTCGTCGGCGGGATCCTCGCCGTGACGGTCGACCGGCCGCTTCGTCGTGCCCTACGAGGTCTTCCTCGTGCTGCTCGTCGTGCTGGGCGTCGCAGTGGCGCTGGTGCCGGAGACCGTCGAGCGCCGGGAGATCCTGCCCGCCTACCGCCCGCAGCGGCTCGCCGTCCCCGCCGAGTCGCGCGGCGCCTTCCTCTCGGCCGCGGTCGGCGCGCCCGCGGGCTTCGCTGCCCGGCCTCTTCACTCGTCGCCCTGACCTTCCTCGCCGTCCGCTTCGGCGAGACGTCGCACCTGCTCGCCGGCGCGGTGTCGTTCGGGGTCTTCGCGCAGGAGCGTGGCGCAGCTGGTGTCGGCACGGCTGCCCGCCCGCCCGGCGCTGCTGCTCTCGGCGGCCGCTCAACCGCCGGCTCGGCTCCTGGCGCAACAGGTCGCGGTCGCGGCCGCCGCCGCCGTCGCGCCCTTCGTGGCCGGGGGAGTGCTCCGCCGGCGCCGGAGTCGGGCTCCTCTTCACGCCTGTCCCTCGCGGGTCGCGGGCTCCTCGCCCTCGACGCCGCGCGCGGCGAGGTGCTGGCAGGCATGTTCCTCGCGGCGTACCTCGGTCTCGCGGTGCCGGTCCTCGCGATCGGCGCCGCGCTGGCGTTCCTGCCCGCCGTCCCCGTCCTCCCCTCGCCTTCGTCGCCGTGGTGCTGGTGCTGGGTGCTCGCCGCGGTGATCGGCCGGATGCTCCGCTCCCGAGCCTGATCCGCACCTCGCGCAGGCCTGCCTGGCGGTCACAATGGGGGCATGAAGCTCTTCTCCTTCGGCCGCGACCGACGACCAGAACCCCCTGCCCGCGAACGACCGGCGGATCGGGGAGCTCGACGATCTACGACTACGACCTCCTGCCCAAGTCCCGCCGCGGTGGACACGCTGCTCACCCCTCGCCGACAGCACGCCGCACCAGGAGGAGCTCGCCCGGGTGCTCGCGCTCGGCGAGTGACGAGATCACGGCGGTCATCCCGCGCCGCACCCTCCGAGGAGGAGCAGCGCGGACGCGTCCTATGCCGGCTTCCTGCCGGCTCGCGAACCACCGGCTTCCTCCGACCTCGTCGGCTTCGCAGCCGCGTGCGCGGCCTCCGAGAACGCCGTCGACGCGGCACTCGCGCGACCACGTCGGAGGCGGGGAGGCGGCCTCGCGTGCCCGCTCGGATCGTGACGGTCAAGGGCGCGCTCCGGCGTGCGCCGGATGCACGAGACCCGCGGCTGACCGGCACCCCCGGCACCGCGCGGCACCCCGCTTCCTGGCCCTGGAGCACCTCGCCCTGATGGGCATGAACCTGGTACCTGAACGTCGCGGCCGCCGGCCGTCACCGGGTTCGAACCACGAGCAGGCCGGTGCGGAAGCTGGTCCTCGGTGGTGGAGTCCCGGTTCACAGGTGCGGCGTCGTCGCACAGGAGGCGACCCGGATGCTCACCGGTGGCCAGCACGAACGCCGGCTCCACACGACGGCACGGCGGCGACGCCCTGCCGTGGGAATCGCCCCGATTCCTGACCGGAACTCTGCTCCGACGAACGCCGGTGCCCAGAACGCAGCGCCGCCGCATACGTTGAAGGAGACAGAACCCGCAGGCGTCCTGAAATCACATTCGCCGAAGCCGTTCTCGACAACGGCTCTGTACGGCACCCGCACCGTCCGCTTCGAGACCGGCCGCCTCGCGCAGCAGGCTCAGGGAGCGGTCGCCGCGCACCTCGACGACGACACGAGGGCGATCCTCGGCCACGTCGGCGTCGAAGAACCCGGGAAGGACAACCTCGACTTCTTCCCGCTGACCGTCGACGTCGAGGAAGCGCTCCTACGCCGCCGGCAAGATCCTCGGCTCGTTCTTCCGCCGCGAGGGCCGCCCCTCCACAGAGGCGATCCTGGTTCGCCGTCTGATCGACCGGCCGCTGCGCCCCTCGTTCGTCGAGGGCCTGCGCAACGAGGTCCAGATCGTCACCTACGGTCCTGAGCATCGCTCCCGACGAGTTCTACGACGCGCCTCGCGATCAACGCCGCGAGCGCCTCGACCCAGAGATCTCGGGATCTGCCCTTCTCGGGCCCCACCGCCGGTGTGCGCCTCGCGCTTCAAGGCGTCGGACGGCTCGGGCAACGACCAGTGGATCGCGTTCCCCAAGCGCCTCGCAGCTCGGAGACCGCCGTCTTCGACCTCACCGTCGCGGGCCGCGTCGCCACCAACGACGGACGGCCTCGGACGTCGCCATCATGATGGTCGAGGCCGAGGTGACCGAGGGCTCCTGGAACCTCAACAAGGCGGGCGCCACCGAGCCCGACGAGGTCCGGCCGTGGCTCAGGGCCTCGAGGCCTCCAAGCCCTTCATCCGCGCGCTCGTCGAGGCGCAGGCGAAGATGGCCGCGAACACCGCGAAGCCCGTGAAGGACTACCCGGTGTTCCTGCCCTACGCGCAGGAGACCTACGACAACGTCGCCGAGCTCAGCTACGACGAGCTCGTCCGCATCTACTCGATCGCCGACAAGACCGAGCGCCAGGACGCCGACGACGTCCTCAAGGCGAAGGTCAAGGAGCAGATCGCCGAGCGCATCGCGTCCGGTCAGCTCTCGGCCGAGGCCTACGGACAGGTCTCCGCCGCCTACAAGGGCGTCACGAAGGTCGTCGTCCGCGGACGCATCCTCCGCGACGGCGTCCGCATCGACGGTCGCGGCCTGGCCGGACATCCGTCCGCTCGACGCCGAGGTGCAGGTCATCCCGCGCGTCCACGGCTCGGCGATCTTCCAGCGCGGCGAGACCCAGATCATGGGCGTCACCACGCTGAACATGCTCAAGATGGAGCAGCAGATCGACTCGCTGTCGCCCGTCACCAAGAAGCGCTACCTGCACCACTACAACTTCCCGGCCCTACTCGACCGGTGAGACCGGTCGCGTCGGGTCGCCGGAAGCGTCGCGAGATCGTGCACGGCTTCCTCGCCGAGCGCGCCCTCGTGCCGGTGCTGCCTCGCGCGAGGAGTTCCCCTACGCGATCCGCCAGGTGTCCGAGGCTCTCGGCTCCAACGGCTCGACGTCGATGGGCTCCGTCCGCGCCTCGACCCTGTCGCTCCTCAACGCCGGTAGCCGCTGCGCGCCCCGGTCGCGGGCATCGCGATGGGCCTCGTGTCCGACGTCGTCGACGGTCAGACCCGCTACGCGGCGCTGACCGACATCCTGGGCGCCGAGGACGCGCTCGGCGACATGGACTTCAAGGTCGCCGGCACCGCCGAGTTCGTCACCGCGATCCAGCTCGACACGAAGCTCGACGGCATCCTGTCGTCGGTCCTCGACGCCGCGCTCAAGCAGGCCAAGGACGCGCGCAGCACGATCCTCGCCGTGCTCACGGCCGCGATCGACCAGCCCGACGAGATGGCCCCGACCGCGCCCTGCGTGATCTCGGTGCAGATCCCCGTCGACAAGATCGGCGAGCTGATCGGCCCCAAGGGCAAGACGATCAACGCGATCCAGGACGAGACCGGCGCCGGACATCTCCATCGAGGAGGACGGCACCGTCTACATCGGCGCCGTCGACGGACCGTCGGCCGAGGCCGCCCGTGCCCAGGTCAACGCGATCGCGAACCCGACGAACCCCGAGGTCGGCGAGCAGTTCCTCGAACCGCCGCCAAGCTCGCCACGTGTCGGCGCGTTCGTCTCGCTGCTGCCCGGCAAGGACGGACTGCTGCACATCAGCGAGGTGCGCAAGCTCGCCGGCGGCGGCGTCGAGAACGTCGAGGACGTCCTCGGAGTCGGCCAGAAGCTGCTCGTGCAGATCACCAAGATCGACGATCGCGGCAAGCTGTCCCTCGCGCCCGTCGTGGCCGAGGAGGCCGACGCCGAGGCGCCGGTCGAGGCTCCCGTCGAGAGCTGATCCTCCCGCACGTCGTGACGCCCGTCCCACTCCGGTGGGGCGGGCGTCCGTCGTTCCCGGGCCGATGAGGTAGCGTGGCGGAACCGCGCCGTCGCACCGCCCCGACCGGAGGAACACCGTGACCGACCCGACGCCCCTGGCCCTCGAGCCGGAGACGCTCTCCCGGGCACCACCGCACCCTCGGTTTCACCTCGGCCTCCCCGTGCACCCGCTCGCCCTCGACGGCTCCGCCCTCGGCTGGGCCGCCGGGATCGACGACACCACCGAGGCGCTCGACGCTGCGCCGCGCTCGGCGGCACGCTGACCTCGACCGCCGACCACTACGCCACGGGGCGCAGCGAGTACATGATCGGGCGCTAGCTCGAGGCGAGCGGTGCTCGCGAGCGCATGCTCGTCGCCACGAAGGTCGGCCGCCACCTCGGACGCCACCGGGCCTGGCGCCCGGAGACGTGCGAGCAGCCGTCGAGGGCAGCCTCGAGCGCCTGGGCACCCGCATCGATCTGCTCTCGTTCGACAGCGAGGACCCGGAGGTGCCGATCGAGGAGAGCCTCGCGGCCGTCGCCCCGTTCCTCGCGAACGGCTCCGTCGGCGCCCTCGGCGCCGCGCACCTCAGCGGCGAAGCTCTTCGCCCGCGCCCACGAGGTCGCGACCCTCCAGGGCCTCCCGGTCTTCTCTGTCGTGGTGGCCGAGTACAACCTCATGGAGCGCAAGCACTACGAGTCCGAGGTCGCCCCGGAGGTGGAGCGCCAGGGCCTGGGCACGCTCGCGCGCCTGCCGCTCGCGAGCGGCTTCCTCACGGGTGTCCTGCGCCACCGCTCGGACGAGCCGCAGTCGGTCATGTTCGAGGCGGCCCTCGACTACGCCGGGCGCCACGGCACGAAGGTGCTGGCCGTCCTCGACGAGGTCGCCGAGGCGCACGGCACGAACCCCGGCACCGTCGCCTCGCCTGGGTGCTCTCGCACCAGGAGGTCTTCGGCCGCGATCGTCCGCGCAACGGGGCGCCGCCGAGCCCGAGTCCGTGTTCGGAGCGGCCGCCCCGCCGCTGACCCGCAGCGAGATCGCTCCAGCTCGACCGCGCCTCGCGTGAGGCGGGGGTCCCCGAGGACCCCTGCCCCCGGTCAGCGGCGCAGGATGCGCGCCTCCCACGGACCGAGCGTGGTTCCCGCGGCACCCGGGACGTTCCCGAGCACCGTCTCGGCGTTCGTCCACTCCTCGAGCAGCGGCACCTCGAGCGGCTCTCCCGAGACGCTGCCGACGACGAGCAGCTCGCTCGCGCCGGTGCGGGTGAACGCGAAGAGTGCCGGATGCTCGGGCTCGAGCAGCGAGAACCGGCCCAGCTGGACCGTCTCGTCGGCGTGCCGGAGCGCGATCAGCGCCCGGTAGTACTCGAAGACCGAGCGCTCCGCGGCGCGGTCGGCGGCCACGTTCAGCTCGGCGGAGTTGGGGTTCACCGGGATCCACGGCTCGCCCGTCGTGAAGCCGGCGTTCCGGGTGCCGTCCCACTGCACCGGGGTTCGGGCGTTGTCGCGGCTCTGCGCGCGCAGTCCCGCCAGCACCTGCTCCGGGTCCTCGCCGCGGTCGCCGACCGCCTCGGCGTAGTAGTTCAGCGATTCGACGTCGCGGAAGTCCTCGATGCCCGAGAAGGGCACGTTCGTCATGCCGATCTCCTCGCCCTGGTAGATGTAGGCGTGCCGCGCTGGCAGGTGCAGGAGGGTGGCCCAGAGCGTCGCCGACTCGTAGCGGAACAGTCCGTCGTCGCCGAAGCGCGACACCAGCCGCGGCTGGTCGTGGTTGTTCAGGTAGAGGCTGTTCCAGCCGCGCTCGGCGAGGCCGTCCTGCCAGCGGGCGAGATTCGCCTTGAGCGCGACCAGGTCCAGCGGCACAGGGTGGAACTTGTCGACGCCGTGGTCGATGCCGACGTGCTCGAACTGGAACACCATGTCGAGCTCGCGGCGCTCGGGATCGGTGACGAGGGCGGCCTCCTCGAGCGTCACTCCCGGCATCTCGCCGACCGTCAGGTACGCGCCCTCGCGGCCGGCGAACACGGCCTCGTTCATCTCGCGCAGGTACTCGTGCAGCCGCGGGCCGACTCCGCCGACGATGCCGGTCCCGCCGCCCGTCCCGTCGATCTCGTCGAGGTTCTTCGACACCAGGTTGATGACGTCCATCCGGAAGCCGTCGACGCCCCGGTCGAGCCAGCGGTTCATCATCGCGTGCACCGCGCGGCGCACCTCGGGGTTCTCCCAGTTGAGGTCGGGCTGCTGCACCGCGAACAGGTGGAGGAAGTACTCGTCCGTCGCGGCGTCCCGCGTCCACGCAGGGCCGGGAGAAGTACGAGCGCCAGCCGTTGGGCTCGGCGACCTCCAGGCCGGCCTCCGCGGCCGCGTCGAGCTCGGGCGACCCGCCCGCCGCGGCGCGTCCCTTCCGCCACCAGTACCAGTCGCGCTTCGGTTCTCGCGCGAGGAGCGCGACTCGGCGAACCACGCGTGCTCGTCGCTCGTGTGGTTGACCACGAGGTCCATCACGATGCGGAGGCCGCGCTCGTGCGCCTCGGCGAGCAGGAGGTCGAACTCCGCGAGGTCGCCGAAGAGGGGGTCGATGTCCTCGTAGTCCGAGATGTCGTAGCCGTTGTCGTGCTGCGGCGACGGGTAGACCGGCGACAGCCACACCACGTCGACGCCGAGATCGGCCAGGTGGTCGAGTCGGGAGCGGATGCCGCCGAGGTCGCCGATGCCGTCGCCGTTCGAGTCCGCGAACGAGCGGGGGTAGATCTGGTAGACGACGGCGCTGGTCCACCAGGGTGCGGACGGGGGCGGGGTGAGGGGCTCCATGAGGCCCGAATCTAGCCCCCGGCGCGTGGTCGCGAAGGGGGCGCCGCACCGTCATCGGTGGACAGCGGAGGAGCTTCGCAGCGGGGGGAGGAGTCGCCCGTGTAACGATCTGGCGAACCGTCCCGCACCGCCTCGCGGCGCCCGCTCGGCGCTCGACTACCTCGGTCGTGGCGGGACCCGAGCCGCCGCAGGGAGAGTGGTGGCGTGCCGAGGCTGAAGGCCCGCGCGACGGTGAGGACTTCGCGTCACGGAGCACTCGCCACCGCGTCCGAGGGGTCCGTCAGCGACACTGGTCCGGTCGTCGCCCACACCGTGCGCCGCTCGCTGGGCGACTCCGCTCAGGCGCTGTTCCCCCTCCTGCTCGACGCCGCCGTCCTCGGTCGCCGGGGCGCGGAGGGCGGCCCCGAGCTGTTCGAGCGCTACGCGGCGTGGGGCGGGAACGGCGTCGTGGTCACCGACACCGCGGCCTCGGCCGCGGGCGAGGAGACGGTGGGGCGCTGGCTGGCGGGCCACCGCGATCGCGACCGCTTCCAGCTCCTCGGCCGCCTGGGACCCGGGGCCGGCGCCGAGCCCTCGCCCCGCGCCCTCGTCGCCTGGGTGGAGGAGTCGCTGCGGCGCCCGCGCACCGATCGCCTCGACGTCCTCTCCGTGCGCCCCGACGGCGCCGGGCGCCTCGACGAGCTCCTCAGTGCGGTGGAGGTGCTGCTGGCCCGCGGCCAGGTCCGCACGGTCATCGCCTCCGGATTCGCGCCCGAGGAGCTCTTCGAGGCGCGCGTGCTCGCCGGGCACGGCCTGCCCCGCTTCGCCGGGGTGGAGGTCCGCGCACAGCCTGCTCGAGCGCTCGGAGGCCGAGGGGGACCTCGGGCTGGTGGCGTCCGGTCAGGGCCTCTCGGTCGTCTCGACGGCTCCTCTCGCGCACGGGTTCCTGCACGGCTCGGCGCGCACCCGCCGCGAGGCTGCGCGCGCTGCCCGAGGGCGCTCTGGCATCGGTGCACCTGGGTCGGCGCGGGCGGCGGGTCCTCACGGCGCTCGATGCGATCGGCGCCGAGCTGTCGGCGAGCACCGCGGCCGTGGCGCTGGCCTGGCTGCTCGCCCGCCCGGGCGTGACGGCCGCGTCCGTCGCGCCGTCCTCGCCGGCCGAGATCGACACGCTCGTGCGCGCAGTCTCGATTGAGCTCGATGCTCCTCACCTGGCGGCGCTCGAGCGCGCTCAGCGCTGACCCGCCGTCAGACGCCGACGTCGGCGCCCGGTCATCTAGTGTGGGTCGGATGAACCACGGCGTCGCACTTCCCCTCGACCAGCCCGAGACGACGGTCCGGGCGGCAGGTGGATCGCTGGTCCGCCGCTCCGTCCTGCCCAGCGGCCTGCGCATCCTGAGCGAGGCCGTCCCGGCGCCCGCAGCGCGACCATCGGCTTCTGGGTCGCCGCCGGGTCGCGCGACGAGCAGCCCGCCCGCGCCGCAGAGGGCGACCGCCCCGCCGCGCCGTCGAACTTCGGCTCGACCCACTTCCTCGAGCACCTGCTCTTCAAGGGCACGCGCTCGCGCTCGGCGCTCGACATCGCCGTGGCCTTCGACTCGGTGGGCGGGGAGCACAACGCGCTCACCGCCAAGGAGTACACCCGCTACTACGCCAAAGTGCAGGACCGCGACCTCCCGATGGCCGTCGAGGTCCTGGGCGACATGGCGACGTCGAGCCTCCTCGACCCCGACGAGTTCGAGACGGAGCGGGGGTCATCCTCGAGGAGCTCGCCATGGCCGACGACGATCCGGCCGATGTGGCCGGAGAGCGCCTGTTCGAGGCGGTGTTCGGCGAGCACCCGCTCGGCCGTCCGATCGGCGGCAGCCCGCAGACCATCCGCGAGGCCACGCGCGAGGCGGTGTGGGCCCACTACCGCGCCGCCTACAGCCCGCGCGACCTCGTCGTGACGGTCGCCGGAGCCGTCGAGCACGAGTCGCTCGTGGCGCAGCTCGAGCGCGTGCTCCACTCCGACGGCTGGGACCTCTCGGTGCCGTCGGCGCCCGTCGCCCGGCGCGTGGGCCGCGAGGCGGCGTACGCGCGCGGCAGCGCGCCTCGCTCGGTGCACCGGCCGACCGAGCAGGCCAACGTCCTCATCGGCTTCCCGGGCCTCGCCGCCGCCGACGAGCGCCGCATGACGATGGGGGTGCTCAACTCGATCCTCGGCGGCGGGATGTCCTCCTCGCCTCTTCCAGGAGATCCGCGAGAAGCGGGGCCTCGCGTACTCGGTCTACTCGTTCGCACCGTCGTACTCCGACGCCGGCCTCTTCGGTCTGTACGCCGCCAGCACGCCGGCCAAGGCGGGAACCGTCGCCGAGCTGCTCGTCTCGGAGTTCCACCGCCTCGCCGAGGACGGTGTCTCCCGCGACGAGATCGCGAGGGCGCACGGGCAGCTGTCCGGTGCTGCGGCTCTGGCGCTCGAGGACTCCGACACGCGGATGTCGCGGCTGGGCCGCGCCGAGCTGACGTTCGGCGAGTTCGTCGACCTCGACGAGAGCCTGCGCCGTCTCGCGCGCGTCGGCGCGGAGGATGTCCAGGCTCTCGCGGCAGACTTGGCCGGGGGGCCTGCGTCGATCTCGGCGGTCGGCGCGGTCGACGCGTCGACCTTCGTTGGAGTCGTCGACACCGAGAGCGCTCCCGCCGTCTGATCCGTTCTCGCGAACGACAGTTCTCGCGAACGACCGCCCACCGCGCACCGTCGCGCCGCACCCGGGGAGCCCCACGTGTCCCATTACATCTACCTCGTCCGTCACGGCGAGCAGCAGGACGCCGAGCACGGGATGCCCTGACGGCCCGCTCTCGGCCCGGGGCGAGAGGCAGGCCCGTCTCATCGCCGAGCGGCTCGGCGGCGTCCCGTTCACCGGCGCCTGGCACTTCCCCGCTGCGTCGGGCGGAGGAGACCGCCGCCCGGTTCCGCGCGGTGCTGCCCGGCTCTCGATCGAGCCGTCGTCGCTGCTGTTCGACTGCATCCCGTCCGGGCCGACCCCCGACATGCCGCGCGCCTTCGACTCGTTCTTCGGCAGCGTCACTCCGGCCGAGATCGAGGCGGGCCACGCGCAGATGCAGGACGCCGTCTCCGAGTTCCTCGCCCTCGCGCGAGGACAGGCACGATCTCCTCATCACCCACAACTTCGTGATCGGCTGGTTCGTCCGCCACGTCTTCGACGCCCCGGACTGGCGCTGGCTCGGCGTCAACCAGGCCAACTGCGGCCTGGACAATCATCCGCGTCCGCTCGCGCAAGCCCCCCGTGCTCGTCGTGCACAACGACCTCGCGCACCTCCCAGTGGAGCTGCGCACGGGACTGCCCGAGGCGCAGCCGTACTGAGCGCCGTGCTGCGGCCGGGATGCTCCGAGGACGAGGGGGCGCGTCGACTCTGGTGCGATTCGGCCGCGGCGCGCGACGGCGCGCCCGTCGGCCCCGGCGTCCGCGCCCGGGCTCTCGCGAAGCTCGGCTCCGAGCGCATCGCGTTCCTCGTGGCGGACGAGGACGGCGCACCGGTCGGCTTCGTGCTCGTCGGAGCCCCGGGGACGGGGTTCGCCACCGACCCGCCGGGCGCCGCGTACCTCTCGATGCTCGCCGTCCACCCCGACCGCTGGGGCCGCGGCCTCGGACGCGCGCTCCTGGTCGCAGCGGAGCAGTCCGCCGCGCGGGTGGCCGACGAGGCGGTCCTGCACGTGCTCGAGGGCAACACGGCCGCACGCGGCCTCTACTCGACGAGCGGATGGACGCCGTCCGCGTGCCGTTCGCGCACCCGCTCTCGGGAGCGCGGGTGCTGACGCTGGTGCGGCGCCTGCACCGGTGAGCACCGCCGTTGTTACGCTGACCGGGTGACTACTTCCGTCGCCGTCGTCGGCGCGTCCGGCCGACTCGGCTCCCTGACCTGCTCGCTCATCGAGGCCTCCGACGACTTCGAGCTGGTCGCCCGGCTCGGCTCCCGGAGCGACCCGGACGAGATGCTCGCTGCCGACGTGGTCGTCGACATGACGGTGCCCGCCGTCAGCCAGGGCATCGTGGACCTCGCCGTCGCGAACGGCCGGAAGGTGCTCGTCGGGACTTCCGGATGGACGGGCGACCGCATCGCGGCGCTGCGGCGCAGCGTCGAGGAGCAGCCGGACGCGGGAGTGGTGATCATCCCCAACTTCTCGCTCGGCTCCGTCGTCGCCACCGCCCTCGCCACGGTCGCCGCCCGCTTCTTCGACGCCGTCGAGATCGTCGAGACCCACGGTGCGCGCAAGGTCGACTCGCCCTCCGGCACGGCCGTCCGCACCGCCGAGCTCATCCTGCAGGCCCGGGCCGAGCTCGGACCGGTGCAGGCGCCGCACACCGACCAGCGCGCCCGCGGGCAGCAGGTCCGCGAGCATCCCCGTGCACAGCCTGCGGCTGCCCGGGGTCGAGGCGCGCCAGGAGGTCGTCTTCGGCGGCACCGGAGAGACGGTCACGCTCCGGCACGACACGTCGTCGCCGGCGTCGTACGAGGCGGGCATCCTGAAGGCCCTGCAGGCGGTGCGCTCGACGACGGGCGTCGTCGTCGGACTCGACGCCCTGCTCGACCTCCGCGCGGCCTTCGATGCGGCGCCCTCGCCGAGCGCGCCCCGGCCGAGCAGGTCCCGGCCGACGACGCACCCTCCGGTCAGGCCGCCGCCGCGACGAGCACCCCGTGAGGACCCGCATCGGCGTCGTCCTGATGGCGGTCCTGCTCGCCCTCTACCTCTTCGTCTGCCTGCAGTACTCCGTCGTCGCGTTCGCGGCGGGAACGGTCCCCGGCATCGTGATGGGTCTCGGACTGCTCATCCTCGGCGGTGTCGGCGTGTGGGGCCTCGTGCGTGAGCTGCTGTTCGGGCTGCGCGCCGAGCGGCTCGCCCGTCGGCTGGAGGCCGAGGACGCGCTGCCGCAGGAGGTCCTCGACTCCCGCGCGAGCGGGCGCCCGCTCCGGGAGGAGGCGGACACCCTCTTCCCGCGCTACGCCGCCGAGGTCGACGCCGATCCGAAGAGCTGGCGCGCCTGGTACCGCCTCGGTCTCGCCTACGACGCGAGCGGCGACCGCAAGCGCGCCCGCGGAGCGATCCGGACCTCCATCGGCCTCGAGAAGGACGCTCCGGCCTGAGCCGGAGCGTCGGCGCTCACGCCAGCACCCACTCCAGCGCCTCGGCGACCGTGCGGTGCCGGAAGACGAAGCCGTCGTCGAGGAGGCGCTGCGGGACGAGTCGCTGACCTCGAGAGCAGCAGCTCGTGGCCGGCGTCGCGCAGTGCGAGCTCGATGACCTTCTCGGGCACCGGCAGCTTGAACGGGCGGTGCAGCTGCTCGGCCAGGGTGCTCATGATCTCGTTCGCGGTCGCCGGAGTCGGCCCGGCGAGGTTGACGGGACCAGAGAGCGTCGAGGTCAGGAGGTGGCGGATCGCCGCCGCCTCGTCGTACAGGCTGATCCACGGCCAGACCTGCTCGCCGCCGCCGAGCGGACCGCTGAGGCCGAGCTTCGTCAGGGGGAGCAGCGGCTTGAGTGCTCCGCCGCGACCCAGGACGAGACCGGTGCGGATCGTGGCGACGCGGGTCGACTCCGGTGCGAGGTGCGCCGCCTGCTCCCAGCGCTCGACGACGTCCGCCAGGAACCCGTCGCCGCGCGAGGACTCCTCCGTCAGCTCCTCACCGGGGCGGTCGCCGTAGAAGCCCACGGCCGAGGCGTTGAGCAGGATCGACGGGGGAGTCGCGGCCATCCGCATCGCGTCGGTGATGGTCTGCGTCGCCTGCACGCGCGAGTCGAGGATCTCGCGCTTGTAGGACGAGGTCCACGGCAGGCGGCTGATCGAGGCGCCCGAGAGGTTGATCACGGCGTCGACGCGGTCCAGCACGCTGAAGTCGAGCATGTGCGACGTCGGAGCCCAGTGGTACTCGTCCGCGCTCTCGGGCGCGTGGCGCACCAGGCGGAAGATCTCGTGGCCGTCGGCGCGCAGCTGCCGGGCCAGCTCGGAGCCGATCATGCCGCTCGCGCCCGAGATCAGCACCTTGAGAGGAGCGGCGGGAGCCGACGCAGCGGGGGCGGGAGCGGGGTCGACGGGCGGCAGGACCGCGGGCCGGGGAGCGCTCCCGCGGGTGGAACGGCGGGTCGAGCCGCCGGTCGCGGCTGCGCCGTCCGATTCGCCGGTGTGCCGTGCGGATGAGTCGCTCATGAGTGCCTCCCGAGGCCTGCTGCGGGCGGCCCGCGAGGCGCATCCCAGCCTAGAGCCTCACGCCCGGGAGCCCGCCGAGCGCCCGAGCAGTCCCGCGCGCGCCAGCAGCAGGTAGAGCTCGGCTGCCCAGGCAGAGGCCGGACACCGCGTTGAGGACGGCGGCGAGGAACGCGAGCGAGCCCGCCGCCGCCACGGCGTACGGCACACCCGCGAGATGGAGGAGCACCCCGGCGCCCGTCACGACGAGTCCGACCAGCTGCGCGAAGCGGAGCGGGCGAGCGTCCTCCCACTCCCGGGGCGGCGCGAGTCGCGGGCGGACCAGCCGGCGGGAACACGACCGCCCACGGACCGGAGCCGACGCCTCGCGCCGCCGACCACGCGAACAGCGCGGCGAGCACGGCGAGCAGGAGGAAGCCCGGCTGCACGAGCCGTTCCGAGAGGTCCGCTCGCGCCGGAGCGGCGAGTGCCAGGCCGACCGTGAGGAGCAGGAGGAGCGCGGTCACGGAGGCGGCGAAGCGCGGACCCCGCGGATCGACGCGGCCGGCGGGGGCGGAAGCGGTCACGGGGTCCTCTCCAGGAGTCGGTCGAGCTCGTCGATCACCACGGAGCGGGAGGGGGCCCCGCTGAGGCGGCTGCGCGCCACTCCGTCGGCATCGAGGACGAGCAGGGTCGGGGTCTGCAGGACGCGGAAGCGGTCGGCGAGGTCGGCGCGGCGGGTGAGGTCGACGTCGAGGTAGACGACGCCGTCCCGCTCCCGGACGAGGGCGTCGAGCATCCGGTGCACGCCCGGGCAGCGGGAGCAGTACTCGGTCGAGAACTGGACGACCGTCGCCGTGGCGCCCAGAACGGCCCCCGAGAGGAGCGAGGCGGGATCGATCCGCTCGGCGGAGGCGACGGGCCGGGCGCGGACACGACCGCTCGCGCGCCGGTGGGCCAGGCCGAGCGCCGCCGCGAGGGCGACGAGTCCGGCCAGCAGGGCGGCGATCAGGAGGGGGTCCACGGGGGAAGGCTAGGCGCGATCCTCGCGCTCGTGCACGTTGTTGCGTCGCGAGTCGACCGGCCCCCCGAGTGCTCTATCGTCGTTCCGGTGACCGAGCAGACGAGCGCCGACTCCCCATGGACTCCGACGGAGAGGGGCACGCGATCGAGTTCCGCTCCGATGTCGTCGTCGAGCTGGTGCGTTCGAGCGCCCACGACTCCGACGTCCTCTTCGCCGCCCGCGTCTCGACGCAGGGCGAGCAGACCCTCGCCGGCGCGCTCGACGCCGAGGAGGCCGACGCCGAGATCCAGCGCAAGCGCGACCGCGGCCTCATCAACTACCTGATGCGCGACCGCCACGGCTCGCCGTTCGAGCACAACTCGATGACCTTCTACGTGCAGGCGCCGATCTTCGTGTTCCGCGAGTTCATGCGGCACCGCATCGCCTCCTACAACGAGGAGTCGGGCCGCTACCGCGAGCTCCGGCCCGTCTTCTACGTGCCCGGCCCCCAGCGCAACCTCGTGCAGGTCGGCAAGCCCGGCGCCTACTCCTTCGAGCCCGGCACGCCGGAGCAGACCGAGCTCGTCGTCGCCGAGACCCGCCGTGCGAGCACGCAGGCCTTCGAGGCCTACCAGCGGATGCTCGGCGAGGGAGTGGCCCGCGAGGTCGCGCGCATCGTCCTCCCGCTCAACATCTACTCGTCGATGTACGTGACGCTGAACGCGCGCTCCCTGATGAACTTCCTCTCGCTGCGCACCAAGCGCGAGGACTCGACGTTCCCCTCCTTCCCGCAGCGCGAGATCGAGATGGCGGCCGAGCAGATGGAGCAGCGCTTCGAGGAGCTCATGCCCCTCACCTACGCCGCCTTCAACGCCAACGGCCGCGTCGCCCCCTAGCCGTCGGGCGGCCTCTGGTACGTCGGATCGCCGCGCGCGAGTCGACCCGGACAGGGACGACTCCGCGCGCGAGGCCCGCTCCGCGTCGACTCGAAACGGAGCAGCCGCTCCAGTGGACGCGGGGCGGGCCCTGCTCGTCGAGGACGCCCCGGTCCGCGTCCTCTCGACGAATCGGTCCCCGCCCGACGAAGCCCCCGGCCACTCCCGCCCGACCCGCTACCCTGGCCTCGTGTCAACTCCGGAGAATCCTTTCGGCCAGGTCCTGGTCGCCCTGGTCACCCCGTTCACCGCCGACGGCGAGGTCGACTGGCCCGGCGTCGAGAAGCACATCGACGACTGCATCCGCGCGGGCGCCGACGGCATCGTCGTGACCGGCACCACGGGCGAGACCAGCACGCCTCACCGACCCCGAGAAGATCCGCCTCGTCGAGGTCGGCAAGTCGGTCGCCGCGGGCCGCGCGAAGATCATCACCGGCGGCGGCTCGAACGAGACCGCGCACGCGATGCAGCTCGCCCGCCAGAGCGAGAAGGCCGGCGCCGACGGCAACATGATCGTGACGCCGTACTACAACAAGCCCACGCAGGCCGGCATCCTCACGCACTTCCGGATGATCGCCGACGCGACGGACCTGCCCGTCATCCTCTACGACATCCCGGGGCGCACCGGCGTCCCCATCCGCTACGAGACGATCCTTCGTGCGGCCAAGCACCCGAACATCCTGGCCGTGAAGGACGCCAAGGGCGACCTGTCCGAGGTGAGCCGCGTGCTCAATCAGACCGACCTGATGTACTTCTGCGGCGACGACGCGAACGTGCTGCCCGAGCTCGCGATCGGAGCGACGGGCCTCATCGGCGTCACCGCCAACATCGCGTCCTCGCCCTACCGCACCATCGTCGACGCGGTGAACGCGGGCGACCTGCGTGCCGCGACCCTCGCCCACCAGCAGCTCGAGCCGCTCGTGCGCGCCGTGATGACGCACGTCCCCGGCACCGTCGCGGCGAAGTACATCCTCCACGGTCTCGGCCGCATCTCCTCCCCGCGCGTGCGCCTGCCCCTGGTCGGCCCGGAGGAGTCGGAGGCGGCGCTCATCGAGGACGAGCTCGGCCTCGTGCGCGACATCCCCGGCGTCGACTTCCGCAACTTCCGCCCCGACCGCAACGCGGCCGCCGGCGGCGCCCTCCCCAAGGTCGCCGGCACCACACGCTGACGCCGCTCGAGCGGCACCTCCACCGAGAACCGAACGAAGAGGAGGGCGCATGCCCAGTCCCGTGATCACCCCGCCGGAGCTCGCGGCCGGCACGCTGCGCATCATCCCGCTGGGCGGTCTCGGCGAGATCGGCCGCAACATGACGATCTTCGAGATCGACGGGAAGATCCTGGTCGTGGACCGCGGCGTGCTCTTCCCCGAGGAGAACCAGCCGGGCGTCGATCTGATCCTCCCCGACTTCTCCCCGATCAAGGACCGCCTCGACGACATCGTGGGCGTCGTCCTGACCCACGGCCACGAGGACCACATCGGCGCCGTCCCGTACCTCCTGAAGCTCAAGCGCGACATCCCGCTCATCGGCTCGACGCTCACCCTCGCGCTGGTCGAGGCGAAGCTCAAGGAGCACCGGATCAAGCCGTACACGCTGGCGGTGAAGGAGGGCGACATCGAGAACCTCGGGGCCCTTCGAGCTCGAGTTCGTCGCCGTGAACCACTCCATCCCGGATGCGCTCGCCGTCGCGATCATCACGGACGCGGGCTCAGTCCTGCACACCGGCGACTTCAAGATGGACCAGCTGCCCCTGGACGGCCGGATCACGGACCTCCGCGCCTTCGCCCGACTGGGCGAGGAGGGCATCGACCTCTTCATGGTCGATTCGACGAACGCCGACGTCCCCGGATTCACGCCGAACGAGCGCGACATCGGCCCGGTCATCGAGAGCGTGATGGCGAAGGCGTCGCGCCGCGTCATCGTCGCGAGCTTCTGAGCCACGTCCACCGCGTGCAGCAGGTCCTCGACGCCGCGCACGCGAACGGGCGACGCGTCGCGCTGCTGGGCCGCTCGATGGTCCGCAACATGGGCATCGCCGCCGACCTCGGCTACCTCAGGGTGCCGCAGGGCGTGCTGATCGACTTCAAGAAGGCGGGGGACATCCCCGAGGACCGGATCGTCTACACGTCGACCGGCTCCCAGGGCGAGCCGATGGCGGTCCTCAGCCGCATGGCGAACCTCGACCACCAGATCGAGCCGGGGGAGGGCGACACCGTCATCCTCGCGTCGAGCCTCATCCCCGGCAACGAGAACGCCGTCTACCGCGTGATCAACGGCCTGACCAGGCTCGGCGCGACCGTGGTGCACAAGGGCAACGCCAAGGTGCACGTCTCGGGTCACGCGGCGGCCGGCGAGCTGATCTACTGCTACAACATCCTCAAGCCGCTCAACGTCATGCCGGTGCACGGCGAGTACCGCCACCTCGTCGCGAACGCGAAGCTCGCGCGCGACACGGGCATCGCGGAGGAGAACACGATCATCGCCGAGGACGGCACGGTCCTCGACCTCCTCGACGGCACGGTCACCCGGGTCGGGCAGCTCGATCTCGGCTTCGTCTACGTCGACGGCTCGACGGTCGGCGAGATCACGGACGCCGATCTCAAGGACCGCCGCATCCTCAGCGAGGAGGGCTTCATCTCGATCATCGTCGTCGTGGAGGCGGGGACGGGCCGCATCGTCGTCGGCCCCGAGATCCACGCCAAGGGCTTCGCCGAGGACGACCGCGTCTTCGACGAGGTGAAGCCGCGCATCGCGAAGGCGCTGGAGGAGGCGGTGCAGAGCGGAGTCAGCGATCAGCACGCCCTGTCCCAGACCATCCGCCGCGTCGTCGGCCGCTGGGTGAACTCCAGCTACCCCGCCGCCGGCCGATGATCGTGCCGCTCGTCATCGAGGCCTGACCCGGCGGGCGCGGGGAGCGCTGCTCCCGAGTCCGCCGCATCCGACGAGAGGGCGCACCGCCTCGCCGGGGGAACCACCGACCGAGCAGCCAGGAGGCCGCACGTGGAGTACAGGATCCGCACCGCCCGGAGCGAGGACGCGCCGTTCCTCGCCGACATGCTGGTCGAGGCCGCCAACTGGAACTGGACGACCGCCAGGACCCGGATCGACGTCCTCGAGGAGGAGTCCACCCGCCGGTACGTCGCGGGCTGGCCCCGCCCGGGAGACCTGGGCTCGATCGCCGAGACAGGTGAGGGAGAGCGGATCGGCGCGTGCTGGTCGCGCCTGTTCACGACCGGCCGTGCCGGGACGCGGCTTCGTCGCGCCGGGCGTCCCCGAGCTCACGCTCGGAGTCCGGCCGGTCTGGCGGGCGCAGGGAGTGGGGCGCGCGCTGCTCAAGGCGGCGCTCGAGCAGGCGCGGGTCGGCCGGCTACGCCCGGGTGTCGCTGAGCGTCGCGACCGACAACTTCGCCCGCCGCCTGTACCGCAGCGAAGGCTTCACGGCCGTCGCCGACCGGGGCGACGCCGAGACCATGGTCGCCACCCTGCGCTGAGCGCCCGCCTCGGCGCGGGTCCCCGGCGATGACGGGGGCTGCAGGTACGGTGGCAGCATGGCCACGAGTACCAAGACGACCTCCCGCGGGCGGGGAGCTCGCCCGCGCGCTCCGGCGCGCCGCGTTCCGGCCGGGGCTCGGGGCGGGGAGCGGCCGAGACGAAGGCCACCGTCGCCTTCGACTCCGGTCCGCGCACCAACGTCCTCGTCCGCCTGTGGATGACGCTCGCGCACGTCGTGGGCGGCGCCGCGCGCGCTCTCGGCCCCGAGCGCCTCGCGAAGGAGGAGCGCCGCGACGGCGTGCCGTTCCTCCTGGTCCTGCTGGGCGTCGTCGGAGCGGTGGTCGAGTGGTTCCTCGCGGGCGATCCCGTCGCCCAGGTGCTCGACGCGTGGAGCTTCGGCGCCCTCTTCGGACGGGTGGCCTACGTCCTCCCGGTGGTCCTCGTGCTCTTCGCGCTGTGGCTCTTCCGGCACCCGAGCTCCGTCGACGACAACGGCCGGATCGGCGTGGGCCTGTCGTTCCTGCTGATCGCCTCCGCCGGCATCTGCCACGCCCACCTCGGCACGCCCTACCCGGGCGACGGCATCCTCCGCATGGCCGCCGCCGGCGGCGTGCTCGGCTGGCTGGTCGGCGCCCTGCTGGTCGCGATCGCGACCGTGCCCGGCGCGACGGTGGTGCTCTCCGCCGTCATCCTGCTCTCGCTCTTCATCATCACCAAGACGCCGCCGAACAGGCCTCGGCTCGCGGTTCCGCGACCTCTACTCCTACCTGTTCGGCGCTCCGGTCGTCGACGACGAGGAGCGGGCCCGTCTGAAGGCCGAGAAGGCCGCCGCCAAGGCGGCCGCCAAGGCCGAGGCCGAGTCGTCCGACGACCAGGAGGACGGCGGTGAGCTGCCCTGGTGGCGCCGGACCGAGTCCGGCCGCGAGGACGAGCCGATGGTGCAGGCCGAGCTCCCGATCGACTCCCTCGCCGAGGTCGACGACGAGCCGAAGGGCCGCCGCGGCCGCTCCCGCACGAAGGGCTTTGACACCGCGCTCGAGGAGCACGACGAGCCCTCCGACCCGCCGACGCGCTCCTACGAGACCCAGGTGCTCTCCGACGTCGAGGACGCCGAGGCGGCCCTCGCGCGCTTCGAGCGCTCCGGTGCCGCCACCACTCCCGTCGGGGTCGTCGACGACGACGCGACCGGAGTCATCCGACTGGACGACCTCGACGTCGCGCCCGCCGTCCCGGTGCCGCCGGTCATCGAGACCGGCCCCATCGCCCCCGTGCCCGCCGAGGACCCGACCGCCGGCTTCGACTCCTCGTTCGAGGACGACACCCCCTACCGGCTCCCGTCGGCCGCCGCGCTGTCCACCGGCACGCCGTCCAAGGCGCGCTCCGCGGCGAACGACGAGATGGTCCGCGCGATCACCGAGGTGCTGCGGCAGTTCAACGTCGACGCCACGGTCACCGGCTTCTCCCGGGGGCCCACTGTCACGCGCTACGAGATCGAGCTCGGTCCTGGCGTGAAGGTCGAGCGCGTCACCGCGCTGAGCAAGAACCTCTCCTACGCCGTCGCCAGCAACGAGGTCCGGATCCTCTCGCCGATCCCCGGCAAGAGCGCCATCGGCGTCGAGATCCCGAACACCGACCGCGAGATCGTGGTCGCTGGGCGACGTCCTGCGCTCCTCGGCCTCCACGACGTCGACCCATCCGATGACCATCGGGGTCGGCAAGGACGTCGAGGGCGGCTACGTCGTGGCGAACCTCGCCAAGATGCCGCACCTCCTGGTCGCCGGCTCCACCGGCTCCGGCAAGTCCAGCTTCGTGAACTCCATGATCACGAGCCTGCTCATGCGCGCGCGGCCGCAGGACGTCCGCATGGTCCTCATCGACCCCAAGCGCGTCGAGCTGACGATCTACGGAGGCGTGCCGCACCTCATCACGCCCATCATCACGAACCCCAAGAAGGCGGCCGAAGCGCTGCAGTGGGTCGTGAAGGAGATGGACATGCGGTACGACGACCTCGCGTCGTTCGGCTACCGCCACATCGACGACTTCAATGCCGCTGTCCGCGGCGGCGAGATCGTCCTGCCGCCGGGCAGCAACCGCGTGCTGAAGCCGATACCCCTACCTGCTGGTGGTCGTCGACGAGCTGGCCGACCTGATGATGGTCGCCCCGCGCGACGTCGAGGACTCGATCGTCCGCATCACCCAGCTTCGCGCGCGCCTCCGGCATCCACCTGGTGCTCGCGACCCAGCGCCCGAGCGTCGACGTCGTCACCGGCCTGATCAAGGCCAACGTGCCGAGCCGTCTCGCGTTCGCGGTCACGAGCGTCACCCCGACTTCCGGGTGATCCTCGACCAGCCGGGCGCCGACAAGCTGATCGGCCAGGGCGACGGACTCTTCCTGCCGATGGGCACGAACAAGCCGATGCGCGTGCAGGGCGCGTGGGTCCGCGAGGACGAGATCGCGAAGGTCGTCGAGCACGTCACCCGGCAGGCGCAGCCCGAGTATCGCCAGGACATCACCGTCCAGGCGCAGCGCAAGGAGGTCGACTCCGACATCGGGGACGACCTCGAGCTGCTCGTCGCCGCGGCCGAGCTCGTGGTCAGCACGCAGTTCGGCTCGACGTCCATGCTCCAGCGCAAGCTCCGTGTCGGGTTCGCGAAGGCGGGGCGGTTGATGGACCTCCTCGAGTCGCGCGAGGTCGTCGGGCCCTCCGAGGGGTCCAAGGCCCGCGACGTCCTGGTGACCGCCGAGCAGCTGCCCGGGGTTCCGGCCCGCATGCGCGGAGAGGGCCGGGCGAGGCCCTGTCGCACCTCCGCGGTCGCCCGGACCCCTACGACGACCCGCTGGCCGAGCCGACCGGTCCCGCTGCCGTCGACTACCACGACCACGACGAGAGCTCGGACGACGACGCCTGGCACCTCACGGGACGCGACCTGAGCGATGATCCGCGCGGCGCACCGGACGACCACGACGAACGCAGGAGCACGATGAGCACTCCCACTCACGACCAGGCCTCGCCGGTGAGCAACTGGAACCTGCCGAACGCGATCACCGTGGTGCGGATCCTGCTCGCGCCGGTGTTCTTCTGGATGCTGCTCGCCGACGGGGGAGACGACGGCGGCCTCCGGATCGCGGCCGCGCTGCTCTTCATCGTCGCCATCGCGACCGACGGCATCGACGGGCACATCGCCCGCAGCCGCGGCCTGGTCACCGATCTCGGCAAGCTGCTCGACCCCATCGCCGACAAGGTGCTGACCGGCGCCGCCCTCATCGGGCTCTCGATCCTCCTCGAGCTGCCGTGGTGGGTGACGATCCTCGTCCTCGTGCGCGAGATCGGCATCACCGTGTTCCGGATGGCCGTGCTGTCCGATCGCGTGATCCCCGCCTCGCGCGGGCAAGCTGAAGACGATCGCGCAGTCCGTGGCCCTCTCGCTCGCGCTGCTGCCGTTCTGGAACGTGCTCGGCGAGTGGGTGCACTGGCTGAACGGCGCGACCATGACCGTCGCCGTCGTCCTCACCGTCGCGACTGGGCGTCGACTACCTCGCCGACGCCGCCCGCCAGAGTCGAGCGGCATCGCCGGCGTGATCGCCGAGGCGCTCGTCCGCGCGCTGGAGGCCCGCGGACTCGGACTCGCCGTGGCGGAGTCGCTCACCGGCGGAGCACCGAGCTCCGCGATCGTGGAGGTGCCCGGCGCCTCGGTGGTGCACCGCGGAGCCGTGGTGAGCTACGCGACCGACCTCAAGCACCGGCTGCTCGGCGTCGACGGGGCGCTCCTGGAGGCGGAGGGCCCGGTGCACCCCGAGGTCGCGCTGCAGATGGCCCGGGAGCGGCCGAGCGGCTCGGAGCCGTCGGCGCCCGCACGGTCGGCATCGCGACCACCGGAGTCGCGGGGCCGGACCCGCAGGAGCGCGCGGTGGGCACGGTCTTCATCGCCGTGGTGCTCGGAGGTCCCGGAGACGGTGCGCGAGCACCGCTTCGAGGGCGACCGTGCGGGGATCCGGGCGGCGAGCGTACAAGCGGCCCTGCGCCTGGCCGAGGAGACCGTCGCGCACTCTCGGACGAAGCCGCCTGAGTATTCCGGAATCGCTCCGGAATCGTGGAATGCTCCTGGGTTTCGCCCCGGTTACATCTGACGTCGCTCACACGCAAAGTCCAGTCATCCGGTATTAGAGTCGACTCACACGAGCCGGGTAGTGAACAGCTATCCGGTTCCTTCGTACACACCCCCTTCGAATTCATGCTCCGGCATCACTCGACGAGACCGTGGACGAAGAAGCGGTTGACGTGGAGAAGGAGGGTCCAATGGTTCTAGTTCGTCAGGAGATCGGCGATGTCCTCGGGGACTTCCGCCTGCAGAAGGTCGCACGCTGCGCCAGGTGGCCAGCAAGGCGAGTGTCGCCTTGGGCTACCTGAGCGAGGTCGAGCGAGGCTCGAAGGAGGCCTCCTCGGAGATCCTCGCCTCTGTCGCCGATGCGCTCGACACCCCCATCTCCGTGATCATGCGCGAAGTCGGAGACCGGCTCGCGGTGATCGAGGGGATCGACACCATTCCCGACACCATCCCGGCCGACATGGTCGCCGGATTCGACGCGGACCTCGTCACGCGGTAGACGGTCCCGCCGCTTCATCCCCCACCTCCATTCCACGCGAAGGGCGCCCCGGCTCCGGCCCGGGCGCCTTTCGTCATTCCCGGCCGGCCGCCTCTGCGGTTAGCGTGGAGTCACGAGGTCGAGCGAGTTCCGACAGCTGGTCGACGACGAGTTCGGGGCGTCCTACGCCCGCGTGCTCGTGTCCGATCTCGTGCTGACCGAGCTCGACGGGCGGACGGCGGACCGGGCGCTCCGGGACGGTGCGGAGCCCCGGGAGGTCTGGCTCGCCCTGTGCCGCGCGAGCGACGTGCCCGAGAGCCGCTGGCACGGATCGACCCGAAGAGCCGTCGCCGCTGAGCCGTCGCTCGCCCTGACTCCCGAAGTCGTGTTCGACACGCCGGGTGCCGATGACCGAAGTCGCTGTTCGATCGGGCTCAGGCTCCTCCACAGAAGCAGGAACGCCGCCGTGTCCACGGAGGCGCTCGCGCCGGGCGCCGATGTCGGTGGTCCGGCATACCGTGATGACAAGTCAACGGACCTGCTTCACCGCCTTGTCGCAGCCGGCCGGCGTCGTGTTCACCACGGCGGCATCACCGGCACGACGCGACAGCCTGTAGGCGATACCACCCCGACACGAGAGCGAGACGGCCATGCCCAGTTCCTCAGACCGCAGAAGTCCCCCGAGACCGCACTCGCGCAGATCGACCGCCAGTTCGGCAAGGGCGCCGTCAGCGCCTCGGCAGCGACGAGCGCGCCCCCGTCGAGGTGATCCAGACCGGCTCGATCGCCCTCGACGTCGCGCTCGGCATCGGCGGGCTCCCGCGCGGCCGCATCGTCGAGATCTACGGCCCCGAGTCCTCCGGTAAGACGACGCTGACGCTGCACGCCATCGCGAACGCGCAGCGCAACGGCGGCATCGCGGCGTTCATCGACGCCGAGCACGCGCTCGACCCCGAGTACGCCAAGAAACTCGGCGTCGACATCGACTCCCTGCTCGTGTCCCAGCCCGACACCGGAGAGCAGGCCCTCGAGATCGCCGACATGCTCGTCCGCTCGGGGTCCATCGACCTGATCGTCATCGACTCCGTCGCCGCACTCGTGCCGCGTGCCGAGATCGAGGGCGAGATGGGCGACTCTCACGTCGGCCTGCAGGCGCGCCTCATGTCCCAGGCGCTGCGCAAGCTCACCGGCGGACTGAACACCACCAACACCACGATGATCTTCATCAACCAGCTCCGCGAGAAGATCGGCGTCTTCTTCGGCAGCCCCGAGACCACCGCCGGCGGCGAGGCGCTCAAGTTCTACGCGTCGGTCCGCCTCGACATCCGCCGCATCGAGACGCTGAAGGACGGTACCGACGCGGTCGGCAACCGCACCCGCGTCAAGGTCGTCAAGAACAAGATGGCGCCGCCGTTCGAGCAGGCGGAGTTCGACATCCTCTACGGCATCGGCATCTCGCGCGAGGGAAGCCTCATCGACTTCGGTGTCGAGCACGAGATCGTCCGCAAGTCGGGTGCCTGGTACACCTACGACGGCGACCAGCTCGACAGGGCAAGGAGAAGGCGCGCCAGTTCCTCATCGACAACCCCGACATCGCGGCAGAGATCGAGAAGCGCATCCTCATCAAGCTGGGTGTCGTCGCCGATCCGAACGCGGTGAAGGACGCCGCTCCGGTCGCGATCGAGACCAAGCAGCCCGTCGCCAAGCAGCCCGTCCGCAAGGGCGCCTGAGCCCGGTGCGAGACGCGAACGGGGAGAGGGCCGAGGGTCGTCCCGTGGCCTTCCTCCCCTGGGTCACGGACGGCGAGCAGGAGACGGAGGCGTCCGCCTCCGCTCCGACGGGCGCGGGCGACGGGCGGACGGATCGGATCGCCGAGCTGTCGGCCCACGTCGCCCGCCGCTCGCCGGCCGCTCCCGAGGCGGCCCTCCCCGAGTCCACTCCTGCTGGAGGAGGCCGCCGACGAGGACGACGCAGGCGTTCGAGCTGCCCGAGGAGCCTGGATCCCGAGCAGATCGCCGACCGCATCGTCCGTGGCCTCTCGCGCAAGAGCCTGTCGGTCGCCGAGGTCGAGGCGCGCCTCTACACCGAGGGCGTCGCCGAGAAGGACGCACTTCGAGATCCTCGAGCGGTTCGCCCGCTTCGGCTACCTCGACGACCACCGGATGGCCGAGCAGCTCGTCACGCAGCTGCGCGAGCGCAGGAAGCTCGGCAGGTCCTCGATCATGCAGGAGCCCGCGGGCGCAAGCTCGACCCCGATGCCATCGCCGCGGCGCTCGACGAGCTCGACGGCGACGACGAGTACCGCACCGCCGTCGAGCTCGCGCGCAAGCGCCTGCCGAGCCTGCGCTCCCTGTCGGACGAGGTGGCGGAGCGGCGCCTCACCGGGTTTTTGGCGCGCCGCGGCTACTCCGGCGCCCTCGTGCAGCGCGTCGTGCGCGAGACCGTCCGCAAGCCCTGGCTCGAGCGTCCGCTTCCGCTGAGCCGCTCGGGGTGCTCCCACCCCGAGGGCGCGCCGAGAGCGATCCGAGCGGCGCGTAGAATCCCAGACCATGACCACGCTCATCCCCGCTCCGGTCTCCGCCGCCGGTGCCCGCCCGAGGACCTACGAGGTCCGGACGTTCGGCTGCCAGATGAACGTCCACGACTCCGAGCGGCTGAGCGGGTCGCTCGAGGCGGCGGGGTACGTCCCGGCCGACGGCGCCGAGGCCGGAGACGTCGTCGTCATCAACACCTGCGCCGTGCGGGAGAACGCCGACAACAAGCTCTACGGGAACCTCGGCCACCTCGCCTCGGTCAACCGCCGCCACGAGGGCATGCAGATCGCCGTCGGCGTGGCTGCCTGGCGCAGAAGGACAAGAACGTCATCCTCGACAAGGCCCCGTGGGTCGATGTGGTCTTCGGCACCCACAACATGGGCGCTCTGCCGCAGCCTGCTCGAGCGCGCCCGCCACAAACGGAGGAGGCGCGGCTCGAGATCCTCGAGTCGCTCGACGTCTTCCCGTCGACGCTCCCCACCAAGCGCGACTCGACCTGCGGCGGGCGGGTGTCCATCTCGGTGGGCCGCAACAACACCTGCACGTTCTGCATCGTCCCCTCGCTCCGCGGCAAGGAGAAGGACCGCCGTCCCGCGCGACGTCCTTGCCGAGATCCAGGCCCTCGTCGACGACGGGGCCATCGAGGTGACCCTCCTCGGGCAGAACGGCCCGAACTCCTACGGCGTCGAGTTCGGCGACCGCCAGGCGTTCCTCGAAGCTGCTGCGCGCCGCAGGCACGATCGACGGGCTCGGGCGGATCCGCTTCACGAGCCCCCACCCCGCGGCCTTCACCGACGACGTCATCGACGCGATGGCCGAGACTCCGGCCGTCATGCCTCAGCTGCACATGCCCCTGCAGTCGGGGTCCGACCGGGTGCTCAAGGCGATGCGCCGCTCGTACCGCTCCGAGCGCTTCCTCGGGATCCTCGACCGGGTGCGGGCGCGGATCCCGCACGCCGCCATCAGCACCGACATCATCGTCGGGTTCCCCGGCGAGACCGAGGCCGACTTCGCCGAGACGCCGCGCGTGGTCGAGGAGGCGCGCTTCGCCTCGGCGTTCACCTTCCAGTACTCGATCCAGGCCGGGACCCCTGCGGCGACGATGCCCGACCAGCTGCCCAAGCAGGTGGTGCAGGAGCGCTACGAGCGCCTCGGTCGCCCTGCAGGACGCGATCAGCGAGCAGGAGAACCTGCACGGTCGTCGGCCGCGAGGTCGAGGTGCTGGTCGCCACGCGGGGAGGGTCGCCGCGACGCCGAGACGCGCTCGCCTCAGCGGTCGTGCCGAGCACAGCCGGCTCGTCCACTTCGACGTGCCCGCCGGTTCGGAGCAGCCGCGGCCCGGAGACGTCGTCTCGGTCCTGGTCCGCCCCGATGCCGCTCCGTTCTACCTGCTCGCCGCCTCCCCGGACGGAGCGCCGCTGCGTCCGCAGGGCCCGGGCGAGCGACGCGTGGGACCGCGCGCAGACGGAGTCGTGCGGCGTGCCGTCGACCGGCGGCACCGGCGCGCCGCGGGTCTCCCTCGAAGCCCGCCGGCGCTCCGGCGCGGCCGGCGGCGCCCGACGACTCCGATCTACGCGACGCTCTCGATGGCGAGCGCTGAGGCGGGAGCACCCGAGCTGATCGCGGTCGGGCCGGGGCCACGGGCACGGGCAAGTCCGAGCTCGCCCTCGATCTCGCCGAGCGGGTGCGCGCGGCCGGCCGGTCGGCCGAGATCGTCAACGCCGACGCCATGCAGCTCTACCGCGGCATGGACATCGGGGACGAGCGAAGCTCCGTCCCGACGGCGAGCGGCGCGAGGATCTCCGCACCACCTCCTCGACGTCCTCGACGTCACCGAGGAGGCGTCGGTCGCGCGCTACACAGTCCGAGGCGCGCCGCGTCGTCGACGAAGCGCTGGCGCGCGGGGCCCTGCCGATCCCTGGTCGGTGGCTCAGGTCCAGGCCGTCTCGAGCGTCGTCTTCGAGTTCTCGTTCGCGGGCACCGATCCCCGAGGTGCGCCGAGCGCTCGAGGAGACGGCGGAGCGCGAGGGCGCGGGGCCGTCCTGTTCGAGCCGCCCGCGCCGCTGGACAGGCCGGGTCGTGCTGCCGCTCTCGGATCGGCCCGCACAACGTCCGCCGCATCGTCCGCGCCCTCGAGATCACCGAGCTCACCGGCACCCCGGGCGGCGCCCTGATGTCCGACGAGCTCTGACCTCTGGCAGCCGGCGGAGCTGCTGTTCCTCGAGGCGCCCCGCGACGTCCTGGTGCGCCGGCTTGACGAGCGGGTCGAGCGGATGTGGGCCAGGACGGCGTGCTCGACGAGGTGGAGCGGCTGAGTGCCCCTCGGGATCGAGCGAGGCGTCACCGCGAGCCGCGCGATCTGGGCCGCCGCCCAGGCGCTCGGGCAGCGTGCGGGCGAGCTCTCGCGGGAGGAGGCGATCGCCTCGACGCAATCGCTCACCCGCCGCTGCGCCCGGCGGCAGAACAGCCGGTTCCGCCGCTACCGCGAGCGCCCACCGCCTCCCGTCGAGGCACCGGATCTGGCGGCACGGGCACGCGGTCGCAGCCCAGCTCGACGACTCCGCTCCTCGCCAGGCTGTCCGCGCCATGACGATCGAGCTGCACTTCACCAAGGGCCAGGGCAGCCTGGAGACGACTTCCGTGCTCTTCAGCGACCCCGACGGTGAGGTGGACCTCACTCCCGCGCAGATCGCGATGATCTGCGGACGGGCACTTCGGCGTCGGAGCCGACGGGATCATCCGCGCCGTGCGCTCGAGGGCGATCGCCGAGGGTGCGGCCTTGCTCGCGGAGGAGCCGGAGGCCGAGTGGTTCATGGACTACCGCAACGCCGACGGGTCGATCGCCGAGATGCGCGGCAACGGCGTCCGTGTCTACGCGGCGTTCCTCACTGGCGGCGAGCGGCCCTCGCCGAGCTCGAGCCGGGCGACACCCTGCCGATCGGCACCCGCGCCGGTGTGCGCGACCCCGCGCGCAGCGGCTCCGGATTCCAGGTCGACCCGGAGGCGCTGGGAGCTGGCGGGCGGCGAGCCGCTGGTGCGGGCCAAGGAGCTCAAGGTCGCCCGTCCCGGCCTCGGGATCGATCTCGGCAACCCGCACGTCGTCGTCGCCCTCAGCAACGACGCCGAGCTCGACTCCGCCGATCTGACCTACATCCCGCAGGTCGAGCCGGAGCCCGCGGACGGTGCGAACATCGAGTTCGTCGTGCCGGGGGAGCCGCTGATCCACGACGGGATCGGCCGCATCCGGATGCGCGTCCACGAGCGGGGCAGCGGGGAGACCCTCAGCTGCGGCACCGGCGCCGCGGCGGCCGCCCTCGCGGTGCGCTACTGGGCGGGAGCCCGTGCGCCGCAGTCGTGGCGCGTCGACGTCCCGGGCGGCACGCTTCGGAGTCACGATGTTCGCCACCGAGGAGGGCGAGCACGTGGGCCTCGTCCGGTCCGGCCGATCTCGTCTACTACACCGGCACGATCCGCATCGACTGACGCGGGAGTCAGGCCGAGCGGGTGGTCCGCGGGATGCGGGAAGCCCTTGGCGCTGCCGACCCGTTCGACCTCGAGCCGCTCGTCGAAGGCCTCGACGAGCCACTTCTGCAGCGAGTCGGACCCGAGTGTTCCTCTGCACGACTTCAGCCACCCGTCGGCTCCGGCAGCCAAGCGGGGGAGCCAGCGCTCGAGCAGCGCGTGCAGCTCCTCCTTGCCGATGCGGATCGGCGGGTTCGACCAGATCGAGTCGAACCGCACGTCCGCGGGAACATCCTCCTCCGGCAGGACGGCGGCGACGGTCGGTGACGCCGAGTGCCTCGCAGTTGCGACGGACCAGCCTCGAGCGCCCGCTGATCGACGTCCACCGCCCACACCGCGCGTCCGGAGCGCCGAGGGCGAGCGAGAGGCGATCGGGCCCCCAGCCGCAGCCGAGGTCCAGCAGATCCCCGCTCGCGGGAGGCTCGGGGACCGCGTCCAGCAGGACGCGGGTTCCGGAGATCCACGTGGCCGGGGCTGAACACGCCTCCGGCGGTGGTCAGCTCGAGGTCGCAGCCCGCCGAGACGGGCCGTGATCCTGCCGCAGGAGCCGGATGTCACCGTCCGGGCGTACTCGTGAGAAGTAGTGCTCGGCGGCCATGAGAAGTGAACCTATCAAGACCTGAGGAGTTAGTGTTATCCGGGGATGACGGCGGAAGACCTGAACGAGACCGGCACGACCGAGGCCGTGGACGTCGTCTCTCGAGGGTCCTGGCGAACGCGCAGTCGCGGTCGGCGGGATACTCGCGCTTCGTCTCGGGCGGCGCCCAGGCGCTGCGGACGTCGGGCCACGGGGGCGAGGACTCGGACGGCGAGCAGTTCGACCGCGAGGGCCGGCAGGCCCTGCGCCGCGTCGCCGGCCCGTCGACCGAGCTCGAGGACGTCACGGAGGTCGAGTACCGCCAGCTGCGCCTCGAGAACGTGGTGCTGATCGGCGTGTACTCGCAGGGCTCGCTCGAGGACGCCGAGAACTCGCTGCACGAGCTCGCCGCCCTCGCCGAGACGGCGGGGGCGACCGTGCTCGACGGACTGCCGCAGCGCCGTCCGCACCCCGACCCCGAGCACGTATCACCGGCAAGGGCAAGGCCCAGGAGCTCGCCGGCGTCGTCGCGGCCCTCGGCGCGGACAACCGTCGCGGCCGACACCGAGCTCGGCCCCGAGCCAGCGCCGTGCGCTGGAGGACGTGGTGAAGGTGAAGGTGATCGACCGCACCGCGGTGATCCTCGACATCTTCAGCCAGCACGCCAAGAGCCGGGAGGGCAAGGCGCGAGTCGAGCTCGCCCAGCTCGAGTACCGCCTCCCGCGACTGCGCGGATGGGGCGCAGGTCGATGTGTCCCGCCAGGCCGGTGGCCAGGTGGGCGCGGGTGCCGGCACGGGCTCGCGCGGACCGGGTGAGACGAAGATCGAGCTCGACCGGCGTCGCATCCACACCCGCATGGCGCGACTGCGCAAGCAGATCACCGCGATGAAGCCCGCCCGCGAGGCCAAGCGCGCGAACCGCGGGCAAGCGCAACGCCGTCCCGTCGGTCGCGATCGCCGGCTACACCAACGCCGGCAAGTCGAGCCTGCTCAACCGGATGACCCACGCGGGCGTCCTCGTCGAGAACTCGCTGCCCGCCACGCTCGACGCCACGGTCCGGAAGGCTCAGACGGCCGACGGCCGCCTCTGCACGTCTGCCCGACACCGTCGGCTACGTGCGGGCGCTGCCCCGCCAGCTGGTCGAGGCGTTCCGCTCGATCGCTCGAGGAGGTCGCCGACTCCGACATCATCGTGGCTCTACGTCGTCGACGCCTCGCACCCCGACCCCGCGGGGCGCAGATCGCGACCGTCCGCGACGTGATCGGCGAGGTGGGTGCGCGCAGCATCCCCGAGATCATCGCCTTCAACAAGTCCGACCTGGTCGACGAGGGCGCTCGTCTGGTCCTCCGCGGCCTCGCTCCGGACGCCGGTCCTCGTGTCGGCGAGGACGGGTGAGGGCATCGACGAGCTGCGCTCCCGCATCGCCGAGATCCTGCCCGAGCCGAACGTCGAGCTTCGATCTGCTCGTGCCGGCCGACCGCGGCGAGTACGTGATCTCGCAGCTGCACCGCAGCGGCGGGATCCTCGGCGACCGCCTACGTGGACGGCGGCACCCGCGTGCAGGCCCTGGTCCACCAGGACCCGGCGGGCCCGCTGGCCGAGTTCACCGCCTCCGGCGCCGGCCGTCGAGGCCTAGCAGCACCACTCCGAGCGCCCGCGCTCCCCGAGGAGGGGGCGCGGGCGCTCCGTCGTTCCGGACACGTCCGAACCGCTCTGCACAACGCCCCGCGACACACTCCGTCACGCCCGAGTCACACCGCGTCCCACGCGCCTCGACGGCGCGGCGGAGCCGTTCCTCACCGTGGACCCCGGAGCGCCACCCGGCGCCTGGAGCGACAGCCGAGCCCGGCACCCGCCCCACCGATCACACGCTGTGGAACGGAGGGCCCGCCGTGCCGTCGACCCGCTCGGAGACCCCTCCGGACACGCACTGTCCGACTCCGGTCCCCTTCTCCTTCGAGGTCTACCCGCCTCGCACCGACGCGGCGACAGCGGCTCTTCGTGCGCACGGTCGACCTCCTCGCCGCGGCGGGCCTCGTCGTTCATCTCCGTCACGTACGGCGCGGGCGGCTCGTCCCGGCGTGCCTCGCTCTGGGCTCCTCCGCCACATCCGGCAGCACACCTCCGTCGAAGCCCTCGCCCACCTGACCTGTGTGGGGTCGACGGCCGCGGCGGCAGGTCGGCTCGTGCACGAGTCCCCCGAGGCCGGGCGTCTCCCGGTTCCTCGCGCTGCGCGGCGATCCTCCCGCGGACACGGCCGACGGCGAGCCGCGATTTCCTCGGCGAGCTGGGCGGTGCCGCGGAGCTGGTGCAGCTCATCCACCGTGTGCAGGCCGAGCGCGAGCCCTACGCGGCGGTCGCCGTTCCAGGATCGACGGCGCTGCGAGTGGATCCGGCGTCGCGCCCCGCGCGCCCAGCGTGGCGGTCGCGGCGTTCCCCACCGCGCACCCCCGCTCGCGGTCGTCGTCGCAGGACATCGACGCGCTCCTCGCGAAGGAGGCGGCGGGGCGTAGCTCGTTCTGCGATCGCGCAGCTCTTTCGCTTCCATCCCGGCCGACTACGTGCGCTTCGTCGAGTAGTGGCGCGAGCCGCCGGCGTGCGCATGCCGATCATCCCGGGCGTGATGCCGGTGACCAGCCCCGGCCGCCTCCGCCGGATGCTCCGAGCTCAGCGGGGAGGACCTGCCCGCCGAGCTCGCGATCGCGCTCGACGTCGAGCCCGACGACGAGGCGCGCACGCCGGATCCGGAGTCGAGCACGCGGCGGGCCTCGTCCGCACGCTGGTCGAGTCCGGAGCGCCCGCCGTCCACCTGTACGCCTTCAACCGGCACGAGGCGGTTCTCGCCGTCCTCGCCGAGAGCGGCCTCCTGGCTGCTCCCGCCCCGACCACGACCCTCACCACGGAGAGAGCATCATGACGACGACCGCACCCGACTTCCCGACCGGCACGATCCCGGGGTACCCGAGGACCTGGCCGCGAGGCGCGAGCTCAAGAAAGCCGTCGAGGCCTTCTGGAGCGGTGCCGCGACAGCCGACGAGCTCGAGCGCGAGGCCGCCGGCCTGCGAGCCGCGACCCGCGAGCGGCTCGTCGCTCTGGGACCGGACGCACCGACTCCTCGATCCCGGAGGCGCACTCCTTCTACGACCAGGTCCTCGACACCACCCGGCCGCCGTCGGCGCGATCCCCGAGCGCTTCGCCGATCTCGCTGCCGACGCCTCGCTGGACCTCGCCGGCTACTTCACGCTGGCCCGCGGCGACGGCGAGCGCGCTCCGCTCGAGATGACCAAGTGGTTCGACTCCACTACCGCTACACTCGTGCCGGAGATCGGGCCCGAGACGTCGTTCTCGGCGTCGGACGACCGCCGGGTGCGCGAGGTGGAGGAGGCTCGGGACGCCGGCTTCGTCACCCGTCCCGTGCTCGTCGGGACCGGTGACCTACCTCCTGCTCGCGAAGTCGACGGACCGGGCCCCCGGCGGGGTTCTCCCCCGCTCCCGTCTCGCCGATCTCCTCCCGGTCTACGTCGAGCTCCCGGCCCGGCTGCGCGCGGCGGGCGCCGACTGGGTGCAGCTCGACGAGCCCGCGCTGGTCTCGGAGTCGGTCGATGCGCCGCGAACGGAGGAGCTCGATGCCGTCCGCGAGGCGTACCGCGCGCTCGGCGGCGCGTCGACCGTCCGGCGCTGTTCGTCGCGGCTCCCTGCGGCGATCTCCGCGACGCCCTGCCGGTGCTCGCCGCGTCGGCCGTGGAGGCCGTCGGAGTCGATCTCGCCAAGCGGATCGGCGCCCGCGCCCACCCCGGGGCTCGAGAGCACGGTGCTGGTCGCCGGCGCCGTCGACGGCGGCACAACGTGTGGCGGGGCGACCTCGCGGCGGCCCTCCGAGACGGCCGAGGGCCATGCGACCGCTCGCGGGCGGTCCTCGCCGTGTCCAGCTCCACGTCCCTCCTTCACGTCCCGCACGACGTGACGGACGAGCCGGATCTGGACCCGCGCCTGGCAGTCCCGGCCCGCGTTCGCCGATCAGCAGGTCGAGCAGATCGCCGTCCTCGCCGAGGGGCTCCTCGCCGGCGCGGCGGCCGTCGAGCCGGCCGCTGCGCGGCCACCGCCGCGCTCGAGGACCGTCGCTCCGCTCCCGGAGTGCGCGACGGCGCCGTGCGGCGGCGTGCGGCGCGACTCACCGTCGTGACGATCACCGCCGAGTCCCCTACGAGGAAGCGCGAGGCGGCGCAGGAGCAGTCGCTCGGCCTCCCGGTGCTCCCCACCACGACGATCGGCTCCTTCCCCCAGACGCGGGGGATCTCAGCACCAGCGCGTCAGCCGCTCCCTGACGCGCGGCGAGCTCTCGCACGAGCCGTACATCGAGCGCATGCGCGACGAGATACGGCAGGTGGTGGCGCTCCAGGAGGAGATCGCCCTCGACGTGCTGGTGCACGGGGAGCCTCGAGCGCAACGACATGGTCCAGTACTTCGCCGAGAACCTCGACGGGTTCGCCGTCACGCGCAACGGCTGGGTCCAGTCCTACGGGAGCCGCTGCACGCGATCCCGTCGCTGCTCTGGGGCGACGTCTCGCGGCCCGCGCCGATCACCGTCGAGTGGTCGAGCTTCACCCAGTCGCTCACCGAGCGGCCGGTCAAGGGCATGCTCACCGGGCCGGTGACGATCCTGGCCTGGTCCTTCGTCCGCGACGACCAGCCGCTGGCGGACACGGCCGTGCAGGTGGCGCTGAGCCTCCGCGACGAGATCCGCGCCGACCTTCGAGGCCGCGGGCGGCCGCATCGTCCAGGTCGACGAGCCCGCCCTCCGCGAGCTCCTGCCGCCCGAGAAGGCGGATCAGCCGGACTACCCTCGAGGTGGTCCGTCGGGTCCTTCCGGCTCGCGACGGCCGGAGCCCGCGCCGCGACGCAGATCCGCACGCACCTCTGCTACTCCGAGTTCGGCGTGGTCATCGACGCGATCGACGCGTGGCTCGACGCCGATGTGACGAGCATCGAGGCTGCGCGCTCCCGGATGCCGAGGTCGTCGTCGACATCGAGCGCTCGGGCTTCGCCCGGGGCATCGGCCCGGGCGTCTACGACATCCACTCCCCGCGGGTGCCGGGCGTCGAGGAGGTCTCGGACCTCGTCGGGACCGCGCTCGGCTCCATCCCCGCGCGGCAGGTCCTGGATCAACCCGGACTGCGGCCTCAAGACGCGCGGGTACGACGAGACGGTCGAGTCGCTGCGCTCCCCGGTCGCGGCGGCGGCCGAGGCGCGCTCCTCGCGCCGACGGAGGCCGTCGTCGTAGAAGAGCTCTCGCGACGAAGGGGGCGGACGGCGCGCAGCCGTCCGCCCCCTTCGTCGTCGGCGCTCGCACGGAGCGCAGGACCGCGGCGATCTTGCCGAGCACCCCGGCCTCGTCGCCGAGGATCGGCTCGAGAAGTTCGAGCTTGCGGGGGAGCAGCCAGGTGTGCCCGTCTCGCTGGCGCAGGACCTTCACCGTGGCCTCGCCGTCGAGCATCGCCGCGACGATCTCGCCGTTCTCGGCCGTGCGCTGCGACCGCACGACGACCCAGTCGCCGTCGCAGATCGCGGCGTCGATCATCGACTCGCCCACGACCTTGAGCATGAAGAGCTCGCCCTTGCCCACCAGCACGGCAGGAGGGGGAACACCTCGTCGATCTGCTGGTCCGCCGTGATGGGGACTCCGGCGGCGATCCGCCCGACCAGCGGCACCATCGCGGCGTCGCCGACCGTCACGCTCGACTCGAACATTACGTCGTCCTCGGTCGAGCTCGGCACGTCGATGAGGATCTCCCAGGCGCGCGGGCGGTTCGGATCGCGGCGGAGGTAGCCGCTGAGCTCGAGCTGGTTCAGCTGGTGCGTGACGCTCGGGCGAGGGCGAGGCCGACCGCGTCGCCGATCTCGCGCATGCTCGGCGGGTAGCCCCGGCTCGACACCGAGCGCTGGATCGCGTCGAGGATCGCGAGCTGCTTCGCGCTCAGGTTCTTCCGGCGGCGTCCGGTGCCCTGCTTGGCCTTGGCGGTCTGCGCGTCGCTCACGTGATCCTCTCTCGGCGCGCACCCCGCGTGCGCGCCGGGTTGCGGTCGATCGCCGATGTCGGTGGTCGCTGCTGTACTACCAGCGGGCTCTCGAAACTGTATCCGGCCAGGGTTCCCGTTCGAAACATTCGTTCGAGTGTGTCGCGCGTTCTCGGCAACGGATACGACGCGTCAGGCTCTTGCCTCCCGCTTTCTTCGAAGATATATTCGGAACGGGAGTTCGGGGCGGCCTCCCGGCCGAGTCCACCCCGAATCCCCTGCTGAAAGGAGCGATCCCCATGATCGATCAGCACACCCACCAGCACAGCACCGCCGCCCTCGACGGTGCCGACGCGCAACGTCCCTGCCGTCGTGCGCACTCGACTCCGGGATACCCGCCGCGGCCGAGCCGCCTCTCGGTCCTCGGAGCGCTCCCGCTCATCGCCGGCGCCTTCGCGTTCAGGCTCAACGGTGGAGAAGGCGGTCGCCTCGGCCGAGACCTCCGAGGTCGGTTCGATGCGTGACGGTGCGCGCAGAGTCGCTCTGGTCCCTCGCCGAGGAGATCGCACCCGACAGCGACCCGCGCGATGTCGTCTCCGACATCGTCTCCCTCAACCAGCTCTCGAGCGCCGGCCTCGAGCCCGGGCAGCGCCTCGCCGTCCCAGGCGCCTACGAGCTGGTCCGCTGAGCGGAGCGCCGGCTCGGCTCGACTCTGCGGCAGGCCCTGCCTCCTCGACGGGCGCCGCTACCATTCCCTGGTGACGACTCTCGACGACCTCCCTCTCCGTGACGACCTCCGCGGCAAGCTGCCCTACGGCGCTCCGCAGAAGGTCGTCCCCGTCACCCTCAACGTCAACGAGAACACGCACCCCGTCCCCGACGACGTCATCGCCGACATCGTCGAGGAGGTGTCGGTCGCTCTGCGGACCGTGAACCGGTACCCCGACCGCGAGTTCCGCGAGCACGGGGACTCGCTCGCCGGTTACCTCGGTCTGGTGACCGCCGACAACATCTGGGCGGCGAACGGATCGAACGAGGTGCTGCAGCACATCCTGCAGGCCTTCGGCGGACCGGGTCGCTGCTCGGCTTCGCCCCGACCTACTCGATGTATTCGATCCTCGCCTCCGGCAACGGCACCGAGTGGATCCCCGCGCCCCGGCAGGCCGACTTCGAGGTCGAGGCCGACCACGCGGCGGAGCAGGTCCGCCGTGCGCAGCCGGACATCGTCTTCCTCTGCGCGCCGAACAACCCGACGGGCACACCCCTGCCGCTCGCGACCATCGAGGCCGTGTACAACGCGACCTCCGGGATCGTCGTCGTCGACGAGGCGTACGCCGAGTTCGGCCAGGACGCCGACACCGCCCTGAGCCTGCTCCCCGGCCGCCCCCGACTGCTCGTCTCGCGCACGATGAGCAAGGCCTTCGCCTTCGCCGGCGTGCGCCTCGGCTACCTGGCCGCCGACCCCGCGGTCGTCGACGCCCTCCGGCTCGTCCGCCTGCCGTACCACCTCTCCGCCCTCACGCAGGCGGCCGCCACCGCGGCCCTCGCCCACGCCGACGAGATGCTCGCGATGGTCGGCGACATCATCGAGCAGCGCGACCGCATGGTCGTCGG